>NZ_JBLUQA010000004.1:0-580174 GCF_048068295.1 Pseudomonas sp. NY15435
CCGTGGGGGGGCTTTTTATTTTCCCGGCCCGGGCTTTTGGTCGGAGCGCGCGGGCGCGCGACCCGCACCCCACCGGTTCGCGAGCAAGCTCGCTCCTACAGGCAGGCCCCACCTCCTCTGCGATTTTTGACGCTGGCTTCCCTGAGGAACTGGCGATGAGTTTTCACGGCAAGGATTTGCGCAGCGGACGTTTCTCGATTCCAGGGCAGGTCTACTTTGTTACCACGGTCACTCATCAGCGCGAGCTGCTATTCCGGGATTGGAGTGCGTGCTGCGCAGCCGCCCGAGGACTCCACAACGAGGCGCACGCCGATCTCCTCGCCTGGGTATTGATGCCAGATCATTTTCACTGCCTGGTCCAGCTCGAAAACGACTCATTGAGTGACTTCATGCGGCGGCTGAAATCTCTTACCGCAATCTCGCTCAACAAAGCACTGAAGCGCACGGGCAAAGTCTGGCAATCGGGCTATCACGACCACGCTCTACGCCGTGACGAAGACCTGAAAGCCGCAGCCCGCTATCTGGTCGCCAATCCCTTGCGCGCAGGACTGGTCAAATCACTTCGTGATTATCCCTTCTGGAACGCTGTCTGGTTGTAACGCATAGCCTGTAGGAGCGAGCTTGCTCGCGAACCCAGGCTTCGCAGCGGGAGCTGTTCGCGAGCAAGCTCGCTCCTACAGAAAAGCAAAAGCAGTTCGGCGCTACGGATCGAGAGCCCCGGCACTCCAGGTGCTCGAAGGCGCTGTGCCGGTAAACTTGCCCGCGATAGCCCCCTGGGGAATCAGCCGGTCACGGTAACGGGTGGCGAACAATCCACTCTGCGGCGCCCGCAGGATGTGCTCACTGCTTGTGTCGCCAGGGCGCGAAACGATGCGCGCAAAGCGCTCGCCCGCCTCGATGTACTCGCCCAACTCACGCTCGAACACCAGCACGCCGGCAGCCGGTGCAAACACGGTTTCCATGAACCCCATGGGCGTAGCGACGCCCTTCCAGTCCGGCAATGGCCCGGCATCGGTGACCACGCCACGGGCGCCGAGGAAGCGGTACAGGCCATCGGCATCCTGCTGCGCCAGCGCGTCGCTGACGTCGCCCTGGCCACGCAGCTCGACGGTCGCCACCAGGCGCCCGGCGAAGCGCTGCTCGGCCAGCCACGGGGCGATCACTACCTCTTCGAACGCGCCGTCGCCATCGCCTTCCCAGATGATCGCCAGCTTCGCGTGCAGCGCGGCGGCAAGGTCCTGCGCGGCCGGCCAGAAGCACTCGTGGATGTAGACGTACTGCAACGCCTCGTCGTCGGTGTGCAGGTCGAGCACGATGTCCGCCGGCGCGGCCAGTTCGGCCAGGCGCTTCTGCCACTGCGTGAGGTTGTCCAGGGTGCCGCTGGCGGCAGCCGAGGCGATGAAGCCACGATTGAAATTGCGCGAGGTCGCGTCGTGGTTTCGACCGAGAATCCGTCCCTGGCGGAACTGCCCGATACCGATGGGATTGGCCTGCGGCACAAGCGTCACGCTGCCATTGAGCACGCCGCGCTCGGCGGCATCGCGCAGGCGCGGCAGCAGCTGGTGAAGCACCAGCATCCCGGCTATTTCATCGGCGTGCACGCCAGCCTGCAAGTGCACCTTTGGCCCCGGCCTGCCGCCGTCGATACGCCACGCACGTACGCGCAGCTCGGCACCGGAATCACCGGGTACGGCAAAGGATACGTCCTCGATCATCTGTGCTCTCTCCTCTGTCTGGTCTCTGTCTGCGCTCTATCCAAAAGGCCCGTGGAAATCTTCTTCGTCGCCTCCTAGTATCGAAACCGTTCGCCGCGTACCGGCACCACGCAACACAGGACGCCCGCCCTTGGATATCCCCCGCCAGAAAGCCCAGCGCGCCACACCCGAGGAACGCCGCGATCACCTCGTGCGCGCCTGCCTCAAGTGCCTGGTCGCAGATGGTCACGCGGGCATCTCGGTGCGCCGCATCGCCAAGGAAGCCGGCGTCGCCGTGGGCCTGGTGAACCACCACTTCGGCAGCATCGACGCGCTGGTCGCCCAGGCCTACGAAACCCTCGCCAGCGAGGTCACCCAGGCGCTCTACCAACAGGTCGATGCGGTCGGCAACGACCCTGCCGCGCGCATGGAAGCCTTCCTCACCGGCTCCTTCTCACCCCAGGTGCTGGACCCGGATCTGCTCAGCCCCTGGGTAGTGTTCTGGAGCCTGATCCGCCACTCGCCGCCGGTGAACGAAGCGCACGAGCGCGGCTACCACAGCTACCTCGCCATCCTGGAAAACCTCATCAGCCAGCTCGCCAGCGCCGAGGGGTTCCGCGTGGCGCGCCCGCGCCTCGCCGCCATCGGCCTCTCCGCCATGCTCGACGGACTGTGGCTGGAGTGGTGCCTGAACCCGACCAACTTCAGCGCCGCCGACGGCCTCGAACTCAGCCGCTGCTGGGTGGAAGGGCTCCGCCGCGGCGCCTACGCCTGAGGTTTGGCGACGATCTGCTGCGCGTCGGCTGGATGTCGTTGAGCGCCGCCCGCCTGATCCAGCTCTAGCTAGCTCGCAAGATCGTAAGGCGAACTATGCATTATCAAACTGCCGTCCTTGCCCTGCGTTTGCCCAACCATGATCGCTGCGCCGGCTTCTGCACCTCGCGGCGAACCGGCGTGGCGCGCTCCAGCACGGCGAACAGCGCCTCGATGATGAAGGTCAGGCAGACGTAGATCGCCGCCACCAGCAGCAGCGGCTCATACACCTGGAAGGTCTGCGCGCGTACCACGTTGGCCGCGCCGAGCAGGTCAACCACGGCGATGGTGGAGGCCAGTGCGGTGGACTTGAGGAGCATCACGCTCTCCCCCGCCAGGGTCGGCAGCAGCAGGCGGATCGCCCGCGGCAGCCACACGCGATAGAGCACCAGCGTGCGGTTCATGCCGAATGCCGAAGCGGCCTCCAACTCACCGCGCGGCACGGCCTTCAGGCCGCCGCGAACCACCTCGCCGACGTAGGCGCCGACCGAGAGGATCAGTGCGATCACGATGTACCAGAGGCCATCGCGCAAATACGGCCAGAGAAAGCTGCCGCGGATCAGCGGGAACTGCGCGAACAAGCTGCCCAGGCCGTAGTAGAAGATGTAGATCTGCACCAGCAGTGGCGTGCCGCGAATCACGCTGGTGTACGCCAGCGCCAGGCGCGAGACGAGGAAGTTGCGCGACATCCGCGCCAATGCCACAGCCAGTGCGAGCACGAAGCCCAGCGTGGCGGAAATCAGCAGGATCACCAGGGTGGTGCCCAGGCCCTTGAGCAACAGGGCACCGTAGACGAATAGCCAGTGTTCGTTCATCGCCGCGCCTCGCTCAGACCGCCGGAATCCAGCGGCGGAAGCGCCGCTCCAGGTAGCCCGCGAACAGGTTGGAAAGCACGGTGAGCACGTAATACAGCGCCGCCGCGGTGAGGTAGAAGGTCAGGTAGTGACGGGTCGAGCCGGCAGCCTGCTTGGCGGTGTAGAGCAGCTCGTTGGTGCCCACCACGCTGATCAGCGCACTGTCCTTGATCAGGTTGACCCACAGGTTGGCCATGCCGGCCAGCGCGTTGGGCGCCATCATCGGCAACGTCACCCGGCGGAACAGACCGAAGCCGTGCATGCCGTAGGCGCGCGCCGCCTCGATCTGGCCATAGGGAATCGATTGAATCGCGCCACGGAAGATTTCCGAGGCGTAGGCGCCCTGCACCAGGCCGAGCACGACGATGGCCACCATCATGCCGTTGAGCTTCACCTGGCCGTAGCCCAGCCACTCGAAGAACTGGTTCAGGCCCATGGAGCCGACGTAGAACAGCAGCAGGATCAGCAGCAGTTCCGGCACCGCCCGGCACAGTGTGGTGTAGCCGCGCGCGAGCATCGCCAGTGGGCGCGGTCCGCCGATCTTGGCGCTGGCCGCGGCCAGGCCGATCAGCAGGCCGACGAGGAAGGCGCCGACGGAAATCTGCAGGGTGACCAGCAGCCCCTTGAGCAGGGCCGGGCCCCAGCCGGTAGGGCCGAAGCCGATCAGGTCGAAGATGCTTTGCATGGCCGTCTCCAGGATAGGAGGCTCAGGGTCAACCCCGTGCCCGCAGCGGGCACGGGTCCAGCTCACACCGGGATCACTGCTTGGGCGCGACACTCATGCCGAAGTACTTGTCCGACAGCGCTTTGTAGTCATCGCTGGCGAGCAGCTTGCCGATGGCCTCGTCCATCTTCGCCTTCAGCTCCGTATCGCCCTTGCGCAGACCGGCGCCGACGCCACGGCCGAACAGTGGGTCGTACTTCACCTCGCCCTTGTTGACGATGCCGGCCGCCTGGGCGTCCGGCGATTTGACGAAGGACGCCACGGCAATGCCATCAGCCATCATCAGGTCGATGCGCCCGGCAACCAGGTCGGCGTTCACCGAGTCCTGGGTGTCGTAGTAGCGCACGTCGGCGATCTTCTCGTAGTACTTCTTCAGGTAGTTGGAGCTGACGGTGGATATCTGCACGCCGATAGCCTTGCCCTTCAGACCCTCGGGGCTGATCTGCACATCCACCGCCTGGGGCGCGGCGACGGCCACCGGGGTGTCGTAGTAGGGGCGACTGAAGGCGATCTGCTTCTCGCGCTCGTCGGTGATCGACAGGGAGTTGAAGATCACGTCGATCTTCTTCGCCAGCAGCGCCGGGATGATGCCGTCCCAGGCCACTTCGTCGATCTCGCAGGTCGCCTTCATCTCGGCGCAGACCTTGTGGATCAGGTCCGGCTCGAAGCCGACCCAGCTGCCATCGGGCTGCTTCTGCGAGAACGGCGGATAGGGTTCGGCGGCCAGGGCGAAGCGGATCGTCTCGGCCTGGGCGCTCGCCACGCCGGCCACCAGCATCGCTGCACCCACCATCAGATTGCACAGACCTTTCTTGTTCATCGTGATCCCCTGCATTGTTTTATTTAGTGTTGGGTCACGCTCATCGATGCGCCGACAGCGCGGCATCGGTCAGCGATTCTGGTGCGCGTTGACGAACTGCCGGCAGCGCTCGCTGCGCGGCCGCGAGAAGACCTCCTCAGCGGTGCCCTCTTCCTCGATCAGCCCCTTGTGCAGGAACGCCACATGGCTGGAAACGTCGCGGGCGAAGGCCATTTCGTGGGTAACCAGGATCATGGTGCGCCCCTCCTCTGCCAGCGAGCGGATCACCTTCAGCACTTCGCCCACCAGCTCCGGGTCCAGCGCCGAGGTCGGCTCGTCGAACAACATCACTTTCGGCCGCACGGCCAGCGCACGAGCAATGGCCACGCGCTGCTGCTGGCCGCCGGAAAGGAACGCCGGGTACTCATGGCGCTTCTCGGCCAGGCCGACGCGCTCCAGCAGCGCCTCGGCGCGTTCGCGGGCCTCGGCCTTGCTCTCGTGGAGGACGAAGGTCGGTGCCTCGATCAGGTTCTCCAGCACGGTGCGGTGCGGCCACAGGTTGAAGCTCTGGAACACCATGCCCAGCTGCGAGCGAATGCGCGTGAGCTGCTTCTGGTCGGCGACCTGCGGCTCGCCATGGCGGTTCTGGGTCAGGCCGATGGTCTCGCCGTTGACGGTGACCGAACCCTGGTTGGGAATCTCCAGCATGTTGATGCAGCGCAGCAGGGTGCTCTTGCCCGAGCCGCTGGCGCCGATCAGCGAGATCACCTCGCCCTCGCACGCCGACAGCGAAACGCCCTTGAGCACTTCGAAGTCGCCGAAGCGCTTGTGGATATCGCGCACCTCGATCACCGGCTTAGTGGCGGGCTGCTCCTGTAGGAGCGAGCTTGCTCGCGAACCAGCCGCAGCGTCAGAAACATCAAGAGCGTTCGCGAGCAAGCTCGCTCCTACAGTTGATTCGGCACTTGCGGGAAGCGATTCGACGAAGCGGATGATCCGCGCGCAGGCCTCCGCCATGCTCTCGTCGCTCAGCCCGAATGACAGCCGCACGAAACCCTGCGCCTGCGGGCCGAAGGCCGCCGCATCGAGCACCGAGACGCCGGTGGCATGGAACAGCTGCCAGGAAAAATCCAGCGAGCTGAGCCCGGTCTCACGCACATCCACCAGGACGAACATCCCGGCTTCCGGCGACAGCACCTTCACCCGCGGGCAGTCGCTCAGCGCAGCGACCACCAGGTCACGGCGGCGGCGGTAGATTTCGCGCATCGCCGACACCACTTCATCGTGGCGCTCCACCGCCGCGAGCGCGGCCTCCTGCACAAAGCCCGGCAGGCCGTAGAACATGTTCAGCGCGAGGTTTTCCAGGTGCCCGACCAGCGTCGGGTTGGCGACTATCCAGCCCGTGCGCCAGCCAGTCATGGCGTGGGATTTCGACAGGCTGCCGATGCTCAGGGTGCGCTCGGCCATGCCCGGTAATGCGGCGAAGCTCTGGTGCTCGCGCTCGAACGTCAGCCCCTCGTAGACCTCGTCCACCACCACCCAGAGGTCGTGTGCCTCGGCCAACGCGGCAATGGCCAGCAGCTCGTCGCGGCTGAGCACCACGCCGGTGGGGTTGCTCGGGTTGGCCAGGAAGATCGCCTTGGTGCGCGGAGTGATCGCCGCGGCGATATCGGCGGCCAGCGGGCGGAAGCCATTCTCCGGGCGGGTCGGAACGCCGACCAGCACGGCACCGGTGGCTTTCAGCGTGGCTTCGTAGGTGACGTAGACGGGGTCGAAGGTGATGACTTCGTCGCCCTTCTCCAGCAGGCACATGGCGGCGGCGAACAAACCGTTCTGCGCGCCGGCGACAACGATGATGTTCTCGGCGGCCACCTTTTGGCCGAATCGTCGTTCATGCAGGGCGGCAATCGCCTGGCGCAGCGCGGGCTTGCCGGCCACGTCGCTGTAATGCGTGTCGCCGTCGCGCAACGCGGAAATGGCGGCATCGGTGATGAAGTCCGGGGTTGCGAAATCCGGGTCGCCGACGCTGAGCACGATCACGTCGCGGCCGGCGCGCTGGGCGGCGATGGCGGCGTAGTGAATGTCCCAGGCGGCAACGCCGGGTCCGACCATCCTGTCCACAAGCGACGAATAACGCATGCAAGGGCCTCATCCGAATGACGGAATGTCCTGCGAAGGGTCCGCAGGAGCGTGGGGCCACCATAGCCAAGGATGAACGAGTGTTCAACAGCGATTCGCGACAAGTCCTACGTCGTTTTCAGATAGTTCATCCATCTTCCCGCCCACCTTCGGGTGCTTCATGTCGCATGTTCGCCCGACCAACGGAAACCCGACATCCACTTAACGCCTTCTTAACGAACTTCCCAGTAGCGTTCTCTTACTCCCTGACAGAGCCGGCACGGCCTTTGGAACACCACATGGAAACGCCCTTCCTCCCCTTCTCCCGCCCCAGCATTGGCGAGGAGGAGATCCAGGCAGTCAACGAAGTCCTGCGCTCGGGCTGGATCACCACCGGGCCGAAGAACGCCGAACTGGAGCAACGCTTCGCCGAGTCGATCGGCTGCCGCCACGCCGTGGCGCTGTCTTCCGCCACCGGCGGCATGCACCTGGCGCTGATGGCCCTGGGCATCGGCCCGGGCGACGAAGTGATCACTCCGTCGCAGACCTGGGTATCCACCGTCAACATGATCAGCCTGCTGGGCGCCACGCCGGTGTTCGTCGATGTCGACCGCGACACCCTGATGACCGACGCCGCCCGTATCGAAGCCGCGATCACCCCGCGCACCCGCGCCATCATCCCTGTGCACTACGCCGGCGCCGCCTGCGACATGGACCCGATCGATGAGCTCGCCCTGCGCCACGGTATCGCCGTGATCGAGGACGCCGCCCACGCCGCCGGTACTCTTTACCGCGGCCGCCCGGTGGGCCAGCGCGGCACCGCGATCTTCTCCTTCCACGCGATCAAGAACCTCACCTGCGCCGAGGGTGGCATGTTCGTCACCGATGACGAGGCCCTCGCCAACCGCGTGCGCACCCTGAAATTCCACGGCCTGGGCGTCGACGCCTACGACCGCCTGACCCACGGCCGCAAGCCGCAGGCGCAGGTGGTGGAGCCGGGCTTCAAGTACAACCTGACCGACATCAACGCGGCCATCGCCCTCGCCCAATTGCCCCGGCTCGAAGCGATCAACGCCCGCCGCGCCGAGCTGGCCAAGGCCTATGCCGAGCGCCTGGCGCATCTGCCTGCAGAGCCGCTGGCGCTGCCGGACTACCCGCAACACCACGCCTGGCACCTGTACATCCTGCGCATCGACCAGGAGCGCTGCGGCATCGACCGCGACGCCTTCATGCAGGGCCTGCAACAGCGCGGCATCGGCACCGGCATCCACTTCATCGGCAGTCACCTGCACAGCTACTACCGCCAGCGCTATCCGCGCGTGCAACTGCCGAACACCGAATGGAACTCCTCGCGGATCGTCTCCATCCCGCTGTTCCCCGATATGACCCAGGCCGACCAGGACCGCGTGGTCGACGCCATCGAAACCCTGCTTCGGTAACGCCACCGTGAAACCCTATCCGATCCACCGCGTGTCCATCGTCATCCCGGTGTACAACGAAGAGGCCAGCCTGCCCGAGCTGCTGCGCCGCACCACCTCCGCCTGCGAACAGCTGGGCCGCGACTACGAGATCGTGCTGATCGACGACGGCAGCCGCGACAGCTCCGCCGAGCTGTTGCAGGAAGCCGCCGAGGCGCCCGGCAGTCACGTGGTGGCGGTGATCCTCAACCGCAACTATGGCCAGCACGCCGCGATCATGGCCGGCTTCGAGCAGTGCCAGGGCGACCTGGTGATCACCCTCGACGCTGACCTGCAGAACCCCCCGGAAGAAATCCCGCGCCTGGTGGCCGAAGCCGCCAAGGGCTACGACGTGGTCGGCAGCGTGCGCCAGCAACGCCAGGACTCCGCCCTGCGCCGCTGGCCGTCGAAGCTGATCAACCTCGCGGTGCAGCGCTCCACCGGCGTGGCGATGAACGACTACGGCTGCATGCTGCGCGCCTACCGCACGAGCATCGTCAAGGCGATGCTCGCCTGCCGCGAGCGCAGCACCTTCATCCCGATCCTGGCCAACAGCTTCGCCCGCCACACCAGCGAGATCCTCGTCGCCCACGCCGAGCGCGAGCACGGCGAGTCGAAGTACGACTTCCTGCGCCTGATCAACCTGATGTTCGACCTGGTCACCTGCATGACCACCTCGCCGCTGCGCCTGCTGTCCTTCGTCGGCGGCGGCATGGCGGTGGCCGGCTTCGCCTTCGCGCTGATGCTGCTGGTGCTGCGCCTGCTGTTCGGCGCCGCCTGGGCCGGTCACGGGGTGTTCGTGCTGTTCGCCGTGCTGTTCATGTTCACCGGCGTGCAGCTGGTCGGCATGGGCCTGCTCGGCGAGTACCTGGGGCGCATGTACAACGACGTGCGCGCCCGTCCCCGCTTCTTCATCGAGCGCATCGTCCGCGCTGATGCATCGCGCCCGCAGATTTCCTCTTCTTCCCCTTCCTTCGAGTCCATCCAGCCATGACCCAGCAGACCATCGTCTTCGCCTACCACGACTTCGGCTGCGCCGGCATCGAGGCACTGCTCGCCGCCGGTTACCAGATCGACGCCGTCTTCACCCACGCCGACGATCCCAAGGAAAACCGCTTCTACGGCTCGGTCGCGCAGCTCTGCGCGCGCCTGGGCATCCCGGTGCATGCACCGGAAGACGTCAACCACCCGCTGTGGGTCGCGCGCATTCGCGAGCTGCAGCCGCAGTACATCTTCTCTTTCTACTACCGCCACCTGCTCAGCGAAGAGCTGCTGGCCTGCGCCACCAAAGGCGCCTACAACCTGCACGGTTCGCTGCTGCCGCGCTACCGTGGCCGCGCCCCGGCCAACTGGGTGCTGGTCAACGGCGAAACCGAGACCGGCGTGACCCTGCACCGCATGGTCAAACGCGCCGATGCCGGCGGCATCCTCGCCCAGCAGAGCGTCGTCATCGGCGCCGACGACACCGCCCTGGTGCTGCACGGCAAGCTGCGCGAGGCCACCCGCGAGCTGCTCGCCTCCGCCCTGCCGCGCCTGGCCCGTGGTGAGCTGCAGGAAGTCGCCCAGGACGAATCCCGCGCCAGCTATTTCGGTCGCCGCACCCCGGCGGACGGCCTGATCGACTGGAAGCGCCCGGCCCGCGAACTGCACAACCTGGTCCGCGCCGTGACCCAGCCCTATCCGGGCGCCTTTGCCCCGGTGGGTGATCGCAAGCTGATCGTCTGGAGTTCGCGCGTCGCCGCCGGCAACAACGGCATGGCACCCGGTTCGGTCCTGTCGGTCGACCCGCTGCGCATCGCCTGCGGCGAAGACTCGCTGGAAATCCTCTCCGGCCAGCAGAACGACAGCGGCCTGTTCCTCGCCGGCCCGCAACTGGCCCGCGAGATGGGCCTGGTGGATGGCTCGCGTCTGCACGGCGCAGTCGGCAAACCCAAGCGCAAGACCCGCGTGCTGATCCTTGGCGTCAACGGTTTCATCGGCAACCACCTCTCCGAGCGCCTGCTGCGCGACGGCAACTACGAGGTCTACGGCCTGGACATCGGCTCCGACGCCATCGAACGCCTGAAGGGCAACCCGGACTTCCACTTCGTCGAAGGCGACATCAGCATCCACACCGAGTGGATCGAATACCACATCAAGAAATGCGACGTGGTCCTGCCGCTGGTGGCCATCGCCACGCCCATCGAATACACCCGCAACCCGCTGCGCGTGTTTGAGCTGGACTTCGAGGAAAACCTCAAGCTGGTCCGCTACTGCGTGAAGTACAACAAGCGCGTGATCTTCCCCTCCACTTCGGAGGTGTACGGCATGTGCACCGACGCCAACTTCGACGAGGACAAGTCCAACCTCATCGTCGGCCCGATCAACAAGCAACGCTGGATCTACTCGGTCTCCAAGCAACTGCTCGACCGCGTCATCTGGGCCTACGGCCAGAAGGGCCTGAAGTTCACCCTGTTCCGCCCCTTCAACTGGATGGGCCCGCGCCTGGACCGCCTGGACTCGGCCCGTATCGGCAGCTCCCGCGCCATCACCCAGCTGATCCTGCACCTGGTGGAAGGTACCCCGATCCGCCTGGTCGACGGCGGCGAGCAAAAGCGCTGCTTCACCGACGTGGACGACGGCATCGAGGCGCTGGCGCGCATCATCGACAACGAGGGTAGCCGCTGCGACGGGCAGATCGTCAACATCGGCAACCCGGACAACGAAGCCAGCATCCGCCAGTTGGGCGAAGAGCTGCTGCGCCAGTTCGAGGCCCACCCGCTGCGCGACCAGTTCCCGCCCTTCGCCGGCTTCCGCGAAGTGGAGAGCCGCAGCTTCTATGGCGACGGCTACCAGGACGTGTCGCACCGCAAGCCGAGCATCGAGAACGCCCGGCGCCTGCTGAACTGGCAGCCAAGCGTGGAGCTCTCCGCCACCATCGGCAAGACCCTGGACTTCTTCCTCCGTGAAGCCTTGGCCGAGCGCTCCGGCGCCCAACCCCACGCCTTTCCGCTGAAGAAAAGCATCGCCTGATGAGAGCGGGCCTGCGCATCGACGTCGACACCTACCGTGGCACCCGTGATGGCGTGCCGCGGTTGCTGGACATGCTCGAGGAAGCCGACGTCAAGGCGACCTTCTTCTTCAGCGTCGGCCCCGACAATATGGGCCGGCACCTGTGGCGCCTGATCCGCCCGCAGTTCCTGTGGAAGATGCTGCGCTCCAACGCCGCCGGGCTATACGGCTGGGACATCCTGCTGGCCGGCACCGCCTGGCCGGGCAAGCCGATCGGCCGCGACCTGGGCCACCTGATGCGACGCGCCCAGGATGCCGGCCATGAAGTTGGCCTGCATGCCTGGGACCACCACGGCTGGCAGGCCAATGCCGGCCGCTGGAGCGTGCAGCAACTGGAGCAACAGATTCGCCGTGGCGTGGACACCCTCGCTGACATCCTCGGCAACCCGGTGGAGTGTTCGGCGGTGGCCGGCTGGCGTGCCGACGAACGCACCGTGGAAGCCAAGGAGCGCTTCGGCTTTCGCTACAACAGCGATTGCCGGGGCTGCTCTCTGTTCCGCCCGCGCCTGGCCGACGGCCGCGCTGGCACCCCGCAGATCCCGGTGGACATGCCCACCTTCGACGAAGTCGTCGGCCCACAAGTGGCTCCATCCGCCTTCAACGACTACATCCTTTCCCGCTTCGACATGGACGCCTTGAACGTGTACACCATTCACGCCGAGGTCGAAGGCATTCTCATGGCTCACGACTTCCGCCGCTTGCTGGCCCAGGCACGGGCCGGCGGCATCCGTTTCGTCCCGCTGGGCCGATTGCTGCCGGACGATCCGACCACCCTGCCCATCGCCAGCCTGGTACGCGGCGAACTGGCCGGCCGCGAAGGCTGGCTGGGGGTGCAGCGCGCATGAACCGCCTGGCCTACCCGACGCTGCTCGCCGCTTTCGTGCTGTGCATTCTGCTGCCGATGGCTTTCCACGGCCTGTGGATTCCCGACGAGTCGCGCAATGCGCAGATCAGCCAGGCCATGCTGCAGAGCGGCGACTGGGTTTCCCCGCACCTGCTCGGCCTGCGCTACTTCGAGAAGCCCACCGGCGGCTACTGGCTGATCGCAGCCAGCCAGGCGGTGTTCGGCCAGAACCTGTTCGGCGTGCGCTTCGCCTCGGCGCTGGTCACCGCGCTGAGTACCCTGCTGGTACTGCTGGTCGCCCACCGGCTGTGGAATGACCCACGCCGCACCTGGGCCGCGGGCGTGCTGTACCTGAGCTTCGGGCTGATCGCCGGGCAGGCCGGTTACGCCAACCTCGACCCGCAATTCACCCTGTGTGTGAACCTCAGCCTCGGCGCCCTGTGGTTCGCCTTCGACGCCAGAACCGCGCGCGGTCGCTTCGCTGCCTGGAGCCTGCTGGGCGCGGCCTGTGCCTTAGGCTTCATGACCAAGGGCTTCCTCGCCTTCCTGCTGCCGGTCCTCGTCGGCCTGCCCTACGCCGTGCTGCAGAAACGCGTCGGCGAGCTGCTGCGCTACGGCCCGCTCGCGGTGCTGGTCGCCGCGCTGGTCGCCGCCCCCTGGGCGCTGCTGATCAATGCCCGCGAACCGGAGTTCTGGGACTTCTTCTTCTGGCACGAGCACATCCGCCGCTTCGCCGCTGACGACGCCCAGCACGGCCGGCCGATCTGGTTCTTCGTGCCGCTGCTGTTCGCCAGTGCGCTGCCCTGGGCGGTGCTGATCTTCCCGGCCCTACGCAACGGGATGAAAGGCTGGCGCGACTCGAAGCTGCTGTTCCTTCTGCTGTGGTTCGTCATGCCCTTCCTGTTCTTCAGCCTGGCCAAGGGCAAGCTGCCGACCTACATCATGCCGTGCTTCGCTCCGCTCGCCCTGCTGATGGCCGACGCCCTCGGCCGTGCGCTGCAGCAGCGCAAGCTGATCACCCTGAAACTCAACGGCGCGCTCAACCTGCTGCTGGGCAGCAGCGCCCTGGCCGGCCTGCTGTTCATGCAGGCCCGCCACCCGCAGTACCACGACGAACTGCCCAGCATCCTGATGATCACCCTGGTCTGCATCGCCTGGCTGCTTGCCGGCCTGCTGCAACTGCTGCGGCCCAGTCGCTTCTGGGCAGCCCCGGCCTTCGCTGCCTGGCTGCTGGTGGCCCTGGTGCCCAATGCGATGCCGAACAAGATGGTCAACAGCAAGATGCCCGACCAGTTCATCGCCGAGCACCTCGACCAGCTCAAGGGCGCCCGCAGCCTGCTGAGCAATGACCTGGGCGCCGCCACCGCGCTGGCCTGGCGCACCCAGCGCAGCGACATCACGTTGTTCAACACCGAAGGCGAGCTGAAGTTCGGCCTGGGCTATCCCGAAGGCCAGGGGCGCAGCATCCCCCCCGAAAGTATCCATGCCTGGGTCGACCGCGCCCGCGCCGAGGGCTCCATCGGCGTGATCATGCGGGTCAACAGCGCCAGCGATGAAGCCGAACTGGCGATGCTGCCCAGCGACGCCATCAGCTACCGGCAGAACCACCTGGTGGTCCTGCTGATTCCGCAGGCCGCGCCATGACCGCCCTGCTGCTGGCCTGCGTATGCCTGCTTACCTGCCTGGGCCAACTGGCGCAGAAATTCGCCGTGGAAAGCTGGCGCGATGCGCCGGCCGGCATCGCGGCGAAACTCCTTTCGCCCTGGCTGCTGCTCGCCATCGCCTGCCTGGGCGGCGGCCTGCTGCTCTGGTTGCTGGTCCTGCAGCGCCTGGAAGTAGGCGTCGCCTACCCGATGCTGAGCCTGAACTTCGTGCTGGTGACGCTGCTGGCGAGCCGCCTGTTCGGCGAGCGCATCGATGCCCGCCACTGGTTCGGCGTGGCACTGATCGTTGGCGGCGTCGCCCTGCTGGGGATGCACTCATGAAACGCGGCATCGCTTTCGCCCTGGGCAGCATGCTGCTGGTGAGCAGTGCGCAGCTGGGCATGCGCTGGAGCATGACGCGCCTGCCCTCGCACTGGCCATTCGACCTGGCACAGCTCGACATCCCTGCCCTGCTGGCCCTGGCCGGCGCGGTGCTGGCCTACGCGCTGTCGATGCTCTGCTGGCTGCTGGCCCTCAAACACCTGCCGCTGAGCCGCGCCTATTCCTGGCTGAGCCTGAGCTACGCCCTCGTCTACCTCGGCGCCGCCGTACTGCCCGGCCTCGGCGAGCCCCTGAGCCTGCCGCGCACCCTGGGCGTTGCCCTGGTAATCGCCGGCGTGATCGCGATCAACGCGCCACGCCGCCATGACAGAACAACCGTCATCAAACCCAGCGACGCTCGCTCCGAGCACGCGCAGTTCGACTGACCTCAATCCCGCTTCAAGTCCCTTTTCGGGAGAGCAGACCATGAAAATCAGCGTATTCGGAATCGGTTATGTAGGCCTGGTGCAGGCTGCGGTCATGGCCGAAGTGGGCCACGACGTCCTGTGCATGGACATCGACGAGGACAAGATCGCCAAGCTCAAGCGCGGCCAGATCAGCATCTTCGAGCCGGGCCTCGCCGAGCTGGTGAAGGACAACCTGGAGGCCGGACGGCTGCGCTTTACCAGCGACGTCGCCGAGGCCGCCGCCCACGGCCGCGTGCAGTTCATCGCCGTCGGCACCCCGCCGCTGCCCGATGGCTCGGCCGACCTGCGCGCCGTGCTGGCGGTGGCCGAAGGCATCGCCCGCCACCGCACCCAGCCGGTGATCATCGTCGAGAAGTCCACCGTGCCCGTGGGCACCGGTGACCGCGTGAAGTCCAAGGTGCTGGCCGTGCTCGCCGAACAGGGCCGCAGCCTGGACTTCGAGATCGTCTCCAACCCCGAATTCCTCAAGGAAGGCTCCGCACTGGCCGACTGCCGCAAACCCGACCGCATCGTCATCGGCTGCGAAAGCCCCGAGGTGCTGGACGTGATGCGCGAGATCTACGAGCCGTTCAACCGCAACCACGACCGCATCCTGAGCATGAACCTGCGCAGTGCGGAGCTGACCAAGTACGCCGCCAACTGCATGCTCGCCACCAAGATCAGCTTCATCAACCAGATGGCCGAGCTGGCCGAGCACCTGGGCGCCGACATCGAAGCCGTACGCCAGGGCATGGGCGCCGACCCGCGCATCGGCTACCACTTCATCTACCCTGGCTGCGGCTATGGCGGTTCGTGCTTCCCCAAGGACGTCCAGGCCCTGATCCACAGCGCCGAGGAAGCGCACTGCTCCAGCGACCTGCTGCGCGCGGTGGAAGCAGTGAACCAGCGGCAGAAGAGCAAGCTGTTCGAGCGCATCCGCAGCTACTACGGCGGCAAGCTCAAGGGCCGCACCTTCGCGCTGTGGGGCCTGTCGTTCAAGCCCAATACCGACGACATGCGTGACGCACCCAGCCGCACCCTGATGGAGGCCCTGTGGGCCGCCGGCGCCAAGGTCCGCGCCTTCGACCCCGAAGCCATGCCCGAAGCGCAACGCCTGTACGGCCACGATGAACGCCTGACCCTGATGGGCACTCCGGAAGCCACCCTCGGCGGCGCCGATGCCCTGGTGATCTGCACCGAGTGGCGACAGTTCAAGGCGCCGGACTTCGAACTGGTGGCCAGCCGCCTGAAGTCCCCGGTGATCTTCGACGGTCGCAACCTGTTCGACCCCGAGCGCGTGGCGCGCTACGGCTTCGAATACTTCCCCATGGGCCGCGGCGACTCACACCGCCTGCCGGTACCGGCACAGGTCGCCGAGCAACGTCACCGCCGCACGGCTTGAAGAGTATTCGCGAGCAAGCTCGCTCCTACAGGAAGGACACGGCTTTTCGTAGGAACGAGCTTGCTCGCGAACCCGCACACATCAACGCGGCCAAGCCTCTCACCCGCGCCCCGGCGCCTGCTCGCCCATCACCATCATTGGCGCCGCTTCGCCGCGCTTGAGCAGCGCATAGAGCAGACCGGTCACCAGGCTGCCGATGGCAATTGCCAGCAGATAAAGCAACGCATGGTTCATCGCGTTGGGGATCAGCAGCACGAACAGTCCGCCATGGGGCGCCAGCAGCTTGCAGCCGAACAGCATCGACAGCGCGCCGGTCAGCGCGCCGCCGGCGATGCTCGCCGGGATCACCCGCAGCGGGTCCTTCGCGGCAAAGGGAATCGCTCCCTCGGAGATGAAGCACAGCCCCAGCACCAGCGCCGCCTTGCCGGCCTCGCGCTCGCTCTGGGCGAACTTTCGCCGCGCCAGCAGCGTGGCGATGCCCATGCCAATCGGCGGGACCATGCCGCCAGCCATCACAGCAGCCATCGGCGCATAGCTCTGCGAAGCCAGCAGGCCGACTGAAAACGCATAGGCCGCCTTGTTGATCGGCCCGCCGAGGTCCACGCACATCATCCCGCCCAGCAGCAGGCCGAGCAGGATGGCATTGGTGGTGCCCATCCCGGCGAGAAAGTCGGTAAGCGAGCGCATCATCGCCGCCACCGGCGAACCCACCACGTAGATCATCACCAGCCCGGTGAACAGGCTGGCCAGCAGCGGAATGATCAGGATCGGCTTGAGCGCCGCGACACTGGCTGGCAAAGGAATCCACTGGGCAATCGCTCGCGCCGAATAGCCGGCGAGCAGGCCGGCGACTATGCCGCCGAGGAAGCCCGCGCCCAGCGTGCTCGCCAGCAGCCCGCCGATCATGCCCGGCGCCAACCCCGGGCGGTCGGCGATGGACCAGGCGATGTAGCCCGCCAGCATCGGTACCATCAGCTTGAACGCCGCGTCGCCACCGATCTGCATCAGCGCCGCCGCCAGGGTGCCCTGCTGCTTGAACGCCTCGATGCCGAAGACGAAGGACAGCGCGATCAGCAGGCCGCCGGCCACCACCATCGGCAGCATGAAGGACACGCCGGTGAGCAGGTGTTTGTAGACCCCTCGCGCTTCGTTCTTCGCCGGCGCCGCAGCACCGCCAGCGGACGAGGCGGACTCCACCGCCGCTTCCTTCAGCGCGCGCTCGATGGTCGCTTGCGGCTGCTTCAGCGCCACGCCAGTGCCGCAGCGGAAGATACGCTTGCCGGCGAAACGCTCGGGATTCACCTCGATATCCGCAGCCAGAAGGACCACATCGGCAGCAGCGATTTCCTCGGCACTCAGCGGATTACGCGCCCCCACCGAGCCCTGGGTTTCCACCCGCAACTCGACACCCATCTGCTGCGCCGCCTGCTGCAAAGCTTCGGCGGCCATGAAAGTATGCGCCACGCCGGTCGGGCAGGCAGTCACGGCCACCAGCTTCGCCGTACTCGCGACAGCGGCAGGCTCATCCGGACGCTCCTCGCCTTGCCAGACTTGCGCCTCCTGCGCCGCACGCGGGAGGAAGCTGGCGGGCTCGGCCAGCGCCTCGGCCGGGCGCGCCTGCAGCAGGCGCTTGCCGACGAAACGCGAGAGGTCCAGCGGCTGCGCACTGACCACCAGCACCCAGTCGGCCGCGGCAATCTGGCCTTCGCCCAGCTGGCGTTCCGGATGCTGCGGGTCACGTTGTTCGACACACACCGACCAGCCCAGGCGCTCCGCCGCCGCACGCAGCAGGCGAGCACTGAGCACACTGGAAATCTGGCCGTTGGGGCAGGCCGTGATCAGGGCAAGGTTCATCGTCATACCTCTTGTTGTTCTCTTGCTCAGGCCTGCGCCCGGACCTGCACCGCGTCTTCGATGCGTTTCAAACGCTGCACATCGCCGATGCCGAACTGGAACTGGGTGACCGCCAGCGCCGCCACCGCCGTGGCCTGGCGCAGCACGCGTTCAGCCGGCCAGCCGGCCAGCAGGCCATGGACCATGCCGGCCAGCAGCGAATCGCCAGCGCCCACCGTGCTGGCCACTTCCACCGTCGGCGGAACTGCCTGCCAGACTCCCGCCGGGCCGAACCAGCGCACGCCATTGGCGCCCTGCGAAACCACCACCTGTTCAATGCCACGAGCGTGCAACGACTCGACCTGCGCCGCTAATTCCGCGGCGCTGCCAGCATGTTGTCCACAGGCCTCGCCCAGTTCCTGATCGTTGGGCTTGATCAGCCAGGGCGCCGCTTCGATGCCCGCACGCAAAGCCGCGCCACTGCAATCAAAGGCGACCTTCAGACCATGTCCCTGCAGGCGCAGCAGCAGCTCGCGCAACCACTGGGGATCGACGCCGCGCGGCAGGCTGCCGGCGACCACCGCGATATCGAAATCGGCGGCGATCAGATCGAGACGATCCAGCAGCGCGTCCTGCTGCATACCACTGACTTCCGGGCCGGGGCCGTTGATATCGGTGATACGCCCAGTGCCTTCGGCGATCTTGATATTGCGGCGCGTCTCGCCCGGCACGCGGACAAAGGCATCGACGAATCCACGGCGGCGGAACAAGGCTTCGAAGGGCAGCACATTGTCCGCACCGAGGAAGCCGGCAACAGTCAGGGAATGCCCCAGATCAGCCAGCACCTGGGCGACATTCAAGCCCTTGCCGGCGGCCTGGCTGAGCATCGACTCGCTGCGATTCACTTCGCCGACTTCCAGCTGCGGCAGGCGCACGGTGAGGTCCAGCGCGGGGTTCAGGGTCAGGGTCAGGATGCGGGCCATCAGTGCACCTCCGGCAGCGTGAGGGCAACGCTCTGGCGCACGTCCGCCGCCGAGCACAGGGCCAGAGCGGCCTGCGCCAGCTCGCGGGAAGTTGGCAGGTCCAACTCGCGGACCCGCGCTTTCACCAGGGGAATGCTGCGCGCCGAGACACTCAGCTCGTCCACCCCCAACCCGACGAGCAGCGGCACCGCCAGCGGATCGGCGGCCAGTTCGCCACACACACCTACCCACTTGCCGTGGGCATGGGCGGCGCGCACGGTCATGTCGATCAGTTGCAGCACCGCCGGGTGCAGACCGTCGGCCTGGGCGGACAGCGTCGGATGGCCACGGTCGATGGCCAGGGCGTATTGGGTCAGGTCGTTGGTGCCGACGCTGAAGAAGTCCACCTCGCGCGCCAGCACCGGCGCCAGCAGCGCGGCGGACGGCACCTCGACCATGATGCCGAGTTGCAGGTCATGCTCGCCGCCCAGCTCCGCGCACAGTTCGAGGGTCAGGTCGCGGGCCTGCCGCCACTCCTCCACCTGCCCGACCATGGGGAACATGATGCGCAGTGGGCGGCCTGCCGCAGCCGTCAGCAGTGCCCGCAACTGGGTACGGAATATCGGCGGGCGCTGCAGCGTTAGACGCACGCCACGAATGCCCAGGTAAGGGTTGGTCTCCTCGGGAATCGGCCAGTACGGCAGCGGCTTGTCGCCCCCCACGTCGAGGGTACGGGCCACCAGCGGGCGGCCCTCCAGCGCATCGAGGACGCGGCGGTACTCGATTTCCTGGGTCGCCTGGTCCGGCGCCTGGGGGTTGTCCATGAAGACGAACTCGGTGCGCAGCAGACCCACACCCTCTGCGCCCAGTTCCACGGCTTTCGCCGCACCGCCGGTGTCGCCGAGGTTGGCGCAGACTTCCACGGCATGGCCGTCGCGGGTCACTGCCGGCTCATGGCGTCGCGCCTCGGCCTGCTCGGCGCGGCGCCGGCGCAGGTCACGCTGAGTTTCAGCGGCGTTCAGCGTTTGCGCATCGGGGGCGACCACCAGTTCGCCCTTCTCCCCATCCAGCAGCAAGGCCGTGTCGGATTCCAGCGCCAGCACGCTTTCCCCGGCGCCCACCAGCGCGGGAATGCCCAGTGCGCGGGCGATGATCGCGCTGTGCGAAGTCGCACCGCCGCGCGCGGTGACGATACCGGCCACGCGCTCCGGGTCGAGCCGCGCCACGTCCGATGGCCCGACTTCGTCCATCACCAGAATGTACGGCTCACCCGGCTCCACCGCACTCTCGACACCACACAGACGCGCCAGTACTCGCCGGCCGATGTCGCGCAGGTCCGCCGCACGCTCGGCGAGCAGCGCATCGCGCAGGGCTTCCTGCTCACCGGCCACACGCTCGATCACCTGGCTCCAGGCCGCTTCGGCGCTGGCGCCTTCGACCAGGCGCGCCTGCACCTCGTCGAGCAGTTCCGGGTCATCCAGTAGGGCCTGGTGGGTGATAAAGATGTCGCGGATCGCCTTCACCTGGCTGCGCTCCACCAAGGTTTCAATTTCCCGGTTGATGGCAGTACGCGCCTCGTCCAGGCGCGCGCGCTCGGCCTCCGGCGACTCGCCGCGCGCAGCGAACTCGAAGGTGCGGGCGACCTGCACATAGGCCGGCCCATGGGCAATGCCCGGCGAGGCGGGAATGGCCTGGATCTGCGCGCCCGCTTCGGGCGTCCGCACGGCCTGTAGTTCCTGCTCATCCAGCTGAACGCTTTCGAAGCTCAGCTCGATGGCTTGCGGCAGTGGCTCGACCTCTTCGCCCAGGCCCTGCTCCACTGCAACGCGCACGGCGGCCAGCGCCGCTTCGGCGATCTCCGGTTCGGCGAAGAACTCCAGCATCTGCCCGCGCCGCGCGCCAAGGCTGAGCAGCTTGCTCAGGCTGCGGATCGACACCGGAGCGCTGTCGCCCTCGGCAAGGCGCACGCGGATTTCTCCGCTGAAGTCCCGCGCCAGCAGCATCAATACCTGCGCCGGCCGAGCGTGCAGGCCGTGCGGGTTGGCCAGCGGCACGCGCACGCTGGGCCAGTCCACCGGCAGTTCGCCGCCCAGTGCTTCCAGCACCGCGCGAACGGCAGTGGCGCTCGCCAGCTCTGCGGCACGCCCATCCACCAGCAGGTCGCACAGGCGTGCGAAGACCGATTCGTGGGCGTCGCCCTGGCGGGCCAGGCAGAACAGGCCGCGCACCGGCTGGCCAGCGTGGCTCAGCTCGCGAGTTGGGGTGACGAAAACGAGGCCGGGGCGAGTGACGCACTGCTCGCTGTCCTGCCACCAGAGCCCTGCGCCCAGTGGCAGGGCTTCCTGGTCGTGTAGCGCGGCGGCGAAGCCGGGCACCACACAGCCGGCCTTCTTCAGGCGCCGCGCGCCGACCAGCGCCAGTTCGTCGAAGTCCTCGGCAGTGACGCCCAGCCCGACCAGGTGCTCGTCGAACAACAGCGGCTGCGGCGCGCCACCCTGCAGCAACTGCAGCAGGTCTTCGGGCTTCTCCGCTGCGCGCAATGCCGCGCCCACTTCGCCGTCACCCAGCGCACGGGTGAGCAGTTGCAGCAAGCGCAGGTGTTCGTCGGACTTGGCGGCAATGGCGATGGCCAGGTGCACAATCTGCCCGTCACCCCAGTGCACACCCTCTGGGAAGTGCATCAGGCGCACGCCGGTGCGTTGCACCAGGTGGCGCGTCTCTGGGGTGCCGTGGGGAATGGCGATGCCCTGGCCGAGGTAGGTGGAACCCTGCGCCTCGCGGGCCTGAATGCCGGCCAGATAACCGGCGCCGACCAGGCCGTCGTCCTCCAGGGCCGCACCGAGCATGGCCAGCGCGGCCTGCTTGTCGGCAGCGCGCTGGCCCATGCGGACCTGCTGCGCGTTGAAATCGAGCATCGCATTCTCCTCACCGGCATTCGTGCGCGCCGGCGCTGGGGGCGGTAGTCCGCTTGTACGGTGATCAGCTTAGAGGTTGCGGCGCAGGAACAGGGTTCAGGCAATACTGCGCGCGCAAAGCTGAATCGTTTCACCTATTGAGACTGGCACGTTACTCGATAATGCGTGATCCTTGAAGCCCCCAATTGTCGGCAGCATCCCGCGTTGAAACTCAGTGATATCGCCCGCCTGGCCGGTGTTTCGGTCACCACCGCCAGCTATGTGATCAACGGCAAGGCCGTCCAGCGCCGCATCAGTGCCGCCACGGTTGAGCGCGTGCGCGCGGTGATCGAGGAGCACGGCTACCATCCCGACCAGCAGGCCGCCAGCCTGCGCCGCGGGCAGACCCGCACGCTGGGTTTCGTCCTGCCGGACCTGGAAAACCCCAGCTACGCCAAGCTCGCCAAGCTGCTCGAACAGGGTGCGCGGGCGCGTGGCTACCAGTTGCTGATCGCCTGCTCCGACGACGAGCCGGACACCGAGCGCCAGGTGCTCAACCTGTTCCGCGCGCGACGCTGTGACGCGCTGATCGTCGCCAGTTGCCTGTCCGCCGATGACGGCAGTCACGCGCGCCTGCAAGCCGACGGTGTGCCGATCATCGCAGTGGACCGCCAACTCGACCCGCAACGCTTCTGCTCGGTGGTCAGCGATGACCGCGACGCCAGCCAGCGCCTCACTGCCAGCCTGCTCAAGCCGGCGCCGCGCAGCATCGCCCTGCTCGGCGCGCGACCGGAGCTGATCATCTCCCAGGAGCGTGCCGCGGGGTTCCGTAGCGCCTTGCGCGACTATCAGGGCCAGGTGCTGATCGAGCATGGCGAAACCTTCAGCCGCCCCTGCGGACGCCGCCTGATGGAGGAACTGCTGGCCAGTCAGGGGCAGTTACCCGAAGCGCTGATCACCACCTCCTACGTGCTGCTCGAAGGCGTGTTCGACGTGCTCCAGGCGCTGCCCGCAGGTTGGCCTGCGAACCTGCGCATTGCCACTTTCGGCGACACCCAGCTGCTGGACTTCGTGCCGCTGAAGGTCAACGCCATTTCCCAGCAGCACGCGCTGATCGCCGAGCGCGCGCTGGACCTGGCGCTGGCCGCCATCGAGCAGAACAGCTACACCCCCGGTGTGCACCCGATCCCGCGCAACCTCAAGCTGCGCACGGAGTGAGCCGATGCGCCTGATCGATACCCACAACCACCTCGACTGCCCGGACTTCGAGCAGGATCGTGCCGCCGTGCTGCAGCGCAGCCGCGAGCTGGGCGTGGAGCGACAGGTGCTGCTGGGGGTATTCCGCGAGAACTGGGAAGACGTCTGGGCGCTGGTGGAAAACGAGCCGGACCTGTACGCAGCCCTGGGCCTGCATCCGATCTACCTGGCGCGGCACCGGCCGGAGCATCTGGCGGCACTGCGCGAGTGGCTGCAGCGCCTCGCCGGGCACCCGAAGCTCTGCGCAGTAGGCGAGATCGGCCTGGACTATTACCTGGAAGACCTCAACCGCGACGGCCAGCAGGACATCTTCGAGGAGCAGCTGCGCATTGCCATCGACTTCGAGCTGCCGGTGCTGCTGCACGTGCGCCGCGCCCATGCGGCGATGATCGCCACGCTCAAGCGCTACAAGCCCAAGCGCCAGGGCATCATCCACGCCTTCGCCGGTAGCCGCGAGGAGGCCCGCGAATACCTCAAGCTGGGTTTCCGCCTGGGCCTGGGCGGCGCGCCAACCTGGCCGCAGGCCAACCGCCTGCGCAAGGTGGTGCCGGAGATTCCGCTCGAATCCATCGTGCTGGAAACCGACTCGCCGGACATGGCGCCGTCGATGTACCCCGGCGTGCGCAACAGCCCGGAGCATCTGCCGGATATCTGCGTGGCACTGGCGGAATTGAAAGGCATCAGCCCGGAAGAACTGGCCAGCGCCAGCACGCGCAATGCCATGGAGCTGTTCGGCTGGAGGTAGGAGCGGACTCCGTCCGCGATCGGTTTCCAGCCACTCCTGATCGCGGATGAATCCGCTCCTACAGGATCACGTTCGGCTGGGGGAGCTTTTCGTAGGAGCGGGCTTGCTCGCGAACCGCCCAACAATGAAGTGACCGGCTGACTCTGTTCGCGAGCAAGCTCGCTCCTACAGGGAATGGCTGCGCCGTCACGATCATGAGTCCACCGACAAACCGATGCCCGTGAGATGGGGTGCATCCGTGCGACCCACGGACATCGGTCTGCTGGCGAAAACCCGTTGCGGGGCGGATGGCAGCGTCCGCCCCTGATCCCTGAAGATCAGACGCGGAACGCGCCGATCAGTCGCTTCAGCTCCACCACCTGCCCGGCCAGTTCACGGCTGGCGCGCTCGGTCTCGCTGGCACCTTCGGAGGTGCGTTCGCCGGCCTGGTTGATCTCGACGATGTTCTGGTCGATGTCATGGGCCACGGCGGTCTGCTGCTCGGCGGCGGCGGCGATCTGCTGGTTCTGGTCGACGATCGCGCCCACCGCGCTGAGGATGTTCTCCAGCGCTTGCTGCACCTGGGCCGATTGGCTGACCGTGCCATCGGCAGTCTGGTGGCTGCTGCCCATCGCCTTCACTGCGGCGCCCACACCGTTCTGCAAGCGCGCGATCATCTGCTCGATCTCTTCGGTGGACTGCTGGGTGCGCTTGGCCAGGGTGCGAACCTCATCGGCAACCACCGCGAACCCCCTGCCCTGCTCGCCGGCGCGCGCAGCCTCGATGGCGGCGTTGAGCGCCAGCAGGTTGGTCTGCTCGGCAATGCCCTTGATCACGTCCAGCACGCGGCTGATCGAGGCGCTGTCGGCAGCCAGTTGGTTGATCACCGCCACCGACTCGTCGATCTCGCCGGCCAGGCGCTGGATACTGCCGACCTGGGACTCCACCAGGGCGCGGCCGCTGGTGGTTTCCTGGTTCACGTTGTGTGCACTGCCCACCGCGACGGCAGCGCTTCGTGCGACCTCCTGGGCGGTCGCGGCCATCTGGTTCATGGCCGTGGCGACCTGCTCGATCTGGTTGCGCTGGCCGGCCACCGCCTGATTGCTTTCGGCGGACACCGACTCCACGCGCACGGTCTGCCGCTCCACTTCGCTGACAGTGCGGCCAACCTGCTCGATCAGGTCATGGATCTTCGACACGGTCTGGTTGAAGGCATCACCCAACTCGCCCAGCTCATCGCGGCTCTGGGCCTGGAAGTTGACGGTCATGTCACCGGAAGCGACGCGCTCCATCATCTTGCCCAGGCTCTTCAGGGTGGTACGGGTGGAGACGTAGAAGCCGCCGTAGAGGTAGACGATGGAGACGAACACCACCACCAGCGCCAGGACCAGCAGCACCATCTGCCGCTGCTTGCTGGCCAGGCGCGCCTGGAGTGCGCCGTCGACGTAGTGAAGGACTTGGTCGTCGAGGCGGTAGGTAACGTCCATCGCCTTGCTGACCTGCTCGTAGAACTCGGCCCAGGGCGTGTCGAGGGTGTCGGCCATGACCACCTTGTCCTCGAACAGCTTGCCCATGCTCTTGATGGTTTCGCGGCTGGCCTGGGCGTCCGCGGACAATGCGCTCTGCGCGGCCGGGCTGGCACCCAGGGCGTCCTGCAGTTTGAGTGCGTACTCGGCGTCGAGCTTTTCCAGGTCCTGCAGCAGGTCGTCCAGCTTGCTGCTGGTGGAGGAATTGAGGAACCCCTGCCCCAGCGCGCCGGCGCCCATGGTGCGGCCCTGGCTGAGGGTCTCGGTGACGTGCGGGGTGCCGGAGGTGATCAGTTCGGCAAGCTGGCGAAGGTCACGGGCATCGTCCTGGCTCAGGCCCGCCTGGGACACCAGCAGCTTGTTGAACACCTGCACTTCGCTGAGCAGGCGCGCGGCCATGGCCGACTTGCTCTGCAGCGAGCCCTCGGCGTCGACACCCTTCAGGCTGGCCAGCAGCTCATCGCGCTTGTTGTTGAATTCGGCAATCTGCTCGGCGTCCTGGGTGACCGGTTGCAGGGCGCTGATCTGCGCCAGCAGATCCTTGTGCAACTGGCTGATGCGCGAATCGATGCCGGCGGATTTGTTCGATTGCCCGAGAATCCCATTGATCTGCAACAGGTCGTTGTAGGACTCGAGGTGGCGGCGCACCTGCAGCCCGTTGCCGATCAGCTGGAGGCTTTCCAGCTCGGCGCGGGTACTGACGAACTGCCCGTAGGAGTCGCGCACCAGGTAGAAGTTGGTAATCAGCATAGGCAGGAAAAACAGCACACTGATCAGGCTGAACTTCATGCCGAAGCTCAGACGGTTCATCAGCGCGATGGCCGGATAGAGCACGGTCCTCACGAAAGACGTCTCCTGTTCCCGTTATTGTTATGTCGCTTGTCGGGGATGGTGCGGCGCGCCCCTGGACGGGCCGTCGCCACGCGCGCTCACCGGAACGGCCACTGCACTGCAGCGGCCGTCACCTCGCGCTTTGGAATCGATGTGTACCTGATATCGGCGGGGAGTTCTGTAACTTAAGGTTAAAATGCCATCATCGGACCGGTGGTCGCCGGTCCGATTCGCCGCCTCAGAGCAGCAGCGCCCAGATGGCAAAGACGGCGTACCAGAGCACCGCAGAGCGCACCAGCAGCTGCCAGAGCGCGTCCAGGCTGGCGACGCCCTTGGCGCCGAGACCGCCTTCGTTGAAGTCTTCGGCGACATAGCCGGCGCGCGCAAGCAGACGAGCGGCCGGTACATCCCAGGCCAGCAGGTCGTGCAGCAGGGTGCGAGTCACCGCAACGAAGTTGCCCACCAGCGCAAAACTCAACACCAGTGCGCGCGAGGGCAGCCAGTCGAAGGCGTGCCGCAGTTGCGCAGCGCGCTCGCGCAGCTCCGGGTGGCGGCCCTGCTCGGCGGCGATGGCGAGCAGCCGGTAGGCCAGCGCGGCCACCGGGCCGAGCAGCGCGAACCAGAAGATCACGGCGAAGAAGGCCTGATAGGCTTCCCACACCAAGGTGCCCTGCACCACGGCGAGCAGATCATCGTCGCCATCGGCCTGCACCTGTACGCCCAGGTCGCGCTCGGCGACGTGATAGGCGGCCTGGGCATCCTCACGGCGCCAGGCATCGCGGAACGGCCCTATGGCGCGCAGCACGTCGCCGCGGCCCAGGCTCCAGACCAGCACCAGCAACTGCACAGGCAGCGCCAGCAGGCCGTAGGCCACCGGTTCAAGAATGGTCAGCAGCAGCGCCAGCAACAGCAGCGGCGGCAGGATCGCCACCAGCAGGCCAAGCCAGGGCTGCGCCACCAGCGACTTCACGCCACCCACGGCATCCAGCCATCCAAGCCACCAGCCGTCACGCTGCACCCGCGCGCGCCAGCCGGAGAACTTCTCGACCAGCAGGACCAGCAACAGCACCAGGAAACTCATGTCGACTCCTTCTTCACACCCGCGCCGATGTCGGCAAAGTAGCGCGCCCAGTCGAACGCCTCGCCAGGGTCGGTCTTGCGCTCCGGCGCGATATCGCAGTGCCCCTGGATGCGCGGCGGAGTGATCGCGGGATAGACCTTGCGCAGTTGCCGTGTCAGTTCTGCGAGCACTTCGTACTGACGCTCGCTATAGGGTTCGGTATCGGTACCTTCGAGCTCGATGCCGATGGAGAAATCGTTGCAGTTCTCGCGACCGTCGAAGCGCGAAATGCCGGCATGCCAGGCGCGCGAGTTGCACGAGACGAACTGGAACAGCGAGCCATCGCGCTCGATGAGGAAATGCGCCGAGACGGTCAGGCTGCAGATGCTGGCGAAGTACGGATGCTCATCGGCGTCCAGGCGGTTCTGGAAGAACTCCTGCACCTTGCAGGTACCGAACTGGCCGGGCGGCAGGCTGATGTTGTGGATGACCAGCAGCGAGACTTCCTCGCCGTCGGGGCGGGCGTTGAAGTTCGGCGAGGGACAGCGCTGGGCTTCGAGGCACCAGCCGGATTCGGGGTCGATCTGCATGGAAGCTCCTTGGCAGAGCCCCACTCTAAAGCAGGCGACCGGGGAAATGAACTCGCTGGCGCGAGGCCAGCGGGCTCAGGCGTTCTTCAGGCGACGCAGGTTGCCGATCACCGACTCCAGAGCGCGGTCGAACAGCAGCGCATCGTCGAGCAGGCGCACGGCATTGCGGCGGAACTCGACGGCGAGGCTCATGCGCGTCTTTTCCAGCACCTTCATGCCGGTGCGGTTGACGAAGATGTAGCGACCGCTGGGGCGAATCACCGCAGCCAGCTTGCAGCGAAGCTTGTGCTCTTCGTCTTCCTGGATTTCCACCCAACTGCCGACACGCAGGTCATCGACCTTGCGCAGCGATTCGTCGTCATCGGCGAAGACTTCTTCAGGCTCCACCGCGCGGGCCTGTTCCGGCGAGGCGAGGATGATCTCCTCGACCACCGCGACCATGGCCGGCTGGGCAGCGGCGGGCGCGACGGCCACTGGAGCGTCCAGCGGGTCGTCCAGCAGCGGCAGGTCATCGTCCAGGTCGAGCAGCGGCGCTTCCTCGACCTGCTTGTAGCGCTGGAAGGCCTGCACGTGCAGCCCTTCCAGGCGACTGAAGAATTCGCCGGTGGAGAACGGATCGAAGGCGGCCGAAGCCAGGCCTTCGCGCAGCGACTTGAGCAGCTGCGGCACCATTTCCAGCAGGCGCAGGCGGGAGTCCGGGTCCTCGTGGGGCTCGACGCTCCAGATCAGGTCATCCATGGTGGCCAGGGCAGCTTCCCATTCGCTGGAATGGGTGCCGTGTTTCAGGCAAGTCAGCAGCAGGACCTGGCTCCAGGCTTCCTGCAGCAGGCGCACCACCACTTCGGGCAGGGTGCGGCCCAGCAGACGCTCGTTGAGCACGCCTTCCACATCCTGACGAGCCAGTTCGGCGCGCGCGCGGCCTTCCTCGGCATCGCGGGTGCGTTGCTCCAGCAGGTCGCTGCGGCGGCGCTCGTCGCCGGTGAAGGAGATGAACTCGTCGAGCAGCTCGGAGAAGATCGCCGGGTCGTCGACGAAGTCGTTCAGCAGACGCATCACCACCTGCTCGATCTTCTGGTACAGATGGTCGCGCTGGCCGTCGGAGTGCTCGGCCCAGCCGAGGGCGGCCGAGGCGATCTCGTTGAGCAGGCGACGCGCCGGGTGGCTACCACGGCTGAAGAAGGTCTTGTCGAGCACCGCGACCTTGAGCATCGGGATCTGCATGCGGCCGATCAGGGCCTTGAGCGAATCCGGCAGGGTGCGGTCATCGAGGATGAATTCGAAGAGCATGGAAACGAGGTTGATGACGTCCTCATCCACCTGGCCGACCACGCGGGAGCGGCCGCTCTTGCTGCTGACGCGGGTCAGCAGATGGTCCAGGTGCTGGCGCACGTCGACTTCGTCGATGGTCTGCGCCGGCAGGTGCGACTGCAGGTGCGACAGCAGGCGCATCAGGTCATTGCTGGTAATAGGCACCGCGTCCGCCGGCATCGGGCGGGACGGTGCGGCGCTGCCGCGAACCTGCGAGAGCAGATCGCGCAGGGCGGCGAAGGCAGCCTGGCTGTCGGCATCCATGTACTGGCCGGCACCCTGCTCGCCCGCTTCGGCGGTGGCAGCAGCGGCTGGCGCAGCACCCTGCTGGCTGCTGGGCACGGTGCGTTGCGGCGGGCGGCGCAGCGGAACGGATTTCAGCTCCGGCAGCACGCCCAGGGCGATCAGGGTCTGGTTGGCTTCCGCGTACAGGTGCTCGGCGTCGGCCAGCACATACTTCTCGAAGAGCTTGAGGATGATCAGCTTGACCTTGATCTCCACGCCCAGGCCACGGCAGGCCTCGAGGAAGGCCTCGCACAGCTGGCGCGGACCGAGCGGGTTGCTCTTGTCCTCGACCTTCTTGCTGACCAGGGTATTGAAGCGGGTGGTGAGGTGCGTGAGGGCAACGCCGTCGCGGCTCATCACCTTGGCGACCATGGCGTCCAGGGCGACGGACTCTTCCAGCTCGTCGTTCTGCACCAGGGTGAGATTCTCGTAGGAAACCGTGTCCAGCGCCGGCGCGCGGCCGATTTCATACTGGTTCAGGTTGGCGAAGCTCTCGAAGACCTTCTGCAGGAAGCCGCGCTCGATGCCCTTGCGCTTGAGGCGCAGGTCGCGCATGGCTTCGAAGTAGGCACTCTGTTCGGCGTTGTTGGCGGCGCGATCGGCCATCTCGAACAGGGTGTCGTCGGCGTTATCGAACAGAGCCTGCATGGCATGACGCAGTTGGACGGCGACCTTGTCGCGGACAGCAACGAGCCCCGCCGGAACGCGTCCAGCGAAGGAAGTCTGCGAGGTTTCCGTGGCCGACTTGTTCAGCGGCACTACGTTCGCGTCGTTCTGCATCGCAAGTCTCCTGCCGTCAGACCCATCTGGCGGCACCAACAGTCATCGAAGCGTCATCCGTAACGTCAATTTAGTGGCGTCAAAAAGTGGAAAGGTTCAACATCATTATAGGGAAGCTTCTTACACAACCAAGAGACATTTCACGCATTCTTGAAGAAATTCACACCATCGCATCCGCCGTCCGTCCGACAAATCGTACGATGATCCAAAATACGCCTTCCCTGCACGCCACGCGCCGTCGCCCGTATAATCGCGCCACTGCGAACAGGAGCCTTCCATGCCGAACCTCACCCTCGCCGAGCTTTCCGGGGAAATCCAGGCCAACGTCCGCGCCGCACTGGCCGAAGACGTCGGCAGCGGCGACATCACCGCCCAACTGATCCCCGCCGAGCGCGACGCCAGCGCCCGCATCATCACCCGCGAGAACGCCACGATCGCCGGCACCGCCTGGGTCGACGAGGTGTTCCGCCAGGTAGACCCGCGCGTACAGGTGAAGTGGCAGGTCCGCGAGGGCGATCAAGTCAGCGCCGACCAGACCCTGTTCACCCTGGAAGGCCCGGCCCGCGCGCTGCTCACTGGCGAACGCAGCGCGCTGAACTTCCTCCAGTTGCTCTCCGGCACCGCCACCCGCGCCCGCCACTATGCCGACCTGGTGGACGGCACCGGCGTGAAGCTGCTCGACACCCGCAAGACCCTGCCCGGCCTGCGCCTGGCGCAGAAGTACGCGATCACCTGCGGTGGCTGCCATAACCATCGTATCGGCCTGTACGACGCCTTCCTGATCAAGGAAAACCACATCGCTGCCTGCGGCGGCATTGCCGGGGCCATCGCCGCCGCCCACCAGATCGCCCCCGGCAAGCCAGTGGAGATCGAAGTGGAAGATCTGGACGAGCTGCGCCAGGCCCTGGACGCCGGCGCCGACATCGTCATGCTGGATGAACTGAGCCTGGACGACATGCGCACCGCCGTGGCACTCACCGCCGGCCGCGCCAAGCTCGAAGCCTCGGGCGGCATCACCGAGACCACCCTGCGCACCATCGCCGAGACCGGCGTGGACTACATCTCCATCGGCACCCTGACCAAGGACGTCAAGGCGCTGGACCTGTCGATGCGCCTGAGCCTGTAAGCCGGGCGTACGACCTTTCGGACCTGCCGACACGGTCACGCCGCCCTCGATGGTGCCGATTCGTGCGCCTCTGACATACTCAGACGCTCACGAATCGGCGAACCGCGAAGGGAGCAAGAGCGCGATCATGACGAAAAGGATTCTGTTGACCGGGGGCTGTGGCTATATCGGCTCCCACATCTGCCTGGAACTGATCGAGCAGGGCTTCCACCCCGTCGTCCTCGACAACCTCAGCAACAGCTCGCCCATTCCACTGCAACGCATCGAGCAACTCACCGGCCAGACAATTCCCTTCGTGGAAGGCGACGTTCGTGACGAAACGGTCCTCGACCGCCTGTTCCGCGAACACGACATCGACGCCACCATTCACCTCGCCGGCCTGAAGTCCGTCGCCGAATCGGTGGCCGACCCCATCGCCTACTACCAGACCAACTTCGCCGGCACCGTGACCCTTTGCCAGACCATGCAGCGTCATGGCGTGAAGCGCTTCATCTATAGCTCCTCGGCGACGGTCTACGGCCTGGCAGCCGAAAGCCCGATCCGCGAGGACGCGCCCACCGGCCCGGCCAGCCCCTACGGGCAATCCAAGCTGATGGCGGAAATCGCCCTGCGCGACATCGCCCGTGCCGACCCGCAGTGGACCATGGCCATCCTGCGCTACTTCAACCCAGTCGGCGCCCACGCCAGCGGCCGCATCGGCGAAGACCCCAATGGCATCCCCAACAACCTGATGCCCTACGTCTCCCAGGTCGCCACCGGCAAGCAGCCCTTCATCCGCGTATTCGGCAACGACTACCCCACCCCGGACGGCACCGGCGTACGCGATTACCTGCACGTCGTCGACCTGGCCAACGCCCACCTCAGTGCCCTGCGCTGGCTGGACGGCGCCAGCGGCGCGAAGACCTTCAACATCGGCACCGGCCGCGGCTACAGCGTGCTGGAAATCATCCGCGCCTACGAAAAAGCCTGCGGCCGCGAACTGCCCTTCCAGTTCCTCCCTCGCCGCGACGGCGACATCGCCAGCTACCACGCCGACCCAGCCCTCGCCGGCGAAGAACTGCACTGGAGCGCCACCCGCGACATCGAAGACATGTGCCGCGACGCCTGGAACTGGCAAAGCCAGAATCCCAGCGGCTACGCCTGATTTTTCTGCAATCGGAAAACAAAAAGCCCCGCTCGCAAGCGGGGCTTTTTGCTGAAGATGGTGCCGGTAAGAGGAATCGAACCCCCGACCTTCTCATTACGAATGAGCTGCTCTACCGACTGAGCTACACCGGCAAGTGGCGCGAAAGATTGCAGGATGCTCGGCTAAAACGCAACCCTGCGAACTCTATCAGCAACAAGCACACCACATCAGAATATCCCCGGCAGGAATCGCCAGCGCGTCCTGACCATATAACTCTGGTAAAGTGGATCCAAGCGAAGAACCTTTTCCTCTTCGAGAATTCGCACAAACTGAACTCCGTAGAGGAGTGACAAAACTATTAGGTTATGAACGCTGAAAGCACCGAGCAAGAATCCTACATGAGCAATAAAGTACCCCAAATAGATCGGGTGCCTTACTAATCGATATGCACCACCGGTGACGACATTACGATTCGCAGGTACCAATCCGAAGCTGCGCCCCAGACTAAGCTTCGCAAAAATCTGGAAAAGAACTCCCGTAATCTGTATCGACTCCGCGAGGCGCAGAGGAACAAGGCTGACTGAGTGAGCACTGAAACTGAAAAACAGATAATAGAAGCTGCCGGTGAACGCAGCTAAAATTGAAACCAGAGATAAACCAACCGCTCGCGCCCCACGGGCCGAGAGAACCAAACCCAGCGTAATCGACTCACCCACCAGCAAGACCAAATAATTAACAGTCTTATGCAACTGGTAGGCCTGAATTGCGGAGATCGCAAAACCTGCGATCATAAAGAATACAACTACTCTCGCACCAATGCGCGTAGCTGGGTATGACCATAGATAATTTGCAAAATCCTCAAATCTTTTGAGCTGAGCAAACATCATTGCATTACCACATATTTTCTGACTTCAGCATTGGTTCCGCGCCATATCACGCTATCAAGAAAATAATGATGAATATTGACAAACAACAGAAACGCAACCATGAAAACAGTTGGTGAAATTTCACTCACCCCAAGAGCATCGTCCAGCCGCACAGGTAACAGATAAAAGTAAACTGCCGCTACAGTAAAAGCAAAGCCCCACCAGTGGAGATACCCCGCCCAACCTTTTCCCGACTGCCGCACACGTCCCCGGGTGTAGGCGCCGCTAAACAGCAAGTACTGAAGCGAATGAAAGAGAGGCACCAAGTATAGAAATCCTGCATCCATAAAAACAGGAGCGAGCCACAGGTAAATCGCAACAAGCGGGGTAAGGGCAACAAGACCGGGGAGCGGCATTTTAAGCACAAAGCGCCTTATGAGAATCCCCATCATCAACAGGATACTGACAGCGGAGAACACCTGGCTCAACAACTCTAAGTCAAAATCAATCGGCGATTGGTACTTCAGCCCCCAAAAATCGCCGTCTCCCACCGTCGCAAAGAAAAATGAATAGGAAGCCCACCACAATGGAAAAAGTGAGTACTTGAGCGCATTCAGCTCAACTCGAGAAAATCGTACGCCCTGCCCGCCTGAATAAACGATGAAACAACCGTAGGCTTGCTTGACATAGTGCCAGCCGACCAAAAACACCATCGCATAGAGCAGATAGACGAAAACCGCTTTACTGACAAAACTGAACCCGAGTGAGATCAGGGCTATTAGGACGAATGGAACAACAACACCCACAAAGAATGCCGGAAACTCACGAAAGAGCGTAGCAAACTTACTCACATAGAAAATCTGATAACTAACAAGAAAGTGCGGCCCATTGACAAAGAAAGCAAGAATCAACGCCCACCATGCAATGCTGGCGGCATCAATGCCCCCACGCAGAACAATAAAAAATGGATAGCACAGAATCGACAGACCACCGATCATGAGAAAGTCGATCTTCGGCGAGAAAAGGCTCTTGCTTTTTGCCATAATATTACTTCTTCCAAAAAAAATGCGCCGCAGTGCGGCGCATTTCTTAAAACAACATTACGGGCTAGGAGCAGCGGCAGCGATATTGTTTTTGGTGATCGCGCCCGAGGCAACAGTGTTGGACACAGTAGTTGCATTGGACCAAGTCAGCGCGCTTCCCCCTGCAGTGGAGGTCGGAGTCATAGTAATGGTCTGGGAATCAACGCCAGTGCCAATACCGGTAGCCAAGGTCAGCGTAATAACGCCGTCGGCAACGGTAGCGCCGGATACTTCTTTGGTTGCGGTGAAGGTCGGCATACCAGCGGCACCCGTGTCGCAAGAAGTCAGAACGCCGCCGGCCTCCTGGGCACACAGGGCAACTGCAGTTTTCAGCGAGTCAGCCGCAGTGAGAGCGTTACCGACCTTGGCCTTAATGGTGTAATCCTGGTATTGCGGGATAGCAACAGCAGCCAGGATACCGATGATCGCAACGACGATCATCAACTCGATCAGAGTAAAACCTTTTTGAGCCTTCATAATTCTCTCCAGTGTTTAGGTGCCGGTCGTAGGACCTGACAGTTACGAAAGCAGATTCCATGCCAATACGTTCAGCGCCAAAATTAACGGAGCTCGAAGGTTTTCTCCGTTTCTACAGAGCGAAATTACGCAGGAACTGACAAATTTTGACACCTGTTAGCGTCTGATTTGGCACCTCACCGCATCTGCGTTATAAGGCTTGAAACTCTTATCTGGCTATTTTCCATGAACGATCAAGTCGTACTGTCAGGACTCGCTCGTCAGTTGGTGCAATTTCAGCTGCTCGACGAGAAAAGTGCCCGGCAGGCCCAGGAGCAGGCCCAGCGCAATAAGCTGTCGCTGGTCACCTATCTGGTACAAAACAAGCTGGTCAAAAGCCGCCCGCTAACTGAACTCGCCGCAGAGCAGTTCGGCGTGGCCTTTTGTGACCTGGGCGGCCTAGATCGTGAGACATTTCCTAAGGAGCTGGTGTCTGAAAAGCTTGTGCGCCAGCATCGCGCGCTCCCCCTATGGAAGCGGGGCAACAAGCTATTCGTGGGCGTCTCAGACCCGACGAATCACCAGGCAATTACAGACATCCAATTCAGCACGGGGCTCACCACCGAAGCGATTCTGGTTGACGATGACAAGCTTGGCGACGCCATCGAAAAACTGTACGAAAGCGCCACAGGCGGCCTCGACGATCTTGGCGACATTGATCTCGAGAATATCGATGTTGAGGGCGGCAGCGCTGCCGCAAGGGACGAGGACGTCGGAGGGGACGCCGATGATGCGCCGGTCGTGCGATTCGTCAACAAGATGCTGCTAGATGCCATCCGCGGCGGGTCTTCCGACCTCCACTTCGAACCTTATGAGAAGGTTTACCGGGTTCGTTTTCGTACTGACGGCATGCTGCACGAAACAGCCAAACCGCCGATCCAGTTGGCGAGCCGCATATCCGCGCGCTTGAAGGTCATGGCGGGCCTGGACATTTCGGAACGCCGCAAACCCCAGGACGGCCGCATCAAGATGCGCGTGTCTAAGACCAAGTCCATCGACTTCCGCGTCAACACCCTGCCTACGCTGTGGGGCGAGAAGATCGTGATGCGGATTCTCGACTCTTCCAGCGCGCAGATGGGCATCGATGCCCTGGGTTATGAAGAATCGCAGAAGCAACTCTACCTGGACGCCCTCAAGCAACCCCAGGGCATGATCCTGGTGACCGGCCCCACCGGGTCGGGCAAGACGGTATCGCTATATACGGGCCTGAACATTCTCAACACGCCGGATATTAACATCTCCACCGCCGAAGACCCGGTGGAGATCAACCTAGAGGGGATCAACCAGGTCAACGTCAACCCGCGCCAGGGCATGGACTTCGCCCAGGCGCTTCGAGCCTTCCTACGCCAGGACCCGGACGTGATCATGGTCGGCGAAATCCGTGACCTGGAAACAGCCGAGATCGCCATCAAGGCTGCGCAGACCGGCCACATGGTAATGTCCACATTGCACACCAACAGCGCCGCCGAAACCTTGACCCGTCTACTCAACATGGGCGTTGCGTCGTTTAATCTGGCCACGTCGACCAACCTCATCATTGCCCAACGCCTGGCACGCAAGCTCTGCCCGCACTGTAAAAAGGAACATGACATCCCTCAAGAAGCCCTTCTGCATGAAGGTTTCCCGGCGGACAAGATCGGCACGTTCAAGCTGTACTCCCCCGTCGGGTGTGAGAATTGCAAAGGCGGGTACAAGGGACGCTTGGGTATTTATGAAGTGGTTAAAATCACGCCTGCCCTGCAGCGGATTATCATGGAAGAAGGCAACTCCATTCAGATCGCCGAACAGGCCCGCAAAGAAGGCTTCAACGATCTGCGCACTTCAGGGCTGATGAAAGCGATGCAAGGCATCACCAGCCTCGAAGAAGTCAACCGCGTGACCAAGGATTAATCCATGGCGGAAAAAGCATTGAGGACCAGTGTCTTTACCTGGGAAGGCACTGACCGTAAGGGCGGGAAGGTTAAAGGGGAGCTTTCCGGAGTCAACACGGCGCTGGTCAAGGCACAGCTTCGCAAGCAGGGTATCAACCCGATCAAGGTGCGAAAGAAAGGCATTTCGCTGCTGAGCAAGGGCAAGAAGATCAAGCCTATGGACATCGCCTTGTTCACCAGACAGATGGCAACCATGATGGGCTCGGGCGTCCCCCTGTTGCAGTCCTTCGACATCATCGGCGAGGGCTTCGATAATCCAAACATGCGCAAGCTGGTCGATGAGATCAAGCAAGAAGTAGCCTCGGGTAACAGCCTCGCGAACTCTCTACGCAAGAAGCCGCTCTACTTTGATGATCTGTACTGCAACCTTGTGGATGCAGGCGAGCAATCCGGTGCTCTAGAAACTTTGCTGGACCGGGTTGCCACCTACAAGGAAAAGACCGAGTCGCTCAAGGCCAAGATCAAGAAGGCCATGACCTATCCCATCGCGGTCATCGTGGTTGCCGTTATCGTTTCAGCCATTCTGCTGATCAAGGTCGTCCCGCAATTCCAATCGGTATTTGCTAACTTTGGTGCAGAACTTCCAGCATTCACACGCTTGGTTATCTCCATTTCAGAGGTGTTACAAGCATGGTGGTTCATCGTCCTGATCGCTCTGTTCGTCATTGCCTTCATTCTGAGGGAAGCTCATCGGCGATCAGAACCTTTCAGAGACATGGTTGACCGTGGGGTACTGAAGCTCCCGATTATCGGCGACATCATCTACAAGTCTGCTGTAGCCCGTTATGCTCGCACCTTATCCACAACATTCGCCGCCGGGGTTCCACTAGTTGAAGCCTTGGACTCTGTATCCGGTGCTACCGGTAATGTGGTGTTCCGCACGGCAGTGAACAAGATCAAGCAAGACGTTTCTTCGGGCACCCAACTGAACTTCTCCATGCGTACCACCGGCGTATTCCCAAGCATGGCCATCCAGATGGCCGCCATCGGTGAAGAGTCTGGCTCGCTGGACGCCATGCTTGACAAAGTGGCCAGCTACTACGAAGAAGAAGTCGACAACGCCGTCGACAACCTGACCACCCTGATGGAACCCATGATCATGGCGGTCCTAGGTGTTCTGGTAGGCGGCCTGATCATCGCCATGTACCTGCCGATCTTCCAACTGGGCAACGTCGTATAACCCATGTCCGTTCTTAACTTCCTGGCCAGCACCCCGCTGGCCTTTGTTTTATGCGTCACCCTCCTCGGTCTGCTGGTCGGCAGTTTCCTTAACGTGGTGATCCATCGCCTGCCGCGGATGATGGAGCTCGACTGGCAGCAGCAGGCGCGGGAAACCCTGGGCCTGCCGGAGGGCGATAAGCTCCCGACCTACAACCTGGTCCTGCCCAACTCCCAGTGCCCGCATTGCGCCCACGAGATCAAGGCCTGGGAAAACATCCCGGTGGTCAGTTGGCTGGCGCTGCGTGGCAAGTGTTCGTCCTGCAAGGCGCCGATCAGCAAGCGTTATCCGCTGGTGGAGCTGGCCTGTGGCGCGCTCTCTGCCTTTATCGCCTGGCACTACGGCTTCGGCTGGCAAGCCGGGGCGATGCTGCTGCTGACCTGGGGTCTGCTGGCGATGAGCATGATCGACGTCGATCACCAGTTGCTGCCGGATGCCCTGGTGCTGCCGCTGCTCTGGCTCGGGCTGATCGTCAATCACTTCGGGCTCTTCACCAGCCTGGGCGATGCGCTCTGGGGCGCGGTGTTCGGTTACCTGAGCCTGTGGTCGGTGTACTGGCTGTTCAAGCTGATCACCGGCAAGGAAGGCATGGGCTACGGCGACTTCAAGCTGCTGGCCATGCTTGGCGCCTGGGGTGGCTGGCAGGTACTGCCGCTGACCATCCTGCTGTCGTCGCTGGTGGGCGCGGTGCTGGGGGTGATCATGCTGCGCCTGCGCAATGCAGAAACCAGTACGCCGATCCCCTTCGGCCCCTATCTGGCCATCGCCGGCTGGATTGCGTTGCTCTGGGGTGATCAAATAACCGCGACCTATCTGCAGTTCGCCGGTTTCCGCTAGCCTTCTCCTGCGCCGAGCCCCATCGGCGCATCTGGACGGCCACCGGGCCGGCTGAAAGGAGAACCATGAAACCCTGGATCCTGGGCCTCACCGGCGGCATTGGTAGCGGCAAGAGCGCCGCTGCCGAGCATTTCGCCTCGCTAGGCATACATATGGTTGATGCCGACCACGCCGCGCGCTGGGTCGTGGAGCCCGGCCGCCCTGCCCTGGCAAAGATTGTCGAGCGCTTCGGTGACACCATGCTGCTGCCGGACGGCCAGCTCAATCGTGCTGCCCTGCGCGAGCGCATCTTCAAGGCCGAAGACGAACGCCGCTGGCTGGAACAGCTGCTGCACCCGCTGATCGGCCAGGAGATCGTCAGCAACCTGGCGCAGGCGCAGTCGCCCTACGCCATCCTGGTTTCGCCGCTACTGGTGGAGTCCGGGCAGTACCGCATGGCACAGCGCGTGCTGGTGGTGGATACCCCCGAACACCTGCAACTGGAGCGCACCATGCGCCGGGACCAGGTGTCCGAAGAACAGGTCCGCTCGATTCTCAAGGCCCAGGCCTTGCGCGATGACCGACTCAAGCACGCGGACGACGTGCTGCTCAACGATGGCGACCTCGGCCACCTGCACCAGCAGGTCGAGCGTCTGCATCAGTTCTATCTAGGCCTGCGTGGAGGACAACCATGAGCCAACCCTTGACCGTGGAATGCCCCACCTGCGGCGCCCCCGTGGAGTGGAGCCCGAAGAATGAATACCGCCCCTTCTGCTCGCACCGCTGCAAGCTGATCGACCTCGGCGCCTGGGCGGCGGAAGAGCACGCCATTCCCGGCGACAACCTTGAGGATGAGCTGTTCTCCGGTGATCTGGAGAAGCCACGCGGACATTGAGCCGTGAAAAAGCCGCCCTTCGGGGCGGCTTTTTTATGTCTGATAATTCCAGCTCGGTGATGGCGCCTTTTGCAGGAGCGAGCTTGCTCGCGAACCGCCCGAGCGCCGGGGCGGCAAGGAAGAGCGTTCGCGAGCAAGCTCGCTCCTACAACAGAGCAAAAGCCCCGCGGATGGGGGGGCCTTCAATCAGGGGCGCATGAACGAGTAGTCCCGCTCCTCGTCCAGGTTGTCGGCGAGGAAGTGCAGTTCGTGGCCCAGGTCTTCCTGCGTTCGAACCTGCGAGTTGGCCTGCACCACCACGCTGAGCAGCGCGCGCACCACCAGTTGCGGGTCCTGCCCGGCCGCTTCGGCTTCGATCAGCAGTTCGTTGAGGCGCTGTTCGGCCCAGCTGTGAATGCTCATCGGCAATCTCCTTGCGAATGGGGGCCAAGCTTCCCTGATCGCAGGACGTTTCCGAACTGACCTGGGTCAAACCGCGGGGGCAATGGACCTAGCAGATGGCCGAACATCAACGCGACTCATCGTCATCCTTCCACGGCGCTTGCAGGTAGCGCGTACGGTTGAAGGTTTCCAGCCAGTCCGGATAGAAGACCACCAGCCCGGTGACGATGGTGCCGTTGATGAAAGCCTCGGGGAACATGATCAGCCACAGGTAGCCAATGAAGTCCTCGATCCACGGCGGCATGGGGAACAACCCGTCCATCCACAGCAGTCCGAGGCCCAGCAACAGGCTGCACACTGCCGCCAGCGCCGCTGGGAAGAAGCCCGAGCAGAAGATGTAGACGAACAGGTTGCGCGGCTGCCGGCGCTCCACCAGTATTGCCGCCACCTCGGTGATCAGCACCGGAATCAGGATCAGCAGGATGCCGTTGACGCCGATGGCCGCCCAGTCCTGGCGGTCGATCAGGCACAGGCCGATCTGCGCCACCAGCCCGACGATAATCGCCAGCGGCCAGTCCAGCAGCAGGGTCACGGCGGTCATGCCGATGAAATGGAAGGACACTCCGGAAGCGAAGTCACGCCGCACCAGCCAGAGCAGGAACAGCCCGAGCATGGTGCCGAATACCAGGTGCTGTCGGCGGAAGTCGCTGACCAGCTCCAGCCAAGGCGCGCGCCAGATGGCCCAGGCGACGATGGGCAGGTAGATCGCCCAGCCGATCTCCAGGGTTTCCGCCGACAGCAGCTGCGCGGCAATCACGGTGTGCCCCGCTCCATCGCCTGGCGCAGGGCTTCAGCCGACTCGAACTGCTCGGTGGCGACGACTGAGCCCTGCTCCAGCTGCAGCCAGGTCACCGTGTCGGCCTTGGCCGGGAACCGATTGGCCACGCGCGGCTCGCGGTCCAGCAGTACGCGATAGGAGTAGTCACGCATCGCGGGGACCGCGAACAGCTTCGAGATAGGCGCAGGCATGCGGCTGATGTCGGCGACAAAAACCGCGCCACGAGACTCCAGATAGCCTGCCGGGCGATCCACCAATGCGGCTTTCACCAGCTTGGAGCCGGCCATGTCGTGGGCGACCAGCAGCACTTTCAGGTCAGCTGTCGCCGTGTAGGGCTTGTCGAACTGATCCAGCAGCGTCCATCCGATGGCCGGCGACTCCTGCGCCAACGCCACGCTCGCCAGCACCATCAACAGCATCCCGCCCAGCACTCGTCTCACGCTTCCCCCTTTCCCGGAACCGTCAATGATTGGCAACAGTCTACACCGCCATCGGCGCCCGCCCGTGCCTGCCAGCAACTATGCTTGAGGCATGAACGAGTCCGACTATCTGCGCCTGCTGACGCGCCAGGCGGAACAAGCCAACGACTTCCTCTCCAACGCCCGCAAGTGGGAGCGCGAGTGCTGGGCCTGCCAGCGCCTGCTGCAGGCGCTGAAGGTGCCGTATCGCCAGGAAGACTTCATTGCGCCAACCCAGCAGCCGCCGGACGTATTGTTCCGCGACGCAACCTTCGAGGTGTTCTTCGTGCTCGACCAGGGCCGCCGGCTCAACGAGGAGTGGAAGGAAGAACTGCTACGCCGGCGCATGGCCCAGAGCATCAACCAACTGATTCGCCGCGAGCAGCGACCACGGCGGATTCCCTGCGCGGAGCTGCAGGCGCGCCTGGCACCGACGCTGCGCAAGAAAGCGCACAACTACACCGAGCGCGGCATCGATCCACGTGAGCTGGACCTCCTCGCCTTCGTCAGCCTCAAGCGCGAGACGCCGGACTTCAACACCCCTTTTCCGCCGCCCACCGAGTACCTGCGGCAGGGTTGGCGCTCGTTGTCGGTGGTCGGCCCGACTTTCGCCCGCGTGCTCTTCGCCCACAGTGATGCGCCGGACTTCCTGCGCAGTAGCCTGGGTCGCAGCATCCTTTTCGACATGGGCGTCGGCCTGTAAATAGGCGCCGACGCAAAGCTGCATTGATCGGCGGCGCATTGAGAGGCCGCCCAAGCCCTACTAGAATGCTCGACATTATAAACGGAGGCCGCCCATGCCCAGTCGCCTGAGCCCCGAAGACCAGCAGAAGGTCGATCACTACCTCAGCTCTCCCGTGCACCAGGTCGAACGAGCGCCGTTCAAACCCTGGCTGATGATGGGAGCCTTGCTCGCTGTGGTCATCGCCCTGGGTTTGCTGAGCCGCCTCCTGGCCTACCTTGCGTGAGCGCCGTGCCGCCACGGGCCGATACAGGATTCCTTAAGCTATGAGAATGCACCATGTCCCATCGTATCGTGATCGTCGGCGGCGGCGCCGGCGGGCTGGAGCTCGCGACCCGTCTCGGCCGCACCCTGGGTAAAAAGGGCAAGGCGCGCATTACGCTCGTCGACGCCAACCTCACCCACATCTGGAAACCCCTGCTGCACGAAGTCGCCGCCGGCTCGCTCAACTCTTCCGAGGATGAGCTGAACTACGTCGCCCAGGCGAAATGGAACCACTTCGAATTCCAGCTCGGCCGCCTCGACGGCCTGGACCGCGCGAGCAAGCGTATCCAGCTCGCCGCCACGCTCGACGAGCAGGGCGAAGAACTGGTGCCTGCGCGCAGCCTGGAGTACGACACGCTGGTCCTGTCCATCGGCAGCACCACCAACGACTTCGGCACTGCCGGAGCGGCGGATCACTGCATCTTCCTGGACACCCGCGAGCAGGCCGAACGCTTCCACAAGCAACTGCTGACCCACTACCTGCGCGCCCACGCCGGGCAGGACAAGGACGACCAGATCAGCGTCGCCATCGTTGGCGCCGGCGCCACGGGTGTCGAACTGTCGGCCGAGCTGCACCATGCGGCGCAGGAGCTGGCGGCCTATGGCCTGACCGGCATCCAGCCGCAGAACATGCGTATCACCCTGATCGAGGCTGGCCCGCGCGTGCTGCCGGCGCTGCCCGAGCGCATCAGCCAACCGGTCCATCAGACTCTGGAGAAACTCGGCGTGCGCGTGGCGACCGGGTCGGCGGTACAGGAAGTGACGGCCGACGGCCTGCGGACTTCGGCTGGCGAGTTCATTCCGGCGAGCCTGAAGGTCTGGGCGGCGGGCATCCGCGCGCCGAGCCTGCTCAAGGAGATCGACGGCCTGGAAACCAACCGTATCAACCAACTGGTGGTGCGCTCGACGCTGCAGACCACCCGCGACGACAACATCTTCGCCTTCGGTGACTGTGCCGCCTGCCCGATGGGCGATGGCAGCGAACGCACCGTGCCGCCGCGCGCCCAGGCCGCGCACCAGCAAGCTTCGCTGCTGGCCAAGGCCCTGGTCGCGAAGCTCGATGGCAAGCCGCTGCCGGAGTACCGCTACACCGACTACGGCTCGCTGATCTCGCTGTCGCGCTTCAGTGCGGTGGGCAACCTGATGGGTAACCTGATGGGCAGCGTGAAGCTGGAAGGCTGGCTGGCGCGGATGTTCTATGTGTCGCTGTACCGCATGCACCAGATGGCGCTGTATGGACCGTTCCGCACGGCGCTGCTGATGATTGCGGACCGTATCGGGCGCAGTACCGAGCCACGCTTGAAGCTGCATTGATCGGGTAGCAATGGCGGGTTAAGTCCGCTCCTGCGGGAATTGCCCCTTGTAGGAGCGAGCTCGCTCGCGAACCGCCCTAGCCTTGTGCTGCCGGCAAAGAGCGTTCGCGAGCAGGCTCGCTCCTACACAACGCTGTATCGCCGATAAATACCAGGCACAAAAAAGCCGCCCCGAGGGGCGGCTTTTTCGTTACAGCCGAGCAGCCTTACAGCGCCGCCAGCATCGACTGGGCCGGGATGGCCTGGAAGTCGATGGACATCATCAGGCTCAGCACGCTGATCGCGATGATGGAGAAAGCGAACAACTGACGTGCCCAGCGGCGGTCATCTTCGGCACTGAAGCCTTTCACCGCGATGAACAGCCACCAGGCGCTGACAGCCAGCGCCACCACCAGGTAACCGTAGCCGGCGAAGCCGGTCACGGTCAGCAGCAGGGTCGCCAGGCCGAAGGCCAGTACGTAGTAGAGGATCTGCTTCTTGGTCGCTTCGATGCCCCGCTCCACCGGCAGCACGGGAATTCCGGCCGCGCGGTAGTCGTTGAGGCGGAAGATCGCGATGGCGTAGCTGTGGGGCATCTGCCAGAGGCAGAAGATCAACAGCAGCACCGCCGCGCCCATGTCGAAGTGACCACTGGCGGCACAGTAACCCACCACCGGCGGCATGGCCCCGGAGAGACTGCCGACCAGCGTGCCGTAGACCGAGCTGCGCTTGAGCCAGAGGCTGTAGAGCACGACGTAGACGAAGAAGCCGAACGCGGCGAGCAGGGTCGCCTGCACGTTGGTCTTCCACGCCAGCAGGCCGAAGCCCGCCGCGCCGAGGACCACACCGTGGGCCAGGGCGGCCTTCAGCGAGATCTGCCCGGTCACGGTGACACGGCTGCGGGTACGCTCCATGAAGCGATCGATGTCGCGGTCGATGCAGTTGTTGAACACACAACCGCTGGCAACGACCAGGGACAGGCCGATCACGGTGGCCAGCAGCAGCATCGGGTCAACGCTGCCGCGAGCGGCGAGGAAGTAACCCCCCGCCACCGCGATCAGGTTTCCGAAGATGATGCCCGGCTTGGCGACCAGGAGATAACGCTTGAGTTTCACGGCATCGGCCCTCAGGGCATCGGCATCATCAGGGTGTCTGCGGTGTAGATAATCCACAGCGACAGACCGACCACCAGCAGGATGATGATGGCGGTGAAGATGAATGCCATGACGTTCCAGCGGCCTTCGGAGCTGAAGTTCATGTGCAGGAAGCAGATCAGGTGCACGACGACCTGAACCAGGCCCAGGATCACCATGGTCAGCAGGGTGGCGTGACGCGAGAAGCCACCGTCGATGACCATGTAGAACGGGATAGCGGTCAGGATCACCGAGAGCACGAAGCCGATGGCGTACGAACCCAGACTGCCGTGGCCGGCACCGTGGGAATCGTGGCCGTGGGCGCCGTGGGAGTCGTGATGATGTGCAGCAGCGGACATTACAGAGCCCCCATCAGGTAGACGACGGTGAATACGCAGATCCAGACGATGTCCAGGAAGTGCCAGAACAGGCTCAGGCACATCATGCGGGTGTTGTTCTGCGCGGTCAGGCCGCGGGTGCCGATCTGCGCCATCAGCACCAGCATCCACAGCAGGCCTGCGGAAACGTGCAGGCCGTGCATGCCGACCAGGGTGAAGAAGGACGACAGGAAGGCGCTGCGGCTCGGGCCGAAGCCTTCGACGATCAGGTGATGGAACTCGTTGAGCTCCATGCCGATGAACGCGGCGCCGCAGAGGAAGGTCACGCCCAGCCAGGCGATGGCCTTGCCCTTGGCACCCTTGTGCGCGGCCAGCATGGCCAGGCCGTAGGTGCAGGAGGAGATCAGCAGGATCGCGGTTTCGACGGCCACGTAGGGCAGTTCGAAGATGTCCTTGCCGCTCGGGCCGCCGGCCGTGTGGTTGACCAGCACGGCGTAGGTGGCGAAGACGCTCGCGAACAGGATGCAGTCGGTCATCAGGTACAGCCAGAAGCCGAAGACCGTCATGCCGCCGCTGTCGTGGGCGTGGTCATGGTCGTGCGCCGCTTCGTGCGTATCGACCAGGTGTTGATTCAGTACTGCCGTCGACATGGTTTTATACCTGCTGCGCGGTGGCGAGTTTCTGGAAGTTGGCGTTCTCGATGCGCTCGATCTCATCCGGCTGGACGTAATAGTCCACGTCGGTGATGTAGCTGCGCACGATGACCGAGGCGATCATGCCGACGAAGCCAACACCCACCAGCCACCAGATGTGCCAGATGGCGGCGAAGCCGAAGAGGAAGGCGAACACGGCGATGGAGAAGCCAGCGGCGGTGTTCTTCGGCATGTGGATCGGCGCGTAGGCCGGCAGCTTGCGGTACGCGGTACCGGTCTGCTTCATGTCGTGGAACGCGTCGATGTCGTTGACCTTCGGCAGTTCGGCGAAGTTGTAGTACGGCGGCGGCGAGGAAGTGGACCATTCCAGGGTACGGCCACCCCACGGGTCGCCAGTCAGGTCGGCCAGTTGCTTGCGGTTCTTGATCGATACCAGCAGCTGGATCAGCTGGCAGGCGATACCGAAGAAGATCAGCACAGCGCCGAAGAACGCCACCACCAGGTACGGCTTCCACATCGGGTTGTCGTAGTGGTTCAGGCGACGGGTCATGCCCATGAAGCCGAGTATGTACAGCGGCATGAAGGCCATGTAGAAGCCGACCAGCCAGCACCAGAAGGAACGCTTGCCCCACTTCTCGTCCAGCTTGAAGCCGAAGGCTTTCGGGAACCAGAAGACGAAGCCGGCCAGGTAGCCAAACACCGCACCACCGATGATGGTGTTGTGGAAGTGGGCGATCAGGAACAGGCTGTTGTGCAGCAGGTAGTCAGCGCCCGGAATGGCCAGCAGAACGCCGGTCATGCCACCGATGGTGAAGGTGACGATGAAGCCCAGGGTCCACAGGATCGGGGTGTCGAAGCGCAGGCGGCCACGGTAGATGGTGAACAGCCAGTTGAACAGCTTCACCCCGGTCGGGATGGAGATCAGCATGGTCGCAACGCCGAAGAAGCCGTTGACGTCGCCGCCCGAACCCATGGTGAAGAAGTGGTGCAGCCACACGGTGAAGCCGAGGAAGGTGATCGCGGCGCTCGCCCACACCATCGAGGTGTAGCCGAACATTTTCTTGCCAGCGAAGGTCGCGGTGACTTCGGAGAAGATACCGAACGCCGGCAGGATCAGGATGTACACCTCAGGATGGCCCCAGGCCCAGAAGAGGTTGATGTACATCATGGCGTTGCCGCCCAGCTCGTTGGTGAAGAAGTGCATGTCGAAGTAGCGGTCCAGCGACAGCAGGCCCAGGGCTGCGGTCAGGATCGGGAACGACGCAACGATCAGGATGTTGGCGAAGGTGCAGGTCCAGGTGAAGATCGGCATCTGCATCAGCTTCATGCCGGGGGTGCGCATCTTGAACACGGTGACCAGGAAGTTGATACCCGTTAGCAAGGTACCCATACCCGATATCTGCAGCGCCCAGATGTAGTAGTCCACACCCACGCCCGGGCTGTAGGCCAGTTCGGACAGCGGCGGGTAAGCGACCCAACCGGTACGGGCGAATTCGCCCAGACCCAGCGAGACGTTCACCAGCATGGCGCTGACGACCAGCAGCCAGAAGCTCAGGGAGTTCAGGAAGGGGAACGCCACGTCGCGTGCGCCGATCTGCAGCGGCACGGCCAGGTTCATCAGACCGGTCATGAAGGGCATGGCCATGAAGATGATCATGATCACGCCGTGAGCGGTGAAGATCTGGTCGTAGTGTTCCGGCGGCAGGTAGCCGTGGTTGGCGCCTTCAGCCAGCGCGAGCTGGCCGCGCATCATGATGGCGTCGGCGAAGCCGCGTAGCAGCATGACCAGGGCGACGATGATGTACATCACGCCGATTTTCTTGTGGTCGATGGACGTCAGCCATTCGGTCCACAGGTAGGTCCACTTGCGGTAGTAAGTGATCGCGCCGAACACACCGAGGCCCAACAGGGCGACGATGGCCAGCGTGATGACGATGATCGGCTCGTGATACGGCACGGCCGACAGTGTCAGTTTCCCGAACATCTGCGGTTACTCCTGGCTCGGATTCATTTGCATGCCCTGCATGCCTTGCATGTTGCTCATGTCGTGGCCCGCCATGGCGGCCTCGTCATGCGCTTCGCCGTGTTCACCCTTGGCCGCCTGCTCGGCTTTCGCCATGGCGTGGCCGGCGTGTTCCCACTTGTTCAGAACCTGGGAGAACAGCTCGGGGCTGACGGTTGCGAAGTAGGTCGCCGGAACGTTCTCGGTCGGTTTCACCAGCTCCGGGTACTGATCCAGGTTCAGGGTCTGCTGCGAGGCCTTGACCTTCGCGACCCAGTCCTGGAAGCCCTGCTCGGAGGTGGAGATGGCCTTGAACTTCATGCCCGAGAAACCGCCGCCGCTGTAGTTCGCGGAGATGCCGTCGAACACGCCTTCTTCGTTGGCGATCAGGTGCAGCTTGGTGAGCATCCCGGCCATGGAATAGATCTGGCTACCCAGTTGCGGGATGAAGAACGAGTTCATCACCGAATCCGAGGTGATCTGGAAGTTCACCGGGGTGTCTTTCGGGAAGGCGATTTCGTTGACGGTGGCGATGCCCTGTTCCGGGTAGATGAACAGCCACTTCCAGTCCAGCGAGATGGCCTGGATGGTCACCGGCTTGACCTCGGAGTCCAGCGGACGGTAAGGGTCCAGCTTGTGGGTGCTCTCCCAGGTGATCCAGCCGAGCACGGCGATGATCAGGCAGGGAACCAGCCATACCACCAGCTCGATCTTGGTCGAGTGGGACCAGTCCGGCATGTAGGTGGCCTTGGTGTTCGAAGCCCGGTATTTCCAGGCGAACGCGAAGGTCATCAGGATGACCGGCACCACCACGATCAGCATCAGCAGGGTTGCCGTGATGATCAGGGACTTCTCGTCAGCGCCGACCTGCCCTTTCGGGTCGAACAGCGCCATGTTGCAACCACCGAGCATCAGCATCGGCAGCCACGCAAGTCTCTTCAAAATTCCTGTGTACTGCTCTTTTTTCATCTTGCGGCCTTAGTGGATGAAAATCGCTTCACCGCCCATGAGCCTTCGCCACGCATCGCTCGACGACTCGTTACCCGCGACCTTTCCAGGTCGCCTGCCAGGGCTGTCATGGATTCACGAATGCGGCCGCAAGGATTCCAGGCAAAGGGAGGTCGCCCGGTCTTCGCGATGCGAAACCGATTTCGTCAGCTGATTCGTTCCGTGAGTATTCAGCGTGTGGTGTCTGGACTGGCGGCTTGTTGAAGCACGCGCGTCGCACACCGATTGCACGAGCGGATTGCCCGACTCGTCAGATGACAGGAGCCCACCGATGGCAGCCCCCTGTTGTTATGCCGCTGCACCGAAGGGTGAACACTGGCCATGATCTGCGTCAGTGCGACTCAGCGATTTGGGGGTAGGAAATGGACGGCGGGTATTACAAAGCATTTCAGAAACGCCTTTCAAGGCCCATTCCGCCCATTTTTAACAAGATATTTTCTCAGCTCGAGAAACAGTCCCGCCTGAAATCGCTCAGAAAACGATCAACTCCTACCAATGGCGCAAGGTTTCCCCTCGCTGCCAGGGGCTTGCACGCGCGTGCCACACGACTGTGTCAGAACCGTGAAACACGGGGCTTCCAGCCCATCACCAAGAGGGCATCAGGAGGTGCCAACGCCTTTGGCAAAGACCTTGCCATGATGGGGATCAAGAACCGTTGCGAAAGAAGCGTTAACGCCTTGCGCACCCTGCGACACATCGACGCACTGGAATTTTTGCAAGACTGAAAGTCATTCAATTTGTGACGACAGTACCCGGAGAATCAGATCGATCCCACGACATGCTCGTATGGTTCCAGGGACGAACTCGGCTGCCATGGCCGCCGAGACGGCCATGGCAGGAAGATGAAATACCCGGGGCGAAAACGCTCCCGACACCGAGCGCTGTCGATCAGTAGCTGGAGGCTTCGTGCCCGGGCGCCAGCCAGGCCATCAGACCGCTGGTCTCGGCACGAATGCGCAGATCGGAGGTGACCGAGTTGTAGTAGGTATCCGACGCTTCGAGCTGGTGGGAGTAGTACTCGTTCTCGGCGATCAGCACATCCAGCAGGGTGCGCTTGCCCAAGTGGTACCACTGGTCATAGAACATCTTGCGGACCCGATCGGACTCGGTGAGCAAGTCCTTGTAGTCGGCCGCCCGGGCGGCCGACAGATCACGCTGCTGGGCCAGGTTGCGAATGGTGTACTCCGACTCACGACGGGTCGCTTCCATTTTCTGCTCCGCCGCGCTGGCCCGCGAGTAGGCCGCACGCTGCGCCGCCGATGCCGAACCACCGGTGAAGGCCGTCCACTCCACAGCAAGGCCCGTCGACCAGGGCACATCGTTGTTCATCATGTTGCCACCGGCACTGCGCCCGAGGACCCAGTTCAGCTTCGGCATGCGCGAGGACTTCACCGAGTCCGCGTTGGCCAGCGCCGCCTCCTGCTCCCAGCGTGCCTGGCGAATCGCCGGCACATCCGACAACTGAGCCAGCGCCTGATCCAACGGCATAGGAGTCCAGTCCCATTTCGCATTGGCCGGCACCGTTACGTCTTCGCCGACCAGTCTGGCCAGGGTGGTTTTCACTTCCTCGAGCTTGGCTTGCACCGTGTCACGCGCGGTCTCCGCCTGCAGGAGGCGCGAGCGAGCCTGCACTGCCTCACTGGCTCGACCGGGGTCCACCTGGGCGATTTTCGACAGCATGTCCACCAACTCACGCATGCGGGTCACGTACTGGTCACTGATCTCCAGCGCCTGTTGCTGGTGAGCCAACTCCACCACGGCCGACGCCGTGTTGTACGCAACGGTGACCTCCGACTGCGCCATCGCTTCCTGCTGCGCATTCGCGGTTTTCTCACGGCTATCGATGGTGTGGCCGATGGTGCCGAAGTCATAGATCGGCGTAGTCATTTGCACGGTGGTGCTGCCGCTGTTGTCGTACTGGTCGCTCTTCTTGCTCTGCCAGGACTTCGAGGCCGCGCTGACCTGGACCTGCGGCCAGCGTGCGCCCTTGGCCTGGTCCACATCACCTTTGGCAGCCTGCCAGTTGGCATCGGCCTGCTTCATCTCCGGGCTGATCTGCAACGCGGTGCTGACCATCTGGCGCAGGTACGCCAACGAGGCCTCGGAGCTTCCTAGGCTGGGGGCGGAAACACTGCTGCCTGAGCCGAACGAAGTACCAACGCCGACACCTATCGGCACACTCAGGTCCAGCTTGGGCTCGGCGACTTGCTTCATCGGCCTGGCCGGAGCAACGGACGCAGTTGCCAGGGTTACGTTCGCGCTTTCGACAAGCGGAGCAGCGCTCGAGGGCGTGGCGACAACCACAGCTGCCGGGGCCAGTTCGGCAGCCTGAGTCGATCTCGGCGCGGAGTAGAAGGTCAACGTGTCGCTGAAGCCATCAGCAGAAGCATCGGCGAGGCCTGCCAGCGACGACATCGCAATGACCAGAGCCGGGCGACAGATACACCATCGGTGATTATTGAATGGGTGGAAGCTGAATGTACGGCTGCTCATTGCATTATCTCTCTCGGAAGGCCTCACGCGCCTTGAGCGCGGGTTTGAGGATGTAGTCCAGGATGGTTTTCTCCCCGGTACGCATCTCGACCGTCGCGGTCATACCGGGGATGATCGGGAAGTGTTTGTCGCCGCGAGTGAGCTCGGCCTGGTCGGTGCGAATCAGTACGCGGTAATAGGTGTCCGGCTTGCCCTGCTGGCGGGCGCGGTCGTCGTCCTTGATGGTGTCCGGGCTGATGAGCTCGACCTTGCCGCTGAGGCCGCCGTAGATCGCGAAGTCGTAGGCGGAAATCTTCACGGTGGCCTCCAGCCCGGGGCGCAGGAATGCCACGTCGGAGGGCAGGATCTTGGCTTCCACCAGCAGCTTGTCCTCCAGCGGGACGATTTCCATGATGTCCTGGCCCTGCTGGATGACGCCGCCGATGGTGTTGACGCGCACGTTCTTCACGATGCCCTTCAAGGGAGCCATCAGCGTGGTGCGTTTCATCACATCCTCGCGCCCCGCCGCGCTCTCCACCGACTGCGCGAGCTCACTTTCGACGCGGGTCAGTTCGGCGTTGGCGTCAGAGCGGTACTTGTTACGGCGCTCGCTGATCTGCAGGTTGAACTCGTTGGCCTGGCGTTTCATGCGCAGGATTTCGACGTCGGAGATCAGGCCTTGCTTGGCCAGGCGCTCCGAGACGGCCAGTTCACCGTTCGCCAGTGACAGGCTCTTCTGCAGCCCCGAAATGCCCTCGTCCAGAGCTTGTTTACGGGCGTTGTAAGCCTCGGTCTCGGCACTGACGATCGACGGCACGGCGATCACATCCGCAGGGAACACCAGCGGCTGACCGTAGGCCTCCGAGCGCAGGCGGGCGAGCTGCCCCTTCAGCGCCAGGGCTTTCGACTGCGCCTCGCGATAGGAGGCGCCGGCACGGGTCGGGTCGATCTTCAGCAGGACCTGCCCGGCCTCCACCACATCGCCCTCGCGCACGTTCATCTGCTCGAGGATGCCGCCTTCCAGGCTCTGGATAACCTGCTCGCGACTGGACGGGATCACCCGGCCCTCGCCCTTGGTGATTTCTTCCACCCGAGCGAAATAGGCCCAGATGAGCAGACCGAAGAACACCGCGGCGATCAGCAACAGCACCACCATGCTCGCGGTGGTCTTCTGGGCGATCAGCGCTGCCTGCAGGTCCGAGACATAGGCAATGTCGTTGTCGCGCAGCCGTGCGACTTCTTTCGAGTAAGGAGAAACGTTCGTGGTCGCTACGGCCTTTTTGGGCTGAGCGACGGCGGGCACCGTTGCCGGCTTGGTTGGAGTATCGGTCATGAGGGTTTACCTGGCGGCGGCCGGAGCCTTGCCCGGCGCCGTGGAGTTGTTGGCCTGCAGGGCGCGCAGCACTTCGCCCTTCGGGCCGTCGGCGACGATCTGGCCGGCATCGATAACTATCAGTCGCTCGATCTGCTCCAGCACCGAGAAGCGGTGCGTCACCACCACCAGCGTGCAGCCCCGGGTAGCGGTCTCCAGGCGTTGCAGGAACTGGCGTTCGGTCTGCATATCCATGCCGCTGGTAGGCTCGTCCAGCAGCAGCACCTGGGGATGCAACAACAGGGAGCGCGCCAGGGCGACGAGCTGCCGTTGACCACCGGAAAGCGCCTGGCCCATTTCCCCCACCGGGCGGTCGAAGCCTTGCGGATGACCCGCGACAATGGCGTCCAGGCCGGTCAGGCGCATCACATGCAGCACTTCCTCGCTGGTCGCAGACGGGTTGCCGATCAGCAGGTTGTCACGCAGTGAACCGAAGAACAGTCGCGCATCCTGGCCAACGAAACCGACCGTGGAATTCCAGTCCGCCGGGTCGATCTGCTCGGCATCGATGCCGTTGACCAGCAGTTGGCCTTCCACCGGCTGGTAGAGGCGAGCCATGACCCTCAGCAGCGTGGATTTTCCGCTGCCGATACTGCCGACAATGGCAACGCGCTCGCCGTGCTTGATGCTCAGGTTGATGTTGTTCAGCACGGTCGGCCGCGGTTGCATCGGCGGAGCCGGATAGGAGAATTTCAGCTTGCGCAACGACAGCGTCGCGTTCTTCGGCGCGTCCAGATAACGGCGGCTGTTGTCGCGAACCGTGGGAATTTCCATCAACTGATTCAGCGAGTTCAGCGCGGTCTTGGCCTGCTGGTAACGCACGGCCAGGCCCACGGCACTGGCCAGCGGCGCAAGCGCGCGGCCACTGAGCAACACCATGCCGACCAAGGCGCCCTGGGTCATGTCGCCATCACCGATGCGATACACGCCCCACAAGACCAGGACCACCGTGGTCATCTGAGTGATCAGCGAAACCGAGTTGGCGGCCAAGTTCGACAGGGATTTGGTCTTGATCGACGAAGCCGCCAGTTGCGCGCTGAAATCTTCCCAGCGACGCAGCATGCTGCCCTCGGCGTGTGTCGCCTTGAGCGTCTCGACACCCTCGATCGCCTCGATCAGCAGGCCGTGTTTCTGCGAGGCCTCGCGAAGGTTCTCCTTCATGTAGCGCGATAGCGGCAACTGGATGTAGGCACACACGCCGAGCAGGACAAACATCGACCCCAGCGGCACCATCGCCAGTGGGCCGCCGATGAGGAACAGCACCAAGACGAACAGAGTGCAGAACGGCAGGTCCGCCAGGGTCGCCAGGGATGCCGAGGTGATGAAGTCACGCACCGACTCGAACTCGCGGAACTGGTTGGCGAAGGAGCCGGCGGACGGCGGCTTGTGCTCCAGTCGCACCTCCAGCAACTGACGGAACAGCTTCGCGCCGAGGATCAGGTCGGCCTTCTTGCCGGCAGTATCGATCAGGTAGGCGCGAACCTGGCGCGAGGTGAATTCGAAGGCGATCGCCATCACTACACCCGCCGCCAAAGACCAAAGCGTCACATAGGCCTGGTTGGGCACGACGCGGTCATAGACGTTCATGATGAAGAAGGTGCTGGCCAGCGCCAGGATGTTGATCAGCACGGTCGCCAGCGCACCGCTGTAGTAAAAGCGGCGGTAGTTCCACAGGGTGGAGAACAGCCAGTGGCCCTTGCTCTCCCCGCGCGGAATTTCGGTGCGCGCATCCGGCGCCGCCTTGGGCCGCACCAGCAGCGCGTAGCCCAGGTAATTCTCCTGCAGCTCTTCCGCACTCAGGGTGATGGTGCCGCCGCCAGCTTCGGGGATGATCAGGTCGAATTCTTCACCCCGGCGGGCCACCAGGATACGGGCTTCGCCATTGCGGAACAGCAGCATCAGCGGGAACAGGTAGGAGGACAGCTCGGCCGGGCGTCGCTTCACCCAGCCCGCCCCGATACCGGCCTGTTCGAGCATGCGCACCACCAGGCTGGGTCTCAGGCGCTGATCGCGCGGCAATCCGGCATAAAGAGACTCAAGGCTCGCTGGTCGCTTGAAGTGCGCGCAGAACCAGCGCACACCGGCCAACAGACTGTCGCTGTCGGAAGCAACGCCCAGGTCGACAACGGCCTCGGGCGTTAAAGAGGGATTCATGGGCACACCTTCAGGGACCAGGGAGGAAAAACTGTCCGCATGGTAGAAATGCGCCGTTTCCGGCGGCATCGGAAAAGACTGATTGGACTGGGGTACCTTTCCCTCACCTGCCTGGGGCAATGCGGGGTGTGCGGTCTCAAGGGGGGATAAGAGAGAGGCCAGCGCGAGGGGGCAGGGATACAGCGAGAAAAGATCCCGCCAGAACCGTGCCGCGATGGCACGTCCCGGCGGGATCAGGCGGGAGATGGAAAGTGAGTTGGATCAGTTGCCCGCGGTGTTCTGGATGATCAGCTCAACGCGGCGGTTCGGCGCGTTACAGGCAATATTCTGGCTGCGCGCCCCGGAGTTGCACTGCACCACCGGCTCGGAGCTGCCGCGACCGCTGGCATGCACCAGTTGGCTCTGTACACCGCTATCCAGCAGCGCGGCGCGTACCGTCTCGGCGCGCTGCTCGGACAAGCGCAGGTTCGCTTGAGCTTTACCAATCGGGTCGGCGTGGCCCACCACTTCGATGCTGGTGATGTTCTCTTGCTTCTGATTGATCTCTTCGACTACCTGACGCAGCTGGGCATGACCTTCGGGTGTCAGGTCGTTGTAGCCGCTCTTGCCAAACTTGAACAACACGTCGCTGCGCAGGCTCAGCTTGGTCTGGGTCTGGCACGGCACCACGGAAGCGGCACGGCTGATCACATGAATCTGCCGGCGCATGCCCTGCAGGCTCTGCTCGGCGTCCTGACCGCTGTGCACGATCGGGGTGCTCTGGTTCGGGACGACTGGCGTTTCCAGAACATAGGTGCGGCCGCCGTCGAATTTCGCGTAGCTCTGCGGATTGCGCTTGCCGGTGTATAGCGGCTCATCGCCGATATAGGACTCTACCGAGTGCTCGCCTGCAGGCGTGCAGAACACGGTATAGCCTCCAGGCATGAGAGCGCTGTGCAGTTGGCCGTCGATGTAAACGTGGGCGGCATTCTTGCCGTCGTCGTGGCCACGGAACATCACGATCTGGGCCTGCTGGGCGATGACGGATTCTGTCCGCTGGTAAGTCTCGCCATAGATCTTCTGATTAAGCTCGAAGGCCATGCTTTGCGGAGCATGGACAGCGGCCATCACAGCCAGGGCTGCCAGCGTCAGGGACCACTGGCGCTTGATAGACGATTTCATTGTCAAAACTCTCTGGTTGGCGTCGCCCGGTGGGCGACGCGCAGGAATTGGGATGGACGACGGGAGACGGGACGCAGGTCCCATCTCCCCTTCAAGGCCATGATTAGACGAGGGTGCTGGTCACCGCCTGCTTGATCAGAATCTCAGCATCCAGGTTGCTGTAGCTGTAGACGTTGTAAGTCTCGCCACCGATGGATGCCGTACCCGCACTCTGCCAGACGCCAGGCGCGGTACCGTGATCATGCAGGTTGGATAGCTCCACCCGATCTCCCGCATCACCATCGACCATTACCTGGACCTTGCCATCGGCACGGAACAGGTTGGTTTCGCCCAGGTTCAACACGTCGTTGAGGGATATCTTCAGCGTGTTGTCGCCGGTGCCGGTGATGTCGAACTTCTCGATGCTGGCGATCTTGCCTTGGTCGTGGTCGCCGATGAGCCTGGTCAGGTCAAGGACCTGATTTGCACCGGTCAACTTCAGCGTGTCGAGACCCGCGCTGCCGTGGATGTGCGCGCCGTCCTGGGCAAAGTACGCCACTGGGTCGACAGCCATCGAGATGATGTCGCCGCCGGACAATATCGACGAGGAAACGTGGGTCACATAGGTGCCGCCTTGGTCACCCGTGATCTCGATTCTGCCAATGTTGTTGCTGCTCGACTCGTAGGAGAACGACTGGATGTCGTAGGTACCGATGGGGTTGAGCATCTGGACAGTATCCAGCACGGTTCCGTCGGTACTGTAGACCGTCATTACAGCTGCATTCCCGGTCCCTGGCTCGATACCAGTGACGCCGATCTCGACTGTGGAGCGTGCCGTGTCGAAGGTGATAACCGCCGTCTTGTCCGCAGCCACGAACATTGAACCGCTCGTGGCGTTGGCCCACATGTTGCCGCTCGATGCCGTCTTGGTGGCAGTGCCGGTGACAGTAAAGGTCCCACTGGTGCTGTGATAGCTAGCCAAGGACGTACCATCGCTGAAGGATTGCACAGCAAAGGATTGACCCTGCCACGAGAGCTCTTTCGTTGCATTGGCCCCGTCGTAGTATGTCTCCCAACCATGGTCAACCAGACTCTGGCCGGACGATGCCGACGTCGCCAAGGTGGTAGTGAAGTTGTCCAGCAACGTACCGTTCTTGTCCTGGTAGACCACCGCTTTGCCAATGTTCATCCCTTCCGGCGCGGTATAGGACACTTGCTCATAGTTGTAGGTCGAGCCGCCGTTGTTCACGACATAACGGTCGAAGATCAAGGCGCCATTGGTGTCGTAGACCTCCAGCCGGGAGCCGTTGTTGGCGATGGCCTGCTGGGTTTCCAGGCCCCACAGGTTGTAGGAGATGGACTGCACTGGCTGGTCGAAGGTGAAGATCGCTGCCGAGTTGCTGATCGCGCCGGTGCCGGTACCGATGTAAAGGTATGAGCCATCCAGGTTGTGCTCGACGTCACTGCGTACCGATACAGTGCCCTGCGATGTCAACGTGAAGTGCCCCTCATCGCTGTGATAGCCAGTGCCCGAGGTAGCCTTGCCAACTTCATTGGTAAATGTGTCGTTGTAGCCAGGCACGTGATGGACCTGAGAGAACTTCAGGGTATCAAGAACGACACCGCCTCCGGCCGCGCCCGAGCTGTTCACACCATCGCCATAGATCATCACTTTGCCGATGTCCGTACCAACCGGTGCGGTGAAGCTGTATTTCGCCGAGGCGCTGACACCACCACTTCCGTCAGCCAGGACATTCGAATCGGAAAGGACATTACCCTCGGTGTCGTAAACCACCACGCGCGAGCCACCCGAGGTGTTCTGCAGCGAGCTAATGTTGACAGAGAAGCTATCCACCGCCGTGGTGAAGTTGATCTGCGCATAGTTGGTGGTTGCGCCACTCGACGGGTTATCGAAGTACAGGCCGTCGTTACCCGAAGCGGTCGCAGCAAGGTGAGTAAGGGTGCCGTTGGAGGTGATGGTAATGCCACCGCCCTGGTAGACCGTTTGCGAGCCAAAGGTGGTGACGTTGCGGTTCAGGTCATCGATAGCCAGCGTCTCCCAACCCTGGCTGTGAACCTGGAACGCCGAACTCGGCAAGCTCACCTGCCCCTGCGGGGTGACAATTTGAGCGGTGACCGCGAAGTCCCACTGGCCGCCCTGGGTAGTGGTCTGCTGGGTTGGAACATTGGCCGTCACAGTGCCCGACGCGATGTCGCCAGCGGTCAGAACCTGATCATAGGTAGTGTCGCCCCAGACGATGTGCAAGGTGTCGCCCGCCTTGGCGTTGGTACCGGCCAGGGAGACGTTTACATCGCTACCGTCGGCCGCCTTGTCCGTGGTGTATGCGCCGACAGCATCCGGAATACCGGTGATTGTCGGCGCACCGCCTGCCGCGCCCAGTAAGGTCACGTTCTGGCTGGCCACATCGGTCTGCACCACACTGCCATCCACAACACGGGCCTGGATAGTCCAGTTACCGGTGTGTGCGCCGGTGTCTACGGCAGTCCAGTTCAGGTTGTTCGTGGCAGCGTCTTTCCAGGTAGCGCCGCCATCGAAGGAAACCTGAACCTTCTGATTGCCGGTCAGTGCCTGCGCAACGGTGCCGTACACACCACGTCCAGCCCCACCATCCTGGGTGATGAAATCGCCGGAGTGCGCCATGTCGTTGGCCGAGTCCTTGCTCATGCCGGTGATGAACACCGCGTTCAGCTGGACCTGATACGAATGACTGGCAGTGATGTCGCCCGCGTTACCCGCCGCATCATGCGCCACAAGGGTCGCATCGATCTGGCGGGTGCTGTCGGCCACCAGCACAGAACCCGGAATAGCCACGCTCCAAGTGCCATCCGCGCTTACATCGGCGCTGTAGGAGGAGCCATCGAGCACAAAGCTGACCTTGTCGCCGGCAATGAACTCACCGGTCACCTTGCCGCTGATGGTGACATTGCCAGCTGCTTCGACGGAATCGACGATGTCATCGCCTGCTACCGCATTGATGGTCAACTGGGTACTGGCCGAGTCTGGCGGGGTTGTGTCGATGATGACCGGATACGACTGCGAAGGCTCGCTGATATTGCCCGCCGGGTCTTCTGCCCTGGCAGTGAAATCATGCGCGCCTTGGTCCAATGCCTTGCCCGCCGGGACTTCGAACGACCAGGTGCCATCGTCGTTGGCAACGACGGTGCTGCCCAGTTCAGTCTCGCCATCGAACACATGGATGATGTCGCCCTTCTCGGCGCCGCCACCGGAAATCACCGGCGTGGTGTCGTTGGTCGAACCGTCCTTCGGTACGTCGATCAGGTGCGCCGGGTCATCGTTGTTGACGATGGAGTCGATGGTCGGGGCGCTCGGTGCGGTCGTGTCGATGTGGATCGGGTACGGCTGCGACGGTGCGCTCTGGTTGCCAGCAGGATCTTCAGCAACCACGGTGATGTCGTGCTCACCCTCGTCCAGGGCCTTGTCGGCCGGGACTTCAAACGACCAGTTGCCTTCAGGATCAACTACGGCGGTGCCGATCTCGGTGCCATTGTCGATCACGTGGATGGTGTCGCCCGGTACGGCGCCGCCACCGGAGATTACCGGCGTGGTGTCGTTGGTCGAACCGTCCTTCGGTACGTCGATCAGATGCGCCGGATCATCGTTGTCGACGACGGAGTCGATGGTCGGGGCACCTGGGATGTCGGTGCTGATGTTGACCGGGTAAGACTGCGAAGGCTCGCTGATATTGCCCGCCGGATCTTCTGCCTTGGCGGTGAAATCATGCGCGCCTTGGTCCAGTGCCTTGCCAGCCGGGACTTCGAACGACCAGGTGCCATCGTCGTTGGCAACGACGGCGCTGCCCAGTTCGGTCTCGCCATCGAACACATGGATGATGTCGCCCTTCTCGGCGCCGCCACCGGAGATTACCGGCGTGGTGTCGTTGGTCGAACCATCCTTCGGTACGTCGATCAGGTGTGCCGGGTCATCGTTGTCGACGACGGAATCGATGGTCGGGGCGCTCGGTGCGGTCGTGTCGATGTGGATCGGGTACGGCTGCGACGGTGCGCTCTGGTTGCCAGCAGGATCTTCAGCAACCACGGTGATGTCGTGCTCACCCTCGTCCAGGGCCTTGTCGGCCGGGACTTCAAACGACCAGTTGCCTTCAGGATCAACTACGGCGGTGCCGATCTCGGTCCCATTGTCGTTCACGTGAATGGTGTCGCCCGGTACGGCGCCGCCACCGGAAATTACCGGCGTGGTGTCGTTGGTCGAACCATCCTTCGGTACGTCGATCAGGTGCGCCGGATCATCGTTGTCGACGACGGAGTCGATGGTCGGGGCACCTGGGATGTCGGTGCTGATGTTGACCGGGTAAGACTGCGAAGGCTCGCTGATATTGCCCGCCGGGTCTTCTGCCCTGGCAGTGAAATCATGCGCGCCTTGGTCCAGGGCTTTGCCAGCCGGGACTTCGAACGACCAGGTGCCATCGTCGTTGGCAACGACGGTGCTGCCCAGTTCAGTCTCGCCATCGAACACATGGACGATGTCGCCCTTCTCGGCCCCGCCACCGGAAATCACCGGGGTGGTGTCGTTGGTCGAACCGTCCTTCGGTACATCGATCAGGTGTGCCGGATCATCGTTGTCGACGACGGAGTCGATGGTCGGAGCGTTCGGGGCGGTCGTGTCGATATGAATCGGGTACGGCTGCGACGGCTCACTCTGGTTGCCAGCAGGATCTTCAGCGACCACGGTGATGTCGTGTTCACCCTCGTCCAGGGCCTTGTCGGCCGGGACTTCGAATGACCAGTTGCCTTCAGGATCAACCACGGCAGTACCGATCTCAGTGCCATTGTCGCTCACGTGAATGGTGTCGCCCGGTACGGCGCCGCCACCGGAAATGACCGGCGTGGTGTCGTTGGTCGAACCGTCCTTCGGTACATCGATCAGGTGTGCCGGGTCATCGTTGTTGACGACGGAGTCGATGGTTGGAGCGGTCGGTGCGGTCGTGTCGATGTGAATCGGATACGGCTGCGACGGTGCGCTCTGGTTGCCAGCAGGATCTTCGGCGACCACGGTGATGTCGTGCTCACCCTCGTCCAGGGCCTTGTCGGCCGGGACTTCGAACGACCAGTTGCCTTCAGGATCAACCACGGCAGTACCGATCTCGGTGCCATTGTCGTTCACGTGAATGGTGTCGCCCGGTACGGCGCCGCCACCGGAAATGACCGGCGTGGTGTCGTTGGTCGAACCGTCCTTCGGTACGTCGATCAGGTGTGCCGGGTCATCGTTGTTGACGACGGAGTCGATGGTTGGAGCGGTCGGTGCGGTCGTGTCGATGTGAATCGGATACGGCTGCGACGGTGCGCTCTGGTTGCCAGCAGGATCTTCGGCGACCACGGTGATGTCGTGCTCACCCTCGTCCAGGGCCTTGTCGGCCGGGACTTCGAACGACCAGCTACCTTCAGGATCGACCACCGCAGTGCCGATCTCGGTGCCATTGTCGATCACGTGAATGGTGTCGCCCGGTACAGCACCGCCACCAGAAATCACCGGCGTGGTGTCGTTGGTCGAACCGTCCTTCGGTACGTCGATCAGGTGTGCTGGATCATCGTTGTTGACGACGGAGTCGATGGTCGGAGCGCTCGGTGCGGTCGTGTCGATGTGGATCGGGTACGGCTGCGACGGTGCGCTCTGGTTGCCAGCAGGATCTTCGGCGACCACGGTGATGTCGTGCTCACCCTCGTCCAGGGCCTTGTCGGCCGGGACTTCGAACGACCAGCTACCTTCAGGATCGACCACCGCAGTGCCGATCTCGGTGCCATTGTCGATCACGTGAATGGTGTCGCCCGGTACAGCACCGCCACCGGAAATTACCGGCGTGGTGTCGTTGGTCGAACCATCCTTCGGTACGTCGATCAGGTGCGCCGGATCATCGTTGTCGACGACGGAGTCGATGGTCGGGGCACCTGGGATGTCGGTGCTGATGTTGACCGGGTAAGACTGCGAAGGCTCGCTGATATTGCCCGCCGGGTCTTCTGCCTTGGCAGTGAAATCATGCGCGCCTTGGTCCAGTGCCTTGCCAGCCGGGACTTCGAACGACCAGGTGCCATCGTCGTTGGCAACGACGGTGCTGCCCAGTTCAGTCTCGCCATCGAACACATGGATGATGGCGCCCTTCTCGGCGCCGCCACCGGAGATTACCGGGGTGGTGTCGTTGGTCGAACCATCCTTCGGTACGTCGATCAGGTGCGCCGGGTCATCGTTGTCGACGACGGAGTCGATGGTCGGAGCGTTCGGTGCGGTCGTGTCGATATGAATCGGATACGGCTGCGACGGTGCGCTCTGGTTGCCAGCAGGATCTTCGGCGACCACGGTGATGTCGTGCTCACCCTCGTCCAGGGCCTTGTCGGCCGGGACTTCGAACGACCAACTGCCCTGAGGATCGACCACTGCAGTGCCGATCTCGGTGCCATTGTCGATCACGTGAATGGTGTCGCCCGGTACAGCACCGCCACCGGAAATCACCGGCGTGGTGTCGTTGGTCGAACCGTCCTTCGGTACGTCGATCAGGTGCGCCGGGTCATCGTTGTCGACGACGGAGTCGATGGTCGGGGCACTCGGAGCGATGGATTCGATCACGATCGGCAGAACACCAGGCTCGCTCTGGTTGCCCGCAGGGTCGGTGACAACGACGCTGATGTCGTTGTTGCCTTCAGGCAGTGGCTGGGTCGGCGTCACCGACCAGTCACCGTTCTCGTCGGCCTTGGCGTGGATTTCTTCACCGGTCGGGAAGGTGACGGTCACGTCAGAGCCCGGCTCGGTCTTGCCATCGATGGTCGGTGTGGTGTCGCTGGTGATGTTGTCGCCCTTTACGCCCGAATCGGACGCAGGATCGAGCCAGGCCTCCGGTGCAGCCGGAGCCTGTGTGTCGATGACCACGCTGACGGTAGTCGGCTCGCTCTGGTTACCGGCCAGGTCGGTAGCGACGACGGTGATGTCGTTGCTCCCTTCGGCCAGCGGCTGGGTCGGGGTCACGGACCAGTTGCCGTCATCGTCAGCCGTGGCGGTGACGATTTCGCCGGTCGGGAAGGTGACGGTGATCTCCGCACCCGGCTCGGTCTTGCCATCGATGGTCGGCATGTTGTCGTTGGTGATGTCATCACCCTTGATGCCCGAGTCGGACGACGGGTCCAGCTTGGCCTCGGGCGCAGTCGGGGCGACGGTGTCGACCACCACGGTAATGACCGCCGGCTCGCTTTGGTTGCCCGCCGCGTCGGTAGCAATGATGGTGATGTCGTTGTTGCCTTCAGGCAGCGGCTGGGTCGGGGTTACCGACCAGTCGCCATTCTCGTCGGCCTTGGTATGGATCTCTTCACCCGTGGGGAAAGTAACGGTCACGTCAGCGCCGGGTTCGGTCTTGCCGTCGATGATCGGCAGGGTGTCGCTGGTGATGTCGTCGCCTTTGATGCCGGTGTCCGAAGCCGGGTCCAACTGGACCTCCTGAGCTGTCGGGGCAATGGTGTCGATGATGAGCGGAATGACGATCGCGGTCTGATTGCCGGCCGGGTCCTGTTCGATCACCTGAATATCATTGCTGCCTTCCGGCAGCGGCTGGGTCGGAGCGGGAGCGACCCAATCACCATTGGCGTCCACGGTGGTGGTCACGGTCTCCCCGGTCGGGAAGACGATGATGATGGTGTCGCCCGGCTCACCCTTGCCATGGATGGTCGGGATATCGTCGTTGCTGTAGGTGTTGTCGCCGTCGGTCTTGGCGCCTTCGATCTCCGCGCTCGGCGCGGCCGGCGGCGTGGTGTCGACCACGATGTCGACGATGTTGATCGGTGCGCTAGGTTTCTCGCCCGGCAACTGCTGGGTGATATCGATGCTGTGCGCGCCGTCGGCGAGATCAGGTGTGAACGACCAGGTACCATCCGCCGCTACGATAGCGGTGCCGATTTCCTGGCCATTGTCGTAAACATGAATGGTCGCGCCAGGAATGCCGTTGCCGGATATCTCCGGGTGCGCATCATCAGTAACGTCACCGTTGTGCAACTGGCCCTGGATGGGGCCGACATCGTCAGTGGCGACTGTGTTGGCCGGCGCGCCCGTGGTGTGGGTTTTGTGGCTATCCTGCCGGTTGTGGTGGATGATCGCCGCGGTCGCAGCACCGACGCCAGCCAGCGCGGCCAGCCAGGGCCACAGGGCGAAGCCTGCTGCGTCAACGAGTCCGTTCGCCAGATAAGGGGCGCCATCGGCCAGGGCATCACCGCCCAGCGCAATGGAGGCTGATTCGCCGTCCGCCACCAGCAATTGGCCGTAGAAGCCCTCGCCGTCGGTACGTACGTACGCGTACAGCTGGCCATCCTCAGCCACACCGTACAGTTGGCTATCCATGCCTTCGGCGAAGAAGTTCGCGATCGTCAGATCGGGCTTGTCACTGCCCTCGAAGAAGACCTGCAGGTCCTTACCAGCGCGTTTGACCGTGACGTTTTCGGGAGCGATGTCACTGCCATCAGCCTGGAGAAGATACTTGGTACCTGACTCCGCCTTGATCTTCCCACCGGCCTTGACCGCAACCTTCCTGGCTGCGTTTTCGGTGACGGCGACAAGACCGATATTTTCAATTGCCATTTAACAGCCCACCTCAGGGAACACGGTTTGTGAGGTGGAAAGCTTAATTTTCTACTGGAGGCAAGAAGATCAGTCCGATCCGAGCTCTGGAGCGGTTTTTCTGGTCTATATCAAGGACATCCGTAGGAATCTCCAAGTTACCTGAGAGAAAGCAGGCACGGAAATGAAGGAAAAAGCGAAGGTCTGACGAATTGAACTGATGGGACCGGCCGGCGCTGATATCGCAAACCAAGAAGAAAAACCGTCACAGCGGTTGAACTATCCGCCATGCCATGAGCGAAATCCCATTGAAAGCTCAAAAAAAAAAACCCACCTGAAAAGGTGGGTTTCTTCCGAAGCGAGTTATTTTTCGCTTCAGTACCTGTAGGGAACAGGTACTTTAATATGGTGGGTCGTGTAGGATTCGAACCTACGACCAATTGGTTAAAAGCCAACTGCTCTACCGACTGAGCTAACGACCCAAATGTTGGTCGGGGTAGGGGGATTCGAACTCCCGACATCTTGCTCCCAAAGCAAGCGCGCTACCGGACTGCGCTATACCCCGTTTGAAAGTTGGCTCCGCGACCTGGACTCGAACCAGGGACCCAATGATTAACAGTCATTTGCTCTACCGACTGAGCTATCGCGGAACGACAAGCCTTTCAATCTCCTCCACTTCGCTTCCGGCTTCACCGGAATCCCGTATCAGAGGCGCGCCATTTTACGTATATCGAAACGCCTGTCAACACTCTGATCCAAAAAGTTTTTCTCTGCTTTGCAGGTGGCCGGACAGGTTGCTATATCTGCATGGAAAAACACGAGTGATCCACCGCGGGTGTAAACGGAAAGATCACGCACAGGATGGCCATGAGCACCAAGGACACCCCACCGCCCTCCCCAATCGCCAGCCGGGTCATTCAGCCCCGCTTCGGCGAACTGGTGCAGGGCTGCCGTCAGCTGGCGATGAATCACCTCGCCGAGCTACTGGGAAATGTTTTCGCCCAGGTGGACGACACGCTCTTCGAATGCGCCGAGAAAGCCGAGAACAACCAGGTCCAGGCGCTGTTCTTCGACGCCATGCGCGAAGTCCGTCGCGAACGGCCGAACCTCGAGCGCTTCTACCACCAGCGCATTGCCCAGGGCCTGAGCGACTTCCTCGAAGGCAAACTGCCCCTCGTGGAACCGCTGGACGAACTGGACATGGACCAGTTGACCCTGGTCGGCAACGACGAATATGAAGAGACGCTGCTGGTGACCAACATGGTCAACCAGGTGCGCGCCCACTGCGCCCAACTGCTATTCGCCCTGGATCAACGCCTGGCGCTGCTCAACAACGGCAGCAAGCTTGGGGAGGATCGAAACCCCTTTGGCCCGCAAGCCATTGCCCAGGCGTTCCGCGACACCCTGGCGCGCAGTGTCTTCCCACTGCGGATCAAGACCATCCTTTATGTGCTGTTCGATCAGCAGGTCATGCAGCACCTGCAGCCGTTATATGAACAGCTGAACAAGCGACTGGCCGACGCCGGCATCCTGCCGAACCTGAAATACCGCCCACAGGGTCAACGCTCGGCGGCTCCGCCTGCCCACCGCCCGGCCGCCGTGGAAACACACTCTGCCACGACAGACGGCATGACAGCGTCGGCGCCTGCCTATAGCTCCGGCGATCTGCCGGATATGCCGCCCGGCGACCGTAACGCCCTGTTCGATGGCCTCGCCGTGCTGCTCGCCGAGCACCGCCGGCGCGGGAACAAGGCCACGCTGTTCGGCAATACCCAGAGCATTGTCAGCTTCGGGCCGAACTCGGCCACGACGACCTACAGCGCCAATGAGCTGCTGGAGGCGCTGAACCGGCTACAGCGCGAGTCCGCCAATGAACTGGCCCAGCGACTTCGCCAGCCACAGCCGGTCGACGCACTGAAAGCCGACCTGCAACGCCAGCTCGAAGCCGGCAGCGCGCAGCCGACCAATACTCGGCTGACCGAACAGGAGGCCGACGTCATCGATCTGGTGGGCATGGTCTTCGACTTCATCCTCGACGACGAGAACCTGCCTGACAACTGCAAGACCACCCTCTCCCACCTGCACACGCCCTTCCTCAAGGTGGCGCTGCTGGACAAGCAGCTGTTCACCCAGCATCACCACCCCGCGCGCAAGCTGCTCAACGCCATGGCCCAGGCCGGCGTGCTCTACGGCGGCGAAGGCGAGGAGCGCGCGCTGCTGGCGAAGATGCACTGGGTGGTCGAGCGAGTGATCCAGGATTTCGTCGGCGACCTTGCGCTGTTCGATACCCTCCTGGGTGAGTTCAACGAGTACGTTGCCAACCTACGGCAGAAAGTCGAGCTGCGCGAGCGCCGCGCCATGGAGGCTGCCCGCGGCCGCGATCGCCTTCTGGCCGCACGGGAGCACGCGCTCGACGCCATCGCTAAGGTGACCCATAACCGCGATCTGCCGGAGTTGGTACGCAATTTCCTGGAAATGAGCTGGTGCGACGCTCTCACCTTCATCGTGCTGCGCAGTGGTGAACACAGCGACGAATGGAGGCGTGCCTGCGAGGTCGGTGAGCAACTGGCCTGGAGCGTGACACCACTGGACGCCGCTGGTCGCGATCATCTGCAGGCGATCCGCCTGGCCCTGCTGGAAGAGTTGCGCAAAGGTCTGGAAGTTCTGGGCGGCTACCACGAGGACGGCATCCGCCGGCTGCTGCAGGATCTGGTCGCCTGCCAACGCGCGATCCAGGCGCAACAGCCGCAGATCGCTGCGCAGCTCAAGCAGGAGCTGCCGGAAAGCCCGCTGGGCGCGATGCTCGGTGCCGAGGGGCACACCCTGGTCAAGCCCAACGGCGGGGAGCTGTCCGAGCGCGCGCGAACCCTGATGAAAGAGCTGAGCCACCTGGAGTTCGGCACCTGGTTCGAGTTCAGCGATACCACGCCGGCCCGCCGCCTCAAGCTTTCGTGGTTCAGCCCGACCACGCGCAACTACATGTTCGTCGACCACACCGGACAGCGGGTGGCGGTCAAACCGATAGTGCAGTTGGCCCAGGAGATGGAAGCGGGCAAGGTCCGCCTGGTGCCGACAGAACAATCTGCCCCGCTGATGGATCGCGCCTTGAATGCGATTTACCGGGTCCTGCAACGCTTTACTTCCGGGCGCAGCCCGGCACAGACCTGAAGGAGCAGTCGATGGGAGAACGTCGCCAGCATAGCCGGCAACAGACCGGGCTGACCGTGGAAGTCTTCGACCGCCACTCCGGGCGCAGCCTTGGCCGCCTCGCCGACCTGTCCGCCGAGGGCTTCATGCTCTGCGGCGTGGAAGTGCCCGAAGCCGATTCCGTCTGGGACTGCCGGCTCGTACCGGCGCCGCCGCTGGACGAGATCGGCGAGGTCCACCTGGGTGCAGACTGCCTGTGGAGCCGCGCCGGCGCCGATGGCCAACTGGGCTGGGCTGGCTTCCACATCATCGATATCGCCGAGGATCAGGCCGAGCTGATCGAGCAATTGCTGGTCATGCTGAGAGGTGGCGACCAGTCCAGCTGAGCATTTGCAGGAGCGAGTCTGCCGGCGAACCGAGCCCCACTTCGGAGGCTGTTCGCGAGCAAGCTCGCTCCTACGAAGAGCCCAAGGAAAAGCCCGCCAATTGGCGGGCTTTTTCGTGGAGCGCGGATCAGGCGAAGACGATCTCGTCGTTCTCGACCTTGGCATGGATTTTCGCGCCAGGGTTGAACTTGCCGGCCAGGATCATCTGCGCCAGCGGGTTCTCGATCCAGCGCTGGATTGCGCGCTTGAGCGGCCGCGCGCCATACACAGGGTCGAAGCCGACGGCGATCAGCTTGTCCATCGCCTCATCACTCAGGTCCAGGCTCAGCTCTCGCTCAGCCAGGCGTTTGCGCAGGCGGCCCATCTGAATCTGGGCGATGCCGGCGATCTGCTCGCGGGCCAGCGGCTCGAAGACCACCACCTCATCGATCCGGTTGATGAATTCCGGGCGGAAGTGCGCATTCACCGCATCCATGACGGCAGCGTGCTGGGCTTCGCGGTCGCCCACCAGTTCCTGGATCTGCGCCGACCCCAGGTTCGAGGTCATCACCACCACGGTGTTGCGGAAGTCCACGGTACGACCATGGCTGTCGGTCAGGCGACCGTCTTCCAGCACCTGCAGCAGCACGTTGAAAACGTCCGGATGGGCCTTCTCGACCTCGTCCAGCAGCACCACAGAGTAAGGCTTGCGGCGCACAGCTTCGGTCAGGTAGCCGCCTTCTTCATAGCCGACGTAGCCCGGAGGCGCACCGATCAGGCGAGCCACGGAGTGTTTCTCCATGAACTCGGACATGTCGATGCGCACCAGCGCCTCCTCGGTATCGAAGAGGAACTCGGCCAGGGCCTTGCACAGCTCGGTTTTGCCCACGCCGGTCGGGCCGAGGAAGAGGAACGAGCCGCTGGGGCGATTCGGGTCCGCGAGGCCGGCACGGGAACGACGCACAGCGTTGGAAACGGCCACCACGGCCTCATGCTGGCCGATGACGCGCTTGTGCAGCTCATCTTCCATGCGCAGCAGCTTCTCGCGCTCGCCTTCGAGCATCTTGGACACCGGAATACCCGTCCATTTGGCAACGACTTCGGCGATTTCCTCGTCGGTCACCTTGTTGCGCAGCAGTTGCTTCTCGGTCTGGCCGTGCTGGTCGACCATCTGCAGGCTGCGCTCCAGATCTGGAATGGTCTGGTACTGGATGCGAGCCATGGTTTCCAGGTCGCCCTTGCGCCGCGCGGTTTCCATTTCCTGCTTGGCCTGCTCGATCTTCTGCTGGATCTGCGCGGAACCCTGGACCTCGGCTTTCTCCGATTTCCAGATTTCCTCGAGGTCGGCGTACTCGCGCTCGAGCTTGGCGATGTCTTCTTCCAGCTTGGCAAGACGCTTCTTGGTGGCCTCGTCGTCTTCCTTCTTCAGCGCTTCGCGCTCGATTTTCAGCTGGATCAGGCGGCGATCCAGGCGATCGAGTTCCTCCGGCTTGGAGTCGATCTCCATGCGGATGCGGCTGGCGGCCTCGTCGATCAGGTCGATGGCCTTGTCCGGCAGTTGGCGGTCAGTGATATAGCGGTGGCTGAGCTTGGCCGCGGCAATGATCGCGCCGTCGGTGATGGTGACACCGTGGTGCACCTCATAGCGCTCTTTCAGGCCACGCAGGATGGCGATGGTGTCTTCCTCGCTCGGCTCATCCACCAGGACCTTCTGGAAGCGGCGCTCCAGAGCGGCGTCCTTCTCGATGTACTGGCGGTATTCATCCAGCGTAGTGGCACCCACGCAGTGCAGTTCGCCTCGGGCCAGGGCCGGCTTGAGCATGTTGCCGGCGTCCATGGCGCCCTCGGCCTTGCCGGCACCGACCATGGTATGCAGTTCGTCGATGAACAGGATGATCCGGCCTTCCTGCTTGGACAGCTCGTTGAGCACGGCTTTCAGGCGCTCTTCGAACTCGCCGCGGAACTTGGCGCCAGCGATCAACGCGCCCATGTCCAGCGCCAGCAGGCGCTTGTCCTTCAGGCCGTCGGGCACTTCGCCGTTGACGATGCGCTGGGCCAGACCTTCGACGATGGCAGTCTTGCCGACGCCGGGCTCGCCGATCAGCACGGGGTTGTTCTTGGTGCGGCGCTGCAGGACCTGGATGGTCCGGCGGATTTCGTCATCACGGCCGATCACCGGGTCGAGCTTGCCGTCCTCGGCGCGCTTGGTCATGTCGACGGTGTATTTGTCCAGTGCCTGACGAGATTCCTCGGCATTGGGGTCGTTCACCGCTTCACCGCCGCGCAGGTTTGCCACGGCGTTTTCCAGGGCCTTCTTGGACACGCCCTGGCCGGTCAGCAATTTGCCCAGCTTGGTGCTGTCATCCATGGCGGCGAGCAAAACGAGCTCGCTGGAGATGAACTGATCGCCCTTCTGCTGGGCCAGACGGTCCGCCTGGTTGAGCAGGCGCGCCAGATCCTGCGACAGGTTCACGTCGCCGGTGGGGTTCTGGATCTTCGGCAGCGTGTCCATCTCCTTATTAAGAGAGGAACGCAGCGCGGGAATATCGAAGCCGACCTGCATCAGCAGGGGCTTGATGGAGCCGCCCTGCTGATCGATCAGCGCGGATAGCAGGTGCACCGGCTCGATGGCCGGGTGGTCATGTCCAACGGCCAGGGACTGGGCATCGGAGAGTGCAAGCTGGAGCTTGCTGGTCAAACGGTCGATTCGCATGAGGGTCGTCCTTCCTTTCTATAGCGGGCCGGAGCGATGAGTGCCCCTGGTCACGACAAAGCCCGCCGGGATGCCAGATAGATAAGGACGATTTTGGTCGGTTCAAGCCATTTGGCCATGACACCCGTCAGTTTGTGCCTACAGAAGGCCATAAGGTGCAAGCCTGCAAAGCTTCAGCGCAGGAGAAACCTGTAGGAGCGAGCTTGCTCGCGAACCTCACCCGGTACCACGGCATCAAGTGGTTCGCGAGCAAGCTCGCTCCTAAAAACCCGGCTCAGGCCAGCCAGATCAGGCTGGCGAGGCGGCCGGTACGGGAGTTGCGGCGGTAGGAATAGAAGCGCTCGGTGTCGGTGAAGGTGCAGAAATTCCCACCATAGACGGCGGTCACACCTTTTGCCGCGAGACGGATGCGCGCCAGCTCATAGATGTCGGCCATGAACTTGCCGGCATTGGCGCTGGGTACGAAGGCACGTGCGGCTTCGGCGTGGTCCGCCAGGAAGGCTTCGCGTACTTCCGGGCCGACTTCGAAGGCCTGCGGGCCGATGGACGGGCCGAGCCAGACCAGCAGCTCTGCCGGTGCGACGCCCAAGGCGTCCACGGTCGCTTCCAGCACGCCACCCGCCAACCCGCGCCAGCCGGCGTGGGCGGCGCCAACCCGTGTGCCGGCGCGGTCGCAGAACAGTGCCGGCAGGCAATCGGCGGTCATGATGGTGCAGGCTATGCCGGGCGCGGCGCTCCAGCTGGCATCGGCAGTGGCGACGGCGGACGGGTCAGCCTCGACCACGTCGATACCATGCACCTGGCTCAGCCAGGCCGGCTGGCAGCCCAATTCGGCCGTCAGGCGGCGGCGATTCTCGGCCACAGCGGCCGGCTCGTCACCGACGTGGTCACCGAGGTTGAAGCTGTCAAAAGGCTCGACGCTGACGCCGCCGGCGCGGGTGGTCACGCAGGCGCGAACATTTGCCGGAGCCGGCCAGTCAGGCGTCAGCCAGGCGGTCATACGAAGGACTCGTTGTCCTGACGCAGCAGACTCAGCAGCCAGGTGAAGTCGTCCGGCAGCGGGGACTCCCACTTCATGCGCACGCCGGTGGCCGGGTGATCCAGCTCGAGGAAGCGCGCATGCAGGGCCTGGCGCGGGAAATCACGCAGAGACTCGACAAGGGTCGGGCTGGCACCCGGCGGAATGCGGAAACGCCCGCCGTAGGTGAGGTCGCCCACCAGCGGGTGGCCGATGTGCGTCATATGGACGCGGATCTGGTGGGTACGCCCGGTTTCCAGCTTCACCCGGGTGTGGGTGTGCGCGCGGAAACGCTCCAGTACGCGGTAATGGCTGATGGCGACCTTGCCAGTCTCGATCACCGCCATCTTCTGCCGCTGTACACCATGGCGACCGATGGGCGCGTCGACGGTGCCACCGGCCACGATGACACCGGTGACGATCGCCTCGTAGATGCGGCTGACCGAGCGCGCCTGCAACTGGGCGACCAGATTGGTATGGGCCTCCAGGGTCTTGGCCACCACCATCAGGCCGGTGGTGTCCTTGTCCAGGCGGTGCACGATGCCGGCGCGCGGCACGTTGGCCAGGTGCGGTACGTGGTGCAACAGTGCGTTGAGCAGGGTGCCGTCCTGGTGGCCGGCGGCGGGATGAACCACCAGGCCGGTCGGCTTGTCGATGACCAGGATGTGATCGTCTTCATAGACGATATCCAGTTCGATGTCCTGGGCGACCCATTCACCCTGGGCCTCCAGCTCGACGTCCAGTTCCAGGCGCGAGCCGGCATGGACGATGTCGCGCGGACGCAGCACGGCGCCGTCGACCTTGAGACGGCCGTCCTTGATCCAGCCAGCCAGGCGGGAGCGGGAGTGGTCGGAGAAGAGCTGGGCGGCGACCTGGTCGAGACGCTGACCACCGAGGTCGAACGGCACTTCTGCCGCGAGTTGGATCATATTGGACATGACGGGACACGAAGGGCGCGCGGCCTTTTGGTTCGGCTGCACGCTGTGGTTAAATACGGGGCCTTTGTCCCAGGGGTATCCCTGGGGCGCCAATCATAACAGACGGTTGCGGCCGCGACAGCCGACCGTCCAGGGACGCAAGCCGCCATGCAAGTGAAACACCTGCTGCTGATCGCCACCCTCGCCTTCGTTACCGCCTGCTCCTCCAAGGGCGAGAAGGTGGATGAGAACCTGAGCGAAAGCCAGCTGTACCAGCAGGCACAGGAAGACCTCAACAACAAGAGCTACACCAACGCCGTTTCCAAGCTGAAGGCGCTGGAGTCCCGCTATCCGTTCGGCCGCTATGCCGAGCAGGCCCAGTTGGAACTGATCTACGCCAACTACAAGAACATGGAGCCCGAGGCCGCCCGCGCCTCCGCCGAGCGCTTCATCCGCCTGCACCCGCAGCACCCGAACGTCGACTACGCCTACTATCTCAAGGGCCTGGCCTCCTTCGACCAGGACCGTGGCCTGCTGGCGCGCTTCCTGCCGCTGGACATGACCAAGCGTGACCCGGGCGCCGCCCGCGACTCCTTCAACGAGTTCGCCCAACTGGTCAGCCGCTACCCCAACAGCCGCTACGCCCCGGACGCCAAGGCGCGCATGATCTATCTGCGCAACCTGCTGGCGGCCTACGAAGTGCACGTCGGCCACTACTACCTCAAGCGCCAGGCCTATGTCGCCGCCGCCAACCGTGGTCGCTACGTGGTCGAGAACTTCCAGGAAACCCCGGCCGTCGGCGATGGCCTGGCGATCATGGTCGAGGCCTACCAGCGCCTGGGCCTGAACGACCTGGCCGATTCCAGCCTGGAAACCCTGAAGGCGAACTACCCGGATAACCCCAGCCTGAAGGATGGCCAATTCGTCCCGCGCGAGGACGAAGCCGACAACCGCTCCTGGCTGGCCAAGGCCACTCTGGGCCTGATCGAGACCAATGATGCCCCGCCGCACATGGAAACCCAGGCATCCAAGGACGTGATCAAGCAGTACGAAGACGCCGAGCAGCAGATTCCCGCCGAGCTCAAGCCCGAAAACCAGAGCGATGTGGAAGAAGAACAGCACGAAGCCGAAGGCAACGCCGGCAGCAACGATCGCTCCTGGTTCAGCTACATGACCTTCGGCATCTTCGACTGATACCGGCAGGTTTGACGAAAAAGGGAGGCTTCGGCCTCCCTTTTTTCATCCTGCAAATTCACGTGCGCTTTTTGCCGCGCTCGCACAGGCTCACTGTGCGGCACCGCCCGGCTTGGATAAACTGCCGACTTTCTGCACAAGGGATTGCCATGACCCGTCTGCTGTTCTGGATCGCGCTTTTCGCCTTCGGCTGGTGGCTGTGGCGCAAAGCCACTCGCCCAGCACGTCCCATCGACAAGCCCAAGGGCGACGATCAGGCCGCGCCGATGGTCCGCTGCGCCCAGTGTGGCGTGCACGTGCCGCAGAGCCACGCCCTGCAGGACGAGAGCCAGTGGTATTGCAGCCGAGCGCACCTCGAACAGGACCGCACTGACCGTGGTCGCTGAGGGTATCTCCCTCACGGGCCAGGGCCTGCGGGTCCTGCGCCTGTACCACCTGTATCGCCTGACGATCGGCCTGGTTCTGGTGCTGCTGATCTCCAGCAGCCTGGACGATGAACTGCTCAAGCTCGCCCACCCCGAACTGTTCCACGTCGGCTGCTGGGTCTACCTGGTCCTCAATATTCTGATCGCGGTGCTGATGCCGACGCCGCGCCAGCTCTTACCGCTGTTTATTCTTGCCGCGCTGGACATACTCCTGCTCTGCGCGCTGTTCTATACCGCTGGCGGCATTCCCAGCGGCATCGGCAACCTGATGGTGGTCGCCGTGGCCATCGCCAACATTCTGCTGCGCGGGCGCATCGGCCTGCTGATCGCCGCCATCGCCGCCATCGGCCTGATCTACCTGACCTTCTACCTGAGCCTCAGCCAGCCCACCGCCATCAACCACTATGTGCAGGCTGGCGGCCTGGGCGCCCTGAGCTTCGCCTCGGCACTGCTGATCCAGGCCCTGGCCCGGCGCCAGCAGATCGTCGAGAGCATTGCCGAGCAGCGCGCGACCACGGTAGCCAATCTCGAAGAGCTCAATGCGCTGATCCTGCAACGCATGCGCACTGGCATCCTGGTGCTGGGCGACCGTCACCGTGTGCTGCTAGCCAACCAGAGCGCCACCACCCTGCTGGGCGGCCACGACCTGCCCGGCCATTCGCTGGCCGAGTACAGCCCGCAGCTGGTTTCCAGCCTGCAGCAGTGGCAGCAGAATCCCGCCCTGCGCCCACCGAGCCTGCAACCGGTGGAGTCCGGCCCGACCGTGCAGCCGAGCTTCATTCCGCTACGGCGGGGCAACGAACAACACATCCTGATGTTCCTCGAGGACATTTCGCAGATTGCCCAGCAGGCACAGCAACTCAAGCTCGTCGCCCTCGGCCGCCTGACCGCCGGGATCGCCCACGAGATCCGCAACCCGCTGGGCGCGATCAGCCACGCCGCGCAACTGCTGCTGGAGTCGGAGGAGCTGGACAAACCCGACCGGCGCCTGGCGCAGATTATCCAGGACCAGTCACGGCGAATGAATCTGGTCATCGAAAACGTCCTGCAGCTGTCCCGCCGCCGTCAGGCCGAGCCGCAGCTACTCGACCTGAAGTACTGGCTGCATCGCTACGCAGGCGAGATGCGCGAAGGGCTCCGGGAAGGCCAGCAGATCCATGTGGAGACTGGCCAGGGCACGGTACAGACGCGCATGGACCCGCACCAGTTGACGCAGGTACTGACCAACCTCGTGCAGAATGGGTTACGGTACAGCACTCAGAAGAACGGTACCGGCCAGGTCTGGCTGCGGCTGTTCCGCGACAGCGAAACCGACCTGCCCGTGCTGGAAGTGCTTGATGACGGCCCCGGCATCGCAGCCGAACAGCGCAGCAAGCTGTTCGAGCCGTTCTTCACCACGGAAAGCAAGGGCACAGGCCTTGGCCTGTACATCTCCCGCGAGCTGTGCGAAAGCAATCAGGCTCGGCTGGATTACAAGACGCGTGACGAAGGCGGCAGCTGCTTCCGCATCACCTTCGCCCACCCGCGCAAACAAAGCTAAGAAGACGCAAAACACCATGAGCCGTCAAAAAGCCCTGATCGTCGACGACGAACCCGACATCCGCGAGCTGCTGGAGATCACCCTCGGCCGCATGAAGCTGGATACCCGCAGCGCCCGCAACGTCAAGGAAGCCCGCGACTTCCTGGCTCGCGAGCCCTTCGACTTCTGTCTCACCGATATGCGCCTGCCCGATGGCACTGGCCTGGACCTGGTGCAGTACATCCAGCAACGCCATCCGCAGATGCCGGTGGCGATGATCACCGCCTTCGGCAGCCTGGACACCGCAGTGCAGGCACTCAAGGCCGGCGCCTTCGACTTCCTGACCAAGCCGGTGGACCTCGCCCGCTTGCGCGAACTGGTGAATTCCGCGCTGCGCCTGCGCTCACCGGACGCCGAGGAAGCGCCGGTGGACAACCGCCTGCTCGGCGACTCGCCCCCCATGCGCACCCTGCGCAACCAGGTGGCCAAGCTCGCCCGCAGCCAGGCGCCGGTGTACATCAGCGGCGAGTCCGGCAGCGGCAAGGAGCTGGTCGCCCGGCTGATCCACGAACAGGGCCCGCGTGAGGTCCAGACCTTCGTGCCGGTCAACTGCGGCGCCATCCCTTCCGAGCTCATGGAAAGCGAATTCTTCGGCCATAAGAAAGGCAGCTTCACCGGCGCTGTGGAAGACAAGCTCGGCCTCTTCCAGGCAGCCAACGGCGGCACCCTATTCCTCGACGAGGTCGCCGACCTGCCGCTGCCGATGCAGGTCAAGTTGCTGCGCGTCATCCAGGAAAAGGCCGTGCGCGCTGTGGGTGGCCAGCAGGAAGTCGCAGTGGACGTGCGCATCCTCTGCGCGACCCACAAGGACCTGGCCGCCGAAGTGGCCGCCGGCCGCTTCCGCCAGGACCTCTATTACCGTCTGAACGTCATCGAGTTGCGAGTGCCGCCGTTGCGCGAGCGCCGCGAGGACATTCCGCTGCTGACCGACCGCGTGCTCAAGCGCCTGGCCGGCGACAGCGGGCTGGTGGCCGCCTCGGTCAGCGCCGATGCCCTGGAAAAGCTCAAGAGCTACCGCTTCCCAGGCAACGTGCGGGAGCTGGAGAACATGCTGGAGCGCGCCTACACGCTGTGCGAGGACGATGTCATTCAGCCCCACGACCTGCGCCTCGCCGAGAGCAGCGCCCCGGACAATGGCGGCGAAGCCAGCCTTGCGCAGATCGACAACCTCGAGGACTACCTCGAGGACATCGAGCGCAAACTGATCATGCAGGCACTGGAAGAAACGCGCTGGAACCGCACCGCAGCAGCACAGCGCCTGGGCCTGACCTTCCGCTCCATGCGCTACCGCCTGAAGAAACTGGGGATCGACTGATCCCCGGACGTACTCAGACGATGGGCGTTGCGACCAGACGCCCAGCCGGCGCGTAGGGCGCCGCCTCAATGATTGGCTGACGCTTCTGCATCAGGTCCGCCAGCAACTGGCAGGACGCCGGCGCCAGAACCAGTCCATTGCGGTAATGCCCGGTGTTCAGCCACAGACCGCGATGGCCGGGCACCTCGCCGATGAATGGAATCCCCTGCGGCGAGCCCGGACGCAGCCCCGCCCAATGGTTCACCGGCTCCATCTCCGCCAGCGCTGGAATCAGCTCCTGCGCCGAGGCGCGCAGGCTGCTCAGGGCCTCGTCCGACGGCGTCTTGTCGAAGCCTGCGTGCTCCAGCGTGCTGCCTACCAGGATGTGCCCATCGCGGCGAGGAATCGCGTAACGACCTTTCGCCAGCACCATGCTGGAGAGAAAATCCGCAGCGCAACGGTACAGGATCATCTGCCCCTTCACCGGCTCCACCGGCAACTCCAGCCCCAGCTTCGCCAGCAGTTGACCACTCCAGGCACCGGCCGCCAACACCACCGAATCAGCGGTGATATCGCCTTCGGCTGTGCACACGCCCGTCACGGACTCTCCATCGCGCAAGAAACCGGTTACCTCAACCTGCTCCCGCACACTGACATTCGGCAGCCGCACCAGCGCCTCGCGCAGCGACTTTGCCAGCCGCGGGTTGCGCACGTTGGCCACGCCGGACATGTACACCGCGCGTTCGAAGCCCTGCCCCAACACCGGAACGGCCTCATGCACGGCGCCAATCTCCACTTCCGAAAGCGGGCGGCCATGAGCCTTGGCCCAAGCCAGTGCCTCTGCCTGATCATCCAGATCGAGCCAGTAGAGACCGGTGACATGTACTTCCGGATCAAGCCCGGTATCGGCGAGCAGGCGATCACCCAGTTGCGGATAGAAGTCCTGCGACCAGTGGGCCAGGCTGGCGACCGCCGCACTGTAGCGCCACGGATAGAGCGGCGAGACGATGCCGCCACCGGCCCAGGACGCTTCACGCCCGGTCTCGCCACGCTCCAGCAGCACCACCTCGGCGCCTGCCTGCCCCAGCGTCCAGGCAGTCAGCATGCCAACCACCCCTCCGCCCACTACGATCATGTCCGGCATACCACGCCCCACATCACAGGAAAATCAACGGCCCATCGCCGGTCGCACACTATACCGGGCGTGCGCCACTGACGGAGCACGACAGAAGTCGGTGCGGCATCGGACCGCTCCTACATCATCCATCCAACTCGACGACAAGCGCCCTCCCCACCGCCGCCAATACTTTCCGTACCTCAACTGCTCGGAAGCGAACCATGGCCAGGGAACGGGGCTTCACTCTTGTCGAACTGCTGCTTACCCTTGCGCTGCTCGCCATCGCATTGTCCCTCGCAGCTCCGTCCTTCAGCGAAATGCTGCGCAACCAGCGAACGAGCACCGCAACCCAGGGGCTGCGCAACGCCCTGGACTTCGCCCGAGAGTCAGCCGCGCATAGCGGGCAGCCGATCAGCATTGCGGCGGCCAACGCAGACTGGGCCTCCGGCTGGGAGGTTTTCGTCGACACCGACAATCGCGGCGTCCGCGCCCCACAACAACCACCGATCGTAGCCCACGGCCCCCTGGGTGACATCAGCATCCGCACCGACAGCCTCTCGCGCCGGTACATCCACTTCACCCCACGCGGCAATGCCATCCAACCCAACGGCGCCTTCCTCTCAGGCACGCTGACGCTCTGCGGCGCGGGTCGCACGAGTTTTCGCGTCGTGTTCAACAAGGCTGGACGGATTCGCACCGAGGCTGGCAATACCGAAGACTTCTGCCCTCGCTGACCGACTTCGCACAGCTTGCGCGACAGGGTTCACAGAACCCCGGAAGGCATGACCGAACGTCCCCCTAATACGAACGGTCATCCATAGAAAACAGACATTTCCCACACGACTAGGCAGCATTGCCCTCGATAAAACGAGAGGACTGCGCTGATGTTGCGCTCCAAGGAAATGACCGGGTTCACCCTGGTGGAGTTGATGGTTACACTTGCCGTGCTGGCAATCCTGATCTCCATCGCTGCTCCATCCATGGGCGACTTCGTGACTCGACAACGAATAGCCAGCCAGGCTTCCGACTTGGCCAGCACGTTGGCGACTGCCCGAGCCGAGGCCGCCAAGCAAAACACCAATATGGTCGTGATTCCGGCGGCCAGTGGCTCCAATGGCTGGGTCAGTGGCTGGTGCTTTGGCCCTGCGACCATCGCCAACTGCCAGGATGCTGCCGCGATCCAGCACTACGACGCCATGAGTGGTGTCGAGGTATCCAGTGACTACCAGCTCAGCGCCAACAAGCTGACCTTCCGCCGCGACGGTAGTCTGCTGAGCGGTCTCAGCGCCCGGCCATTCAAGATAAACGCGCCATCCTCATCGTCCGTGACGGAGGGGCGCTGCATCGACATCAATGCCGTGGGACGCGCCACCGTGCGTACCGTGGCGCGTGCCACTTCGTGCTGAGGGGAACAACCATGATGCGTACTCCCCAACGAGGCATCACCTTGATCGAGGTGCTGGTCACTCTGCTGGTGTTCACCGTCGGACTCCTTGGAGTCGCAGCCCTTCAACTGAATGCGCTGAAGGGTATCGCCGACAGCAACCAACGCTCACAAGCAACCTGGGTGATGCAGGAGCTTGCCGAGCGTATGAGAGCCAATAGCGTTGGTGGGGAAAGTGGCTATACGACGGCGCCAAACTGCTCGACCTTGCCCACGAACTGGTGCGCCGACCATTACAACCCCGTGTCCGGCGCCAAGGTCAATGCGACCACCTGCACCAGCGACCAGATGGCGGCCTTCGATCGTTGGGAAGCCCAATGCTCCTATGCAGCCAGCGCCACCTACGCAGCGAATGCAACCGCCGCGGCGGGGCGATACACCAGCACGGATTTTCTCACGGCGCCAGCGCAAGGCTCATCCATGACAGTCAGTGCCAACAACCATCTGCTGACCGTTACAAGTCGATGGACCAGCAAGGGTGACGAAGCCAAGCAACAGAGCTCGGAGTCGGTACTGAGCGCCACCCTGGGGGTCCGCCGATGATTTCCCGTAACCGCCGCCAGGCAGGTCTGACCCTGGTCGAGTTGATGATCGCGATGACCCTCAGCCTGGTTCTCATGCTGGGCGTCATCCAGGTCTTCCTGTCCGTCCGACAAACCTACAGCGCTAACGATGCAACCTCGCGCATGCAGGAAAGCGGGCGCTTTGCCTTGACCTTCATTTCCAGCAGCGTGCGCCTGGGAGGCTACCTGGAGCCGGGCTCGATTGCTGCCAAGCCCATGGCCATCCAAGGTCCAAACTGTGCAGGCCCGGATGACTCTCCCTGCAGCAGCAATGGTGCTGGCAATGCCTCCGATAGCATTGCCGTGGCGTTCCAGGTTCCGCCGGACAGCTCCGACAGCAACAAGCGACGCGACTGCGCAGGAACGGAGATCACGACCGCCAACGCAGGCAAGGTTGTGGTGAACGTCTTCCGAGTCAGCGATGGCAACCTGACGTGCAGCTCGTACTTCCTTGGTGAGACATCCTGGCTCAGCCAGAACCAGGCACTGGTGCCAGGCATCGATGCCATGCAGGTGCTCTACGGTGTCAGCACCGACGGCAATGCAGAGGGCGTCACCCGCTACGTGTCGGCCAACAGAGTTTCGAAGTGGGCGGATGTGCGGGCAGTTCGTGTCGCGGTGCTGGCCAATTCGCAGACGACGGTGTCGCCGCGGCCACCACAACGTGGCTTCTACCTGCTGGACGCCGCTGCGCTGACGCCGAACGACGGGCTCGCACGCCAGATTTTCAGCACCACCATCGGTCTTAAGAACACTTACTGAGGCTCGCATGCGGAACGCCCTTTCACTTCGAAACCAACAAGGCGCCGGCCTCATCGTGGCCCTGGTATTCCTGGCTGTACTGACCATTGCCGGCATCACTGCCGCGCGCCTGACCAACATGGAAGAGCGCATGGCCGGCAACGCACAGTTCAGGGGATTGACCTACCAGAACGCCCAGAGCGAAATCCGTTCGCAGATGGCGGCATACAACGCCAATCTGCTCGGGCGCAAGCCCTTGCTGGATGCAGCCAACCAGGGCGCGGATCCCATTACCAATTTTCCTGATCGCCGCCGCGCCTTGGCTGTGGACGCCGTCCTGAGCAACGCGAATATCGCTACCAACACCATTCGCTTCATGAACAAGGGAATCTGCGAAGGCGCCAGCGCCGGCAAGTTCGAATGCTCTACCTATGAGATCAACTCGGTCTCCCGTTTGGACAACGGCGCATCGTCCAACCAGATCCAAGGCATCTACTTCATCAATTCGAAATAGGCCCTCGTATGAGACGCATCCTCCTGTTCGCTCTTGCGATTTGCGCCAACGCCTTTAGCGTCGCGGCCCATTCAGAAGACGAAGAAAAAACCGGGTACATCGAAGATACCCAGATGATCATCAACGCGAGCTCCGGCCCCAACGGGGCGGCTGGTGTAATTCTCGCCCTGCCTTGCGCCGAGTGCCCCAGCCGCCGCTTCACTTATAACCACGACACGGTCTTCGTGCTCGGCGGCGCTCCGGTGGAGTTCAGCGAGCTGGGAGGAAAAATCGACTGGAGCGGCATGATCATGTTTCCGATAGCCGACCCCACCCGTGCGTCCAAGGTTTTCCTGCGTAAACCGGAGTCCCCGTGATGAAACTCAAGCGCAATCTTCTTCTCGGGCTCTCTGCCTTCGCCTATGTCTCGGGTGGCCTGCAAACCGCAATGGCCGATGATACCGAGATCTATGTCACCCGCGACCTTCCGGCGGACCAGCGTATCCGCCCGAACCTGATGTTCCTTATCGACACCTCCGGCTCCATGCTCAGTTCGGTACCGGGCACCAACTGCAAGACGCTGAACTACAACGGCACCAACACCGTGCCGGAGAACTGGTGCACCAACACGAACAGGACCAAAGGCACCAAGACCCGTATTCAGGTGGTCAAGGAAGTAGTCAATTCGCTGGTGGACGAGCTGGCCGCCAGCAATGACGTGAACATCGGCCTGGCGCGTTTCGACTCCTCGAGTAACGGTGGCTTCGTCAACATCCCCATGCAGCGCGCTGGCGACGTATCCGCGGCCTTCAAGACTGCGCTGAGCACCTACTTCGCCGACGGGGGGACGCCCCTGCTGGAGTCTTACTACGAGACCTATCTGTACATGTCGGGGGGCACTCCGAGCTGGGGTCTCAATTCCAAGGGCTATATAGAGAACAAACTCGACTCCAAACTGGTCAGCCCCTGGAAGAGCGACAGCGGGTCCTTGACGGGCAGCAAGTACAAGTCGCCGATCCAGTATTCCTGCCAGAAGAGCAACATCATCGTCCTGACCGATGGCCTGCCCAGCAACGACGTCGGGTCCAACAGCACCGTCCAGAGTCTCGTCTCGTCGGTCAATCAGACTTACAAATCGTGCAATCGAAACTACCCGACCGACGATAACGGTTCGACTTCCGGCTGCTGGATGCCCGGCCTCGCCGAGTACATGGCGAACCAGGACGTGAGTTCGAGCCAGACCGGCAAGCAGACGGTCAACACCTATACTATCGGCTTCGGCAACATCAGTGACACGCGCCTGCTGGAGGACACCGCGAGCCTGGGCGGCGGGCGCTTCTTCACCACTAGCAATACGTCGGAACTGGCTGAAGCGCTGCGCTCGATCGCCGTGGATATCCTGGCCGAGAACACCACTTTCGCCACCCCCAGCGTTTCCGTCAGTGCGTATAACAACCTCGGCTATCGCAATGACCTCTACTACGCTCTGTTCCGCCCCGCCGCGGGGGCTCGCTGGTTCGGCAACATCAAGAAGTACAAGCTGGGCAAAGACAGCACCGGCAACTCCATCGTGATGGATAGCGCTGGACGGAACGCCGTAGATCTCTCGACGGGCTTCTTCAGCGGGACTTCACAGAGCTACTGGAGCACCGTCACCGATGGCAAGGATGTGAAGCTGGGCGGCGCGGCGGGTCGACTGACCAACCCGAGCAGCCGAAACATCTACACCTATGTGGGCGACGAGCGCGCTCCCGGCCTCACCGGCTCCGTGGCGCTGAGCGCACTGTCCACCAGCAACACCGGGATTACCAAACCCCTGCTCGGCCTGGCAGCCGGCGCCAGCGACCAGTCGCGCCTCGACACCATCAACTGGGGCGTCGGCATCAACCCCAGCGACGGCTCGGCCCGCCTTGCCATCGCCGATATCCTGCACAACGAGCCGCGTCTGGTGGCCTATGTGACGGACGAAAACCTGCAGCGAGTGGTCAACTCCCAGACCACACCGCCGACGGCTACGTCGACCGAGCGTCTGGTGCTGTTCTACGGTACCAACGAAGGTTTCATCAACGCCGTCGATCCCGCCACCGGTACCGAGATTTTCTCCTTCATACCCAAGGAACTGCTGCCCAACCTCAACTTCTACCTGAACGATCCGAAGGGGACAGCCAACAAGCGCTACGGAATGGACGGGCAGATGGAGATGAGCGTGACCTATGGCGCGCTTAGCTCCAACCAGGCTCGTACTGTTACCCAGGCGACGCTCTATGCCGGCATGCGCCGCGGAGGGCGCAACTACTACGCTCTGGACGTTTCCCCCTCCAGCACCAGCGGCCCGGTCAGCATCACCCCCAAATTGAAGTGGGTGATCAAGGGCGGAACCAGTACCGGCTTCGAGAAACTGGGGCAGACCTGGTCGACGCCCAAGCAGGCGAAAGTGAAATTCAACGGCAGCAACAAGAACGTATTGTTCTTCACGGGTGGCTACGACACCAACCAGGATACCGAGTCGCCTAACACGCCCACCAACGACACCGTCGGCAACGCACTCTACATGGTGGATGCGGATACCGGCGCACTGCTCTGGCATGCCGGCGTCACGTCCGAAACTTCCGCCAACCTGAAGATTGCCACTCTGACCAACAGCATCCCGGCTGACCCGACGCTGGTGGACATCACCGGCGATGGGCTGATCGATAGCATCTTCATGGCGGATACACGCGGCCAGGTCTTCCGTATCGACCTCAACTCCGGCAACGCCGGCGCGAGTAACTTCGCCACCGGCGGCCGAATCGCCGCGCTGGGCGGCGCCACGGCAGCGGAGAACCGCCGCTTCTACAATGCGCCTGACGTGTCCCTTATTCGCGAACGTGGTGGCAAGACCTACTTCACCATCGCTCTGGGCAGCGGATACCGCGAACACCCTCTCAACGAAGATACTGTCGATCGGTTCTACGTGCTTCGCGACAACAACGTGTATTCCGGACCGTCCAGCTACACCACGCTGACGGAGTCAAGCCTGGTCGATGTAACCAGCGTCAACCTCACCAGCCAGCAGGCTCAGGAGATCAAGCAGAACATCGACACGAAACTCGGTCAGATCGCGCAGCTGAATCAGGCAACCAGCAGTGCGGATACCAATTTCGACAGCTACAAGAGCAGCATCGGCTACACCCAGAAATACAACCAGTTTACCCAGGCCAACAGCGACGCAACCCAACGCCAGGCGCAGATCGATGCGATCTACAAGGAGAACCCGTTCCTGGACGAGCACGCGCCTGAGACGTCGCAGCAAAGCACGTTGCAGAATCAGTTGCTGACACTGCAGACGTCCCTGAAACAGCTGTTTGCCTTTGACACCGGCTCAGCTCAAGCTCTGGGACAGCAGATGGCTGGCGTCATGATCGTACAGAAGACGCTGGAGAACTCCGCAACCTCCATTACTGCCAAGGAGCAAGCCGTTCTCGATGCCAAGGCAAGTGGCGCCTCCGATGCGACCATCACCGCCCTGCAGACCGATCTGGACCAGTCCCGTACTGCATATCAGGCGTCTACCGCCTATACCCAGCGGAACTCACTCAACGGGGTCGATCTGAGCGCTGCAATCAATAGCCTCAATCAAGCTATCAGCGCCAAAGACGTCGCCGCGGCGAACTCCGCCGTTCAAGCCATCGCCTCTCAACTCGGCCTGACGGACGTACCGAGCACTGTGGACGTATCGATGCTCAACGGCCTGGATGAAGCCACGAAGGCCTCGGAGCTCCAGACCCAAGCTAGTAGCCAGAACGGACTGCTGACGCTGGCCACAGACCTGGAGACGCAACGGGTTTCCCTGGTCAGCCAGGCTTCCTCCTTGCAGGCTGAGCTCCAGGCTCTATCCAATACGCCGTATGACTCTTCCAGCAACCTGCTGACCTCCGCCGAACTGCAGGACGCGAGAGCCCAGGACAGCACCCCGCCACTGAGCGCTTTCGAGGCCTATGACTACCTGCGCAACAAGGCGCGCAGTACCGCACTGGCACGCATTCCTGTGCTGCGTGGTGAAATCAACGCGCTGTACCAGCAACTGACGCCCGGCGATAGCTACACCGTCAACTCGGATCTGCTGAATGCCAGTAGCGGTTGGTTCGTGCGCTTCCCGCAGGGCGAAAAAGTATTGGCTACTTCGATCAGCTACCAGGGAGCAGTGCTGTTCACCACCTTCAGCCCCAATGGCCAGACCGTCACTACTTGTGGCCCGGATGTGGGGCGCGGCCGCATGTACGCCATGAGCCTGGTGGACGCTTCCGCCGTCTACACCAAGACGGTCAGCGGTTCCGAAACACCCAGCCGCTCGTTCGATCTGATCCGCGGCGGCATTCCGCCGACCCCTGCCGTCATTCTCGGCGACGACAAGACGACCATATTGGTAGGCTCGGAAAAACCCTCGGGAGACGGTAACGGCGGCGACCTGAAATGCACCTTCACCAGCTCCGGCCTGTGCAAGACGAACAACGCCGTAAGCGGTACCTACTGGAGAGAGAATTGATGCGTCAAAAGGGATTTACGCTGATTGAAGCGATGATTGTCGTCGCGATCATCGGCATCATTGCCGCCATCGCCTACCCCAGCTATGAGCAGTATGTGCTGCGCTCAGGACGAGCCGACGGGAAAGCCAAGCTGATGGAAATGCTCCAGGCCCAGGAGCGCTTCTTCTCGCAGAACCAGACCTACACCGCAACGCTGGGCACAGCGAGTGGAGGATTGGGATATACGGCTGACGCCAATGGCGCCGTCGCGAGCGAGTCCCGCAAGTACAACGTCACGGCGGCAGCCTGCAATGGAAAGACCATTGCAAGCTGCGTGAACCTGACCGCGACCCCGACCGGGGCGCAAGCCAATGATAGCCAGTGCGGCACGCTCACCCTGGACAGCACCGGCATCAAGACGAAAAGCGGCAGCGCAGCGCTGTCAGACTGCTGGTAAAGCAAAAGGGCCGACATTGTCGGCCCTTTTTTTCAGCACATGCATCAACGCGAAATCAGATCGCCTTCACCCGAAGTTCCTTGGGCATCGAGAAAGTAATATTCTCCTCGCGCCCATCCAGTTCCACCTCAGGCTCAGCCCCCCAGTCGCGCAGTTGCTGAATTACACCACGCACCAGCACCTCCGGAGCCGAAGCGCCAGCAGTGATACCGATGCGCTGCACGCCATCGAACCACTCTTTCTGCATATCTTCGGCGCCGTCGATCAGGTAGCCGGGGGTGCCCATGCGCTCGGCCAGCTCGCGCAGGCGATTGGAGTTGGAGCTGTTCGGGCTGCCGACCACCAGCACCAGGTCGCACTGGTCGGCCAGTTCTTTCACCGCGTCCTGGCGGTTCTGGGTGGCGTAGCAGATGTCGTTCTTGCGCGGGCCCTGGATGTGCGGGAATTTTTCGCGCAGGGCGTCGATCACCTTGGAGGTGTCGTCCATCGACAGGGTGGTCTGGGTGACGAAGTGCAGCGCTTCAGGATTGCGCACTTCCAGCGCAGTCACGTCTTCCTCGTCCTCCACCAGGTAGATGGCGCCGCCGTTGGAGGCGTCGTACTGGCCCATGGTGCCTTCCACTTCCGGGTGACCCTCGTGGCCGATCAGGATGCATTCGTGGCCGTCGCGGCTGTAGCGCACGACTTCCATGTGCACCTTGGTCACCAGCGGGCAGGTCGCGTCGAAGACCTTCAGGCCGCGGTTTTCGGCTTCATTGCGCACCGCCTGGGAAACGCCGTGGGCGCTGAAGATGACGATGGTGTCGTCCGGCACCTGGTCGAGTTCTTCGACGAAAACGGCGCCACGGTTGCGCAGGTTCTCCACCACGAACTTGTTGTGTACCACTTCATGGCGCACGTAGATCGGCGGGCCGAATACGTCGAGGGCGCGGTTGACGATCTCGATCGCCCGGTCAACGCCGGCGCAGAAGCCGCGGGGATTGGCGAGTTTGATTTGCATGGTGGCCTCGGGTGCTACGCAAGCCGGCCCACGAGGGGCCGGTAGGAATACTTCGCCTCAAGTGCAACGGCCCGCCAGTGACGGGCCGCGCAGCCAGTCAGGCTGGTTGTACGTCGATGATATCGACTTCGAACGACAGGGTCTTACCGGCCAGCGGATGATTGAAGTCGATGGTGACGTGCTGCTCATCGAACTCCTTCACGACGCCCGGCAGCTCGGTCTTGGCGGCATCGTTGAAGATCACCAGCAGGCCCTCGGCCAGCTCCATGTCCTGGAACTGGTCGCGCGGCATGACCTGCACGTTGGCCGGGTTCGGCTGGCCGAAGCCATTCTCCGGCTCGATGGTCAGGGTGCGCTTGTCGCCGGCCTTGAGGCCGAACAGCGCCTGCTCGAAGCCCGGCAGCAGGTTGCCGTCGCCGACCTTGAAGGTGGCCGGCTGCTTGTCGAAGGTACTGTCGACGACGTTGCCGTCTTCCAGTTTCAGGGCGAAATGCAGGGTGACTTGGGAATCACCACCAATACGGACATCAACCATTGGCGGTCTCTCCGGAATTCTTCGATTTGAACATGTCCAGCGCCAGCATGATGGCACCGACGGTAATAGCGCTGTCGGCCAGGTTGAAAGCCGGGAAGCGCCACTGGTCCTGCCAGTGCACGAGGATGAAGTCCACCACGTGCCCCAGGACCATGCGGTCGTACAGGTTGCCTAGCGCGCCGCCCAGCACCAGGGCCAGGGCGATGGCCAGCCAGGTCTCGCCGCGCTTGAGGCGCTTGAGCCAGACTACCAGCACGATGCTGACGACGATGGCGATCAGGGCGAACAGCCAGCGCTGCCAGCCGGAGCTGTCGGCGAGGAAGCTGAACGCCGCGCCGGTGTTGTAGGCCAGGGTCCAGCTGAACAGATCGGGGATAACCACGATCTGCTGGTACATGCTCAGCTCAGCCTGGAAGAAGGCCTTGGTGACCTGATCCAGGACGAACACGACCACGGTGATCCACAGCCAGGGCAAACGGCCGAAACGATCGGCGTTAGGCATAGTGACGCACCTCGCCCGCACCTTCGATGTTCTCGACGCAACGGCCACACAGTTCCGGGTGCGCGGCATTGCTGCCAACGTCAGCGCGGAAGTGCCAGCAACGGCCGCACTTGGCGTGGGACGACTTCACGACCTGCAGCTTCAGGCCCGGCAGTTCGCTCTCAACCGCATCGGCGGGCGCTGCGGACAGCGGCGCGACAGTGGCGGCGGAGGTGATCAGCACGAAACGCAGTTCGTTGCCCAGCTTCTCCAGGCGCTTGGCCAGGGAGTCTTCGGCGTAGAGGGTGATCTCAGCCTGCAGGTTGCCGCCGATGGTCTTGGCGCTGCGCAGGTTTTCCAGCTCCTTGTTCACGGCGGCCTTGGCAGCCATGACTTCGTCCCAGTAGGCGCGGTCCAGCTCGGCGTCTGCCGGCAGCTCGGTCAGGCCGTCGTACCAGGTGGTCAGCATCACCGACTCGACGCGCTCGCCCGGCATGAAGCTCCAGATCTCTTCGGCGGTGAACGCCATGATCGGGGCGATCCAGCGCACCAGGGCTTCGGCAATGTGGAACAGCGCGGTCTGGCAGGAACGGCGGGCGACGCTGTTGGCCTGGGTGGTGTACTGGCGGTCCTTGATGATGTCCAGGTAGAAGCCGCCCAGCTCCTGCACGCAGAAGTTGTGCACCTTGGAGTAGACGTTCCAGAAGCGGTAGTCGCGGTAGGCCTCTTCCAGCTCGCGCTGCAGTTGCAGGGCGCGGTCGATGGCCCAGCGGTCCAGGGCCAGCAGTTGGTCGTTGGGCAGCAAGTCCTTGGCCGGGTCGAAGCCGGACAGGTTGGACAGCAGGAAGCGCGTGGTATTGCGGATACGGCGGTAGGCATCGGCGCTGCGCTGGAGGATCTGCTGGGAAACGGCGATCTCACCGGAGTAGTCGGTGGACGCGACCCACAGGCGCAGGATGTCGGCGCCCATGCTGTCGATCACGGTCTGCGGCACCACGGTGTTGCCCAGCGACTTGGACATCTTTCGGCCGGACTCGTCCACGGTGAAACCGTGGGTCAGCAGTTGGCGATACGGCGCGTGGCCGTCGATGGCGCAGCCGGTCAGCAGCGAGGAATGGAACCAGCCGCGGTGCTGGTCGGAGCCTTCCAGGTAGAGGTCGGCAGCCGGACCGCTGGCATGGCCCAGTTCAGCGTGGGAACCACGCAGCACGTGCCAGTGGGTGGTGCCGGAGTCGAACCAGACGTCCAGGGTGTCGTTGATCTTGTCGTACTGTGCGGCTTCATCGCCCAGCAGTTCGGCGGCGTCGAGCTTGAACCAGGCCTCGATGCCTGACTGCTCGACGCGCAGAGCGACTTCTTCCATCAGCTCGACGGTGCGCGGGTGCAGCTCGCCGGTGGCCTTGTGCAGGAAGAACGGAATCGGCACGCCCCAGTTGCGCTGACGCGAGATGCACCAGTCCGGACGGCCGGCGATCATGCCATGCAGGCGCGCCTGGCCCCAGTTGGGCACGAACTCGGTCTGGGTGATGGCCTCCAGCGCGCGCTCACGCAGGGTGGCGCCCGTCTGCGGCTGCTTGTCCATGCCGACGAACCACTGCGCGGTGGCGCGGTAGATCAGCGGGGTCTTGTGGCGCCAGCAGTGCATGTAGCTGTGGCTGATGCTGGCGTGCTTGAGCAGCGCGCCGACTTCATCGAGCTTGGCGACGATGGCCGGGTTGGCCTTCCAGATGAACTGACCGCCGAAGAACGGCAGGTCGGCCACGTAGACGCCATTGCTCTGTACGGGGCTGAGGATGTCGTCGTTGACCATGCCGTACTGCTTGCAGGTACGGAAGTCGTCCTCGCCATAGGCCGGGGCGGAGTGAACCACGCCGGTGCCGGCGCCCAGCTCGACGTACTCGGCCAGGTAGACCGGCGAGAGGCGCTCGTAGAACGGATGGCGGAAGCGGATCAGGTCCAGCGCTTCACCTTGTGCCGTGGCGATGACCTTGCCTTCCAGTCCGTAGCGTTGCAGGCAGGACTCGACCAGTTCCTCGGCCAGCACCAGCAGGCGCTCGCCGGTGTCGACCAGCGCATAGGTGAATTCGGGGTGGACGTTCAGCGCCTGGTTGGCCGGGATGGTCCAGGGGGTGGTGGTCCAGATGACGATCGCGGCCGGCTTGGGCAGGTTGGCCAGGCCAAAGGCGGCGGCCAGCTTGTCGGCATCTTCGATGGGGAAGGCGACGTCGATGGCGTCGGACTTCTTGTCGGCGTACTCGACTTCCGCCTCGGCCAGGGCCGAACCGCAGTCGAAGCACCAGTTCACCGGCTTCAGGCCCTTGAACACGAAGCCCTGCTTGACCATCTCGGCGAGGGCGCGAATTTCGCCGGCCTCGTTGGAGAAGTTCATGGTCTTGTAGGGATTGTCCCAGTCGCCCAGCACACCCAGTCGGATGAAGTCGGCCTTCTGCCCTTCGATCTGCTCGGCAGCGTACTCGCGGCACAGCTCGCGGGTCTTGTCCGCCGGCAGGTTCTTGCCGTGGGTGGTCTCGACCTTGTGCTCGATCGGCAGGCCATGGCAGTCCCAGCCCGGCACGTAGGGAGCGTCGTAGCCGGCCAGGGTCTTGGAGCGGACGATGATGTCCTTGAGGATCTTGTTGACCGCGTGACCGATGTGGATGCTGCCGTTGGCGTAGGGCGGGCCATCGTGCAGGATGAATTTCGGGCGACCTTCGCCAATCTTCCGCAGCTTCTGGTACAGGCCAATGTCGTTCCAGAGCTTCAGGGTCTGCGGCTCGCGCTGCGGCAGGCCGGCTTTCATCGGGAAGTCGGTTTCGGGAAGGTTCAGAGTGGCTTTGTAATCGGTCATCTCAGGGCCTGTTCAGGATCTTCAATCAAGCGGTTGGCCCAGCCAGTAGGCTCGGGCGGCGGCGATGTCGGCGAGGATGGCCGCCTTGAGTGCCTCGAGCGAGGCGAAACGCTGCTCATCACGCAGCTTCTGGTGGAACGTGATATCCAGGTGCTGGCCGTACAGATCGCCGGCAAAGTCCAGCAGATGCACTTCCAGGTGGGGCCGGCCGTCGCCATTCACAGACGGCCGGGTGCCGATGTTGGCAACCCCGTTCCGGCGCAGGCCAGCCACCATCGTGCTGACCAGGTAAACGCCGTTGAGCGGCGCCTTGCGGCGCTTGAGCTGGATGTTCGCAGTGGGCGAGCCCAGAGTGCGACCCAGCTTCTGCCCGTGCAGCACGCGGCCGCTCAGGCGATACGGGCGACCCAGCAGACGCTCGACCATGTGCAGGTCGCCATCGGCGAGGTCCTTGCGGATACGCGAACTGCTCACGCGCATGCCGTCGACTTCCACGGTGGTCGCGGCTTCGACGGTGAAGCCCTGTTCCGCGCTGGCGTTGACCAGGAAGGCGAAGTCACCGGAACGGTCGCAACCGAAGCGGAAATCATCGCCCACTTCCAGATGGCGGACCCGCAGGCCCTCCACCAGCACCTGGCGCACGAACTCAGCAGCCGACAGCTCGCGCAGACGGCGGTTGAAGGCCAGGCAGAGGACGAAATCGACACCGTACTGGCGCAGCAGCTCAAGCTTCTCGCGCAGGCGGCTCAGGCGAACCGGCGCGGCATCAGGCGCAAAATATTCGCGCGGCTGCGGCTCGAAGATCACCACGCAGCTGGGCACGCCCAGCTCCAGCGAACGCTCGCGCAGACGCCCCAGGATCGCCTGGTGGCCAAGATGGACGCCGTCGAAGTTACCGATGGTGGCGACACAGCCCCCGGACAGGGGCCGCAGGTTGTGAAGGCCTCGAAGCAGCTGCATAGCGCGCGTATTGCTCAGAAAGTGGTCGATTATACCCGCACCCGCCGCGGCGCGACAGGCAAAATGCCGTCGCCGCAAACGGATGCAATGCTTTACCCGGTGAAGGCTACAGCACCGCGCGACGGGAGAAGTCCCGCAGGCGGAAGCCAAGGAGCGCCAGCATACCGAAATAGGCGACGATACCCGCCACCACCAGGGCCCCCAGGCGCACCAGGCGAATCGGCATGCCGCCCTGATCCCAGGCCGGCATGAAGTGCATCATGCCGATCAGCACGGCGCACATCACCAGTACAGATACGACTAATTTGGCGATGAACTTGCCCCAGCCCGGCTGCGGATCGAACATCTGGTGCTTGCGCAGCTGCCAATAGAGCAGGCCGGCGTTCAGGCAGGCCGCCAGGCTGATCGCCAGCGCCAGGCCCGCGTGCTTGAGCGGACCGATGAACACCAGGTTCATGAGTTGGGTGGAAACCAGGGTGAACAGCGCGATCTTCACCGGCGTCTTGATGTTCTGCCGCGCATAGAAGCCCGGCGCCAGCACCTTCACCAGGATGATGCCAAGCAGGCCGACCGCATAGGCGACCAGTGCGTGCTGGGTCATCAAGGCGTCGTGGGCATCGAACTTGCCGTATTGGAACAGCGCGACGGTCAGTGGCTCGGCGATCACCGCCAGGGCCAGGGAGCATGGCAGCACCAGCAGGAAGCACAGGCGCAGGCCCCAGTCCAGCAGGCGCGAGTACTCGTGGCGATCGTCGCTGGCATAGGTCTTGGCCAGCGACGGCAGCAAAATGGTGCCCAGCGCTACGCCGAGCACGCCGGAAGGCAGCTCCATCAGGCGGTCCGCGTAGTACATCCAGGACACCGAGCCGGCGACCAGGAAGGAAGCGAAGATGGTGTTGATGATCAGCGAAATCTGGCTGACCGAGACACCGAGAATCGCCGGACCCATCTGCTTGAGCACACGCCAGACGCCAGAGTCGCGCAGGTTGATGCGCGGCAGCACCAGCATGCCGATCTTCTTCAGGTGCGGCAGTTGGTAGAGCAACTGCGCCAGGCCGCCGGCCAGCACCGCCCAACCCAGCGCCATGATCGGCGGGTCGAAGTACGGGGTCAGGAACAGCGCGAAGAGAATCATGCTGACGTTCAGCAGAGTCGGCACGAAGGCCGGCACCGAGAAGCGGTTCCAGGTATTGAGGATCGCCCCCGCCAGCGAGGCCAGCGAGATCAGCAGGATATAAGGGAAGGTCACCCGCAGCAGGGAGCTGGTGAGCTCGAACTTCTCGGGCGAATCGACGAAGCCGGGCGCCGTTACCCAGATCACCCAGGGCGCGGCGAGCATGCCCAGCGCGGTGACCAGCGCCAGGATCAGGGTCAACAAGCCGGACACATAGGCAATGAAGGTGCGGGTCGCCTCCTCGCCCTGCTGGGTCTTGTACTCGGCCAGGATAGGCACGAAAGCCTGGGAGAAAGCGCCCTCGGCGAAGATGCGGCGCAGCAGGTTGGGCAGCTTGAAGGCAACGAAGAAGGCGTCGGTGGCCATGCCAGCGCCGAACATGCGCGCGACGATGGTGTCGCGCACGAAGCCGAGCACCCGCGAGATCATGGTCATCGAGCTGACCGCGGCCAGCGACTTGAGTAGGTTCATAGCGTCCAGAACTGGTAGAATGGCCGACCCTGCAGGGCGCGGCACTGGCCTGGGCGAAAGCCCGGCCGCCAGGCGAAGCGCAGCAGTGTAGGGCCGCGGGGCGAATAAATCACCCCATCCGCCGGACAGCGTGCGCCCGTCGCACCACTCGTCGGAGGCCGCGCATACCCTTGACAAGGCCCTGATGCGACGGCATTATTCGCGGCCTTAATTTATTCGCAACATCCCAAGTTTTTTTCGAGGAGCTCGACGGTGGCCAACACACCTTCCGCCAAAAAACGCGCCAAACAGGCTGAGAAGCGTCGCAGCCACAACGCCAGCCTGCGTTCCATGGTTCGTACCTACATCAAGAACGTAGTCAAAGCAGTCGACGCCAAGGACCTGCCGAAGGCCCAGGCCGCTCTGGTTGCTGCCGTACCGGTCATCGACCGCATGGCCGACAAAGGCATCATCCACAAGAACAAGGCCGCTCGCCACAAGAGCCGCCTGAACGCCCACGTGAAGGCCCTGGCCACCGCGTAAGCGTTCCGTTCTTGAAAAACCGGCCCCAGGGCCGGTTTTTTATTGCCTGCGATTTCTCCGGAAACAGCCGCAGGGCGCACAACGCACCAGCGCTATCCGTCAAAAACCAGCGAATCACCTGCCCCAGGTTATTCACCCTGCAGAAAGCCCCCTTATCCACAGGCACACCTTTCTGCGGACAAAAAGAAAGGGCGGTCGCCCGCCCTTCTCTTTCTTACTTTTCAGGCCACGGCATGATCGGAATCGCCGTCACCGCATTCTGCGGACTGCCTTCGATCACCCGGTCGCTGTAGACCAGATAAACCAGCGCGTTGCGCTTCTTGTCGAGGAAACGCACCACCTGCATGGTCTTGAACACCAGCGACGTGCGCTGCTGGAACACCACCTCGCCATCCTTAAGCTCACCCGAGAAGCGGATCGGCCCGACCTGACGACAGGAGATCGACGCCTCGGCGCGATCCTCCGCCAACCCCAGACCGCCCTTCACGCCACCAGTCTTTGCGCGGGACAGGTAGCAGCTGACGCCCTCCACCTTCGGATCGTCAAAAGCCTCGACGACAATCTTGTCGTTCGGCCCGACCCACTTGAAGACGGTGGACACTTCGCCAATCACATCAGCCCGTGCCAGCGCCGGCAGCAGCATCAACGCAGCGATCAATCCCTTGCGCATGGAGAAGCCCTCAGACAAGTACCAGGTTGTCGCGGTGCACCAACTCCGGACCATCGACATAGCCCAGCAGGCTTTCGATGGCATCGGTCGGCTGACCGATAATCTTCTGCGCCTCGAGCGCACTGTAGTTGGCCAGCCCACGGGCAATTTCGCGCCCCTGCTGATCGACGCAAACGATCATCTCGCCGCGCCGGAAGCTGCCCTGCACGGCCTTCACACCAACCGGCAGCAGACTCTTGTGATCCTGGGCGACCGCCTTGACGGCGCCGTCGTCCAGCACCAGCGTGCCGCGCATCTGCAAATGCCCAGCCAGCCACTGCTTGCGCGCCGCCTTGCGGCTCTGCTCAGGGGTCAGCAGCGTACCGAGACGCTCACCGACACGCAGGCGATCCAGCACGCGCTCGATACGACCACCGACAATGACGGTATGCGCACCAGAACGCGCCGCCAGACGAGCCGCGCGCAGCTTGGTCTGCATACCGCCACGCCCCAGCGCACCACCCGTGCCGCCAGCCACGGCATCCAGCGCCGCATCATCGGCACGGGCCTCGAAGATCAACTGGGCGTCGGGATTGTTGCGCGGATCGGCATCGAACATGCCGTCGCGATCGGTAAGGATCACCAGCAGGTCAGCCTCGACCAGGTTGGCCACCAGCGCCGCCAGGGTGTCGTTGTCACCGAAGCGGATCTCGTCGGTGACAACGGTGTCGTTCTCGTTGATGACCGGGATCACACCGAGATCAACCAGCGTGCGCAGGGTATTGCGCCCATTCAGGTAGCGCTTGCGGTCAGACAGGTCGTCATGGGTCAGCAACACCTGCGCGGTCTGCAGGCCATGCACGCCGAAGCTGGACTCCCAGGCCTGCACCAGGCCCATCTGCCCCACCGCGGCAGCCGCCTGCAGCTCATGCATGTCACTAGGTCGGGAAACCCAACCCAGGCGACTCATGCCCGCCGCGACGGCGCCCGAGGACACCAGCACCAGCTCGACGCCCGCGCAATGCAGCGCGACCATCTGCTCAACCCATACCGCCATGGCGTCGCGATCCAGACCGCGACCATCGGCGGTCAGCAACGCACTGCCAATCTTGACTACCCAGCGCTTGGCGCCAGTGACCTTCTCACGCATACCCTCAACCTTAGAAGTCAGGCTTCACACGTTTCATCCGGACCGGCGGGCGCCGCTCCGATCAAGGCACGTAGAAGATTTCCGGCCCGTCGCCGTCGTCTTCGTCGTCCTCGAAATCATCATCATCCACATCATCGACATTCTTCAGACCGGAGCGGCGCAGTGCACGGGCATCATCCAGGGCCTGCAGACGGGCACGAGCCTCGTCTTCGATGCGCTGATCCAGGGTCGCCAGGGCTTCGCCATAGGCCGGCTCCTCCTCGATGCGCAGAGTGCGCTCGTCGAGGTACTTCATGATGTCCTGGCTCAGCTTCTCGGTGCCTTCGCGCTCCAGCGCAGAGATCACATAGACCGGGCCTTCCCAACCCAGGCGCTCGACCACGGCCTGCTTGCGACGCTCCTGCTCCTCGGGCTCGAGGATCTGGTCCATCTTGTTCAGCACCAGCCAGCGGTCACGCTCGGTCAGCGCCGGGCTGAACTTCTCCAGCTCGTGGACGATGGTTTCCGCGGCATCGGCCGGATCACTTTCATCCAGCGGCGCCATGTCGACGATATGCAGCAGCAGGCGGGTACGCGCCAAATGCTTGAGGAAGCGGATACCCAGGCCGGCGCCTTCGGCAGCACCTTCGATCAGGCCGGGAATGTCGGCGACCACGAAGCTCTTGAAGCGACCGACGCTGACCACGCCCAGGTTCGGCACCAGGGTGGTGAAGGGATAATCGGCAACCTTCGGCTTGGCGGCAGACACCGCACGAATGAAGGTGCTCTTGCCGGCGTTCGGCAGACCGAGCAGACCGACATCCGCCAGCACCTTCAACTCCAGCTTGAGGTCACGCGCATCACCCGGCTTGCCCGGAGTGGTCTGGCGCGGCGCGCGGTTGGTACTGGACTTGAAGCGGGTATTACCCAAGCCGTGCCAGCCGCCCTGGGCAACCATGATGCGCTGGCCCGCAGCGGTCAGGTCACCGATGATTTCCTGGGTATTGGCATCAATGATGGTGGTACCGACCGGCACGGGCAGGACGAGATCATCACCCTTGGCGCCCGTGCAGTCCTTGCTGCCGCCGTTCTCGCCGCGCTGGGCGTCGAAACGACGGGTGTAGCGGTAGTCCACCAGGGTATTCAGGTTCTCGTCGGCCTCGAGATACACCGAGCCGCCGTCACCACCGTCACCGCCGTTGGGACCGCCTTTCTCGATGAACTTCTCGCGGCGGAAGCTCATGAGACCGTTGCCGCCGTCACCGGCTTTCACGTGGATGGATACTTCGTCGACGAATTTCATTGCGAACGCCTCCCGCAGAGCCTGCGGGTTGAAAATAAGAAAAGGAGCATAGGATACAGCCAAGTCCGCGCAAACGCCCGAACCGACAGCACCTCGCCTGGAAACGCCAGAAACAAAAAAGCCCCGTCGCGAGACAGGGCTTTTTCAGTGAGAGCTCGCTTAGGCAGCGACGACGCTTACATAGCGACGGCCAAAGGCGCCTTTCACTTCGAACTTGATCACGCCGTCGACTTTAGCGAACAGGGTGTGATCCTTGCCCATGCCAACGCCGTAGCCAGCGTGGAACTGGGTACCGCGCTGACGCACGATGATGTTGCCTGCTTTGACAGCCTGGCTACCGAACAGCTTCACGCCAAGGCGTTTGCTTTCTGAGTCGCGGCCGTTGCGGGTACTACCGCCAGCTTTTTTGTGTGCCATGAGTCAATTCTCCTGAAGAGGAATTAGGCCTGGATGCCGGTGATTTTGATTTCAGTGAACCACTGGCGGTGGCCCTGACGCTTCATGTGGTGCTTGCGGCGGCGGAACTTGATGATGCGCACTTTGTCGTGACGACCGTGGGAAACCACTTCTGCGGTCACTTTCGCGCCTTCTACCACCGGCAGGCCGATCTTGACGTCGTCGCCATTGGCAACCAGCAGGATACGATCCAGGTTGATCGCTTCGCCGGTGGCAACGTCGAGTTTCTCGACCTTGAGGAATTCGCCTTCGGTGACTTTGTATTGCTTGCCACCAGTAACAATTACTGCGTACATCTGGATGTCTCCGTTAGACCTGCTCACCCGACGCTTTATAGAAAGAGGAATCGGTCGGCATGGCTGCATGGGGCCGGAAAGGACGCCCGTGCAATTGCGTAAGGCAGGATATGCCAGGGAAGTTCGGGGCCGCGATTGTACGCAAACCCCCAGTGCGGATCAAGCCCCATGGGGCCTCGCCTTGACAGGCCTTCCCCCCGGCACCTAGCATGCCGCGCAATCTACGAGGAGCGCTGTCTTTAATGCAACCCCAGGCTTTCTATCGCGTGGTGGCGGACGACTTCACCGCCGTCGACGGCATCATCCGTCGCCAACTCACTTCCCGCGTTCCCCTGGTGGAAAAGATCGGCGACTACATCATCTCCGCCGGCGGCAAGCGTCTTCGCCCGCTGCTGGTGCTCCTCTCCGGCAAGGCGCTGGGTTATTCGGGCGATGACCTGAAGCTGTTGGCCGCCACCATCGAATTCCTGCACACCTCCACCCTGCTGCACGACGACGTGGTCGACGCCTCCGGCCTGCGCCGCGGCCGCGCCACCGCCAATGCCCAGTGGGGCAATGCGCCGAGCGTGCTGGTGGGCGACTTCCTTTATGCGCGCTCCTTCGAAATGATGGTCGAGCTGGGCTCCATGCCGGTCATGCGCATCATTTCCCAGGCCACCCGCGTGATCGCTGAAGGCGAAGTGCTGCAGCTGTCCAAGGTTCGCGACGCCAGCACCACCGAAGATACCTATATGGAAGTCATCCGCGGCAAGACCGCGATGCTCTTCGAGGCCTCCACCCACAGCGCAGCTGCGCTGGCTAACGCACCGGCCGAGCAAGCCGAGGCGCTGCGCCTGTTCGGTGATGCCCTGGGCATCGCCTTCCAACTGGTGGACGACCTGCTCGACTACCGCGGCGACGCCGCCAGCCTGGGCAAGAACGTCGGCGACGACCTCGCCGAAGGCAAGCCCACCCTGCCGCTGATCGCCACCATGCGCGACGGCACCCCGGAACAGGCTGCACTGGTGCGCAAGGCTATCCAGCAAGGCGGCAGCCAGGACCTGGAAGGCATCCGCGCCGCCGTGGAAGCCGCCGGCGCGCTGGACTACACCGCCAACCTCGCCCGCGAATACGCCGCCCGCGCCATCGAGCACCTCAAGGCGCTGCCGGACAACGAATACCGCGCCGCGCTGATCGAACTGGCTGAGTTCTCGGTCGCCCGCACGCACTGATCCGCCGTTTCGCAAAAGCCCGCCCCGGTTCGCCGCGGCGGGCTTTTTGTTGTCTGCCCGGAAACAACAGATCGTCGCCAGCAGAAAAATTTTTCCAATTGGCGCTTGCTATTAAGATAATAAGAATTATTCTCATTAAACGGTCTGCACGGAGGAACACGCCATGACCTACATGATCGACGCCTGGCTGGATCGCCCGCACCCTTACCTGCGCATCCTGCATCGGGACACCGGGGAAGTCTGCGCGGTACTGGAGGAAGAGGCCCTGGATGAGCTGCGCGAACAGGGCGGCCTGGAGCTGTCCGAGCTCAGCACCAGCGAGCCGCTGGTGCTCAAGGAACTGGTGCGCAACCTGTTCCTGTTCTGTTACGCCCGCGCGCTGCGCTGACGACCACAACCACGACTGCAGGAGCGAGCTTGCTCGCGAGCCTCTCTCGATACCGATGCAGGGGCTGTTCGCGAGCAAGCTCGCTCCTACAAAAAACATGTGCAGTGTGGAAATTGCGGCGGCGCAGGACGCGCCGCCAGCGCTCTGCCGCCCGGGAGGCAGATGCACAAAGGGGCGCCGAAGCGCCCCTTTTCCTGCGGAGTGGCCAGGGATGGCACTGCGCAGCGAACCCTCGGGAATCAGAGGATTTCCAGCAGCTCGACGTCGAACACCAGCACGCTGTGCGGCGGGATGCTGCCGACGGCCTGGCCGCCATAGGCCAGTTCGCTCGGCACATGCAGGCGCCACTTGCTGCCAGCGTTCATCAGCTGCAGGGCCTCGACCCAGCCGGCGATCACACCGCCCACCGGGAATTCAGCCGGCTGGCCGCGCTCGTAGGAGCTGTCGAAGACAGTGCCGTCGACCAGGGTGCCGTGGTAGTGGGTGCGCACGGTGTCTTCGCGGGACGGCTTGGCGCCTTCACCGGTGGTCAGCACTTCGTACTGCAGGCCGGACGGCAGGACGGTCACGCCTTCGCGCTTGGCGTTCTCCACCAGGTACTCGCGACCAACAGCAGCGGCGGCTTCGGCTTTCACCTGGGCTTCGGCCTGCATACGCTCGCGGATCACCTGGAAGCTGGCGGACAGGGCTTCGCCCGGAACGCGGCTTTCGGCGCCGGCGTAAGCGTCGGACAGGCCAGCCAGAATGGCGTCGAGGGTCATGCCCGGAACCGGGTTCTCGCGCAGCTGGTCGCCCAGCTGACGGCCGATGCCGTAGCTGACGCGGGCTTCGTCGGTGGAAAGATTGAGTTCGCTCATGGCGGCGCTCCGCTGGGGGTTCAAAAAAGGGCCGCCAGCCTAGCACAGATGCACCGCCTCCCCCACCGCGCGTGCCTCGCGCAGCGGGATGGGCCAAGCGCCTCGCTACACACTCAGTGCAGCGGGATGGTCACACCGGCGCCGATGTCGCGCTCATCGTCCATGCCGCACATCTCGTCATGCACCACGGCATGCACCAGATGGAAAGGGACGCTGGGCAGCGCCCGGAGCACTTCCCGCGCGTGGGCAACCGAGCGCACGCTGATGACGTGCCCGGCCTCGTCCTGGACCGGGTAGAAGCGCGCGCCCATGCGAGCCTCCAGCACGTAGATATCGCCCTCCAGCGACACCAGGTTGATCTCGTCGATGTCGCCGGCGACGGAGCGGCTGGTCAGTTCCTGCAGATTCATATGCTGCACCTCCTGCGGATTGATCCACGCGGAAAGTCTTGACCAGCAGGCGCGCACCGCAAGCCGAAAACGCAACCGCCCGTCCGTTTTGCAACGGTCGGGCGGTGTGGATGACGCAGCAGAGCCTTAGTGGTCGTGGCGCGTGGCCTTGTCCAGGTAGCCCATGGCGAAGGCCGAGAGGACGAAGGTGAGGTGCATGATCACGTACCACATCAGCTTGTTGTCTTCGATGTTCTTGGCGTCCATGAAGATCCGCAACAGATGGATCGAGGAGATCGCCACGATGGAGGCGGCCACCTTGTTCTTCAGCGAACTGGCGTCCATCTTGCCGAGCCAGCTGAGCTTTTCCTTGCCTTCGTCGATATCCAGCTGCGACACGAAGTTCTCGTAGCCGGAGAACATCACCATCACCAGCAGGCCGCCGACCAGCGCCATGTCGATCAGCGACAGCAGCACCAGGATCAGGTCCGCCTCGGCGATGCTGAAGATGCTGGGCAGGATGTGGAAGATTTCCTGGAAGAATTTGATGGTCAGCGCCAGCAAGGCCAGCGACAGGCCGATGTAGATCGGCGCCAACAGCCAGCGCGCGGCGTACAGGGAGTTTTCGACGAATCGTTCCATGGTGCTCGTAGGAAAAGTCTTGGGAAAGGGCGGCCGCAGTATAGCGGATGACTTTTGCGAGTTATCCCGGATTTCTGTGGATAAATATGTGGGCGGCCACGGTATGAAACCGTAGCGACCAAGCGCCCCGCGGCTTTCAGCGGATCGTGCAGGGACTGCGCAATCCTTCTCTCAGCCTTGCAAGCCTCAACCCTCGGGGCGGAACTGGAAGTTGCCGACATGGCGCGAGCGTTCGCCGTTCAGGCGGCGCAGTTCGCCTTGCAGGTGCAACTGCCAGATGGGGGGATCGTCTGCCACGATGTAGCCCTGCTGGGCCAGGCAGTCGGAGATCGCCTCAAGCACACCTTCGGCCACGAAAGGCCCGCAGAACGGGCCCTGCGCCTTGATGGCGGTAGGCTGCGCACCGGACATGCCGGCGGCACACAACAAGGTCCAGAGTCCATTCTCTCCGGCCAGCGGCCTGATCTCGCACTCGATGCGCGTGGTCAGCCCCAGACAGGGGCGGATAAGGCAGAGGTTACGCGGCATGGCGGCACCCTCGCGGTTGTCCTGAGTTTGAGACTACACCCAGGTTCCGACACGCGAAAGTGCGGATTTATCCGCCCATCTTGCGGACAACGGCGTGAAAATGGCGCCGGTGGAATGCCCCGGCCGGCGCCCTGCCCTGGCCGTATTCAGTCAGCGTCTTTCTTCTTGCGGGCGCGCTCTTTCTCCACAGGGGCTTTGTCCACCGGCACCTTCTCCGCCTTCGGCTTGCTGGCGGGCTTGGCAGCAGCGGGCTCCTTGGCGGGCTTTTCCTTCTCTTCCTCGTCCATGCCCAGCTCGGAGATTTCCTTCAGGCGTTCGACGACACGGGCGTTGACGCTGCCCTTGGGGAAGTGGCCCTTGGCGTCCGGCGCACCGGCCGGCTCACCGACCAGCAGGCTCAACGCCTCGTCGGCCTGGCGCACGGCGTAGATGTGGAACTGGCCGTTACGCACCGCCTGCAGCACACGCTCGTCGAGCATCAGGGTGGCAACGTTGGCGCGCGGAATGATCACCCCCTGCTCGCCGGTCAGGCCACGGGCCTCGCAAAGGCGGAAGAAGCCTTCGATCTTCTCGTTGACCCCGCCCACCGCCTGCACTTCACCGAACTGGTTGATCGAGCCGGTGATCGCGAAGCATTGGCGCAGCGGCGTGCGCGACAGGGCGGAAATCAGCGTGCAGACCTCGCCCAGCGAGGCGCTGTCACCGTCCACGTAACCGTAGGACTGCTCCAGGGCGATGCTCGCGGAAATCTCCAGCGGGAACTCCTGGGCGTAGCGGCTGCCGAGGTAGCCGGTCAGGATCATCACGCCCTTGGAGTGGATCGGCTGGCCGAGGTTGACCTCGCGCTCGATGTCGACGATGCCGCTGCCGCCCGGATAGACGGTGGCAGAGATGCGCGCCGGCATGCCGAAGGCGGAGTCGCCCACTTCCAGCACGGTCAGGCCGTTGCACTTGCCCACCGCGGCGCCTTCGCTGTCGATCAGGATGATGCCGGCGAGAATGTCGTCGAGAATCCGCGCCGAGACGCGGCCGGTGCGGGTTTCCTTGGCCTTCAGGGCACGCTCGATGTGGCCCAGGTCAGTCACTTCCTGGCCGGCCAACTGGCGGATGAAGTCCGCTTCGCTGACCAGCTGGAACAGGTCGCCGATGCGCGCCGAAAGACGGCCCTGGTGTTCGGCCAGGCGGGCGCTGTAGGTCGCCAGGCGCGCCACGGCTTCACGGGTGAGCGGCGCCAGGCCTTCTTCCGAGGTACGAGTTTTCAGCAGTTGGGCGAATTGTTCGAGGCTGTCCTCGGCGAGCGGGATGTCCTCGTCGAAATCCACCAGCACGCGGAACATCTCCTGGAAGTCCGGATCGAGGTCCTGCAGCGTGTAGTAGATCTGCCGCGAGCCAATGATGATCACCTTGAGGTTCAGTGGGATCACCTGGGGCGTCAGGCTCATGGCGGTCAAGCGGCCGAGCTCGGCCAGGGGCGACTCCATCTTCAGCTGGCGCGATTGCAGCGCGCGCTTGAGGGCGTCCCAGACGAATGGCTCGCTGAGCAGCTTCTCCGCCTCCAGCACCAGGAAGCCACCATTGGCGCGATGCAGCGCACCGGGGCGCAACTGGCGATAGCTGGTGTAAAGCGCGCCCTGGTCGGAGGCGTACTCGATGCGACCGAACAGGTTGTCATAGGTCGGGTGCGACTCGAACACCACCGGCGCGCCGCTGGTGGCATGGTGGCCGATCGCCTGGTTCGGTGCGTACTGCTCCTCCAGGCCCTGCTTGCGTTGCGGGTCGGTGCGTTCGGCGTCCACCAACTGGTCGACCACGGTCTTCAGCAGGTTGAGCTGCATGGCCTGCAGGTAGGCGCTGACTCCGGAGTTGTTGTTGTACTTCTCCACCAGTGGCGCCAGCAGCGGCTGCAGCGCCAGGGTGATGGTTTCCTCGTTGAGCTGACGCAGTTGGTTGCTGGACTCGCGCTTCCACTGCGGCAGGCTGGAAAGCTCCTCGTTGAGGTGTTCCTCGAGGTCGGCAATGTCGGCGTGGAAGCGCTCGCGCTCCTCTTCCGGCAACTGGGCGAACTCAGCTTCATCCAGCGCCTTGCCGTCCTTCATCGGGGTGAAGGCAATATTCGCGCTATCGCGGTAAAGGGCGACTTCCTTCTCCAGCGCGAGGCGCTCGACGGTGTCCAGAGCCTTGTCGTAACGCTGGTTGAAGGCGCGGTCGATGGCGCTCTTCTTCTGCTGGTACGCGGGGCTCTCGAATACCGAGGGGAAGGTAGAAAGCAGGTTGTCGATCAGGTGGTCGATGTCGGCGCCGAACTCAGCGGCGCTGCCTGGCGGCAACTCGATCACGCGCGGCTCGCGCGAATCATCGAAATTATTGACGTAGACCCAGTCGGCCGGCGTCGGCAAGCGCTTGCCCTCGGCCTTCAGATAACGCTGCACGAAAGAGAAGCGACCGGTGCCCGGCTCGCCCATGACGAACACGTTGTAACCCGGACGCGGCATCGCCACGCCGAACTGCAGCGCCTCGACCGCGCGCTCCTGTCCGAGCACGCCCAGGAAAGGCTCCAGTTCTTCGGTGGTCTTGAAGGGAAACTGTTCGGGGGTGAAGGGGCGGGTCAGTTCATCGGGCGCCAGGCGCAGGCCGGCAGCAACGGAATCGGGCATTGGAGGTCCTTGCTTCGGGCGGCGCGAGGCCGCGGAGATTCGTCCGCATTCTCGCGCCGCCTGCGCGCCACTGGCAAGGCAGTATTGGTGACAGTTTCAGTCCACCGCATCGGCGCAGCGCAGGCAGTGCTCGGCAGCCGGCAGAGCGCGCAGGCGGCGCTCCTCGATGGCCTCGCCACAACGCGCGCACTCGCCGTAGGTGCCGTCAGCCAGGCGCAGGCGCGCCAGGCCCACCAGGCGCATCCCCGCGTCCGCTTCGGCCAGCAACGCGCGCAGCACGTCGTCGTTCTGCCGCTGCTGGGCCTGTTCGGCGAAGTCCGGCGAATGGCTGCGACCCAGGTCGCGGCGGATGGCTTCGGCACGTTTGGAATACTCGGCTGCCAACTGGTCAAGCGCTGGCCGTGGATCGAAATCGACCATGACGACTTCCTCGCAAGGGGAACTGATACAAGTGTGGTCGGTTCCAAGACTTCCGCCGCTGATGCCGATCAAGTGCCGGTCATCCGGGCCCTTTAAGCCGGGGCCGGCCATACTGCCTGCGGCAGCGGTTGCCTTGACACCTGCAAGGCATTGGAGAAAAGCTCTGACAGGCGCTGTTAGGCTGTCAGCGACTGTTCAACGTTTCCCGATCTCAAAAAGCCCGACCTCAAAAAGAGAGAAAAACGATGAAAAGGATTCTGCTCGGTACCCTCCTCGCCACCGCCTCCCTGAGCGCCCTCGCCGATGCCCCCGGCAGCGACGGCTGCGGCTGGGGCAACATGCTGTTCAAGGGCCAGCGCGGCACCGCCACCCACGTCCTGGCAGCCACCACCAACGGCACCAGCGGCAACAACACCTTCGGCATGACCACCGGCACCAACGGCTGCCACACCAACGGTGCGCTGACCTACGGCGGCAAACCGATGATCGTGCTCAGCAGCATGATGGACGAGCTCTCCGAAGACATGGCCAAGGGTGACGGCGAAGCGCTGACCACCTATGCCGTAGTGCTGGGCGTGAAGCCCGAGGACCGCGCGCACTTCGCCCAGGTCACCCATGAACACTTCGCGCAGATCTTCAACAAATCCGACGTCACCGCCGAAGATGTCTACGCCAACACCCAGGCCGTCCTGAAGCAGGACAGCACCCTGGCCAAGTACGCCGAACAGGCCTGATGGCCAACGCGAGCCCGCTGCCCTGACGGCGGGCTCACCCTTCCCTCCCAGTAGCCCACTCGATGCCCAAACGCCTGTTGCCCTGGATGGCGCTGTGCGCCTGCACCCCACTGCTGGCTTCGCCCGCGATCGACCCACAACGCTTGCAGTCGCTGGCTGACGAGCCCTACTGGCTGGCCCTGGGTCACTATGAACACGCCAAGCTCGGTGGCTGGCGCAGCTTCGTCGACGACCCGAAGTTCTTCCTCGCCAAGGATGGAGACCGCCATCCGGAATCCGAACTGGCCGCCACCGTGAAGGCCCTCTACGCCCCGGCCAGCCTCGGCGACAAGCACGCACAGTGCGTCTACCCGGCGCGCACCCGCTGGCTGCGCCAGCAGTTGCAGCTCGATGACCTGCCAACGGTGGAGTGCAAGGAGTTCACCACCTGGTATCAGGACATCAACCCGCACAGCGCCGTGCTGGTATTCCCGGCGGCCTACCTGAACAGCCCGTCCTCGATGTTCGGTCACACCCTGCTGCGCATTGACCAGGCCGACGTCGACTCCGACAACACCGCCCTGCTCAGCTATGCGCTCAACTTCGGCGCCTATATCGAGGGCATGGACAACAGCATCCTCTACGCCTGGAAAGGCCTGATGGGCGGCTACCCCGGCCTGTTCGCCCTGGTGCCTTACCGCGAGAAGCTCTCCGAATACAGCCGCCTGGAGAACCGCGACCTCTGGGAATACCGCCTGAACCTCACGCCGGAAGAAACCGCGCGCATGGTCGAGCACGTCTGGGAGCTGAAACAGATCCGCTTCAAGTACTACTTCTTCGACGAGAACTGCTCCTTCCGCCTGCTGGAGCTGCTGGAAATCGCCCGCCCCGGCACCGAGCTCACCGACCATTTCCCGATCACCGCCATTCCCACCGACACGGTGCGCGCGGTGAAGGACGCCGGGCTGATCGACCGGGTGGACTATCGCCCCTCCCGCGAGCGTGAGCTGCTGGCCCGTGGCGAGCCCTTGAGCCACGACGAGAAGGTGCTGGCCCGCCACATCGCCGACGATGACAGTCAGCTGCAGAGCCCCGAATTCACAGCCCTGCCCGCTGATCGCCAGGCCCTGGTGCAGGACACTGCCTTCCGCCTGGTGCGCTACCGCGCCACCGGACAGGAGCGCGACCAGTCCACCGCCTCGCGCAGCTACAACCTGCTCAAGGCGATCAACCGCAACCCGCCGCCAGCACTGGAGGTGGAACGCCCTGGCCAGCCGGAGAACGGCCACGAGTCGCGCACCTGGCAACTGGGCGCCGGCAGCCGCGACGGCGAAGCCTTCGCCCAGTACGGCCTGCGCATGGCCTACCACGACCTCGACGACAACGCCTACGGCTTCCCGCTGGGCGCACAGATCGAGATCGGCCAGCTGAAGCTTCGCCAGTACGAAGGCAACCGCTGGCAACTGCAGCAGCTGGACCTGGTCACCATCCGCTCCATGACACCGCGCAACGAGCTGCTGAAACCGCTGTCGTGGCAGGTCGCCGGCGGCTGGGAACGGGTGATCGGCAAGCACAGCGACAACGACCACGACACCCTGGTCGGCCACCTCAACGGTGGCGCCGGTGGCAGCTGGAAGCTGACCGATGATCTGCAGGCCTATGCCCTGGGCACCGTGCGCCTGGAGAACAACCAGGACTTCGCCGCCACCCTCGCCCCGGCCATGGGCTTCGACACCGGCGTGTTGTGGAGTAATCCGCTCGGCAACCTCAGCCTCGAAGGCAAGGGCGACTACTTCCACAACGGCGAAGTACGCCGCACCCTGAGCTTCGGCCAGCAGGTGGAACTGGGCCGCAACCTCGGCCTGCGCCTGTCAGCCCAGCGTGAGTTCAGCCATGAAGCCAGCCCGCGCAACGAAGTGATGCTGGAGCTGCGCTGGTACCACTACTGAGGCGCGTTGCGCCTCAGCTCCTCAACGACGCCCAATCCAGGCCGAAGCGCGCCAGGTACTTGCGCAGGCGGTCCGCGTCGTTGGGGTTCTGCTTCTCCTGACGCGAGACGGCGAACAGCTGGCGGCCCGCGTCGGACAGGCTGCGTGCCTGCCGACAGACGTCGATCACCGCTTCCAGCTGCAGGCGGTCGAACAGGTCCAGCGCTTCGGCCCCCTCCCCCAGCAAAGGATCCAGCAGGCTCTGGGCCTGGGTGGCGCCCCAGGAACGGCGCAGTCGGCCAATCTCCTCCTCCACCAGCACCTCGTCGATCCGGCCGCTGTCGGCAAGCGTCGCCATGCGGGTGATGGACGCCGACAGCTCGCGGAAGTTGCCGCTCCACAACGCCTGCGCCGAGTTGGCGAAAGCCAGGTAACGCGTACGTGCCTCGCGGTTGAAACGCACCAGGCGGCCCTGCTCGCGGGCGTGGCGCTCCAGTTCGAAATCGATGTTCGGCTCGATGTCCTCGCGGCGGCCGGCCAAACCCGGCAGATCGAATGTCCAGAGGTTGATGCGGGCGAACAGGTCCTCGCGGAACAACCCTTCGGCCACGCGCTCGCGCAGGTCACGATGGGTGCCGGCAATCAGTTGGAAGTCACTGCCCACCTCGCGGTCCGAGCCCAGCGGGAAGAAGCGCTTCTCTTCGATGGCCTTGAGCAGCATGGCCTGCTCATCCAGGCCCAGCTCGCCGATCTCGTCGAGGAACAGCATGCCGCCATCTGCCGCGCGCAGCAGGCCCTCGCGGGCGTTCTGCGCGCCGGTGAAGGCGCCCTTGATATGGCCGAACAACGCGGACATGGCGCCGTCACCGCGCAACGTCGCGCAGTTCACCTCGACGAAGCGCCCCTGGAATTGGTGCCGTGCGCGCTTGAGTTCGTACACGCGACGAGCGAGGAAGGACTTGCCGGCACCGGTCGGGCCGATCAGCAGCATCGGCGCGCGGGAGCGCCCGGCAACTCGCTCGATCTGCTCGATGGAGCGGTTGAATTCGGCGTTGCGCGTCGCGATGCCGGACTTGAGGAAAGCCAGGCTCTCCTCCTGCTCACGACGGAAGCGCGTGGCAATGCGGTCGTAGCGTGACAGGTCAAGGTCGATGACCGCGACTGTCCCTTCCGGCTGCCGCGCCTCGTCCTTGCGCCGCGATGGCGAAGCCTGCACCAGCCGCGCCGGCAGGTAGCGCGCCTCAGTCAGGAGGAACCAGCAGATCTGCGCAACGTGGGTCCCGGTGGTGATGTGCACCAGGTAGTCCTCGTGCTCGGTATCGAAGCTGTAGCCACCGACGAAATCGTGCAGCGCGCCGTAGACCTCCTCGAAGTCCCAGGGGTTGCGCAGCGCCATGGGCTGCAGGCGCACCTCGGTTTCCGGGGAGATATGCCGCACGTCTGCCGCAATGCGCTCGGCCAGGCTGACATCCCGCGCATCCAGCCCATGGATCAGCTCCAGGCGATCGATCAGCAGGTCCTGCTGTTGGCACAGGCCGACCGTGGGCCGCCACTTCTGCCAGCGCGCCGCGCCCTTGCCAACGCGATCCAGGGTGGAACCGAGGAAGCCGATGGCGACGGTTTTCTTGGCTGTCATCTTTTATCCATAAAGATAAATAACGATCTCAGGATATCCATAAATAGCTGCATCAGCCAACCGACACAACCGAAAAGCAACACAATAAAAATAATTAAGCTGTTATTTATCAAATAGTTATAAAAACTCCCTACCCATCCAAAACAAACCTGGCACGCCCCTCGCTATATCTCCCTCGACCGCATCGCTGATGCAGCCCACGGGCAGGGACTTCCACTCCCGCCGGTGCCCGAGCCCACCCCTGGTGTCGGCTTCGTGCATGCCGCTGCAGCAGTCACGGTCGATGGCGCGGTAGCTCAGCCCGGTAGAGCACTCCCCTTAGTGGGAACCGTCGCAGGTTCGAATCCTGCCCGCGCCGTTCGATAGCTCAGTCCGGTAGAGCAGCCATCGAAGCAATGGCCTGTCGCGGGTTCGACTCCCGCTCGAACACTGCCCTGTTAAGGCAGCTACTCATGAAGGCAACACCCCGCCGGTGGGCGACGGGACAGGCGCAAAGCGGCCAGGAAGGCCGGATACGCCAGGGACCCGAAGCCGCCGCCGGCCCGCCCGGTACGAGGACCGGGCCTGCGACAAGGCAAGTGCTGGCCGATGGATTCGGCGCAATGGACAGGACGTCCGCAGCACCTGGCTCTCGCAGACCCCCACCTCGCCACCCGACGGGCCGGCGAACACCGGCACCCAAGGACAAAGAGAAGAAGGAAGAGAACGAAATGAAACTGCTGAAGCGCTTTACCGTGAAGAAGAACGAACGCGGCCTGTTGTACTCCGAGGGCGATTTCCTGGCGATCCTCGAGCCGGGCATCCACCGCCACCTGGACCTATACAACCGCCTGAGCGTGGAAACCTTCAGCCTGAACACCCCGCTGTTCGAACACCGCCTGGCCGGCTACCTGCGCCAGTCGGAACCTGCACTGGTCGAACGCTACTTCACCCGCATGGACCTGGCCGAGAACGAGGCCGGCCTGCGCTTCGAAGACGGCGTGCTGGCGGAAATCCTCGCACCGGGCAGCCGCCGGCTGTACTGGAAGGGCCAGACCGAGCAGCACCTGGAGCGCATCGACCTGAGCCAGGAGTACCGCGTTGCGCCGGCGCTGCTGCAGCAGATGCAGGGCAACCTGCGCGGCCGCAGCGTGATCGGTGTCGAAGCGCTGCTGGTGACCCTGGTGCCGGCCTACCAGGTCGGCGTGCTGAAGGTCGACGGTGCGGTGGTCGAGTTGCTGCCGGCTGGCCAGTACGGCTTCTGGCGCTACAACCGCCAGGTGAGCGTGGAACTGATCGATACGCGGATCCAGGCACTGGAAGTCAGCGGCCAGGAAATCCTCACCCGCGACAAGGTCAGCCTGCGCCTGAACCTGGCCGCCAACTGGCGTTACAGCGACGTGCTGACGGCGTTTTCCAGCCTGTCCAAGCCGCTGGAGCACCTCTATCGCGAGCTGCAGTTCGGCTTGCGTGCAGCGGTCGGCACTCGCTCGCTGGATGAACTGCTGGAGAACAAGCAGCTCATCGACGACTCGGTCAGCGCCTACCTGAAAGAGCGCCTGCCGGGCACCGGCATCGAGGTCAGCGGCCTGGGCGTGCGCGACATCATCCTGCCGGGCGAGATGAAGACTCTGCTGGCCCAGGTGGTGGAGGCGGAAAAGGCTGCACAGGCGAACGTGATCCGCCGCCGCGAAGAAACCTCGGCGACCCGTTCGCTGCTGAACACGGCCAAGGTGATGGAAGACAACCCCACCGCCCTGCGTTTGAAGGAACTGGAAACCCTGGAGCGGGTAGCCGAACGAATCGACCGCATCTCGGTATTCGGCGGCCTGGATCAGGTATTGAATGGACTGGTAACGCTGAAGCAGGCCTGACCAGGGCCTGCCCGGCGCAGGAGTTGGCACCGTGAAGAGCAACAAGCAGCGCCGCCAGGAAATCCGCCAGAAACGCGAGCGACGCAAGGCCTGGAAGGTCGAGCGGGCCAGGCAGCCAGAAAGCCGCCTGGCGCCGCCCGGCAGCTTGCCGGTCAACCGCCCGAACCTGGCGCCCTACAACAGCTACGGCGACCCGCTATTCGTGCGCCGTGGCTGGTACGAGGATCAGCAGTTCACCTGCCACGACTGCGGCGCCGAGCAGACCTGGACCGCCGCGCAGCAGAAGTGGTGGTACGAAGACTGTCAGGGACAGGTGTATTCCACGGCGATACGCTGCCGTACCTGTCGATTGAACAAACGAATTCGCGACGGCCGAGCGCAACCCGCTGCCGGCCAGATCGCCCCGCAACAATAGAGAGTTGAAACATGAGCACCAAGACCTTCCAACTGCTGGAAGTCGCCAACGGCAAACCGATCAAGCTCTGGACCCAGGGCGTACCGGTCGAGGACGACGCCAGGCAGCAACTGATGAACACCGCGACGATGCCCTTCATCTTCAAGCACCTGGCCGTGATGCCGGACGTGCACCTGGGTAAAGGCTCGACCATTGGCAGCGTGATTCCCACCAAGGGCGCCATCATCCCGGCCGCCGTGGGTGTGGATATCGGCTGCGGCATGATCGCCGCGCGCACCTCGCTGGTGGCCTCGGACCTGCCGGATAACCTGCACGGCCTGCGCACCGCCATCGAGAAGGCCGTGCCCCACGGCAAGACCTTCGGCCGCCGCGACCAGGGCGCCTGGGAAGACGTGCCCGAGCACGCCGACGACGCGTGGCGCGCACTGGCCGGACGCTTCAAGGTGATCACCGACAAGCACCCGAAACTGGAGAAGACCAACAACCGCAAGCACCTGGGAACCCTCGGCACCGGCAACCACTTCATCGAGGTCTGCCTCGACGAAGCCAACCGCGTCTGGTTCATGCTCCACAGCGGGTCGCGCGGCGTGGGTAACGCCATCGGCAACCTGTTCATCGAACTGGCCCAGGCCGATATGCGCCAGCACATCGCCAACCTGCCGGACCGTGACCTGGCCTACTTCGAAGAAGGCAGCCAGCACTTCGACGACTATGTCGAAGCCGTGGGCTGGGCCCAGGACTTCGCCCGGCAGAACCGCGAACTGATGATGCGCGCGGTGATTGCGGCGGCGCGGCAGGTCATCCGCAAGCCGTTCGAAGCCAGCCTGGAAGCGGTGAACTGCCACCACAACTACGTGCAGAAGGAACGCCACTTCGGCGAAGAAGTACTGGTAACGCGTAAAGGCGCGGTGTCCGCGCAGAAGGGCCAGCTCGGCATCATTCCGGGGTCGATGGGCGCCAAGAGCTTCATCGTCCGCGGCCTGGGTAACGAAGAGGCGTTCTGCTCGTGCAGCCACGGGGCAGGGCGGACCATGAGCCGCACCAAGGCCAAGAAGCTGTTCAGCGTCGAAGACCAGGTGCGCGCCACCGCCCACGTCGAATGCCGCAAGGACAAGGACGTGATCGACGAGATCCCGATGGCCTACAAGGACATCGACGCGGTGATGGACGCCCAGCGCGAGCTGGTGGAAGTGCTGCATACCCTGCGTCAGGTGGTGTGCGTGAAAGGATGAGGTAAGGACATGCTGCAACCCATGGAAAACCAGCGCACGGAAGAGCTGCGCGCCCGCCTGGAACAGGCGGGCTGCGTCTTCGACTTTCGCGTGCTGACACTCGCCCCGACCGCCACGCCCGGCGAGGCGGAACATCGCCTGGCGTTGCAGATGCTGTTCGAGTCCATCCAGGAGCGCGCGAGGAAATGGCAGGCTGAGATCATCGCCAAGTACCCGCAACACGCCCACCACCGTTGGCCAGACCTAACCCCGGACCTGGCACAGGCCCGCCCGCAAACACTCGACATCAAGGCAGTGCGCGAATTGGCCCGCGACGACAACCCGCTGTGCCGCGCCTTCCGCAACCCACCCTACGGCACCCAGCTGCAGGTGGCGGACTTCCGCGAATGGCTGCAGGTGCTGCGGCTGTACCCGGACGAGGAGCTGCAGGTGCTCGACTGGGTCGGCGACGGCGATGCCGAGCCCCATCGCAGTAACTGGAGCAGCTACTTCGACGACGGCAAGGAATGGTGGGGTATCTGGTGCCTCACCCTGCACAACCCGCGACGGCGAACATTGTCCGCGCTGGCCGCCAGCGCGACAGATTGACAACAGACGTCGCCGACGACAATGGACTGTGAATGCGCGCCTGACCATTGAGCGCGCACAGAGAGGGAAATATGAAACAACTCAAACACTGGCTGGAGCGCAGGCGCTCGCCGGACACCCCCTCGGACGAGACGGCGCAAGCCCTGCGCAACTGGCTGGACCAGCAACGCGCTGGCTACGGCGTCAACGAAGCGCTGACCGTGCTGGCGAACGCCAACCCTGAGACGGACTGGCCAGGCTGGAGCCGCAGCTACAACGGATATGTCCGCGAACTGGCCGTACGCATGCTGGCCCGTCGGCGTTCCGCGGAGGCACTCGGCGTACTGCTCACCCGCGCCAACGACTGGGTGCTAGCCATACGCGTACAGGCTCTGCAAGGCATCGAAGACTACTTGGCCGATGAGCAGGTTTCGCTGATCCTGCAGAACCTGCCGCAACTGCTCGCGTTGAGCCGTCAGCAACGCGGCGATCATCGCTCCCTGCTGCATAAAGTGCAGTCATTACTGGCCCGACCGGAGCATGCGGCGGAGGTCAAGGCAACCTGGCTTGGTTTACGCGGGGAGGCGGCGCGCTTGCTTTTCCGCGTACTGGCCGAAGCCGATGGCTCCGCTGCGCTGGTGGAGCAGGCGCTGCGTCATCCCGACCCGGTGGTGCGTACACGGGCAGTGGATGCGGCCCGAAAGCAACCAAGCGCGATCCGGCAAGCACTACTGCACATGGCTATGGCCAATGCTTCGGCAACAGTGCGCGGCAAGGCCCTCAGGCTCCTGATGAAAGAGCCGATGGTGCCGCCCGAGGCACTTGAACGCGGACTGCTGGATAGTTCGGCGAGCGTGCGCTCGATAGCACTGTGGCACGCGCCACGCGAAGGAATCGACCCGGCACAGGTACTGCTGCAAAGCGTATCCGGGGCAATGCCAGCGACCACCGCTCGATGGCTGGGTGTGCTGAGCCTGAGTGCGACCCTTGGCAAGCCAGTGTATACGACCTGGCTCGACGTCGCATTGCGCTCGGCCAGCACGCGGGTCCGATTGGCGGCCATCGCTCAGTTGGACGAAGACGCACTACCGGCCTTCATCGAACAGTTGGAGCATCCTTCGCCCAAGGTGTTTCGCGGCGCCCTCGAACGGTTGCGCAAACTCCCCTGGCAGAGCCTTCAGGGGCCGATCAGCCATTACCTCGATCGACGCTGGCGGGAGCTGGATGAGACTCGCCGCGAAACGCTCTTCGGTCTGCTGGCGTATTGGCAACGCCTCGCCTACCTACTGCGGAAAATCGACGAAGCGCCGGACTCGACCTACTGGGTGAAAGCACTGCGCTCATGGAGCTATCAGCGCTACGCGGGCCAGGACCCACTGACACCGCCTGAAGAGCGGCAGGCGCTGGCAGAACGAATCCGTCAGCTGGTCGCGACCGGTCAACTGCCCAAAGGCAGCCTGACCTGCATTGATTGAACTCGCCGCCTCGAAGCGGCTGAGTGAGCACACAAGGACTACACAAGATGAACAGGCACGTGATCGAACTCGACGGCGCCGAAGGTGGCGGGCAGATCCTGCGCAGCGCGCTGAGCCTGTCGATGATCACCGGCAAGGGGCTGCGCATCGTCAACATCCGCGGCCGGCGTTCGCGGCCGGGGCTGCTGCGTCAGCACCTGACGGCCGTGCGCGCAGCGGCGGAAATCTGTGGCGCGGTGGTGGAAGGCGACGAGCTGGGTTCGCGCAGCCTGGCCTTCCACCCCGGTGCGATTCGCGGCGGCGACTACTGCTTTGCCATCGGCAGCGCGGGCAGCGCCGTGCTGGTGTTGCAGACGCTGCTGCCGGCCCTGCTGTTCGCCGAAGGGCCGAGCAGCCTGGCGATCAGCGGCGGCACGCACAACCCGCTGGCCCCGCCGGCGGACTTCATCGAGCGCAGCTGGCTGCCGTTGCTGCGGCGCATGGGAGCGAAGGTCGACTTCGAACTGCTGCGTCATGGCTTCATGCCGGCCGGCGGCGGTGAGTTGCGGGTGGGCGTCGAGCTCGGCGAGCTGCAGCCACTGCATCTGCCGGAGAGCGGCGCTGTGCTTTCGCGTTCGGCCCGCGCCCTGCTGGCGGCCATTCCCGGCCATGTTGGAGATCGTGAGCTGGAGAAGGTGAAACGGCATCAGGATTGGCACATGGCATCCGCGCAGGTCGTCCGTCTTCCTGAAGACCAGGGGCCGGGCAACGCTTTGCTGCTGGAAGTCGAATGCGAGCAGTTGACCCTGCTGTTCTGCGCCTTCGGTCAGGCCGGAGTCAGCGCCGAACGGGTTGCCATCCAGGCGCTGCGCCAGGCCGATGACTGGCGCCGCTGCAGCACCAGCGTCGAGGAGCATCTCGCCGACCAGTTGCTGCTGCCCATGGCGCTGGCCGGCGGCGGCAGCTTCACCACGCCGGTGCTGAGCGATCATCTGCTGAGCAACCGCGCGGTTATCGAAGCCTTCCTGCCGGTGCGCATCGATTGCGAGGCACGCGAGGCGGGCGGCCAGCACATCCGCATCACACCGGCTTGACGCTTTCCTGACTAAACGCCGGATAGAGTGCCGCCCAATCATCCTATCCGGCGCGTGTGCCCGCCCTCCTCGGCCCACGGGAGTTTCCATGGCGCACCGCGCCGCCCTCGTTCTGCTCTGCGCCGCGCTGCTCGTCGGCTGCGAAACCACCCATGAAGCGCTCATCGCCCAGGGCTATCCGCCCGCCTACGCCGATGGTTATGACGACGGCTGCGGCAGCGGTCGCCAGGCGGCCGGTGCCATTTCCGGCGAGTTCCGCAAGAACGTGCCGCGCTATCTGGACGAGGCGAAATACGCACTGGGCTGGAACGACGGTTTCCAGCAATGCCAGGCCATGAGACTGAGCCAGGAACGCCAGCAGTACGAAGAACAGCGCAACAGCGACCGGGACCGCGACTGGGAACAACAGAAAGACCGCGCGCTGTCCCGTGCCCTGCGCGGCAACTGACCGCTGCGGCAACCATCCGCACCCGCCCAGGGCTACCCCCTTGATTTCGGTCAAGCCAGCCCCCCATCCCATCGCCTCTCCTTGAACTCAGAAGAAACCAAAAGCCTGAGAAAAGGAGACTCCACATGCAGCCCATCAAATTGGCCCTGGGCAGCCTGCTGCTGGCCGTGAGCACGGCGGCGGCGCAAGCGAACGCCGACGTCCTGCGCGACAACGCCAACAGCATCTTCAAGCCCATCCCGGAGCAGCCCAGCGACAAACTCGACCCCAACCAGATCGAACTGGGCCGGCAGCTGTTCTTCGAGCCGCGCCTGTCCGCCAGCCATGTGATCAGCTGCAATACCTGCCACAACATCGGCACCGGCGGCGCCGACAACGTGCCCGCCTCCAGCGGCCATGCCTGGCAGAAGGGCGCGCGCAACTCACCCACGGTCTTCAACGCGGTGTTCAACGTCGCGCAGTTCTGGGATGGCCGCGCCAAGGACCTGGAAGAACAGGCCAAGGGGCCGGTGCAGAACCCGGTGGAAATGCACAACACACCGAAGAACGTCGAGGCCACGCTGCGCAGCATGCCGGAGTACGTCGCTTCCTTTGAGAAAGCCTTCCCCGCTGACCAGCAACCGGTCAGCTTCGACAACATGGCGCGCGCGCTGCAGGCCTTCGAGTCGACGCTGATCACCCCGGATTCGCGTTTCGACCTCTACCTCAAGGGCGACGACAACGCCCTGGACGCCAAGGAGAAGAAGGGCCTGCAGACCTTCATGAGCTCGGGCTGCATCAGTTGTCACAACGGCGTGAACCTGGGCGGCCAGGCGTACTTCCCGTTCGGGCTGGTGAAGAAGCCGGACGGCAAGATCCTGCCCACCGGCGACCTGGGTCGCTTTGAGGTGACCAAGACGCAGAATGACCAGTATGTGTTCCGTGCCGCTCCCCTGCGCAACATCGCGCTGACCGCGCCGTACTTCCACAGCGGGCAGGTCTGGGACCTGGAGGAAGCCGTAGCGATCATGGGTACCGCGCAGCTGGGCAAACAGCTCAACGCGGAAGAAGTCGGCGACATCGTCGCCTTCCTCAAGACCGCCACCGGCAAGCAGCCGAAGGTGGAGTATCCGATCCTGCCGCCGAGCACCTCGACCACGCCCAAACCGGTGGATTAATCAGCCCAACGCCGAACCCGTAGGAGCGAGCTTGCTCGCGAACAGCCCCGCGCCAACGGCGAGAGGTTCGCGCCGGCCTGGAGAGGTTCGCGAGCAAGCTCGCTCCTACAAAACCCAAACAGCCTGCACGCCGGCTGGAATGAAGAATGGGGCCACCAGCCAGCCCTTTCTCTTCCTCAACACCACCATCGGCAGGCAGCTGAAGGTGGGTCGATCCGCCCAACGCCCCCGTGGGAGCGAGCTTACTCACGAACAGCCCCGCGCCCACGGTGAGAGGTTCGCGCCGGCCTGGAAAGGTTCGCGAGCAAGCTCGCTCCTACAAAACCAGAACAGCCTGCACGCCGGCTGGAATGAAAAACGGGGCCACCAGCCAGCCCTTTCTCTTCCTCAACACCACCATCGGCAGGCAGCTGAAGGTGGGTCGATCCGCCCAACGCCCCCGTGGGAGCGAGCTTGCTCACGAACAGCCCCGCGCCAACGGTGAGAGGTTCGCGCCGGCCTGGAGAGGTTCGCGAGCAAGCTCGCTCCTACAAAACCCAAACAGCCTGCACGCCGGCTGGAATGAAAAACGGGCCCGATGGGCCCGTTCTTTTCATGCTGTCGGAGCGATCAGACCACGCCTTGGGCCAGCATCGCGTCGGCGACCTTGACGAAGCCGGCGATGTTGGCGCCCTTCACGTAGTTGATCCGGCCATTCTCCTCGCCGTAGGCAACGCAGGCATGGTGGATGTTCTGCATGATGCCGTGCAGGCGCTGGTCGACTTCACCAGCGGTCCACAGCAGGCGCATGGCGTTCTGGCTCATCTCCAGGCCGCTGGTGGCGACGCCGCCGGCGTTGGAGGCCTTGCCTGGCGCGTAGAGGATGCCGGCCTCGAGGAAGATATCCACAGCCTCCAGGGTCGACGGCATGTTCGCGCCCTCGGCCACGCAGACGCAGCCGTTGGCCAGCAGGGTGCGCGCGTCGTTGGCATCCAGTTCGTTCTGCGTGGCGCAGGGCAGCGCGATATCGCAGGCCAGCGACCACGGACGCTCCCCGGCAATGAAGCGCAGACCGGGGCCGGTCATCTCGCTGAGACGGCCGCGACGGACGTTCTTCAACTCCATGACTTCCTCCCACTGCTCCAGGGTCAGGCCGGCTTCAAAGAACAGAGTGCCCTCGGAATCAGATAGCGAGATCACCTTGCCGCCCAGTTCCATGACCTTCTGCGCGGCGTACTGGGCCACGTTGCCGGAACCGGAGATAGCCACGCGCTGGCCGTCAAAACCGCTTTCGCGGGCCTTGAGCATCTCCTGGGCGAAGTACACACAGCCGTAACCGGTAGCTTCCGGACGGATCAGGCTACCGCCGTAGGACATGCCCTTGCCGGTCAGCACCGAGGTGAACTCGTTGGACAGGCGCTTGTACTGGCCGAACAGGTAACCGATCTCGCGGGCGCCCACGCCGATGTCGCCGGCCGGCACGTCAAGGTCAGCGCCAACGTGGCGGAACAGCTCGCTCATGAAGGACTGGCAGAAGCGCATGACTTCCGCATCGCTCTTGCCCTTGGGGTCGAAGTCCGAGCCACCCTTGCCGCCACCCATGGGCAACGAGGTCAGGGAGTTCTTGAAGACCTGCTCGAAGGCGAGGAACTTCAGCACGCCCAGGTTCACCGAGGGGTGGAAGCGCAGGCCGCCCTTGTACGGGCCGATGGCGCTGCTCATCTGGATGCGGAAACCGCGGTTGACCCGCACTCGTCCGGCATCATCCACCCACGGTACGCGGAACAGGATCGCGCGTTCGGGCTCGACGATGCGTTCGACGATGCCGGCCTGCAGGTAGTGCGGGTTGGCTTCGAGGAAGGGCCAGAGGGAGCGCAGCACCTCTTCCACTGCCTGGTGGAATTCGGGCTGATCGGGGTCGCGCCGCTTCAGGCGCTCGAGGAACGAGTCAACGGATTGCGTCATGTCTACACCGGTACTTTTCTGATTATGTGATGCTTTTTTGCCGGCAGACTCTAACAACCCACGCCGCCCCGAGATAGTGCGGCGTGACGCTTTTATGAATCTTTATGGTGCAAAAATATAAATCCCACTTCTGCCGGACCGGCAGAAAAACAGATTCTTGTATACAAAATCAATAGGTAGTTGCACTCAACAACTTACTCCACCAGGACGCCCATGATGCTCGCACGCCCTCTCGCGCTTCTCGCCGCCCTCACCTGCACCCTCGCCCTGCCCGCCCAGGGAGCCATGAAATTGGGCAACTTCACCGAACCCGGTGCGCTGGTGGTGGCGGATACATTCGACAGCGAAGTGATCCACAAGTCGAAGTTCAGCACCGACGACCTGGAGCGCATGTCCCGCCAGCTGGAAGAACAGCAACGCACCCTGCAGGACCAGGCGCGGCAAATCGACACACTGCAGCGCCAGCTGGAGGATCAGCGCCGCGCCCTGGACGATCTCAAGCGCAGCCGCTGATAAAGGCACAGAAATGAAAACGGGGCCCGAAGGCCCCGTTCTCTTGCAGAAGCGGCTTACGCCAGCTTCTTGTAACGCACGCGGTGCGGCTGCGAGGCAGCGTCGCCCAGGCGTTTTTTACGATCGGCTTCGAACTCGGTGTAGTTGCCTTCGAAGAAGACCACCTTGCCGTCGTCCTCGTAGGAGAGGATGTGGGTCGCGATGCGGTCCAGGAACCAGCGATCGTGGGAAATCACGATGGCGGCGCCGGGGAAGTCCAGCAGCGCTTCTTCCAGCGCACGCAGGGTTTCCACGTCGAGGTCGTTGGACGGTTCGTCGAGCAGCAGCACGTTGCCGCCCTGCTTCAGGGTCAGGGCCAGGTGCAGGCGGCCACGCTCACCACCGGAGAGGTCCTTGACGAACTTCTGCTGGTCGCCGCCCTTGAAGTTGAAGCGGCCGACGTAGCTGCGCGACGGGACTTCGTAGTTGCCGATCTTGATCTGCTCGAAGCCGTCGGACACTTGCTCCCACACGGTCTTGTTGCCGTCGAGGATTTCGCGGCTCTGATCGACGCTGGCGATCTGCACGGTTTCGCCGATCTCGATGGTGCCCGAGTCCGGTTGCTCCTTGCCGGTCAGCATGCGGAACAGGGTCGATTTACCTGCGCCGTTGCCGCCGATCACGCCGACGATGGCGCCCTTGGGAATGCTCAGCGACAGATCGTCGATCAGTTGGCGATCGCCATAGCCCTTGCTGACGTTGTGCAGCTCAATGACCTTATCGCCCAGGCGCGGACCGGCCGGGATATAGATCTCGTTGGTCTCGCTGCGCTTCTGGAATTCCTGCGATTGCATTTCCTCGAAGCGCTGCAGACGGGCCTTGGACTTGGACTGGCGAGCCTTGGCACCCTGGCGTACCCACTCCAGTTCGGCCTTCATGGCCTTGGCGTGGGAGGCTTCCTGCTTGGCTTCCTGGGCCAGGCGGTTGGCCTTGGATTCCAGCCAGCCGGAGTAGTTGCCTTCGAACGGGATGCCCTGGCCACGGTCCAGTTCCAGAATCCAGCCGGCGACGTTGTCGAGGAAGTAACGGTCGTGGGTGATCGCTACCACGGTGCCCGGGAAGTCGTGGAGGAAGTGTTCCAGCCAGGCGACGGAGTCGGCGTCCAGGTGGTTGGTCGGTTCGTCCAGCAGCAGCATGTCCGGGGCGGACAGCAGCAGGCGGCACAGGGCGACGCGGCGCTTCTCACCACCGGAGAGGTGTTCGATCTTGGCGTCCCACGGCGGCAGACGCAGGGCGTCGGCGGCGACTTCCAGCTGGCGCTCCAGGTTGTGGCCGTCGGAAGCCTGGAGGATGGCCTCCAGCTTGGCCTGCTCGGCAGCCAGGGCGTCGAAGTCGGCGTCCGGCTCGGCGTAGGCGGCGTAGACCTCGTCCAGGCGCGCTTGGGCGGCCTTGATCTGGCCGACAGCCTCTTCAACGATCTCGCGAACGGTGGCCTGCGGGTCGAGCTTGGGCTCCTGCGGCAGGTAGCCGACGTTGATGCCCGGCATCGGGCGGGCTTCACCTTCGATCTCGGTGTCGACGCCGGCCATGATGCGCAGCAGGGTGGATTTACCCGCGCCGTTCAGGCCGAGCACGCCGATCTTGGCGCCGGGGAAGAACGACAGGGAGATGTTCTTGAGGATTTCACGCTTGGGCGGCACGACCTTGCCGACCCGGTGCATGGTGTAGACGTATTGAGCCATGGATACCTGACTTCTGGGATGAATTGTGATCGGGATGGCCGGAACGGACGACGGCAGGTTCCGGGACGCCGGCTCTTCGGGCCGGAACGGTGGCACCGCGGGCCACCGGGGGGCGCGAGCGGCCGATGGACGGCCCTTCGCGCGGGACTCTGCGCGGATGTACTTTATGCCCCGAACTTTGGCCGTACATCACGCGCGCGTGCGGCAAAGCTACCGGAATGAATCGGGAAGGGCAAACGACGCTCGTCGGCCATGCTGGCACTTAGCCGCCTTTCCGGGCATCCTAGCCTGCGCCGAATTCAGCCGTATCGCCCCAGGTCCCTAAGTCCTTGTCTATTTTCCCCCGTACTCCTCCGGACGCCTTGGCCAGGCCTGGCCGCGTGGCGACCCGGACCGCGCTGGTGCTGCTGGTTCTGTTCATGCTCGGCCTGCTGGGCTTGCAGCTGCACCAGGAGTTCCGCAGCCAGGAGCGCTTCGAGCGTGAGCGGGTAGTGCTGCACGGCGAACAGATGGCGCAGCGGATCTCCCTGACCCTGGAGCTCAAGGCGGTAGCGGCCCAGGCTCTGCTGCAACAGGAACAGGACCGCGACCACAGCGATGCCCACCCAACACTGATCGCCGGCCTGAAGCACATCTATCCATCCTTCCACAGCCTGGTGCGGCTGGACGCCAGCGGCGTTCCCGTGCGCGACTCCGCCGGCGGCATCAAGGACGGCGCATTCATCGAGGCCTTGCGCCAGCGCAGCGCGCAACAGAGCTATCACTACGCGTTCAGCGAGGAAAACGGCGGCTACTTCTATGTCTGGCTGAAGGCCACCGAGCCGGACGAAGGCGACAGCGTCTTGCGTCTTGACGAGAAGATTGCCCGACGTGGCTGGGCAGCGCAGATTCGCCCCGAGTCGCCGGACTGGATTCTGGTCGACGACGTCCAGCAGAAGGTCCTCGGACGCTCCAGCGGCTTCCGCCCGGGCCCGCTGTCCGCCGCCTCACCGCTGGAACAGGCACAGAGCCTGGACGGCCTGGAGATCCAGAACACCGACTGGCGGTTGCACCCGCAATTCGACGACCGGCAGATCCGCACCACCCTGCTGCCGCGCCTGGGCGGCGAGCTGGCGCTGCTACTGGTGCTGGCAGGCATCGCCGCTGCCGCCCTGCTGCGCCTGCAGCGTGAACAGCAGAATCTGCGGGCACTGACCGCCGAGTCCCAGCAAGGCCTGCGCCAGGCCGCACAGGCCCTGGGAGCCATCGACGAACGCGTGCTGGTGACCCGCGCCGACGGCCGCCTCGCCTACCTCAACCCGCAAGCCGAGCAGTTGTTCGGCATCACTGCCGACAAGGCTGGCGAGCATCACCTGCTGGAGCTGCTGCCTGGCCTGGGCGCCCTGCTGCACGGCGGCGATACCTCGGCGGACAACGGCTCCGAGCTGGTGCGCGTCAACGATACCGGCCAGGCCAGGCTGTTCGCCGTCAGCCATCACTCGCTGGACGACAGCCCGCTGTCGCCGGAGCAGACCTGGGTACTGCGCGGCAACCTGCCCCACGGCGGGCAGGTCTGGGTGCTGCGCGATGTCACCGAGGAGCAGCAGGCGCTGCACATCCTCGAAGAGACCCGCCGGCGCTACCAGGACATTTTCGACGGTGTCGGCGTCGCCCTCTGCGTGCTCGACCTTTCTGCGCTGCGCCAGAGCCTGGTGGACCTCAACCTGCGCCGACAGAGCGACCTGCGCGAGTGGATCGCCTCGCAGCCCGAGCGCCTGCCCTGGCTGCTGCGCCAGGCGCGGATTACCGAGATCAACAACGTCGCCAAGCGCCTGATGCGCGTCACCAACACTGAGCAGGCCTGGCAGATTCTCATCGGCAGCGCCGGCATGCGCCCGGACGGCGTGCGCAGCAAGGTGCTCGAAGCCGTGCTGCACGGCCAGGGCATGGTCGAGCTGGAAGCCTGCATCAGCACGCGCCAGGGCGAGCAGCGCCACCTTTGGCTGCAACTGCGCGTGCCGGAAATGATCCAGGACTTCCACGCCGTCACCCTGAGCCTGTCGGACATCACCAGCCGCAAGCAGGTCGAACTGTCGCTGATCGAACGCGAGAAGTTCTGGTCCGATGCGGTGCGCGCGGTGCCAGACACCCTGTACATCCACGACATCGCCGCGCGCCGGGTGATCTTCACCAACCACAACCTCGGCTACCAGCTGGGCTACAACGGCGACGAGCTGCGCGAGATGGGCGAGCGCTTCTGGGAAAAGGTGTTGCACCCGGACGACGTCGAATACTACTGGCGCGTGCGCAACCTGCAGCAGGTGGTGGGCGACGGCCTGTTGCTGGACAGCCAGCTGCGCTGGCGCCATCGCGACGGCTCCTGGCACTGGTTCGATATCCGCGAGCAAGCCCTCACTCGCGACTCCGCCGGCCGCGTGGCACGGCTGATCGGCGTGGCAAAGGACATTACCGACACGGTCGAGGCACACAACTCCCTGCGCGAGAGCGGCCGCCGCTACCGCATGCTCGCCGAGAGCATCAGCGACGTGATCCTCTCCACCGACGCCCAGGTCCAGCTCAACTACATCAGCCCATCGATCCAGCAGGTGTTCGGCTACAGCCCCGAGTGGGTGCTGGCCAACGGCTTCCAGCAGGTGGCCGCCAACCCGGCGCAGCTGGAGCGCCTCGACGAACTGCTGCACCGCGTGCAGGCCGCCATCGGCGAGCCCAAGCGCCTGGCCGAACTGCGCGAGAGCGCCGAGCCGCAGCTGTTCAGCCTCGACTGTCTGCACGCCGACGGCCACAAGATTCCCGTGGAGCTGCGCATCGCCTTGATGTGGGACGACCACGGCCGCTTCGAGGGCCTGCTCGGCGTCGCCCGCGACATCAGCCAGCAGCGCCGCGCCGAGCGCGAGATGCGCATGGCGGCGACGGTGTTCGAGCACTCCACGGCGGCGATCATGGTCACCGATCCCGCCGGCTACATCGTGCAGATCAACGACTCCTTCAGCCGCCTCACCGGCTACTCCGCCGAGGAGGTGCTGGACCAGTTGCCGCGCCTGCTCACTGCCGACCGCCAGGAGGCCAACCAGCTCAAGCACGTGCTGGAAAGCCTGCGCAAGAGCGGCAGTTGGGAAGGCGAGATCCTGCAGAAGCGCAAGAGCGGCGAGCTGTACCCCAGCTGGGTCGGCATCACCGCGGTGCACGACGAAGAAGGCGACCTGGTCAGCTTCGTCTGCTTCTTCAGCGACATCAGCGAGCGCAAGGCCAGCGAGCGGCGCATTCACCGCCTGGCCTACTACGACGCCCTGACCCACCTACCCAACCGCACGCTGTTCCAGGACCGCCTGCACACCGCCCTGCTGCAGGCCGAACGGCACCAGCAGTGGGTGGTGCTGATGTTCCTCGACCTCGACCGCTTCAAGCCGATCAACGACTCCCTCGGCCATGCCGCAGGCGACCGCATGCTCAAGGAAGTGGCCGAGCGCCTGAGCCATTGCGTCAGCGACGACGACACTGTGGCGCGCATGGGCGGCGACGAGTTCACCCTGCTGCTGCCCGGCCAGAAGGACCGCGAGAAGGCGCTGAGGCAGGCGATCCAGGTCGCCGAGCAGATCCTCTCCAGCCTCGCCCGCCCCTTCACCCTGGAAGGCCGCGAGTTCTTCGTCACCGCCAGCATTGGCGTGGCACTCTCGCCGCAGGACGGCGCCGAGCTCAGCCAGCTGATGAAGAACGCCGACACGGCGATGTACCACGCCAAGGAAATGGGCAAGAACAACTTCCAGTTCTACCAGGCCGAGATGAACGCCCGCGCCCTGGAGCGCCTGGAACTGGAAAGCGACCTGCGCCGCGCCATCGAACTGCACGAGTTCGTGCTGCACTACCAGCCGCAGTTCACCGGTGACGGCCGCCGTCTGACCGGTGCCGAGGCGCTGCTGCGCTGGCAGCATCCCAAGCGCGGGCTGATCCCGCCGGCGGAGTTCATCCCGGTGCTGGAAGAGCTCGGCCTGGTCGCCCAGGTCGGTGACTGGCTGCTGGAGCAGGCCTGCCTGCAGCTGCGCGCCTGGCACCGCGACAAGGTGCGGGTACCGAAGATTTCCGTGAACCTCTCCGCCCGGCAGTTCGCCGACGGCCAGTTGGGCGAACGCATCGCCGGCATCCTCGAAGACACCGGAATCGCACCGGCGTGCCTGGAGCTGGAGCTGACCGAAAGCATCCTGATGAGCGACGTTTCCCAGGCGATGCAGATACTTCAAGGTCTGAAACGCCTGGGCCTGGCGATTGCGGTGGACGACTTCGGTACCGGCTATTCCTCGCTGAACTACCTCAAGCAATTCCCCATCGATGTGTTGAAGATCGACCGCAGCTTCGTTGACGGCCTGCCCCATGGCGAGCAGGACGCGCAGATCGCCCGTGCCATCATCGCCATGGCCCACAGCCTGAACCTGATGGTGATCGCCGAGGGTGTGGAGAGCCACGAGCAGTTGGAGTTCCTGCGCGAGCATGGCTGCGACGAAGTACAGGGCTTCCTCTTCGGCCGCCCTGTCCCGGCCGACCAGTTCGCCGCGCTGTTTGCCAGCAACGCGCTGTTCCTGCTGGGCTGACCCATCGGCTGAATGTTCGATACGGCGTAGGAGCGGACTCCGTCCGCGATCTGCCACCGGCCAGCTCGGAGCCGCCGGGGATCGTTCGCGGACGGAGTCCGCTCCTACACGCGCCCCACCGCCTCAGCAAGCGCCAAGCCGCTCGCAAATCCGCCGATCCGCGGCCTTGAACCCCGCTTGTCAGCCACATGACCGCCTTTCATGTGCCAGCACCGGCGCCTTGGGTTAGAATGCGCGCCTTTCCCCCAGCACCCGATCCTTAAGAGGACCGCCATGTTCAGCCGTGATTTGACCCTCGCCCGCTACGATGCCGAACTCTTCGCCGCGATGGAGCAGGAAGCCCAGCGCCAGGAAGAGCACATCGAGCTCATCGCCTCCGAGAACTACACCAGCCCGGCGGTGATGGAAGCCCAGGGTTCGGTGCTGACCAACAAGTACGCCGAAGGCTACCCGGGCAAGCGCTACTACGGTGGTTGCGAGTACGTCGACGTCGTCGAGCAACTGGCCATCGACCGCGCCAAGGAACTGTTCGGCGCCGATTACGCCAACGTCCAGCCGCACGCCGGTTCCCAGGCCAACGCCGCCGTCTACCTGGCCCTGCTGTCGGCCGGTGATACCATCCTGGGCATGAGCCTGGCCCACGGCGGTCACCTGACCCACGGCGCCAGCGTTTCCTCCTCCGGCAAGCTGTACAACGCAGTTCAGTACGGCATCACCGACGCCGGGCTGATCGACTACGACGAAGTCGAGCGTCTGGCCGTCGAGCACAAGCCGAAGATGATCGTTGCCGGCTTCTCCGCCTACTCCCAGGTGCTGGACTTCGCCCGCTTCCGCGCCATCGCCGACAAGGTCGGTGCCTACCTGTTCGTCGACATGGCCCACGTGGCCGGTCTGGTCGCCGCTGGCGTCTACCCGAACCCGGTGCCGTTCGCCGACGTCGTCACCACCACCACCCACAAAACCCTGCGCGGCCCGCGCGGCGGCCTGATCCTCGCTCGCAAGAACGAAGAGATCGAGAAGAAGCTGAACTCCGCTGTCTTCCCGGGCGCCCAGGGTGGCCCGCTGGAGCACGTGATCGCCGCCAAGGCCGTGTGCTTCAAGGAAGCCCTGCAGCCCGAGTTCAAGGCCTACCAGCAGCAGGTCCTGAAGAACGCCCAGACCATGGCCAGCGTGTTCATCGAGCGCGGCTTCGACGTGGTTTCCGGCGGCACCCAGAACCACCTGTTCCTGCTGTCCCTGATCAAGCAGGACATCACCGGTAAGGACGCCGACGCCGCCCTGGGTCGTGCCTTCATCACCGTGAACAAGAACAGCGTGCCGAACGACCCGCGTTCCCCGTTCGTCACCTCCGGCCTGCGTATCGGCACCCCCGCCGTGACCACCCGCGGCTTCAAGGAAGCCGAGTGCCGCGAGCTGGCCGGCTGGATCTGCGACATCCTGACCAACATGGGCGACGAGTCCGTGGTGGACGGCGTGCGCGAGAAGGTCAAGGCCATCTGCGCCAAGTTCCCGGTCTACGGCGCCTAAGCCGAACCCGCGAACAGCACGACGAAAAAGCCCGGCATCTGCCGGGCTTTTTCATGTCTGTCACTCACAGAACTCAAGGTGAACCTGTAGGAGCGAGCTTGCTCGCGAACAGCCTCCAGCCAGGCACCAGTGGTATGCGGTTCGCGAGCAAGCTCGCTCCTACATGCTTAGTGCGGCTATGGCTGCCCACCTGATTTCTGCTCCGGCTGCACCGGCACATCACGCAAGTCATTGAGCCGGCGCACCAGCGTCTCAGCCTCCGCCTGGCTGGTGAAGCCCTTGAGCATCACCTGGCCGTCCGTCACCACACGCGTCACTTTCGGCAACAGGCGCAATTGCCCATCGATCACGACGGCCAGGGCCTTGCCCTGCTCTTCCTGGGTCAGCTTTGCCAGACGCTGGCTGGCTTCGGGCGTGAACAAAACACGCACCGCCGGCTTGCCGTCTGCCACGCTGGCCAGCTCGGCCCGCTCTACATCGTGCTGGGTCAGAACCGGATGGGTTTCGAGCAATACCGCCTTGCCCTGCGGGTCGGCCAGGGTGCGCGTGCTGGCCGTGGGCCTGTCGGCCACGGCGTGGACATCGAAGGTATGCTGCGGCGCCGACGGCGGCGCACCGGCGCAGGCGCCCAATAATGAGGCGAGGAGGATCGGAATAGAGCGTTTCATCGACTGCGAATCAGACTGAGCGGCCCGGAAGGCCAGGGTTATAGAGAGTCAGACCACGCCGAAGGCACAAGTTGCACTCCCTTGGTCGGCGCCCGCGACTAAGCTTGCAGACGAACGGATGCTGGCGGTCCGGTCAGAAATTCTCCGGCTCAGGGCAAGCTGGTATCATGCGCGCCTTTTGCCGGTCACAAGAAAAGGCGCACGGCCCACCTGGGCATGCACCTTGCTTTTCCCGGCCAGAACGATAACGGCGCAAGAGCGTCACGGGGAGCCAAACATGCTGGAAAAGCTGTTCCAACTCAAGGCGCACAACACCACTGTGCGCACCGAGATCCTGGCGGGTATCACTACCTTCCTGACCATGGCCTACATCCTCTTCGTCAACCCGAGCATCCTCGGCGAGACGGGCATGGACAAAGGCGCGATCTTCGTGGCGACCTGCCTGGCCGCGGCCATCGGCTCGGCCATCATGGGCCTGATCGCCAACTACCCGATCGCCCTGGCTCCCGGCATGGGCCTGAACGCCTTCTTCACCTACACCGTGGTCCTGCACATGGGCCACACCTGGCAGGTGGCGCTCGGCGCGGTGTTCCTCTCCGCGTGCATGTTCTTCATCATTTCGATCTTCCGCATCCGCGAGTGGATCATCAACAGCATCCCGCTGGCGCTGCGCTCGGCGATCGCCGCTGGCATCGGCCTGTTCCTCGCGCTGATCGCGCTGAAGGAGTCGGGCATCGTCGTCGCCAACCAGGCCACCCTGGTTGGCATGGGTGACCTGGCCAAGCCGGCACCGCTGCTGGCGATCCTCGGCTTCATCCTGATCGTCGCCCTGGAAGCCCGCCGCGTGACCGGCGCGGTAATGATCGGCATCCTGGTCGTCACCTTCATCTCCATCGCCATCGGCGTCTCCCAGTTCGGTGGCGTGGTGTCGATGCCGCCGTCCCTGGCGCCGACCTTCCTGCAGCTGGATATCAAGGGCGCGCTGGACATCGGCCTGTTCAGCGTGATCTTCGCCTTCCTCTTCGTCGACCTGTTCGACAACTCCGGCACCCTGATCGGCGTAGCCAAGCGCGCCGGCCTGATGGGCAAGGACGGACACATGCCGAAGATGGGCCGCGCGCTGATCGCCGACAGCTCCGCCGCCATGGTCGGCTCGCTGCTGGGCACCTCCACCACCACCAGCTACATCGAGTCGGCGGCGGGCGTTTCCGCTGGCGGCCGTACCGGCCTGACTGCCATCGTGGTTGCCGTGCTGTTCCTGCTGGCGCTGTTCTTCGCCCCGCTGGCGGGCAACGTTCCGGCCTTCGCCACCGCCCCAGCGCTGTTCTTCGTCGCGGTGCTGATGGCCTCGGGCCTGGCTGAGATCGACTGGGACGACCTGACCGTCGCCGCCCCGGTGGTGGTGACCGCGCTGGCCATGCCGCTGACCTTCTCCATCGCCAACGGCATCGCCTTCGGCTTCATTACCTGGACCGCCTGCAAGCTGCTGTCCGGCCGCTTCCGCGAGCTGAACCCGGCGCTGGTCATCCTGTCGATCCTTTTCGTGATCAAGCTGGGCTGGTTCAACGCCTGATTTTCCCTTTCGCGGCAGGGGTATCGCCGCGCTTCTCCATCCGCAAGTGACACTGGCGTAGGATGGCGTGGAGCGCAGCGATGCCCATCAACTGCCGCCGACCCACACGAGTTCCCCGCCCCATGAGCAGTCCGCGTTTCGATCCCTCCCAATACGACAGCCAACTGGCCGACAAGGCCGCGCGCCTACGCGAGCTGCTGGCGCCCTTCGCCGCGCCGGAGCCGGAGGTGTTCGATTCGCCCCGCGAGCATTACCGCCTGCGCGCCGAGTTCCGCCTGTGGCGCGAGGGCGAAGCGCGCCACTACGCGATGTTCGAGCAGGGCGACAAGCACACGCCGATCCTGATCGAGGAATTCCCCATCGCCAGCCAGCGCATCAACGAGCTGATGCCGCGCCTGAAAGCTGCCTGGGCCGAGCCGACCCTGGGCCACAAGCTGTTCCAGGTGGAATTCCTCACCACCCTGGCGGGCGACGCGCTGATCACCCTGTGCTACCACCGTCCGGTGGACGCGACCTGGCAGGCCGCTGCCGAGAAGCTGGCTGTCGAACTGGGCGTGAGCATCGTCGGTCGCTCCCGCGGCAAGCGACTGGTGGTGGGGCGAGACTACGTCAGCGAGGAGCTGACCGTTGCTGGCCGCACCTTCCGCTACCGCCAGCCGGAGGGCGCCTTCACCCAGCCCAACGGCGAGGTCTGCCAGAAGATGCTCAACTGGGCGTACGAAGCCCTGGGCCAGCGCGAGGATGATCTGCTGGAGCTGTACTGCGGCAACGGCAACTTCACCCTGCCGCTGGCCACCCGCGTGCGCAAGGTAATGGCCACCGAGATCAGCAAGACCTCGGTGAACGCCGCCCTGGCCAACCTGGCCGACAACGCCGTGGGCAACGTCACCCTGGTGCGCCTCTCCGCCGAGGAACTGACCCAGGCGCTCAACGAGGTACGCCCGTTCCGCCGCCTGGCCGATGTCGACCTGAAGTCCTATGAGTTCGGCAGCGTGTTCGTCGACCCGCCGCGCGCCGGCATGGACCCGGACACCTGCGAGCTGACCCGGCGCTTCGACAACATCCTGTACATCTCCTGCAACCCGGAGACTCTGGCGCAGAACATCGCTCAGCTGCACGACACCCACCGGGTGAGCCGTTGCGCCCTGTTCGACCAGTTCCCCTACACGCACCACATGGAAGCCGGCGTGCTGCTCACCCGCCGCTGAGTACCTCGCACAAGTACGGGCCGCCCAACCTAGGGTTGGGCGGCGCCTCCTGGTTCTGCAGCTAGGCTTGCGGAACAACGACAAGAGGCACGCCCATGTCCCGCCTGATCCTTCCCCTGCTCTGCCTGCTGCTGGCCGCCTGCGCCGGTACCGATCCCGCCACCATCAACGTCTCCCCCGCCGCCAATGGCCGGCAAAGCACCTTCTTCATCCAGGCCGTGCGTGCACAAGGTCACCGCGAGGACCTGGAAGATCGCTTCGATCTCGCCGTGCGCCGCGCACTGGAAGCCAAGGGTTACCGCTATCAGGACAATTCAGGGGAGCTGCGGGTGATCTATGCCGTCGGCCTGGACAGCCAGACGGGCATCATCCAGCGACCGGTAGCGACCAGTGCGGGCGTGATCACCCAGACACAGTTCACCGATCAGGAGCAGGCGCGCCTGGCGCTGCAGATTCTCGACGAGGCGACCGGGCAGGTGCTCTACCAGGCGCAGGTGGCGCGCCAACTGCACGATCCGAAGATCACTCAGCAGGCCGTGGACGAAGGCATTGCCCGCCTGCTGGCGGACTTCCCCGCGCACCAATGAATGGGCCGGGGAGCTGAGGATCAGCTGTAGTTCGACGGCGACTTGCGTACGAACTTGATGCTGTACTTGAAGTCAGCCTTGCGCGTGACACTGATGGCGCGGCGGGTGACAGTATCGATGGTGATGTTCCAGTTGCCGGTACTGGGCACCTTTATCTTGGCCGGGAAACGATCGAACGCGCCGCCGTGGTAGACGTGACGACCGCCATTCTTGAAGCTGCGGAAGGCGGCGTCAGTCATCAGACGGATATTGCAGGTCATGGAGCACTCGATGACGACCAGGTCGCCTTCGTTCAGGTGCTCACGTTGATGTACGAACTTCATGCTGGCTCCGCCTTGCTTCTACCGCGAAATCAATACGATAGCACGGAGCGGGGGCTGCCCGGCAGCGGCGCTGCCAGCAGGCCGCGCCGCTCATCCGAAGCTCAGAGCCCCTCGAAGTCCGCCTTGCGCTCCTCAGGCTCCGGCTCTTCGCGCACTACCACCTGGCGACTTCGCGACTGCCGCTCCAGCCAGTAGAGGGCGAAGATCGCCAGCGCCGAGATCACCCCGCGATAGACCACGCCGGCCAGTTGCGCATCCCATTCCATGCCGCCCTCGGTCCAGGCGATGAGCAGGCGCGACAGCGTCAGGGTCAGTTGCACCAGGATCACCAGGATCAGGGCCGGGCGCACCAGCAGGCGACGACGCAAAGCGAAAACCAGGAACAGCGCGAGGGCGAACTGATGGCCGCCGTAGAAAACCCGGGCGTCACTCACCGACGATGGCTCCATCAGCAGCATGCCGCTGAGGTTGGCCATTTCATAAGGACGAATCCAGTAGAGCAGTCCCAGACCACCCCAGACCAGAGCCTGGACCAGCAGGACGAGACGGGCGAAGAGCATCCGATTTCTCCTTGGCCTTGCGGCCCTTGCCGAGCGTCCCTACCTGCGACGGACAGTCGCGGACGCACCACCGATCAGCTACAGACCCCGCACGGCGCGGCAAGTTCGTCGCCCGCGTCATATGGGGAAACAAACGGCGGGTGGGGAGGCAGGGCACACGGGAGTATGCTCGGTCGCGTTCAACTTCCAAGGTTTCGAACCATGCGCACCCTGCTTCTGCTCACCGCCCTTGTTGCCGGCGCCGTCCAAGCCGCCGAGCCGCTGACCATCGACGTACACCGCGATGCCAACTGCGGCTGCTGCAAGGACTGGATCAAGCACCTGGAAAGCAACGGTTTCACCGTCAACGACCACGTCGAAGCCGATATGAGTGCAGTGAAGACCAAGCTGGGCGTTCCGCACAGCATGGGTTCGTGCCACACCGGCGTGATCGACGGCAAGTTCGTCGAAGGCCATGTCCCGGCCGCCGACGTACTGAAGCTGCGCGAGCGCGCCGACCTGGTCGGCGCCGCCGTGCCCGGCATGCCCATGGGTTCGCCGGGCATGGAGATGGGCGACCGGCATGACGCGTACCAGGTAGTCGGCCTGAGCAAGTCCGGTCAGCGCGAAGTGCTGGCGGACTACCCCGCCCACTGACGTCTGACATCGAGGCACTCCCTCACCCCTGAACGCTGGTGGAGGTGGGATGGGGCTTCCGGCGCGTGGGGCACTCTCCAGGTTCCCGCGCGACATTGCTCCGCGAGCGGAATGGGGTGAGGGACTCCAAAACGAAAAGGGCGACCATCGGGTCGCCCTTTTCATTCACACGGCTTTTATTCGGCCTTCGCCGGTAACAGGCCATCGGCACGGAACATCGCCTTGATCCCACGCACCGCCTGACGCAGACGGTCACGGTTTTCGATCAGGGCGAAGCGCACGTGGTCGTCACCGTAGTCGCCGAAACCGATGCCCGGCGATACCGAGACCTTGGCGTCCTTGAGCAACTTCTTGGCGAACTCCAGCGAGCCCAGGTGAGCGTAGGGCTCGGGGATCTTCGCCCAGATGTACATGGAGGCCTTGGGGTTCTCCACCATCCAACCGGCTTCGTGCAGACCTTTCACCAGCACATCGCGGCGCTTCTGGTACTGGTCGGCGATATCGCGCACGCACTGCTGGTCGCCCTCCAGCGCGGCGATGGCGGCTACCTGCAGCGGGGTGAAGGTGCCGTAGTCGTGGTAGCTCTTGATCCGCGCCAGGGCCGAGACCAGCTCCGGGTTGCCGACCATGAAGCCGATACGCCAGCCAGCCATGTTGTAGCTCTTGGACAAGGTGAAGAACTCCACCGCGATGTCCTTGGCGCCAGGCACCTGCATGATCGACGGCGCCTTCCAGCCATCGAAGGTGATGTCCGCGTAGGCCAGGTCGTGCACCACCAGCACGTCATAGCGCTTGGCGAGGTCCACCACGCGCTCGAAGAAGTCCAGCTCCACGCACTGCGCGGTGGGGTTGGAGGGGAAGCCGAGGATCATCATCTTCGGCTTGGGAATCGATTCGCGGATCGCCCGCTCCAGCTCGTTGAAGAAGTCGATCCCCGGCACCAGCGGCACCGAGCGCACCTGCGCGCCGGCGATCACCGCGCCGTAGATGTGGATCGGGTAGCTGGGGTTCGGCACGAGGATGGTGTCGCCGTGGTCCAGGGTTGCCAGCATCAGGTGCGCCAGACCTTCCTTGGAGCCGATGGTGACGATGGCTTCGGACTCGGGGTCGATCTCGACCTCGTAGCGGTCGCGGTACCAGTGCGAAATGGCGCGGCGCAGACGCGGAATGCCACGGGAGGTGGAGTAGCCGTGGGTATCTTCGCGCTGGGCGACCTGGCAGAGCTTCTCGACGATGTGCGGCGGCGTGGCCCCGTCCGGGTTGCCCATGGACAGGTCGATGATGTCCTCGCCACGGCGGCGGGCGGCCATCTTCAGTTCGGCAGTGATGTTGAAAACGTACGGGGGCAGGCGATCGATGCGCGCAAAGCGACGAGCTGAACGGGGTTCAGTCATGGTGTCCTCTGATGAACGTAGGCGCCCGGAACCGTCCGAGCGACGCCGGCCACTGCGGTGGCCTGGAAAGCGCGGCGCTGTGACCTGCGCTTTCTTGTCGGCGAACATATAGCTCGCTAGGCTGGCTGTCGAGTTTTTCTTTGCGCCGCTCAAGGGCGGCATCTGGAGGCCCATGTCCGCGCAACAGTACTGGCAGCTCGACGTCTTCGCCGACCAACCGCTCACCGGCAATGGCCTGGCGGTGTTTCCCGACGCCCGAGGCATACCGGCCCAGACCCTGCTGGCACTCACCCAGGAGCTGCGCCAGTTCGAGTCGATCTTCCTGTTCCCCTCCGCCACGCTGGACACCTATTCGGCACGCATCTTCACCGTCGACGAGGAACTGCCTTTCGCCGGCCACCCGGTGCTTGGCGCCGCCGCGCTGCTGCATCACCTTCACCAGCGCGGCGAGGAAGAGCACTGGACGCTGGAGCTGCCCGCCAAGGCCGTGAAGGTCGCCACGCGCCGGCGCGGCACCGGCTTCCACGCCGAGATGAACCAGGGCGCCGCCGACTTCGGCACAGTGCTGGATGACGACGCGCGCCGCTGGTTCGCCGAGGCCTTCTCGCTTTCCGTCGCCGACCTCGCCGACTATCCCGCCGCAGTGGTCAGCACCGGCCTGCCTTACCTGTTGCTGCCGGTGCGCGGCGAAGCCCTGGGCCGCGTGCGCCAGCGCACGGATCTGACGGCCGAGCTGGCAAAGCTCAACGCCGCCTTCGTTTTTGTGCTGGATGTGGATAATCGCGAGGGCCGCACCTGGGACGGCGCCGGAATCATCGAGGACGTCGCCACCGGCAGTGCCGCCGGCCCCGTCGCAGCCTACCTGGTGGAGCTGGGCAAGGCGCGCCGCGGCGAGCTGTTCTACCTGTCCCAGGGCCGCTTCGTCGGTCGCCCCAGCCGGCTCGACGTGCAGGTCGGCCAGGACGATGACGTCCACGTCGGCGGCGACGTGCAACTGCTGGCTCGCGCCGAGTTGCTGCACCGCTTCGCCTGACGACCGGGCTGGCGATCAGCGCCACCCGCGACAACACTGAACCCACCTGTTCGATGGAGATGCCGCCATGCAATGGCGCAAAGGACGACGCAGCGACAACGTAGTGGATGCCCGCGATGAAACCGGCGGTGGCGGTGGTGGAGGCATGCGCATCGGCGGTCGCGGCCTGAGCCTGGGCGGTGTGGCCATCGTGGTGGTGATCGGCCTGCTCTCCGGGCAGGACCCGATGACCATCCTCGGCTCGCTGCTCGGCCAGATGGATGTCTCGCAGCAAGCGCCCGCCCGCCCAACCCAAGGCAAGCCGGCCACCGGAAATGATCCGCAGGTGGAGTTCGTTCAGTCGATCCTGGGCGACACCGAGGACACCTGGGGCGAGATCTTCGCCCGCAGCAACCAGCAGTATGAACAGCCCAAGCTGATCCTGTTCAACGGCGGGGTGAACTCGGCGTGCGGCTTCGCCTCCTCGGCAGTCGGGCCGTTCTACTGCCCGGGCGACCACCGCGTGTACCTCGACCTCGGTTTCTTCCGCGAGATGGAGCAGAAGTTCTCCGCCGCCGGCGACTTCGCCCAGGCCTACGTGATCGCCCACGAAGTCGGCCACCACGTACAGAACCTGCTGGGCATCTCCGCCAAGATCAACGCCGCCCGCCAGCGCGGCGCGCGCATGGAAGGCGCCAACGGCCTTTCGGTGCGCCAGGAATTGCAGGCCGACTGCTTCGCCGGCGTCTGGGCCAACCATGCTCAGCAACGACTGAACTGGCTGGAGCCCGGCGACATAGAAGAGGCACTCAACGCCGCCAACGCCATCGGCGACGACCACCTGCAGCGCCAGGCGCGCGGCACGGTGATGCCGGACTCCTTCACCCACGGCTCGTCCGAGCAGCGCGTGCGCTGGTTCAAGCTCGGCTTCGAAAGCGGCTCGCCGGGCAAGTGCGATACCTTCAAGGCGCAGGCGCTGTGACGTCTTGACCGGGTTCGCGAGCTCGCTCCTACAAGCACCGAACAGAACTGTAGGAGCGAGCTTGCTCGCGAACCGCCCGGAACGATGGTCTACAGGTACCGCCTTAGCACCTCAAGGAAATACGCCGGGTCCAGCGGCTTGACCATGAAATCCAGCACGTTCAGCCGCATCGCCTCGATCACGTCACGGGCATCGGCCTGACCGGAGACGACGATGATCGGCAGGAAGGTGCCGACCTCGCTCAGCTCACGGATCAAGTCCAGCCCCGCGCCCTCATGCTCCATGCGCAGGTCGGTCACCAGCAGATCGATATCCGACTCATCGCGACGAATGCGCCGCAACGCCTCGGTGGCGCTGCCGGCCGTCAGGCAATGAAAACCTGCGCTTTCAATCAGCTCGCGCAGCTCGGCGAGTACCTCGAGGTCATCATCGACCACCATCACCACCGGCTTGCGTGGCTTCGACGCGGTGATTTCGCGCAGCGCTTCGAGCTCCTCCTCATCGAGGACGACAGGACTGATCATGAACACCACACCGCAAATAGAGGCCCATTGACATCAGTCTAGATGGCAACTGGCCTTTATTCCTGCTGCTCCGGACGGGCGCTGCGCGGATAAAAAAGGGCCGCAACGAGTGCGGCCCTGGAAAAACACCGGCAACGCCGGCGTCGTGGGATATCAGCCAGCCTTGGCCAGCCCGGCCTGACCCAGGCGCTCGGCAATCTCGCCGAGGATGGCCGGATCATCGATGGTGGAAGGCGGCGAGTAACTCTCACCGTCGGCGATCTTGCGCAGCACGGCGCGCAGGATCTTGCCCGAGCGGGTCTTGGGCAGGCGCTTCACCACCACCGCGCGCTGGAAGCAGGCCAGCGCGCCGATGCGCTCGCGCACCAGCGCCACCAGATCGCGCTGCAGGTTGGCTTCGGTGGTTTGCGCGCCGTCCTTGAGCACCACCAGCCCCAGCGGCACATGGCCCTTGAGGTCATCCTGCACGGCGATCACCGCGCATTCGGCGACGGCCTCGTGCAGCGCCAGTAGCTCTTCCATCTCGCCGGTGGAAAGGCGGTGGCCGGAGACGTTAATCACATCGTCGGTACGGCCCATGATGTAGACGAAGCCCTCCTCGTCGACATAGCCGCCGTCGCCGGTGTGGTAATGGCCGGGATAGGTCTTCAGGTACGCCTGCAGATAGCGCGGGTGGTCGTTCCACAGCGTCTGCGCGCAGCCAGGCGGCAGCGGAAGGGCGATGACGATCGAGCCCTGCTCATTCGGCCCCAGCAGCCGGCCTTCGTCGTCCACTACCTGCACGTGATAACCGGGTACCGCGCGGTTGGTGGAGCCGGCGCGCAGGTCGTGGTCGCCCAGACCGGTGCAGGGCGCGGTCACCGGCCAGCCGGTTTCGGTCTGCCACCAATGATCGTGCACCGGCTTGCCAGTGAGTTGCTCCAGCCAATGTTGGGTGCTGCTGTCGAGCTTCTCGCCGGCCAGGAACAGGTGGCGCAGCGAGCTCAAGTCGTAGCGTTTGAGCAGGTCGCCCTGGGGATCTTCCTTGCGGATCGCGCGGATCGCCGTGGGCGCACAGAACAGGCTGTTGACCTTGTGCTCCTCGATCACCCGCCAGTAACTGCCGGCATCGGGCGTGCGCACCGGCTTGCCCTCGTAGAACACCGTGGTGCAGCCGTTCATCAACGGGCCGTAGACGATCAGCGAGTGGCCGACCACCCAGCCGACGTCGGAAACGCCCCACCAGACATCCCCCGGCTGCAGACCGAAGATGGTCGGCAGCGCATAGCTCAGCGCCACCGCGTGGCCACCGTTGTCACGCACGATGCCCTTGGGTTTCCCGGTGGTCCCGGAGGTGTACATGATGTACAGCGGGTCGCCACTGGCGACTTCCACCGGGTCGACCGGCTGCGCGTGGGCCAGCGTCTCGCGCCAGTCCAGGTCGCGATCGACCTGCAGCTCGGCCATTGCCTGGGGGCGTTGCAGCACCAGAACGTGAGCCGGCTGGTGGCTGGCCAGCTCCAGAGCCTTGTCCACCAGCGGCTTGTATTCGATCACCCGCTCGAATTCCAGGCCGCAGGAGGCGGTGAGCACCAGCTTGGGTTTGGCGTCGTCGATGCGCAGCGCCAGCTCGTGAGGCGCAAAGCCGCCGAAGACTACCGAGTGCACCGCACCGAGCCGCGCACAGGCGAGCATGGCCATGGCCGCCTGCGGCACCATCGGCATGTAGATGATCACCCCATCGCCCTTCTCCACCCCCAGCGCGCGCAGGGCACCGGCCAGGCGCGCGACCTCATCGCGCAGCTCCAGGTAGCTGAAGCGCTGCTGGGTGCTGGTCACGGGGGAGTCGTAGATCAGCGCGGTCTGGTTGCCGCGGCCGAGTTCGATCTGCCGGTCGAGGGCGAGGTAGCAGGTGTTCAGGCGGCCATCGGCGAACCAGCGATGGCTGCCGTCAGGCAGGGCTTGCAGGGTGTCCTGCGGAGCGCGATACCAGGCAACGCGGCCGGCCTGCTCGGCCCAGAAGGCGGAAGGCTCCGCAATGGAGCGGTCATGGGACTGCCGGTAACTCATCGTCACTGCCTCTTATTGTTGTTATCGAGGTCGAACAACGAGTATGGACGGGGATCGCCACCCCACCATCAACCTTTGGTCGTAGTCCTGCCGTCGGCCCGGCGGCGGGCTCGGCACTATTGCTTTGCAGGATTTTTCAGCGAAGCGGCAGAGCAGAGGCCCAAGCGCTCTGCAACGGGGCCTGGCTGAAGATTCGGGCGAGGAGCTGCCGCATGTCGGCGACCACAGGTCGCACCTCCTACCGAAATAGGACAGGACTACACTGAGAGTCCCTTTTCACCTGACAGCACAGGGGTGAGCACCGTGAACATCCTCGTCCGTCCGTCCAGCCTTCGCAAAGACCAGCCGTGGGAAGTCTGCCTCGACCAGCAAGCCGTGCGCTTCCGCAGCGAGCTCGAGGCGCGCAGTTTCGTGGCTACCCTCGAAGCCCGTCTCAAGGCCCCGCACCAGCTACCGGAACTGGTGCAGCGCGTCGCCAGTTGATCAGGCCGCGCGCTCGCTGATCTGCCCGCTCAGCCAGCCGAGCACGGCGGCCACCAGGCCGCAGACGGTGATGACCACTGCCATCGGCAGTGCCGAGCCGTCGTGCAACGCACCGACCAGCGCCGAAGCGCCGGCCGCGACGGTGAACTGCAGGCTGCCCATCAGTGCCGAGGCGCTACCTGCGTGCCGGCCCTGGCTGGCCATGGCGCAGGCCGAGGAGTTGGGCAGCAGGAAGCCCAGGCTGGCGATGGCGCCGAACAATGGAACCAGGAGCGGCCACAGGTGCTCGGGCTTGGCCAGGGTGATCGCCAGCAGCGCTACGCCGCAACCGAAGTACACCCATACCGCCCGGCGCAGCCAGAACCCTGGCCCGCGATAGCGCAGCAACCGCGCGTTGACCTGCGCCATCAGGATGAAGCCCGCCGCGTTACTGCCGAAGATCCAGCCGTAGTGCTCGGCCGGCACACCGTAGAGTTCGATGAAGACGAAGGGCGAGCCGGCGATGTAGGAGAACATCCCGGCGATGGCGACCCCGCCGGTCAGTGCATAGGTGATGAAGGAGCGATCGCGGAACAGCGCTCGATACTGCTTCAGTGCACCGCGCAATGGCGGTCGCGGCCCGCTCGGGATGGTCTCGGGCAGCCACAGGGCGATGGCGCCGCCGGCCAGGGCGCTGAACAGCGTCAGGCAATAGAAGATCGACTGCCAGCCGGACAGGCTCAGCAGCAGCCCGCCACCCAGCGGCGCGAGAATTGGCGCCAGCCCCATCACCAGCATCAGTTGCGAGAAGGCCTTGGCGGCCGCGATCGGGTCGCACAGGTCACGCACCACGGCCCGCGAGATCACCATCCCGGCACAGCCGCCCAGCGCCTGGACGAAGCGTGCGCCAATCAGCCATTCCAGGTTCGGCGCGAACGCGCAGGCCAGCGACGCCAGGGTGAAGATGCTCACCCCCAGCAGCAGCGGGATGCGCCGGCCAATGCGGTCGGCCAGCGGGCCGTAAAGCAACTGGCCGATGGCGAGGCCGGCGAAGTAGGCCGACAGGCTCAGCTGAATGTGTTCGACATCGGTGCCGAAGGCCTGCGCCAGCGCCGGGAAGCTGGGCAGGTAGAAATCGATGGCCATGGGCCCGAAGGCGCTCAGGGCGCCGAGGATCAGCAGGATGCGGAGGTTCATGGATCACCTGGTCACACGCGTCCGCCGAAGCCGGTGGAAACCGCGGGCGGGCAGGTGTGGATATCTTGTTGGCGCGCACGGATGGCGCGGCGAAGCCATGCATTGTGGCTTGGCCCGAAAAATTAGCAAGCTCCCTAAGCAACGCCCCGAGCAACTCCCCAAATAGTGGGAGAGAAAGGTCCGGCCATAGCGGCCGGACCTGTCGGAACGTCAGACCTCGTGCGCCCCCTCTGCGGCGGGCTTGGCCTTGTTCTTGCGACCGCTGAGCTTGTCGGCTGCCGACTCCACCAGCATGTAGAACATCGGGATGAGGAAGGTCGCCAGCAGGGTCGCGGCGAGCATTCCGCCGATCACCCCGGTGCCGATCGAGTGACGGCTCGCGGAGCCAGCGCCGGTACTGATGGCCAGCGGCACGCAACCCAGGATGAAGGCCAGCGAAGTCATCACGATCGGGCGGAAGCGCAGCTTGGCCGCCTCCAGTGCCGCTTCGACCGGGCCCATGCCTTGCTCTTCGCGGCACAGCACGGCGAACTCGATGATCAGGATGGCGTTCTTCGCCGCCAGGCCGATCAGGGTCACCAGGCCGACCTGGAAGTACACGTCGTTATCCAGCCCGCGCAGCCAGATCGCCAGGATCGCGCCGAACACCGCGAAGGGCACCGCGGTGACCACCGCCAGCGGCAGGGTCCAGCGCTCGTACTGGGCAGCAAGGATGAGGAACACCAGGATCAGGCCGAAGATGAACGCGGTACTGCCCGAGCCCTGGGTCGCCAGTTCCTGGTAGGCCGAGCCAATCCACGCCAGGGTGTATTCCTGCCCCAGTACCTCGTTGGCCACTTCCTGCATCGCTGCCAGTGACTGGCCCGAGCTGTAGCCCGGCGCCGGGCCGCCGAGCAGCTTGGCCGCCGGGAAGACGTTGAAGCGCGCGTAGGAGTCCGGGCCGAGGATGCGCTTGACCGACACCAGCGTGGTCAACGGCACCAGGTCCCCCGTGGACGAACGCACAAAGACCTGGCTCAGGTCATCGGGCTTGCGGCGGAACTCCGGCTCCGACTCCAGGGTAACCTGCCAGGTCCGCCCATAGAGGGTGAAGTCGTTGACGTAGTAGCTGCCGAAGGTGGACTGCATGGCGGTGAACACGTCATTGATCGCCACGCCCAGGGAGCGCGCCTTGGTGCGGTCCAGGTCGATGTAGTACTGCGGCACGTTGGCGTTGAAGGTGGTGTTGACCCCCGCCAGCTCCGGGCGCTTGGCCGCGGCGGCGAGGAACTTCATGGTCACCTCCTCCAGCTGTTCGGAGGTGCCGCCGCTGCGATCCTGGATGTAGGCCTCGAAGCCGCCGGTGGTACTCATGCCGGTAATAGGCGGCGGGTTGAACGACATCACCACGCCATCTTCCTGGCCGGCGCCCATCTTCATGAATTCATGGGTCAGGTTGCGCGCGTCCAGTTCGGGGGTGGTGCGCTCCTTCCAGTCCTTGAGCGGCACGAAAGAAACCCCGGCGTTGCTGCGGGTACCAAAGGTCAGGATGTCGAAGCCGGCGAAGGTCACCACATCCTGTACCGCCGGGTGCTTCATCAACTGATGGGTCACATCACTGGTGAGCTTCTCGGTCCGCGTCAGCGAAGCCGCCGGCGGCAGGAAGTAGGCGTTGAGCACATAGCCCTGGTCCTCGTCGGGCACCAGCGAGCCGGGCACCCGGCCGAACAGGATGACCAGCAGGGCGATCATCCCGCCGAACAGCAGCAGGCCGAGCGCCGCGCGCTTGAGGAAGAACTGCACGCCCGCGCCATAGCCATTGGTGGCTTTCTCGAACATGCGGTTGAACCAGCGGAACGGCGCTGCCGGCTCCTTGTGCTCGGGCTTGAGGATCAGCGCGCAGAGCGCCGGCGAAAGCGTCAGCGCGACGATGCCGGAGATAACCACCGACACTGCAATGGTAATGGCGAACTGTTTGTACATCTGCCCGGCCAGGCCACCGAGGAAGCCGACAGGGATGAACACCGCACAGAGCACCAGCACGATGGCGACGATCGGCCCGGTCACCTCCTCCATCGCCTTGATCGCGGCCTCCTTGGGCCCGAGCTTCTCGGTACGCATCACCCGCTCGACGTTCTCCAGCACCACGATGGCGTCGTCCACCACGATGCCGATCGCCAGCACCATGCCGAAAAGCGACAGCAGGTTGATGGAGAAGCCCATCAGGTACATGCCAGCGAAGGTGCCGACCAGCGAGACGGGAATCGCCAGCACCGGGATCAGCGTGGCGCGGATGCTTTGCAGGAACACGAAGACCACGACCATCACCAGGATCAGCGCCTCGATGAAGGTGTGGATCACCTCCTCGATGGAGACCTGTACGAAGATGGTGGTGTCGTAGGGAATCTTGTAGGTGATGCCCTGCGGGAAGCGCTTGGCCATGGCGTCCATGTGGTCACGCACGGCCTGGGCGGTATCCAGCGCGTTGGCACCCGGCTGCAGGTAGATACCGAAGGCGGCGTTCTGCTGGCCGTTCAGCGAGGTCACCAGGGAGTAGTCCTGCGCCCCCAGTTCGACCCGCGCCACGTCCTTGAGCAACAGGCTGGCGCCGGTGGAATCGCTGCGCAGGATGATGTTCTCGAACTCCTTAGGATCGGTGAACCGGCCCTGGGCGGTCGCCATGTAGGTGAAGTCCTGCGGCTCCTTCATCGGCTGCTGGCCGAAGCTGCCGGCGGCGAACTGCGAGTTCTGCTCGCGGATCGCGCTCGCCACGTCCGAAGGCGTCATGTTGTATTGCGCCAGCTTGTCCGGCCGCAGCCAGATGCGCATGGAGTAGTCCTTGGAGCCGAACTGGCTGACGTCGCCGACACCGGGAATCCGCTTGAGGTCGTCGATCACGTTGATCAGCGCATAGTTGCTGATGAAGATCGGGTCGCGGGAGTTGTCCGGCGAGAACAGGGTCACCACTTGCAGGATGTCGGAGGACTTCTTCTCCACCTGCACGCCCTGCCGGCGCACCTCTTCAGGCAGCTTGGCCAGTGCGGCCTGCACCTTGTTGTTGACGTCGATAGTGGCCTGGTCCGGGTCGGTGCCCACCTCGAAGTACACGGTCAGGCTCATGGCACCGCTGCTGTCGGAGTTCGACAGCTGGTAGATCATGCCTTCCACGCCGTTGATTTCCTGCTCCAGCGGCGCGGCCACGGTTTCGGCAATCACCTGCGAGCTGGCGCCGGGATAGGCGGCGGAAACCGACACCTGCGGCGGCACGATCTCGGGGTACTGGGCAATCGGCAACGCGCGCATGGCGACGAGGCCGGCAAGCAGGATCACGATGGAAATCACCATCGCGAACACGGGACGTTCGATGAAGAAGCGCGAAATCACGATGGGCGCTCCTTAGGACTGTGCCTGGGCGGGTTGCGTCGCGGGCGCCTGCGGCGCTGCCTCACTGGCCTTCACCGGTTGGTCCGGTCTCACCTTGGGGATGCCTTCGACGATGACGTGATCGCCGTCGTCCACGCCGGCATCGATGATCCAGCGACCGTTCACGGTCTTGGAGGTGGTCACCTGGCGCACGCGGGCGAAGCCGTCCTTGTCCACCACGTAGACGAAGGTGCCGCGCGGGCCCTGGGCCAGCGCGCGCTCGGGCAGGGTCACGGCATTGCTCTGGGTGATGCCGGTGATCAGGATGCGCACAAACTGGCCGGGGATCAGCAGGTTGTGCGGATTGGGCACCACGGCACGGGCATTCACGGTGCCGGTGCCGGTGTTGACAAAGCTGTCGGTGAAATCGACCACGCCCTCGATGGGGTACTTGCTGCCATCGCCAAAGCGCAGTTCGGCGGTCAGCTTGCCGTCCTTGGGCAGGATGTAGCGACCGCTCTTCACCCCGTCGTTCATCTGCGTGGCCTGGGTGTCCGGGTAGGCGAAGTTGACGTATACGGGGTCAAGCTGGGTGAGCTTGGTCAGCAGGCTGGAGTTCGGATCGCTGGCCGCCACCAGGCTACCTTCGGAGCGCACTTCCTTGCTCGCCATGCCGGAGATCGGCGCGGTGACGGTGGTGTAGTTCAGGTCGATCTGCTTGGCCTGGACGTTGGCCTTGGCCGCCTCGACGTCGGCCTTGGCCTGTTCGAAATCGGAGACGTAGCGATCCAGCTCGCTTTCGCTGGCAAAGCCCTTTTTCTGAAGCTCCCGGATACGCTTGAGGTCGCGCTCGGTCTGCCGATAGCGCGCCTGAGTCTGTGCCAGCGAACCCTTGGCCTGGCCCAGCGCAGCCTGGTAGGGGCGCGGATCGATGCGGAACAGCACCTGGCCTTCCTTCACCGGTCGGCCTTCCTCGTAGGTACGGCGCTGAAGGATGCCACTGACCTGGGCGCGCACTTCCACTTCGCGGTAACCGGCAGTTCGCGCGGCGTACTCGAAAGTCAGGGGAACCGGAGCACTCTTGGCGACTTCGACCGTCACTGCCGGGGGAGGAGGTGCTGCCGTAGCGGGTTTGTCCTCGGCCTGGGCCCAGGCAGCGAACAGGACTGGCAACCCAACGACAGCAAGCGCGACGGGCAAACGACGGGCAAACGGCATGTAACCTCTCCATGGAAATGACTGACGGCGGAACCCCAGGGGACAACGGCTGAGCGACTTTTACCTACGCCAGTGTCTGTAAAGCACTGTTAGCGCTATAAAATCAGTAAACTGCCTGTCACCCAGTGATCCTAGCCTGTATACCAGCAAGCGCCATGCGAAGAACTAAAGAAGATTCGGAACGAACCCGCCAGACGATCCTCGACTCGGCAGAGGGCCTTTTTTTTGCGAAAGGCGTCTCAAATACCAGCCTGGAAGAGATTGCCCGCGCCGCGGGCGTCACTCGCGGAGCGGTGTATTGGCACTTCCAGAACAAGGCGCATCTGTTCAACGACATGCTCAACCAGGTCCGTCTGCCGCCCGAGCAACTGGCGCAACGGCTGTCCGGCTGCGACGGCCACGACCCGATCGAATCGCTGTTCCAGCTCAGCGTGGAAGTGGTCGAGAATCTCGCCCGTGACGAGCAGCGCCGGCGCATCCTCACCATCCTCCTGCAGCGCTGCGAGTTCACCGATGAACTGCGCGACGCCGAGGAGCGCCACAACCATTTCATCCGCCAGTTCATCGAACTCTGCGAGCAACTGTTCAGCCGCGAGGATTGCCGCACGCGGCTGATGCCAGGGGTGACGCCCAAGATAGCCTCGCGCGCAGTGCACGCGATGATCTTCGGCCTGCTCAGCGACTGGCTGCGCGACCCTGCCCTGTTCGATCCGCTGCAGGAAACCCGCGAGTTGTTCGATGCCGTCTTCCGTGGCCTGGTGCGCGCCTGGCACCCGGCACAGGCGTAAGGGCCGGCAGGACGCCGGCCCGGAAGGGATGAAACCTCAGTTGGCCTCGGCCTCGTAACCTTCCTCGCGGATCGCCGCGAGGATTGCCGAGTCGTCCAGCCGGCTGGCGACGCGGACTTCACCGGCGCCCAGATCGACCTGTACGTCCGCCGCGGCGTCCAGCGCCTGTACCGCCTGGGTGATGGCCCGCACGCAGTGCCCGCAGCTCATGCCTTTGACATTGAAGGTGTGCATGGAATCTCTCCTCTGATGGATTGAAGCGTTGGGTGCAGTCTCGACCTTGCCACCTTGGCAAGGTCAAGCCTCCCGCGCTGCGCTCGCCTTGCACTTGTCCTACGTCAGCCTCTCAGCCAAGCTGCGGAAATAGCTGACTCATCGGAGAACGCCCATGCGCCGTTCCCTTCTACTGGCCGCCGCCCTGGCTGCTGCCCTGCCCTTCACTGGCCTGCCCATCACGGCGTGGGCCGACGGCATGCCCGAAGAACCTTCGGCGCCGCCTGCTCCCGCGCCCGCCTCCCCGACCGCGCCGCCACCGAGCACACCCGGCTCCTGGCCAGTGCCCGACGCCCAGCCGGTGGCCTACGCCGTGCTGATCGTCAGCCGCGAACGGCTGGATACCGGCACCGCCTGCGATATCGACCTGTATGTGCAGGACGAGAAGGTCTCGCGCCTGCAACCCGAGGGTGAAATCGCCCTCAACCTGCCGCCGGGCGAAGTCTCCCTGCGCCTGCAGACTGCCAACTCCGGCCTCTGCCGCAGCGGCATCCAGCCGCTGCGCGCGCAGTCTGTCCAGCTGCACGCCGGCGAAGTGCGCAAGTTCCGCATCGCCAACAGCGAGAGCGGCCTCTACCTGATGCCGGTTTCCAGCGGCAGTTGATGGCCCGCTCCGCGGTTTGACCTGCGACAAGATGTCAACAGACGAGGGTTGACCTTGCCCTTATGTCAAGGTTGATGCTATCGGGGAACTTCAGGGAGAAGCCCCATGAGCAGCGCCAACCCCATCGAACTCGACTTGCCCGTTTCCGGGATGACCTGCGCCAGCTGCGCTGGCCGGGTCGAGCGCGCCCTGCGCAAGGTACCGGGCGTGCAGGACGCCAGCGTCAACCTCGCCAGCGAGCAGGCCCGCGTGCAACTCGCCGCACCATCCAACAGCGAAACGCTGCCTGCGCTGGTAGCCGCCGTCGAGCACGCCGGCTACCAGGTCCCGGCCCACAGCCTGGAACTGGCCATCGAGGGCATGACCTGCGCCAGTTGCGTCGGCCGCGTCGAGCGCGCCTTGAACAAGGTCCCGGGCGTACGCTCGGCGAGCGTCAACCTGGCCAGCGAACGCGCCCACGTCGAGCTGCTCGGCGCAGTGGACATCGCCACGCTGGTCGCCGCCGTCGACAAGGCCGGCTACAAGGCTCGCCCTATCGAACCCGACCAGCCCGCGGCTGATCCGGCCGTGGCCCGCCTGGCGCGCGAGCGCTGGTGGCTGGCCGCCGCCATCCTGCTGTCGCTTCCACTGGTGCTGCCAATGGTGGGCGACTGGTTCGGCCAGCACTGGATGCTGCCGGCCTGGGTGCAATTCCTTCTCGCCACGCCCGTGCAATTCCTTATTGGCGCACGCTTCTACGTGTCGGCCTACAAGGCCGTGCGCGCCCGCAGCGGCAACATGGACCTGCTGGTCGCCCTGGGCACCAGCGCCGGCTACGGCCTGAGCCTGTACCTCTGGTACGCAGCAGCGCCTGGGCAGATGCCGCACCTGTACTTCGAAGCCAGCGCCGTGGTCATCACCCTGATCCTGCTCGGCAAATACCTGGAAAGCCGCGCCAAGCGCCAGACCGCCGCCGCCATCCGGGCGCTCGAAGCATTGCGCCCCGAACGCGCCACCCGGTTGCGGGACGGCGTCGAGGAAGACGTCGCCATCGCCGAACTGCGCCTGGGTGACGAAGTGCTGGTGCGCCCCGGCGAACGCTTCCCGGTGGACGGCGAAGTCCTCGCCGGGCAGAGCCACGCCGACGAAGCCCTGATCACCGGCGAAAGCCTGCCGGTGCCCAAGGACGTGGGCGACCCGGTCACTGGCGGCGCGATCAACGGCGAAGGCGTGCTGCGCGTGAAGACCACCGCGCTGGGCGGCGAAACAGTGCTGGCGCGCATCATCCGCCTGGTGGAGGACGCCCAGGCGGCCAAGGCACCGATCCAGAAGCTGGTGGACAAAGTCAGCAACGTCTTCGTCCCGGTGGTGATCGGCATCGCCCTGGTCACCCTGGTCGGCTGGCTGCTCGCCGGTGCCGGCTGGGAACAGGCGCTGATCAATGCCGTCGCGGTGCTGGTCATCGCCTGCCCCTGTGCCCTCGGCCTCGCCACCCCGACCGCAATCATGGCTGGCACCGGCGTGGCGGCCAAACACGGCATCCTGATCAAGGACGCCGAAGCCCTGGAAGTCGCCCATGCCGTGACCGCCGTGGCCTTCGACAAGACCGGCACCCTCACCTCCGGCCAGCCGCGCATCACCAACCTCGCAGCAGACGGTGACGAGGCTGAAGCCCTCGCCCTGGCCGGCGCCCTGCAACGCGGCAGCGAGCACCCGCTGGCCCGCGCCGTGCTCGACGCCTGCACGGAGCGCAGCCTGAACCCAGCCGCCGCCGAGGCCACCCAGGCCCTGACCGGCCGGGGCATCCAGGGCCGTATCAATGGCCGCCTGCTGGCACTGGGCAACCGGCGGATGCTCGACGAAGCACAGCTGTCAGCCGGTGCGCTGGCCGACTCCGCTGTGCAATGGGAGGCCGAGGGCCGCACCCTGTCCTGGCTGATCGAGCGCGAACCGCAGCCCCGCGTCATCGCCCTGTTCGCCTTTGGCGACAGCCTCAAGGAAGGTGCGAAAGTCGCCATCGACGCCCTGCGCGAACGCGGCATCGCCAGCCACCTGATCACCGGTGACAACCGTGGCAGCGCCAAGGTCGTCGCCGACGCCCTGGGCCTGGACGACGTGCACGCCGAAGTGCTGCCCGGCGACAAGGCCGCCGTGGTCGGCGCATTGCGGCAGGCCGGCAAAGTCGTGGCAATGGTCGGCGACGGCATCAATGACGCTCCGGCACTGGCTGCAGCGGACGTCGGCATTGCCATGGGCGGCGGCACCGACGTGGCCATGCACGCCGCCGGCATCACCCTGATGCGCGGCGACCCGCGCCTGGTCCCGGCGGCGCTGGACATCTCCCGGCGCACCTACGCGAAGATCCGCCAGAACCTGTTCTGGGCCTTCATCTACAACCTGGTGGGCATCCCGCTGGCCGCCTTCGGCCTGCTCAACCCCATGGTCGCCGGCGCGGCGATGGCCGCCTCCAGCGTCAGCGTGGTGAGCAACGCCCTGCTGCTCAAGCGCTGGAAACCGCGGGATCACCCATAAGCCCCACGCCCCGTCGAAAAGCGGGGCGTTCGTTCAGGAGACATCGGTATGAACATCGGCGAAGCAGCGAAGAAGAGCGGCCTGACCGCGAAGATGATCCGCTACTACGAATCCACCGGCCTGCTCGCCCCCGCCGGCCGCAGCGCCAGCGGCTACCGCCACTACAGCGAACAGGACCTGCACACCCTGGCCTTCATCCGCCGCTCGCGGGACTTCGGCTTCTCGCTGGAGGAGGTCGGCCAGCTGCTCGCCCTCTGGCAGGACCGCCAACGCGCCAGCGCCGACGTGAAAGCCCTGGCCGCCCGACATATCGACGAGTTGAACCGCAAGATCGCCGAACTCAGCAGCCTGCGCGACACCCTGCAGGAGCTCAGCGACCACTGCCAGGGCGACCACCGCCCGGACTGCCCGATCCTCAAGGACTTGGAGTCGGGGACGTGCTGTCACTGATCTGCTGCCTGTAGGAGCGAGCTTGCTCGCGAACGGGCCCCGTAGTGAGGTTGGTTCGCGAGCAAGCTCGCTCCTACAGGTAAGGAATGATCCTAGGCTTTCGCCGCCGTGCGGCGGCTCCAGATCGAAGCCGGCAATACGGTCACCGCGAGACCGACGAAGACCAGCACGCAGGCCATCCAGTCCTGGGTGGTGAGGTCTTCGCCCAGGAACAGCCAGCCCGACAGCAGCCCGGACACCGGCACGGCCAGGGCGAAAGGCGTGACCTGGCTGGCCGGGTAGCGGCGCAGCAGGAAGCTCCACAGGCCGAAGCCCACGGTGGTGGCGAGGAAGGCGATATAGAGCAGCGCGCCCACCCCGCTCAGGCTGATGTTCAGTACGGCGTGCTCGATGGCCTCGGGGCCTTCGAAGATCCACGACAGCACCAGCAGGGGCAACGGCGGGATCAGGCTGACCCAGCTGATCAGGCGCAGCATGTCGCTGGCTCCGGAGCGCTTGGTGGCGATGTTGGAAAAAGCCCAGGCCAGTGCGGCGGCAATCACCAGCAGGAAGGCCACCAGGCTATCGCCCATGGGGCGCTCCAGGCCGATCAGCAGCAGACCGCCGGCGGCCAGTGCCAGACCGAGCAGTGCGCGTGGGCTGGGGCGCTCGCCGAGGAACGCAGCGGCGATCAGCACAGTGAAGAACACCTGGCTCTGCAGCACCAGCGACGACAGCCCGGCAGGCATACCGATGTGCATGCCGACGAACAGCAGGCCGAACTTGACCACGCCCAGCAGTACGCCGATCTGCACGATTCGCCAGAACGGCGCCGGCAACGGGCCGCGCAGGAAGATCAGCGGTATCGCGGCGAGAGCGAAGCGCAGGGCGCAGAACAGCAGCGGCGGGAAGTCGTGCAGCCCGACCTTGATCACGACGAAGTTGACGCCCCAGATCAGGGTGACCAGCAGGGCAAGGAGGACGTGGCGGAGGGGCATGGCAGAGCGCTCGGGGTGGGATAGCGGAAAACTAACAGCCCGTGCCTGAAATGTATGGATACAGTTGCGGCCTTACAGTTCTCCGAGACGCTTTTTGTAGGAGCGAGCTTGCTCGCGAACAGATTCACCGGGCAAATCGGCGATGGGCGGGTTCGCGAGCAAGCTCGCTCCTACAAGGAATCGATACGCAGCTTCGGCCAGCGCGCCGGCCAGTTCTTGGCGGCAATACGCTCGCGATAGATGTGCGGCTTGGCGCGGAAGTGCTCGGTCGGCCGGACGCGCAGCGCCCAGATGTCGTCGATCCCCAACGGCGCCAGCAGCTCGAGGCTATCACCGCGCAAGCGCAGCGCCACCGCCGTGCAGACCTCCGGCCAGCGGCACATGGCGTCAGCGCAATCCGCATAGGGCATATCGCCGTTGCGCAAGTGCATTCTTGCCTGATTGCGCACCGACCAGGGCGCGTCCGGGCAAACTTCCAGCAGCTTCCGCTCCCAGGCGAAGTCTGCCTCGGGCTCCAGGCTATCGGCCGCGAAATACACTACGTCGATATCGCTGAGTGGCGTCTGCTCGTCGTAGCCATGCATGGCGTCCCACACCGCGTTGCGCACAAAGCCGGCGGCGATCCAGGCGCCTTCCGGGCCGTGATCGCGCACCATGCGCAGCAAGTACATGCGTTCGGGTTGCGCGGCGACCAGGGCAAGCAGCTCGGATTCGCCGGGCAATTCCTTCAGGCCTGTTCCCACGGTGGGGGCGGTGGCTCGTCGCGTTGCTGCGGGGCGTCCTGGGCGGCACGGCCAGCTTCGCGGCGCTCCTGCTCACGCATGGCTTCGGCGATCTCGCGCAGCACCGAATCCACATCCGCCTCGTCTTCCGGATCATCGAAATGTCCGGTCAGCGGAGTGTCTGGCTGCAGCTTGCCGTCCTCATAGAGGGCCCACATTTCCTTGGCGTAATGCGTATACCTGAGCTCCGGGGCGAAGCGGCCGAAGTAGGCGGCCATGTTGCCCACGTCGCGCTCGAGCATGCGGAAGGCGTGGTTGTTGCCAGCGGCGTCCACCGCCTGCGGCAGGTCGATGATCACCGGGCCGTCGGGGCCGACCAGCACGTTGAATTCCGACAGGTCGCCGTGCACCAGACCGGCGCAGAGCATCATGACGATCTGGCGGATGAGGAACTCGTGGAAGTCGCGGGCCAGCTCGGGCTCCATCACCACGTCGTTCAGGCGCGGCGCGGCGTCGCCCTCTTCGTCGGCGACCATCTCCATCAGCAGTACGCCGTCGAGGAAATCGTAAGGCTTGGGTACGCGTACCCCGGCATTGGCCAGGCGGAACAGCGCGGCCACCTCGGCGTTCTGCCAGGCGTCCTCCTGCTCCTTGCGACCGTACTTGGTGCCCTTGGCCATGGCGCGGGCCTGGCGGCTGTTACGCACCTTGCGGCCTTCCTGGTACTCGGCGGCCTGACGGAAGCTGCGCTTGTTCGCTTCCTTGTAGACCTTGGCGCAGCGCAGCTCGGTGCCGCAGCGCACCACGTAGACCGCAGCTTCCTTGCCGCTCATCAGCGGGCGTAATACTTCATCGATCAGGCCGTCTTCGATCAACGGCTCTAGGCGTTTCGGGGTCTTCATCGGGCTTCCTGGCGTACCTCTCTGGGGCGCTGCGCTCCTTATACGGCAATCATCGACAACCGCCCAGCGCGATCAGGGCTCGGGCGGTGTCAGCTCGATACTTTCAGTGACCGCATCTTCCAGCCGCTGCAGCTCCAGCCCCAGCGCCTCGTCGCTGTCGGCGTAGCGCTGGGCGATGTTGGCGAAGCCTTCGGCGACTTCGCCGAAAGCCTCCGCCACGCGCGGGTCGAACTGTCGGCCGGCGCCGGCCTTGATGCGCTCGGCGGCTTCTTCCGGGGTCAGCGAGGTGCGATAGGCGTGGCGGCAGGTGAACTCGTCGTAGCAGTCGATCAGCGACAACATCCGCGCGCCCAGGGGAATCTGCTCGCCAGAAAGGCCTTCAGGGAAGCCGCTGCCGTCCCAGTGTTCGTGGTGGCTGTAGGCGATTTCTTTGGCGTAACGCAGAAATTCCGCCGGAGAACCCAGCTTGCGCTCGGCCGCCGCCAGGGCATCACGGCCAACGGTGGTGTGGCTTTCGAGGATCAGCCGGTCAGCCTCTTCCAACTGGCCGGGGCTGTGCAGAATGCGATCGGGCACGGCGACCTTGCCGATATCGTGCAACTGCGCCGAGCGCACCAGCAGTTCGATGTTCTCCACCGACAGCTCGGCGGCGAATTCGTCGTGCAGGGACAGCGAGCTGCCCAGCAGGCGCATGTAGTGCTCGATGCGCACCAGGTGGTTGCTGTGCGGGTTGTCGCGCAGGTCGCAGAGGGTCGCCATGGCTTCCAGGGTGGCATCCTGGATGGCCTGCAGCTCGCGGGCGCGGCGACGCACTTCCAGCTCCAGGTACTCGCTCTTGTCGCGCAGGAAGTCGGAGTTGGCTTTCAGGTTCAAGTGGGCGCGGATACGCGCCAGGGTCACCGGCGGGCTGATCGGCTTGGTCAGGTAGTCCACCGCGCCCAGGTCCAGGCCCTTCTGCTCGTCGGCGGCGCTGACCATGCCGGTGAGGAAGATCACCGGGATGTCGCGGGTGAGCGGGTCGGCCTTGAGCTGGCGGCAGACTTCGTAGCCGTCCATCTCCGGCATCATGATGTCGAGCAGCACCAGGTCCGGCCGCGGATCGCTCTGCATCAGGCGCAGGGCCTTCGGCCCGCTGGAGGCGACGCGCACCTGGTAGCGGTCCATGAGCAGCTCGCTCATGAGCATCAGGTTATCCGGCTGATCGTCCACCACCAGGATCATCTCCTGTTCCGGCCGGTCCAGCATGCTATCCATCGCAACTCCTCACATCGGTCAGATTCGTGACATGCCACGGGGGATCGGACCACGGCCCGGTCCGCGTGTTCCTACCCCGTCTTGCCGTAGCCACCTCTTCATATCCGGATATCGCGCTCCCTCGCGAGATTCACCAGACTTTCCAGGGCCCGCTCGAACTCGAAGCGCCGCACGCTCGTGGCGATGCCCTCGTAGCCCTCATTGAAGACGCTGCGCAGCAGGCTTGCACGCTCGCCGAGCAACCGTCCGGCGCGCGGGTCGTCCGCTGCCAGCAGATGCGCCAGGCGCCGGCAGACCTGCTCGACCTCGGCGTCGTTGCCGCTCTCCAGCAGCGCCGGCGCCGCCGCGGCGGCCGGCAGCATCGGCACCGGCAGCGGTTCGTGGCTGATGTTCTGCAGGCTCAGGCTCGCCGAGTCGTCCACGCGACCCATCGGCAACCGGCACCAGAACAGGCTGCCGCGGTTCGCTTCGCTCTCCACCCCGACGCTGCCGCCCATCGCCTCGGCCAGTTTCCGGCAGATCGCCAGGCCCAGGCCCGAACCGCCATAGCGCCGGGTGATGGAGCTGTCCGCCTGCTGGAAGGACTCGAACAGGCGCTGCTGCTGCGGTTCGGTGATGCCGATGCCGGTGTCGCGGAAGGCGAAGTAGAGCTGCAGGCTGTCTTCGTCCTCGTCTTCCAGGCGAACGATCAGCACCACTTCGCCCTGCTCGGTGAACTTCAGTGCGTTGTTGCCGTAGTTCATCAGGATCTGCCGCAGACGCAGCGAATCCCCCACCACCTGGGCAGGCACCCGTGGATCGATCTCGCAGCGCACCGCCAGGCCCTTGCTCGCCGCGCGGATGTTGAACAGATCGAACAGCTCGCCGAGCAGGCGCTCCAGGTCAAAGCCGATATGCTCGAACTCCAGCTTGCCGGCCTCGACGCGGGACAGGTCGAGGATGTCGCTGATCAGCTCCAGCAGGTACTGGCCCGACCCCTGGATCTTGCCCAGGTAATCCACCTGCTGGGGGTCCAGCGTCGTTTCCTGGAGCAGGTGTGCCAGGCCGATGATGATGTTCAGCGGCGTGCGGATCTCATGGCTCATGTTGGCCAGGAAGTCGCTCTTGAGCTGCGCCGCTTCTTCGGCCAGGTCGCGCGCCTCGGCCAGTGCCAGCTCGGTGGACTTTCGCGCGGTGACGTCACGGCTGACCCCCACCAGGCCGAGCAGCCGGCCACGGTCGTCATGGAAGGCGCTGCGCAGGGTGTCGAAGAGCACCCGCCGGCCATCGGGATAGACCACCCAGCCCTCGCTGGCGTAAGGCTCGCGCTCGGTCAGCGCCTGACGGTCACGCTCCTGCCGGCCGCTGCCGGCCGCCTGGCTGAACATCTGCTGGTCGCTGCGCCCGACTATGTCCTCTGGCGCGCGTCCCAGGCAGTCGGCAAAGGCCTGGTTGACCCCCAGGTAGCGCCCCTGGGTGTCCTTGAACCAGATCGGGTCGGGGATCGAGTTGATCAGCGCCAGCAGGGTGCTGCGCTGGCGCCGCTCCTCCGCCTCGGCGCGGGCGCGCTCGGCCACCTGGATCGACAGCCGACGGTTCCACACCAGTACAAAGGTCAGCAAGGCGAGGAAGCCTACCACCCAGGGCCAGGCGAGCTGCAGCAGGTTCATCCAGTCGAAGACATCCAGCGACGGCAGCCAGCGCGCCTGGATCGCCTCCTGTTCACTGCGGGTGATGTTGCCCAGGGCACGATCCAGCAACGGCACCAGCGGCTCCAGTTCCTTGCGCATGGCAAAGCGCACCTGGCTGTTGCCCAGCCCGCTGTCGCCCCGCACCTCCATGTTGGAAAGGCTGAGCTGCTCGATCAGGAAGGTGGTGGTGATGAGGTTGCCCACATAGGCGTCGGCACGCCCGGTGGAGACGGCCTTGAGCGCGCTGGGGGAATCCTCCACCAGGACGAAGTCGACCCCCGGCACCGCCTTGTTCAGCAGTTCATGGACGGCGTAGCCCTGCTCGACCGCCACCCGGCGGCCGGAAAGGTCGTCCAGCGTGCGGATGGTGCTGTCGCGCCGGGCGAAGATCAGGCTGCTGGTCGTGACGTAGGGCTGGGTGAAGCTCAGGAAATGCTGGCGCTCCTCGGTGGCCGCCATGGACGGCACCAGGTCCACTTCGCCAGCCTTCACCGCCGCCAGTACCTCCTCCCAGGTGTTGTACAACACCGGCTGGACTTTCATGCCCAGGCGCTCGGAGAGCAATTGCAGGTAGTCCGCGCTGATGCCGTGGAACTGGTCGAACTCGTCGATGACCTCGAACGGCGGCCAGCCGGCGCGGAACAGGCCGACGCGGATCGGCTCGTGGGCCGAAATTAGGGCTCGCTCCTGCTCGCTCAGCGCGAGGCTCGCGGCACGGGTCTGGGCGCTCAGCGCGAGGAGCAGCAGAAGGCAGCACAGGCAGAATCGGCGCAAGGCATGAGGTCTTCTTCAGGGAATACCCAGCAAGCGTAGCCCCTGCCGCCGGGCTTCGAGTTTGAAAACGCGATGCGGATTGCTGCACCGCGTGTCGGGACGGAGAATCTGCCCAACAGCCATTGCCCCGGAGAGCTGCCATGACGACTACCCGACTTGACCCCGAGCGCTGCTGGCAGGCGGTCTGCGAGCGCGATGCGCGCTACGAGGGGCGCTTCGTGTTCAGCGTGCGCTCCACGGGCGTCTACTGCCGGCCGAACTGCCCGGCGCGCCGGCCCTCGCGGGAAAACGTTGCTTTCTACGCCGCTCCCGAAGCCGCCGAGGCCGCCGGCTTCCGTCCCTGCAAGCGCTGTTCGCCACATGGCCCGAGCCCGCGCGAGCAGCTGGATGCGCTGGTCGCCGCGGCTTGCGAGCTGCTCGACAGGGCCGAGAAGCCTCTGACCCTGGACGAGCTGGCCGGCCGCATCGGACTGTCCGCCTCGCACCTGGCCCGCGCCTTCAAGGCCCGCACCGGCCTGACGCCGCGCGCCTGGGCGCAATCGCGCCGCGAGCAACGCCTGGCCGCCGCCCTGCCGCAATCACGCTCGGTGCTCGATGCGGCGCTGGAGGCCGGCTACTCCGGCACCCGTGCCCTGTATGAAAACGCGACGCCGCTGAGCCCTGCACAACGCCGGCAGAAAGGCGCCGGCGAACGCCTGCGCTATGCCATCGCGCCCTGCCCGCTGGGGCTGGTGTTGCTGGCGGCCACTGACAAGGGCGTTTGCGCGCTGCTGTTTGCCGACGATGCCGCTGAACTGGAGCGTCAGCTGGCCGAACGCTTCGCCGCCGCCGAGCGCAGCCGCGACAACGCTGGCCTTGGCGACTGGCTGCGCGAAGTGATCACCCAGCTGGAAGAACCCGAACAGGCCGCACACCTGCCGCTGGACCTGCATGGCAGCGCCTTCCAGCTGCGCGTCTGGCGCGCGCTCACGCGCATTCCCAGCGGCGAGACACGGCGCTACGGCGAACTGGCCGAACAGTTGGGCACCCATCCCCGCGCCATCGCCCGTGCCTGCGCCAGCAACAATGTCGGCCTGCTGGTGCCCTGCCACCGGGTGGTCGGCGGCACCGGCGAAGGCGGCTATCGCTGGGGTCTGCCGCGCAAGCGCGAGCTGCTGCGGCGCGAAGGCGGCTCAGGCGACGCCGGCGAACTCCGCCACCGAGCCGATCAGGATCAACACCCAGAGTAAGCCGCCAAGGACCAGGAAGGGCACGTTGTAGCGGGTAATCGAAGCGTTGCCCTGCCCCTGCGGATCGCCACTGGCCTGGTTGGCGCGGCGCTGGATGTTCGTCAGCGGAATGAGTGGCACCAGACCGAGGACGAGGAACGGCAGGCTGTAATGGCTGAGTTCGGGAATTCGGCTGGTGAGCTTGTCGGCGACATTGGAGAGGATCAGCAGCACCACGGCCCAGGTGGCATCGCTGCCATAGCGCCAGACCTTGCGCTGCTCCTCCGGCAGCGCTTCGTGCACACGCCGGGCGAGGGAGTGGATATAGAAGATCATGAACAGGCTGCGCAGCGGCGGGTTGATCCTGCCCGGCATGTGCGGCTTCTGGATCGACCAGTGCTTGTACATCCAGTAGAGGTTGAACAGGCCCAGCGTCGCCACATACAGCACGATCATCTTGGTGATGGAGATGACGAAGAACCGATTGGCCTGTTCGGCGCCACCTGGCGCCTCGACCAGCCGGGCTTCAGGGGCGCGGTAGGGATTTTCCATGTCCATGACGAGCATTCCTTTGGGCTGAAGCCGTCATTGTGGGCCCTGGCCGACGCCGGGGCCAAGCTGGCGCAAGCGCGCAGGCTCACATCCGTCGTGTGGCAGCCTGGGACGGCACCAGCCTGTGCTACTGTTGCCGGCCTTCGCCCCATCTTCCGATACCCATGACCTTCTGGCCCCTGATCACCCGCCTCGGCGACAGCTCCCTGCTGGCGCCGGCCGCCGTGTTCGTCTTCTGCTGGCTGCTGTACCGCCGCGAAACCGCCAAGGCAGGGCTGTGGGCGATGCTGTTCGGATTCTCGACTGCGCTGGTGGTGAGTTCGAAGCTGGCGTTCATGGGCTGGGGAATCGGAATTCCGAACCTGAACTTCACCGGCATCTCCGGCCACAGCATGCTGGCCGGGGCGGTACTGCCCACGCTGGCCGCGCAGCTGTTCGGCACGCGGCGTGCGGGCTTGTTCGCCGCGGCGCTCGCAGCCCTGCTGGCAATGCTGGTGGGCATCTCGCGGCTGGAGATCAACGTGCATTCGCCGGCAGAAGTCTACGCCGGCCTCTCGCTCGGGCTGGGCACCAGCGCCCTCTTCCTCGCGGCGACACGCGCCCACCTGCCAGCTTTCCAGCCCGCCGTTCTCCTCCTGGTAATCGCCCTTAGCCTGGGCCAGACGGTCACCGGCGTGCGCGCGCCGACCCATCAACTGCTGGAGCGCATCGCCATGCACCTGGCTGATCGCCCTGCGCCCTTCCAGCGCGGCCAGTGGGCCGGCCAGCCGGACGTCTGAGCCAGGTATTCGTTCGGATTTCCGAACACAGAATCCCGAAAAATCCGGCCAGCCGAACACCGCTTGCAGACTTCAGTTCTTATTTTTCAATTTAACTCTTTAAATTCAATGAGTTACAAATAGGTTAAAGCATTGGCACGGAGCCTGCTCTGCTCCTCCTCGAACGTGCGACCGGCCTGGAGTGAGCCTCGTCGGCGCAGGACTGAATAACAAACACAACCAGTCGAGGTAGTCTCCATGCGTTTCGCACCCCGTGCGTTGGGCGTCGCCATTGTCGCGGCCCTGCTCGCCACTCCCGTCGTCGCCGAAGAGCTGACCGGTACCCTGAAGAAGATCAAGGACTCCGGCACCATCGTTCTCGGTCACCGTGACGCCTCCATCCCCTTCTCCTACCTCGGCAGCGACCCGCGTCAGCCGGAAGGCTACTCGCACGACCTGCAGATCAAGGTCGTCGAAGCCCTGAAGAAAGAGCTGAATGCCCCCGACCTGAAGGTTCGCTACAACCTGGTGACCTCCCAGACCCGTATCCCGCTGGTGCAGAACGGCACCGTGGACATCGAGTGCGGCTCCACCACCAACAACCTCGAGCGCCAGAAGCAGGTCGACTTCTCCGTCGGCATCTTCGAGGTCGGCACCCGCCTGCTGACCAAGACCAGCTCGGGCATCAACGACTTCCCGGACCTCAAGGGCAAGAACGTGGTGACCACCGCCGGCACCACCTCCGAGCGCCTGCTCAAGCAGATGAACGCCGACCAGAAGATGGGCATGAACATCATCTCGGCCAAGGACCATGGCGAGTCCTTCCTGATGCTCGAATCCGGCCGCGCCGTGGCCTTCATGATGGACGACGCGCTGCTCTACGGCGAAATGGCCAAGGCCAAGAAGCCGGACGACTGGCACGTGGTCGGCAAGCCGCAGTCCTACGAGATCTACGCGTGCATGGTTCGCAAGGGCGACGCGCCGTTCAAGAAAGTGGTCGACAAGGCCATCTCCGACACCTTCGCCTCGGGTGAGGTTAACAAGATCTACGACAAGTGGTTCATGCAGCCCATCCCGCCGAAGAACCTGAACCTCAACTTCCCGATGAGTGATGAGCTCAAGAAGCTGATCGCCAATCCGACCGACAAGTCTGCCGAGCAGATGTAACGGTCGCGGGGGGGGGGGCCCCCCCCCCCCCCCCCCCCCCCCCCCCCCGGCGGGGGATCGGGAGCGCAAGCCATGCGCTCCCGGCCCACTACCCAATGAAGACGATGCCGGAACACCCGCTATCCGCGGGTGGCGGGTAGCTGCACGTCCGCATCCGGCTTCGCACCGTGAAACGCAATCGAGGGGAAACCCGTCATGGATTACAACTGGGACTGGGGCGTGTTCTTCAAGTCCACCGGGATTGGCGACGAGCGCTACCTGGACTGGTACATCACCGGCCTTGGCTGGACCATCGCCGTCTCGCTGGCGGCATGGGTCATCGCCCTGGCGCTCGGCTCGCTGCTGGGCGTGATGCGCACCCTGCCCAACCGCTGGCTGTCGGGCATCGCCACGGCCTATGTGGAGCTGTTCCGCAACGTCCCGCTGCTGGTGCAGCTGTTCATCTGGTACTTCCTGGTGCCGGACTACCTGCCGCAGCCGATCCAGGACTGGTTCAAGCTGGGCATCGCCCCGGAAACCTCGGCCTTCATCAGCGTCGTCGTGTGCCTGGGCCTGTTCACCGCCGCGCGGGTCTGCGAGCAGGTGCGCACCGGCATCCAGGCTCTGCCCAAGGGCCAGCTCGCCGCCGCCAGCGCCGTGGGCTTCCGCCTGCCGGCGATCTACCGCCACGTGCTGTTGCCGCAGGCCTTCCGGATCATCATTCCGCCGCTGACCTCGGAATTCCTCAACGTCTTCAAGAACTCCTCGGTGGCCTCACTGATCGGGCTCATGGAGCTGCTGGCGCAGACCAAGCAGACCGCCGAATTCAGCGCCAACCTGTTCGAGGCCTTCACCCTCGCCACCGCGATCTACTTCACCCTGAACATGAGCCTGATGCTGATCATGCGCATGGTCGAGAAGAAAGTCGCCGTGCCGGGCCTGATCTCCGTGGGAGGTAAATGATGGACTTCAGCCAGATCGTCCCCGCCCTCCCCGGCCTCTGGGAAGGCATGCTCACCACCCTGCAGCTGATGATCCTCGGTGTGCTGGGCGGCGTGGTGCTGGGCACCATCCTCGCGCTGATGCGGCTGTCCAACAGCAAGCTGCTGTCGAACATCGCCGGCTTCTACGTGAACTACTTCCGCTCGATCCCGCTGCTGCTGGTGATCACCTGGTTCTACTTCGCGGTGCCGTTCATCCTGCGCTGGATCACCGGCCAGGACACCCCCGTGGGCGCGTTCACCTCGTGCCTGGTGGCCTTCATGATGTTCGAGGCGGCGTACTACTGCGAGATCGTCCGCGCCGGCATCCAGGCCATCCCGAAGGGCCAGATCGGCGCGTCCTACGCACTGGGCATGACCTACGGCCAGTCCATGCGCCTGATCATCCTGCCCCAGGCGTTCCGCAAGATGACCCCGCTGCTGCTGCAGCAGAGCATCATCCTGTTCCAGGACACCTCGCTGGTGTACTCGGTCGGCCTGATGGACTTCCTCAATGCCGCCCGCTCGCGTGGCGACATCATCGGCCAGCCCCATGAATTCCTGATCTTCGCCGGTCTCGTCTACTTCGTCATCAGCTTCGCCGCGTCCCTTTGCGTGAAGCGCCTGCAGAAAAGGTTAACCGTATGATCTCCATCGATAACGTCAGCAAGTGGTACGGCGACTTCCAGGTTCTCACCGACTGCAACACCAAGGTCGCCAAGGGTGAAGTGGTGGTGGTCTGCGGGCCGTCCGGCTCGGGCAAGTCGACCCTGATCAAGTGCGTCAACGCGCTGGAGCCCTTCCAGAAGGGCGACATCACGGTCGATGGCACCTCCATCGCCAACCCCAAGACCGACCTGCCCAAGCTGCGCTCGCGGGTTGGCATGGTGTTCCAGCACTTCGAGCTGTTCCCGCACCTGACCATCACCGAAAACCTCACCATCGCCCAGCGCAAGGTACTGGGGCGGAGCAAGGAAGAGGCGATGGAAAAGGGCATGAAGCTGCTCGACCGCGTCGGCCTGCAAGCCCACGCCCACAAGCATCCCGGCCAGCTCTCCGGCGGCCAGCAGCAGCGCGTGGCGATCGCCCGCGCGCTGGCGATGGACCCGATCGTCATGCTGTTCGACGAACCGACCTCGGCGCTCGACCCGGAGATGGTCAACGAGGTGCTCGACGTAATGGTCCAGCTCGCCCAGGAAGGCATGACCATGATGTGCGTGACCCACGAGATGGGCTTCGCACGCAAGGTCGCCGACCGGGTGATCTTCATGGACCGCGGGCAGATCGTCGAGGACTGCCCGAAGGAGGAATTCTTCGGCGACCTGCAGAACCGCGCCGAACGCACCCAGCAGTTCCTGGCCAAGATCCTGCCGCACTGATCCCGCTGTTGTTTTACCCGAAGGCCCCGGTTCGCCGGGGCCTTCACCCTCACCGCAAGCACAAGAATAAATAAGGAAGTCCCATGCGCGTGTTCCACTTCAGCAAGCTGCCCCTGGGCGTCGCGATCCTCGCGGCGAGCTCGTCGGTCTTCGCCGTCACCCTCGACGGTGGCGCGGTTGCCGCGCCGGATCAGTACGGCGCGAAAGTCGCCGCCGAAATCCTCAAGAAAGGCGGCAACGCCGTCGACGCCGCAGTCGCCACCGCCTTCACCCTCGCGGTCACCTACCCCGAAGCCGGCAACATCGGCGGCGGCGGTTTCATGACCCTGTACGTCGACGGCAAGCCGTATTTCCTCGACTACCGCGAGATCGCGCCGAAGGCCGCGACCAAGACCATGTACCTGAACGAGAAGGGCGAGGTCATCGAAAACCTCAGCCTGGTCGGTGCCAAGGCCGCCGGCGTGCCGGGTACGGTGATGGGCCTGTGGGAGGCGCACAAGCGCTTCGGCAAGCTGAAGTGGAGCGAACTGCTGACCCCGGCCATCGGCTACGCGCAGAGCGGCTTCCGGGTCGCCGACCAGCAGTACCAGTACCGCCAGGACGCCATCGCGCTGTTCAACGGCAAGACCAACTTCGGCGACTACTTCGGCACCCTGTCGCCGGGTGAAACCTTCAAGCAGCCGGAACTGGCCAAGACCCTGGAGCGTATTGCCGACAAGGGCCCGGACGACTTCTACAAGGGTGAGACAGCCAAGCTGCTGATCGCGCAGATGAAGCAGGACGGCGGCCTGATCACCGCCGACGACCTGAGCACCTACGAAGCCAAGTGGCGCGAACCGATGCGCATCGACTGGCAGGGCAACACCCTCTACACCGCGCCGCTGCCCAGCTCCGGCGGCATCGCCCTGGCCCAGCTGATCGGCATCAAGGAACAGCGCGCCGCTGACTTCAAGGGCGTGGAACTGAACTCCGCCAAGTACATCCACCTGCTCTCGGAAATCGAGAAGCGCGTGTTCGCCGACCGCGCCGACTATCTGGGCGACCCGCAGTTCTCCAAGGTGCCGGTGGCCCAGCTGACCGACCCGAACTACATCGCCAAGCGCGCCAAGGAAGTGAACCCGGACGCCATCTCGGAAACCGAGAAAGTCCGTCCGGGCCTTGAGCCGCACCAGACCACGCACTTCTCCATCGTCGACAAGGATGGCAACGCCGTCAGCAACACTTACACCCTCAACTGGGACTTCGGCAGTGGCGTGGTGGTCAAGGGCGCGGGCTTCCTGCTCAACGACGAGATGGACGACTTCAGCTCCAAGCCGGGCGTGGCCAACGCCTTCGGCGTCGTGGGCAGCGACGCCAACGCCATCGAGCCGGGCAAGCGCATGCTCTCCTCCATGAGCCCGAGCATCGTCACCCGCGACGGCCACGTCAGCCTGGTACTGGGTACGCCCGGCGGCTCGCGGATCTTCACTTCGATCTTCCAGGTGCTGAACAACGTCTACGACTTCCACCTGCCCCTGGAGAAGGCCGTGGCTGCGCAGCGTGTGCATCACCAGTTGCTGCCCAAGGACACCATCTACTACGACGCTTACGCGCCGCTCACCGGCAAGGTTGCCGACGAGCTCAAGGCCATGGGCTACACCCTGGAAGACCAGGGCTGGAACATGGGTGACATCCAGGCCATCCGTGTGAACGGCAAGGCCCTGGAAACCGCCTCCGATCCGCGCGGCCGCGGCATCGGGATGGTGGTCAAGCCCTAAGCCCCGGCAGACGCACCGTGTGGTATCCGAGCCAGTCCATCGCCGCCCCCCGGCGTTGGGCTGGCTCGGCCCCGACGACTGTGCTGCAATGCGCTTCCAGCCCATTGCCGCCGCCGCTCACCGTGAAGCCACGCCTCGTGCGCAACTACCTGTTGCCCTTCCTGCTGCTCCTGCTCACCCTGGGCTTCGGCTACGGCGGCTACCTGATCAGCGAAGGCGCCGGCACCCGCAGCCTGATCGAGACCGGCGAACGCCAGCTGGAACTGCACGCCCGTGGCGTGGAAAGCGAGATCAGCCGCTACACCTACCTGCCCAGCCTGCTCGAACTCGAAGGCAGCGTCAGCCGCCTGCTGACCGACCCGACGCCGCTGCACCGCGACCGCGTCAACCATTACCTCGAAGGCCTCAACCGCCGCGCCGGAAGCCGCGCCGTCTACCTGCTGGATACCTCCGGCCGCGTGCTGGCCACCAGCAACTGGCAGGACGCCGACAGCTACCTGGGCGAAGACCTGTCCTTCCGCGCCTATTTCCAGGAAGCCGTGCAAGGCCGCCCCGGACGCTTCTACGGTATCGGCAGCACCACCGGCGAACCCGGTTACTACCTTGCCCACGGTCTGGTCCACGGCGGCAAGATCGTCGGCGTCGCCGTAGTGAAAGTGCGCATGGAATCCCTCGAAGAGCGCTGGGAGAAGGCGCGCCTGCAAGCCTTCGTCAGCGACGAGAACGGCATCATCATCCTCTCCAGCGACCCCACCTTGCGCCTGAAGGCCGTGCGCCCGCTGAGCGATCAGGACAAGGAACGCCTGGCCCGCAGCCTGCAGTACTACTGGTGGGCGCTCAACGAATGGCAGCCGCTGTCACGCCGCCCGCTGGGCGAGGGCGTCGAGGAAATCAGCTTCCCGCCGGGCGAGCACGCCGACAGCCACAAGCCGCTCAGCTACCTGATGCAGACGCGCCAGCTCAGCGACACGCCGTGGCACTTCACCCTGCTCACCCCGCTGGCCGACCTGCGCCGCGAAGCGATGATCCACGGCATGCTCGCCGCCGCCGGCTTCGCCCTGTTCGCCTTCCTGCTGATCGCCTGGAACGAGCGGCGCAAGGTCATCGCCACCCGCCTCGCCGCCCGCGAGGCACTGGAACAGGCCAACAACGCCCTGGAGCGACGCATCGCCGAGCGCACCGCCGACCTGCGCGCCAGCAACCAGCACCTGCGCGAGCAGATCCGCGAGCGCCGGCAGGCCGAGGACACCCTGCGCAAGGCCCAGGATCGGCTAGTCCAGGCCGGCAAGCTGGCGGTCATCGGGCAGATGTCCACCAGCATCGCCCACGAGCTCAACCAGCCACTGGCGGCGCTGCGGACTCTGTCGAGCAACAGCGTACGCTTCCTTGAGCGCGGCAAGCTCGACGTCGCCAGCAGCAACCTCGAAGCCATCGCCGAAATGGTCGACCGCATGGGCCGCATCACTGCCAGCCTGCGCGCCTTCGCCCGACGTGCCGACGACCACGGCCAGGCCACACTAAGCAAGGCCGTGGATGCCGCGGTGATGGTATTGCAGGGGCGTCTTTCGGAAGTGCCGGCGACCTTGCACCGCGACTATGCCGATGCGCGCCTGGCCATCGACCAGACGCGCCTGGAACAGATACTGGTCAACCTGATCGCCAACGCCCTCGACGCCATGAGCACGCAGACCGACCGCCAGCTCTGGCTGGAAGGCCGCCGCGAAGGGGACGGTCACTACCGCCTGGTGGTACGCGATAACGGCCCCGGCATTCCGCCGGACGCACGCGTGCACCTGTTCGAACCCTTCTTCACCACCAAGCCCGGCGAACTCGGCCTGGGCCTGGGCCTGACCCTTTCCGCCAGCCTCGCCACCGCCGCTGGCGGTACCCTGGGCGTGGCCTATCCGGAATCCGGCGGCACCGCCTTCGAGCTGCACCTGCCGCTGCTGCCCGCCATGGAGACACCCGCATGAGCGACCCATCCCTGCGCGTCCTGATCGTCGAGGACGACCCCCACGTCCGCCTCGGCTGCCAGCAGGCGCTGGCCCTGGAAGACATCGAGACCGACAGCGTGGGCAGCGCCGAAGAAGCGCTGAAGAAAGTCGGCGCGGACTTCCCCGGCATCGTCGTCAGCGACATCCGCATGCCCGGCATGGACGGCCTGCAACTGCTGGAGAAACTCAGGGAGCGCGACCCCAGCCTGCCGGTGGTGCTGATCACCGGCCACGGCGACATCGCCATGGCGGTCAAGGCCATGCGCGACGGCGCCTACGACTTCATGGAGAAGCCCTTCTCCCCCGAGAAGCTGGTGGACACCGCGCGGCGCGCCCTGGCCCAGCGCGCGCTGACCCGCGAAGTCAGCCAGCTGCGCCGCCAGCTCGCCGGCAAGCAGGCACTGGAAGGCCGGCTGATTGGCCGCTCGCCCGCGATGCAAGCGCTACGCGAGCTGATCGCCAACGTCGCCGACACCTCCGCCAACGTGCTGATCGAGGGCGAGACCGGCACCGGCAAGGAACTGGTCGCCCGCTGCTTGCACGATTACAGCCGACGCCAGGCCAAGCCCTTCGTTGCGCTCAACTGCGGCGGACTGCCGGAAAGCCTGATCGACAGCGAAATCTTCGGCCACGAGGCACACGCCTTCACCGGCGCCGGCAAGCGCCGTATCGGCAAGATCGAGCACGCCAACGGCGGCAGCCTGTTCCTCGACGAGATCGAGAGCATGCCGCTGAACCTGCAGATCAAGCTGCTGCGCGTGCTGCAGGAACAGCAGCTGGAGCGCCTGGGCTCCAATGAGCTGATCGGCGTGGACTGCCGGGTGATTGCCGCGACCAAATCCGACCTTGCCGCCATGGGCCGTGAAGGCACTTTCCGCAGCGACCTCTACTACCGCCTCAACGTCATCACCCTGAACCTGCCGCCGCTGCGCGAACGCCGCGAAGACATCCTGATGCTCTTCGAGCACTTCCTGCAGCAGTCCTCGCTGCGCTTCGACCGACCGGCGCCGGCCATCGACAACACCACCGCTGCCACCCTGATGACCCACGACTGGCCGGGCAACGTGCGCGAACTGCGCAACGTCGCCGAACGCTTCGCCCTCGGCCTGCCGGTACTGGCCGGCGGCAACCTCGGCCCGGACGCGGGAGAGCCGCGCTTCGCCGAAGCCGTGGAAGCCTTCGAGAGGAGCCTGTTGTCCACCGCCCTGGAACGCCACGCCGGCAACCTCAGCCAGGCCGCGCACGCGCTGGGCATGGCCAAGACCACGCTGTTCGACAAGGTGAAGAAGTACGGCCTCAAGGGCGAGTAATCGCCAATGCTTTCTGTAGGAGCGAGCTTGCTCGCGAACGCTTTCAGGCGGATACCACGGCTTCAGGCAGGTTCGCGAGCAAGCTCGCTCCTACACGGGTAATGACACACGGCGCAGCGCCCCATTGATCTGCCGGGAACTGTCCCGGACACTACCCATCTTTGAACCGGCCGCACGAGCGGGAGCCACCATGTCCACCCAAGCCGAAACCCTCTGGAACCAGCTCTGCGCCGACGCCGGCGTCGACCCGCAGCAGCGCATGGCCGCGCGCCGCGCCATCCTCGCCGATGCCCAGGCACTGGACGCCACCGTCTACCGCCCGGACGACAATGACCCGGACGCCGAAGAACTGGACATGGGCGACGCCAAGGTCCTCTTCCTCGGCCCCTTCGAAGCCCCCATCGAATGGGACGCCGCCGAGCGCGAAGACTTCTTCGACGACGCCGACCCGGCGCTGTTCTTCAGCGTGCGCATCGAGTGCGAAGCCGAACCGGGTAGTTCTGCCTTCTTCGTCCCGGAAGTGGGCGATTACCTGGCGGTGATGGACGGCGGCAAGATCCAGATGTACTTCCTCCACGACTGGCGCGAAGACGAAGACGGCTGCACCTGCGTGCTGATCCGCGACGATATCCAGCTCTGAACCTTCCGCCTGTGATCGCGTAGCCCGTAGGGCGTATGACGTTCAACGTTATACGCCGTTTAGCCTGGACCGCAGGGCACTCCGAACTTGGCCCCGGCTCCAGCGACGGACCTCCGTGTATCGCCGTACAACCGCGAACGGTTGTACGGCCTACGCATTACGCCGCACGCTTCCCGGCGAAACACCAATGCAGCGTTTGAACGCCCGGCTGAACGCCGCCTCGGACTGATAGCCGAGGCGCTCGGCCAGTTCGGCCACGGCGATCTCTCGCTCCTGCAACCAGCTCAGCGCCACGTGCATGCGCCAGCGGGTGACATAGTGCATGGCCGGCAAGCCGACTTTCTCGGCGAAACGCGCGGCAAAAGCGGAGCGCGACATCGCCGCCGCTGCGGCCAGGGAAGCGAGGCTCCAGTCCCGCGCCGGGTCACGGTGGATCAGGCTCAGCGCCCGGCCCAACTGACGATCCTGCAAGGCACCGAGCCATCCGATCTGGGCGGCCGGGTCTTGTTCGATCCAGGCACGAATGGCCTGGATCACCAGGATGTCGGCCAGACGGGTAATCACCGTTTCGCCGCCAGGGCGCATGGCCCGCGCCTCGCTCTCCATCAGTTGCAGGGTGCTCATCAGCCAGTCGCGCTGGGCGGGGTCGCGCACCTGCGCCTCCAATACACGCGGCAGCAGGCGCACCAGTTGCAGTGCGGCAGGATGATCGAAGCGTACCGCCCCGCAGATCATCGCCACGGGCTCTCCGCCGCCGCCCTGGCGCAGCACTTCATAGCGGTCGCTGGCATAGGCTCGAGGCAAATCGAACAGCCCCGCCGCCGGCTCGCCCGGCGAGCTCACCAGCCGATGGCCCTCACCGTGGGGCACCAGTACCAGATCCCCCGGCGCCAGCCGGCGCGGCTCGTCGCCCTCTGCCTCCAGCCAGCACTCGCCGACGGTCAGCACGTGGAACATCAGGCACTGCGGCATTGCCGGCAGGTCCAGCCCCCAGGGCGCGCTGAACTCGGAGCGGCAATAGAAGGTGCCGCTCATGCGCAGGAAATGCAGGGCCTCGCCCAGGGGATCAGTGGAAGCCCAGGCGTCGGTCAGGTCTGGAATGGCGGTAGGAGCGTTCATGGTCTTGAGACTGGTCAGACTACCCGGCGGCGTCCAGCACTTCTGGACGAATGAGCATGAAGCGGCGATTTCCAGGCATTAACCGTCCAGCGACTCGGCGTGAGACTGAGACCAGGCCAACGAACCCACGGCGGGCGCCGCGGGACGGCCAACAGCGAGGACACCGCCATGATCACTGTAATGGGAGCTACCGGCCGCACCGGTTCGAGAATCTGCCAGACCCTGCTGGCCGCCGGCGTGCTGGTTCGCGCCCTGGGCCGCAATGCCGAACGCCTGGCGCCGCTGGCTGCCGCCGGCGCGCAGATCGCCGTGGGCGAGCCGCACGACGGTGCCTTCCTCACCGAGGCTTTCCGTGGTGCCGAGGCGGTCTACACCCTGCTCGTCTACGGCCCGGAGACCGAGGACTACCGCAACCAGCAGGCGGCCCAGGGCGAAGCGATCATCCAGGCCATCTGCGCCAGCACTGTGCGACGCGTGGTGTTCCTGAGCAGCGTGGGCGCCGAGGTGCCGTGTGGCACCGGGCCGATCATCAGCATGCACGACCAGGAGCAGCGCCTGCGCCAGCTGCCGCCGGAGGTGAATGTGCTGATGCTGCGTTCCGGCGCGCTGTTCGAGAACCTGTACGGCGCGCTGGAAATCGTTCGCGCCTATGACTGCTACAGCGACGCGGTGGCGCCGGACATGCCGGTGCCGATGGTTGCCACCCAGGATGTCGCCGACGCTGCCAGTGGCGCCCTGCTGGACCGCGACTGGCAGGGCATCGTGACCCGCGAAGTGCTCGGCCAGCGCGACATCAGCTACGCCCAGGCAACCCAGCTGCTGGGAGCAGCCATCGGCCGGCCAGACCTGGCCTATGTGCCGGTATCGCCGCAGGAGCTGGCTGCCGCACTGCGGGAGGCCGGTTACTCCGCCAGCGTCGCCGATTGCTACGCGGAACTGGGCGAGGCGATCAGCAGCGGGCGAGTGCGTGCGCAAGAAACGCGCTCGCCGGCGAATACCACGGCGACGCCTTTCGAAGACTTCGCCCAGACCTGGGCCGCGGCCTATCGAGCCTTGCTGTAAGACGGCACCTTCAGTCACGGCAACATAAATTCCTACAAATATATCGGGGGCCTCTGATGAATTTGGCGTTGGTCCGCTGTCTAGAGTACTCGCCCATTTCCAAACGGCCGGACCACCGCCATGAACCACACTCCCGACAGTCTCTGGGTCGATGTGGAGACCTGGTCTCCCTACCGCCCGCAGCGCATTCTCCACGGCCGCATCAGCCGCGAGGACTACCTCGCCCTGCGCGACGGCCGCACGCCCTTCGAGGTGCGCCTGGGCGAATGCCAGAGCCGCCACTGCCCCACCGGCCCGGTGCAGGACCTGTTCCTCAGCGGCGCGCATATCCTCAACGTCACCCCTGCCGAGCGCGTGGCCTGACGCACGGGCGCCGCAAACTCGAGGGGAGCATTCGGGGAGGGTTCGGGGGGAGAGTTGGCGGGATAGTCCCACAGTCCATTCAGAGGAGCCTGACAGAGGCCATACAGGACGGACGTTAAGGTTTGCCCCTTTTCACCCTCAGTGGACCAACGTGGCAATGAACGAACACCTCAAGGTCGAAGTCGTGGTTCGCGCTCACAACCGCGAGTCTTCCGTGCTCCAGGGCTGGATCAGCCAGGGGGATTACCACGCGCTGTGCGACGGCGCGGCGCCATTCGTGGTGCGCATGAATGCCTGCCAGTCCGACATGGCGCAGCTCGAGCGTCCGGAAGACATCTACGTGCGCAGTACCTACATCCTCAGCGTCGAGGTACTCGATCGCCTGCCCGCGCATCAGTCGGCCATGCCGCGGTAGACGTAGGTCATCGGCCGCGGGCCCGGCAGGTAGTCCTGAATCAGCTCGCGCAACTGGAAACCGCCGGATTCGATCAGCGCCGGCATGTCGCGGTCCAGGTGGCAGCCGCCGGCCAGCGGCTTCCACACCGGCGTCAACCGATGCTGCCACGCGCGCACGCCGGCGTCCGGCGCCAGGCCATGTTCACAGAACAGCAACTCGCCACCGGGCTTGAGCACCCGGCGCATCTCCTTCAACGCCGCCACCGCATCGGGGATGCTGCACAGGGTGAAGGTGCAGACGATGCTGTCGAAGCTGCCGGCGTCGGCACGAATCTGACCCAGCTCCAGCGCCACCATCTCCACCGGAATGCCAATCGCCTCGGCGCGGCTGCGGGCGAGCGTCTGCATCTGCGCCGCCGGGTCGACGCCAACGATTGTCGACACTTTCGCCGGGTCGTAGAAGGACAGGTTCAGGCCGGTGCCCATGCCGATCTCCAGCACGCGGCCATGTGCACGGGGGACCAGCAGCGAGCGCTGCTTCATCACATCGCCCATACCGCAGGCGAAGTCGATCAGTCGGGGCAGTGCGTGACGGTCATACCAGCCTCGAATCATGGTTCGCTCTCCAGCGCAGCAGGACCGCGCCTGCCCAATAAAGTAGCGTCGCCGACAGCAGCGGCAGCCAGCTCTGCCAGGCCACTTCCAGCGCCAGTTCCGCCGTCGTGTAGGTACTCCAACTGGCCACGCGGCTGTCGTAAAGACAAAGGTCTACCCAGAACCAGCCCAGCAGGGCAATTCCCGACGAAAGCGCGGTTTGCCAGGGCCATCCCGGCCGGCGTGGAAGTGCCGCCAGCGCAACGAGAATGCTGAAGAACAGCAACAACGGCAGCATTTCCGCCGACAGCGATTGGGAGCGGACATCCGCAGTCAGGTTGTCACGATAAGGGTGCATCGCCCACAGCCCCTGCGCCCAGCCGAGCAGCAGAAAGGCCGATACGCTGAACGCCCCGCGTCGTGCACGTCCTTGTAACACCATGACGGGATCATCCTAATTGCCGGTGTGTCCGGGCATTGTCACAGCAACGCCCTGGCCTGTCGCTCAGACATCGCCTTGGCGGCATAAGAATTCCGCCCCATTAGACGATTGTCGACAATTCATCAGGTTGCGATTGACCCAGGCGGTTTCCAGGGGTAGCTTTCGCCGCACATCAAGAAGATTGTCGACACCATGAGCGATAGCCTGATTCTGCCCACCCCTGCCAGCGACGACGGCGAGACCCTGTCGGAACACGTGTTCCGCAAGATCCAGTCGGCCATCGTCAAGGGCGAGATCGCCCCCGGCAGCAAGATTTCCGAGCCGGAGCTGGCGCGCACCTACGGCATCAGCCGGGGCCCGCTGCGCGAGGCGATCCACCGCCTGGAAGGCCAAAAACTGCTGGTGCGCGTACCGCACGTCGGTGCGCGGGTCGTTTCGCTCAGCCACGAGGAGCTGCTGGAGCTCTACGAGATCCGCGAATCGCTCGAAGGCATGGCCTGCCGCCTGGCCGCCGAACGCATGAGCCAGGCCGAGATCGACGAGCTGCGCCGGGTGCTCGACACCCACGAGCGCGACGAGGCCTTCCAGGCCGGCCGTGGCTACTACCAGCAGGAAGGCGACTACGACTTCCACTACCGAATCATCCAGGGCAGCGGCAACCGCACCCTCACCCGCATGCTCTGCGGCGAGCTGTACCAGCTCGTGCGCATGTACCGCCTGCAGTTCTCGGCGACGCCCAACCGCCCGCGCCAGGCCTTCTCCGAGCACCACCGGATTCTCGATGCCATCGCCGATCGTGACGGCGAGCTGGCCGAGTTGCTGATGCGCCGTCACATCGGCGCCTCGAAACGCAATATGGAGCGCCATTACCTGGACGCCCAAGCCAAGACAGCCAACGAACGAGGTGAACAATGAGCTACAAGACCGCCGGCCAACGTTTCCGTGAAGCCCTTGCCGAAGAAAAGCCGCTGCAGGTGATCGGCGCGATCAACGCCAACCACGCCCTGCTGGCCAAGCGCGCCGGCTTCAAGGCCATCTACCTCTCCGGTGGCGGCGTGGCGGCGGGCTCCCTCGGCCTTCCGGACCTGGGCATCAACACCCTGGACGACGTACTCACCGACGTGCGCCGCATCACCGACGTCTGCGACCTGCCGCTGCTGGTGGACATCGACACCGGCTTCGGCCCCAGCGCCTTCAACATCGAGCGCACCGTGAAGAGCCTGATCAAGGCCGGCGCCGCTGCTGCCCACATCGAGGACCAGGTCGGCGCCAAGCGCTGCGGCCACCGTCCGGGCAAGGAAATCGTCTCCGTCGACGAAATGGCTGACCGCGTGAAAGCCGCCGCCGATGCCAAGACCGACCCGAACTTCTTCCTGATCGCCCGCACCGACGCCATCCAGGCCGAAGGCGTGGACGCCGCCATCGAGCGCTGCCTGCGCTACGTCGAGGCCGGTGCCGATGCGATCTTCGCCGAAGCCGCCTACGACCTGCCGACCTACAAGCGCTTCGTCGATGCGCTGAACGTGCCGATCCTGGCCAACATCACCGAGTTCGGCGCCACCCCGCTGTTCACCCGCGACGAGCTGGCCTCGGTCGGCGTGGCCATCCAGCTGTATCCGCTGTCCGCCTTCCGCGCCGCCAACAAGGCCGCCGAAGCCGTTTACACCGCGATCCGCCAGGAAGGCCACCAGCAGAACGTGATCGAACTCATGCAGACCCGTGCCGAGCTGTACGACCGCATCGGTTACCACGCCTTCGAGCAGAAGCTCGACGCGCTGTTCGCTGCCGGCAAGAAGTGACCCGAGGCGAAAGCGGCGGATAACGCTTCGCGTTATTCGCCCTACGCCAGACCTGATACACCGTAGGGCGCATAACGCCACAGGCGTTATCCGCCAACCAGATTCGAACCGAAATCCCGGCCCGTGCCGGGGGACAAGAACAAGCAACCGGATTTGATGAGGAGACACGCGATGAGCGCTACCGCAGAAACCACCACCGCCTTCAAACCCAAGAAGTCCGTGGCCCTGAGTGGCACCGCCGCTGGCAACACCGCCCTGTGCACCGTCGGCCGTACCGGCAACGACCTGCACTACCGTGGCTATGACGTCCTGGACTTCGCCAACCGCTGCGAATTCGAGGAAATCGCCCACCTGCTGGTGCACGGCAAGCTGCCCAACGTCGCCGAGCTGGCCGGCTACAAGGCCAAGCTGAAAGCCCTGCGCGGCCTGCCGGCCGGCGTCAAGGCCGCCCTGGAAACCCTGCCGCCGTCGGCCCACCCGATGGACGTGATGCGCACCGCCGTGTCCGTGCTCGGCTGCCTGTCGCCGGAGAAGGACGACCACAACCACCCGGGCGCCCGTGACATCGCCGACAAGCTGATGGCCTCCCTGGGTTCCGCGCTGCTCTACTGGTACCACTTCAGCCACAACGGCAAGCGCATCGACGTCGAGACCGACGACGACTCCATCGGCGGCCACTTCCTGCACCTGCTGCACGGTCAGAAGCCGCGCGAGTCCTGGGTGCGCGCCATGCATACCTCGCTGAACCTGTACGCCGAGCACGAGTTCAACGCCTCGACCTTCACCTCCCGCGTGATCGCCGGCACCGGATCGGACATCTACTCCTGCATCGCCGGCGCCATCGGCGCGCTGCGCGGCCCGAAACACGGCGGCGCCAACGAGGTGGCCTTCGAGATTCAGAAGCGCTACGACAATCCGGACGAAGCCGAGGCCGACATCCGTGCCCGCGTTGAACGCAAGGAAGTGGTGATCGGCTTCGGCCACCCGGTCTACACCGTGTCCGACCCGCGCAACAAGGTCATCAAGGAAGTCGCCCACCAGCTGTCGAACGAGCAGTCCAACACCAAGATGTATGACATCGCCGAGCGCCTGGAAACCATCATGTGGGACATCAAGAAGATGTTCCCCAACCTCGATTGGTTCAGCGCCGTGAGCTACCACATGATGGGCGTGCCCACCGCGATGTTCACCCCGCTGTTCGTCATCGCCCGCACCGCCGGCTGGTCCGCCCACGTCATCGAACAACGCATCGACGGCAAGATCATCCGCCCGAGCGCCAACTACACAGGCCCTGAAGACCTGAAGTTCGTGCCGCTCAAGGACCGCAAATAGCCTTCCTGGATAACAAAATGACTACTTCCGTGAACAGCCAATACCGCAAGCGCCTGCCCGGCACCGCGCTGGATTACTTCGACGCCCGCGAGGCAGTCGAAGCGATCCAGGCCGGCGCCTGGGACAAGCTCCCCTACACCTCCCGCGTGCTGGCCGAACAGCTGGTGCGCCGCTGCGAGCCGGCGGACCTGACCGCTTCGCTGGAGCAACTGGTCTACCGCAAGCGCGACCTCGACTTCCCCTGGTACCCGGCGCGCGTGGTCTGCCACGACATCCTCGGCCAGACCGCGCTGGTCGACCTCGCCGGCCTGCGTGACGCCATCGCCGAGAAAGGCGGCGACCCGTCCAAGGTCAACCCGGTGGTGCCGACCCAGCTGATCGTCGACCACTCGCTGGCCGTGGAAGCGCCGGGCTTCGACCCGGACGCCTTCGAGAAGAACCGCGCCATCGAAGATCGCCGCAACGAGGATCGCTTCCACTTCATCGACTGGACCAAGACCGCGTTCAAGAACGTCGATGTGATCCCGGCCGGCAACGGCATCATGCACCAGATCAACCTGGAGAAAATGAGCCCGGTGATCCAGGCGCGCGGCGGCATCGCGTTCCCCGACACCTGCGTCGGAACCGACTCGCACACCCCGCACGTGGACGCCCTGGGCGTGATCGCCATCGGCGTCGGCGGCCTCGAGGCCGAGACCGTGATGCTCGGCCACCCGTCGATGATGCGCCTGCCCGACATTGTCGGCGTCGAGCTGACCGGCAAGCGCAAACCGGGTATCACTGCCACCGACATCGTCCTGGCGATCACCGAGTTCCTGCGCAAGGAACGCGTGGTCGGCGCCTACGTCGAGTTCTTCGGCGAGGGTGCGGACAGCCTGTCCATCGGCGACCGCGCGACCATCTCCAACATGTGCCCGGAATACGGCGCCACCGCCTCGATGTTCTACATCGACGGCCAGACCATCGACTACCTCAAGCTCACCGGCCGCGAGCCCGAGCAGGTGGAACTGGTGGAGAACTACGCCAAAACCCTCGGCCTGTGGAGCGATGCGCTCAAGACCGCCGAGTACGAGCGTGTACTGAGCTTCGACCTGGGCAGCGTGGTCCGCAACATGGCTGGCCCGTCCAACCCGCACCGCCGCCTGCCGACCTCGGCACTGGCTGAGCGCGGCATCGCCGACGAAGCCAAGCTGGAGTCCGGCCGCGTCGAAGAAGCCGAAGGACTGATGCCCGATGGCGCGGTGATCATCGCCGCCATCACCAGCTGCACCAACACCTCCAACCCGCGCAACGTCATCGCCGCCGGCCTGGTGGCGAAGAAGGCCAACGCGCTGGGCATGATCCGCAAGCCGTGGGTGAAGACCTCGTTCGCGCCCGGATCGAAAGTCGCCAAGCTGTACCTGGAAGAAGCCGGCCTGCTGCCGGAGCTGGAGAAGCTCGGCTTCGGCATCGTCGCCTACGCCTGCACTACCTGTAACGGCATGTCCGGCGCGCTGGACCCGGTGATCCAGAAAGAGATCATCGACCGCGACCTGTACGCCACCGCCGTACTCTCGGGCAACCGCAACTTCGACGGCCGTATCCACCCCTACGCCAAGCAGGCCTTCCTCGCCTCGCCGCCGCTGGTGGTCGCCTATGCCATCGCCGGCACCGTGCGCTTCGACATCGAGCAGGACCCGCTGGGCACCGACAGTCAAGGCAACCCGGTCACCCTGAAGGACCTCTGGCCGTCGGACGAAGAGATCGACGCCATCGTCGCCGCCAGCGTCAAGCCCGAGCAGTTCAAGCAGGTCTACATCCCGATGTTCGACCTGGGCAGCGTGCAGGAAGCGGAAAGCCCGCTGTACGACTGGCGCCCGATGTCCACCTACATCCGTCGTCCGCCGTACTGGGAAGGTGCCCTCGCTGGCGAGCGCACGCTCAAGGGCATGCTCCCGCTGGCGATCCTGCCGGACAACATCACCACCGATCACCTGTCGCCGTCCAACGCCATCCTGCTGGACAGCGCGGCCGGCGAATACCTGGCGAAAATGGGCCTGCCGGAGGAGGACTTCAACTCCTACGCCACCCACCGCGGCGACCACCTGACCGCCCAGCGCGCCACGTTCGCCAACCCGCAGCTGGTCAACGAAATGGCCGTGGTCAACGGCGAGGTGAAGAAGGGTTCGCTGGCTCGCGTGGAACCCGAAGGCAAGGTCATGCGCATGTGGGAAGCCATCGAAACCTACATGAACCGCAAGCAGAACCTGATCATCGTCGCCGGCGCCGACTACGGCCAGGGCTCGTCCCGCGACTGGGCGGCCAAGGGCGTTCGCCTGGCAGGCGTGGAAGTGATCGTCGCCGAAGGCTTCGAGCGCATCCACCGCACCAACCTGGTGGGCATGGGCGTACTGCCGGTGGAGTTCAAGCCAGGCACCACCCGCCTCACCCTGGGCCTGGACGGCACCGAGACCTACGACATCAAGGGCGACGTCTCGCCGCGCTGCGACCTGACCCTGTTGGTCAATCGCCGCAACGGTGACGTGGTCGAAGTCCCGGTCACCTGCCGCCTCGACACCGCCGCCGAAGTGAAGGTGTACAAGGCCGGTGGCGTGCTGCAGCGCTTCGCCAAGGACTTCCTGGAAGGCGCGGTAGCGTGATGTAACAGCCGGCCCGCCTGCATGGCGGGTCGGCACTAATCCTGTAGGAGCGAGCTTGCTCGCGAACAGCCTCGCAGCGGGGATGGGTTCGCGAGCAAGCTCGCTCCTACAAACAGCACTCAGGAACGTACCCCATGCCCCACGTACCCCAAGTGAAGATCCCCGCCACCTACATCCGCGGCGGCACCAGCAAGGGCGTGTTCTTCCGCCTGCAGGACCTGCCCGAGCGCTGCCAGGTGCCCGGCGCGGCTCGTGACCAGCTGTTCATGCGCGTGATCGGCAGCCCCGATCCGTACAGCGCGCACATCGACGGCATGGGCGGCGCAACCTCCAGCACCAGCAAGTGCGTGATCCTGTCGAAAAGCACCCAGCCCGAGCACGACGTCGACTACCTCTACGGGCAGATTTCCATCGACAAGGCCTTCGTCGACTGGAGCGGCAACTGCGGCAACCTCTCCACCGCCGCCGGCTCCTTCGCCATCCACGCCGGCCTGGTCGATCCCTCGCGCATTCCGGACAACGGCACCTGCGTGGTGCGCATCTGGCAGGCGAACATCCAGAAGACCATCATCGCCCACGTGCCGATCACCAACGGCCAGGTGCAGGAAACCGGTGACTTCGAACTGGACGGCGTGACCTTCCCCGCCGCCGAGATCGTGCTGGAGTTCCTCGACCCGTCCGACGATGGCGAAGATGGCGGCTCGATGTTCCCCACCGGCAACCTGGTGGACGATCTGGAAGTCCCCGGCATTGGCACCTTCAAGGCGACCATGATCACCGCCGGCATCCCGACCATCTTCGTCAACGCCCAGGACATCGGCTACACCGGCGCCGAGCTGCGCGACGCGATCAATGGCGACCCGGAGCAACTGGCGCGCTTCGAGAAGTTCCGCATCGCCGGCGCCCTGCGCATGGGCCTGATCAAGACCCCGGAAGAGGCCGCGACCCGCCAGCACACGCCGAAGATCGCCTTCGTCGCGCCGGCCAAGGACTACGTCACTTCCAGCGGCAAACAGGTGCAGGCCGGCGACATCGACCTGCTGGTGCGCGCGCTGTCCATGGGCAAGCTGCACCACGCCATGATGGGCACCGCCGCCGTGGCCATCGGCACCGCCGCCGCCATCCCCGGCACCCTGGTGAACCTCGCCGCCGGCGGTGGCGAACGCAGCGCCGTGCGCTTCGGCCACCCCTCCGGCACCCTGCGCGTGGGCGCCGAGGCCAAGCAGGTGAACGGCGAATGGACCGTGACCAAGGCCATCATGAGCCGCAGCTCACGCATCCTCATGGAAGGCTGGGTACGGGTGCCGGGCGATTCGTTCTGATCCTTCGCTGACGCCGTCAAAACACAAGGCCCGCGGATGCGGGCCTTGTCGTTTCCGATCACGCAGGAGCGGCTTCATCCGCGATAGTTTCGCGCAGCGGCGGGGCCAATCGTGGACGGAGTCCGCTCCCGCCGCACCGAAAGGCAATCCCTGTAGGAGCGAGCTTGCTCGCGAACAGAGTCAACCGGCGGTGACAAAGCTGGGCGGGTTCGCGAGCAAGCTCGCTCCTACAAAAAGCCGCTGCGTCAGGCGACGAAGTCGCCCTGGAGCTGCTCCAGCAGCACCTGGATGCGCGCCAGGCGCACGGTCGGGTCGTCCATCTCCAGCAGCACCTGCTTCTGGTCGCGCTCGAATGGCAGCAGGTAGGCGAGCTGGCAGGCCAGCGCCTGCTGGCCGTTGACCTCACCGCCCATTTCCAATGCGGAAACCATCGGGTGCATGGACAGCGCCTCCAGCAGAGCCGCCAGGTCGTCGTGTTCCTTGGTCAGCGGCTGGTCGGGCTGTTCGTCCAGCCACTCCACCTCAGCCACGGTCAGTTGATCCGGTTGCACATTGGCGGAGAGCACGCGGAAGCGCCGCCCGCCCTCGACACGAATGCCCAGCAGACCGTTGGGCCGCTGCTGCCAGTCACGGATGTACGCTTCGCAGCCGACCAGGCTGTAGCGCTCCGGCGCATCGCCGACTTCCTCACCCTCGACGATGGCCACCACGCCGAACCCGCCGTTCTGCTTCATGCAGCGGCCGATCATGTCCAGGTAGCGCGCCTCGAAGATCTGCAGGTCGAGACGGCAACCGGGGAACAGCACGGTATTGAGGGGGAAGAGCGGAAAACTCATGGGTACTCCCATTTTCGATCAGAGCCTGTTTACGATCGTGCGAGCTAGAGCCGTAGTAGGCGGCAAGCGCCCGAAGAGCGGAGTTTACTGCTGTAAATGAGCATCTGAGGGCGTTTGCCAACGCCCTACGGTCGACGCGCAGCAGATCGTCAACAGGCGGTCAGGCGATCAGTGCTACCGCCAACGGTAGCAGCACAGCGGTGGCCACGCCCATCAGGCTCATCGCCAGGGCGGCGAAGGCGCCGCATTCCTCGCCCTCCTGCAGGGCGCGGGAAGTGCCCACCGCGTGGGCGGTCATGCCCAGCGCCATACCTTGCGCGGCCGGGTGATGTACACCGAAGCGGCGCAACAGTTCCGGGCCGAGGATGGCGCCGAGCACGCCGGTGATCAGCACGAACACTGCCGCCAGCGCGGCGACGCCGCCAACCTGGCTTGCCACCAGCATGGCAATCGGCGAGGTCACCGACTTGGGCGCCAGGCTCATGAGAATCTCGTGATCGACGCCGAACAGCCAACCCAGGCCAATTCCCAGGGCCGTGGCGAAGAACCCGGCCACCACCAGCGTGATCAGCGTCGGCCAGAACAGCTGGCGGATCCGCTTGAGGTTGAGAAACAGCGGCACCGCCAGCGCGACGGTGGCGGGGCCGAGAAGGATGGTCAGTACCTTGGCGCTGTTGCTGTATTCGGCGTAGTCGATGCCGCACACCAGCAGCACCGCGATGACGATCAGCATCGACACCAGCACCGGCTGCAGGAACACCCAGCGGGTGCGCTCGTAGGCGGCCAGCGCCAACTGATAGGCACCCAGGGTGACGCCGACGCAGAACAGCGGATGGTGGATGACGGAGTCCAGCGCGCCTTGCCAGTCGAACATCACGCGCCCTCCTTCTGCCTGCGCTGGCGGTCGATGAGCTTCTGCATCAGCCAGCCGGCGAACACGAAGGACACCAGCAGCGACAGCGCCAGCGCCCCGGCGATTGCCCAGAAGTCCGCAGCGATCTGCTTCGCATAGGCCATCACCCCGACCGCTGCCGGCACCAGCAGCAACGGCAGGTAGCGCAGCAGCGAGGCGGCGGCCTCGTTCACCGGCTTGCTCACCTCACCGTTCCACACCAGGAAGGCGAACAGCAGCACCAGCCCAATGATGGGGCCGGGAATCATGTGCAGGATGAGAGCATTCAGGCCCGTGCCGAGCAGTTGGAACAGCACCAGCCAGGTCAGGCCGCGTAGCAACATCAGAAACATCTCCAGCGCAATATGCCGACATTATGCCCGCCCGGCGCCCGCTATGGCGCGGCATTCGCCCAAAGCATGAATGCTTGACCGCTCCAGGGCGCCATGCTGATCTACAGGCGGATTTCACGTAGGCCGTACTAGAAGAACAACGATATCCCCGGAGGAAACATGGCATTCGTACCCGTAAGCGCACTGAAGGACTACATCGGCAAGGACCTGGGCCATTCGCAGTGGATCACCGTCGATCAACAGCGCATCAACCAGTTCGCCGAGTGCACCGAGGACCACCAGTTCATCCACGTCGACCCGGAGAAGGCGAAGAAGACGCCCTTCGGCGGCACCATCGCCCACGGCTTCCTGTCGCTGTCGCTGATCCCCAAACTCTGCGAGGGCCTGCTGGTCCTGCCGGAGAACCCCAAGATGGTGGTCAACTACGGCCTGGACAGCGTGCGCTTCATTCAGCCGGTACCGGTGGATTCGCGCGTGCGCCTGCAGGTGACCATCACCGACATCACCGAGAAGAACCCCGGCCAGTGGCTGATCAAGGCGCGTTGCACCCTGGAGATCGAGGGCCTGCCCAAACCGGCCTACATCGCCGAATCCCTGAGCCTGTGCTTCGTCTGACGGCTCTGCCTCAGCGCTGAGAAAAAAGCCCGCGTCCGCGGGCTTTTTTACGTCACACTCACTCTGCGCCCCACCGCCGATTCGAGAGTCCAATGCCACGCCACCTCCTGCCCTTGAGCCTCGCCCTGCTGCTCGCCGCCTGTGGCGAAGGCGAACCGTTGACGCCCCCGGACGCCCGCCTGCCTGACGGCGCGCGCTACCGCGGCGAGGTGGTGAACGGCCAACTGCAGGGCCCCGGGCGACTGGATTACAGCAACGGCGCCTGGTACGAGGGCGGCTTCGACAAGGGCCTGCAGAGCGGCCAGGGCAAATGGAGCGACGGCAACGGCACGCGCTATGAAGGCGAGTTCCGCGACGGTCTGTTCGAAGGACGCGGCCGCCTGCAGTACGCCGACGGCAGCGTGTACGAGGGCCAGTTCAAGCGCGGCGAATTCGACGGCGAAGGCCGTCTTTCCCAGGGCGGCACTACCTACAGCGGCGGCTTCCGCAAGGGCCGCTACGAGGGCCTGGGCAGCCTCGAGCAGGCCGATGGCACCCGCCACCAGGGGGCCTTCGCCAAGGGCGAGGCCAACGGCGAGGGCGCCCGCCGGGACAGCCTCGGCAACCAATACAGCGGCACGTTCAAGAATGGCGTGCTCGAGGGCAAGGGCATCTTCCGCGATGACGCGGGGGACCAGTACAGCGGCGAATTCCGCAATGACCAGTTCGACGGCACCGGACGCTTCCAGAACGCTGACGGCGACGTCTGGTTCGGTCGCTTCAAGGCCGGCGCGCTGAGCGGGCCGGGCGAGTTCATTGGCGCCGATGGCAGCCGCTACAAAGGCGACTTCCGCTTCTGGCGCTTCGATGGCAAGGGCACGCTGAGCAAGTCTGACGGCCAGACCTACAGCGGCGGCTTCGCCCGCGGGGAATACTCGGGCGAAGGTACTCTCACCCGCCACGACGGCAGCGTGCAGAAGGGCATCTGGAGCGCTGGCCAGCTACGCCAGGACGCCGCCGGCAAACTGCTGCCCAATCCACTGGAAGTAGGCCTGCTGGAACAGGGGGCGATGCTGGAGAAGACGCTGGCGGCCATCCCGCAGTCCACCCCGGGGATCGAACTCTACGGCGTCAGCCTGGGCGGCGATGGCAAGCAGAGCGTGTTCCTGCGCGAAGCCGACTATGTCGCCAACCTGCTCGCCGAGCGCTTCGGCGCGCGCGGTGTGGTGCGCCTGGTGAACCACCGCGACCACCTCGCCGACCGCCCCATGGCCACCCGCGAAACCCTCGCCCGCACCCTGCGCACCATCGCCGAGCGCAGCGGCCCGGAAGACCTGGTGTTCATCTACCTGACCAGCCACGGCTCCCACGACCACCAGTTGGTGCTGGACATGCCAGGCCTGAAGCTCGACGACCTGCCGGCCAGCGAACTGGCCAGCCTGCTCGCCCCGCTCAAGGACCGCACCAAGGTGCTGGTGATCTCCGCCTGCTACAGCGGCGGCTTCATCCCCGCGCTCAAGGATGACAAGACCCTGATCATGACCGCCGCACGCAGCGACCGGGTGTCCTTCGGCTGTTCCGAGGAGGCGGACTTCACCTACTTCGGCGATGCACTGTTCGCCAAGGCCTTCCAGCAGACCGACGACCTGAAGCAGGCTTTCAAGCTGGCCAGCGACACGGTCGCCAAGCGCGAGAAGGAAGAGGAGTTCGAGCCATCGGAGCCGCAACTCTGGGCGCCGGAGGCGGTCATTACTCGCTGGCAGGCCCTGCGCGCGCAGCAGTCGCACGCGGAGCTGGCGCTCGGGAATGGCGACGCGCAGGCAAAACGACAGGGCGCCAACTAAGCTGGAAAGTGTGTCAGAGGGGAAACACAGATGTACTCGAAACCGACGAATATCCTGCTAGCTGGCGCCACCGGCCTGACCGGTGAGCATCTGCTCGACCGCATGCTCAACGAGCCCACGGTCAAGCGCGTCATCGCTCCGGCCCGAAGGAAGCTGGCGGAGCATCCACGCCTGGAAAACCCCATCGGCCCGCTGGCCGAGCTCATCCCGCACCTGGTCCAGCCGGTGGACACGGTGTTCTGCTGCCTGGGCACTACGCTCAAGGAGGCCGGCTCCGAGGAGGCTTTTCGCAGTGTCGACTACGACCTGCCGCTGGCCCTGGGCGAGCGCGGCCTGGCCCTGGGCGCACGGCACTACATCGTGGTCAGCGCGCTGGGCGCCGACAGCAAATCATCGATCTTCTACAGCCGGGTGAAGGGCGAGCTTGAGGATGCCCTGCGCCAGCAAGGCTGGCAGCAATTGACCATCGCCCGGCCGTCGCTGCTGCTGGGCCAGCGTGAGGAAGTCCGCCTCGCCGAACTGCTCGCCGCGCCCTTCTCGCGCATCCTGCCGGGCAAGCTGCACGGCATCGAAGCCATCGCCCTGGCCCGCGCGCTCTGGCGCCTGGCATTGGAAACCGGCAAGGGCACCCGCGTCGTCGAATCGGACGAGTTGCGCAAACTGGGCAAGTGACCGTCCGCTGAGCGACGCGGATAGCGGATGAATCCGCTCTTACCAGAGCAGCCCCGCCGGCGTATCCACGTCACGCAGCACGCCGGCGTCGGCAACGTCCAGGGTAATGCAGCGATCACGCTGCGCCTGCACCACCGTGCGCGCGCCTTCGTCGCCGCTCAGCTGCGTCAGCGCCGGCCAGAACTCGCGGCCGAATAGCACCGGATGGCCGCGCTGGCCATCGTGAATCGGGAACAGAATGGTCGAGGCGCCGGCGGCATCGGCCAGCACACGCAGTGTTGCGGGGGCAATCCAGGGCATGTCGCCGAGCAGGATGGCGACGGCCTTGGCGTCGGAACCCTGCAGCGAGGCCGCACCGGCAGCCAGGCTGTGACCCATGCCCAACGCCGCATCCGGGCTGTGGATAACGTGGCAGCCAGGCGGCAGACCGAAATCCTCTGCCCGCTCGCCATCGCGCAGTACCACCCGCACTTCATCGAACACCGCCAGCGCACGCTCGACACTATGGGCCAGCAGGCTGCGCCCGTCTGGCAGGGTCGCGCGGCGCTTGTCCGCGCCGAAGCGCGAGCCCTGGCCGGCGGCCAGCACCAGCGCCACGACCGTCACAGTGCCTCGCGGGCGATGCCGCTGCGGGTGCGCAGGATGTCGGCAAGTACGGCGAGGGCGATTTCCGCGGGGGTCTTGCTGCCCAGGTTGAGGCCGATGGGCGCATGCACGCGCGCCAGGTCCGCCTCGTTCAGGCCACCAATGCGGTGCAGGCGTTCGCGGCGCTTGTCGGAGGTGGTGCGCGAGCCCATCACGCCGATGTAGAAGGCTTCGGTGCGTACGGCTTCGAGCATCGCCAGATCGTCGATTTTCGGATCGTGGGTCAGGGCGACCACGGCGGTGTCCGCGTGGCAGCCGCCGTTGGCGATGAAGATCGACGGCAGTTCGCGACGGATTTCGATGCCGTCCAGCACCACGCCGTCCAGCGCCTCTTCGCGGGGATCACAGAGAATCACCTCGAAGCCCAGGCCCTTGCCGAACTCCGCGCAGAAATGCGCAACGCTGGAGTAGCCCGCCAGCAGCAAGCGCTGCGCAGCGCCGACGCGCAGACGCGCGTGGGCCTCGTCGCGCTCGACCCGTGGGCCGTGCTCGTGGTCGTCGCTCAGGCGGCGGCTGCCGTCCTGCAGGTTCACTTCGCGCAGCAGGCGGCGCTGGCCGAGCAGCGCCGATTCCAGTTCGCGCAGGTGGGCCTGCACATCGCAATCGGGCGCGAGGTTTTCCACCAGCACATCAAGGATGCCACCGCAGGGCAGGCGAATATTCGAGCGTGTGTCGCTGCCATCGCCGTAGCGCACGACAACTACCGGCTCGCTGAACTCGCCCGCGGCAACGCGTTCGAGGAAGTCATCCTCGACGCAACCGCCGGACAACGAGCCCACCCACTGGCCGCTGGCGTTGACCGCCAGCAGCGAGCCCGGCGCGCGGGGCGCCGAGCCATAGGTGAAAAGCACGCTGCACAGCCATACGCGCTGGCCAGCGGAGGACCACTGGAGCGCCTGGCGGACCACTTGCAGATCGAGATGCTGCACGAATCACTCCGACTTCAGCTGAGCAACCTGTTGTACGCCCAGATCGCCCGGCAGACCACCCCAGGCCTGACGCAGGTAGTTGATCAGATCCGTGAGTTGCTCGTCACTGAGCTTGTCGGCAAAGCCCGGCATCGGCTGCATGCGCTCGAAACCGGTGAACTGCTGCTCGCGGATGCCTTCGACGATGACCTTGGCCAGGTTGCGCGAATCGGCCAGGCGCAGGGTGGTGTTGCCCTGCATCGCCACGGCGATGTGCGGCTTGCCCTCGCCGTCGTTGCCGTGGCAGCCGGCGCAGACGTTGAGGTACTGCTGGCGGCCGCGCTTGGCGCTGTCGCTGAGCTTGTCCTCGGCCACCGCCTGCACGACCTTGGCCTGCGGCGGCTGCTCGCCGAGCAGGTAGGTGGACATGGCAGCCAGGTCCTCGTCACCCAGGTGCTGGGTGCTCAGGTGCATCACCGGGAACATCTCGTTGAACATGCTGCCCTGCGGGCTCATGCCGTGCTTGAGGAAGCCGGTGAGGTCAGCGGTGGTCCAGCCGCGCTCAGCCAGGTCCTGGGCCAGCAGGCTCGGCGCGCTGTAGCCGTTGAGCAGGCCGCCGGTGAGGCGCTTGTCCTGCTCCAGGGCACCGATCTGGTTGCGCGGGGTGTGGCACTCGCCGCAGTGGCCGAGCACTTCCACCAGGTACTGGCCGCGCTTGTAAGGCTCGCTCTTGCCCTCGGTGCTTTCCAGCTGGACGCTCTTGCCGTAGAGCATGTTCCAGCCGGTCAGGCCCAGGCGCACGTTGAACGGGAAGCTCAGGCTGGTTTCGGGAGCTGCGCGGTGCACCGGCGTCTGGCTCATCAGGTAGGCATAAAGGGCATCGCTGTCCTCGCGCTTGATGAGGTGGTACGAGGTGTAGGGCATGGCCGGGTAGAGATTGGCGCCGTCCTTGCGCTTGCCCTGCGTGAGGGCGGCGAAGAACTCGTCGGCGCTGTAGTTGCCGATGCCGAAGTCCTTGTCTGGGGTGATGTTGCTGCCGTAGATGGTGCCGAACGGCGAGTGGATCGGCAGGCCACCGGCGAACGGCGCGCCGCCCTCGGCGGTGTGGCAGGCCATGCAGTCGGCGGCGCGGGAAACGTACTCGCCGCGCTTGATCAGGTCCTGGTCAGCGGCATGTGCGCTGAGCGCTAGACCAAGGCCGACAGCCAGCGCGAGGCCGGAAAGAATGCGCTGCATGCTCAACCCTCCTTGACCAGGCCGAGATCGGTCAGCACTTCGCGGGTGGCGTCGTAGTAACGCACGTACCCGGTGCAGCGACAGATGTGGTGGCCGAGGCTCGCCTCGATGGTCGATTCCAGTTCGCTCTTCTTCAGCGGCTGGCGCTGGGCCTTTTCCACCAGCACGGTGGCGGCGTTGACGAAGCCCGGTGCGCAGTAGCTGCACTGGAAGGCGAAGCGGTCGACGAACTTCTGCTGGATCGGGTTCAGTTCCTTCACCGAACCGTCTTCCTCACGCTTGGCGTGGCCCTCGATGGTGCGCACCTTCTTGCCTTCGAAGTAGTGCGCGCCGGTGATGCAGGTGCGCACTTCCTCGCTGGTGCCGTCGGGGTTGTCGACGATCACCACGCAGGCATGGCAGATGCCCTGGCCGCAGCCCAGGCGCGAGCCGGTGAGGTTCTGGTATTCGTGCAGGTAGTCGATCATCGGCAGGTCCTCGGGAACCTCGACCGGACCGACGGTTTGACCATTGAGGGTCAGGTTGAGCGGACGGTTAGCCATTGAGGGCCTCCTTGATGCGAGCGGGGGTGATGGGCAGGTCGCGGACGCGCTTGCCGATGGCGTGGGCCACGGCGTTGCTGATGGCGCCGACCACCGGGATCATCACCACTTCGGCGATGCCCTTGGACGGGTCGCTGGGCGAGAGTGGCGGAAGGATTTCCGAGCTCTGCTGCCAGACGGCCACGTCTTTCGCCTTCGGGAGACGGTAGCGGTTGAAGTTCCAGTCGCCCTCCCCCGGGCCACCCTCGTACAGCGGCATGTCTTCCAGCAGAGCATGGCCGATGCCCATCGCGGTGCCGCCCTCGATCTGGCCTTTCACCAGTTCCGGCACCAGCACGCGGCCGCACTCGATCCAGCTGTGGTGGTTGAGCACGCTGACTTCACCGTTGCCCTTGTTCACCTTCAGCTCGACGATGGTCGCTACCGGGCTGTAGTAGGTCACGGCGGCGTTGTTCAGTTGCACCGGCGGATAGGCCACGTTCTGGCGATCCAGCAGGTGGAAGCCGGCGCTGTTCATCTGCGCCTTCTTCACGCCCGGCGCGCCCTCTCCGTATTTCACGGCCAGGGCGTCCAGCGGCAGGCGATCGCGCACGCCGTCGATGACGTAGTCGCACTCCGCCCAGCTCCAGCGGTTGAAGCCGTGGACGGTGGCACCGGTGACCAGGCCTTTTTCGTGAGCGACCTGCGCCAGCTCGGCGAACGACAGCGGCTGCAGGCCATTGGCGGTCAGCTTGCCGTCCACCCAGTGGGCGTCTTCGCGGCGCACCACCAGCGGGTTGGCCGCACCGTTGAACGGACCACGGCGCCAGATTTCCAGGGCCGCCGGCCACAGGCCGTGGTTGAACAGCACACGGGCCGCTTCACGGGTGGCGTGGCTGAAGTAGTAGGCCGAGTTGGTCGCCGACGACGCCGAGGCGTACTTGCCGACCCAGCGCGGGTTGCGCAGCTTCTCGTCCTGGGTCGGCTGGCTCATGGTGTAGGGGTCTTCGCCGCTGAGCAGCTGAAGTTCCGGCCACTCGGTTTCGGCGGTCTTCATTTCATCCGCCGGCTTGCCGAGGAAGTCGGCCACCACCAGTGCCTGGGAAGTGGACATGCCGGTGCCGATCTCGATGCCGATATGGCGCATATGCACCTTGCCGGTGGCATCGAATTCGATGCTCGCCATCGGCGCTTCGGAGCCAGTGCCGAAGTCCTTCTGGCAGATGGCGAAGCCAACGCCGTACCAGTGGTCCGGGTCCTTGGCGTCCATCTCTTTCTTGCGCGCGTCGCGGGTCTTCCACCACTCGTGGGCGGCGGCCTTGTCGAGGATCTCGTGCAGGCGCAGCGCGCCAGCGGGGATCGCGCCCTGGGTGTTCTTCATGCCCGATTTCAGCGCGTTGACGCGGCGCAGCTCGATGGCGTCGACGCCCAGGCGACCGGCGATCTCGTCCACCATCATCTCGGTGGCGGCCATGCTCTGCAGGGTGCCGTAGCCACGCATGGAACCGGCCTCGACGGCGCGGGAATGGTAGGCCGTCACCTGCAGGTCATTCTGCGGCATGTAGTAGATCGACTGCGCGGCGGTGGCGCCCACGGCAGCCACGGACGGGCTGTAGTTGATGCGGCCGCCGCCGTCCACGCTCATCTCGGTGCGGAAGATCTTGAAGGTCATGTCCTTCTTGTCCACCGCCAGTTGGTAACGGATGTCGAACGGGTGGCGCTTGATGCCGCTCTGGAACTGCTCGTAGCGGTCATTGGCCAGGCGCACCGGTACACCGTTGCCGTACAGCGCAGCCAGGGCCGCGTAGTAGACGAAGATGTTGTGGTCCTTGGAACCGTAACCCACGGTGTAGCCGGGGTGCATGTTCAGCTTGGCCAGGCCGAAGCGCGACGGGGCGATCATGTGCGCCGTCTCGTAGGCCGCTTCGAACGGGCACTGGGTGGCGACCACGAAGTGCAGGGTCTTGCTTGCCGGGTCGTACCAGCCGTTGCCGTTGTCCGGCTCCAGGGCGGCCGGCTCGATGGACGGAGTCTTGTAGCGCTCGTCGAAGACCAGCCAGTTCTCCGGCGGGTTTTCGATCTGCTCCTTGATCTTCTGCGCGTAGAACAGGCCCTGCTCGGTGAGGTCGCCGTGCTGGTTGGGCTGCTGGTTCCACACCGGTTTGCGCTCGCGGATCATCGGGAACAGGATCGAGTCCTTGAGGCTGGAGAACTCGTCCGGATCGGCCGAAGTCGCGCCGCCGACGCGCACGTAGCGGAAGCTGCCGTAGGGATCGCCCTGGTACAGCGGCGCCTGCGCGCCATAGCGGATCGCCTTGTCGTTGAACTTCATCTTCAGCTTGGCCTGACGGAAGCGCTCGAAGTCGTTCCAGATCAGGATGGCCACCGGGTGGCCGATGAACATCGGCACCTTGCCGCGCGGCAGCAGCGGGTCCGGGGCGTGGGCTTCGGGGAAGACGATGCCGTCCTTGTCCAGGTCCTCGGCGGTGACGATACGATCGGGCTGCAGCTCGGCGCCCAGCCAGGCGAGGTCGATGCCGTCGAAGATGCGGTCGGCCTTGATGGTCTTGAGCAGCATGGCGTGGCCCTGCTGCTGCGGCCAGCCGGGCATGTCCTTGGAGCGGATGTCGCGGGCGAACACCTTGTTGCCGCAGACCTTGGACAGCGCGTCGTTACGGAAACGCGCCTTGCCGTCATGGCCCATCCACTGCTGGGGGGAGACGGTGACGGAGTTTTCCATCAGGGCAGCGAAGGCCCGGCTGCCAAGCGGCGCCATGGTCACGCTGACACCGGCAATCAGCCCGCCTTGCAGGAAGGCGCGCCGGGAAATATCACGGTTGGACATGGTTCATCCTCTGGACGGTGGAGGCCCGCCCATGTGGTTTTTTTCGGTGCTGGAGAGAGTTCGGAGGCCGCGGAATCGCGGGCGTCTCGGGGATGGCGCCGGAGGAAAGATCCTGCAGGAAAACCTGACTCTTCTGTCAACTTTAACGCACCTCAATAGTGCGAAGCAAAGTCAATCGGGCAGCTTGTCGCGCCAGCGCAAATTTTAGTCGACGGGTCGCGACTATTCGCCAATTGCGGAATCCACTGGCGACAAGCGGAAAAGTGTTACACCGTGCTACGCTGCCCAGCCCTTGCTTAGCCTCCTAACAAAGTCCCTTTCATGACCGCCGAAGCCACGTCCCTGCTGCGTCACCGCCCCTTCCTCGCCTTCTGGCTGGCCCGTGTCTGCACCGCCAGCGCCTTCCAGATGATTACCGTGGCCATCGGCTGGCATATCTACGAGCTGACCCACAACGTGCTCGACCTCGGCCTGGTGGGTTTGGTGGAATTCACCCCGCGCGTGCTGTTCATGCTGCACACCGGCCACGTCGCCGACCGCTACGACCGCCGGCGCATCGCCTCGCTGTGCCAAGTCGCCCAGGGCCTGATCGCCGTCGCGCTGGTGGTGGGCGCCAGTACCGACAACGTGACCCGCGAGATGATCTTCGTGATGGCCTTCCTGCTCGGTACCGCGCGGGCCTTCGAGATGCCGACCACCCAGGCGCTGCTGCCGAACATCGTGCCTACCGCGCTATTCCCCCGTGCCGTGGCGGCCTCCGCCTCGGCGATGCAGGCGGCGACCATCGCGGCGCCGGCCTTCGGCGGCTTCCTCTATGCCTTCGGCGCCTTCTGGGTCTACACGCCCACCGCGGTGCTGTATTTCATTGCCTGCATCCTGGTGCTCACCCTGCCCTCGCGCCAGGCGCCGGCTGCGCAAGGCAAGGCCACGCTGGAATCGCTGCTGGCCGGCATCCGCTTCATCCGTAGCCGTCCGGACATCTTCGGCGCCATCTCGCTGGACCTGTTCGCCGTGCTGCTGGGCGGTGCCACTGCGCTGCTGCCGGTGTTCGCCAAGGACATCCTGCTCACTGGCCCCTGGGGCCTGGGCCTGCTGCGCTCAGCCCCGGCAGTGGGCGCGCTGCTGATGTCGTTCTGGCTGGCGCGCTTCCCCATCGAGCGCAATGTCGGGCGGATCATGTTCACTGCCGTGGGCGTGTTCGGCGTCACCACCATCGCCTTCGGCCTGTCGACGTCCTTCTGGTTCTCCCTGGCGGTGCTGGTGGTACTGGGTGCGGCGGACATGATCAGCATGGTGATCCGCGGCGCCTTCGTGCAGCTGGAAACCCCGGACGAGATGCGCGGCCGGGTCAGCGCGGTGAACGGCCTGTTCATCGGCGCCTCGAACCAGCTGGGCGAGTTCGAATCCGGCGTCACCGCCCACTGGCTCGGCACCGTGCCGGCGGTGGTGCTCGGCGGTGTCGGCACGTTGGTCGTGACTGGTGTGTGGATGAAGCTGTTCCCCACCCTGGCCAAGCGCGACAAGCTGCACTGAGTTCGCCGTTTCTGTAGGAGCGAGCTTGCTCGCGAACGAGGTCACCGGAAACTTCGGCGTCAGGCAGGTTCGCGAGCATGCTCGCTCCTACAAAAAGCTCTCCCCTGCATGCCCAGGCAAAAAAATCCCCCGCTGGAAGCACCAGCGAGGGATGTGGGAACGGACGCTGCGAACAGCGCCCGGATGGGATCGTTTACCGTGCGGCTAGTGCGGCGTGCCCAGCCCCGCCGCGCTCATGAACAGGCGCATCAGCCATGCCGCGACGCCCAGGCCGGCCACGCTCAGCGCCCAGATCAGCACCAGCCAGCCCAGCCGCTTGCGCAGCGGCGCCTTTTCCTGCTCCTCATGGGTCATGGTCCGCACCTCTAGTGGTAGCCGTCGCCGTGCTTCACCTTGCCGCGGAACACGTAATAGCTCCACGCGGTGTAGACGAGGATGAAGGGGATGATGAACAGTGCGCCCACCAGCATGAAGCCCAGGCTCTGTGGCGGCGCCGCGGCGTCCCAGATCGACATCGACGGCGGGATGATGTTCGGCCACAGGCTGATGCCCAGCCCGCTGTAGCCGAGGAAGATCAGCGCCAGGGTGAGCAGGAACGGCTTCACGTGGTCATTACGCGCCACCGAGCGCAGCAGGCCGTAGAAGGTCAGCAGCACCAGCAGTGGCACCGGCAGGAACCAGAACAGGTTCGGCAGGCTGAACCAGCGCTGGGCGATTTCCTCGTGGGCCAGCGGCGTCCACAGGCTGACGATGCCGATCACCGCCAGCAGTACCAGCGCCAGCGGACGCGCCAGGTCGTGCATGCGCTGCTGCAGCTTGCCCTCGGTTTTCATGATCAGCCAGGTGCAGCCCAGCAGTGTGTAAGCCACCACCAGGCCGACGCCGCAGAACAGCGGGAACGGCGCCAGCCAGTCCAGCGCGCCGCCGGCGAAGGCGCGGTTTTCCACCGGGATGCCCTCGATGAACGCACCCAACGCCACACCCTGGAAGAAGGTCGCCACCAGCGAGCCGACGATGAACGACTTGTCCCACAGGTGCCGCTTGTTGGCCCGCGCCTTGAAGCGGAACTCGAAAGCTACGCCACGGAAGATCAGCCCGACGAGCATCAGCATCAGCGGCAGGTAAAGCGCCGAGAGCACGGCGGAATAAGCCACCGGGAAGGCACCGAACAACGCCGCGCCGCCCAGCACCAGCCAGGTCTCGTTGCCGTCCCAGACCGGCGCCACGGTGTTCATCATCACGTCACGGTCGCCCTCGTCCTGGCAGAACGGATAGAGCATGCCGATCCCCAGGTCGAAGCCGTCCATCACCACATACATCATCACGCCGAAGATGATGATGATCGCCCAGATCAGCGGAAGGTCGATGCCCATGCTCAGTTCCTCCCTGCCGGACTGTCGGTTTCATCGTCGTCGAGGCCCTCGGCGGTAGCCGACAGCGGCCGCGCCGCTGTGCGCTGCTGACCGGCGCCACCCTGGCTGGTTTCACGCCCTTCATGGGTGATCGGGCCCTTGCGTACCAGGCGCATCATGTAGCCGATGCCCACGCCGAACAGCGAGAAGTACACCACCACGAACATCACCAGGGTGATGCTCATCTGCGTCACGCTGTGGTTGGACACCGCATCGGCGGTACGCATCAGGCCGTAGACGACCCAGGGCTGGCGGCCGATTTCGGTGGTGAACCAGCCGGCGAGGATCGCGATCAGGCCGGACGGTCCCATCCACAACACCAGATGGAGGAAGGCGCGGCTCTCGAACAGGCGCTTGCGCCAGCGCAGCCAGGCACTCCACAGGCCGACGAAGATCATCAGCATGCCCAGGCCGGCCATGATGCGGAACGACCAGAAGACCACGGTGGAATTGGGCCTGTCAGCTTTCGGGAAGTCCTTCAGTGCCGGGATCGGTTCCGTGGTGCTGTGATTCAGGATCAGGCTGCCGAGCACCGGGATCTCGATCTTGAAGCGGGTTTCCTCACGCTCCATGTCCGGCCAGCCGAACAGGATCAACGGAGTCGGGCCGCCCTCGCTGTTGTCCCAGTGGCCCTCCATCGCGGCGATCTTCGCCGGCTGGTGCTTGAGGGTATTCAAGCCATGGGCATCACCCACCATGGCCTGGATCGGCGCGACGATCAGCGCCATCCACATGGCCATCGAGAGCATCTTGCGAATCGCCGCGTTGTCGCGGCCACGCAGCAGGTGCCAGGCCGCCGAGGCGCCAACGAAGAAGGCGGTGGCAACGAACGAGGCGATCGCCATGTGCAGCAGGCGATAGGGGAAGGACGGGTTGAAGATGATCGCCAGCCAGTCCACCGGCACCACGACGCCATTGACGATCTCGTGGCCCTGCGGAGTCTGCATCCAGCTGTTGGACGCGAGGATCCAGAAGGTGGAGATCAGCGTGCCGATGGCCACCATCACCGTGGCGAAGAAGTGCAGGCCCGGGCCGACGCGGTGCCAGCCGAAGAGCATGACGCCGAGGAAGCCGGCTTCAAGGAAGAAGGCAGTCAGTACCTCATAGGTCAGCAACGGGCCGGTGATACTGCCGGCGAAGGCCGAGAAGGCGCTCCAGTTGGTGCCGAACTGATAGGCCATGACGAGGCCGGAGACCACGCCCATGCCGAAATTGACGGCGAATATCTTTGACCAGAAGTGATAGAGGTCGCGGTAGACCTCCTCGTTGGTCTTCAGCCACAGACCTTCGAGCACGGCCAGGTAACTGGCGAGACCAATGGTGATGGCGGGGAAGATGATGTGGAAGGACACGGTAAAGGCGAACTGGATCCGGGCCAGGTCGAGCGCCTCTAATCCGAACATGACGATTCCTCTTCAGGCTGACGCCAACCCCACGGAAGGGCCGGGCACCGTACCTTGCGCATGCGCAGGGCGTTCTTGCGTGATATCTGACTTTTCTGACTCAGTTTCGAGCCACCGATCTGACGTCGGTTCGGGTTCTTTTAGCCGCTCAATCAGAATGGACCACCATCTGCATTGACGCCGCTCAAGAAACTGCACCGATCTTACGCGCCCCGGGGGCCTGGCCTGGAGTGGTGGGTTGCCGCGCGACGGCGTGTCGCGCGACAGCTTGTCTCAGGGCACGACCTGCCCTTTCATATGAACAAAATCGAATATGAAAATGAAAAATTAATATTTTATTGGAATAAAAAAGGCGGGTAACTTTCGCTGCAACCGCTGCCGAGTGAGCCGCGGAAAAAGAATCCACCGCCCGTACGAAGGCCCCATCCCGGCCGGCCCGGACGCCAGCGGTCATCTGCCCCACAAGGACATCGCAATGAAAAAGCTGCTGCTTCTGACCGCCCTCGCCGCTGCCTTCACCACCTCCGCCTTCGCCAACGAGAAGCTTGTCGTTGCCGCCACCCCGATCCCCCATGCCGAGATCCTCGAGCTGATCAAGCCGACCCTGGCCAAGGAAGGCGTGGACCTGGAGATCAAGGTCTTCACCGACTACGTGCAGCCCAATGTGCAGGTCGCCGAGAAGCGCCTGGACGCCAACTACTTCCAGACCAAGCCGTACCTGGACAACTTCAACTCCGGCAAGGGCACCAACCTGGTCACCGTGACCGGCGTGCACGTCGAGCCCTTCGGCGGCTACTCGAAGAAGTACAAGTCCATCGACCAGCTGCCTGACGGCGCCACCGTCGCCATCCCCAACGAAGGCAGCAACAGCGGCCGCGCCCTGCTCCTGCTGCAGAAGGCCGGTGTGATCAAGCTCAAGGACCCGAGCAACGCCCTGGCCACCCCGAAAGACATCGCCGAGAACCCCAAGCACCTGAAGTTCAAGGAACTGGAATCGGCACTGCTGCCGCGCGTGCTGGACCAGGTCGACCTGGACCTGATCAACACCAACTACGCGCTGGAAGCCAAGCTCAACCCGGTGAAGGACGCACTGATCCTCGAAGACCGCAACTCGCCCTACGTGAACTACCTGGTGGCGCGCCCGGACAACAAGGACAGCGATGCGCTGAAGAAACTCTCCGCCGCCCTGACCAGCCCAGAAGTCAAAGCCTTCATCGAGAAGAAGTACAACGGCGCCGTGGTGCCGGCCTTCTGATCCGTCGCCCGGCCGAGCGCCGGGCGCAACGACTCCCACGCTGGGCGCGCTTTCGGCGCACCCGCTTTGACGCCGGTGGGCAGGTTCCACCGGCGTTTTTCTTTCCCAAGGACTTGCCATGAGCGACCACGCCAAAGGCCCCTCCACCCGCGCCGTCCATGCCGGCCACGATGTCGACCGGCGCATGGTCACCCGCGCCAAGAGCCTGCCGATCTACCAGAGTTCGGTGTTCGTCTACGACTCCCTGGAGCAGGTCGACGACTTCCTCGCCGGCAACCCCGACAACTACATGTACACGCGCATCGGCAACCCCAACCACAGCGCCGTGGAAGAGTTGCTGCGCGAACTGGAAGGCGGCGAGGACGCGCTGTTCTCCGCCTCCGGCATGGCAGCCATCTCCGCCGCGCTGCTGGGCGTGCTGGGTGCCGGTGATCACCTGATCGCCAGTCGCGAGCTGTACGGCACCACCCAGAGCCTGATCGAGAAGGAACTGACGCGCTTCGGCATCGCCTCCACCCTGCTCGACCTCAACGACCTGGCAGCGGTGGAAGCGGCGATCACCCCGACCACCCGGCTGATCTACACCGAGACCGCCTCCAATCCGCTGGTGCGCGTCAGCAACATTCCGGCGCTGGCTGACCTCGCCCATCGCCACGACCTCAAGCTGCTGGTGGACAACACCTTCCTCTCGCCGGTGCTCTACCAGCCGCTACGCGATGGCGCCGACCTGGTGATCCACAGCACCACCAAGTACCTCAATGGCCACAGCGATGCCATGGGTGGCGCGCTGGTCGGTGATGCACGGTGGATCGCCGCTGCGCGGCGCTTCCAGATCAATGCCGGTGGCAGCGCCAGCCCCTTCGAGAGCTGGCTGAATTTCCGCGGCGCCAAGACCCTGGCCCTGCGCATGCGCGCGCATTCGCAGAACGCCCAGGCGCTGGCCGAAGCCCTCGAAGCGCATCCGCAGGTGGCCCGCGTGTTCTACCCCGGTCTGCCCTCGCACCCGGACCACGAGCTGGCGCAGCGGCTGTTCCGCAAGGGGCATTCGGGCATGTTGAGCTTCACCCTGAAGGGTGGCCTCGATCAGGTCGACACGCTGATCGGCGAGCTGCAATTGGCCGCCTTCGCGCCGTCGCTGGCGGGCGTCGCCAGCAGCATCACCCACCCCGGCAAGACCTCGCACCGCGCGCTGTCCGCCGAGGCCCTGACCGCGCTGGACATCCACGATGGCACCATCCGTGTCTCGGTGGGCATCGAGGACAGCGAGGACATCGTCCGCGACTTCCTGCAGGCGCTGGACGCGCTGTAAGAGCAGAAGGAGATTCCCCATGAACGCACCCCACGCGCCGCTACCGCTGCTGACCTTCCCCGACGCCGACAAGAGCCCGCTGAGCATCCGCGCCAAGGCGCTGGTGTTCTTCGACCCGCGCTCCCATGAAGTGCGTGACGAGGTGGAGCGCCTGGCGCCGTTGCCGCAGCCGGTGCTGATCCACGGCGAGACCGGTACCGGCAAGGAGCTGCTGGCCCGCCACATCCACCGCGCCAGTGAACGCCCCGGCCTGTTCGTCGCGGTCAGTTGCAGCGCGCTGAGCCGCAACTATGCCGATGCCGAGCTGTTCGGCTACGCACCCGGCGCGCACAACGGCCCGGTGGGCAGCCGTGCAGGCTGGTTCGGCTCGGCCAATGGCGGCACCCTGTACCTGGACGAGATCGCCGACCTGCCGCTGTCGCTGCAGCAGAAGCTGCTGCGCGTGCTACAGGAGCGCGAGGTACTGCGCGTCGGCGCACGCGAACCGGTGCCGGTGGATGTGCGACTGGTCGCCGCCACCAGCATCGATCTGGGGCAGGCGGTGAAAGCGGGGAAATTCCTCGAAGGGCTGCAGCAATACCTGCACGACGGCAACCTCACGCTGCCGCCGCTGCGTGAACGCATCGGCGATATCCAGCCGCTGGCCGAGTACTTCCTCGGCGTGCATGCGCAACGCCTGGAACTGCCGGTGCCGCAGATCGCCACGGATACGCAGCGTGCGCTGGAGGGCTATTCGTGGCCGGGCAATATCCGCGAGCTGGAAAACGTCATCCACTTCGCCCTGCTGGTCAGCCCGGGCGAGGAGATTCGCCCGGAGCACCTGAACTTTTCAGGGGGTGTAGCCGGGTCTGCGAGCGCGACCGGGCCAGGCCTCCTGGCGGGATCAGGCGGCGAAACGGACATTAGCGATGAGACGCTTGAGCGCCTGGTTCGCCAGCCCGGCGTCGAGGCGCAGTTGCGTGCGCTGCTGCAACGCCTGGAGCACGAGCGCGGCTGATGCCGCGCCGTAGTCGCCAGCGCGACCCGAAGGGCCGCGCACGGGCGACAGAGCAGTCTTACTTGGTAGCGGTGTTCGAGTGAGCGACCACCGGAGTGCAAGACGGGTTGGTCAGCTTGGCCGGATCGGTCAGCAGGCCCGGCATCATGCGCGAGGTGCAGTTGAACACGCGGCCTTTGGTAGTGGTGGCGACGTAGGAGAGTTCCTGGCCACCCAGGGCGTCCGGCTGACCGGCTTTGACGTCGCTGACGACCAGCTCGTCGGAAGAAGCCAGACCAATCATCTGGGCGGTAGCGGCTTGCAGCGGAACGATGGCCTGGTTGGTGGTCATGGTCTGGCAGCCGGCGAGCGAAGCGAAGAATGCAGCGGCAATTGCGGTACGAACGGCGGTACGTTTGAAGTCCATCTCGTGATGCTCCCTAATTGGTGGTTTTTTGTCCTGCCGGGGGAGACTAACGGAATCGGCAAGTCAATCGCCATAGCCGTTTCACAAGTTTTTCACGAAATATTGCACACCCGTTCAAATTTCCAGGCTCGGATACGCTCTAGTGCGGGAACTGTGCTAAGGGAAAAACTGTTTCTTGCCGGTAACAGCCGTTTATCGCTTCAAAGCCAGAGCCGGCGCTGAAACGCTTCACCTTTGGCGACGAATGGTCGCAGTGAAAGGCCGTGCCGACTCACAGGTCGGCAGGAGGGAATCCTGAGCAGGAAGTCAAAATCAGGACTATTTACCGCCGATACCAAACAAAGCAGTCCCATCGACCAGATCAATACCGCTCATCAAGACCATTCACTTCTTTTTGTCACAATCTTCAGGGAAAATGGCTATCAGGCGGTCGGGACCCATTTTCCCCGGCGCCATTGGAGACTACCGTGACCAGCTTTGCCGCTCTTGCCAACTTCTTCGCCGCCACCGCTTTCCTGACTGCGCCCGCAAAGGCCGACCCGGAACGCCGTGAGATCCGTGAGGCGAAAAAGAACCGCCGCAAGTAAGCAGTACCCGCTCCGCTCGGCCCTTTTGACAGGGCCGGCGGCGGGACCATCGGTCCCGCCGATTGGCTTTCCAGGGCCTTCCCGTGTTTTCATTGAATGCTTGTTCAAGGAAAATTTCGAGGGACCCCGCCCGTTTTGTCCGCTGCACAATCGCCCCCGTCCGTAACACCCTCCTCCGCCATGCGCATGAACCCACCGGTCTTCTACGGTGCGGCCGCGCTGATTCTTCTCTTCTCCCTGATCGTCATCAGCCAGCCCCAACGGGCCGGTGAATGGCTGCTCGCCGCGCAGTCCTGGGCCGCCGATACCGTCGGTTGGTACTACCTGCTGGCGATGACGCTGTACCTGATCTTCGTGGTGGTCACCGCGCTTTCCGGCTATGGAAAGATCAAGCTCGGTGCCGACCACGACGAGCCGGAATTCAGCTACCTGTCCTGGGCCGGCATGCTGTTCGCCGCCGGTATCAGCATCACCCTGTTCTTCTTCTGCGTCTCCGAACCGCTGACCCACTTTGCCCAGCCGCCGCAAGGCGAGGCCGGCACTCCGGAAGCGGCGCGCCAGGCCATGCAGCTGCTGTTCCTGCACTGGGGCCTGCACGGCTGGGGCGTGTTCGCCCTGGTAGCGATGGCGCTGGCCTACTTCGCCTACCGTCACAACCTGCCGCTGGCGCTGCGCTCGGCGCTCTACCCGCTGATCGGCAAGCGCATCAACGGCCCGATCGGCTACACCGTGGACTGCTTCGGCATCATCGCCACGGTGTTCGGCCTGGGCGCGGACATGGGCTTCGGCGTGCTGCAACTCAATGCCGGGCTGGATTTCCTGTTCGGCATCGCCCACAGCCATCCGGTGCAGATGACGTTGATCGCGCTGATGATGGGTGCGGCGATCCTGGTCGCCGTGTCCGGCGTCGACAAGGGCATCCGCCTGCTCTCGGACATCAACATGCTGCTGGCCTGCGCACTGCTGCTTTTCGTGCTCTTCGCCGGCCCCACCCAGCATCTGCTCAACACCCTGGTGCAGAACATCGGCGATTACCTCGGCAGCCTGCCGACCAAGAGCTTCGACCTCTACGCCTATGGCAAGGACGGCAGCGACTGGCTGGGCGGCTGGACAGTGTTCTACTGGGCCTGGTGGATCGCCTGGGCACCCTTCGTCGGGCTGTTCATCGCGCGCATCTCGCGCGGGCGGACGATCCGCGAGTTCGTCTTCGGTGTGCTGTTCATCCCACTGGGCTTCACCCTGGCGTGGATGTCGATCTTCGGCAACAGCGCCCTGGACCAGGTGCTCAATCATGGTTTCAGCGAGCTGGGCCGCGTGGCCATCGCCGATCCGTCCATGGCGCTCTACCAGATGCTGCAGAACTACCCGGCCAGCCGCGTGGTGATCACGGTGACAGTGCTGGTCAGCTTCGTCTTCTTCGTCACCTCGGCGGACTCCGGCACCGTGGTGCTCTCCACCCTCTCCGCCCACGGCGGCAGCGCCGATGACGACGGCCCGAAGTGGCTGCGTGTGTTCTGGGGCGCAGCCACCGCGCTGGTGACCGGCGGCCTGCTGTTCGCCGGCAGCATCGATGCGCTGAAATCAGCGGTGGTGCTGACCTCGCTGCCGTTCTCGCTGATCCTGCTGCTGATGATGTGGGGCCTGCACAAGGCGTTCTACCTCGAATCCCAGCGTCAGCGTGCGCGCACTCACTCGCTGGCGCCGCCGCCCTCGGCCAAGCCTGGCGGCTGGAAGCGACGCATCTCCCAGGCCGTGCACTTCCCCACGCGGGATGAGGTGTACCGCTACATGGTCGACGTGGTCAGCCCGGCGATCGCCGAGGTCTCCGAGGTGTTCCGCGAGAAGGGTCTGCAGGTGGATTCCGACCTGGACCTGAGCAACCTGGAGATCGGCCTGGAGATCGGCCACGGCGCGCAGCATCCGTTCCTCTACCAGGTCTCGATGCGCGGCTACTTCACCCCCTCCTTCGCCCGTGCCGGCATGGGCGGCCTGCACCTGAAGAACCGCCGTTACTTCCGCGCCGAGGTGCACCTTTCCGAAGGCAGCCAGGACTACGACCTGATGGGCTACAGCAAGGAGCAGATCATCAACGACATGCTCGACCAGTACGAACGGCACCTGCAGTTCCTGCATCTGGTGCGCTAGGTTCAGACTTGCGCATGCCCTTGTCGGAGCGAGGGGGACACCTGGTTCTTGCTCGCGAACCGCCCAACACGGGCGCTGCCGGTGAATCCGTTCGCGAGCAAGCTCGCTCCTACAGACTGCGCATCTCACGGTACGAGGAGCAGATAATGAAAAAGGCGCCCGAAGGCGCCTTTTTCACATCGCGGCGAAGGATCAGCCGCGGGTGCCGCTCAGCACCTTGCGATAGAACAGCACGCAGATCGCCACGAAGACCACCAATCCCAGCCACTGCGCGGTGTCCTCGAAACTCCCCCCGACCAGGGCCAGGGGCGAGGCAGAACCAGTGGCGCCGATGATGGCGGCGAGCAGGATGCCCATCAGGCTCTCGCCGACGATCAGGCCGGAAGCCAGCAGCACGCCCCGGCGCCTGGGCTCGTCGGAGAATTTCTCCGCGTCGACACCGGCTGCTGCAGCGCGCTTGGCCAGCGCGGTCTCCAGCAGCCAGCCGATCACCGCGCCGACCACCAGGGTCATGCCGATGGTCGGTGGCAGGTAGATGCCCAGACCTACGGCGAGCACCGGCAGGCTGGCCTTGCCGGTGCGGCGCAGCAGCACGTCCACCAGAATCAGCGCAATGCCCAGCGCCACGCCGATCAGGATCATGTTCCAGTTCAGCGCATTGTGGAAAATCCCACTGGCGATGGCCGTCATCAACGTCGCCTGCGGTGCCGCCAGCGCGGCGTTCGGGTCCATCGCTTCACGCGGCAGCGCGCCGGTGAAGCCGTAGGCGTTGTACAGCAGCTCCAGCACCGGCGGGATCACCAGCGCACCGACCAGGCAGCCGACGATCAGCGCGACCTGCTGGCGCCAAGGCGTCGCGCCGACCAGATAGCCGGTCTTCAGGTCCTGCAGGTTGTCATTGGAAATCGCCGCAATGGCGATCACCACGGAGGTGGTGAACAACGCCAGGGCGATGGCCAGTTTGCCGCCCTGCTGGTCGAGGAAGCCGGTTTCCAGCGAACCGATGCCGAGGATCAGCAGCGACACCAGGATCACTGCGATGATGCCGATACCGGAAATCGGGCTGCTCGAGGAGCCCACCAGGCCGGCCATGTAGCCGCAGGCAGCGGCGATCAGGAAGCCGAAGAAGAAGGCGAAGATCACGCAGACCGCCACCAGGCCCCAGAAGCCGAAGCCCTTCAGGTCCGGCGCGGCGTCGCCGACGAAGTAGGAGAACACCACGAACAGCGCCACCAGCAGGAAGCCGGCAATGGCGACGATCCACTTGGCGGAGAGGTCCTGCTCGGTGCGCAGGTCGCTCACTTCGCCACGACCACGCACCGCGCTGAGCGACGACCAGACGCCCTGGACCATGGGCTTGAACAGGGTCGCCAGGGTCCACAACGCGGCGATGCCAATGGTGCCGGCGCCGAGGAAGCGCACCTGGCTGCTCCACAGCTTGGTGGCCAGCTCCGGCAGGCTCTGCCCGGCCGCCAGCACGCTGTTCACCGAGAGCAGCGGCACGGCCACGCCCCAGGCGATGACCACACCGATCAGGATGGCGATGCCGGCGGTAATGCCCATCAGGTAGCCGGCGCCGACCAGCGCCAGGGAGAAGCCGGTGGACAGGCGGAACGCCGCCTGCCCGGCGGTGATCCAGAAGCTGAAGCCCTCGGCGAGCACCTTGAAGCCGCTGCTGAGCAGGCTGAACGCAGCGGCGACCACACCACCGGCGAGGATATCGCGCAGGCCCGGAGCGCCGGCTTTCGCGGGCTTGCCGGCCTTTTCCTGTTCCTCGTCCTGGCTGCCGACACGGAGGATTTCCGCGGCCGCCACGCCTTCGGGGTATGGCAGGCTGCTCTGTACGACCATCACGCGGCGCAGCGGGATGGTGTAGAGCACGCCGAGAATGCCGCCGATGGAGCAGATGGCCGCCGTCTGCCAGAACGGAAAACCGCTCCAGTAGCCGATCATCAAGAGGCCGGGAAGGATGAAGATGATCGAGGACAAGGTGCCGGCCGCTGAGGCCTGGGTCTGCACCATGTTGTTCTCGAGGATGTTGGAGCCGGAGAAGTAGCGCAGCACGGCCATGGAAATGACCGCCGCGGGGATCGACGAGGCGAAGGTCAGGCCGACCTTCAGGCCGAGGTAGACGTTGGAAGCGGTGAACACCACGGTGATCAGCGCGCCGAGAATCAGGCCGCGAACCGTCAGCTCGGCGAGGTTGGACTCGTCGGGAATCCGTTCTTGCATGTAGGCAGTCTCTTCATAAAGCGGAACTGCCAAAGCGTAGGACAGTGAGCCAGCCACCGCGACCCAGAATGGCGACGAATGCGGTCTGCGGTGCGGCTTTGTTGCCGCAAGTCATGGGGATGACGGTAATTTCCGAGTCACCGCGCCGTCTGTAGGAGCGAGCTTGCTCGCGAACGGATTCCAGGATGACTCCGGAGTTATGCGGTTCGCGAGCAAGCTCGCTCCTACGAACAGCCTGTCAGTCCCGTAGGGCGCAGGATTTGGACGCTGGAGAAGTCAGAACGGCTTGTCCCCCAGAATCGTCGCACGGTGCATCACGCGGCGCTGCGGACGGTAATCGTCCACCGCGTAGTGCTGGGTCACGCGGTTGTCCCAGAAGGCCACGTCGTTCTCCTTCCAGCGCCAGCGCACGGTGAATTCCGGGCGTGCGAAGTGGGCAAACAGCAGGTCGAGGATGGCACGGCTTTCCGCCGGCTCCAGCTCGTTGATGCGGGTGGTGAAGCCGTCGCTGACGAACAGCGCCTTGCGCCCGGTGACCGGGTGCGTACGGATCACCGGATGGCTGCGCGGTGGGTTCTTCCTGCGCGCTTCTTCCAGCCGCGCCAGGTCCGCGTCGGTGGCGCCGAAGCGCTCCTGGGGGAAGGACTTGCTGATGTCGTGGGTCGCGGTGAGTCCGTCGAGCAACTGCTGCAATGGTTTCGACAGCGCCTCGAACGCCGCGATGCCACTGGCCCACAGCGTGTCGCCGCCGTAGGGCGGCAGTTGCTTGGCGGCCAGCACGGCGCCGAGGGCCGGGGTTTCCAGGAAGGTCACGTCGGTGTGCCAGATGGCGTTGTCGCGCACGTCGGTAACGGCGGTATCGAGGACGATGACTTCGCGTTGCTCCGGCGAGCTGGGGTAGATCGGGTGGATATGCAGGTCGCCGAAGCGCGCGGCGAAGGTCGCCTGCTGGTTCGGCGTCAGCGGCTGGTCGCGGAAGAACAGCACGTGGTGATCGAGCAGGGCCTGTTCGATCTGGCGCTGCGCCACGTCGTCCAGCGGGTCGGCCAGGCGCACGCCGGAAACGATGGCGCCCAGGGCAGGGCTGATGGGTTCGATGCTCAGGGTGGTCATGTTCGTGTTCTCTCGTGAGGTTCACCGGAAGAGCCGTGCTCTCCCCTGCCCTCGCCGGCTTGGCGAGGGTGTCGAATCGGTAGGGTCATTCCCAGGAAGCGAAGCGCTTCTGCAGCCAGCGCAGCCCCAGCTCGAAGCTCAGCGCGATGGCCGCGATCAGCAGGATCCCCAGCACCACCACGTCGGTGGCGAGGAACTGCGCGGCAGACTGCACCATGAAACCCAGGCCGCGGTTGGCGGCGATCAGCTCGGCGGCGACCAGGGTCGACCAGCCCACGCCCAGGGCGATGCGCAGGCCGGTCAGGACTTCCGGCAGCGCGCTGGGCAGGATCACATGGCGCACCACCTGCAGGCGGCTGGCACCCAGGCAGCGCACGGCCTGGATGCGCGATTTGTCCACACGGCGCACGCCGGCGGCGGTGGCGATCAACAACGGGGCGAACAGCGCGAGGTAGATCAGCAGCACCTTGGACAACTCGCCGATGCCGAACCAGATGACGATCAGCGGCAGATAGGCCAGCGGCGGTACCGGGCGGTAGAACTCCACCAGCGGATCGAAGGCGGCGCTGACCAGCGGATTAAGGCCCATCAGGATGCCCAGCGGAATGGCGGTCAGTACCGCAGCGCCCAGCGCCAGCAGCACGCGCAGCAGGCTGGTACCGACGTGTTGCCACAACGACGCATCGACGTAGCCCTCGGCGAGCAGACGCTGGAAAGCTTCCACCAGTTGTTCCGGTGCCGGCAGGAACAGCGTGTCGACCCAGCCCAGGTGCGTGGCCAGCCACCAGAGCACGAAGACGCCACCGATGCTGCCGGCGGCGGCCCAGCGGCGGTAATCGCCCGGCACGCTGCGGGCTTTCGGCGCAGCGGCGGGTAGTTTGGCGGCGAGGGTTTCAGTGGGCATGCTCGGCCTCCGGTTCTTCGAGGAACTCATCGAGAAGCAGTTGGCGCAAACGCGCGAATTCCGGGTCGGACTTGATGCTGCGCACCGGCTCGCCTGCGGCGTAGCGGCGGGCGAAGTCCAGCGGCAAGCGCTTGACGATGCGCGCCGGCGGGCCGTCCATTACCACCAGGTCGGTGGCAAGGAACAACGCTTCATCGACGCTGTGGGTAATCAGGAACAGGCCCTTGCCGGTCTTGCGCCACAGGTCGAGGGTCAGCACTTGCATGCGCTCACGGGTCAGTGCGTCGAGGGCGCCGAAGGGTTCGTCGAGCAGCAGGAAATCCGGTTCCACCGCCAGCGCGCGGGCCAGCCCCAGGCGTTGCCGTTGCCCGCCAGAGAGTTGCGAAACACGGTAGTCGGCGTGTTCGCCCAGGCCTACCAGCTTGAGCACTTCATGGGCACGAGCGTTGCGCTCGGCAGCGCCAACGCCGCGGATGCGCAGGCCCAGCGCGACGTTGTCCAGGGCGTTGAGCCAGGGCATCAGCGCGTCATCCTGGAACACCACACCGCGTTCGCCACCGGGGCCCTCAAGGGTCCGGCCATCGATCTGTACACGGCCGCTATCCGGTGCCTGGAAGCCCGCCAGCACGTTGAGCAGGCTGGACTTGCCGCAGCCCGACGGGCCGAGCACCACCAGGGATTCGCCCTTGGCCAGGCTGAGAGTGAGGTCCTGCAGCACGACGCGCTCGCGTCCGCGCTGCTGGAATGTGAGGCTGACTGCCTCGGCCGTCAGACGGCTCATGTTCTGCCCTCCGTAGGGTAAGAAGAAATGCGTGGCGCTTTTCTGTAGGAGCGAGCTTGCTCGCGAACCCGCTGAGCTTCAGAGCAAGCTGGGGTTCGCGAGCAAGCTCGCTCCTACGAAGAGCAGGTACTCAGCGCTGCCCGACCTGCACGCTCTCCGCCTGGCGCACGTATTCGGCGCTGACGTAGGGCGAGTAGTCCTTGAGTACCGACGGCACACGCTTCTGCTCTTTCAGGAAGGCAGCGGTACCGGCGATGTCCTTGGCGGTGCCGCCGCCCAGCAGCGCGGAAGAGAGCTGCGCCTGGGACTCGGGGAACGCCGAACCGGCGAGCAGCTCGGGCACGTCCTGCGGATCGGCGCCGGTCAGCTTGGCGATCTTTTTCACCTGCTCGGAATCGGCGGTCCACTGCGCCTTGTGGGCGTTGTAGTCGGCGAAGGAATCCAGGCTCACCCTGGCGAACTTGGCGATGATTTCCGGGTGCTTCTCGGCGAAGTCCTTGCGAGCCACCCAGACCTCGAAGGTCGGTGCGCCCCACTGGCCAACTTCTGCGGCGTCGGTCAGTACCTTGCCGGACTTCTTGATCTCGCCCAGGGCGGGCGACCAGACAAAAGCGCCATCGATGTCGCCACGGCGCCAGGCGGCGGCGATCTCGGTGGGGTTGAGGTTGACGATCTTCACCTTGGTGGGGTCGATCTTCCAGTGCTTGAGCGCGCCCAGCAGGCTGTAGTGCGAGGTCGACACGAAGGGCGTGGCGATGGTCTTGCCGATCAGATCCTCGGGCTTCTCGATCTTGCTGCCGTTACGCACCACCAGGGCCTCGGCGGCGTTGATCTGCGCGGAGACGATGAAGGCAACGATCGGCAGACCGCGCGAAGTGGCAGCGGCCAGCGGGCTGGAACCGAGGTTGCCCAGTTGCACGTCGCCCGAGGCGATGGCGGTGACGACTTCCGGGCCACTGTTGAAGCGGCGCCAGTCGAGCTTCTCGCCGATGACTTTTTCGTAGGTGCCGTCGGCCTGCGGGACCTTGGTCGGGTCGATGCCGGTCTGGTAGCCGAGGACGATGTCGGCCTGGGCGGCGCCTGCGACGCCGGCCAGGGCGAGCGCGGCCAGCAGGCGGCGCGTTGCACTGATGTGTTTCATGTGAAGCTCCTGGAAATGCGTACAGAGGCGGCCGGCCGGGCCGTGACGGGCCGCTCCAGGGGAGCGGCGGGAACGATTGATCAGTTGCTCGCCACATCCGGCTGCCAGACCGGCACCGCGCGGGCGTCCACCGGTTTGGGCAGCAGGCCCTGGGCATAGAACGCATCGGCGATGCGCTGCTGCTCGTCGAGGCCGTCCTTGCGCACCGGCTGCACGTCATAGCTGCGGCGGGCGTTGGCCTGTTCGACGGTGGCGACATCGAGGTTGCCCCACAGCGGGCCGAGCACCTTGGCGGCGTCAGTGGGGTGTTCCTTCACCCAGCGACCGGTCTTCTGCAGTTCGGCAAAGACCTGCTTGAGCACTTCCGGGTGGGCCTTGGCGTACGCGGTGGACGCCAGGTAGTAGCGCTGGTAACTGGCCAGGCCCTTGCCATCGACAAGCACGCGGGCGTTCTGCTGGCGCTGGGCGCTGGCGACGTACGGGTCCCAGGTCACCCAGGCATCGATCTTGTGGTTTTCGAAGGCGGCGCGACCGTCGGCGGGGGTCAGGTACGCCGGCTGGATATCGGAGAACTTCAGGCCGGCCTTCTGCAGGGCAGCGATCAGCAGGTAATGGCTGCCGGCGGCTTTGGTCACGGCCACGCGCTTGCCCTTGAGGTCAGCCAGCGAATTGAGCGGCGAGTCCTGGGGCACCAGGATCGACTGCGCCGTGGGCGACGGGGTTTCGCGGGCGAAGTAGGTCAGTTGCGCCGGCGGCCTGGGCGAAGACCGGCACGGTATCGGCCACGTCAGCGGACAGGTCGACATTGCCGACGTTGAGCGATTCGAGCAGCGGAAGACCGCTGGGGAACTCATGCCAAGTCACCTTGATGCCTTGCTTGCCCAGTTCGCGCTCCAGGCTGCCTTGCGCCTTGACGATGGTCAGCAGGGTGGAAGACTTCTGGAAGCCGATGCGCAGGGTCTCTTCGGCGTGCGCGGTCAGCGCGCCGAGCAGTGCGACCGAGGCGCTCAGGCCAACGGCGAAACGGCGCAGGAAAAGGCTGCGGGACATGGGTACGGCTCCTCGGGTACGGGTTGGCCGCCCGCAGAGCGAGGGCGGACCACTGGACAGGTCAGGTGGTGCTGGATGAGTCCGGTGGTCCGGTAGAGCGAAGATTACAGGTATAAAAAATCCAAAATAAATAATTTTTAGTTCTTAACTAATGCCGGACGGATTTAGCGCAGATCAGTGCGCAGCCCCCAGCAGCCGGGCCCTCAGGCCCTCCGCACGGAGACTCGATTGCGCCGCCTCGCGGGCGACCGCCAGCGCCTGGATCGCCAGGTTGGAAAAGTAGCTGCTGCGGCTGAAACTCAGGGCCGCGCCCGCTTCGATGTCCTCGTCCAGCTGTGCGGCAGCCTGCTCGCTGAGCACCAGGGCGAGCCCCAGCAGCCGAGACAGCGCCGAGCTCTCGGATAACTCCAGGCGCTGCGCCGCATGCAGCGCCAGTCCCAGGGCGACGTTGGCCTCCAGCAGCAGAGCCAGGCCATCGCACAGCGATCGACGAGGTGTGATCGCCAGGCCGGGAGGCAGAAGGATGTCTTCGGGGTGCAGACGCAGTTCGTGGCATTGCGCACCCGCGCGCAACACCAGCCCCGCGCGGGTCGCGGGCAGAGCGGCAAGCAGGTAGTCACGGCCCGGCTCGTACCAGGCACGCAGCACCAGCCAGTCGGCAGCCTCGACGGTAAAGACATCCAGTTCCAGGCCATTGACGCGAAAGCCACCGCGCACATGCTCGGCCGCCTGCAGCGACGGGCCGTCCCCCAGCGCGCCCCACAGCGGTTCACGCAGCAGCGTCAGGTTCAGCAGACGCTGCACCTGCTCCCGGCTGCCCAACAGGCTAACGCGAGCAAGTTGCAGGTGATGCACGGCGAACAGCCGAGCCAGGCCGCCATCGAGCTCGCAGAGGTCGCGCAACGTCTGCAGGATGTCGCGCCAGGGGCTGCCACTGCCGCCCAGTTGAGCAGGCAGGGACAGCCGCAGCAGGCCGGACTCGCGCAAAGCGCGGGCCCAGATGCCGGCAGTGCTGGGAACAGGTGGAGCGACCGGCCGGGCCGCGGCCAGCCGGAACGGAACAACGCTCATGAACACCTCTGGAAAGACGGGAGGATCAGTAGCCTGGGCGTTGCGCGCGCGGGTGGACTAAAGCGGAAACAGAGCTGGTAACGGCCCGTTGCACGTCGGAAGAGAGCCGGCGGCCGGGGCGGCACTTAGAACCATATCCAAGCACCGCCGCGAGGTTAAATAACCTTTTTGCCTTAGCTGAGAACCCGACAATCAGTGGAATGAGGTGGCGAAGGACGTATCGATCACGCTGGAGGTATCAAAAGCCTTGGGCAATGCGCCGGTCTGCAAGAGGAAATCGGCGGTGCCCTGGTAATCGGCGGCGGCCTGTTTATCCACCGGGCCAACGCTCATGGCGGCCTGGCCGATCCAGTGGCGCGAGACGGACTGATCGAGGTTGGCCTTCTTCGCCCAGATGTCTGCGTACTGCTCCTTGTGCGCTTCGACCCAGGCGCGGGCCTTCTGCAGACGGCCGAGGAAGTCGGCGATCTGCTCGCGCTTGGGATCGATGGAGTTGGCGTTGGCAGCGATGCTCGACAGCCCCGGCATCAGGTCACGGGCGGTGAGGATCGGGCGCGCGCCGGAGAACACGATCTGCTGCGAGATGTACGGCTCCCATACCGGGAAGGCATCGATGCTGCCACGCGGCAGGGCAGCGGCGGCGTCGATGGGCATCAGTTTGACGAATTCCACGTAGTCGCTGGGCAGGCCGGCCTTTTCCAGCGCGCGCAGGGTCAATTGCTGACTCCAGGCGCCGGGCCAGTAGGCGACCTTCTTGCCCTTGAGGTCGGCGATGGTCTTCACCGGCGAGTCCTTGGGTACCAGCAGCGCGATGGTGTCGGGATTCTGCCGGGAGATGCCGATCAGCTTCACCGGCGCGCCCTTGGCGGCGAGGAAGATGAAGCCCGAATCACCGAGGAAACCCAGGTCCAGCGCGCCGGCCTGCAGTCCTTCCGCCACCGGCGCTGCGGACTGGAAGTGCTTCCAGTCAACGGTGTAGGGCGCGCCTTCAAGCACGCCGGACGCTTCCATCGATGCGCGCACGTTGTAGTAGTTCTGGTCGCCCACCCGCAAGGTCGGCAGGTCGGCGGCCTGGGCCAGGGGCGCCCCCAGGATCAGCGCGGCGAACGTGGCGCGCAGGCGTTGCTTCAGGTTCATCGAAAAGCTCCTCAGCCGACGCGCCGCAATTGCGGCAGGCGGGCGATATGGTCATGGATGGCAGGAATCAGGCCCTGGCCGTAGCGCACGGCATCGCCGAGCGGGTCGAAGCCACGGATCAGGAAGGTGGAAACACCCAGGCGGTAGTACTCACCCAGCGCAGCGGCAACCTGCTCGGGCGTGCCGACCAGTGCGGTGGAGTTCCAGCGCGCACCGGTGAGCCGGGCCACACCGGTCCACAAGCGGGTATCGAGCACTTCGCCCTGCTGCGCGGCAGCCAACAGGCGCTGCGAGCCGACGTTCTCCGGCTGGTGATCATTGAGCGGCAGGCCCAGGCGGGTGCGGTTCTCGCGCACCTGCTCGAGTACTTCGGCGGCACGCTTCCACGCAGCCTCCTCGGTGTCGGCGACGATGGGACGGAAGGACACCGAGAAGCGCGGATCGCGTCCCTGCGCGTTGGCGACGGCCCGCACGCGGCGGATGTGCCCGTCGACGGCGGCCAACGGCTCCCCCCAGAGCATGTAGGTATCGGCGTACTTCGCCGCGACCTCGATGGCAGCATCGGAGGAGCCGCTGAAGTAGATCGGAATATGCGGCTGTTGCCGCGGGCGCACGGCGGGCGAGGCGCCCTGGAAGCGGTAGAACTCGCCGTCGAAATCCACCGGGCCGTTGGCGGTCCATATCTCGCGCAGGGCCTGCAGGTATTCGTCAGTGCGGGCGTAGCGGCGATCGTGTTCGAGGTAGTCGCCGTCGCGCGCGAGGTCCTCATCGTTGCCGCCGCTGACCACATTGAGAGCCAGGCGACCGTCGCTGAACTGGTCGAGGGTGGCAAGTTGGCGAGCAGCCAGGGGCGGCGCGATCACGCCGGGCCGGTAGGCCAGCAGGATGCCCAGCCGGCGGGTGGCGGCGGCGACGAAGGAACTGACCACCGCACCCTCGGCGGCATTGCTGAAGTAACCCACCAGTACGCGGTCAAAACCGGCGTCCTCATGGGCCTGGGCGAATCGCCGGACGAAGCCGGCGTCTACCGCGTCCCCCAGCGGCTGATCCACCTCGGAACTCGGGGTGGCGGTGATCATGCCGAGAATTTCCACGCTCACTGTGTTGCCCTCGCCTGGGCCGCTGCATAAGGTCGGCGGCTTTCGTTATAAGAAAAACATCGGTTTCGATGTTGTTCTTAGAAGCTATAGGCAAGAACTTCATGATGGAAATTCATTTTTGTCATATTCTAATATGCGAATTGAGCATATTCAGCCACACCCAAGTTGCGCGCTGAGCTTTTCGCTCTTCGTAGGAGCGAGCTTGCTCGCGAACGGTGCCGCACGGCGCCATTCGGCTGAACCAATGAGCGAAGGGGGTTCGCGAGCAAGCTCGCTCCTACACGGGGGGCCGAGTGGCGGCAGGACCGTAGGGCGCATAACGCGCCAGGCGTTATCCGCCGCGAGGTAAATCGGCTCATAACTTTCGCTCTTTGTAGGAGCGAGCTTGCTCGCGAACGCTGCCGCACGGCGCCATTCGGCTGAACCAATGAGCGAAGGGGGTTCGCGAGCAAGCTCGCTCCTACAAGGGGGGCCGAGCGGCGGTAGGACCGTAGGGCGCATAGCGCGCCAGCGTTATCCGCCGCTAGGTAAATCGGCGCATAACTTTCGCTCTTCGTAGGAGCGAGCTTGCTCGCGAACGGTGCCGCACGGCGCCATTCGGCTGAACCAATGAGCGAAGGGGCTTCGCGAGCAAGCTCGCTCCTACAAGGGCGGGCCGAGGGGCGTGCAGGCCGGATTCAGTCCGGCGAAATATCCAGCCCCCGGGCCACCGCCGCGCCGAACAGCCGCGCCGGCGTTTCCAGGTTGCCCAGCAGGCGAGGCCGAACCAGCCACAGCTGGATCAACGGCTGGAAGTCCTCCAGCTCCAATATCCGCAGCTGGTCACGGTAGCGGCTACGTGCAAGGGCTGGCGCGGGCACCAGCCCCAGGCCACGGCCTTCGGCCACGAGGCCGAGCTGCAGCTCGCTGCCGAAGGTTTCCAGGTTCAATTGCAGCGCCAGCCCCTGATCGGCCAGGGCCCGCTGCAGGCCGGCACGGAAGCCACAGCCATCCGGGTTGAGCACCCAGCCATGCTGGTAGCAATCGAGCAAACGACGGGCCCGCACGTCGCTGTCTTTCGACGCGACTACGCAGAGTTCGACCCGGCCCAGTGGCGTAGCGCCGAGGTCATCGGGGAATACCTTGCTGGGCGGGAACAGCACCACCGCCGCGTCGAGATCGGCGTTCTCCAGCCGCGCGAGCAGATGGCTGCCCCAGCCGCTGCTGACCTGCGCGCGCAATTCCGGGTATTCACCGGCCAGTTGCCGCAGGGCTTCCAGCAACACCACTTCGCCGATGCTCTGCGGCACTCCGAGGCGCAGTATGCCGCTAGGCGTCGTGTCGCTGGCCACCAGCTCCCGCAGGCCATCCACCTCGCGCAGCACCCGCAGGCACTGCTCGAACACCCGGCGGCCAGCGGCGGTGGGCTTGAGCGGCTTGGTGTTGCGGTCCAGCAGCTCCACCCCGAGGGACTCCTCCAGGCTCTGCACCCGCCGGGTGATGGCTGACTGGGTCAGGCCAAGGCTCTCGGCGGCCTGGCTGAGGGAGGCATTGCGGATCACTGCGACGAAGGCATCGATGTCGTCGATCTTCATGAGGCTGGCACCAATTGCGTTTCTCGCATATTAGCTTAGATTCAAAATGCATTTCAGGAATAAAAATGCGTTTGCTACCGTAGCGCCAGAACCTTCCGGAGTGAATCCCCCGCATGTCAGCTCCCCTTCGCCTCGACCGCCTGCGCCAGTTCATCGGTGACCTCGCGGCGCTGATCGACACGGCTCCCGACGAAGCCACGCTGCTCGCCAAAGCCAGCCCGCTGCTGGCCGAACTGGTGCGCCATGACGATTGGCTGCCCGAGGACTACGCCCGTCCCGATCCCCAGCGCTACCAGCAATACCTGCTGCACGCCGATTCGCGACAGCGCTTCTCGGTGGTCAGCTTCGTCTGGGGGCCGGGCCAGCGCACGCCGGTTCATGACCACCGAGTCTGGGGCCTGATCGGCATGCTGCGCGGCGCCGAGTATTCGCAGCCGTTCGCCTTCGCCGCCGACGGTAGCCTGCAGCCCGAGGGCGACCCGCATCGTCTGGAGCCGGGAGAAGTCGAAGCCGTATCGCCACGCATCGGCGACATCCACCAGGTCAGTAACGCCTTCGCCGACCAGCCCTCCATCAGCATCCACGTCTACGGCGCCAACATCGGCGCGGTGCGACGTGCCGTCTTCAGTGCCGAAGGTGAAGAGAAGCTCTTCATCTCCGGCTATTCCAACAGCCAGTTGCCCAACATCTGGGACCTGTCGAAAGAGAACCTTGCATGAGCCAGATCAGCCGCCGCTCCTTCCACGACATCCGCGCCGCCCTCCTCGCCCGTCAGGAGCTGGCCCTGCTGGACGTGCGCGAGGAAGACCCATTCGCCCAGGAACACCCGCTGTTCGCCGCCAACGTCCCGCTGTCCAAGCTGGAGCTGGAGATCTACGCCCGCGTGCCGCGCCGCGACACGCCCGTCACCGTCTATGACGACGGCGAAGGCCTGGCGCAGAGTGCAGCGCAGCGCCTGCTGGAGCTGGGTTACAGCGACGTGGCCGTGCTCGACGGCGGGCTCGCCGGCTGGCGTGAAGCTGGCGGCGAGCTGTTCAAGGACGTCAACGTGCCGAGCAAGTCGTTCGGCGAACTGGTGGAGGCCGAGCGCCACACCCCATCGCTGGCCGCCGAGGAAGTGAAGGCGCTGCTCGATTCCCGGGCCGACGTGGTGGTGCTCGACGCCCGCCGCTTCGACGAATACCAGACCATGAGCATTCCCAGTGGCGTCAGCGTGCCCGGCGCCGAACTGGTGCTGCGCGTCGCCGAGCTGGCGCCGAACCCGGCCACCCGCGTCATCGTCAACTGCGCCGGGCGCACCCGCAGCATCATCGGCACCCAATCGCTGGTGAACGCCGGCATCCCCAACCCGGTGTCGGCACTGCGCAACGGCACCATCGGCTGGACCCTGGCCGGCCAGCAACTGGAGCACGGGCAGGCACGACGCTTCGCCGAAGTATCCGCGGCCACCCGCGAGTCCGCCGCCCAGCGCGCCCGCGCCGTGGCCGACCGCGCGAAGGTCGCGCGCATCGACCTCGCCGGCCTGCGCCAGTGGCAGGCCGAAGCCGAGCGCACCACCTACCTGTTCGACGTACGCACCCCCGAAGAGTACGAAGCCGGCCATCTGCCAGGCTCGCGCTCCACCCCCGGTGGCCAGCTGGTGCAGGAAACCGACCACGTCGCCAGCGTGCGTGGCGCGCGCCTGGTACTGGTTGATAGCGACGGCGTGCGCGCCAACATGAGCGCTTCCTGGCTGGCCCAGATGGGCTGGCAGGTGGCCGTGCTCGACGGGCTCTCCGCTGCCGACTTCAGCGAACAGGGCGCGTGGAATGCGCCGCTGCCGCCCAAACCACAGGCCGAAACCATCAGCCCGCAGACCCTGGCCGACTGGCTGCGCGAACCAGGCACTGCCGTGCTCGACTTCACCGCCAGCGCCAACTACGTGAAGCGCCACATACCCGGCGCCGCCTGGGCCCTGCGCAGCCAGCTCCAGCAGGCAGTGGCGCAACTGGGTAATGCCCAGCGCTATGTGCTCACTTGCGGCAGCAGCCTGCTGGCGCGCTTTGCCGTGGCGGAAGTGGAAGCCCTGAGCGGCAAGCCGGTGTTCCTGCTCGATGGCGGCACCGGCGCCTGGGTCGCCGCCGGGCTGCCCACCGAGGAAGGCGAAAGCCTCCTGGCGGCGCCGCGCATCGACCGCTACCGCCGCCCGTACGAAGGAACCGACAACCCACGCGAAGCCATGCAAGGCTACCTTGACTGGGAGTTCGGTCTGGTCGAGCAACTGGGCCGCGACGGCACACACGGCTTCTTCGTGATCTGACCTGAGCCGGAAAAGACAGCGCCTGCCGACAGTCTCCTGTGGGCGGGCGCTTTTCGTTCCAGGATCAGTTCGCGGGGCTGCGCCGCCACTGCGGCAGGCCGATCAGCACCACCGCACTGATGATCACCGCCATCGCCAGGGACTCCGCCAGGCCGATGTGCTCGCCGGCGAACACCACGCCGAGCATCACCGCCACCGCCGGGTTGACGTAGGCGTAGCTGGTGGCCGCCGCCGGGCGCACATTGGCCAGCAGGTACATGTAGGCGCTGAAGGCGATGATCGAACCGAACACCACCAGGTAGGCCAGCGCGCCCCAGCCGGCGGCGGTCGGCATTTGCTCCATGCGCTCGCCACTGAGCAGGCTGCCCAACAGCAGCACGCCACCGCCCACCAGCATTTCCACCGCACTGGCCATGGCGCCGGCGGGCAGGTCCAGGCGCCGGCTCCACACCGAACCGAAGGCCCAGGTCGCCGCCGCAAAGAGAATCAGCGCCGCGCCTGCCGGGCTGCCCTGCAGGTTCGAGCCGAGGTTGAGCAGCACGATGCCGAACAGGCCCAAAGCGATGCCCGCCCATTCCAGGGCATTGGTGCGGTTACCGAAAAAGCGCCCGAACACCAGGGTGAACAGCGGCACGGTTGCCACCGCCAGCGCCGCCACACCCGAGGCCACGCCCCAGTGCTCGGCCACCGTCACCCCGCCATTTCCGCAGCTGAGCAGGAGGATGCCAATGGCGCCTGCCGACAGGCATTGCTTGAACGTGGGCAGCGGCGCGCCGCGCCAGAGCATCCAGGCGAACAGAAGAGTGCCGGCGATGATGAAACGGCACCCGGCCATCAGCATCGGCGGCCAGGATTCGACACCGATGCGGATCACCAGGTAAGTCGAGCCCCAGATGAAGTAGAGGGCGAAAAAGGCGGCGATCAGGGTCAGGGAGACGCGGGCTCTGGGCATGGGCATCGTAGTCATGGGAGGGCTCGACAAGGCAGGCGGGGCGATTCATTTTATGCAGGCAACCCCGTGCCGATAAGGCACAGACAACGCCAATAGCGGCGTAACACTTTTCAATCGATGGATTTTCCGGTTTTTCTCCGTTGAATCTGTTTTGACCAGAATGCCAAGGTGGAACCGATGGACAAATACGACCGTGCCCTGCTCGCTGCCCTGCTGGAAGACGGCCGCCTGTCCTTCGCCGAACTGGCCCGTCGCATCAATCTCTCCCCGCCGGCGGTGGCTGATCGCGTGGCGCGCCTGGAGGCAGACGGCGTCATCACCGGCTACCACGCCAGCGTAGACCTGTCGAAGATGGGGCGTTCCATCCAGTGCCTGATCGAGATGCGCCTGAACGACCATCGCAGCAAGAGCATGCTCGACCCGCTGCTGGAAATTCCGCAGATCATCGACTGCTACCGCATCACCGGCGAGGCCTGCGTGATGCTCAAGGTGGCGGTCAGTTGCACCCAGGAACTGGAAGAGCTGATCGACCGCCTCGCCCAGTTCGGCACCAGCAAGACCTCGCTGGTGCTCTCCACGCCGTTCTCGCGGCGCGTGCATCCGGCGATGTTGCAGGGCGGCTGAGGGCCTTTTCTAGAAGGGAATTGCAGGGGGAAGACTCTCTCCTACGGAAGCGACCTGGCGAGGCCCGCTCGCCGGCTTTCTGTAGGAGCGAGCTTGCTCGCGAACAGCCCGAACTTCGGCGTAACCGGTGTTCGCGAGCAAGCTCGCTCCTACAGCCCCCTCGCAGTTTCGTAGGATAAAAAAAGGCGGCGCCGCTCGCGCGGTGCCGCCTGAAGTCACGGAGTTGCTACATCGCGGGGCGGCGAAGAGGGCCGCCCCGTTGTATTGGATTACCGTTCGACGATTGCGGTCACACCCTGACCACCTGCCGCGCAAATCGAAATCAGTCCACGCCCCTTTCCAGCACCATCCAGCAGCTTGGCCAGGTTGGCGACAATGCGCCCGCCAGTGGCGGCGAATGGGTGGCCGGCGGCCAGCGAGCTGCCCTTGACGTTGAGCTTGCTGCGGTCGATGGAGCCCAGCGGCGCGTCGAGGCCGAGGCGGGTCTTGCAGTAGTCTGCGTCCTCCCAGGCCTTGAGCGTGCACAGCACCTGGGCGGCGAAGGCTTCGTGGATCTCGTAGAAATCGAAGTCCTGCAGGGTCAGGCCGTTGCGCGCCAGCAGGCGCGGCACCGCGTAGACCGGCGCCATCAGCAGGCCCTCGTGGCCACCGACGAAATCCACTGCCGCCGCTTCGCCGTCCTTGAAGTACGCCAGGATCGGCAGGCCGCGCTCCTTCGCCCACTCCTCACTGGTCAGCAGCACCACCGAGGCGCCGTCGGTCAGCGGTGTGGAGTTGGCCGCCGTCAGAGTGCCGCGCGAGCCGCGCTCGAACACCGGCTTGAGGGTGCCGATCTTCTCCAGGTTGATGTCCGGGCGCAGGTTCTGGTCGCGCACCAGGCCACGGAACGGCGTCATCAGGTCGTTCTGCCAACCCTCGTCGTAGGCGGCGGCCAACTTGTGGTGGCTCTCGAAAGCCAGCTTGTCCTGCTCATCGCGCGGGATGGCCCAGGTCTGCGCCATCAGCTCGCAGTGCTCGCCCATCGACAGCCCGGTGCGAGGCTCGCCGTTCTTCGGGATGTGCGGCATCAGGTGGCGCGGGCGAATCTTCAGCAGGCTCTTGATCTTCTCGCCGTTGGACTTGCCGCGGTTGGCCTCCAGCAGGATCTTGCGCAGCCCTTCGTTGACGCCGATGGGCGCGTCGGAGGTGGTGTCCACGCCGCCGGCGATGCCGCAGTCGATCTGCCCGAGGGCGATCTTGTTGGCCACCAGGATCGCCGCCTCCAGGCCGGTGCCGCAGGCCTGCTGGATGTCATAGGCCGGGGTTTCCGGTGCCAGGCGCGTGCCCAGCACGCATTCGCGGGTCAGGTTGAAGTCGCGCGAATGCTTGAGCACGGCGCCTGCGACCACTTCGCCCAGGCGTAAACCGTGCAGCTTGTAGCGCTCGATCAGGCCGTCCAGCGCGGAGGTCAGCATCTCCTGGTTGCTCGCCGTCGCGTACACGGTATTGGAGCGGGCGAAGGGAATACGGTTGCCGCCGACGATGGCGACCCGGCGCAATTGGGTCATGCAAGGCTCCTGGGTGGATGGGCGTTAAAGTGCGGTCAAGGCTAACCTTAGCCGCTTGTGTCGCATTGGCCGCCCCGCCGTTGCGCAGGTCAGCGCGGTCAATTGCGTCGAACCCGTGCCTGCGTAGAGTGGTCAGCACTTTAGAGAATCCGTTCAGGAGCCCGTTCCATGACCGATCGCTACATCGCCTTCGCCAACTCCAACGTCGGCCGCCGCCTGGTCGGCGCCCTCGGCCTGCCCGCGCCGGTTCGCCTGGAGCGCTGGAGCGCCGGGCGCACGCGGCCGGTGGACGGAGCGTTGCTGCTCGGTGGCGAGGGCAACCTGAACGAGGCCGTGCTGCCGTTCGCCGAGCGTCTGACCGACTCCATCTTCGCCTTCGCCTTCGCCGACGGCCAGTATGGCCTGCCGCGCTGGACCGCCGAGCACGGCCCAAAGCTCAAGGCGATCGTCTTCGACGCCAGCGGCCTGACCCGTTTCGAGCAGACCCTGGAGCTGCGCACCTTCTTCCAGGGCGCACTCAAGGGTCTGGATAAATGCCCGCACGTGGTGATCCTCGGCCGCGCGCCGGAGTCGATCAAAGACCCCATCGCTGCCAGCGTGCAGCGCAGCCTGGAAGGCTTCAGCCGCTCCCTGGGCAAGGAAATCCGCCGGGGCGGCAACGTGCAGTTGGTGTATGTCGGCAAGGGTGCGGAAGACCAGCTCGAAGGCGCGCTGCGCTTCTTCCTCTCGCCCAAGAGCGCGTATGTGTCCGGGCAGGTCGTGCGCCTGTCCGCCTACGCCCAGCAGGTGCAGGACTGGAGCCGTCCGCTGGTAGGCAAGCGCGCGCTGGTGACCGGCGCCGCCCGCGGCATTGGCGCGGCGATTGCCGAAACCCTTGCCCGTGACGGCGCCGAGGTAGTCCTGCTGGACGTGCCGCCGGCCAAGGAGGCTCTCGACGCGCTCGCCGCGCGCCTGGGTGGCCGTGGCGTGGCGCTGGACATCTGCGCCACCGACGCCGGTGCGCAGTTGGTCGAGGCGCTACCCGATGGCGTCGACATCGTGGTGCACAACGCCGGCATCACTCGCGACAAGACCGTCGCCAAGATGAGCGAGGTGTTCTGGAACTCGGTGATCGACGTGAATCTGAAAGCCCCGCAGGTGCTGACCCAGGCGCTGCTGGACGCCGGCAAGCTGCACGACGACGGCCGCGTGGTGCTGCTTGCCTCCATCAGTGGCATCGCCGGCAACATGGGCCAGACCAACTACGCGGTGAGCAAGGCCGGCCTGATCGGCCTGGCGCAGGCCTGGGCGCCAGCGCTGGGCAAGAAAGGCATCAGCATCAACGCGGTTGCGCCGGGCTTCATCGAGACGCAGATGACCGCTGCCATCCCGCTGACAATCCGTGAAGCCGGTCGGCGCATGAACTCCATGGGCCAGGGCGGCCTGCCGCAGGACGTCGCCGAAGCGGTGGCCTGGTTCTCCCAGCCGGGCTCCGGCGCGGTGAGCGGGCAGGTGCTGCGGGTGTGTGGGCAGAGCCTGCTGGGGGCCTGATCGCGTTTCCCCTGCAGTAGCAACGGTATTTCTCTGACAGGCTGTGCCTGGGAGTCCCCTCTCCCTAACCCTCTCCCTGAAGGGAGAGGGGACTGTGCAGTGCCAGGCGAACTTCCGTGCTAACCGAAAACGCCGAACGGCTCCCTCTCCCTTCGGGGAGAGGGCGGGGGAGAGGGTTAACGGGCGCAGAGAAACACCTCGGAGGGAATGGACTTTATCCGCACTCTGGCCGACAAGCCGTTGAACGAGCCAGGGCAAAAGGTCAGCCCCGCGCCGCCACCAATTCACGAAACTCCTGCGCACTCACCCGATGATCGCCATCGCGATCGGCACGCACGATCAGCGCCGGTTCCTGGGTCATGAATTCCGCCTGGCTGACCTTGCCGTCACCGTCACGGTCCGGCCAGGCGATGGCGTTGGGAGAAACCTGCACGCTGGGGTTGGGCGGCGTCACTTCCTCACGCGTCAGCAGGCCGTCCTGGTTGCGGTCCAGCCGATGGAACATGCGCACGCGCATGGCAGACAGGTCTTCGGCCTCGATGAAGCCGCTGCCATCGCGGTCCAGACGAGCGAAGGCCGTCTCGCCCATTTCTCCCGCCCCTGCGTGCTGAGCAATCAGCAGCAGGACGGAGGACAGCAGCAGGGTCTGGCGGATTCGGCTTTGCATCGGACATACCTTGGCGGAAATTGACCGGCAAAGCCTAGCCAGAGGCGAGCTCGAAAGGGTTCGATCACTCCGCTGGCGGCTGCGGCCGGCCGCGGCGGCGGAATTCCACCGGCGTCTCGCCAACCCAGCGCTTGAAGGCGCGGTAGAAGGTGCTCGGCTCGGAGAAGCCGGTACGCTCGACAATCACTTCGATGCGCTCGTCAGTCTTGAGCAGCAGCTCCTTGGCCAGGCGGCAGCGGTAGTCGGTCACCAGATCGTTGAAGCGCACCCCAGCCATGGCCAGGCGTTCGCGCAGGCGGCGGGCCGGCATGTCCAGACGGGCAGCGACCTGCTCCAGCGTCGCGCCGCCATCCACCAGCAGTACACCGATCAGCTCGCGCACCTTGCGCACCAGGTCCAGCCGTTCGACTTCCGCCAGTTGCCGGCGCGCCAGTGATTCGTGCATGCGCAGCAGCTCGGGGGCGGCATGTCGCGAGGCCTTGTCCAGCACGGCGGCGTCGAAGATCAGCGCATAGCGCTCGGCGCCCAGCACGGCCGGGCAGCCGTAGACCTCGCGGTAGCGCGCGGCGGGCGCCCCCTCTTCGTGCATCAGTTGTACTTCGTGGGGCTTGAAATCGCCCTCGGTCAGCGCGTGGAACAGGCGAACCACTGCGCCGGCCAGCATCTCGGGGAAGTGCCGGTTGGTTCCGGCGGTATGGCCAAGCAGCAGGACGGCTTTCTCACCCTCCACTTCCAGACGGGCATTGAGCGTGTCGGAGAGCAGGCGCACGTAGCGCAGGGCATGGCGCAGGCCTTCCCCGAAGGTGGCGCTGGACAGGAACAGGTATTCCAGCAGCAGGCCATGGAACGCGGGCAGGTGGCCGGCCAGGTAAAGGCCGACGTGCTCTTCGCCGCACTCTTCGGCGGCCGCTTTCCAGAACAGGTTCTGTGCGCTGTGGGGGAATCGTCCGGCAGGCAGGCTGCCGGCTGGCAGGCCGACGCGGGCCAGCACGCGGTCGGGGTCGGTACCGCTGGCGCGCAGGGCGTCGATCACCGGGCGCATCAGCGCCACATCGTCGGTCAGATCACGCATGGTGTTTTTTTCTAGTTATCCATGAGGCGGGCCCATCTTAGGCAGCTTTTCCATCGCCCCTCAAGAGAATCAGAAAGCAGGTTGAGGGAAATATCCGAGCAATTGGACGGTCACATTGACTTGCCTGCCGCGCGCCGAGTTGCCACGGCCAATGCCCACGCCTGAGCGGCGGCTAAGCTGATAAGGGGCTGCTGACGCTTCGGCACGGCCGCGACGGCGCCGCATTTTGCGCAGGGCTAGGCGCGAGGAGTGTGGTTCATCCCAAATGAACGACGAGTAACGACGCTCTGCGCAAAATGCGGCCCGTCCCTTCGGGTTGCGCGGCAAATCACGCCATGCGTCGTTGCGGGGCTAGGCAAGGGAACGCCATTACCGTCGCCCCGCGTCTAGCCTGGCGTGATTTGACGCAGCAACGCGGCTCGCGCCGAAACGTCAGCAGCCCCTTTTGCCCCTCAGGAGATACCCGATGCCCCGCGATTGGCTTGACCTGTCCGCTCCACCCGCCCTCACCGGCCTCTTCGCCCGCGCCGCCGTGCGCCGCGGCGTGCGTGGTCGCAGCCTGCCGACCCGCGGCCTGCGCTGTCCGGTCACGGTCGATCCGAAGCATCTGGAGCGCTATCGCAAGGTCTGCGGCTTCGCCGACAACCACCTGCTGCCGCCGACTTATCCACACATCCTCGCCTTCGGCCTGCAGATGGGACTGCTGACCGACGCGAACTTCCCCTTCCCGCTGCTGGGCCTGGTCCACCTGGAAAACCGTATCAGCGTGTTGCGGCCCCTGGGCGGGCTGGGGCCGTTCAACGTCAGCGTGCGCGTGGCCGATCTGCAGCCCCACGAGAAAGGCGTGACCTTCAGCATCATCACCCAGCTCCACGACCAGCTCGGGCTGCTCTGGGAAGGCGACAGCCGCATCCTGTTCCGCGGGATGCGCCTGGACGGCACACCGCCGGCGCGCGAAGAACTGGCCGAGTTGCCACTGGAGCAGATCGACGCCTGGAACTGCCCGGCGGATATCGGCCGACGCTACGCCCGTGTAGCCGGCGACTACAACCCGATCCACCTGTCTGCCGCCAGCGCCAAACTGTTCGGCTTCCCCCGCGCCATCGCCCACGGCCTGTGGAACAAGGCGCGCAGCCTGGCTGCCCTGGGCGAGCGCCTGCCGATGGCCGGCTATCGGGTCGACGTGCGCTTCCAGAAGCCGGTGCTGCTGCCGTCGCAGGTCAACCTGCTGGCCAGTGAGCCAGCGCCCTCCGGGCAATTCAGCCTGCGCGGCAAGGACGACCTGCCGCACATGGCCGGCAGCTGGAGCCCGCTGGACGTTTGACGCGCCAGGCTTGAAGCTATGGGGCTCACGTTGGAGCCCCATCTGCATGAACCTCGAAGCCATCACCGCGCGCCTGCACGCCATCCGCGACCACAACGACTGGAGTCGCTTCCACAGCCCGAAGAACCTGGCCATGGCGGCCAGTGTGGAAATGGCCGAGCTGGTGGAAATCTTCCAGTGGCTGCGCGAGGACGAATCGCGGCAGCTGCCAGCGGAAAAACTCGCCCACGCCGGGCAGGAAGTCGGTGACATCGTCCTTTACCTGCTGCTGATGTGCGCGGAACTGGGCATCGACATGGAGCAGGCGGTGCTCGCCAAACTGGCCGACAGCGAACGGCGCTTCATCGAAGGAGGCGCCAAGTGAGCGACTCCCCGAAGACCGGCGACCGCCATTTCGACGAACTGGCCACGCGCTTTGCCGAAAAGATCTACGGCGGCGCCAAGGGCGCGATCCGCCTCGCGGTGCTCCAGGCCGACCTCGCCGAAGCCCTGCCTGACCGCCCGCTGCGCGTGCTGGATATCGGCGCGGGCCTGGGCCACATGTCGCTGTGGCTGGCCGGGCGCGGTCACGACGTCACCCTCGCCGAACCCGCCGCGCCGATGCTCGAAGGCGCGCGCCAGCGCTTCGAGGAAGCCGGCCTGCAAGCTACCTTCATCGAGGCACCCTGGCAGGACCTGCTCGGTCAGCTCAACGAGCCCTACGACCTGGTGATCTGCCACGCCGTGCTGGAATGGCTGGCCGAGCCGCTCGCCATCCTCCCCGTGCTGCACCAGCTGACCCGTGCCGATGGCTGGCTGTCCCTGGCCTTCTACAACCGCGATGCACTGATCTACCGCAACCTGCTCAAGGGCCACTTCCGCAAGCTGCGCAAGAATCGTTTTTCCGGCGAAGGGCAGAGCCTTACCCCGCAGGAGCCGCTCGACCCGCGCATGCTCGAAGCTGCCATGGCAGACCACTGGAGCATCGAGGCGCGCAGCGGCGTGCGGGTATTCCACGACTACATGCCGGTGGAGTTCCAGCACAAGGCCGAACCGCTGGACCTGGTGGAGATGGAACTGCAATACCGTCGACATCCTGCTTTCGCCGGCCTCGGCCGCTACCTGCACTGGCTGTGCCGGCCGCAGGATTAGGTGCATAGTTGCCACTGCGCACGCCCGTTGAAGTGAGCGTGCGGGAGTCCGTCATGCCGCGTTATCTGTTGATCCTGCCGCTGTTCGCCGCCCTGGCCGCGTGCCAGAGCCCGAATCCCTACAGCAATACTTCGCTGCCGATCCCGCCCGCCCCCGCGCAGGCTGCCAACCCGGGACTCGACCCTGGCAGCTATCCCGCGCCGCCACTGGACTACGGCCAGTACCGCTCGTGGAGCTGGGCCAACGGCGCCAGTTTCGGCGGCCCCTTGCAGGACGCCGTCAGTGAAGCCCTCGATCAGCGCGGCCTGCGCCCGGCACGCTCGAATGCCCCAGCGGACCTGACCGTCAGTGCACAGCTCTCCAGCGAACAGCGCACACGACAAACCACCGATTACTACAACGGCGGCTACAGCCGTTGGAACGATCCCTGGTACGGCGGCTACGGCGCGTCCTACCCGGTTACTCGTACCTACGTCGTCACCGTCAGCGTGGTGCACATCACCCTGTTCGACGCGCGCAGTAACCAGCAGGTCTGGAGCGGCAGCGCCGAGTATGAGGGTGGCAGCAACCAGAGCGACCAGGCCCGCGCACTGCGCGAAGCCACGCGCAAGGCCATGGACGGTTACCCGCCGGGTTGACTGCCGGCTGGCCGGAAAAGTTGCCGCCCGGACATCTCCTGCGACCACGCGCAGCCCCTCTGCCGCTTGCCTTTGCGCGGACTCTGCGCTTGGATGAAAGCTCTGTCAGGAGTAATCCAACCATGATCCGCCGTTTACTGTTACTGGGCCTGATGCTTGGCCTCGCTGCCTGCGAAACCACCAGCGTCAGTCGCGACTACGACACCACCCGCGACTTCTCCCGCTACCTGACCTGGAGCTGGGCGCAACCGGCTTTCGAATACCGCCCGGATGACCCGCGCATCAAGAGCGACCTCACCGAACAACGCATCAGCGACGCCGTGACCGGCGAGTTCGACCAGCGCGGTCTGCGCCAGGCGCAGGGCGGCAACCCTGGCGACGTCAAGCTGCGCGCCTATCTGATCGTCGACCAGCGCCAGGACCAGGTCACCACCTACAGCGGCGGCTACTGGGGCGGTTACTGGGGAGGCTACTGGGGCCCACCGCCCATGGCCGAGAGCCGCACCGTGACCTACAAGGTCGCGACCATCCAGGTCGACATGTTCGACGGCAAGGACGGCAAGCTGGTCTGGCGCGGCAGCGGCGAGCAGATCATGCGCAGCAGTCCGCCTACGCCCGCCGAGCGCGAAGCGGCGATCCGCGAGACGGTGCAGAAAATCATCGCCCAGTACCCGCCGCACTGAGTCTGGAGAGCACGTGAACCGACCCGCCCTGCAGCACCGCCTCGCCCTCGCCGATGATCTCGGCGAGGTAGTGGGCTTCCCCCAGGACGCCGACGAACTCTTCTACTGCTACCCCAAGGCGAGCTGGCCACTGACCATCGGCCAGCTCGCCGCCGCAATAGCCGAACGGCGTGGCAGCACGGTGGCCCTGCTCGATGGCCGCGTCGCCGGCTTCGCCAACTTCTACCAGTGGCAACCCGGCGAATTCTGCGCGCTGGGCAACATGATGGTCGCGCCCTGGGCGCGACGGCACGGCGTGGCGCAGTACCTGATCGAGGTCATGGAGAATCTCGCCCGCGACCAGTACAAGGCGCAGGTCATGAAAGTGTCCTGCTTCAACGCCAATGCCGCCGGCCTGCTGCTCTACGCACGCCTGGGCTACAAGCCGCAGGGCATTGTCGAGCGTGCTGATCCGCAAGGACGGCGCATCGCCCTGGTCCAACTGGAGAAAGCCCTTGTCCACGCCTGAGCCCCAGCGTGTGCTGATCATCGTCAGCAGCGGCCCGAGCACCCCGGCGCGCTGCGCCGCGCCCTTCTACACCGCCACGCTGCTGGCATGCATGGACGCGAAGGTCACCCTGTTCCTCAGCGGCGAAGGCACGCGCCTGGCCTTCCAGGACATCGCCGATACTCTCTACGCCGCCGAAGATGGCGAGCCGATCAGCCACTTCATCCAGCAAGCCAAGGAAGCCGGCGCACGCCTGCTGATGTGCCGCGCACCGGGCGTGGCCATCGACGAAAGCCGGCTGATCGAGGAAGTCGACGAGATCGCCAGCGGTGGCGAACTGGCACGCATGATCCTCGAATACGACCGGGTGCTGACGCTGTGAAGCTGCACGGCCTGGAGTTCCCCGATGACCTGCTCTACGCCCCCGACTACAACCTCTGGCTGCGTGAGGAGGAAGGCGGCGCCGTCACGCTCGGGCTCACCGCCTACGGTTGCGCGGTGTACGGACAGATCTTCGCCTTCACCCCCAAGCGCGACGGCTGGCACATCGACTGCGACCGCAGCTTCGGCGTGGTGGAATTCGCCAAGGCTGCGTCGTCCGCGCGCAGCCCGCTGGACGGCACCGTCCTCGCCAGTAACGAAGCCGTGGTGCGCCGACCGGGGCTGATCAACCAGGATTGCTACGGCGAGGGCTGGATGGTGCGCCTGAAGCCCGACGACTGGGCCGTCGCCCGTGGCCGTTTCCTGCAAGGCGACGCTGCACTGGAAGCGTTTGCCCGCCGAATGCATCTGGATGACTTCGACCCCGACGACGACGGCGTCCAGGCCCTGCGCCCATGAACCGGGCAGGCCTGGGCATCGCGCTGCTGCTCGGCCTGTTCATCAGCCCGGCGCTGCGCGCCGACCAGCCGCCGCAGGACGGTTTCGTCTATCTCGATCAGTTGCTGGAATCCGCGCGCTATGACGTGCGCTACGCCGGCGACGACAACTTCGTCGGCGAGCCCATCGATGGTTATCTGAAGCCGCGGATCATCCTCACCCGCGAAGCCGCCACGGCCCTGGCAGCGGTGGAGAAGGACGTCGCCCTGAGCGGCCTGGCGCTGAAAATCTTCGACGGCTACCGCCCGCAACGCGCGGTGAATGACTTCCGCCGCTGGGCCGCCGACCCGCAGGACATCCGGCAGAAGGCCCGCTACTACCCTGACCTGGACAAACCCGCCCTATTCCGCGACGGCTATATCGCCAAGCATTCCGGGCACTCGCGCGGCAGCACTGTCGATCTCACGCTGGTGGATTCAGCGACCGGGGAAGAGTTGGACATGGGTAGCCCGTTCGACTTCTTCGGGCCCATCTCCCATCACGGCACCGCGCTGGTCAGCGTGCAGCAGACGCGCAATCGCGAGACGTTGCGCCAGGCCATGCTGCGGCATGGCTTCGAGCCCTACAGCGCCGAATGGTGGCACTACACCCTGAAGGCCGAGCCTTATCCGAAGACCTACTTCGACTTCCCGGTGCAGTGAAGGATGGCGGCCGTCCCTGGCCGCGGGGTGTATCAATCGTCGTCGTGTTTGCTGGAGTTGTCGCCGGCGTTGTCCAGGCCTTTGGTGTTGTGGGTACCCGGCGTCGTGTCGGAAATCGCCGTCGCCTTGGACAGGCCACGGGTGTCCTTGGAATGCGCCACCGAGGAAGTCGTCTGGCCGTGGCCCTTGCTGTCGTTCTTGGAGCTGCCGTAGTGATTGCCGCTCAGGCCATGATCACGGGTAGCCTTGCCGGCATGCTCGCCGCCATCGTTCGCGCCATTGCTGTTGCTGCCGTGATTACCGCCGGGGCCGCCCTTGCCGCCACCATGGCTACCACCGTTACCACCGCCGTGACCGCCGCCGTGACCGCCGCCGTTACCACCACCATTGCCGCCACCGTTTCCACCACCGCCGCCGCCATTACCTTTGGCATAGACCGAACCGATCGGCGAGAGGTCGGCGGGCAGCAAGGCTGTCGTGCCGAGTGCGAATGCACAGGCTACTGCAACAACCAGGGACTTTTTCATCTTGTTATCGCCTCCAGAGGCGGGGGGTTGAGATACCTGTATGACTGGCTGCAGCCCCCGTGGTTCGCAGCCTGCCGACGAAATGCCAGCACGCCGGTGCCAACTCGATCGCCGCCCAAATGACGCGGTAGCGGCTACGCTGGCAACATAGGATCTCTCACCCCGGAGGCAACACCGACATGTCCAGACTCAACCCTCTGCTGGCAGCCATCCTCGGCATCGCACTGCTGGGCGCCAGCCATCTGCTGCTGGCTGATCCGGGCAAGAACAAGGGACACGACAAGGGCGGCCAGCACGGCAATCAGGGCAACAACTGGCAAGGCGGCCCGAGCATCGACATCGGCGGCGTTCAGGTCATCCTCAACGACAACCGCAACTACTGGAACCCGGGCGCGGCGCTGCCGCCCGGCATCCAGAAGAACCTTGCGCGCGGCAAGCCGTTGCCGCCCGGGATCGCCAAGAAACTCGACGGCCGCCTGGTCGGCCGCCTGCCCCACTACGACGGCTACGAATGGCAGCAGGCCGGCACCGACCTGCTGCTGGTGACCATCGCCACCGGCGTCATCTACGAAGTGCTGCATAACGTGCTGGATTGATCGGCCAGCACCTGCAGGAGCGGGGCATGCCCGCGATGGTCGCCGTGGCGCTCCTGCAGGTTTACCTGAACTCCTTTCGCGGGACTCCCCTCCAACCCTTGCCTACTGCCTGCCGCTGGAGCTATCCGCATGACCTCGCAAGCCCCCGAATTCGACGGCCAGCGCTGGAGCAACGCCGAAGAAGACCGCATCGAAGTCGTCACCGCCGATCCCCTCTGGCCGCAACGCTTCGCCGAAGAAGCGGCCGCCATCGCCCAGGCAGCCGACCTCCCCGGCCTGGGCATCGAACACATCGGCAGCACCGCCGTGCCGGGGCTGGACGCCAAGCCGATCATCGACATCCTCCTGCTGCCGCCGCCGGGCAGCGACCCGCACCGCCTGATCGAACCGCTGCAGGGGCTGGGCTATCAGTACTGGGCAGAGAACCCCGACACCACGCGGATGTTCTTCGTCAAAGGCATGCCGCCGCTAGGCAGCCGGCGCACCCACCACGTCCACGTCATGGACCTGAACGAAGCCTCGCGCCGCCTGCTGTTCCGCGACTGGCTGCGCAACCATCCCGAGGATGCCAGTCTCTACGCCGGGATAAAGCATGAACTGGCACAGCGCTTCCCCACCGACCGCGACGCCTATACCGAAGGCAAGGACGAAGTCGTTGCGCAGATACTGGGGCGCGCGCTCAACCCGCCGGAGCACCACCGCGACGGCGACGCAGCCCATGGCGGCGAAATCCAGGGGCCGGACAGCCGCTGAAGGGTCTGCTTGTTAATCCGCCGTTAATCCATCCGGCCGAAGCTCGGGGCTCCCCTCAGGAGGAAGTCCCATGCTCAAGCTCTCCGTGGTCACCTTCGCCTGCGTCACCCTGGTCGGCTGCGCCGACGCCCCGCACTACAACCACTTCGGTGCCATCGAATCGCCCGTGCGCGAATCCTTCGGCGAAGACAACCTCGAACGCCAGCCCACCCGCGTGCGCCTGCAAAGCGACGATTATTCGGCGCAGCAACAGCGGATGATGTGGGGCCAGTGACGCCGCAACACCTCGGCAGACCGCGCCAGCGGCTGCCGAGTGCGCTATAACGGCAACTCCCCAAGGCACAGGAATGGACGCCATGGCCTTCGACTGGCACAGCGACCCGATCACCCGGCAGACCCCGCTGGATGCCGACTACCGCAACACCCAGAACGTCCGCCGCTTCATGACCCGGCACTGCGGCGACAACTTCCATTTCGACCGCGCCTTCATGGCCTGGATACGCAGCGGCGCGCCAGCGGACATGGGTGCGGTGGTGGATGAGTGGCGGCGCCGTAAAGGCCTCGCCATTGGCTGAACACGCTAACGCATGTGCTGCGTCACACCTTCGCGAGCCACTAAATGATGAACGGCGGGAACATCCTGGCCTTGCAGCGGGTGCTCGGCCACGCCTCGCTGAACATGACCATGCGTTATGCGCACCTCGCGCCGGACCATCTGCTCGATGTGCTGACGCAGGGGTCGATCAGGGACTTTCGTCACCTGCTCGATACTGGGGAGGAACACGAGTGCTAGTATGTTTTGGCAAATTTTGCCATTCCCGAGAGACTGGTCCCATGAGCACGATGAACATTTCCCTGCCGGATACGCTCAAGAGCTTTGTCGATGAGCAGGTCAGCCAGCGTGGTTACGGCACCAGCAGCGAGTACGTGCGCGAACTGATTCGCAAGGACCAGGACCGTCAGCGTCTGCGGGGCCTGCTGATCGCCGGAGCCGAGTCGATGCCTGCGGCACCTGCTGACAGTGATTACTTCGAATCGCTCCGCACGCGGGTGCGTAAGGCTCGTGGATGAAGGCGAAGCCAGTCATTCCGCGTGTACTCGCCAATCAGGACGTTGAAGCGGCTGTCGATTACTACCTCAGCGAAGGCGCCGAACAGGCTGCTCTGGGGTTTGTCGATGCCCTGGAAAAGGCATACGCCCATATAGCCCGTCACCCTGCCAGCGGTTCATCCCGCTATGCCCATGAGCTGGATTTGCCGGGGCTGCATTGCTGGCCGCTCAAGCGCTATCCCTACCTGGTGTTCTACGTCGAGCGCGACGATCACATCGATGTGTGGCGCGTGCTGCACGGCATGAACGACATCCCATCCTGGATGCAGGCTGGCGAGACCGAAAGGCACTGAACGTGCTTCGACACTTCTTCGACACCGACGTCGAAGCGCCTTCCCGGGCTGAGCTGGAAGCCTAGAGCCACGCGGGCTGTAGACGGGGGAATTGGCGGAAGGCAGTGAGAGTCGAACTCACCCAGGAACGGCTGCCGTCCCCCACCGGGTTTGAAGCCCGGCCACGCCACCGGGCGTGATTGCCTTCCCTGGTCAGAGGCCGGATGCGCGAATGCAGCGGCGAGTGCGGGAGCCCGGATGTTGCCACTATTGCCATGATGGATGCCAGCGCAGCGATGCCGCAGTGGCGGCCAGATCACCAGACAACTGTCGAACAACTCAGAGCACGCTCGCGGCCAAATGACATTAGATAGCCATTTATTGGCCAGAATAAGGTCGGCAGACTGGCAACCGGTGTTCTAACCTCGCTAGCAGTCACCTGGAATCTCCACGGCATGAAGCCCACTCTACCCATCCTCGATATTTCGCCGCGCCAGGGCATTGGCCCGGTCTGTCTCGGCGACACACGCTCCATGGCGCGGGACGCGCTGGCTGCCATCGGTTTTGTACTGGAATCGTCCAACGGGCCCACGGACTACTTCTGCCAGGCGGCGATCCAGACCGAATGCGATGAGCAGGGCTTCATCTGGTTCATCGGCATCTCCCAGAGCGAGCACTATCTGGCCCGCTACCAGGGCGTGGACGTATTTTCCCTGGCGGCCGGCGAGCTGTTCGCGCTGGTCGCAGCAGCTGACGGTTCCGGTGTGCACGAATACACGGACAACGAATACCTCTTCCCCGGGCAGATTCTCACGCTGTGGGACGCGGACGAGCAGTACGACCGCCAGGGCAACGAGACACGTCCGGTCTGGGCCCAGGTCGGTATCGGCAACCCCGCGTATATCGAGGCGGCCTCGGCCATTTGATCCGTGAACGGACTTTGCGGCGCCGGGGCTCTATGCTTGTCCCGCACGTTGCCAAGGGAATTCCATGCTGAACGCGAAACTCACCCGAGCCCTGCTCTGGCTGGTCATCCTCATCCTCGCCATTGCCGTGCTGGCGTTGGGACTGCGGGTCGCCGCGCTGCGCAACATTCCGCCGCTGGAGCCCTGGCACACCTGGGTGCCGAACGACCTGCACAGCGGCGCGATCGACCGCACCGACTGGGCTGGTTACCTGGCCGCCGAAGACAAGCTGATGCAGTCCATGCGCAAGGAGATGGCTGCCAGCCTGCAACCCTTCGAGCGCGTCGCCTACAACCGCTACTTCGACCGTAGCGAGGTCTACCCCGGCCACTTCGCCACCGACTGGAACCGTTCCTACGAGATGCGCCCAGACGGCGAGGTGCGCGGCGCGGCGGTGCTGCTGCACGGATTGACCGACTCGCCCTACAGCCTGCGCCACCTGGGCGAGCACCTGCGACAACAGGGCTTCGTGGTGATCGCGATCCGCATGCCGGGCCACGGCACCGTGCCGGCCGGGCTGACCGACGCGGACTGGGAAGACTGGATGGCCGCCACCCGGCTGGCCGTACGCGAGGCCACTGCGCAACTGCCCAAAGGCGCACCGATGGTGATGGTGGGCTTCTCCAATGGCGGCGCGCTGGCGATGAAGTACAGCCTGGATGCACTTGCCGACCCGAGCCTCGCGATGCCCAGGCAGTTGGTCCTGATCTCGCCCATGATCGGCGTCACCCGCTACGCCCAGTTCGCCGGCCTGGCCGGCTTGCCGGCGCTCCTGCCGGCCTTTGCCAAGGCGGCCTGGCTGAGCGTCCTGCCGGAGTTCAACCCGTTCAAGTACAACTCCTTCCCCATTGCGGCGGCGCGCCAGACGGTGGAGTTGACCGACGCCGTGCAGGCCAGCCTGGAGAGCGCCAGCCGCAGTGGCAGCCTCGCCCGCCTGCCACCGGTCCTCACGTTCCAGTCCCTCGCCGACAGCACCGTCAGCACCCCTGCGGTGATCAGCAACCTCTATGACCGCCTGCCAGACAACGGTAGCGAACTGGTGTTGTTCGACCTCAACCGCTCGCTGAATTACGGCCCGCTCCTGCGCCCGGAAATGGCCACCCTCGGCGACCGCCTATTGCCGGAGCGAGAGCGCAATTACGCCCTGACGGTGATATCCAACAGCCCGCAGGACAGTCAGGCGGCAGCCCTGCACACCCCCGCCCGTAGCCAGCGACAGGAGCGCCAGCCGCTGGCCGCCAGCTACCCGGCGGACCTGTTTTCCCTGTCCCACGTGGCGCTACCCTTCCCACCCGACGACGCGCTCTACGGCCAGCACCCGAATACCGCAGAAGACTACGGCATCCACCTGGGCACCCTGACGCCCCGCGGCGAACGCGGCGTGCTGATCGTCGGGCTGGACCTGTTCCAGCGGGTGACCTCCAACCCGTTCTACGGATACCTCGTGCAACGGGTCGACCAGGTGTTGCCGCAGCGCTAGCGCTTGCCCAGATCCAGCACGACAGCGATCAGGGTGACGGCGATGAGTAACAGAATCAGCCAGTAACTCATTGGACCCACTCCCCGGTAGTGAACAGGGCTATCGAGCGGCGTGGGGATGGGTAGTTCAGAAAGTTTCTTCAGCGGTTGCGAGCAAGACTTGGGCATCATCAATTCGGCCCACTTCTGATCACGTCAAACATCGCTCAACGGCGGCCACATCCTGGCTGTGTGCACCAGCGCGAGAACCCACAGAACGTCGGCTTCGATCTGATAGACGAGCCGGTAGCTCTCGTGGGGAATCAGTTCGCGCGTGCCGGGAATCTGGCCGGGCTTGCCCATCATCGGGAAGCGCTTGAGTTTGGCGGCGGTTGCGCTGAAAAGGGTGTCCATCTGCGCGGCAGCGTCCGGATTTTCGGAGGCGAGGTATTCCCAGATATCGAAACGATCCTGCTGAGCATCTCGCGTCCAGAAAACCTTCATTTACGCTCGGTTGCCCTCAATCGAAGTGCCGCAAAAGCCGCTTCGACTTCTTCGTCTGAGCGCCCGTCTCCCGCTGCCATCGAAGCCCGCCCCGCCTCGACCTTGGTCTGCAGATACTCATCGTAATCCTGAGCCTGGCGCTGTTGACGTATGAAATCGCGCATCAGTTCGCGCATGACCTGAGACGCAGGGCGATGAGCCGCCTCGGCGGCAGCCATGAACTCGGCGCGCAATTCGGGTTCCAGCTTCATGGTGAATACGGCTTCTTTGCTCATGGAGAAATCACCTGGTGATTAAAAGGTATATACCTCATATATACCTTGATCACTGTAGGCGATTCCCCCGTTCCGCGAAATCCGCGTCCGACCAGTAGTCAGGAAGCATCTTCCGACGCGGTCCGCGCCAATGCCGAATCACCCCTGATCCGCCGCTCATTGCCGAAGCGACGGGTGAAGCCGATACGGTCGAAGTACTCCAGTAACTGGATGCAGCGCTTGCGGCCGATGCCGATGCGGTCGCGGAAGGCAGCGGCGCGGATGATGCCAGCCTCGTCATGCAGGTGCAGGGCATGGCCGGCGAGTTGGCGCAGGGTCTGTTCGGGGTAGAACAGGTCCTTCACCACCTGGTGCAGCTGGCCCAGGCGGGCGAGTTTGCGTAACAGCAGACGTACGTCACCCTCCTCCACGCTCAGTTCACGGGCGAGGTCGCGCACCCAGGGTGGATCGAAGGCGCCAGCCAGCAGCAAGGGCCAGAGGCGCTGACGCAGTTTCTCGTCGGCTTCGCCCAGTTGCACACGGTGGTCGGGCAGGTGCAGCCAGGGACCGCTGCTGTCGACCCGCCCTGCCGCCAGCAGGCTTTCCAGCAGCGCAATGAAGACCGGCCGTTCGAGTGGCGAGAATGCGTAGCGGCGCAGACGATCACGGTCAGGGCCGAGCTCGTCGGGCGCCTCGCTGTGGAAGCGCTGCAGGGCATCGAGCAGTTGCTGCTGCAGCGCGGACCAGCGCTCGGCGGCGAACAGTCGCGTGCCGAGCCGGGTATTGATTTCGACCAGCTCACCAGGCAACTGCCAGCCCGCACGAGGGCGGTTGAACTGGCGCGCCAGCAGCGCGGGATCAAGGCCGTTGCTGGCGTGGGCCAACAGGGTCGGCAAGGCGCTTTCGAGATCGTCGCCCTGCAGGGCGCGCAGCTGCTCCAGACGCTCAGGACTGCGCCGGTTGCGCGCGGGGGCGAACGGGTCGAGCACGCGGCCGCCGCCAAGGGTGCGCTGCGCAGACTGGTCGCGTAGTACCAGACGGTCGCCATGCACGGCATGGCTTGGCGCGTTCAGGACGAGCTGCGCGAAAGTGCGTTCGCCGGGTGGCAGGCGCTCGCCTTCGAGCAGCGCGACACGACCGGTGACATCCTGTGCGCCCAGGTGGACATGCACCGGCGTCCAGTGGGCAAAGGCACGGGTTTCGCCGGGCAACAGGTCCAGTTCGATATCGATGCGCGTGGTGGGGGCATGGAGTGTGGGGTCGATCAGCCAGTCGCCCCGGTGAATCTGTTCAAGGCTCAGGCGCTCGCCAGCGATGTTTACCGCTACGCGCTGGCCGGCGTGGGCCTGCTGCGCTTCGCGGTTCTGTGCGTGCAGGCCGCGCACACGAACGCGGCGCCCAGCAGCTCCCAGCAGCAACTCATCACCGACCTGGAGGCTGCCGGCGAAGGCAGTTCCAGTGACGACGACACCGGCCCCGCTGACGCTGAAGGCACGATCCACCGCCAGCCGAAAACCACCTTCGGCGACCTGTTCACACGTCTCGAGAGCGGCCTTGGACAAGGCTTCACGAAGGATGTCGATGCCTTCGCCGTTGCTGCTGGACACCGGGATGATCGGTGCGCCCGCCAGCGGCCCTTCGGCCAGCAGCGCCTGCAGCTCACCTGTGGCCTGCTCGACCCGTTCGGAGAGCACGCGGTCGACCTTGGTCAGGGCAACGATGGCGCGGCGGATACCCAACAACTCGACAATGGCGAGGTGCTCGCGGGTCTGCGGCATCACCCCGTCGTCTGCAGCCACCACCAGCAACACCAGGTCGATGCCGCTGGCGCCGGCGAGCATGTTGTGGACGAAGCGCTCGTGGCCCGGCACATCGATGAAACCGGTGAGCGCGCCGTCTCCCAGGTCGGCGTAGACGTAACCCAGATCGATGGTGATGCCGCGCTCGCGTTCAGCGGGCCGGCGGTCGCCTTCCACGCCGGTCAGGGCGCGCAGCAGCGAGGTCTTGCCGTGATCGATGTGCCCGGCAGTTCCGACTATCACGCGTCGCCCTCGGCCAGCAGCGGCAGTTGAGCGACGAAGCCGGGCTCGTCATCGAGCTGGCGCAGGTCAAGCCAGAGCGCATCATCGTCGATGCGGCCGAGCACCGGGATCGGCAGGCAGCGCAGGCGTTCCTCCAGGTCCAGCAGGGCACGGCCGCGTTGACGCTTGGGCTGGTTCGGGCGCAGGCACAGCGCGGCGCTGGGCAGGCGTGCGACCGGCTGGGCGCCGCTGCCGATCATGCCCAGGGCATCCTCGGCGCTGACGCTCCAGCCTTCGCCGAGCAGCGTGGCGAACGCTGGCGCAAGACGTTGCGCCTGAGTTCGGATATCGGCCTGCGGGCGACTGAGCAGGCGCAGGCTGGTCAGGCGCTCGGCCAGGCGGTCCGGGTCGCGGTAGAGATTGAGCACGGCCTCCAGCGCAGCAAGGGTCAGCTTGTCCACGCGCAGGGCGCGCTTGAGCGGGTTTTTCTTGATTCGTCCGATCAGTTCCTTGCTACCGAGGATCAATCCGGCCTGGGGGCCGCCAAGCAGCTTGTCGCCGCTGAAGGTGACGATGTCGGCGCCGTCGCGCAGGGCTTCCTGCACGGTGGGCTCCTTGGGCAGGCCCCAGCGGGTGAGGTCGACCAGGGTACCGCTGCCCAGGTCCTCCAGCAGCGGCAGGCCGTGGGCGTGAGCGATCTGTGCCAGTTGCGGCGTCGGCACGCTGGCAGTGAAACCCTGCACGCTGTAGTTGCTGGTGTGCACGCGCATCAGCAGGCCGGAACGCGGGCCGATCACGGCTTCGTAGTCCTTGACGTGGGTGCGGTTGGTGGTGCCGACCTCGACCAGCTTCACGCCGGCGCGGGACATGATGTCGGGGATGCGGAAGGCGCCGCCAATCTCGATCAGCTCGCCGCGGGAGATGATGCCCTCCTTGCGCGCGCCCAGGCTGTTGAGCGCCAGAAGGACGGCGGCGGCGTTGTTGTTGACCACGGTGACCGCTTCGGCGCCGGTCAGCTCACGGATCAGCCCGGTAATGAGGTCGTCGCGGTCGCCACGCTTGCCGGTGGCCAGATCGAATTCAAGGTTGAGCGGGTAGCGCGCGGCCAGCGTGATTGCTTCGATGGCTTCCTCGGGCAGCAAGGCGCGGCCAAGGTTGGTATGCAGCACGGTGCCGGTGAGGTTGAACACCCGGCGTACGCGGCTGGCGTGGTGCGCGGCGAGACGCTCGCCAGCGCGGCCGGCGAGCACGCTCTCTTCCAGTTCGACGGCGGCCAGCTGGCCGTGGCGCACGGGTTCGCGCAGCTCGTCGAGCAGGTCGCGCAGGGTCTTGAGCAGGGCTTCGCGGCCGTAACGCTGCTGCAGCGGCTGACAGGCCGGGCTGCGCAGCAGGCGGTCGATGGAGGGCAGGCGTACCGAGGTCATGGACGAACCTTGTGGGAGAGTCGATGGCTGGAGTCAGTGTAGGGCGTATAACCGTTCGCGGTTATACGCCGACGCACCTCGGCCCCTATCCGCGCCGAGGTTGAACCCGGAGCGCATGGATGCCGAGGCGAAGCGGCGAACAAGGCGGAGCCTTGTACGCTCTACGAGGAGCCTCCGGGCGCCAGCAGCAGGTTCGGTGCGCTGCGCAGGTAGCCGTCCTCGGCGAGGCGGATGTCCAGCGCGAGGCTGGCCAGGTCGTCCGCCTGGGCCTCGGCGTGCTTGTCGTGCTGCAGGTAGAACTGCTTGAGGTAGGACTGGCAGCCGGGGCAGGTCTCGGCCTTGAGCGGCGCCTGGTCGCTGGGCACGCCTTCGCGCTGCAGCGAGTAGTAGGCCAGGCCCTTGCTCTCGGCGCAGTGGCTGCACTTCACACGCACGTAGTGCCATTCGCACGAACACAGCGAGCAGGACAGGTAGCGCAGCCCGGCGTGCTTGCCCTGGCTGCGGATCAGCCCCGCCACCGGCGGAGCGCCACAGGCTGGGCAGAGGGTCTGGCTGTCGGTCTCCACCAGGGTGTCGTCGGGCAGCTGCAGCAGCCATTGGCTGAAGGCGACCTGCAGTACGGCGCCGAGGAAAGGTACCAGCGCTGGCGGCAGCAGGTCGAACTGGCCGTTGAGCAGGCCCAGCGCCCACGCCTTGCGCTGGCCGGAATCGGCGTTGCGCAGAGTCTTCAGCGCTTCGACCACCGCCGGGTTGGCGGTCTGCTCGTAAGCGTCGAGGAAGGCGTCCAGCAGCGGCAGCCACGCGCCTTCACGTACCAGCACTTCGTAGGCCAGCGGCGGCATCCGGTGCTCGCGGCTGCGCGCCAGGGCGGCGGCGTCCGGCGAGGGCAGGAACAGTTTGCAGTCCAGCAGCGCCTGCTGGGCATCACAGACGCCAGCGATCAGTTCGAGGTAGCCCTGCAGGGGATTGCCCGGTGCCAGTTCGCGCAGACGCGCAGCGCGGTGTGAGAACAGGTCATAGGGCGGCAGGTTGAACAGCGGCGGGATGTTTGCGGCAGCTTCGATCTGCCCGGGTTCGAGAATTCGGCCTGACACGCAGGACTCCTTGTTGGGTTCGGAGCGGTGCTGTGAAAGCCCCTCTCCCTGACCCTCTCCCTGAAGGGAGAGGGGATGATTCGTGCCGGCTGGTGCACTGGCGTCAGCCGGCGATTACGTTGAGCGTCAGTGGCCCTTGCCCTTGTCTACATCCTTGAGCCACCCCGCATGGTGCTTGCGCGCCCAGCCTCGGCTGACCCAGCCGTAGAGCATGGCGCCCATGGAACCCTTCACCCAGATGCCGGCGTAGATGTGCACCAGGATGCTGCAGATGAGCACGAAGGCGGCGAAGGCATGCAGCAGCGAGGCGATGCGGATGATGTCGATGCCGAACCAGTGGCTGAAGTAGGCCCGCCACATCACGATGCCCGTCAACAGCAGCACCAGCATGCACAGCAGCAGGGTCCAGAACAGCAGCTTCTGCCCGGCGTTGTAGCGGCCGACTTCCGGGAGGTTTTCCTCGCGGTTGGTGACCACGTCACGCCATTGCTTGAGCCACTGCACGTCACGCTTTTCCACCAGGTTGTGATGGGCGAAGCGGATCACAAGGCCAAGGAAGAACAGGAACATCGCCAACCCGAGGAAGGGGTGAAGAATGCGTGTCCACGGGCCGCCGCCGAACAGGTTGGTCAGCCAGAACATGGCTGGGTGGAACAGCGCCAGCCCCGAGAGGCCGGCGAGGAAGAACAGAATGGCCACCATCCAGTGGTTGCTCCGTTCGTTGGCGTTGTAACGCTGGATATCTTTTTTCATGCTCGGCTCCTGGGAGAGCTTGCAAGCACCCTCTCCCCAGCCCTCTCCCTGAAGGGAGAGGGAGCAGTATGGCGAGGGCGATCAGCGTGGATTGCGCGGATCATAGTCATGCACCGAAGGGTCGACCTTGTGCACCGGCGCCTGCGGGTCGGGTCCGTCTTCCTCGTCCTCCTCGACCCGGTTGGGGCCGATGCGGGTGTAGTGGAAGAACCCGGCCAGCACCACGCCCGCCATGGCCAGCAGGCCCAGCGGTTTGGTGAGGCCTTTCCACAGGCTGACCATCGGGCTGATCGCCGGCTTGTCGGGCAGGCCGGCGTACAGCGAGGGCTGGTCGTTGTGGTGCAGCACGTACATGACATGCGTGCCGCCCACACCTTCGGGGTCATACAGGCCGGCGTGCTCGAAGCCGCGGGATTTCAGGTCCTCGATGCGTTCGGCGGCGTGCTCCTTCATGTCCTCCTTGGTACCGAAGACGATGGCGCCGGTCGGGCAGGTCTTCACGCAGGCTGGCTCCATGCCCACCGCCACGCGGTCGGAACACAGGGTGCACTTGTACGCCTTGTGGTCCTTCTGCGAGATGCGCGGGATGTTGAACGGGCAACCGGTGATGCAGTAGCCGCAGCCGATGCAGTGGTCCTGGTTGAAGTCGACGATGCCGTTGGCGTACTTCACGATCGCCCCGGGGCTCGGGCAGGCCTTCAGGCAGCCGGGCTCCTCGCAGTGCATGCAACCGTCCTTGCGGATCAACCATTCGAGGTTGCCGTTGGGGTTCTCATGCTCGGTGAAGCGCATGACCGTCCAGGACTGGTCCGTGAGGTCGATCGGATTGTCGTAGGTGCCGTGGTTGTGGCCCACCTCGTCGCGCAGCTCGTTCCATTCCGAACAGGCGACCTGGCAGGCCTTGCAACCGATGCACTTGGACACGTCGATCAGCTTGGCCACTTCCTGTTCGTGCCGCACCGAGGGTGACGGCAAGGTCGTGGCGGAGCGGGCGTAGATGTCTTGACTACTCATGGGTCACCTCACGCCTTTTCCACGTTGACGAGGAAGGACTTGAACTCCGGCGTCTGCGTGTTCCCATCGCCCACGAAGGGCGTCAGGGTGTTGGTCAGGTAGCCGTTGCGCGCAACCCCGGAGAAGCCCCAGTGCAGGGGGATGCCCACGTGGTGCACGGTCTGGCCGTTGACCTGCAGAGGACGGATGCGCTTGGTCACCACCGCCACCGCCTTGATGAAGCCGCGGTTGGAGGACACCTTCACCCGGTCGCCGGCCTTGATGCCGATTTCCTTGGCCAGCGCCTCGCCGATCTCGACGAACTGCTCCGGCTGGACGATGGCATTCAGACGGCAATGCTTGGTCCAGAAGTGGAAGTGCTCGGTGAGCCGGTAGGTCGTAGCGGCGTAGGGGAACTCCTTCGCCGTGCCGAACAGCTCCATGTCGTTCTTGAACACCCGCGCCGCCGGGCTGCTGATCGCCCGCGGATTCTTGTGCAGCGGGTTGACGCCGATCGGCGTCTCGAACGGCTCGTAGTGCTCGGGGAACGGACCTTCGGCCATCTTGTCGACAGCGAAGAATCGCGCCACGCCCTCGGGGTTCATGATGAACGGGTTCATTCCCGCTTCCGGCGCCGAGTCGGCCTTGAAGTCCGGGATGTCGGTGCCGCCCCAGGCCTTGCCATTCCACCACACCAGACGTTTCTTCACCGGGTCCCACGGCTTGCCGCTGACATCCGCCGAGGCGCGGTTGTAGAGGATCCGCCGGTTGGCCGGCCACGCCCAGGCCCACCCCAGGGTCTGGCCCATGGCGTAGGGGTCGCTATTGTCGCGTCGGCCCATCTGGTTGCCTTGCTGCGTCCAGGAGCCGGCGAAGATCCAGCAACCGCTGGCGGTGCTGCCATCGTCGCGCAGCAGCGCAAAGCCGGGTAACTGCTCGCCGGCCTTCGCCAGGACCATGCCGTTGGCAGGGTCCACCACATCGGCCAGCGCCTTGCCGTTGTACTCCTTGGCGATCTCTTCCGGGGTCGGTTCGTCCGGCGTCAGGTACGGCCAGTCCAGGCCCAGGATCGGGTCGGGGAAGGCGCCGCCATCCTTGCGATAGGCTGCCCGCAGGCGATGCAGCAGCCCACTCATGATGGCGATGTCGGTGCGCGCCTCGCCCGGCGGCTCGGCCCCCTTCCAGTGCCATTGCAGCCAGCGGCCGGAGTTGACGATGGAGCCGTCTTCCTCGGCGAAGCAGCTGGTGGGCAGGCGGAACACCGTGGTCTGGATGGCCTTGGTGTCGACGTCGTTGTGCTCGCCGGCATTGCGCCAGAACTCGCTGGTCTCGGTGGCCAGCGGGTCCATCACCACCATCCACTTCAGCTTGGCCAGCGCAGCGCTGACCTTGGCCTTGTTGGGGAAGGAGGCAATGGGGTTGAAGCCCTGGCAGAAGTAACCGTTGACCTTGCCCTGGTACATCATGTCGAAGTAGCGCAACACGTCGTAGCCAGCGCCGGGCATGTCCAGCTTGGGCAGCCAGTCGTAGCACCAGTTGTTTTCCTTGGTCGCGGACTTGCCGAACCAGGACTTCATCAGGCTGACGTGGAACTTGGGATAGTTCTGCCAGTACGACAACTGCCCCGGACGCAGCGGCTTGGACGTGCGCTTGGCGAGGTAGGCGGTGAAGTCCTGCTCGGCATCGCCGGCCAGGGTCATGTAGCCAGGCAGTGAGTTGGACAGCAACCCGAGGTCGGTCAGCCCCTGGATGTTGGAGTGGCCGCGCAGGGCGTTCATGCCGCCACCGGGCATGCCGATGTTGCCCAGCAACAGCTGGACCATCGCGCCGGTACGGATCATCTGCGCGCCCACCGAGTGCTGGGTCCAGCCCAGGGCGTACATGATGGTCATGACCTTGGTCGGCGCCGCGGTAGTGGAAATTTCTTCCCACACCTTGAGCATCATGTCCTTGGGCGTGCCGCAGATGTTGCTCACCACGTCCGGCGTATAGCGGCTGTAGTGCTGCTTCATCAGGTTGAACACGCAGCGCGGGTGCGTCAGGGTCGGGTCGACCTTGGCGAAACCGTCCTCGCCGATTTCGTACTGCCAGGACGACTTGTCCGGATAGGTGCGCTTCTCCGCGTCGTAGCCGTTGAACAGGCCGTCGTCGAAGCCGAAGCCTTCCTTCACGATGAAGGAGACGTCGGTGTAGTTGTGCACGTATTCCTTCTGGTACTTGTCGTTTTCCAGCAGGTAATTGATCAGACCGCCCAGGAAGGCGATGTCCGTGCCGGTACGGATGGGCGCGTAGTAATCGGCCACCGATGCGGAACGGGTGAACCTGGGATCGACCACCAGCAGGCGCGCCTTGTTGTGCGCCTTGGCTTCGGTCACCCACTTGAAGCCGCACGGGTGCGCTTCAGCGGCGTTTCCGCCCATGATCAGAATCAGATCGGCATTCTTGATGTCGGTCCAATGGTTGGTCATGGCTCCACGGCCAAACGTCGGGGCAAGACTTGCCACCGTCGGGCCGTGTCAGACACGCGCTTGGTTGTCGAACGCCAGTACGCCGAGAGAACGAACCACCTTGTGGGTGATGTAGCCCGCTTCGTTGGAAGACGCCGACGCGGCCAGGAAGCCGGTGGTCAGCCAGCGGTTCACCGTCTGGCCCTGGGCATTCTTCTCGATGAAGTTGGCGTCGCGGTCTTCCTTCACCAGCTTGGCGATACGGTCCAGCGCCTCGTCCCAGCCGATGCGTTTCCACTCCGACGAACCCGCTTCGCGAATCTGCGGGTACTTCAGGCGGTTGGGGCTGTGGACGAAGTCGAGCAGGCCGGCGCCTTTGGGGCAGAGCGTGCCGCGGTTGACCGGGTGATCGGAATCACCCTCGATGTGGATGATGTTCTGCGCAACGTTCTTCGCCGCATCACCCTGGCTGTACATGAGGATGCCGCAGCCCACCGAGCAGTACGGACAGGTGTTGCGGGTCTCGACGGTGCGCGCAAGCTTGAAATGGCGGATCTGGTCGGCGAATGCATCCGGGGGTGCCATCCCGAGTGCCGCCAGGCTCGATCCGCCAAGGCCCACGGCGCAGACCTTGAAAAATTGCCGACGGTTCATATCCATCGTGCGTCTCCTGATCAGGCAGCGTACGTCCGGTGCATGGCCGGACCCTTGCTGCTTAAAAGATAGCCAAGCTGAGGCAATAAGCCAGTCTTCAGCCGGGCGCTGACCTTGCACGTGGAGACTTTGCGGCGCATTGACGCGCGTCAGTGCGTCACTCAGAACGCACTGCCGAGTACCCCCAAATGGGCAACAGGCGGGTAGGCGCAGGAGATATTGGCACCGTCAGGTCGGCAGGCGGATTGCTGCCGATCCGGCTGGAGGGTTTCGTGCAGCCCGAGCAGGGCCACGCCGATGAGGGCAGCGAGCAGATAATGGCGCGCGTGTCTTGTTTTTATCGCTTTCATGACGACCTCCGTCACTTCAGCCAGCGATCGGGGCTTTGCAGCCCTGCCATAGGTTCAAGTCTGGAACCTGCCGCGAATCTGTCAACCGAAGCGCTTGACCGAAATGCCCGAACGGCACGGCAGCCGGGCCGTTAACCGACCCACCGTCGGCCCATTAGGGTGGCAGGACCTGATTGCCCAAGAGCGCCTCCATGCCGTCCGCCGCCTCGCCCTACCCTCACCTGCTCGCCCCGCTCGACCTGGGCCCCCTCCAGTTGCGCAATCGCGTGGTGATGGGCTCGATGCATACCGGTCTCGAAGACCGCCTGTGGGACTTCGGCAAGCTCGCCGCCTACTACCGCGAGCGCGCACGCGGCGGCGTCGGGCTGATCATCACCGGCGGCTTTGCGCCCAACCGCGAGGGCTGGCTGCTACCGCTGGGTAGCAGCCTGACCAGTGGCCTGCAGGTGCCTGCGCACCGGCGATTGACCCAGGCGGTGCATCGCGAGGGCGGGCGCATCCTGCTGCAGATTCTCCATGCCGGGCGCTACGGCTATCACCCGCTGGTGGTCTCGGCCTCACCGGTGAAGTCACCGATCAGTTGGTTCGCCCCGCGCGAGCTGTCCGAGCGCGGCATCCTGCGCACCATCGCCGCCTTCGTGCGCTGCGCGAAACTGGCCCATGCCGCCGGCTACGACGGTGTGGAGATCATGGGCAGCGAAGGCTACCTGCTGAACCAGTTCCTCTGCCCGCGCACCAACCAGCGTGAAGACCGCTGGGGCGGCGACCTGGGCAATCGCATGCGCCTGCCGCTGGAGATCGTCCGGCGCACCCGCCGCGCACTGGGCGAACGCTTCGTCATCAGCTACCGCCTATCGCTGCTCGATCTGGTGGAAGGCGGCAACACCTGGGACGAGGTGCGCACCGTGGCCCACGCCCTGGAAACCGCCGGCATCGACCTGCTGAATACCGGTGTCGGCTGGCACGAATCGCGGGTGCCGACCATCGTCACCTCAGTACCGCGCGCGGCCTTCGCCGACGTCACTGCCCGCCTGCGCCGCGAATTGCGCGTGCCGGTGATCGCCAGCAACCGCATCAACACTCCGGAAGTCGCCGAACGCCTGCTCGCCGAGGGCCACGCCGATCTGGTCTCCATGGCCCGACCACTGCTGGCCGATCCGCAGTTCGTGGAGAAGGCGGCCGCCGGCCGCGCCGAGTCCATCAACACCTGCATCGCCTGCAACCAGGCCTGCCTGGACCACGCCTTCGCCAACCGCCGCGCCAGTTGCCTGGTCAATCCACGCGCTGGGTTCGAGACCGAGCTGCGCTACCGCAAGGCGCGGGTGCACAAGCGCATCGCGGTGATCGGCGCCGGGCCGGCCGGGCTGTCCGCCGCCTGCGTCGCCGCCGAGCGCGGCCACCGGGTGACGCTGTTCGAGGCCGCTGCGCAGATCGGCGGGCAGTTCAACCTGGCGAAGCGCGTGCCGGGCAAGGAGGAATTCCACGAAACCCTGCGCTACTTCGCCGTGCGCCTGCGCGAACTGGGCGTCGACGTGCAGTTGGGCCGGCGCATCCGACGCGGCGAACTGAGCGGCGAGTACGACGAGGTGATAGTCGCCACTGGCATCCAGCCGCGCACGCCGTCGATTCCGGGCATCGGCCACGCCAAGGTGCTCAGCTACCTCGATGTGCTGCGTGGCGCAACGGTGGGCGAGAGGGTCGCGCTGATCGGCGCCGGCGGCATCGGCTTCGACGTCGCCAGCTTCCTGCTGAGCGAGCGCGACGGCCCGCAACCGCTGGGCGAGTGGCTCGGCCAGTGGGGCATCGACCTGGACAACGCCACGGGGGGCGGGCTGATCCCGCCCGTCGCAACGGCTGCCCGCCGAAAACTCTGGCTGCTGCAACGCAAGGCCGGCCAACCTGGCGCCGGGCTGGGCAAGACCAGCGGCTGGGTGCACCGCGCGCACCTCAAGCATCACGGCGTGCGGATGCTCGGCGGCGTGGAGTACCTGCGCATCGACGATGACGGCCTGCACCTGCGCATCGACGGCCAGGAGCAATGCCTGACGGTGGATAACGTAGTGATCTGCGCCGGCCAGGAGCCACTGTTGGAACTGCAGCCGACGCTGGCAGCGCAGAACCTGCGCTACCACGTCATCGGCGGCGCCAGCGTGGCGCGGGAGCTGGATGCCAAGCGGGCGATCCGCGAGGGCGCCGAACTCGCCGCCCGGTTGTAAGGTTTTTTGTAGGAGCGAGCTTGCTCGCGAACGAGTCAGCCAGCGGCTTCGGTGTCCGTCGGTTCGCGAGCAAGCTCGCTCCTACAGGGTCGATTCTTCTATAAACCTGCAGGAGCGGGCATGGCCCGTTGTTCGTACAGGCAAGGCGCGATATCAAGACTCCAGCAACACCTTGATCGCCTGCAGGTCGCGCTCGACCCACTGCGCGTCACGCTCGAAGGTGGCGTCGTCCATCTGCGGCTGGCGCAGCAGGGTCAGCTGCAACTCGCAGCCATCGCCATTGGCGATCAGTCGCAGCGGGATGTGCACGGCCGGTGCCTGCTCGGGCAGCACATCATGGTCGAGCACACCGAACGCATTGCGCGGCGAGAAACGCACGCGCATGGGGCCCTGTGGCGTCTGTGCCAGCCAGAGTTCGCCCTCCAGCGGTTCGATGGAGCTGCACAGCCCGGAGGCCCAGTAGGGAAAATTCTTCGGGTCGGCAAGGAAATCGTAGGCAGCCTCCCGAGGCCGCTCGATACGAACGCTCAGGACGCGGGAAGCGCGGGTGGCCATGTTCAGGACCTCCATCGGGCGGGAGCGATGCTCCGGTCTGGTGCATACTACGCGGCTGGCTATTCTCGATCGACCACGGGCCGGCACTTCGCTGCCCTGTCTCAAAAAACCTTTCCGGAGTTTTCCATGCCTACGCCGCCCTGGTGGATGTTCGTCCTGCCGCTGATCGCCGGCGCCTGCCTGCCGCTGCAAGCTGGCATCAACGGCCAACTCGCCAAGCAGGTGTCCAGCGTGCTGGCCGCCGCGCTGATTTCCTTCTTCGTCGGCATGCTCGGCCTGCTCGCGCTGACCCTGGCCAACCGCGAATTCCCCAGCCTCGCGGCGATGCGTGGGATGCCCTGGTGGCAGTGGTGCGGCGGCTTCCTGGGGATGTTCTTCATCTTCATCGCCGCCTTCGCCGCGCCGCGCGTTGGTGCGCTGATGTTCATGGTGCTGGTGCTCGCCGGCCAGCTGGGCATGGCTCTGGCGCTGGATCACTTCGGCTGGGCCGGCTTCAAGGAAGCCCCGGTGAGCACGCTGAAGATCGCCGGCATGGCCGCCATCGCCGTCGGTATCTGGATGATCCGCAAGGGCTGATGTCCATCCGTCTACGCTGAGCATGGAAGGCACTCTCGCGGGAGCACTTGATGACCGAGATCCAGGTAATCCTGGTCGACGAACACGACACTCCGACCGGCACCATGGAGAAGCTCGAAGCCCATCGACGCGGGCTACGCCACCGCGCCATCTCGGTCTATGTCTTCAACCGCGCCGGCGAGCTGCTGCTGCAGCGCCGCGCGGCGGGCAAGTACCACTGCGGCGGCCTGTGGAGCAACACCTGCTGCGGCCATCCCTATCCTGACGAATCGGCGAAGCACGCCGCCGAGCGCAGGCTGCGCGAAGAGATGGGCGTAGAGGTCGAGCTGCACAAGCTTTTCGAGTTCAGCTACCGCCTGGAGTTGGCCAACGGCATGACCGAACACGAGTACGGCCACCTGTTCGGCGCCGTCAACGAACAACTGCCGCGCCCCGATCCGGCAGAAGCCGACGCCTTCCGCTACGTCGCCCTGCCCGAGCTGGAAGCCGAGATGGCTGCCCGCCCGGAACATTTCACGCCCTGGTTCCTCATCTGCTACCCGACCTTCAAGGACTACCTGCGCGGGAACGGCGGAATCGCCGCTCTGTAGAGCGCCGTGCTGTTCTTCGCCGTTCTGTTCGTCGAAAGCCCGAGCAAATCTGCGCGCCGGCCACTATGATGCGCGCCTTCGCGCCACCGCACCGACTTGCCGCCATGAGAAAACCACCGCTGATCGCCAACGCCGAACTGGACCGCCTGGAAACCTGGGCGAAGTACACCTCCGGCCTGTGCAAGGACTGCAACGCCACCTGCTGCACCATGCCGGCGGAAGTGAACGTCAACGACCTGATCCGTATCGGCGTCGTCGATGAATTCGAGCGCGACGAGCCGGCGAAGAACATCGCCAAGCGCCTGCTGAAGGAAGGCGTCGTCGAGCGGTTCAACCAGAAGAGCGGCATCTTCACCCTGACCCGCACCAGCAACGGCGACTGCTACTTCCTCGACCGCAAGACCCGCCTCTGCACCGTGTACACCAAGCGCCCGGACACCTGCCGCAACCATCCGCAGGTCGGCCCGCGCCCCGGCTATTGCGCCTACCGCAAGAAGACTGCCTGAGTAACAATCCGTCAGGGAAAAACGGCGTCTTTTGTGCTTTTCGTAGGAGCGAGCTTGCTCGCGAACCTGCAAGGCACGGTGCTATTCGGTTCGCGAGCAAGCTCGCTCCTACGGGGAACGCCCGCGTCTGAGGTGGCTCGCTATACTGCGGGCCTGCTCAGGAGTCCCGAATGAATTCCCTGCTCGAAGCCTGGCGGCATTCGCCGACCCACCGCCGTGTCTGGGCGCTTGCCGCGCCGATGATCCTCTCCAACGTTTCCGTGCCGCTGGTCACCCTGGTGGACAGCGCGGTGATCGGCCATCTGCCGCATGCCCACCAACTGGGCGCAGTGGCGGTCGGTGGCGGGCTCTATACGTTGCTGGTGGGTGTGCTGGGCTTCCTGCGGATGGGCACCACCGGCTTCGCCGCCCAGGCGGCTGGCCGGGAAGATGGCGGAGCGCTGCGGCGAATTCTCGGCCAGGGCCTGCTGCTGGCGCTGGGACTGGCGCTGTTGCTCAGCCTGCTGGCGGTGCCATTGACCGGCCCGGCGCTGGAGCTGATGCGACCGTCCGCGGAGCTGGATGCGCTGGCCCGCGAGTTCTTCCATATCCGCCTGTTCGGCCTGCCGGCAGCACTGGCCACCTATGCGCTGGTCGGCTGGTTCCTCGGCACGCAGAACGCCCGCGCGCCGCTGGCGATCCTGCTGACCACCAACCTCATCAACATCGTGCTCAGCCTGTGGTTCGTGCTGGGCCTGGGCTGGGGCGTAGGCGGCGCAGCGAAGGCTGCGGTGACTGCCGAATGGGGCGGCGCGCTGTTGGGCCTGGCGCTGACCCGGGGCGCGCTCAGGCGTTTCCCCGGCCAGCCGGACTGGTCGCGCCTGCGTGCCTGGGCCAGCTGGCGGCCGCTGCTGATGGTCAACCGCGACATCTTCATCCGCAGCCTGGCGCTGCAAGGCGTGTTCTTCCTGCTCACGGTGCAGGGCACACGCCTGGGCGACGCCACGGTGGCAGCCAACGCGCTGCTGCTCAACGGCCTGATGGTCACCGCCTATGCCCTCGACGGCCTCGCCCATGCCGTCGAGGCGCTGTGCGGCCACGCCATCGGCGGCCGCGACCGCACTGCGCTGCGCCGATCCCTGGTGGTCGCCTGCGGCTGGTCGCTGATTGCCAGCCTGTTGTTCGTCGCCTTCTTCACGTTCTTCGGGCATCTGTTCATCGCGCTACAGAGCGATATCCCGGAAGTGCGCGCCACCGCCGACCAGTACCTGCCCTACCTCGCCTGCCTGCCGCTGATCGGCATGTGGAGCTACCTGCTCGACGGCCTGTTCATCGGCGCCACCCGCGCCCGCGAGATGCGCAACGCCATGCTGCTGGCCTGCGCCGCCAGCCTGCCACTGGGGCTCGCGCTGCAGGGCTGGGGAAATCACGGATTGTGGCTAACCTTCCTATGTTTCATGTTGCTGCGCGCGCTGGTCCTCGCCGGCTACGCGTGGAAACTGACGCGCCAAGACGCCTGGCAGGCGCCTGCCAGCCCCTGACCTGTTGAGGAGATGCCATGCCGGCTTGTCCCATTCCCGTTGACGAATCCCTGCGTCAGCAGACCCTGGATGAGATGAACCTGCTCGACACCCCGGCCGAGCACTATCTGGATACGCTGGTCCAGCTGACCCAGGACCTGGTCAAGGTCGATACCGTGCTGATCAGCCTGATCGACCAGGACCGCCAGTGGTTCAAGGCCCGCGTTGGCCTGGACGCCAACGAGACCCAGCGCGACGTCTCCTTCTGTGGCTACGCGATCCTCGGCGAGGACACCCTGCTGGTGCCCGACGCCACGCTCGACGAGCGCTTCGCCGACAATCCGCTGGTGCTCGGCCCACCCTATATCCGCTTCTACGCCGGGCGCCCGCTGCGCGCCGGCAATGGCCAGGCCATCGGCACGCTGTGCATGGTCGACCCGCGGCCGCGCAGCATGACCGTGGCGCAGCAGGCCAACTTCCGTGACCTCGCCACCCTCGCCGAGGGCTACCTGCAGTTGCGCAGCCTGATTCAGAGCAACCGCGACCTGCGCGTGGAAATGGACCGAGAACAGCGCAAGGCTCTGCTCGACCCGCTGACCCAACTGTGGAACCGCGGCGGCCTGCTCACCTTCCAGGACCGCGAGTGCCGCCTGGCGCGGGAGAGCCACGTGCAACTGGGCGTGCTCTACGCCGACCTCGACCATTTCAAGGCGATCAACGACCAGCACGGCCACGCCGCCGGCGACCAGGTGCTCTGTGAATGCGCCCGGCGTCTGCGTGCTGCGCTGCGACCGGACGACCTGCTGGTGCGCCAGGGCGGCGAGGAGTTCGTCGCCCTTCTCAAGGTCAAGGACGGCGACGAGCTGCAGCGCGTCGCCGAGCGCGTGCGCGAACTGATCAGTCATGAGCCCGTGCAGCTTGCGTGCGGGCCGCTGCCGGTCAGCCTGAGTATCGGCTGCACCCTGCTGGGCAATGCGGAACATGTCGACCAGGCGCTGGAACGCGCAGACCTTGCGCTCTACAGTGCCAAGCAGGCCGGGCGCAACCGGGTGAGCTTCAGCGCGCCGCCGACCTGAATCTGACCGAAAAAGGCCCCAGCAGAGGACCCCACTCATGGCCCAAGCCATTGCCGCGTACCTGCACTACCTCTCCATCTTCATCCTGTTCGCCCTGCTGGTGCTCGAGCACCAGTTGTTCCGCCTGCCACTGGACCTGTCGCGGGCGCGCAGCCTGGTGATCGTCGACCTGGCTTACGGAGTCTGCGCCAGCGTGGTGCTGCTGACTGGCGCTGCACGCGTCGTCTGGTTTGCCAAGGGGGCCGACTACTACCTGCACAACAGCCTGTTCCACGCCAAGATCGGCCTGTTCGTGCTGGTGGCGCTGCTGTCGATCCTGCCAACCATGACCTTCCTCAACTGGCGCAACGAGCTCAAGGCCGGGCGTGTGCCAGTGCCCAGCGAGCGCCGGGCGAAACTGGTGATCATGACCATCCGCGTGGAACTGCTGGCGCTGATGATCCTGCCGCTGCTGGCGACGCTGATGACACGCGGTTTCGGGATGATCGGCTGAGCTCTCATCCGCCCAGCCGCTTTCCTACAGATCGAGCAGAGCAATCCGATTCAGGCGATCACCTGAACGGCGGATGCTCCTGCGCAGCTTCTACTTCCGCAGGACGCCCGCATGCCTTCCAGCCCCTCTCGCCGTAACCCCTGGCGGAGTTTCCCCTTGCTCGCCGCACTCGCCATGGGCGGCTGCGCCAGCGATGAGTTCACCTTGGAAGCCGACCTGCCGGGGGATTTCGCCCTGGCCGGCGACGCGCACTACTCGGTGCCGGAGGGCAGCCACTGCGGCCCAGCAACAGAAAGCACCATCACGCGGCGCCTATTCACCACTCCGGGGTACAACGATCGCCCGCACCGTGTGAGCTATCAGGTTCCCCTGAGCGTGCGCAGCGGCGGCTGCAATCGCGTGCTCAGCCATGTCCGCATCGAAATGGACGGTGAATCGGCGACCCATCCCCAGGATGTCATTGCCTCCGATATCAGCTTTGCCAACATCGCCATCCGCACCCAACTGGCCCGCGGCAGCACGGGGATGCCAGCGAGGGGCGCGCGCATCTTCGATGGCCGCTGCCGCTGGCTGCTGCCGAATTCGCCCGCAGCGGAGCGGCAGCTGGAGTGCCACGCCTCGGACATCGACGGCCACTGGCTCGCGGGCAGGCCCGGCGGCGAACTGCAGCGCGACCAGCTTGCCGGCCGCACCGTGCGCCTCGCCATCGGCCTGGCGCCGGATATCCCCGCCGCCGAACAGCACGACGCTCAGACCCTGACGGCGGTCGACTCGAGCAACTGAGCCAGGCGGCGGCGCAGAGCCGGCAAGTCGCGCTCGGCAGGTTGCAGGCGGAAGCGCTCGCGCAACACGCTCAGCAGTTCGTCGGCGTTATCGATGCTGCGCTGCTCGACGTCCCCATCGGCGCTGCGGCAGGTGAACTGCCCATTGAACAGCGACAGCCGCGCGCCGCCTTCGCTGAGCGCCGCCCGCAGGGATTTGCGGAACACGCTCTGCGGGAAGGTCGAGGTGTACCAGTTGCGCATGCCGTAGTCGACCCAGTGCTGCGCCTCCAGGGTGAAGCGGTACAGCGTCTGCCAGCCGGACGCCGAACGTGCGGCCATCTCCAGTTCCCCGTCGAGCGAGCCGGTGATGCGCCAGCCGCCGGGCAACTCCTCGTTGGTCCGCAGCGGCAGGGCCCGGGGCGACGCCGGGCCGCCGAAGCCAATGTCCACCAGGTGCGGCCCCTCGGGCAGGTCGACGCGCAATAGCAGGTGCGTCTGCGGGGTCAGCGGCGCATCTGCCGGCAGGCCCCAGCGCACCCGCGCCACCAGCAGCGTCACCGGGTAATCCAGGCTGCTCAGCAGCCGCGCGAACAGGCTGTTGAGCTCGAAGCAATAGCCGCCGCGACGATGCTCGACAACCTTGGCGAACACCGCCTCCGGCTCGATCTGGATGGGCTGGTCGAGCAGCACGTCGAGGTTCTCGAAGGGCAGGTGGTGCAACGCCGCGACAATCAGCCGGTCGAGGTTCTCCAGCGTCGGCGCGAGGCGCTGCGACGGCAGGCCGAGGCGCGCCAGGACGGCGTCGAGTTGGGCAGCGCGGAAGGGGGTGAGCGGGGTCATGCGAATCTCCTTTCGCGAAGCATCAATGGCTGAAGTCGGCGGATGGCTCGGGGATCACCAGCGGGCCGCAATGCTCGTCGCTGACGATCACCGCCAGCAGACGCGCGGGCTCGCTGGCGCTGGGATTCTCGGCGAACAGGTGCAGCTCGCGGCTGGGCTCGAACCAGGTTTCACCCGGTCCGTAAGTCTGCGCCGGCAGGCCCTGCATCTGCGAGCGAACCTGACCGCTGAGCACGATGGCAGTGACCGCACCAGGATGGCGATGCGCCGGAGTATGCGCATTGGGCGGGAAGTCCACCTGCAGTGTGGTCACGACCTTGCCGGGCATGTCGGCCAGCGGCTCGCAGGACAGGCGCGTCACCTGGGTGGCCGGCCGCGCCTCGGTTGCGTGCCCGGAATGGCTTTGTGCAAGGCTCGCCAGCGGCCGTGACCAGGGCTGCCAGAACTGCGCGGCGACCGCGACAGCGGCGGCAACAGAGGCGGCCAACGCCAACCCGGTGTGCGCCTGGCGCCGCAGGGCGAGGTTCATGCCGGTACCCCTGCCAGGCGAAATCCCGGCTGCCAGCCCAGACGATGACGCGCCTTCGCCGAGCTGACTTCGATGTCCTGCTCCGCCACGTTGTAGACCCCGTGTGCGCCCCACTCCAGCGCCAGCAGCGCGGCACGGGCGGCATCATCGACATGCACGGCCAAGCGCGGGTCGGCACTCTCGGCGCCCGTTCCCGGACCATAGAGCCGCCCGTAGCGCAGCACGATGCCCTCCATCGGCCGGGCGCCGAGCACGGCGTCTTCCAGCGCCGCCACGCCACCCACGCTGACGGCGCGCGGGCCTGCGGCCCCCAGGTCCAGTGGCTGCTCCTCATGCAGGGGCAGTTCGCCGGGCGCATAGGCCCAGGCAATGCTCTGTGCCACCAGGCGCTCGACACCGGCGGCATGGGCCGCCGCTACCAGGTTGGCCGTGCCTTCGCGGCGCAGGCGCGCGTTACGCGGCTGGGCGGCGGGCATCAAGGCGGGGTCGAGGCCAGCCGGCAGGTCGGTGAGCTGGTGGATCACCCAGCGCGGCTGAAACTCCAGCAGGGCGGCATGCAGCGCAGCGGCGTCATAGACGTCGAGCACCATGGCCCGTGCCCCGGCAGCCTCCAGCGCGGCCGCGCGCTGCGTGGAACGGCTGATCGCCAGCACCTGGTAACCGCGCTCCAGCAGCATCGGCAGCAGGCGCTGGCCGATGGCACCGCTGGCGCCGGCGAAGAAGACTTTCATGCACATGGGGACCTCGACTCAGGTGGGGGGGACAGGTGCCACTCTAGTGAGACCATGCCCCACCCCACAGAGCCAAGATTGAACAAAACGACTGGGACATGATTGCCGAACCTTGATCCATGTCCACGCAATGTCACGCTCATCGTCTATAACAAACGGCTCAATACCCCGATCCTGAGGAGTCGCCATGAGCCAAGTCTTCGATGTTGCCGTTGTCGTCGGCAGCCTGCGCAAGGAATCCCTGAACCGCAAGATCGCCAAGGCATTCGCCGCATTGGCGCCGGCCAACCTGAAGCTGGAAATCGTGGAGATCGGCGACCTGCCGCTGTACAACGAAGAGCTCGACGTGGGCACCCCGCCCGCCAGCTACAGCGCCTTCCGCGAGCGCATCGCCCGCGCTGACGCGGTGCTCTTCGTCACCCCCGAGTACAACCGCTCGGTGCCCGGCGTGCTGAAGAACGCCATCGACGTCGGCTCGCGCCCCTACGGCAAGAGCGCCTGGAACGCCAAGCCCTGCGCCGTGGTGAGTGCCTCTCCGGGCGCCATTGGCGGCTTCGGCGCCAACCACCACCTGCGCCAGTCGCTGGTGTTCCTCAACATGCCGGTGCTGCAGCAGCCCGAAGCCTACCTGGGTGGAGCCGGCAGCTTCTTCGACGAGTCCGGCAAGCTGTCGGAGAAGACCGAGCCCTTCCTGAAGAGCATCATCGATGCCTTCTCCGCCTGGGTCGTGCAGAACCAGCCGCGTTGATCGCCGCAAGCGCCGGCATCCGCCGGCGCTTTCCCTTCCCATCATTCTGAGTAACCGGTCGCAGGCTGCTGCGGCACCCGGTATTCGCGATCATTCCGGCTGGCCCCACGACTCCCCACACGCCAAGGTTCAGGCCCGTTTCCCGCGCCCGGACCGTCAATGCTGCGCCACTTTCTGTATTGCATCCTTGCCACCGCGCTGCTCACCGGCTGCACGTCGCCGCCGGTGAAAAAGCAGGTCGGCGGCGAGGACTTCAGCTCCGGACAGATGCTGCAGAACGACGCCAACCGCGCCGCCAACCTGGCGATGCGGGACAACCTCGACAGCCTGTCGCTGCTGCTCGACAAGCTCTACAAGCGCAATCCTCGGGAATGGAAGAAAACCGGCGCCGCTTCACGCGTGGCGGCTAATCAACTGGTGATGAACGCCATCCGCAACCAGCAGCCACTGCCCGGCCTGGGCGGCAGGACATCGGTAGCCGCCCTTCCCCTGGCGTTCGATGCAGAGTTCCAGGGCGACCGCGCCGGCACGCTGATCTACGGGCTCGGCAGCATGCTCTACGAACTCTACGGCGGCACCGATACCCAGCACCTGCTCAGCGGGCTGAACGCGCAGATGACCGCCAACGCGGCCTGGAATATCGAGGTGGCGGCCTGGTTGCTGGCCAGCCGCACCGACCAGCACGGCCGGCCGCTGCTGCTGTCCAACGAGATCGGCGCCAGTGGGCGCAACCTGTCCTTCGAACGCGAGTTCGGCCGCATGCTCGGCCGCCTGGAACTGCTGGCGCAGATGACCCATGAAAGCCTGCGGCGCAGCGGGATCAACTACGTACAGGGACTTCTCGCCGCGCCACTGCTGGGCCTGATGCAGTTCATCCCGCTCGATGCAGCCAGCGCAGCGACCAGCGCCCAGTAAACCGTCAATCCTCCAGCAGGCGCGCCAGCCGCTGGCGCAGGTAGCGATTCTCCGCGCGCAGCTCGTCCACCTCGTCCAGCAGGCGCAACGCCAAGGCGATGCCCGGCCAGTCCAGCTCGAACTCGCGGCGCAGGCGCACCGCACGGCGTACCACGCTGACGGCCTGGTAATCGAAGAGCCAATGCCCGGCACGTTGCTCGCGGGGCTCCACGATACCCACCTCGACGATCTCGACGAGCACGTCGCGGGGGAGGTTCACCGACTGGCAGAGCTCGTCGAGGTCCACCACCATCACTGTCGTCGTCATGCGCGTTTACCCCAATCGGCACGGGGGTCGAAGGCCGCCTTGGCAGCCAGTTCTTCCCAGAGTTTTCGAGTCGCATCGTCCGCCGTCTTCGGCATCACCACCTTGAGCACGGCATACAGATCGCCGGCGGCGGCATCGCCCTTGTTCGGCAGGCCCTTGCCCTTGATACGCAGGCGCTGGCCGGCCTGGCTGTTGGCCGGGATGCCGAGGTTGATCCGCCCGCTCAGCGTGGGTACTTCCACCTTGGCGCCGAGCGCGGCTTCCCAGGGCGCCACCGGCACGGTGACGATCAGGTCGCGGCCATCGACATCGAAGACCGGGTGCGGCACCAGGCGGATCGCCAGGTACAGGTCGCCCGCCGGCCCGCCGTTGATGCCCGGCGCGCCCTGTCCTTTCAGGCGGATGCGTTCGCCGTCGGCGGTGCCCACGGGAATCTTCACGTTCAGCGTCTTGTTCTGCGGCGGCAGCTTGCGGCCGTACTCGTCGTAACTGGGCAGGCTGAAGCTGATCGGCCGGCTGTCGCCGGAGAGGGATTCCTCGAGGAACAGCGGGACTTCCATCTCCACGTCCTGACCACGGTGGGCCTGCGGCTGGCGCGCGCCACCAAAACCACCGTGAGCGCCACCCGCACGGCCGCCGAATATCTGCTCGAAGAAGTCGCTGAAGTCCTGCTCGTGCCCCGGCGGCGGGCCGTCGAAACCACCGCGCGGCTGCCAACCGGGCGGCGCCTCGAACTGCGGCCCTTGCGCGCCATACTGGCGCAGTTCGTCGTACTCGGCGCGCTTCTCCGGGCTCTTCAGCACCTCATAGGCTTCGGAGACGTCCTTGAACTTCGCCTCGGCGTCCGGCTCCTTGCTGACATCCGGGTGATACTTGCGCGCGAGCTTGCGGTAGGCGGTCTTGATCGCCTTCTCGTCGGCGCCGGGGTCGACCCCGAGCGCGGCGTAATAGTCCTTGAATTCCATCGGTAACGGTCACTCCTCACATGCGTTGGACCTGTCGGCGCCTGGGACACGGGGAATTCGCGCGGGCAGCCGAAGCCGCTGCGCGCACTGCGAGGCGAACAGGTGGAAAAAGCGGGATCTGACAAACCAGATGGTGTCTCGTCGCCCACTTTTCAACACTGCCCCAAAGCCTAGACGCTGATCCTGCATCGCGGCCGCCGGGACGACTTGATACCGGTCATGGCATAGTCGTCTACCGGATTTATCCCCGCCCTGGATAGGCCATGACCGCGCCCTTCGATTCGTTCCGCCAGCCGCTGGACCCGAGCCATGAACTGCCGATCTATCGCCAGCTCTATGAGCGCATCCGTGACGCCATCACCCGTGGTGCGCTGCGGCCGGGCGAACGGGTGCCGCCGGTGCGTGGGCTGGCCGGCGAACTGGGTGTGGCGCGCGGCACCGTGGAACTGGCCTATCAACTGCTGACCAGCGAGGGCTACCTGCTGGCGCGCGGCCCGGCGGGCACCGTGGTTTCACCGCAGCTGGCGGGGCGAACCGCCGCTGCACCGCCCGTGGCAGTTGCGCCGGATACCGTCGAGCGCGCGCTGCCCGGCCTGATCGCCCACGGCCCGAGCCTGCGGCCGTTCCAGCTCGGCGTACCGGCGCTGGATGCTTTCCCCCGCGCACTTTGGGCGCGCCTGTGCGCGCGGCGCCTGCGCCAGCAGAGCGCGTCCATGCTGGCCTACCCGGAGCCTTGTGGTTACGGGCCGTTGCGCGAGGCCGTCGCCGGTTACCTGGGAATTTCCCGCGGCATCGTCTGCGACCCCGCGCAGGTGTTCATCTGCGCGGGATACCAGGGCGCGCTGGACCTGATCAGCCGCACCCTGCTCGAACCCGGCCAGCGTTTCTGGCACGAAGACCCCGGCTACCCGCGCGGCCGCGAACTGCTGCGCCGGGCCGGCGGCGTGCCAGTGCCGGTCGCGGTGGACGCCGATGGCCTGCGCGTGGATGACGGCATCGCCCGTGCGTCGGATGCCCGCTTTGCGCTGGTCACCCCGTCGCAGCAGAGCCCCACCGGCGTCGCCCTCAGCCTGCCGCGCCGCCTGGCGCTGCTGGATTGGGCGGCAAGCAGCGGCGCCTGGATCGTCGAGGACGATTACGACAGCGAATACCGCTATGCCGGCTTTCCGCTGCCCGCATTGAAAAGCCTCGACCGCGCCGGCCGCGTTCTCTACACCGGCACCTTCAGCAAGGTGCTCTATCCGGCGCTACGCCTGGGCTACCTCGTCGTGCCGGCGGAGTTGGTCGAAGACTTCGTGCGCGCCCAACAAGTATTCACCTCGGGCTGCGCCGAATTGCTCCAGGCGACTCTCTGCGACTTCATGCAGGAAGGCCATTTCGCCCGCCACCTCAAGCGCACCCGCACGCTCTACGCCCAGCGCCGCCAGTGGCTGCGCAGCGCATTGGAGGAGCGCCTCGGCGAACGCCTGCGCTTTGCCGACACGCCTGGTGGCCTGCACCTGATCGGCACGCTGGACCAGGACGATCTCGCCGTCGCCCGCCGCGCCCACGCCGAGGGCCTCGGCCTGCAGGCGCTCAACGCCTGGTGCGTGGAGGCCCGACGCGAGCCGGCGCTGATCATGAGTTTCACCAATGTCAGCGACGAGCAGCTCGCCGGGCGCCTGGCAGAACAGCTGGCGCCGCTGCTGGGCTGAAGTCTCCGCACGTTCGCCGCGCAGTCCCGTTCGCGAGCAAGCTCGCTCCTACAGCCCGGGCCGACATGCTCCCGGTAGGAGCGAGCTTGCTCGCGAACCAAGGGCCGTGTCCGACGCGGCTCGCACCCAGGATCAGCCGATGCCGGGGCGTGCAGCGGTCAATACCTCCGATGGCAAAAATTGACTGACAGGCGACGTTGACGAAGGTCAATTTTCCTTCAGGCGAAGCCGTTAGATTCCCACAACATCTTGTTGTCTTGAATAACTCGAGACACAGCATGTTGTGGAATAAAGCCAATGCCCCTGACACGGACCGCCCCCCTTCCCGCCAGCCTGCGCAAGCGTAACGGCAGCTCGGTGTCCTTCGACGCGAGCAAGATCGAACGCGCCATCGCCGCCGCCGGCGAGGCCAGCGGTGAGTTCGCCGCGCCGCATGCGCAGGAGCTGACCCGCCGCGTGCTGGCCAGCCTGCCGGCGCAGAACGATCTGGATGTGGAACAGGTGCAGGACGTGGTCGAGCGCGCCCTGATGGAAGCCGGCCACTACCCCACCGCGCGCGCCTACATCGTCTACCGCGAACGCCACGGCCGCCTGCGCCGCGAACGCAAGACGCTGGTGGACGTCGCTGCCTCGATGAACGAATACCTCTCGCGGGAAGACTGGCGGGTGCGCGCCAACGCCAACCAGGGCTATTCCCTCGGCGGGCTGATCCTCAACGTGTCCGGCAAGGTCACTGCCAACTACTGGCTGGACGAGGTGTACAGCGAAGGTATCGCCGTCGCCCACCGCGAGGCCGATCTGCACATCCACGATCTGGACATGCTCGCCGGCTATTGCGCCGGCTGGTCGCTGCGCACGCTGCTCAGCGAGGGCCTGAACGGCGTGCCGGGCCGGGTCGAGGCCGGGCCGCCGAAGCACCTGTCCAGCGCGCTGGGGCAGATGGTCAATTTCCTCGGCACTCTGCAGAACGAGTGGGCCGGCGCCCAGGCCTTCAGCTCCTTCGACACCTATCTCGCGCCCTACGTGCGCCAGGACGGGCTGAGTTATCAACAGGTACGCCAGGCACTGCAGGAGTTCATCTACAACCTCAACGTGCCGTCGCGCTGGGGCACCCAGACACCCTTCACCAACCTGACCTTCGACTGGGTCTGCCCGGAAGACCTGCGCGAACAGATCCCCTATATCGGCGGCGTGGAAATGCCCTTTGCCTACGGCGAGCTGCAGGCCGAGATGGACCTGATCAACCGCGCCTACATCGAGGTGATGCAGGCCGGCGATGCCCATGGCCGAGTGTTCACCTTCCCGATCCCGACCTACAACATCACCCATGATTTTCCCTGGGACAGCGATAACGCCACGCGCCTCTTCGAGATGACCGCGCGCTACGGCCTGCCGTACTTCCAGAACTTCCTCAATTCGGACATGCAACCCAACCAGGTACGCTCCATGTGCTGCCGCCTGCAGCTGGACGTGCGCGAGCTGCTCAAGCGCGGCAACGGTCTGTTCGGCTCGGCGGAGCAGACCGGTTCGCTGGGCGTGGTGACCCTCAACTGCGCGCGCCTGGGCTACCGCCATCGCGGCGACCTCGCCGGCCTCCAGCGCCAGCTCGACTACCTGCTGGAACTGGCCTTCGACAGCCTCGAGGTCAAGCGCAAGGTCATCCAGCAGCACATGGACGCGGGGCTCTATCCCTACACCAAGCGTTACCTGGGCACCCTGCGCAATCACTTCTCCACCATCGGAGTGAACGGCCTGCACGAGATGGTGCGCAACTTCACCGGGGACCGCGAAGGCCTGCACACCGAGGTCGGCCGGCAGTTGGCGGTGGATCTGCTGGACCATGTGCGTGCGCGACTGGTGCGCTTCCAGGAAGACAGCGGCCACCTCTACAACCTGGAAGCCACGCCGGCCGAAGGCACCACCTACCGCTTCGCCCGCGAGGACCGGAAGCGCCACCCGGACATCATCCAGGCTGGCACGTCGCAAGCGCCCTACTACACCAATTCCTCGCAACTGCCGGTGGGGCTAACCGACGATCCGTTCGAAGCGCTGGAGCTGCAGGACGCCCTGCAGTGCAAGTACACCGGCGGCACCGTGCTGCACCTGTACATGGCCGAGCGCATCTCCAGCGCCGAAGCCTGCAAGACCCTGGTACGCACCGCCCTCGGGCGCTTCCGCCTGCCCTACCTGACAGTGACACCGACTTTCTCCATCTGCCCGGTACACGGCTACCTCGCCGGCGAACACGAGTTCTGCCCCAGGTGCGACGAAGCTGCGCTGCAGAAGGCCGCTTCCCAACGCTGCTGCGGCGGCTGATTTCCCATCCCTTCATCCACGCAAAAAAGGAGCACCACCGATGACCGTCAACCAACTGCCCGAAAGCCAGCGCCAACGCTGCGAGGTGTGGACCCGCGTGATGGGCTATCACCGCCCGGTGACAGCGTTCAACGCCGGCAAGCAGTCCGAACACCGCGAGCGCCGCCACTTCCGCGAGACGCGATGAGCGCCACGCTCAGGGTCGGGGGCCTGGTGCCCCTGACCACCCTCGACTACCCCGGCCTGCTCGCCTGCGTGCTGTTCTGCCAGGGCTGTGCCTGGCGCTGCCACTACTGCCACAACCCGGAGCTGATTCCGCCACGCGGCGAGGAGGAAATCCGCTGGGACGACATCCTCGCCTTCCTCCGTCGCCGACAGGGACTGCTGCAAGGCGTGGTCTTCAGCGGGGGCGAAGCGACGCTACAGAGCGCGCTGCCCGACGCCATGGCCGAAGTCCGCGAAATGGGTTTCCGCATTGGCCTGCATAGCACGGGCATCCGCCCGGCGGCCTTCGCCCGTGCGCTGCCGCATGCCGATTGGGTCGGCTTCGATGTAAAGGGACTGGCCGAGGACATGGACGCGATCACCGGCGTGAAACGCAGCGGACTGGCCAATTGGCGCAGCCTGGAACTGTTGCTGGAAAGCGGCGTGGAGCACGAGTGCCGGACTACGGTGCACTGGCAGCTGATCGACCTGGGCCGCTTGCGCCGGCTCGCGTTGTACTTGCGCGAAAAGGGCGTCGAAAGGTTCGTGGTTCAGTTGGCCCGCAGCGGGCGGCAGCTCGATCCTGGTTTGATCGCCACGCCGGCGCCCCACGGCGCACCTGATCTCTGGCGAGAGCTGCACGCTCTGTTCCCGAGTTTCGAACTGCGCGACGTCTGAACACCCGCGCTCCCCTGTAGGAGCGGGCCATGCCCGCGATCGCGCACATGTCGCGCTCCTACTATTCAACTCCGCCTCAAGCGCTTTTGTAGGAGCGAGCTTGCTCGCGAACCAGGCTCCGCTGCGGAAGCTGTTCGCGAGCAAGCTCGCTCCTACAATGTGCCTGCCGACCTGTCGCGTTGGTGATTCGCAGGCAAAGAAAAGCCCCGCCGAAGCGGGGCTTTTCACTTACCCGAACTGCCAGCCCATCAGGACGACAGGTAAGCCGAACGGGTCAACCCCAGACGCAGCGCGTCGAGGTACTGAGTGCGCTCGCGCACGGTGAGCTTGGCCCCGGCGACCTTGTCGCGGTAGTGGGTCATCAGCTCCTCGGGCGACAGGTGCACATAGCGCAGCATGTCCTCGATGGTGTCGTGCGTCTCGATGCCGGCGTGGTAGTAGCTGCCGTCGGCGTTCTGGTAGACGTTCACCGAATCGGTGTCGCCGAACAGGTTGTGCATGTCGCCGAGGATTTCCTGGTAGGCGCCGACCAGGAAGGTGCCGATCAGGTAGTCCTCGCCTTCCTTCACGTCGTGCACCGGCATGCTGGTCTCGATGCTCTGCTCGTCGACGTACTGGGTGATCTTGCCGTCGGAGTCGCAGGTCAGGTCCTGCAGCACCGCGCGGCGGGTCGGTTCCTCGCCCAGGCGGTGGATCGGCAGGATCGGCAGCACCTGGCCGATGGCCCAGGTGTCGGGCAGGCTCTGGAATACCGAGAAGTTGCAGATGTACTTGTCCGCCAGCTTGTCGTTCAGCTCGTCGAGCACCTGGCGGTGCGAGCGCTGGTGCGCCTTGAGCTGGTTGTGCAGGCGACGGCAGATGGCGAAGTAGCACTGCTCGGCCAGGGCCTTCTGCGCCAGGCTGATCTTGCCCTCGGCATACTGCGCGGCGGCGTCGCTCATATAGTGGGTGGCGCGCCAGTAAGTCTCGGTGACCATCTCGGCATCGGTCGGGCCGAGCAGGTCGGCCAGCCACTGGACGATCTCCGGCTGTTCGGCGAGGTCGGTGATCTTCGGCACTTCGTCGTTGTGCCGCTCGACGTCGGTGACCTGGGTGATCAGCACCGCGTGGTGCGCGGTCAGTGCGCGGCCGCTCTCGGAGAAGATATGCGGGTGCGGCAGGCCCTGCGCATCGCAGAACTCCTTGAGCATGCCCACCACCACACCGGCGTAGTCGTCGATGTCGTAGTTGATCGAGCTGGCGTTGCGCGAGTGGGTACCGTCGTAGTCCACGCCCAGGCCGCCGCCGACGTCCACGTGGTCCACCGGCAGGCCGAGGGCGCGCAGTTCGCCGTAGTAGCGGATGGCTTCCTTGAAACCGTGCTGGTAGTCGGCCAGGTTGGCGATCTGCGACCCCATGTGGAAGTGCAGCAGGCGCACGCCCTGGTCCAGGCCGGCGGCGCGGAAGCGCTCGACCACCGACAGCAGCTGCGCGGCGGACAGGCCGAACTTGGCCTTCTCGCCACCGGTGTCGGCCCACTTGGAGGACGCCAGCGAGGACAGGCGCACGCGCAGGCCGACCTGGGGCAGCACACCGATCACGGCGGCCTCCTCGATCACCAGCTGCACCTCGGATTCCTTCTCGATCACGATGAACACGTTGTGGCCGAGCTTCTGCCCCATCAGCGCCAGCTTGATGAACTCGCGGTCCTTGTAGCCATTGCAGACGATGGTGCCGCCCTTGGGCGCCAGCGCCAGCACAGCCATCAGCTCAGGCTTGGAACCGGCTTCCAGGCCGATGGAAACGTTCTGCGTGGCGATGATGCTTTCCACCACCGCTTCCTGCTGGTTCACCTTGATCGGGTACAGCGCGGTGTAGCGGCTGGTGTACTCCAGACGTGCAATGTTGGCGTCGAAGGCGCCGGTAAGCTTGCGCACGCGGTCCTGCAGGATGTCCGGGAAACGCACCAGCAGCGGCAGCGACAGGCCGGCCTCGCGCAGCTGTTCGACCAGCCCGTTCAGATCGATCGGCTGGGCATCCGCGCCCTGCGGGCGAACTTCCACGTTACCGGCGTCGTTGATGGCGTAATAGCCCGCGCCCCAGTGGCGAATTCCGTAGATGCTGCGGCTGTCTGCCACGGTCCAGTTGCTGCCGTCGTCTTTGCGGGTCCGTCTAGCGGCCATGCGTGGTGGTCTCCTCAATTTGCGCGAATGTGTGCAGGCGCCACCCGGCGTGCGGGTGAGTCGTCATGGCCTGGTGGTGTAAACCTAGCCGGGCCTCGTGACGTTGCCGTGTTGACCGCCGGTATTGGCGGTAAGTTTAGGAAAATCCGACGACACGCCCAGGGCGCGCCGATAAATCTCCCATCTAGGGAAAGGGCTTGCCGGCGAAGCGCTCGCTGCGCATCGCCTGGAACCCCTTCTCTGCAGAGGAGAATCGTTCGGGAGAGACGGCTCAGCCGCCGGATTTCTTCGCCTTGAGGCCGCGCTTGGTCAGCTCTTCGAGCAGCAGGTCGACGTGGTCGCCCTGGATCTCGATGACGCCGTCCTTCAACGCGCCACCCGTACCGCAACGCTTCTTCAGCGCGGTGGCCAGGTCCTTGAGCGCATCGGCCGCCAACGGCACGCCGGTCACCGTGGTCACGGTCTTGCCGCCGCGGCCCTTGGTTTCCCGACGCACGCGAGCGATGCCATCGCCGGCCGGAATCTCGGCCTGCTTGCAGATGCACGCGCCAATGGGCTGATTGCAGTCCGGGCAGTGCCGGCCGGAATCAGTGGAATAGACGAGCCCGCCGAGGGCGGACAGGGAGGATGCTTTCTTGACCACCGGGCTTATCCCCAGGATTGGCCTCTTCGGGCCAGGTCAACGAATGGCCGGCAGGCGCCGACCGCGACGCCCCACTCAGGCAGGGGCTGCGCAATTCCCGGCGGAGGACCCTGCCGGAAAGGTCGCGCAATTTAGCAGCATTGGAGGCAAATGCTAAGACCGAAAATGCGTCATTGATCGGCGGTTTGGCGACATGGGCAATCCAGCCGGAGTCCTGGGGTGCCTGTAGGAGCGAGCTTGCTCGCGAACAAACCCCGCAGCGGGGCCCAGTTCGCGAGCAAGCTCGCTCCTACAAAAAGCAACCCGACGTCAGAAACTGACCAGGTACTTGCGCAACGCCGCCAGCGAATCCGGGCAGTAGGGCGTGCCCGCCTTGGCCTCGGCCAGCGCCTGGTGCGGGTCGATGAACTTCGCTTCCAGCACCTCTTCGGGCTGCAAAATCAGCGGCGCATCGGAAACCGCGGAGAACACCGCGCACCACAAGCGGTTGTCCGGCTGGTCGAAGAAGAAGGTGCCGTGGGTGCGCAATTCCACCCCGGCGATGCCCAACTCTTCTTCCAGCTCGCGAGCGGCGGACTCGGCATAGCTTTCATCGGCCTGCACCATGCCGCCGGCTGCCGGGTCCCAGTAGCCGGGGTAGACCGCCTTGCTCAGCGTGCGCCGGTGCACGCACAGCTCACCGGCGGAGTTGAACAGCAGGATGAAGGTGCCCCGGCCAATCAGCCCGCGCGCGCGCAACTCGGCGCGCGGCAGGCTGCCCAGCAGTTGGTCGTCGTCGTCGACCCAGGCAATCTTCTCGGCGTCCGAAGCCGCCCGGTGGGCGGCCTCCTTGCGGCTGATGCCTTCCATGGATCAGCCCTGGGCCAGCAACTGACGCAGGTCGATGATCGCGGCGTTGGCGCGGGAGATGTAGTTGGCCATCACCAGCGAGTGGTTGGCCAGCACGCCGAAACCGCTGCCGTTGAGGACCATCGGGCTCCACAGCGGCGCCTCGGCGGCCTCCAGCTCGCGGATGATCTGGCGCACGCTGACGGTGGCGTTCTTCTTCGCCAGCACGTCGGCGAAGTCCACCTCGATGGCGCGCAGGATGTGCGACAGCGCCCAGGCCTGGCCACGGGCTTCATAGAACACGTTGTCGATCTGCATCCAGGGGGTTTCCTGGACCACTTCCTCGACTTCCGGCGCCTGGCCCGGCGCGACCGGCTGCATCGGCGTGATGTTGGTGTTCAGCTTGACCCGGCCGACGCTGGCCGAGAGACGCTGGGACAGCGAGCCCAGGCGGGTGGAAACGTCACCCAGCCAGTTGTTCAGGCTGTCGGCGCGGGCATAGAACTGCGCGCCGGCCGGATCGGCGGAGAGACGGGCGAGGTAGCGGTCCAGGGACTTGATCCCTTCGGCGTATTCCGACTCGGAGGACGGCAGGGCCCAACTCTTGTTGTCGAAGTTGAAACGCGGCTCGGCGCGCGCCAGGTCGGCGTCCTCGGTGGACTGCGACTGGGAGCGGGCGAAGTCCTTGCGCAGCGCGCGCGACAGGTCGCGCACCTGGACCAGGGCGCCGTATTCCCAGCTGGGCATGTTGTCCAGCCAGACGCCCGGCGGGAAGATGTCGTTGGACAGGTAGCCGCCCGGCTTGTTGAGGATAGTGGCGACCACTTCCTTGAGGGTTTCCACGGTGGTGTAGCCCACGACCATCTGGCGGCCGGCGCGCTCGGCGGCGGCCTGGGCGTTCTGCTGCACGGGGAAGAGGTCCGGCTCCTGGCTCCAGTACCAGCCGATCACCCCGCAGACCACCAGGTAGGCGCCCAGCAGGCCGCCCAGTACGCGGCCCAGCCAGGGGCCGCCGAAGTAGGCGCGTGCATTGTCTACCGTGTCATCCACGCGATCACGCACGGAGCCGCGTTTCTTCCAGTTCCACATGGCAAGTTCCTTGATGTCCCGAATTCGAAGATAGCTTGGACCCACAACCGGCCCCAGGGTGCCGGGATCTTAGGCCCCACTGCGCAAGCATGCCGCATGCAGGCGGATCAGCGCAGCCTACCCTGCGCATGGTGCTAGGTAATGGTGCGAATTACAAAGCCTCGGATGTTTGACCGAAGGCACTGTTATTGCCACCAAGGATTGGTAGCATAGGGCCATCACTGTGTATCACGGCGGAAACATATTCGCCCCGCAGGCCGCCGGTACGGCTCTATAAAGAAGCGCGCGATGACCGAGCTCGACGATCCATCCCTCGACCGCCTCAAGCATCACTTCGCCCAGCGGGTGATCCACCAGGCCCGTCACCTGCTGGAAGTCTGGCAGCGCCTGTCGCGCTCGGAATGGAACAGCGCGGGAATGGCCGAGCTGGCCGAAGCCTGCCTGCGCCTGCAGCGCTACGCCGAACGCTTCGAACAGGCCGAGCACGCCGATCTCGCCAAGGCCATCGACCAGTGCCTGCGCGCCGTACAGGGCAACCGCGGACGCCTCTCCAGCGAGCTGATCACCGAACTCAACCGCCTGATGCAGCGCCTGTCGCGAACCGGCCTGCGCCATGGCGACCAGTTCGAGCACACCCACCTGCCGCCGCTGCGCAAGCCGGTGTACCTGGCCCTGCAGGACCTGGAACGCGCCGAGCGACTGGCTCAGCAGCTGGAATTCTTCGGCATGGCCGCGCAGCCCTGCGAACACGCCAATGCCTTCCGCGCCGCCATGGCCGAGCGCCATCCGGCGGCCATCGTGATGGAGATCGATTTTGCCAACGGCCAGGGTCTCGCGCTGGCCGATGAAGTGCAGGCTGGCCTCAAGCAGAAGCTGCCGGTGCTGTTCTTCAGCCACGAAGAGACCGATACCCCGACCCGTCTGGCCGCTGCCCGTGCCGGCGGCCAGGACTTCTTCAGCGGCGCGCTGGACGCCTCCGGCCTGCTGGAGAAGATCGAGACGCTGACCCGCGTGGCCCATTACGAGCCGTTCCGCGTGCTGATCGTCGACGACTCCCGCGCCCAGGCAGCGCACACCGAGATGGTGCTCAACAGCGCCGGCATCGTCACCCGCGCGCTCACCGCACCGCTGTCGGTGATGGCCGAGCTGGCCGAGTTCCAGCCGGACCTGATCATCCTCGACATGTACATGCCCGAATGCCTGGGCACCGAGCTGGCCAAGGTGATCCGCCAGCACGAGCGCTATGTCAGCGTGCCGATCATCTACCTGTCCGCCGAGGACGACCTGGACAAACAGCTCGACGCCATGAGCGAAGGCGGTGATGACTTCCTCACCAAGCCGATCAAGCCGCGCCACCTGATCGCCACCGTGCGCAACCGCGCCGCCCGCGCGCGCAGCCTGAAGGCGCGTATGGTGCGCGACAGCCTCACCGGCCTGTACAACCACACCCATACCTTGCAACTGCTCGACGACGCCCGCTTCCGCGCCCGCCGCGAAGAACGCCCGCTGACCTTCGCGATGCTCGACATCGACCACTTCAAGCGGGTCAACGACACCTATGGTCACCCCATGGGCGACCGGGTGATCAAGAGCCTGGCGCTGTTCCTCAAGCAGCGCCTGCGCAAGACCGATCACATCGGCCGTTATGGCGGCGAGGAGTTCGCCGTGGTGCTGCCGGACACCGACGCCGACTCCGCGCGCAAGGTGCTGGAGGAAATCCGCCAGCGTTTCGCCGAGATCCACTACCCGGCGCAGCCCCATGACCTGTCCTGCACCTTCAGCTGCGGCATCGCCGAGCTGGGCGCAGAGATGGACATCAAGACCCTCGCCAAGCAGGCCGACGAAGCGCTCTACACCGCCAAACACGGCGGCCGCAACCGCGTCGAGGTCTACAAGTAACACCCGCCACCGGTCTGGCGCGGGCTCTGCCGCGCCATTTTCCGACCGAATGCTGGCACCGTGTCATCAGCCAGTAACGAAACTGCAATAGGTTCAGGGCTCGCCGTTTTTTCGCTGTCGGTCGAGACCTGCCATGCGCCTCAAGCTGCTCACCAACCTCAATACCTTCCTGCTCCTGCTCGTCTGCCTCGCGCTGGGCACCACCCTGTGGTGGTCGCAACGCGCGCTGGAACGCCCCTTCACGCTGATGGACCGCTACCTGGAACTCTCCCAGGGCTTCGAGCGCAAGGTGGCGCAGAACATCCAGGCGTACCTCGCCAGCGGCGACGCGCTCAAGCAGAAGGCCGCCCAGCAGGGGCTGGATGAACTGACCCGGGAGCTGCCGCACCTGCCGGACAGCCTCAGCCAATTGCTTGGCCAGAGCCTCGACGAACTGCGCCAGTTCAGCGGCAACCAACTGCTCGCCGCCGGCAAGCTGGCCGGTGATCCGCAAGGCCTGCTGCTGCAGGCCGAGCGTGACCTGCTGGCGGCACTGGACCAGCTCGGCGCCTACGCCGACGCGAGCCAGAACCCCGCCGCCGCCGAATACCGCACCCCGCTGTTGCAGGCCGGCCTGCACCTGACGCGCCTGGCCCACGCCCGCGCCAAGCTGGTGGAAAGCGGCAACCCGGCGCTGGCCGACGATATCCAGCGTGAGCTGGAAACCCTGCGCCAGTTGGCCCAGCGCATCGACGCCCTGCCGCTGCTCGGTGTACTGGAGCAACAGGCCTCCGCCTCCGATGACTTCGCCGCGATGATGGGCCTGGCATCCCAGCCGGCCGCCGAGGCACAGAGCGAGGATCGCGGCGTCACCCTCAAGCGTGACCTCGCCAGCGTGTTGCGCCGCTATCCGGACGAACTCGACCGCACCCGCCAACTGATCGCCCAGCGCCAGCAACTGGCCAACGCCACTGCCCAGCGCCTGGGCGCCGTGCAGCAGGCCCTGGCGACCCTGGAGCCGCAGGTGCGCGAGGAGCGCTCGAAGATCCAGACGCAAGTACGCATCATCCAGGGTGCGCTGATCGCCCTGATCCTCGCCACCGCGCTGCTCATCGATACCCTGCAACGCCGCCTGGCGCGCGTGCTCGGCCTACTGGTCCCAGCGCTCTCCACCTGGGCGCGCGGTGACTTCAACCAGCCCATCGCGCTGAACACCCGCACCCGCGACCTGGTGGAACTGCAGGAATCGCTGAACCGACTGCGCGACTTCCTCGGCACCCTGGTCGGCACCATCCACCAGCGCGCCGAGGAAGTAGCCGGCAGCAGCCGCGCGCTGGCCGAATTGAGCGGCGGCCTGCATGCCGGCGCCGAGCGCCAGGCCAGCGATACCGGAGAAATCCGCGATGCGCTGGGCCACATGGAAGCGGCCATCCAGCAGGTGGCCGGCGACGCCAGCCAGGCTGCTTCGGCCAGCCACGCCGCCGGCATGGCCGTCGAGCAGGGTCAGCAGGTGATCGGCAACAGCCTGAACGGTATGCGCGCGCTGGTGGACGAGGTGCAGAGCAACGCACAGGCCATCGAGAACCTTGCCGAGGAATCGGCCACCATCGGCAATGTACTGGGAGTGATCCGCTCCATCGCCGAACAGACCAACCTGTTGGCACTCAACGCCGCCATCGAGGCTGCACGCGCCGGCGAGCAAGGTCGCGGTTTTGCGGTCGTCGCCGAGGAAGTGCGCTCGCTGGCCCTGCGCACCGCCGGCGCCACCGAGGAAATCCAGCAGCTCACCGCGCGCCTGCAGCAGGCCGCGCGGCAATCGGTGGAAGCGATGCGCAGCCAGGTCGAGCACGCGGAAGTCACCGCCACCCAGGCCGGCGCCGCCGAGGGCGCGCTGGACGAGGTGGTCGGCGCCATCCGCACCATCGCCAGCATGGCAGAGCGCATCGCCGAAAGCTCCGCCCAGCAGAGCGGTGCGGTCAGCGAGATCCGCTCGCACAGCGAACGCATCCATGAACTGGGCAGCCAGAACCTGCGCCTGATCGGCCAGGGCCGCAGCCAGGGCGAGCAGTTGCAGGAGCTGGGCGGCGCGTTGCATACCGCGGTGCGGGCCTTCCGCGTCTGATGCCGTGGCGCTTCAAGCGCTGACGAAACCCGCCATGCAAAGTGGCCGAGGATCGGCGCGAGGGAAGCGAGGCGTAATCCACCGCCGCGCCTGCCTTACCCCTTGCGCGGCTTCGCCCGTGCCGTCGGCTCGGCGATCAGCGGGTCATCCGGCCAGTAGTGTTTCGGATAACGACCCTTGAGGTCCTTCTTCACCTCGGCATAGGTGCTGCGCCAGAAGTTGGCCAGGTCCTGGGTCACCTGCACCGGGCGCTGTGCCGGGGACAGCAGGTGCAGCTTCACCGCCAACCGGCTGCCGGCAATGCGCGGGGTATCGGCCAAGCCGAACAGCTCCTGCAGACGAACGGCAAGCACCGGCGGAAGCTCGCTGTAGTCCAGGCGGATGCTGGAACCGGACGGCACCTGCAGCGTGCGCGGCGCCAGCTCGTCCAGACGTTGCGGCAATGGCCAGGGCAGCACTGCATGGAGAATCCCGCTCAGCTCCAGATTGGCGAAGTGCGACAGTCGCGAAACCTTGCCCAGGTACGGCAACAGCCAGTCCTCCAGCGAAGCCAGCAGCGCGGCGTCGCTGACGTCCGGCCACTCGCTCTCGCCCTTGCTCTCCAGGTCCAGCCTGCGCAGCAAGGCAATGCGCGCCTGCCACTGGCGCAGCTCCGGCGTCCACGGCAGCAGTTCGAGACCCTTGCGGCGCACCACCCCGAGCAGCGCACAGCTGCGGGCCTCGGCATCGAGGTTGGGCAACGCCTCGGTGGATAGCACCAGCTCGCCGACCTTGCGCTGACGCTCGGCGCGCAGCACGCCTTCGCGCTCGTCCCACTCCAGCTCATCGTGGACGCTGACCTGCTCGGCCAGGATCGTCTCGAACAGCGCCGGCTCCAGCGCCGCCGCCAGGTAGATGCGCTCCTCGCGCTGGCCCTGGCGGCTGCCGAGGTCGGCGATGACCAGCCAGGTCTCCTTCATCAGCGCATCCGGCTCGCCGAACAGAGCGGCGCGGCCGTTGGCCAGGCGGTACTCGCCACCGCCTGCACGGCGCTGTCGGGCGATGCGGTCCGGGTAGGCGAAGGCCAGCAGCCCGCCCAGCCAGCGCGGATGATCGGGATCGGCGACCGGCTCGCGAGCCGGGCCACGCAGGTAGCCCTTGAACTGCCGCGCCAGCTGGCGAACGCGCTGCACTGCACCACGGCTGGCGCGCGGACCGTTCTGCTCGCCAGCCAGCAAGGCGATGCGGTGATGCAGGTCGGCGTCGTTGCTGCGCAGGATGTCGCGCTCGCCCAGCAAAGCGGCCAGATCACAGGCCAGTTGCCCCAACCCCAGCGCATGGCCGCGCAGCAGCAGATGGGCGATCCGCGGGTGCGCCGGCACCTCGGCCATGGCCTGGCCGTGGGGCGTGAGGCTGCCGCCACCGGCGCGGAAGGCCAGCGCGCCGAGGCGTTCCAGCAGGTCCTGGGCCTGCGCATAGGCGGCGGCGGGCGGCAGGTCGAGCCAGACCAGTTCCTGTGGCGCGACACCCCAGCGCGCCAGTTGCAAGGCAAGGCCAGCCAGATCGGCCTGGAGAATTTCCGCCGCGCCATAGGCCGGCAACTGATCGTGCTGGGCCTCGGACCACAGGCGGTAACAGGCGCCCGGCTCCAGGCGCCCGGCACGGCCGGCGCGCTGGGTGGCGGAGGCGCGGGAAATGCGCTGGGTGTCGAGACGGGTCATGCCGCTGCCCGGATCGAAACGCGGCACCCGCGCCAGGCCGGCGTCCACCACGACGCGCACGCCGTCGATGGTCAGGCTGGTCTCGGCGATATTGGTCGCCAGCACCACCTTGCGCTTGCCCGCCGGCGCGGGCTCGATGGCGGCGCGCTGGGCGTCCAGTTCGAGCTCGCCATGCAGCGGGCAGATAAGGATGTCAGCGCGACCGGCCAGTGCCTCGCCCAGTTGTTCGGCGACGCGGCGAATCTCCGCCTGGCCGGGCAGGAACACCAGCAGGCTGCCGGACTCGTCGGCCAGTGCCTGCTGTACCGTCTGCAGCACGCGCGGCTCGATGAATTCGCCGGCCTGCCACGGCCGCCCCCAGCGGATGTCCACCGGGAACATGCGGCCCTCGCTGCGCACCACCGGTGCGTCGTCCAGCAGCGCGGACAGGCGCTCGCCCTCCAGCGTGGCGGACATCACCAGTACCTTCAGGGGCGGCTCGTCGCGCAGCAGCGCACGTCCGTTGAGAGTCAGCGCCAGCGCCAGGTCGGCATCCAGGGAGCGCTCGTGGAATTCGTCGAAGATCACCAGTCCCACGCCTTCCAAGGCCGGGTCGTCCTGCAGGCGGCGGGCGAGAATGCCCTCGGTGACCACTTCGATGCGCGTCTTCGGCCCCACCTTGCTGTCCAGGCGGATGCGGTAGCCGACGGTCTCGCCAACCTTTTCACCCAACTCCGCGGCCAGCCTTTCGGCGGCGGCGCGGGCAGCCAGCCGGCGCGGCTCCAGCATCAGGATCGACTGCCCGCCCAGCCACGTCTCGCCCAGCAGCGCCAGCGGCACGCGGGTGGTCTTGCCGGCGCCGGGCGGCGCTTCCAGCACCACCTCGTGGCGCGCGGCCAGTGCCTGGCGCAGGGCGGGTAGGACGCTGTCGATGGGAAGGGCGTTCATGCCGGCTCCTGGAACTCGAATTTCATAAGGCGGTAACCCGGAATACGCGGGGGGCGGCGATTATAACGGGCGAACCGCGATGCCAACTCGGCAGTCATAGAAGCAACGAGAACGCTGGCTAGTGCGAAACTGCCAGCAGCCGTTCAGGACTCGTTGTTATAGTTGTCCGCATCATCCTCCCGGAGGTTTTTTCATGCGTCTTGCCACCCGAGTGTCCTGTGCCGTTCTGAGCGCCGCGCTGTTCAGCCAACTGACCGCCTGCGGCACCCTGTTCTACCCCGATCGTCGCGGTCAGATCGACGGCCGCATCGACCCGGCCGTCGCCGCCCTGGACGCCGTCGGACTGTTGTTCTACGTCATCCCGGGCCTGATTGCCTTCGGCGTAGACTTCGCCACCGGCGCGATCTACCTGCCCGACGAGAAGTACTCGGTCGCACCGGAGAAGCTCAAGGATGCCGTGAGTGAAGACGGCACCGTGGACAAGGCTAAACTCAAGGCGATCCTCGAGCGTGAAACCGGCCGCAGCCTGCCCCTGGACGACCCGCGTCTGCTCCAGCGCAGCGGCAGCCTCCAACAACTCGCCAGCCTGGGCCTGCGCCCGGAGGCCTGATATGCACGGCGCTCTCGCTTCACACCTGCAACAACTCCTGGCGTACCACCAGTGGGCCTACGAACGCATCCTGGAGGCCGTCGCGCCACTGGATGAAGAGGCCTACCGCGCACCGCGCGGGCTGTTCTTCGGCAGCCTGCACGGCACCCTCAACCACCTCGCGGTGGTCGATCGCATCTGGTTCGCCCGTGTGCAGCGAGAGCCCTGGCAGTTCGAACGGCTCGACGCCGAGGCCGCGCCCGATCGCGCCGGCCTCGCCGATTTCCTCAATGACGGTGTCGGTGCCTGGCGCCTGTGGCTGAGCAAGCAGAGCGACGCCACCCTCGGCACCCAGCTGGACTACCGCAACATGGCCGGGCAGGAACACCGCCAGAGCCTGGCGAACATCGTCCAGCACCTGGTCAACCACGGCACCCACCACCGCGGGCAGATGAGCGCCGCGCTCACCGCGCTGGGCCAGAAGGCGCCGCTGCTGGACTACATCTACTTCCTGCCCAACCGCCTGGACACCTGATGCTCAAGCACGCCAGCCACGCCCACCTGATGCGGCTGGCGACCTTCGCGTCGCTCGGCGTCGCCACCACCCTGATCGTCGCCAAGGCCATCGCCTGGTGGCTCAGCGGCTCGGTCAGCCTGCTCGCCGGCCTCACCGACTCGCTGCTCGACGGCGCCGCGTCGTTCCTCAACCTGCTGGCAGTGCACTACGCCATCCGCCCGGCGGACGACGACCACCGTTACGGCCATGGCAAGGCGGAATCCCTCTCGGGGCTGGCGCAGGCGCTGTTCATCGCGGTCAGCGCCGTGCTGGTCGGGGCCCAGGCCATCGACCGCCTGCAACATCCCGAGCCGGTGGAAGCCGCAGGCTGGGGCATCGCGGTGATGATCCTGTCCCTGGCACTCACCGCCTGCCTGCTGATGGTGCAGGGCTATGTAGTGAAGATCACCGGCTCCAATGCCATCCGCGCCGATTCCCTGCACTACCGCTCGGACCTGCTGCTCAACAGCAGCATCCTGGTCGCCCTGGTGCTGGCGAACTTCGGCTGGCAGCAGATGGATGCGATCTTCGGCCTGGGCATCGCCTTCTACATCCTCTGGAGTTCGTTCCAGATTGCCAAGGAGTCGGTGGCGGTACTGATGGATGAAGAGCTGCCTCCGGATGTCAGCACGCGCATGCTCGAACTGGTGCAGGCAGTACCCGGCGTGCTTGGCGCCCACGACCTGCGCACGCGGATTTCCGGCACGCATTGGTTCGTCCAGTTGCACCTGGAGCTGCCCGGCTCACTGACGCTGCTCAAGGCGCATCAGCTATGCGACGAGGCGGTGCTGGCGATCCACAAGGAATTCCCGCGGGCCGAGGTGCTGGTGCACGCCGACCCGCAGGAAGTGGTGGGTAAAGAGACGATCAGTTAGCGAGCATCAGTTGACGCTGTAGCCACGCCCGCTCAGGCAGGCCCCCAGGGCGCGGCGGTAGTTGTCGGCAACGTAGTCCGGTGGCGCGTAACTCGCCAGGGCCGGGTCGAAACCGCTCTGGTCGGCAGCCCAACGGTGGCATTCGTAGCGATCGCGTGCCTGCTGGTCGGGGTTCTGGTTATACATCGGATACGCCATCACGTCGTACGCCGACTGCGCCACGCTGGCGACCTGCTGCTGGGGCGGCGCCACCACTTCGTAATCCTGCGAACTGGCTTGCCAGAGGTAATACGTGCCGGCCGCGAGGAAGTAGCCGATGCTGCCAATCCACACCTGCTCGGCGTAGGACGGCAGGTAGCGAACGCGTACGCCGTAGGGTGGCGTCACCACCACATAGCGCGAACCGTAGGGGCGATACCAGTAGCCGTCGTTGAAGTAGTAATCGCTGCCGCGATAGGGCACGCGGTAACGCCCGCTCGGCATGCTGGTTACCACGTAGCCGGGCCGCCAATAGGACGGGTGCGGGCCCCAGTTGCCATGGGAAGGTGGGCGAGCCTGCCAGCCCGCCGACGGCGGACGAGAACCGCCCTGCCAGCCGGGCTTGCCGTGATCATTGCCCTGCCAATGTGAGCTGCTCATGCTGCCGGTGGGACGCCCTTGCCAGGAGTGGTCGTCGCTGCCGGACGGACGCCCTGCCCCCTGCCCAGCATTGTTGCCTGGCGGACGCCCCTGCCACTGGCCACCGTTGTTGCCCTGGCCATGGCCTTGCCACTGCCCGCCATTGCTACCCTGCCACTGACCACCGTTGTTGCCCTGCCCGTGGCCTTGCCACTGACCGCCATTGCCACCCTGCGGACGCCCCTGCCACTGGCCACCGCTATTGCCCTGGCCGTGGCCCTGCCACTGCCCGCCATTGCCACCCTGCGGCCGCCCCTGCCACTGGCCACCGTTGTTGCCCTGGCCGTGGCCTTGCCACTGACCGCCGTTGTTGCCCTGCGGACGCCCCTGGGACTGACCGCCGCCACCATTGGCGGACGGATGGCCCTGCATATCGGGCCCGTCGGCCGCCAGCACCTGGGTCGCGATGGCCAGCGAAAGGACAGCGAACGAGGCGAACTGCCCAATGCCCGACTTCATTCTTTCCTCACTTCGGCAATGGCCGAGAACAGTGATATGACATTGCCATAGACCACGGCGCGAAGCAGGAATTGCGGGGCGTTGAGTAAAGTCAGGGTAAAGATGGCGGAGGTAAATCACAGGCAAGAAAAAAGGGAGGCTCGTCAGCCTCCCTTTGTGGAATCTCGTCCTGCTCGTCGCTGTTGGCGCCGGCTCACCTCGCTCCGCCTTCTGGGCAGTGCGTAGCCCGGTGGCCGGCGCGATCCTGTGGGGTCGGCGGGCCGCGAAGCGCCTGATTGGGCGGATCGCAGGGGGACGTGATGTCCGGGCTGTGAATCTGGAAGAAATAGTACGGCGACAGAGCAAGGAAATGATTGCTAAGATTGCTCATACAGGCACCACCTGAGCAATAAATACCTAAAAATTACGCCACAAGCGCAATTCAACAGATATACGAGGCTTTCATGGACAAGCTGGACCGCTACGACCTGCGAATTCTTGCCGAACTGCAACGCGACGCGCGCATCTCCAACCAGGAGCTGGCCGAACGCATCGGCCTGTCGCCCTCCCCCTGCTCGCGGCGAGTCAAGCAGCTCGAAGACGATGGCTATATCGTCCGCCAGGTCGCGCTGCTGGACAGCAAGAAACTGGGCCTGAGCCTCACCGCCTTCGTGCTGATCGGCATGGACCGTCACACACCGGAACGCTTCGAGCACTTCCAGCAGATCATCGGCAAGTGCCCCGAGGTGCTGGAATGCAGCCTGGTGACCGGGATGGATGCGGACTACCAGCTCAAGGTGATGGTGCCGGACATGGAACACTACCAGCACTTCCTGCTTGGCACCGTTACCCGCATCGAAGGGGTGACCAGCGTGCGGTCGAGCTTCGTGCTGCGCAACGTGCTGGCGAGTACCGAGCTGCCGCTGGATCACCTGCGCGCCTGAGCCGGGCGCCTTTTTGTAGGAGTGGAGCTTCTCCGCGAGGCTCTTGCTTGGGGTTAGTCCGTAGGGCGGATAACGCAGGCGCGTATTGCGCTCTACGAACTGTTCGCGAGCAAGCTCGCTCCTACAGCCCAGCCAAACTCCGGGGCGCTTTTCGTAGGAGCGCGCTTGCTCGCGAACCGCTTCACTCCGAACTCCCTCGCAGGAACGGGCCACGCCCACCGTCCGCCGGCCAAGGCGCCCCTGCGACACAGCACCGCACCCCGCCTCTCGCCGCACAAAATCAATGCCAGAGATTTCCCCGCCAGCCGCCCACCGGCGGGATATTCGAGGGCAATCCGCTCGTCCAGCAGCAGGAACTGATCATTTTATGAACGGCTCTGAACGACAAAGCGCCGCATGCGTATAATGCGCGCCTTCTCCACCACCACCCTCAGTCCCGGCGCCCCACGCGACACGTCCGTACCGGGCAGGAGCAGCAATGAACGAAAGTTTCGAAGACTGGATGATGTACGGCCTGGTGACCGGCCTGATCCTGTTCATGGCCTTCATCGTCTGGGACCTCGCCAAGAAGTCCAAGGCCGGCCGCATGGGCACCATGGTGCTGTTCTTCGCACTGGGCCTGGGCGTACTCGGCTTCCTGATCAAGTCCGTGGTCGTCGCCGGGCTCGAAGGCGGCTTCTGACCCGCGACCTTGCCCCGGGCTCAGAGCTCGGGGCTGACTTCCCGCCACTGCCCCGGTTGCAGCCCCTCCAGCTGCCATGGCCCGATGCGCACGCGCACCAGGCGCAGCGTGGGCAGGCCAACCGCCGCGGTCATCCGCCGTACCTGACGGTTGCGCCCCTCGCGGATCACCAGCTCCAGCCAGGCAGTGGGCACTGACTTGCGGAAGCGCACCGGCGGGTCGCGCTCCCAAAGCCGCGGCTCCTCCAGCCGCCGGGCCTCGGCTGGCAAAGTCGGGCCATCATTGAGCTGCACGCCCTTGCGCAGCTGTTCCAGCTGCTCGTCGCTCGGCTCACCTTCCACCTGCACCCAATAGGTCTTCGGCAGCTTGTGCTTCGGATCGGCGATGCGCGCCTGCAGGCGGCCGTCATTGGTCAGCAGCAGCAAGCCCTCGCTGTCACGATCCAGGCGGCCTGCGGGATAGACGCCCGGCACATCGACGAAATCCTTCAGCGTCGCGCGGCCGTCGCTGTCGTTGAACTGCGTCAGCACGTCGAACGGCTTGTTCAGCAGGATCAGCTTCGGTTGCGCCGGCGGCGCCTTGGCCACACGGCGAGGCGCGGGACGGCTGGCGGGACGACGATTGGCAGGGCGCGGCGGACGGGGCATGGCGAAAAGACTGGTAACCGAGGATAGGGGATGCGAGGAATGCCGGCATGCTAGGTTGTGCCTAGCCCTCATCGCAAGAGCACGCACGAGCATGCCCATGAGCCACCCCACCTGGCTGATCACCTTGCAGAACCTCAGCGGCCGCCTCGGCGCCCGCTATCGCGGCCCGCAAACGGCGCACTTCGACGGTGCCCGCTTTCACAATCTCGACCGCCAACCGCACAACGGCCTGCGCGCCTTCCTCAAATGGCAGCGCGAACGCGGCCGCCAACAGGAGTGGATCGCCCAGCCCGGCCCCGACGCCCGTCCGGAGACGCCAGCCCGCGTCGAAGGCGACGAACTGCGCGTCACTTACATCAACCACGCCACCCTGCTCATCCAGCACCGCGGGCTGAATATCCTCACCGACCCGCTCTGGTGCGAACGCACCAGCCCGTTCAGCTTCGTCGGCCCCAAGCGCGTGCACCCGCCGGGACTGGCGCTGGACGAACTGCCGCCGATCAACCTGATCCTGGTCAGCCACAACCACTACGACCACCTGGATATCCACAGCCTGCGCGAGCTGGCCCGGCGCTTCCCGTCCGCCAAAGTCGTGACCGGACTGGGCAACGGCGAGCTGATCCGCGCCTGCGGATTCAATGACATCGTCGAGCTGGACTGGTGGCAGAGCCTGCCGATGCCCGAGGGCATGCTGCTCACCGGTGTGCCGGCGCAGCACTGGTCGGCGCGCTCGCGGCGCGACACCAACCGCACGCTGTGGATGGGCTTCGTGCTGGAGTCGCCGGACGGCCCGCTGTTGTTCCCCGGCGATACCGGGCTGGGCGAAGAGTTCGGCCTGATGCACGAGCGCTTCGGCCCCATGCGCTTCGCCGCCCTGCCCATCGGCGCCTACGAGCCGCGCTGGTTCATGCGCCACCACCACATGAACCCGGACGACGCCGTGCAGGCGCACCAGCATCTCGATTCGCAGTGCAGCATGGCGATCCACTTCGGCACATTCCGCCTGAGCGACGAAGGGCAATTCACGCCGGTCAGCGACCTGGCGGCGGCGCTACAGCAACGTGGTGTGGCGGCGGAGCGTTTCCGCGCGCCGAAGCCGGGCGAACAATGGCTCGTCCCACCGATGCCGGACTCATCCCTGTAGGAGCGAGCTTGCTCGCGAACGTGCATTCCGGCGACTTGGATGCTGGGCGGTTCGCGAGCAAGCTCGCTCCTACAAAAAACGTCAGAACGGTAGAACTGTAGGGCGGATAACGCTGGTGCGTAATTCGCCCTACGAAAAATCCCCTTGGGTCAGTTCTCGCGCACGCGCTTGCTGCAGCAGTTGCGGTAACGCTTGCCGCTGCTGCACGGGCACGGCTTGTCGCCGCGGCCGCCCAGCTCCAGCCAGCTCTCCAGGCGCTGGCGCATAGATTCGCGGACTTCCCGGCGCTCGTCGTCCATCTGTGGTCTGCTCAGTTCGCGACTGAGCCAGAGGTAATCCTCCAGCAACTCGTCGCGCTCCAGCGCATGCAGCTGCTCGGCCAGCGGCACGCCTTCGTAGCGGCGCGACGGATCAGGCAGGAAAGCGATGGCTTCGCCGCCCGGCAGCACATTCCACAGGCGGCCCTGAACATCCCGCCAGCAAGCGCTGAAGCGGGCACGCAGGGCCAGACCCGGCCACTCCTCCAGGCACCAGCCATCCACTCGTTCACCACCCAGGCCTTCCACCGCCTTACCCACGGAAAACCAGGGCTCGCCGGCAATGCTGTCAGGCAACGGCAGCGGTGCGGCGACTTCGGGCGTACCGTTTTCCACCAGTCGGCGGGCGAAACGGCGCAGCGGGTTGGTGAGGTGCGAAGGGGCGCGGAACGGCATGGGATCACCAGCGAAAAAGGTCGGCGAAGTTCCGACCGGAGGGACGCGCCACGGTTCCCCGTGGCGCGGGAGGCGAGCATTCTAGGCCCGCCTCGGCCTGCGTCAACGCGGGCGGTTCAGTAGCTGCGCGTGGAGATGGGCTTGGCCTCGGTACCCAGCTCGCGCAGCAGCTCGTCGAGCAGCGACGAAGCCCCGAAACGCAGATGCTCCGGAGTGATCCAGCCGGCACCGAAACGCTCCTCCACCAGCGCACGATATTGCAGCGCATCGGTCAAGGTGTGCAGGCCACCGGAGACTTTAAGCCCCACCTTGCCGCCCGCCTCCTCGATGCATTCGAGCATCACCCGCACGGCTTCGGGCGTGGCATGCACAGTCGTCTTGCCGGTACTGGTCTTAAGAAAATCGGCACCGCCGGCGATGGCTTCGCGACAAGCCGTGCGGATCAGTTCCGCATCGTCCAGTTCGCCGGTTTCCAGGATCACCTTGAGCCGGTGGTAGGGCCCGCAGAGTGTCTTGCAGGTGCGGATCAGTTCCTCCGCTCCCGTAGCCTCGCCAGCCTTGAGCTTGCGCCAGGGGTAGACCAGATCGATCTCGTCGGCCCCCTCGGCGAGGGTCTTGCGCACCTCCTCCACCACGTCAGCCAGCGGCGCGTTGCCGGCGGGGAAGTTGCACACGCTGGCGACTCGGACGCCGCGTCCGCCCAGGGTATTGAGCGTGCGCCGGGCAACGTGCACCAGCTTCGGCCACACGCACACCGCGGCCACTTCGCCGTAGGGCGTCAGCGCGCGGCGGCAGAGGTCCACGGTGCTTTGCAGGTCATCGCCGGCATTCAGCGAAGTCAGGTCCAGCAGGGCGAGCGCGCGGCCCGCAGGGGTCTTGCGAGGATCGGTCATCGGCAACTCTCTCCATCGACACTCTTCAGCACCGTAGGGCGCATAACCTGGAACAGGTTATGCGCCGCAAACGCCACGGCGGATAACGCTGGCGCGTTATGCGCCCTACGCTGCCTCCTTGATTCAGTTGAGGCAACCACCTTCGCCCTGGCAGGCGCTTCGCGCCCTGTCGCAGATCAGCGGAACGGCGGCTCGTCGAAGCTGCGCAGCTTGCGCGAGTGCAGCGAGTTGAGCTGGGTGCGCAGCAGGTCGACGGCGGCGACACCGATGGACAGGTGCTGGCTCACCGCGCGCTGGTAGAACGCCGTGGCCGCGCCGGGCAGCTTGATCTCGCTGTGCAACGGCTTGTCAGAGACGCACAGCAGCGTGCCGTAGGGCACCCGCAGGCGATAACCCTGGGCGGCGATGGTGCCGCTTTCCATGTCCACCGCAATCGCTCGCGCGAGGTTGATCAGCGGGCGCTCCTGGGCCCAGTGCAGCTCCCAGTTGCGGTCGTCGTAGGTCAGTACGGTACCGGTGCGCAGGCGGCGCTTGAGCTGGTCGCCGCGCTCACCGGTCACCAGCGCCGCGGCTTCCTGCAGCGCCAGCTGCACTTCGGCCAGTGCCGGAATCGGGATGTGCGGCGGCAGCACGCGGTCGAGAATGCCGTCGCGGCGCATGTAGGCGTGGGCCAGCACGTAGTCGCCAATGGTCTGCGATTGGCGCAGGCCACCGCAGTGGCCAACCATCAGCCAGCAATGCGGGCGCAGCACGGCGAGGTGGTCGGTGATGTTCTTCGCGTTGGACGGGCCGACGCCGATGTTCACCAGCGTCACGCCGTCGCCGTCTTCGGCAATCAGGTGGTAGGCCGGCATCTGGAAGCGGTGCCACTCGACGCTGGCGACGATGGCATTGGCCTCGCCCTCGTCCGTGCCGCGCTCGATGATCACGTTGCCCGGCAGGACCATGCGCACGAAGCGCGGGTCGTCGCGCAGGCGCTCCAGGCCCAGGTGGATGAACTGGTCGACGTAGCGGTGGTAGTTGGTCAGCAGAATCCACGGCTGCACATGGCGCCAGTCGCTGCCGGTGTAGTGCACCATGCGGCGCAGGGAGAAATCGGTACGCGCGGCATCGAACAGCGCCAGCGGCATCGGGTCGGCGTTCTCCCATTCGTAGAGGCCATCCGCGACACCGTCAGATGTGGCCGACAGGTCGGTACTGGGAAACACCCGCGCCAGTTCGGCGGCCGTCACGCCCGACCCGCCCAGTTCGTCGCCACCTTCCACCACGTAAGGGTAAGGAATGTTCTGCTGACTGACGCCGACCTCCACCCGCACGGTGAAGTCTTCCATCAGCGGGCGCAGCTGCTCCAGCAGGTATTTGCGGAAGGCCTTGGGCTGGGTGATGGTCACCGCGTAGGTGCCCGGAACCTGAACCTTGGCGTAGGCACGGGTGGTCGAGGGCACTTCGCCCTGGCACAGATAGGTCACCCGCAGCAGCGGGTAGCGGAATTGTTCGCGCTGTTGCGCGTCGGGGACTTCGCGGTCCTTCAGGTACCGCTTGAGCGCCTGGTTCAGGGCGCCGGTGGCGCGCTCGTGGAGCACGGCCAGTTGATCGACGGCCTCTTCGGCAGTCTGCGCGACGAAGAACTCGTCGCCAGTCGTAAGACTCATGGTGGGCATCCTGTCTGAACGATCAGCTCCATCTTGCCTGCTTCTGTCGCGGAAGGGGATGACAGATTCAACACAGACGATCAGTGACAGGACCGGGCCAGCTGCCCATGGCGGGCAGCTGGCAAAGTTGCATTACGCCAGGTGCGGCGTCGAGCGCGCTACCAACGCTTCCACATCCACCCCGCGCGGCAGGGTGCCGTAGACACGGCCACCATCATCCAGGCGGCTGGCGATGAAGGCATCGGAGACCACGGAGTTGCCCGCCTCCAGCAGCAGCTTGGCCTGCAGGGCGACGGCGACGTTTTCGGTGAGCTGGCGGGCGCGGTACTGGATGTCCTGGGTATCGGCGAAGGATGCCTTGAGGTTGCCGATGAACGACGCCAGGCGTGCATCGCCGTGGCCGTCGCCCAGTTCGGCGAACAGTGCGTCAAGCACGCCGGGCTCCTTGGACAGGGCGCGCAGCACGTCCAGGCACTGCACGTTGCCCGAGCCTTCCCAGGTGGAGTTGACCGGCGCTTCGCGGTACAGGCGCGGGAGGATGGTGTCCTCGACATAACCGGCGCCGCCCAGGCATTCGGCGGCTTCGTTGATCATCGCTGGGGCGCGTTTGCAGATCCAGTATTTGCCCACGGCGGTGACCAGGCGGGCGAACTTGTCTTCCTGTTCGTCGTGCAGGTGGTCCAGGGCGCGACCCATGCGCATCGTCAGCGCCAGCGCGGCTTCGCTTTCCAGGGCGAGGTCGGCCAGCACGTTCTGCATCAGGGGTTGTTCGGCCAGCACGCGACCGCCGACCTGGCGGTAGGCGCAGTGATGCGCGGCCTGGGTCAGCGCCTGGCGCATCAGGGAGCTGGAGCCGATCATGCAGTCGAAGCGGGTCATGGCGACCATCTCGATGATGGTCGGCACGCCGCGGCCTTCCTCGCCGACCATCCAGGCCAGCGCGCCGCGGTACTCGACCTCGCTGGAGGCGTTGGACCAGTTACCCAGCTTGTTCTTCAGGCGCTGGATGTAGAACTCGTTACGGCTGCCGTCCGGGCGGTGGCGCGGCAGCAGGAAGCAGGTCAGGCCCTTGTCGGTATAGGCCAGGGTAAGGAAGGCATCGCACATCGGCGCCGAGCAGAACCACTTGTGGCCGACCAGCTCGTAGGCCTGGCCCGGACCGGGAATGCCCACCGGGTAGGCACGGGTGGTGTTGGCGCGCACGTCGGTGCCGCCCTGCTTCTCGGTCATGGCCATGCCGATGGTGGCGCCAGCCTTCTGCTCGATAGGCAGGTTGCGCGGGTCGTATTCGGTGGAGAGGATTTTCGGCAGCCACTTCTCGGCGATATCCGGCTGCAAGCGGATGGCCGGCACGCTGGCGAAGGTCATGGTCAACGGGCAGCCGGTGCCGGCTTCGGCCTGGCTGTGCAGGTAGCTGAGGCCCGCACGCGCGACCTGGGCGCCAACGCGCGGATCGGTCCAGGGCATGGAGGGAATGCCGGCCTCGATGGAGGCGCGCATCAGCTCGTGGTACGCCGGGTGGAATTCGATCAGGTCGACGCGGTGGCCGTAACGGTCATGGGACTTGAACACCGGCTTGTTCTCGTTGGCGAGGAAGCCCGCCGCCATCAGCGGCCCGCCAGCCAGCGCACCATAAGCATCGAGTTTCTGCTCGGCGAAGCCGCCGCCATAGCGGCGCACCCACTCCTGCAACGGCACGTCGATTCGATAAAGGTTGGCACCGTCCAGCGGCGGCACCTGGTTGGTCACTTCGTGGGTTTCGGCGTACTGGTGCAGGCTCATGGCTGGTCCTCCGTGGCGGTTGTGGGCGAGGCAGGCGTTGGCAGAACAGATGGGCGCGCACCGACGGCGCGCAGGCAGAAATTCACGAGGGCGTCACTGACGTCCTCCAGGGAAACACTGGATTGGCCGGCATCCCGTGCAGCTCGGGCCGGCGGCGAAAGCGGGCCGATCAATGCCTCGGCGATGGCGCCGACCAGGCAGGCAGCAGTCAGCTGCACCGGTTGCGGTTGGAACTCCCCGGCGGCGATGCCCTGCTCCAACAGGGTGACGAACAGGGCGGCGTAGGCTTCGCGGTAGATCAGGCGCTGCTCGTCCACTTCCGGGTCGACCGGCTCGGCGATCAGCGCAAAGGCCAGTCGGCGGCTGCCCCAGGCGCGGGCGGCGAACTGGTGCAGGCCACGGTCCAGGCGCTCGGACGCGCTGTCGGAAGTTTTCAGCAAGGCACCCAGCGTATCGACCTCTCGCTGGCTGGCACGGGCGAATACCTCGGCGGCCAGTTCACCCTTGCCGCTGAAATGTCGGTAGAGACTGCCGGTGGCAATGCCGGCGTCGTCCGCCAGGCTCTGCATGGTCAGGGCGGCAAACCCGCCATCAGCAACCCGCGCCAGCGCCAGCTTGAGGATGCGTTCGCGCAGCTCGCCATCCTTTTGCAGCCGCGCTGGGGAGTGTCGGTAGGCCATGATCTGAATCCGGATTCACTGCATGAAAATCAGTGAATCACGGTTCAGACTTTCGCTGAAAGGGACATTCCCGCCACGGGCAGGGTGGTTTCTGACAATAGATTTTGACAATCGATAAAAAATATTGACAAGAAACAATTAATTTAGACAAATGTAAGTCATTGATTTTTATGGACTTATGGTTTCAAACAATAAAAACTGTCGCTGAACAATAAAGACTGTCGCAGGGTGGAGCCAGCCTGGCTCCTGCCCTGCGACAAGCCTCAGCCTCCCTGCAGCCATCGTCGCTCAGTCCGACGATCCCCTCTCTGGGCAAGCCCATGCTATTGCGTATCCAGCGCGATGAGTCTCTGCGCTCATTTATTGCGCGAAACCTCTTTTTGAATTGGAATGGGCCCGAAGCAAGGGCTTTTGATCGCCTATTAAAATTTTCTATCCGCACTAACGAAGTGAGGGAAATTGCTGCTGCTATGGGGTGGCTAGGTTGTTTTGGGTTCAATCGTCTGCTACACAAACACACCGACTATCCGAGATATTCAATATTTAAAATTAAGCGAGACTTTTCGTATTCGCACTTTGAGTATCTCAGGGGCAACAAACAATTCGAATCGAATCGTGTTTCCGCAACTTTTTGCTCAGAATGTGTGAGGGATGACCTAGCTAGCCTCGGCTTTTCATATTGGCGGAGAGCTCCACGTTCAGATGTCAAGGTCTGTCCGAAGCATAATGTCCACCTGCAGAGCAAATGTCCGTTCTGTAACAAGCCGTTTTCCGATAAAGGCCATGGCTTGGACGTGATGTGGAGGGGATGTGCAGGTCGGCACTTGGGTGAGAGTCCTTCTATAGTAAATGAAGATTCTTTCGAGCTGAAAAAAGCTAAATTCATTTGGGATGCTTTTAGTTTAGACGTTGTTGTTTCTGTCGAGTCTGCCTTGTTGGCAATAAATGAGCGATTGCGGCTCTTTGGTGCGCAGGGCGGTCAAGAAGCTGGGGTGCTTGATGAATTAAGATGCAGAGTTAATCGTGAGCTTGAGGTGGCGACTAAATATGACGCTGACAACTGGTTCAGAGCCGGTGACGAGTTAAGAGTAATTTGGGAGTCCATGCTGTTGCTCTATGATGAGTTCGAACAGTTTCTGGCGGATGTGAAACTCCGCGAGGATGAGACTCGCCTTGCGTCTTCCCTTTGGTCCACTTATCGTGCTGGCCGTTACCCGACTGCTCAATATGTCGAAGAGGATTACGCTTATGGGGTCGGTCACTGGTTTTGCTCCAATCCATCACAGTTTTCACCGATGGAATACGCCGATGCCGGCCATTTTTGCCCGGTGTTGTACCCGTGTTGTAATTATTTCACTATCCCTCCGCCCCGCCTAAGGGCGCCTCCGAGGCATCCAAGGAAGATTGGCTGTGCACCACCAGGGGTCCCGGTGTATCCGATCTAAAGACGTCCGTGTGCCCTGATTTGGGCGCAGTTGGAGAATGATGAGGCAGCGTGGCAGTTTCGATGGTTGTTTGAATTCGGACACACCTCTGGCATAGGCTGAGACAGTCTCATTGCCATGGACAGGGGCGCGCAATGGAAAGCAACGATCAGTTGGAGCCGATCCTCGCGACGGTGCATAAGCTTCTGCACGCTGAAGGCGCCGATGACGCCGCGGCTATCGTCCGGGACTTTCCGGCTCAGGCCGAATTGACCGGTCATGATAATTGGAATGGCGGCACAGACATCTGGGAGATCCAGTTCAGTGTGCCAGCATCAGAGTTCGCCCGCTTTGGCGCAAGGCGCAATCAACTGGAAGAGCAGATCACTGCCAGGCTCAGGACGATCCTTGAACATGAAACCCAGGATTGGTACTCGGCCAGGCTTGTGCCTGCGAAGGAGTTCCGCGCAGATTGGCGATCGGACAAGGCAGGGCTCCCCAGGAGTGTGCGACAAAATATTCTGGATGGTCTCCGCCTAGGGAAACTCCGAACAAGTCATCCGCGGGCAGCCGATTGACGACCTAATCGCTTTTTGACCCGGTCTTCGGGGGCGAGTGTCACCCGAAACCAGGGTTTCGCCCTGGTTTTTGCGTTCTACAGGCGTACCTGTCCTGCATCAGCCAGCAAGTGCCGACGTGCCATCCAGAGGTTCGACAGGGCGAACAGCGTCACCAGTTGCGCGGTGTTCTTGGCCAGTCCCCGGAAGCGCACCTTCACGTAGCCGAACTGCCGCTTGATCACCCGGAACGGGTGCTCGACCTTGGCCCGTACCTGGGCCTTGGCCTTCTCGATCTTGCGCCTGGCCTGGTACAGGGTGCTGCGTTTGCTCAAGTGCTTGTAGGTGCTGCGCCGGGCCGCGATCTGCCAGATAACCGCACGCCCTTCATGCTCGGGACGCTTCTCCACCCCGGTGTAGCCCGCATCGGCACAGACCACATTTTCCTCGCCATGCAGGAGCTGGTCGACCTGGGTGACATCGGCCACGTTGGCCGCGGTCCCCACGACGCTGTGCACCAGGCCGGACTCGGCATCGGCACCGATGTGCGCCTTCATCCCAAAGAAGTACTGGTTACCTTTCTTGGTTTGGTGCATCTCAGGATCGCGTTTGCCTTCCTTGTTCTTGGTCGAGCTCGGCGCATGGATGATGGTGGCATCGACAATGGTGCCTTGGCGCAGCGACAACCCGCGCTCGCCCAGATGGCCATTGATCACGGCCAGGATGCCCGTCGCCAACCCGTGCTGCTCCAGCAGGTGTCGGAAGTTCATGATCGTCGTGTCTTCCGGGATGCTGCCTTGGGTCAGCGACAGCTTGGCGAACTGACGCAACGAGGTGATCTCGTACAGCGCTTCCTCCATCGCCGGATCGCTGAGGGCGAACCAATTTTGCAGCAAGTGGATGTGCAGCATGGTTTCCAGTGGATACGGCGGACGGCCATTGCCCGCCTTGGGGTAGAACGGCTCGATCAATTCCAGCAACCCTGCCCATGGCACCACCTGCTCCATCTCTGCCAGAAAACGCTCGCGCCGGGTTTGTTTGCGCTTGCCAGCGTACTCGGCATCAGAAAAGCTCATCTGGGTCATGCGGTTGGGCTCGGGGTCAGCGGAGGCATCATTTCAATAGATCGGCCGGGACTTTTCCGGAGTTTCCCTAGAGAATGCGAATTGGTATGGTCAGTTGGACGATCTGGAGTTTCTAGGTCGTCTGTACGATCTCCAAAAGCTCCCGTCGACCGATAGTCGCTATAAGGACGCGGCGGGTGATATCTACCAGCATCGCTTCAACAATGATGATTGGGCGAACGACTGGGTCTACAGCGATGGCCGCTTCCAACTCCTTGATGGCAACGCTGAAGTGTTCCTTCGCTTCCTGTGCGAGATCGTGCATCCGGTAGTCCGGCCTGTAAGGGATGAGGCGCTCAAATTGGTGCTCCACTTCAATCAACAGCTCCGATCGGCTGGTTGGGAGCTGTTCGAGGAAGAGCATATTGCCGGACGGCCCCGCTTTGCATTCCGACCAGTTCAAAGCAACTCAGCGCGGGCTGTCCTTCGAGCCAAAACCGTCGCAGATGCACTCAATGCCGGCTGGATGGCCAAGGAGATTGAGCGGTTGGAGAATGCTGTCGATCGCGATCCAGCGTTGGCCATCGGTACGGCCAAAGAGCTGGTTGAGACGTGCTGTAAGTCGATCCTGACGAAACGTGATATTCCGTTCACGAAGTCCGATGATCTGGGGGATCTCACCAAAAAGGTCGCCAAGGCGCTACAGCTTGTCCCGGAGGGAATCAGTGAGGCCGCGAAGGGGGCCGAGAACATCAAGATGATTCTTCGCAACCTGGCTCAGCTCACCAGCAATCTTGCGCAATTGCGCGGGCTGTACGGCACCGGGCATGGAAGAGATGGCCAACATCGAGGCTTGCAACCCAGGCATGCCCGGCTGGCGGTCGCATCGGCAGTGGCATTCATTGATTTCGTGTCCGAGACGTATCGCTACAGAGAGGGCCTGAAAGACGGTGATAAGTCCTGACGGCTATATCGTTGATAGATCCGCCTTGGTTTTTCTAATGATATTACCTAGCCTCTGCAGGCTCCTAATAACTGGAATCAGTACCCATTTGTCTGTGAGTCATGCTTTCGATTTAACTTCCAGCTCGTTTCTTATATTCTCGGTAGGCTAATAGTCCATAAAGAATGAGGAATATCATGTCTAAATTGTCTGAATTTCGTGCAGCGGAGAGAGCGCTCGCTGAGCAACTTGCTCATTTGGAGTCACTCAAAAATGACTCCGTTCTGAAGAAAGAGATCGAGTTTGAAGAGCGCCTCGCGGGACTGATGAAAGAGTATGGAAAGAGCCTCTCGGATGTCATCGCTATCCTAGACCCTAGTGCAGGCCTTCCCTCTCGCCGTGGTGCAAAGGGCGCCCCACAGGCTCGTCGTGCACGGACGGTCAAGGTCTACAAGAATCCCAATACCGGGGAAGTAGTAGAGACTAAAGGTGGCAACCATCGTGTGTTGAAAGCCTGGAAAGCCCAATACAGTAATGCAACCGTCGAGTCATGGCTCCAAGTCTGAGTAGGCACACCGTAGGAAGGCTGCGATGCGGCCTTTTCTGTTTTTGCGCGGAAGGTACGGTGAGGAAAAAATGGACGAATCGGCCAGAAATGAGAGTTTTCTTTTCGCAGTGAGGAGAATCTACAGTCAGGGCCAGGTTCTGAGGATTTCCTGACCGATCAGCGGGAAGAGCTCAGGCTGCTCAGGAATGTATCTTCACTGGGCTCGCATCAAGCCGCACCTTGTCTTACAGAGGTCGGTATGCCGCGCAAGCGCCGGAAAGACCTGCAGCAGGTGATCGCTGAATATGAGGCTGAAGCCAGGCGTTTGGCTGGCGATATGACCGAGAGCGAACGCCGGTTCCTATCCGTGGGGCTGGCTAAGGGTAAAGAGCTCGAGCCAATCGGTCGCTTGGCCTTGCAATTGTCACGGCGGAAATCAGCGATAGTTTTGAAGTCCGGCGCCAGCCGTCCAGTCAGCCACATCAGTTCAAGGTTGCGCTGGCATTCGCGCTCCAGGCGGCGGCTGGATTGGATGCGATTGAGGTAACCGTAGATGTAGATCTTCAGCATCGCGGCGGGTTGATAAGACGGTCGCCCGGTTACAGCCGGTGCCACTCCATCGAACTCCAAGGCCGCCAGGTCGAGTTCCTCGACGAAGGTTTCCACTACACGGATCGGATTGTCTTCGGCAACGAAGTCATCCAAGCATTCCGGCAGCAGGCTGACCTGTGTCCGGCTGGCTTCCTCGATGAATCGCTTCATACGCCGCCCCCGCTGACGATGCTCCAGCAACTCTAGGCGAGGACGACGTTTTCACACGGCCTGGACCCATTGCTGCCGATTGGATCTGTTGCCCGAAGGTGTCTACGGCACGAGGGCGATTCATTCTGATGAACGACTGCTCCTCGCTCATGCCCGAGCTGCCCGATACGCAGCAGTTGCATCACCAGCAGCTATCGCCGACTCAAAAGCTGGCGGCACGAGGCGGTACTGGATGCCATGAAGCAGCTGCTGGATCGCGAACTAGAGATGATGAGCGTGCGCCGCCAGACCCTGGAGCACCAGTTTGGCACGCTCAAATATTGCATGGGCGAGACGCACTTTCTGACCAAGGCGCTGCTCGAGTCAGCACGGAAATGAGCGTGCATGTGCTGGCCAGCAACCTCAAACGGTTGATGAGCATCTTGGGCGTCAGCAGACTAGAAACGGTAAGTCAGCTGTGCGGCCAGCCCGTGAGATGAATTGTCATATTTTGCGGTATAGGCAGGCTGCAGTCCTGAGTCGTTCTTTGCATTGACGCCAGCTGTATCCTCCCAAAGATAGGCGTAAGCCAAATCGATGGTCATGTCAGGATAAGGAGAATAGCCAGCCCCGAAGGTGACTGTCTGACGATTTCCGACAGGGATTCGCACGTTCCGATCCTCATTTCGAGTCGGAGACTGATCGTAGACGTATCCAGCACGCAGCACCCATTGCGGTGTTAGCGCATAAGAGGCACCAATTGCCGTAGCCCACGTGTCTCGGAAGTTTAGCTCCTCGCTGATTCTACCAAAGCCAAGTCGCTCGCCCAGGAGAGGTAACCCGCTGTTCTCACCGACAATTTCAGGGAGTCTGCTCCAGCGAGTCCATGTCGTACCCACATACCCTGTCCATTTGTCGTCAAAGTGATGCGTGAAAGAAGTATCTACCGACTCCGGCAGCGTTACGTCCATTTCCAGGTCATACTTTCCATTCAAGCCAAGTGCTGCTGGCGAGTCAGACACTTTAGTATGACCTTCAAGTTTGTAGTCGACTTTGGAGTGGTAAGTAACGCCCCATGTTGTTGCTTCTGTAATGTCAACCATGATGCCGAGATTGTACCCAACGGCTGTGTCATCTCCTTTCAGCGTGATCTTGGCCTCCTTACCACTATTTAGCGCGCCCGTCGCCAGCTGGCTTTCTAACTTTCCGCCTATGCGATTTATGGTTGGCCCTCCGCCAATTGAAACCTTATCGTTTATGCGATACGATATAGTCGGCTGAACTGTGAATACGGATACCTTGCTGTAAGACCCATGGTATCGCCCTTGGAAGTTGCTCTCGTAGTCATTTATAAGGCCAAACGGAACATAAACCCCGACACCGAAAGAAATGACTTCATTAATAGGAGTGGAGAAATATCCGAAGGGTACTCCGGTAACTGGAACAGAGTCACCTTTATTAGTTCCGCTGGCGCTGCTCTGAGCCGCGCTAATATCATCCTTTGCAAAAAGTACAGCCAGCCCTCCGCTAACTTCTGTACGTTTTAGCTTGCTTAGGCCTGCAGGGTTGCCAAAAATAGTACTGGAATCCAGAGCCGAAGAAGACCGTCCTGCGAAGGCCGTACCTGCGCCGCTTGCGCTCTGTTCATTCAGCGCGAAGCCGTTAGCCATGGTTTTTGTCGACACGACCAAGGCGCTTACCATAAACAGATGTCTAGCTTTGTGCTTGTACATTATTGCTCTCCGTGATTTTTCTACTCTTGTTTTTCTTTAAATTGCTCGACCGAAAGTTCCTGGAGTAGTTAATAGCTGGGCGCCAGGCAGTTACGCTCTGCTCTAAATATCCGAATAAAATACGGCTTGCGGTCATCGGTTGAACGTGCGTGGTGGATGCCTTAGTAACTGGTATCAGTAAAAGTAGATTGATGGATCTATAGTTTCGCTTAGGAGGACAGCCTCTATTCTTTTGAGGGCAGGGAGCAGGATGTATGCGATTCTCTCCGCCTTAGCGGTGGGTATCACGTCTCTTCCTGATCGATAGAAGAGAACGTCCTTAAAATGGACTCTCAATTTTGCAATTGATCCGCTAACCGCAGGCTGGCCAACTTTTAGAATCCTTGCTGCGCCGCTAAAGCTCCGCTCTTGGAAGACGGTCATAAAAACGAACATCAGATTGACGTCAAGCTTTGCGCTCCCCAAATGGATCGTTCCCAATGGCTTGCCCTCCAAGGTGTTTGGCTTTTGGAATCCGTGCTATAGATAGCGAGATGCTGGCTGATTGCAATAGATATACTTGGATAGACTGGTTCTTGTCTTTTCAAAAATCTCCCAGTGTTCGGCGCACTCGAGAAATGGGATGGTTACCGTCTCTCTTCTATCGAAGCCTTTTAAAGCCGAATCAACCACGTCATCAACCGTCATTACTATTTCTGGAGGGAAGTGATTGAGATCTTGTCCAGCTGTTTTCCAAAGTTCCGACTTTATTACGCCAGGAAGCACAGCTTGTGTGTATATCCCCATTTCAGAAAAGTGAGCTGACATGGCCTGACTCAGGTTTAGCACGAATGCTTTTGTGCCGCTGTAGATGCCGTCGTAAATTTCTGGAGCCAATGCCATGGCAGAGGAGACATTAATGATCGATCCTCCGCCTCTTACTGAAAATGCTTTTGCTGCTGCCGCAGCTAGACGGGCTACTGCACATACGTTTAAATTGATAATCTGACTAATCTCGAATGTTCCGTTTTGGAGAAGGCTTCCATTGAGGGACATTCCAGCACTATTAACAAGAACTGTAATATCACTCGCAGCCAAGCGAATCTCTACATGCAGAACATCCGTATCGTCAGTTAGGTCGGCTGGAAAGATACTGACACTTACTCCGGTCTCAGAGCGTAAGCGGTTCGCGAGAGCCTTTAGCCGCTTTTCGTTTCGAGCAACAAGAACCAGATCTAGTCCGCGTTTTGCAAGTCGATCCGCATAGGTGGCACCAATTCCACTCGAAGCCCCGGTTATTAATGCAGTTCCTTTATTGCCAGCCATGTTTTGCTCCAGAGTTCAGTATTGGCGCCTTCAAATAAGAGGTGCCATGGGTCGGGCTGAGTTGTCTGCTTGAGCAGACTGCGGCTTCTCAGTGTTGCCTTGTCCATTCGCGTCCGAAACATGATTGGATTGCCAGCCTCCACCCAGAGCCTTGAATGCCGCCACGGCCGCTCGGGCAGACTCAGTCTGTGCTTGAGCTCGATTGTCTCTGGCTGCCAATAGGCTTTGATCCGCGTTGAGCACTTCGATAAGGCTCACAACGCCGTTCTCATATGCGGAGAAAGTTGAGGCGCGTGCGTGCCCCAGCGATTGCTCGCCTTGCTCTAGCACCTTTGCTTGCTGCTCCCGCTTCACCAGTTCTGACAGAGCGTTCTCGACATCCTCAGTTGCCGCCAGGGCGGCCAATCGGTATGTAGCGAGTGCTTCTGCCTCTTGGCCTTTGGCTAAGGCGATCTGCGAATTGATCCGGCTGAAATCGAAAATTCTCCACCTAAGGCCAAACACCGCAGCAGCCTGGCTTGCATCATTGGAGAAGAGATGACCGCTTGAGACCGACGTGGCACTACCAAGCAGGCCGGTCAACGAAAATTTGGGGTAGTACTCTGCGATTGCTGACCCAATTCGTGCATTCGAAGCACTCAAGTGTCGTTCGGCGACAATCAGGTCCGGACGCCGGCGAAGAAGATCTTGCGGCGAACCCATGCCAGCAAACCCAGGAGCGAGTGGAATGTTACTTCTGCATTCCAGCTCTGCTCGGTGTGTTCCTGGAGGGGTCCCGAGAACTACGTCCAAAGCATTCATTGCGGCATCAAGGCTGGACTCGAGAACAGGGACTGTTGCCTCGACTTGAGCCAGTGCCCCCTCTGCTTGCTGCACTTCACGGTCGGCCGCCAAACCTACGCCATTGAGTTGCCTTACCTTAGAGACGAGGTCCCTTTGCGTTTGCACCTGCAGGTGTGCAATTTCGAGCCTGGTCTGTAGGCCGCGAATCACGATGTAGAGGTCGGCTGTTTGCGCTGAAACCGCGAGCCTTACCGCGATCTCTCCTGCCTCCGATGCCCGGTACTCGGCGAGAGCTGCTTCGCGGTCACGACGCAATCCACCGAACAGATCGACCTCCCAGCTGGCATTTAAGTTTGCTTCGTAGCTACTGCCATAACGGTTAAACCCTGGCGTTGAGCTCAGCACCTGTCCAAGCGGCGTCTCAATGGTCTGCCTAGCGCGCCCCGCCTGTCCGTCGATGTTGCCTGACGGGAGCAGTGCGGCATTTGCTGCGCCCAAGCCAGCTTGCGCTTGATCTACACGAGCTGCGGCCTGGGCGAGGCTCAAGTTCTGCCGAAGTGACTCTGAAACAAGTTTGGTCAGCTGAGTGTCACCAAAGCCCTCCCACCAAGCCTCTAGGTTGGAGGCTAATTTGGCGTCGCGCTGCTCGACCGCTTTCTGACCAATATATTGTTCAGGAAGGGCCGGAATTGGGCGGACGTAATCAGGCCCGACCGAGCACCCCAGAAGGGAACTGAATGTAGCGGCAGTGGCGAAAAGATGCTTGGGCAGCATTGGGTCTCCGAAAGCAAGCCTACGACAACCAGTGACCAATGTATCATTTGGTCACTGGTTGTCCAGAGTCTTCTTAACTGAGGCGGAGGTCAGGGCGACACGACGAAGCCAAAATGCCTCAGCGCAAATTTTGCGCTTGCTGGAAATCATCACCGGGACAAGCCTCAAGATCTTCTTGACGATCGAAAGCTGCTCGAAATCGCTGCGTCAACTGCTACTGAGCTCTGGCAGGCTGCGACACGCCATGGGGGGCAAATACGCCTGCTAGCCAGGTAATGAAACTGGCATTGGGGCGAGCCTGCCGCTGGTCTTCCGCGATCGGGCCCAGGAAGGGCTCCAGCATGAAGAGCCCGGGGCAGGCATAAGCTAAGCCGCCCGCCCTGCCTGCCAGAACGCTGGTGCTGATCAGTGTCAGATGGCCGCGTTTGAAGCTTGGTTTTTTAACCTGGTCAGGTGACGTTCCAGGATTGTGACCACAATACAATTCGGTCACTTATTGTCCATCACTCGACCGCTCTGTAGGCTATACCCATGAACAAAACTCCTTCTCCGAAAGTTACAGCTCGTGGCCCGGTGGACCACGAAGTGCGTGATCAGATCGTGATCGCGGCCACCGACCACTTCAGCCGCTATGGTTACGAAAAGACCACCGTCTCCGATCTGGGCAAAGCCATCGGCTTTTCCAAGGCCTATATCTACAAGTTCTTCGTATCCAAGCAGGCTATAGGCGAGGCGATCTGCGCCAATTGCCTGTGTCAGATCGAAGCCGAGGTCAGAGCTGCCGTTTCTGAGGCCGAACGCCCGCCGGAAAAACTGCGACGCATGTTCAAGGCGCTGGTTGAGTCGAGCCTGCGCCTGTTCTTTCAGGACCGTAAGCTCTACGAAATTGCAGCTTCGGCAGCGACCGAGCGCTGGGAGGCGGCGCGCGCCTACGAGGGGCGCATCTATGAACTGATCCAAGATATTCTCCTGCAGGGCCGACAGAATGGGGACTTCGAGCGCAAGACTCCCCTCGATGAGGCCGCGATGGCGATCCACCTGGTCATGCGTCCCTACCTCAACCCACTGCTCCTGCAGCACTGTCTCGATCATACCGACGAGGCTCCAACCCTGCTGTCCAGCTTGATACTGCGCAGTATGTCGCCATGACTCCGTGACTATTGACTAAATTGGTCACCAGAATCAAAGTGAGGTTTCCTATTACTTCGAGATGGGTTCCTCATGCCTCGGCGCACCCTCCTTCTGTCCACCCTTATCGGCGTGATGCCGTTTGCGCTGGTCGCCTGCGGCGACCAAGCGCAATCCGATCCACGTACTGACGCGCCCCTGGTGCGTGCTGTGGCCATTCAGGGCGCGCCGGTTGGGGCGCGCGCCTTCACTGGTACCGTGGCTGCCCGGGTGCAGAGCAACCTGGGTTTCCGGGTATCCGGCAAAGTTCTGGAGCGCTTGGTGGATACCGGGCAGTCGGTCAAGCGTGGCCAGGTGCTGCTGCGCCTTGACCCTGTCGACCTGCAGCTCGCCGCCCATGCGCAGCGCGAAGCGGTTGCCGCTGCGCGTGCGCGAGCGCAGCAGGCCTTCGATGACGAGGTCCGCTATCGCGCCTTGCGCGGCACCGGCGCGGTATCGGTGTCAGCCTACGCCCAGTACAAGGCGGCTGCGGATACGGCTCGGGCTCAGCTCAGTGCGGCCGAGGCCCAAGCCGAGGTCGCGCGCAATGCGACGCGCTATGCCGAGCTACTGGCCGATGCCGACGGTATCGTTATGGAAACACTGGCCGAACCCGGCCAGGTCGTCAGTGCCGGCCAGCCAGTGGTGCGGCTGGCGCATGCCGGCCCCCGGGAAGCCGTTGTGCAGCTTCCTGAAACCCTGCGCCCCGCGGTCGGCTCCATCGCCCAAGCCACGCTCTTCGGCAGGGAAAACATCAGCGTTGCAACTCACCTGCGCCAGTTTTCGGACGTCGCCGACCACCTAACCCGAACTTTCGAGGCCCGTTACGTACTAGATGGCGAACTTGCCAATGCGCCGTTGGGCACCACCATCACCTTGCAAATCGCTAATGACCAGGCAAATGGGGCGCGCGACCTACAGGTTCCGATCGGCGGCCTATACGACGCAGGAAAGGGGCCAGGGGTATGGGTTATTCAAGGTGAGCCGGCAAAGGTGTCTTGGCGGCCGGTTGTCGTCCAACATCTGGACGATGAACACGCGCGCATTACCGGCCCACTCAAGCCCGGCGAGCAGATCGTTGCGCTCGGCGCCCATCTTTTACGTGACGGCCAGCTGGTGCGGGTGGCTGAGCAACCTGCTGTTGCGGCGGTTGAGGGAGACCGTCCATGAGCGAGAGCCGTTTCAACCTTTCGGCGCTCGCCGTACGTGAGCGCTCGATCACTCTTTTCATGGTCTGCTTGATCTCGCTGGCCGGACTTATCGCCTTCTTCAAGCTGGGGCGGGCGGAAGACCCAGCCTTCACCGTCAAGGTGATGACCATAGTGACCGCCTGGCCCGGAGCCACAGCCCAGGAGATGCAGGATCAGGTAGCCGAGAAGCTCGACAAGCGCCTGCAGGAGTTGCGCTGGTACGACCGCAGCGAGACCTACACCAGGCCCGGGCTGGCCTTCACCACCTTGTCGCTGCTCGACACCACGCCGCCGTCGGAAGTGCCGGAGCAGTTCTACCAAGCTCGCAAGAAGATCAGCGACGAGGCGAAGACGCTGCCGGCCGGGGTGATCGGACCGCTGGTCAACGACGAGTACTCGGACGTCACCTTCGCCCTGTTCGCACTCAAGGCCAAGGGCGAACCGCAACGCCTGCTGGTGCGTGACGCGGAGACGCTACGCCAGCGACTGCTGCATGTGCCGGGGGTGAAGAAGGTCAACATCATCGGCGAGCAGGCCGAGCGCATCTTCGTCGAGTTCTCCCACGAGCGCCTGGCCACTCTGGGCATCGGCCCGCAGGAAGTGTTCGCCGCGCTCAACGGGCAGAATGCCCTGACTCCGGCCGGCTCCGTGGAAACCCACGGACCGCAGGTCTTCCTGCGACTAGACGGCGCCTTCGATGAGTTACAGAAGATCCGCGACACGCCGGTGATTGCTCAAGGTCGCACGCTGAAGCTTTCTGATGTCGCAACAGTCAGGCGCGGCTACGAAGACCCGGCGACCTTCCTGATTCGCAATGGCGGCGAGCCGGCCCTGCTACTGGGCATTGTCATGCGCGAGGGCTGGAATGGTCTCGACCTCGGAAAGACCCTGAACGATGAGGTGAATTCCATTAATGGCGAACTGCCGCTGGGCATGAGCCTTACTAAAGTCACCGACCAGGCCGTTAACATCAGCGCCTCGGTCGACGAGTTCATGGTCAAGTTCTTCGTCGCGCTGTTGGTCGTCATGCTGGTGAGCTTCATCAGCATGGGCTGGCGGGTGGGCGTGGTGGTCGCGGTCGCCGTGCCGTTGACCCTGGCGATGGTTTTCGTGGTAATGGCCGCTACCGGCAAGAACTTCGACCGCATCACTCTGGGTTCGCTGATCCTGGCGCTGGGGCTGCTGGTGGACGACGCCATCATCGCAGTCGAGATGATGGTGGTGAAGATGGAGGAGGGCTACAGCCGCGTCCAGGCTTCCGCATATGCCTGGAGCCACACGGCAGCTCCAATGTTATCGGGCACCTTGGTCACTGCCGTAGGCTTCATGCCCAATGGCTTTGCCCGATCCACGGCAGGCGAATACACCAGCAACATGTTCTGGATCGTCGGTATTGCCCTGATCGCTTCGTGGCTGGTTGCGGTGGTGTTCACTCCCTATTTCGGAGTCAAGCTGCTGCCCGACTTCAAGAAGGTCGAGGGCGGGCATGACGCCATCTATGACACCCCGCGCTACAACCGTTTTCGACGGCTGCTGAGCCACGTCATTGCCAGCAAATGGCTGGTCGCCGGCTCGGTGGTCGGGCTGTTCGTTGTAGCCGTGCTCGGCATGGGCTTGGTGAAGAAGCAATTCTTTCCAATCTCCGATCGCCCAGAAGTGCTGGTGGAGGTACAGATGCCCTATGGCACTTCCATTGCCCAGACCAGCGCGACCACACAGAAGGTGGAAGCGTGGTTGGCTCAGCAGAAGGAGGCCAGGATCGTCACAGCCTACATTGGCCAGGGTGCGCCACGCTTCTTCATGGCCATGGGGCCCGAACTGCCCGATCCTTCGTTCGCCAAGATTGTAGTGCGCACCGACAACCAGGATGAGCGCGAGGCGTTGAAGCATCGCCTGCGCCAGGCAATTGCAGAGGGACTGGCCAGTGAGGCGCGGGTGCGTGTCACTCAGTTGGTGTTCGGCCCTTATTCGCCATACCCGGTCGCCTACCGGATCAGCGGGCCAAATCCAAATAAGCTGCGCGATATCGCCGCCGAGGTTCAGCAGGTGATGGACGCCAGCCCGATGATGCGTACAGTCAACAGTGACTGGGGTACGCGTGTTCCCACGCTGCACTTCAGCTTGCAACAGGATCGCTTGCAGGCCGTGGGGCTGACCTCCAGCGCCGTCGCTCAGCAACTGCAGTTTATGCTGAGCGGAGTGCCCATTACCGCCGTGCGCGAAGACATCCGCACGGTGCAGGTTATGGCTCGTGCGGCTGGGGATATTCGCTTCGATCCGACCCGGGTCATGGACATCACTCTGGCCGGTGCCGATGGACAGCGCATTCCACTGTCGCAGATCGGCGAGGTGGACGTGCGCATGGAAGAGCCGATCATGCGCTGGCGCGACCGTGTGCCGACCATTACCGTGCGCGGCGATATCGCCGAGGGCCTGCAGCCACCGGACGTGTCGACGGCCATCAGCCAGCAGCTGCAACCCATTATGGCGAAGTTGCCGAGCGGTTATCGCATCGAGCAGGCGGGCTCCATCGAAGAGTCGGGCAAGGCGAGCAAGGCCATGCTGCCGCTGTTCCCGATCATGCTGGCAGCTACCCTGATTATCATCATTCTGCAGGTGCGCTCGATCTCCGCCATGGTCATGGTCTTCCTGACGAGTCCGTTGGGGCTGATCGGAGTGGTGCCTACGCTGATCCTGTTCCAGCAGCCGTTTGGCATCAATGCATTGGTCGGGCTGATCGCCCTGTCGGGCATCCTGATGCGCAACACGCTGATCCTAATCGGGCAGATCCACTACAACGAACAGACCGGCTTGGCCCCGTTCAACGCCTTAGTCGAAGCCACCGTCCAGCGTGCTAGGCCAGTAATTCTCACTGCGCTGGCGGCGATTCTGGCGTTTATCCCGCTGACCCACTCAGTGTTCTGGGGAACGCTCGCCTACACCCTGATTGGCGGCACCTTCGCCGGCACCATCCTGACTTTGGTGTTCCTGCCGGCCATGTATTCCATCTGGTTCGGTATCCGGCCCATTAGCCAAGTCTCACTCATGGAGGCGCAGCCGGCATGACCCCCCCCCGTCCCATTTATCTAGAGGAACCTTCATGTCGAACTCCCCCGTTGTCGTCATTACCGGCGTGTCTTCAGGCATCGGCCGCCAAGCGGGCGAACGCTTCGCCAAACTCGGATGCCGCGTGTTCGGTACCGTGCGCAACCTGGCAACCGCCCAGCCCATCGCCGGCGTCGAGATGATCCAGATGGATATCCGTGACAATGCGTCGATCTGCCAGGGCGTCGATCACGTGATCGCCCAAGCCGGGCGCATCGACGTGCTAATCAACAATGCAGGGATGATGCTGCTAGGAGCGACGGAAGAAACCTCCATCGCAGAGGCCCAGTCGCTGTTCGATACCAATGTATTCGGCATCCTGCGAGTCACCCAGGCGGTGCTACCCCACATGCGCAGCCAGGGCTCCGGGCGCATCGTCAACGTCAGCTCGGTGCTGGGTTTCCTTCCGGCGCCGTACATGGGTTTGTATTCGGCATCCAAACATGCGGTGGAAGGGTTGTCCGAAACATTGGATCACGAGGTGCGAGGGTTCGGCGTCCGCGTGGTTTTGGTCGAGCCCTCCTTCACCCACACCAACCTGGATATCAATGCACCCGAGGCGGTCTCCAGGATTCAGGCCTACGACAGCGAGCGCAACGTCGTTTCCCAGGCTATTCAAAACAACGTGCAGAAGGCGCCTCAGCCCGATGGGGTCGTCTCGACCATTATCGATGCCGCCTTGGGACCTTGGAAAATGCGACATACACCCAAGGGCGAGGCCTCCCTGCTGAGCAAACTACGCCGCTTCATGCCAGCTGGCCCGGTCGATAAAGGCCTGCGGAAAACTTTTGGACTCGGCTGAGACTATAGGTGCCGCATTACTAACAGCCTCATCGCTCTCACTCGTGTTGGCGGGGTTCCCCAAAAGCCAACTTGCCGTGGCGGTCAGTCTACGGGGGGCCGTTGGGGCTGGCCGCAGCGGTCGGGCCCAGCCTAGGGGCGTACGTGGTCGCATCGGTCGGATGGCAGTGGGCTTTCTACCTGAATCTGCCTTTGGGCATGCTTGCACTGTGGCGTGGTGCAACGCTCTAGACCGAAGCAACGCAACAAAGTCAGCCCCCGCCCACTGGATTCAGTGGGCTTGGGGCTGCTGATTGTCGGTATCGGTGCCCTTGCACTTTCCATCGTGCATGCGGATTTGCTTGCCTGGTCGCGCCATGAACTGCTGAGCATTGCCGGCATCGGGTTAGTGGGCATCGTCGGATTTATCTTCTGGGCACGGGTGGCCACCTCACCGCTGGTGGATTGGCGCTGTTGACTGCAGCCTTGTGTCTACCCATCAACACACTGCCCGCAACCCTCCTCAAGCCCCGTGATTCCACTCAAGCTTAGAAACCACAGCGAAAAAATTACATGCCGTTACGGAGAACCTATGGAAATCGATCAGTAATCACTTGTCTGGATAAGCCAGAAGTCGGACTCCATGCATCACATGCGCGAGGATGGCGGCAAGCCGGATCTCGCCCGAGGAACAGCTCGACGGTAAGAGTGGCCGCAAAAACATGGAGGGGATGATGTCCGGCGAACTACTGTATGCGGGCTTATTTGTGAGTCCGTGGCAGCGGGGAAACCCGGAGCACGTTATATCTTTTGCATGCCGTCCCAGTGTTCCGCGAGCTTGCCGTCCTCGATGCGGAGCATATCGAACCATGTCGTCGTGTATTTCTTCGTAGGGTCGGCTGGGTCGTTGTACTCTTTCACAAAGCTCATAACCACCAGATTGCCTTCCGCAATGATGGAAACGACAGGAGATTTCATCTTCGCTTCGATGGTTTTGGGCTTGGCGAATTTGGAGAAGACTTCTACGAACCCGGCCCGCCCTGTAGGCACGGTCGGGTTGTGCTGGATGTAAGACTCGGCCAAGTATTTCTCGGCGAGTTCCAGGTGACCGCCCTCGATCACCTCGCGAAAAAAGTCGTAGACCAGGCGCTTGTTGGCGGCGAGACGAGAGTCATCACTTGCAAGTAACTCCTCATGATTGGGGTTGGCTTGGACAGGTATTTGAGCCCTCGCTGCACCACTGGCAAATGAATAAGAGGCGAGCAGGACGACGAGGAAGGTGCCGCGCATTTCTGTGATCCTCGCTGGATAGTTGGTTACAGTCGCCACGCCAAACACTTGACTTCACTGGACTGCGCGGCTTTTCGCGCAGGTCCGGTGAAATGATGGCTTTTGCACCTTGGGACGGCTACGTCAACCAGTTAGCAAGGAGCCAATTACAATGCCCCGCTGACTGCAGTTTCCAGCGCTAAGGTTGACCTTCCGATAAGCTCGCTCAGTTGCTTGCCATCATCGAACAGCGCCCCCCTGGACACACCTGTATCGGAGTTTGCCAATAGTTCAGCAAGAGGCTCTGGCAGTCCTGCACCGAGCAGGGCTTTCTTGTATTCCGCTTCTGTTAGGTTGACGTAGTTGATGGCTTTACCGCTCTGACGCGAGATCTCGGCGGCAAATTCGCTCAGAGTGTATGAGTTGTCACCTGCGAGTTCGTAAACCTTGTCTGCCTGATCGTCGCTGGTCAGTATGACGGCGGCGGCTTCGGCGTAATCGGCACGGGCAGCAGAAGAAATCCGCCCGTCGCCGGCGCAGCCATAAACCGCGCCCAGCGACAGCGCAGTGGGAATTCCCATTGCGTAATTCTCGGTGTACCAGCCATTGCGTAGGAGGACGAACGGCAGGCCGGAAGCTCGGATGGCTGCCTCGGTTTCCCTGTGCTCGCCGGCGAGTCCGAGCACAGAGGTGTCCGCATGCAGGACACTGGTGTAGGCCAGCAGCTTTACTCCCGCACGCTTGGCTGCGTCGATGACGACACGATGCTGCTGAGTGCGCTGGCCTATTTCGCTGGACGAGATCAGTAAGACCTTGTCTGCGCCTTGCAAGGCGGCGTTCCAGCTGGCAGGTTGGTTGTAGTCAGCTTGACGAACCTGAATGCCCAGCGCGGCAATATCCCTGGCTTTCTCCACATCGCGTACGGCGGCGACGAGATTGGCTGCCGGAACCTTTTTCAATAGCGAGTCGATAACGAGGCGGCCGAGTTGTCCGGTAGCTCCAGTGATGACGATCATGGGGTTTCCTTTCTATTCGTGGTTGTCTGTGGCAGAGCGTAGAATATGCCTTAACAATTACATTTCGTAAGTACACACCTAAAGGTAAGTGCAGTGTCTGAGAGAAAAACCGGCAAACTCGCGGAGATAATGCGTCGCGGAGAAGTTCTGGCCACGGGATGCCCCTCACGCGAAATCCTCAAGCATGTAACCAGCCAGTGGGCCGTATTGGTGCTGGTGGCATTGATGCAAGGAACGCATCGTTTCAGCGAGCTGCGCCGCAAAATCGGCGGGGTAAGCGAGAAAATGCTGGCCCAGACGCTACAGCAACTGGAAAAAGATGGCTTCGTCGCGCGCGTGTCGTATCCGGTGGTCCCGCCGCATGTTGAGTATTCGCTGACACCACTAGGCAGTGGCATAGGTCGTCAAGTCGAGGCGATGACTGACTGGATCGAAATTAACTTGCCGAAAATCATCAAGGCGCAGCAGACGCAGGTATAGGCTGGTTCCTCTATGACTGCCGTCAGCAGGATAGCAATAGCACTGGGCCATGTATTTAAGCAGCCTGGGCCGAACGGACGACTGGGAAGAAGTAGTCGCCATGTCGGCTAATTGAGCGAGGGGGTGAGTAACTCACTCGTTTCACCCATCAACCATGCGGTATTCAAGTCCGCGCATTCGTGTAGATAGTCCGCAATCAGCGTGATGCGTTTGAGGCGTCGCAGGTCTTCGCTGTAGTAGATCCAAAACTGCCGGGTCACTTCGATCTCCCTGGGCAGTACGGCCCGCAACCTCGGATCCGCACCCACCAGGAAACACGGAAGAATTGCCAGGGCGTGCCCCTGCAAAGCTGCCTGATACTGCGCAATTACGCTGGTGCTGCGCAGCTGGCTGACGGCACCCGGCAGCAAGTCGTTCAGATAGAGCAGCTTGGGGCTGAAAGCCAGGTCTTCGACATAGGTGATGAAGGTATGCCCTGCTAGGTCGTCACGCGTTTCGATCGGCGGATGCTGCTCCAGATACTCGGGCGTTGCGTAGAGACGCAGGCGGTAATCGGCGAGCTTGGAGCAGACGTAAGGCCCTCGCTCGGGGCGTTCGAGCGTGATGGCGATATCCGCTTCGCGGCGCGAAAGGCTGACGAAATGCGGGACCGGGAGGATGTCCGCGGAGATGTGCGGATAGCGCTCCAGAAAACGCGTCATCTGCGCCGTCACGAAGTACGAGCCGAAACTCTCGGTGCACCCTATGCGCACATGGCCGGATAGCGCCAGGCGTGTCCCCGACACCTGCTCACATGCCGCCTGCAAGGTACTTTCCAAGGTCTCAGCGTGGCTGAGCAGACGCTGCCCTTCCACCGTCAAGACAAATCCCGCCGAACGCGACTTCTCGAACAGCAGCGCCCCCAGGGCCTGCTCCAGCGCACGCACGCGCCGCGATACGGTCGTGTAATCGACCCCGAGACGTCTTGCCGCTCCCGTCGCTGTCCGGGTACGGGCAACCTCCAGGAAGAAGCGGAAATCATCCCATTTCAACTGATCTTGATAAGGACTTTTTTGCATGTCCATCAGGATTATTTGCCCGTTCATTAGTGGATGGATACCTACATATACTCACATCCATCGTCCGAGAGCCAAGTGCTTTTCCTTGGCCGGACCAGCCCCCTCCAACTAACAAAAACCAAGGGCTAAGAGAATGAGCGCACGCCAGTTTTTCGGCCTTCCCGCTCGGCAGCCAGCCTGCCGGCGCGCCCTTCGTTTCGCGCCCCGGGCTCCCCTCCGAGTACCCCTTCTTTCGCTGATTCCTCCCCGGCTTGACCCATGCACAGAAGGGCGAGCTTTGTCGACCGTTCGCCCGCTGTACGAATACCTGTTTTTAACCCCGGGCAAGCGCGGCGACCCTTAAGCGCAGCGCCTTCTTCACTCCAGTCATGAATAACTTGGCGGCGCTCGCACCCGGCGCTGCCGGGAATGCTGCGCGCTTGGAAAAGGCCGCGGCAGCAGGCACGACAAAAATAACTAAAGCGGAGCCCGATATGACCCCTCATCACGCCTCGACTTCCACCGCCAGCATCCTGGCCAATCCGAAATTCCAGCGACTGGCGCAACAGCGCGCCCTATTCGCTTGGTCTCTCAGCGCCGTGGTATTGGCCTTCTACTACTTCTTCATCCTGCTGGTAGCCTTCGTTCCCGACTGGCTACGGACGCCTCTCTACGCCGGTAGCCATCTCAGCCGCGGCATCCCGGTGGGCGCGAGCGTCATCCTTGTCTCCTGGCTGCTGACCGCCTGGTATGTGCGCCACGCCAATACCCGCTTCGATGCACTGAGCTCGGAAATCCTCAAGGAGGCCCAGGCATGAAGAACCTTCTCGCACTCCTTGCCCTTTCACCGCTGCCCTGCTTCGCCGCTCCCCTCGTGGCAGAGAAGCAACCCCTCAACCTCAGCGCCATTGGAATGTTCTTCGTCTTCGTGCTCGCGACCCTGGCGATCACCGGGTGGGCCGCTCGACGCACTCGCTCCGCTGCTGACTTCTACACCGCAGGCGGCGGCATTTCCGGCTTCCAGAATGGACTGGCGATCGCCGGCGACTACATGTCCGCCGCGACCCTGCTCGGGCTGTCCAGCCTCGTCTATGCCAAGGGCTACGATGGATTCGTCTACATCATCGGGTTCTTCGTCGGCTGGCCCATCGTCACCTTCCTGATGGCCGAGCGCTTGCGTAACCTGGGCCGCTACACCTTCGCCGACATCGTCTCCTACCGCCTGGACCAGACCCGCGTGCGCAGTTTTGCCGCCTTAGGTTCGCTGACCGTGGTGTGCTGTTACCTCATCGTGCAGATGGTCGGCGCCGGTCAATTGATCAAGCTGCTGTTCGGACTGGACTACCGGACGGCCGTCGTGGTGGTCGGCGTTTTGATGTTGGTTTATGTGATCTTCGGCGGAATGATCGCCACGACCTGGGTACAGATCACCAAGGCCGTTCTGCTACTCGCTGGCGGCACCACGCTGGTGGTCATGGCCATGAGCGAATTCGGCTTCAGCTTTGAAGAACTGGCTGGCCGGGCCACGGCGGTGCACAGCAGCGGTGCCAGGATCATGGGCCCCGGCACTTTGCTCGCGGACCCGATCAACGCCGTCTCGCTGTCGCTGGGCCTGGTTTTCGGCATTGCCGGACTGCCTCATATCCTGATGCGGTTCTTCACGGTGCCCAACGCGCGGGAAGCTCGCCGCTCGGTGCTCTTCGCCACGGGCTTTATCGGCTTCTTCTTCCTGGTCGTCTGCGTGCTGGGCTACACCGCCATCGTGATCGTCGGAACCGATCCCCAGTACTTCGTCGATGGCAAGCTCGGAGGCAGCCTGGTGGGCGGCGGCAACATGGTCGCCATGCACCTGGCGAAAGCCGTAGGCGGCAGCCTCTTCTTCGGCTTCCTCTCCGCCGTGGCCTTCTCGACCATTCTCGCCGTGGTGGCAGGGCTCGCCCTGGCCGGTGCATCGGCAATCTCTCACGACCTCTATGCGTCCGTGCTCAAGAAAGGCAAAGCCACGGAGCGTGACGAAATGCGGGTGTCGCGGGTCGCCACGCTGGCCATCGGGCTGCTCGCCATAGGCCTGGGCATTCTATTCGAGCAGATGAACATTGCCTTCCTGGTGGGGCTGACCTTCGGCGTGGCGGCCTCGGCCAATTTCCCGGTATTGATCATGGCCATGTACTGGAAAGACCTGACCACTCGTGGTGCCCTCTGGGGCGGACTGACCGGATTGGTCAGTGCGATGGCGCTGGTGATCTGCGGTCCGGCGGTCTGGGTCGGGGTTCTGGGGCATGCCCAAGCGCTCTTCCCGTACGACCAGCCGGCACTGTTCTCCATGCCGTTGGCCTTCCTGGTCATCGTAGTCGTGTCACGGCTCGACAACAGTGAGCGCGCCCGTCGCGAACGCTCCGCCTATGCCGACCAGTTTGTGCGTGCCCAGACGGGTCTGGGTGCTGCCGCAGCGAGCAATCACTAGCTCGCTGCGTGAAGTTAGCAGGCACGTTATCGCTCCTTTGGAACGTGCCTTTTTTTCCCTACCGGCTTTCCTGCCGCTTGCCTTCAAGTCGGCACGGATTCTCTCGCCATCAAAACAACAAGAGGCCTCCATGAAACGCATTTCCAGCTCCGCCAGCCTACTGTTCATCGGTTACACGCTCAGCTCTTCAACCCCCGCTCTGGCCGATTTTCTCGGCGACAGCAAGGCCAGCATCGAACTGCGCAACTTCTACTTCAACCGCGACTTCCGCCAGGACAACGCAGCGCAATCCAAGCAGGAAGAGTGGGCGCAAGGCTTCCTGCTGCGCTACGAATCCGGCTACACCGAAGGCACCATCGGCGTGGGCGTGGACGCCCTGGGCCTGCTCGGCGTAAAGCTGGATTCGAGCCCCAGCCGCGCCGGCTCCGGTCTGTTGCCGCGGGACAAGGAGAAGGTCAACGGCGCGGCCGACGACTACAGCGAACTGGGCCTAACCGCCAAGCTGCGCGCCTCGAAAAGCGTGCTGAAGATCGGCACACTGCTTCCCAAGTTGCCTACCGTACTAGCCAATGATTCGCGCCTGCTGCCTCAGACCTTCGAAGGCGCCCACCTGAACTCCACCGAGTTCGCCGGCCTGACCTTCGACGGCGGCCGCCTGCGCCAGGTGAGCCAGCGCGACTCGTCCAACCGCGAGGACATGACCGTCACCAGCGGCAGTGCGCGCGGCATTGTCGCCACCGACAGCAGCGACCAGTTCGACTTCGCTGGCCTGAGCTACAAGTGGACACCGCAACTCACCACCGGCTACAGCTACGCCAAGCTCGACGGGCTCTACGACCAGCACATCGTCAACCTGGTGCACGTGCAGCCCATCGCCGCCGGCCAGTCGCTGAAGACCGACCTGCGCTACGCGCGCTCCGATGACGATGGCCACAGCAATGTCGACAACCGCGCCTTCGGCGCGATGCTCACCTACACCCTGGGCGGCCACGGCTTTGGCGCCGGCTACCAGTCCATGAGCGGCGACACCGGCTTCGCCTACATCGGCGGCACCGACGCCTTCCTGGTCAACTTCGTGCAGATTGGCGACTTCGCCAACCGCGATGAGAAGTCCTGGCAGGCGCGCTACGACTACGACTTCGCGGCCCTCGGCGTACCCGGCCTGACCTTCATGACGCGCTACCTGTCCGGCGACAACATCGACCTGGGCGCGAACAGACCCGAAGGCGAGGAATGGGAGCGCGACACCGACATCGGCTACGTGGTGCAAAGCGGCCCGCTGAAGAACCTCGGCGTGAAATGGCGCAACGCGACCGTGCGTTCCAGCCATTTCGGAAACGACCTGGACGAGAACCGCCTGATCGTCAGCTACGTGTTGCCGCTCTGGTGAGTCGGGCCGCAGCTGTCAGCCAGCCCGAAACCCCGCCGTAGACGCTGACTCCTAACCGCGCAAGCCGCCGCCACCTAGCTGGCGGCTGCTCGGTTTTTTCCGTCTTTTATCAAGGCGCCAGGTAGTGAGATTTTTGCACATCTAACATGATTTTATGCGTGTTCATGTTTGATTAACGCCTACATATACTCGACTCCACCAACCCGGCCCTAAGCCGAAAGACCCAAAATAACAATTAAGGGCAAGCATCATGACCCACAGCTCCCACTCGTTCCTTGCCGCCCGCGATTTCCTGTTGACCCATCGCACTGACTACGACACGGCTGTCCGCGACTTCCGTTGGCCTGAGCTCACCGAATTCAACTGGGCCCTGGATTACTTCGATGCCATGGCGAAGGGCAACCAGGCCACCGCCCTCTGGATCGTGGAAGAAGATGGCAGCGAGCGCCGTTACAGCTTCCAGGAGCTGGCAGAGCGCTCCAACCGCGTCGCCAATCATCTGCGCGAGCTCGGGGTCCAGCGTGGCGAGCGGATCCTCATGATGCTCGGCAATGACATCGCCCTGTGGGAGACCATGCTGGCCGCCTTCAAGCTGGGCGCCGTGGTAATCCCCGCGACCGCCCTGCTCACCGCCGAGGACCTGCGCGACCGCATCGATCGCGGCCGGGTTCGGCACCTGGTGGCCGGAGGCGCGCATCTGGAGAAATTCGAAGGCCTGGGCGAAGGCTGTACCCGCATCAGCGTCGGCCAGCAGGTGCGGGGATGGACGCCACACGAAGCGGCTTGGGAGTACGCCACGGAGTTCCAGGCCGAGGGTCAGACCCTGGCCACCGACCCGATGCTGCTCTACTTCACCTCAGGCACCACCTCCAAGCCCAAGATGGTGTTGCACAGCCATCAGAGTTACCCGGTCGGCCATCTTTCCACCATGTACTGGATCGGCCTCAAACCCGGCGACCTGCACCTGAACATCTCCTCTCCGGGCTGGGCCAAGCATGCCTGGAGCTGCCTCTTCGCGCCCTGGAACGCCGGCGCCGGCGTGTTTATCCACAACACTTCGCGGTTCAGCGCTCCCGCCCTGCTGTCGGTACTGGAGCGCTACGGCATCACCAGCCTGTGCGCACCGCCCACCGTGTGGCGCATGCTGATCCAGGAAGACCTGGCCAGCTATCGCGATCGCCTGCGCTTGCGTGAACTGGTGGGTGCCGGCGAACCGTTGAATCCGGAAATCATCGAGCAGATCCATCAAGCCTGGGGCTTGTGGCTGCGCGATGGCTTCGGCCAATCGGAAACGACCGCCCTGGTCGGCAATACCCCTGGCCAGAAGCTCAAACCGGGCTCCATGGGGCGTCCCCTGCCCGGTTATCGCGTGACAATGCTCGACCCCGACGGGGAACCCGCCAGGGAAGGTGAAGTGGCGCTGCCGCTGGATGTTCGCCCGCTGGGCCTGATGCTCTGCTACGAGGACAGCCCCGAGAAAACCGCCGAAGTCATGCGCGACGGCTACTACCGCACCGGCGACACCGCGCAGATCTGCGAGGACGGCTACATCACCTTTGTCGGCCGCGCCGATGACGTTTTCAAGGCTTCGGACTACCGCATCAGTCCCTTCGAACTGGAAAGCGCTTTGATCGAGCACCCCGATGTGATGGAGGTGGCCATCGTGCCAAGCCCTGACCCCGTGCGCCTGGCGGTGCCCAAGGCCTTCCTGATCCTGGCTCACGACCTGGCCGGCAGCGCCGAATTGGCCTGCAACATCCTCGCCTTCGCCCGCGAACATCTGGCCCCCTACAAGCGGGTCCGCCGTATCGAGTTCGTCCGCGAACTGCCCAAGACCATCTCCGGAAAAATCCGCCGCGTGGAACTGCGGCAGATGGAAGTGCAGCGCCGCAAGAGCCCTGCACGGGGCGAGCAGGAGTACTTCGAAGAAGACTTCCCCCAGCTCAAGGGCTGACCGGCCGGCGCCGCCGGCCCCCAACCGAAAACTCGACCACTCGGTTTTTTTACCGAGGGGCCACACTCGACCTCACGAAAGCAGGCAGGACCCGTAAATGACTACTTCGAGCGTTCCCAGCGTCAAGCTGCTGATCAATGGCGAATTCGTCGAATCCAAAACCCAGCAGTGGCGTGACGTCGTCAACCCGGCCACCCAGGAAGTCCTGGCCCGAGTGCCATTCGCCACCCAGGAGGAAATGGCCGCCGCCGTCGCTGCCGCCCAGGAGGCATTCAAAACCTGGCGCAAGACCCCGATCGGCGCTCGCGCCCGGATCTTCCTCAAGTACCAGCAGCTGATCCGCGAGAACATCAAGGAGCTCGCCGCCCTGCTCACCGCCGAACAGGGCAAGACCCTGCCGGACGCCGAAGGGGACATCTTCCGTGGCCTCGAAGTGGTCGAGCACGCCGCTAACATCGGCACCCTGCAGATGGGTGAGTTGGCCAACAACGTCGCCAACGGCGTGGACACCTACACGCTGCTGCAACCGATAGGCGTTTGCGCCGGCATCACCCCGTTCAACTTCCCCGCGATGATCCCGCTGTGGATGTTCCCCATGGCCATCGCCTGCGGCAACACCTTCGTCCTCAAGCCGTCCGAGCAGGACCCGCTGGTCACCATGCGCTTGGTCGAACTGGCTCTGGAAGCCGGGATTCCGAAAGGCGTCCTGAACGTGATTCACGGCGGCGTCGATGCGGTCAATCTGCTTTGTGACCATCCCGACATCAAGGCTGTGTCCTTCGTCGGCTCCACCAAGGTCGGCACCCACGTTTACAACCGCGCCACCCAGAACGGCAAGCGCGCGCAGTGCATGATGGGCGCGAAGAACCACGCCATCGTCCTGCCGGACGCGCACAAGCAGCAGACGCTGAATAACCTGCTGGGCGCCTCCTTCGGCGCCGCCGGCCAACGCTGCATGGCCCTGCCCGTGGTGATCCTGGTCGGCGAGGCGCAGGCCTGGCTGCCGGAACTGGTGGAGAAAGCCCGGACGCTCAAGGTCAATGCGGGCGCCGAGCCGGGTACCGACGTCGGCCCGGTGGTCTCCTGCGCCGCCTTGGATCGCATCAGCGGCCTGATCGCCAGCGGTATCGAGGAAGGCGCCAGGCTCGAACTGGACGGGCGCAACCCGAGCGTGCCGGGCTATCAGGACGGCAACTTCGTCGGCCCGACCATCTTCTCCGGCGTGACCGCGCAGATGAGCATCTACCGCGAGGAGATTTTCGGACCGGTGCTGTGCGTGGTGAACGCGGCCTCCCTGGACGAGGCCATCGCTTTCATCAACGCCAACCCGAACGGCAACGGCACCGCACTCTTCACCCGCTCCGGCGCCGCCGCCCGGCACTTCCAGGAAGAGATCGACGTCGGCCAGGTCGGTATCAACGTGCCGATCCCGGTGCCCGTGCCGCTGTTCTCCTTCAGCGGCTCGCGTGCCTCCAAGCTGGGCGACCTCGGCCCCTATGGCAAGCAGGTGGTGCTGTTCTACACCCAGACCAAGACCATCACCCAGCGCTGGTTCGACGAAAACGATGTCGGCGGCGCCGTGAACACCACCATCACGCTGAAATGATCTACGGGAGCCAGCGCCCCCGCGCCGGCTCCCTTGGAGTCCCCATGGAATACGAAACCCTCCTGGTCTCCGTCCAGGAACGCGTCGGGCTGATCACGCTGAACAGACCCAAGGCGCTCAACGCCCTCAATTCGCAACTGATCACCGAGCTGAACCAGGCGCTCGATCGCCTGGAAGCCGATCCGGACATCGGGTGCTTGGTGATCACCGGCTCGGCCAAGGCCTTCGCCGCGGGTGCAGATATCAAGGAGATGGCCGACCTCGGCTTCCCGCAGATCTATCTCGATGATTTCTTCGCCGCCGCCGACCGCATCGCCGCCAGGCGCAAACCCCTGATCGCCGCGGTCGCTGGTTATGCCCTGGGAGGCGGCTGCGAACTGGCGCTGATGTGCGACTTCATCTACGCCGCCGAGAACGCCCGCTTTGGCCTTCCCGAGCTCACCCTGGGCGTGATCCCCGGCATTGGCGGCACGCAGCGTCTCACCCGCGCCCTCGGTAAATCGAAGGCGATGGAGCTCTGCCTGACCGGCCGCCAGCTCTCCGCCGAGGAAGCCGCCGGTGCCGGCCTGGTGGCACGCGTACTGCCTGCGGAGACGCTTCTGGAAGAGACCCTGGCCGTCGCCAGGAGCATCGCCGGCAAGTCCCTGCCGGCCGCAATGATGATCAAGGAATGCGTCAACCGCACCTTCGAAATGAGCCTGAACGAAGGGGTGCGTTTCGAGCGACGCTTGTTCCATTCCCTGTTTGCCAGCGCCGACCAGAAAGAAGGCATGAACGCCTTCACCCAAAAGCGTGCCCCCCAGTTCAAGCACCGCTGACTGACCTTTTCGGCCCACCTCAAGAGGACGCCACCATGCATATCGGATTCCTTGGCCTCGGCAACATGGGCGGCCCCATGGCCCGTAACCTGCTCAAGGCCGGTCATAGCCTCACAGTCTTCGACCCGTCGCTCCAGGCCACCACCGCACTCGTGGAACTCGGCGCCCGAACGGCCGCCAGCCCCGCCGAACTCGCCCGTGACGATGTCGACGCCATCGTCACCATGTTGCCGACCGCCGCACACGTGAAAGAGGTCTACCTGGGGACCCAAGGTCTCCTGGCCAACGTCAAGCCGGGCGCCCTGCTGATCGACAGCTCGACCATCGACCCGTTGAGCTCGCGCGAAGTGGCCAGACTGGCGACCGCCCAGGACAATCCCATGCTCGATGCGCCCGTCTCCGGCGGCACCGGCGGGGCGGCGGCCGGTACCCTGACGTTCATGGTGGGTGGCACGGCCAGCGCCTTCGACCAGGCCCAGCCTCTGCTCGCCGCCATGGGCAAGAACATCGTCCACTGTGGAGACAACGGCAACGGCCTTGTGGCGAAGATCGCCAACAACATGCTGCTGGGCATCTCCATGGTCGGCGTTGCCGAAGCCATGGCGCTGGGCCATGTCCTGGGCATGGACGCAAAAGTGCTGGCCGGCATCATCAATACGTCCAGCGGACGCTGCTGGAGCTCCGAGATCAACAACCCGTTCCCTGGCGTCGTGGAAAGCGCCCCGGCCTCGCGCGGCTACAGCGGTGGGTTCGGCACCGAACTGATGCTGAAGGATCTGGGCCTGGCCACCGAAGCCGCTCGGCATGCCAAGCAACCTGTGGTGCTGGGCGCGGCGGCACAGCAGCTCTACCAGACCTTCAGCCTGCAAGGCCACGGGAACCTGGACTTCTCCGCGATCATCAACCTGTTCAGCCGAGACGACCTGCAATGAGCGACCTCGATCCCTCCATCCTGGCCAGCGTGCGCAACCGGGTCGGTCACCTGACGTTGAACCGTCCGGACGGTCTCAATGCCCTGACCTTGCCGATGGTGCATCGCCTCCACCGCCACCTCTGGGCTTGGGAGTCGGACCCGGAAATCGTTGCCGTCGTGATTCGCGGGGCGGGCGAGAAGGCGTTCTGCGCCGGCGGCGACATTCGCATGCTCTACGACAGCCATCTGGCCGGCGACAACCAGCATGAAGTGTTCTTCGAAGACGAATACGCGCTGGACGAGTACATCCATCTCTATCCCAAACCGGTCATTGCCCTGATGGACGGTTTCGTCCTAGGTGGCGGCATGGGGCTGGCACAGGCCGCGTCGATGCGCGTGATCACGGGTAGCACGCGCATGGGAATGCCCGAGGTCGGTATCGGCTTCTTCCCGGATGTCGGTGGCAGCTATTTCCTTTCCCGCATGCCGGGACAACTGGGCACTTACCTGGGTGTCACAGGATGCCAGGTGCGCGCCACCGACGCTCTCTACTCGCGCCTGGCCGACTATTGCCTGCCCCGCGAATCCATCCAGCAGTTCGACCAGGCGCTGGACAACCTGAACTGGAGCTACGCCCCCCGCGAGACGCTCCACCAGATGCTCGCCGGCCTGGCCACCCCGAGGATGCCCGGATCGGAGCTGAAAGCCTTCCGCCCGGCCATCGACCGGCATTTCGCCCTGTCCGACATCCAGGCCATCCGTCGGTCGCTGCTGGAAGAAGATTGCCCAGAATTCCGCGACTGGGCAGAGGAAACCGTACAGGTCATGGACAGCCGCTCCCCCCTGGCCATGGCGGTGACGCTGGAACTTGTGCGCCAAGGCCGGCATCTGTCGCTGTCCGACTGTTTTAGCCTGGAACTGCACCTGGCTTGTCAGTGGTTCGACAAGGGCGACCTCATTGAAGGTATCCGCGCGCTGATCATCGACAAGGACAAGGCCCCCCGATGGAACCCGCCGAGCTTAGAGAACCTGACGCCCCAAAGGGTGGAGTCCTTCTTCGCCGGCTTCCGGTTCGAGTCTGACAAATCCATTCGTACAGCCTGACGGCATTCCGGGGAGCGCGCACGATGCACGACATTGAACTCACTGACGAACAACGCATGATCCGTGACATGGCGCGGGAATTCGCCCGGTCCGAGGTCGCCCCTCACGCCCAGGCCTGGGAAAAGGCCGGCTGGATCGACGATGAACTGGTCCGCCAGATGGGCGAATTGGGCCTGTTCGGCATGGTAGTGCCCGAACAATGGGGGGGCACCTATATCGACTACGTCGCCTATGCCCTGGCTGTGGAAGAGATTTCCGCCGGCGACGGCGCCCTTGGCGCTCTGATGAGCATTCACAACTCGGTCGGTTGCGGCCCGATTCTCAACTATGGGAGCGAGGCGCAAAAAGACCGCTGGCTTGCCGAGCTGGCGAGTGGCGAAGCCATCGGCTGCTTCTGCCTCACCGAGCCTCAGGCCGGGTCGGAAGCGCACAACCTGCGCACCCGCGCGGAACTCCAGGACGATCACTGGGTACTTAACGGCGCCAAGCAGTTTGTCAGCAACGGCAAGCGCGCCAGGCTCGCCATCGTGTTTGCCGTGACCGATCCAGCATTGGGCAAGAAAGGGCTTTCCGCGTTCCTGGTGCCGACGGATACGCCCGGTTTCGAGGTGGACCGTAGCGAACACAAGATGGGCATCAAGGCGTCTGATACCTGCGCCGTCACGCTGAACAATTGCGTGGTTCCGGCGGAGAACCTGCTGGGTCAGCGCGGCAAAGGGCTGGCCATCGCCCTTTCCAACCTGGAGGGCGGACGCATCGGCATCGCCGCGCAGGCCCTGGGTATTGCGCGCGCGGCCTTCGAAGCGGCGTTGGGTTACGCCCGCGAACGGGTGCAGTTCGGCAAGCCCATCATCGAGCACCAGAGCATCGGCAACCTGTTGGCTGATATGCATACCCGCCTCAACGCCGCGCGCCTGATGATTCTCCATGCCGCTCGCTTGAAGAGCGCAGGCCTCCCCTGCCTGTCGGAAGCTTCCCAGGCAAAGCTGTTCGCCTCGGAGATGGCTGAGCAGGTGTGCTCGAGCGCCATCCAGATCCACGGTGGCTACGGCTACCTGGAAGATTATCCGGTGGAGAAATATTACCGCGATGCGCGCATCACCCAGATCTACGAAGGTTCCAGCGAGGTGCAACGCCTGCTCATCGCGCGCGAGCTGAGCCGCTACACACTTTGAGTCCCCCCTTTTCCGGGCGCTTCCGCGGTCAGGGGCGCCCGGTTTTTTACTGCCACGGAGCAGCAACATGCCAGGCTTGCGAGTCATCCCCATCGGCTACCGCCTCTGGCTGATCCTGACCATCGCGTCGGTGACCCTGGTAGCTATCACCGGCCTGATGCTTCGCCAGAACCTCACCGACCTGCAGAACGCAAAGGCGCTGCAGACCCAACAAGTGGTCGAGACGGCCAGCAGCATCCTGCGCTACTACCACGATCAGGAGAGCGCGGGAAAATTGGGCAGGGAGCAGGCCCAGCGGCAGGCCATCGAGCTGATGCGCAGTCTGCGCTACAACGGCGGCTACTACTTCTGGCTGGAGGGGCTGGACACGCGCATGGTCATGCACCCCGACCCCAAGGTCGAAGGTCAGCTCATGGCCGGCACGCGCGACCCAGATGGCCGGAGGCCGTTCGACGAGATGGTTGAAGTCGCCAAGCACGAAGGCGGCGGCCTGCTCCGTTACCGCTGGCCACGGCCGGGATCGGACAGCCCCGTGCAGAAAGTGTCCTACGTCGAACTGTTCAAACCCTGGGGGTGGATCGTTGGCTCGGGAATCTATGTGGACGATGTCCACGCAGAGTTCCGCTCTCACGCCCTCGATTCGCTGGGCTTGCTGCTTATTGCAGGGCTGCTGCTGTGGGGTCTGGTTGTTCTGATTGGCCGCAGCATCGCCACTCCGCTGCAGCAGGCAGTTCAGGCCATGGCAAACATTGCCAGTGGTGACGCGGACCTCACCCGCCGCCTCGACGACCGGTGGCGCGACGAACTGAGCGCGCTGGGCAAGCACTTCAACGGCTTTACCGGGAAGCTCGGTGGCATCGTCAGTCTTTCCCGGGACACGGCCGACTCCGTCGACCAGGCCTCGCGATCCCTCGGCGAAATCGCAGGCGGGGCCCAGTTGCATAGTCAGCGGCAGTCGCAACAGATGGAACTGGTCGCGACGGCGGTCCAGCAGCTTTCCTATGCTGTACAGGAAGTGGCGAAGAACGCCGAGCATGCCGCTGACGAAGTGCGCGAAGCCGCCGAGCAGGCGCGACGAAGCCAGGACAACATCGACAACAGCGTGCGCCAGGTCAGCCAGCTCTCGGGCACCATAGACGTGGCGGTGGGTGCCATCCAATCCCTGGCCCACGAGAGCGTGCAGATAAGCACCGTGCTCGAGGTGATCCGCAACATAGCCCAGCAAACCAACCTGCTGGCCTTGAATGCCGCCATCGAGGCCGCGCGAGCGGGTGAGCAGGGACGCGGGTTTGCCGTCGTCGCCGATGAAGTCCGACTTCTGGCGCAGAGAACACAAAGCTCGACGGCCGAAGTTCAGAGCATGATCGAGCGTCTCCAGACCCAGTCGAGTGCGGCGGTACAAGTCATCCATGAAAGTAGCAAGGTGTCCGCGATGACCGTCGAGCAGGCTACCCTGGCGGGCAGGAGCCTGGAGCAGATAACGCAGTCCCTGAACACGCTGACCGACCTTAACGCATCAATCGCCAGCGCCACGTTGCAGCAGTCGCAGGTGGTGGATGACATCAACCAGAACGTAGCGCTGGCGGCCTCGCTGGCCGAAGACAGCGCCCTCGCCGCCCGAGACTCCCACGAGTCCAGTTGCCAGCTGGGGAAACTGGCCAACCAGCTGAACCAGACCCTAAAACAGTTCCGGGTTTAGGCCCTGCGGGCGCACCGCCAGACTTCCATCCGACGACGCCAGGTACGCCACCATGGGAAATCATCTCGCCAATGCCGCCCTCAGGCCCGAGCCTTCGCGCGTCGGTGTTGACCGACACGCCGAGGTTTTGCGCAAGGCCCTGGAGCTCTTTTCACAGCGGGGCTTCGCCCAGGTCAGCATGCGCGAGCTGGGAGCCAGCCTGGGCATTCGGGCAGGCTCTTTGTACCATCACATCGATAGCAAAGACGCGTTGCTGCACGAGTTGCTCGAGGACCTCTATTGCGAGCTACTGGCGCTGGCTGCCAACGTACAACGCCGCATAGCGGAGCCCTCCCTGCGATTGCACGCGCTCGTGGAGGCGCACCTGGAGCTCCATAGCTGCATGGCTGGGCAATTCCAGCTGGCCGAACACGATGTCGCTTACCTGTCGGACAACCATCGCAGCGCCATACTCGCGCTGCGACAGCGATATGAAGCTCACTATTTGATGTGGCTGGACCACATCGGCCATCCCTTGGATAACCGCGAACTGCGCAGCGTGGTCCGGGGCTTGGTCTCGATCCTCAATCAGCTTCCCTTGAAGCTCCTGACGCCTCAATCCACCACTAAGGCCCGCACGGTACTCCTGCGCAACATGGCCCTGGGCGCACTGTATGGCGCGGTGGGCACGCGCAAAAACAGCTAGCCCTCGTCGCACAGACACCACGGGGCCTAGACCAATGCCACGGAGCAAACATCACCGTGGAGCAGAACGAATAATGATTCCATGGCCATTCACCTGCATGGAGGACACGGGAATGCCGCACCATGTTTAAAACGTCGTAGTGACATCACAGTGAAATGGATCATTGGCCCGGTCACCACCAGGTACTGGGCCAATTTGCACAACTTGCCATCTAGGGTGATAACGGCACGGCCCCTTCTCTGGATTGTAATGATGTCGTCGCCACACTTCTCGTGGACTAGGGTCTTCGGGACCCTAGACCTGCATCTCGGAGAAGCGGTAGATGGTGGGGCCGGTTGTCACAGCGTTGCCGATGCTGCCGCACATCGGCAACCTGGAGCGTCGTCGCGCGACTTCATTCAAAGCGGAAGGAAGCACCGTAGGCACTCTGCGGCAGGCGATCGCTGCGATCGGCACGCAGGCGAGAACGGAAAGTCCCGCTTTGCGCAGTAGTGCGATAGAGGCCGCGCTTCTGCAGTTCGGGGATCACCAGCTCGGCGAAGTCATCGAAGGTGCCGGGACTGATCAGCGGATTGAGCATGTAGCCGCTCGTGCCGGAGAGGCGGGCGTGTTCTTCGATGCGGTCGGCCACCTGCTCAGGCGTGCCCACCAGAATCAGGTCGGTGCCACGGGTCACCTGGGCGAAGCGCTTGCGCACATCGCCGGCGGTGAGTGGCTGGCCGCTGCCGTCCGGGCGCATGACATAGGACGTCAGCCCCTGGGTCTCGGTGGTCAGCGGCTCGTTGTCGGCGTAGCGGTCGAGATCGATGCCGGTGTCCCCGGCATAGCTCACCAACTGCGCCTGCAGGTGATAGTTGCTTTGCAGTTGGTCGTACTTCTTCTGCGCCTCGATGGCCGTGCGGGCGGTGACGATGCGCAGCACCGTGAGCGATTTGATGTCGTCCTGGGTACGGCCACGTGCCTCGGCCTGGGACCAGATGTCTTCCAGGCCGGCGCGGATTTCTTCCGGACGCGACTTGGCGATGAAGATCAGTTCGGCATGCTTGGCCGCGAAGGCGCGGCCGCGCTCGGACCAGCCTGCCTGGATCAGCACCGGCGTGCGCTGGGGGGAGGGAGCGCAGAGATGCGCGCCCTGCACCCGGTAGTGCTCGCCGTGGTGCTCGATGGGGCGAACGCGGTCGCCACGGGCATAGGTCTGCCCGTGCTTGTCGGCCACCAGGGCGTCATCCGCCCAGCTGCCTTCCCAGAGCTTGTACACCACGTCGAGGAACTCCTCGGCGCGGGCGTAGCGGTCGCCATGGCGGATCATCTCATCGAGTCCGAAGTTGCGCGCCGCGCTGCTCAGGTAGGAGGTGACGACGTTCCAGCCGACGCGGCCGTTGCTCAGGTGGTCGAGGGTGCTCAGGCGCCGGGCGTGGCTGAACGGGTGTTCGTAGGTGGTGCTGATGGTCACGCCGAAGGCCAGGCGCTCGGTTACCGCCGCGAGCGCTGGCAGATGCAGCAGCGGGTCGTTGGCCGGTGCCTCGACCGCCCACTTCAGCGCGGCCTCATGGGAGCCGCCATAAACGTCATACAGACCGAGCACGTCGGCGAAGAACAGCATGTCGAGGTTGGCCTGCTCGGCACTGCGGGCCAGATCGGTCCAGTAGCCGAGGGTGTTGATACGCAGGCGCTCGTCGGCCGGGTGGGTCCAGAGGCTGGGCGCGCCGCCGCAGCCGACGCTGGCTTGTTCATAGAGGGCGAAGAGCAGGGGTTTGGGGTCGGACATCCGGATTTCCTGAAGAATGATGGTCGGAGGCGCGCGCGTATATTCAGCGGCGAGTGTCGTAGGCCCGGCTGTAATGGCGCTCCAGCCGGGCCTGGATCAGCTCCAGTCCGATGGACATCAGCCAGTAGAGCAGGGCGGCGGCACTGAGCAATTCGATGTAGCGGTAGGAGGCGCGGCCGTAGGACTGGGCGAGGAACATCACCTCCCAGACCCCCATCACCGAGACCAGCGACGAATCCTTGAGCATCGAGATGAACTGGTTGGTGGTCGGCGGAATGATGGTACGCATGGCCTGCGGCAGGACGATGCGCCAGAAGGTCAGGGTGCGGTTCATGCCCAGCGCCGCCGCGGCTTCGCGTTGCCCCTGCGGCACGCCGATGATGCCGGCGCGGAAGATTTCGCTCAGGTAGGCGCCGTAGTTGAGCGACAGCGCCAGGATGCCTGCGCTGATGGCACCTGGAACCACACCCAGCTGGGGCAGGCCCAGGTAGATCAGCAGGATCTGGATCAGCAGCGGCGTCCCGCGGAAGAAGGACGCATAGAAGCTGGCCACGCCGAAGGCGACGGCGCTGCTCGACATCCGGCCCAACGCCGTTACGAAACCTAGCAGCAATGAGACCCAGATCGAGCAGAAGCTGAGGAACAGCGTCAGCGCCGCCCCCTGCAGGAAGCCGTTGGGCGCGAGGTTGATGCCCACCAGGTTGCGCCACTTGTCGAGGATGATTGCCAGCTTCAGGTCGAAGCTGAGGAAAAACGCCACGCACAGGAGCAGCATGACCGCCCAGGTCAGGTACAGTCGGGTACGGAAGCCGAACAGGCGCGCCAGCAGGGGCTCTGCCGGCGCGTCGCGCAGTCTGGAGGGGGGATTCTGGAACGCGCTCATCGGGTGATGTCTGAACCGATCCATTTATTCGAGATGCGGGCGAGCGTGCCGTCCTGGCGCAGCTGGCCGATGATCTCGGTGATCTTGGCGTTCCACTGCGGGTCGCCTTTCTCGATGGCCACCACGTTGGGCTCGCCATAGAGCGGCTGGCCGACGATCTTGAAGCGCGGGTCCTGGGCGATTCGCTCGCGTGCCGTCACCAGGTTGGTGACCATGGCGTCCAGGCGCACGCCGCTACCCAGGGCGAGGTCCTGGAAGGCGACGGTCTCGTTGTCGTAAGGCGCGATCTCGACCTGCTCGAAGGGGTAGCTCAGCGGCTTGTCTTCCGCGCCCTCGATGACCAGGTCCTTGCGCAGGTAACTCTCGTAGGTCGAAGCGCTGATCACGCCGACTTTCTTGCCGTCTAGGTCCTTGGCCGAGGCAATGCGCGAGTCCTTGGCAATGACCACGATCACTGCCGGGGACTCGTAGTACTTCACCGGGAAATCGAAGACCTGGGCGCGCGCCTGGCTGGGGGTCATGGAGCAGACGCACACGTCGTATCGGCCGCTCCAGTGGCCGGCGGCGATCACGTCCCAGGACGGCGTTTCCAGGCGTAGCTTGACGCCCAGGCGCTCCGCCACGGCCTTGGCGATGTCGACGTCGAAGCCATCGAGCTGGTTCTGGGCATTGAGGAAGGAAAATGGCGGGTAGTTTTCCATCAGCACGCCTACCAGTTCACCCTGGTGCTGGACGCGATCGAGAGTAGTGCCTGCGAAGGCGGATGCGCAGCTGGCGGCCAGCGCCAGGCCGATAACGGGGAGGGAGAGTTTCAAAACGGGCTCCGGAATGGACGGGAATCGATAAAGATTAAAACGACATAAGAAATATTTTTCTAATATCGTTATGGAATTTATCGCTCCATTCGAGCTATATCGTTTTCGTGATGGCCGCGGCGGAGTAGCCGGCAAATTTAATGGCTACCGATAGCTAGCACCTAATAGATTTGCCGTAAAATCTAGATATTGACATATCTAGATATCGGAAATAGTATTCCTGACGCGCCGCCATGTATCCGGCAGGTGCCCCATGTAACGGCTCGGATTACATCCTGGCTGTTGTGGTTTGGCCTCATCAGTTTAATTGAGGGCTGGGCGTATTGCTTGCAGTGAGAAGCGGTAGCTTTTGGTCGATACTTGTCACCTTGCAGCTGCATGAGGGCCGATGCTGGACGGGACCTTAAGTGTCATTCTTGGTGCTTACAGCTAGAAGCAGATTTCTACCTCAGCCGCAACGAGATACCGTCACGTGTAGTTTTGATCCGAATATTCCAAATTTCGCTCCATTAATCTAATATTCTAGATATCCAGGTATACGAATATGAAGGATTCTGAACTCTTCAAGTCCGCCCAGCTGGGCCCGTACACGCTCAAGAACCGCATTGTCTTGCCACCGTTGACTCGCTCGCGCAGCTCTCAGCCAGGAAACATTCCAAACGAACTGATGGCGACCTATTACTGCCAGCGCACCGGGGCAGGTTTCATGGTCACTGAAGGCACTCAGATCGAGCCCAGAGGTCAAGGCTACGCTTGGACGCCTGGCATCCACAGTGCTGAGCAGATCGAGGGATGGCGCAAAGTTACTGACGCAGTTCATGCCGAAGGCGGCGTTATTTTTGCCCAACTCTGGCACGTTGGGCGGGTATCGCACACCACACTGCAACCCAGAGGCGATGCTCCTGTCGCGCCTTCAGCAATCAGAGCAGAAAACGTCAAGGTCTTTATCGAAACCGGTCCTGGCATCGGCGCGCTGGCCGAACCTTCTGTGCCGCGTGCACTTACGATTGAAGAAGTTAGGGAGCTCGTTCAGCATTATGCGCAAGCTGCGCGCAACGCTTTGGAGGCTGGCTTCGACGGGGTCGAACTGCACTGCGCGAACGGCTATCTCGTAAACCAGTTCATTTCTGCACATACCAATCGTCGAGACGACGAATACGGTGGCTCACTGCAAAATCGCCTGCGCTTCTTGCGCGAGATTACCATGGCCGTTGCTGAAGTTATTGGCAAGGATCGTATGGGCGTGCGTTTCGCTCCGCTGTTCGCCACCACCGATGAAGACCGCGTCTATCTTGGCTTGGTCGAGGAGGATCCTCATCAGACTTACATTGAGGCTGTGAAGGTTTTGGAGGAAGTCGGCATCGCTTATCTATCGCTCGCTGAGGCCGATTGGGATAACGCTCCCGAGTTGCCGGAGACATTCAGGGAAGCTGTTCGTGAAGCGTTTAGCGGTAAGATTCTCTACGCGGGTAAATACACGGCAGAGCGCGGTAATCGGGTAATCCAAGCGGGCTGGGGGGATCTCATTGCGTTTGGCCGCCCGTTCATCGCCAATCCGGATCTGCCAATGCGCATCGCTAACAACTGGCCTCTAAATCCGGTCGATCCGACGAGCATGTACGGCGGAACGGACAAAGGCTATACAGACTACCCGAGATATCGTCCGTGAATGAGCGCGGCAGCGCCCCTCTGGGGGCGCTGCCGCGCCCCAAGGCCTTTCAATTTCACTAAGGAACGAACAAGCTATAGCCATATCGCGAAAATTAGGTATCGCAAAATCTATGAGCATCGACGTGAACGAGGCCTTGAAGGCTCTGGCGAATCCAATGCGACTTGCCATTCTGAACTGGCTCAAAGATCCCCGGACAAGCTTTCCTGAGCAGGAAGTAGACCCAGAATCGGTAGGTGTGTGTGTGAGCATCATCCAAGAGCGTACCGGGCTTTCTCAATCCACTACTTCCCTCTACTTGGCTTCCTTGCAGCGCGCGCAGCTTGTGACTTCGCAGCGAATTGGACCTTGGACCTATTACAAACGCAATGATGAAAATATCGCGGCTTTCTTTAAGGGGCTGCAGGAAAAAATTTGAGGGGCCCGACGTCGAGGGCACCTTAGTTCAGGTTGGTGGCATGGCCCCTATCCCGGAGGGGTTAGAGCGGCGCTGGAGGAACGCGCCCATATCCCGTTCACATACTCCTGAGATGCTTATCTCTTTGAAAGGTGGTGTGGCATCATCAAATGACGTTCCAAAATTTGTCATTTGAGGTGATGGATATGAACCCTTCGATTGAGTTGACGGCTGCGCCGGGGAAGCGCGAGCGGGAGGGCTATGAAGCTTTCTACCGTTTGGCGCATAGCCTGAGCGAGAAGTCCGAAGCGGATCGCATAGAGGCCATGTCGGCGGGCTTCAAGACGCAATGGCTGTTTGCGGTGCAGCGTGCCTTTGACGTCAACAAGATTGGCTTAGCCAGGCTGTTTGAGGTTTCGCCCTCAACGATCGACCGTACCGTTAAGGGGGGACGCACGCTTGGTGTTGTGGCGTCAGAGCGTCTGGACAGGTTAGCGGAGGTCTCGGTGCTGGCCGAGTCGGTGTTCGAGGACAAGGGCGTGGCTACGCGCTGGATGGTGACACCTAACAGTGCGCTGGGGGGCTCAACACCGTTTCAGCGTTGCCTGACCGAGCTCGGCGCCCGCCAGGTTCGGCGAATTCTGCATGCCATCGAATGGGGCGGTGTGGCCTGATGCGGGCTTGGCGGATCTGCAAGGCATCGCGGGCAAATGACCTATCTGGCATAGGAGCGGGAATCGAAGGCGGGCGTTGGAACGAGCAACAGGTGGATGCGGTTTACATGGGGTTGTCCCCGGCTATCTGCGTCCTGGAGACCTTTGTTCATCAGAACGGGCCGCCCTTGATTCCGATGACGATTACGGAATGGGCTCTGCCGGATGATGAGGATCTGTATTGGAAGCCTAATCAGGCAGAGCTACCTGTAGGGTGGAATGCGCTTCCAGCTGATACGCCCAGTATGTCCTCTAGTACCCAGTGGTTGCGCCAAGGGGACCATCTGGGTCTGATCGTGCCTTCGGCGGTGATGCCGCTTGAGCGAAACATTGTGCTTAACCCGAGGCATCCGGCGATCAAACAGGTGGCTGCCACCAGGCAGGAAACATTCGTATATGACGCCAAGATGTTTACGCTGAAGAAGTGATGGGTTGCAAATTCGTCGCGTCTCAAAGTGTGGTTCAGCGAGAAAAACCTTGGACTCGGCGTTCCGATGATGCGGGCAATCGACGAGGGCTTGGCGAATTCTCGAATCGGGCTTGTGTTGGTCACCCCTGCGCTTCTGGCCCGCATTTCCAAAGTAAGCGTCGCTGACAAGGAGCTTTCCACACTTCTGGCAGGAAACCGGCTCATTCCCATTGTGCATACCACGACGTATGAAGCTCTCCGCAATGTCAGCCCCATGCTCGCCTCCCGAAGCGGTCTAGATACCGCGGAGGACTCAATGGCAGTCAGGGCCTCAGCTACTTCGATGGAGAGATCCGGGGAGTACCGGTTGAAGTTCTCGGCTGTATATAGGTCGAGCCGGTCAATTTCGAACGCTGGTGGTGTCCCGGCAAACAGGCTCCCCCCATTCTGGAGCATCCGCTAGGGCAGCGCTTGCTGCCTCTCTTGAGCGCCCTCAACTGCCGGGGCCGACCTGCCACGACCGGAGGAAGCCGGCTGAAGACTTGCCTAATTCTGTCTTTCCTTAGCTCAAATCCCTTGTTTAGCTGTACAGCTAAACAAGGGATTTGAGCTAAGGAAAAGGCTGTGCTGGCTCGGAGCGAACACTCCTCATTGGACATAGGCTCTATCGCCTCGCGGGGGGAAGTTTTACATTGCTCCTCGCGCCCACCATTGCCCAAGTTCTGTTCGAATGGTTCAGGACGGGAGAAGATGCTCGCCGAAGCATTCGCGCTTTTTCCAACACCTCGGCATCATGATTTACGATCGCTTAAATCCCAAGCTTCTCCATGGACTTTCGTACTCAGCATCGGTGAAGGTGACTGATCCATTAGGGCGGATAACGGGATTTTTATATCCGCAAGGCTCGGACGCCGTCTTCAGACTTCCCCAAACTAATGAAGGGGAGAGCTATCGGCGCTGCTTTATTTTGTGTAGGAGTGCGCGTGTGCGTGGGTATTGGTCACGCTTTTGTAAGCAGCTCGATAGTGTCGGGCTTAGTGTGAAAATGTCTTTGATGCCCCGCTCACTATTTTTATCACAGAAAAGTGTTTGTTGAAGTGCGGCGAAAATGGTTGCTTCGAGTGCTTGGTCTCTCAGCTCCCAATCGATATTTGAGTTATTTCCGATTCGTCCAGTGGGGAGTCTGGTTGTTTCCTGGAGCAACCAAGCTTTGTCATTACGGTAAAGCCAAGCATAGAGTTTGGGGTTTTCAGTGCGAATTACTTTAGTGCTTGAGTCGGGGTGTCTATCAATTAGAGACATCCAGTCATTCCGATGCTCCAACAACCTCTTCCTGAGTGTGGCTTCTACCCAAGCCTGCTTTATCGCAGGCTCAGCTCTAAGTAGTTTATTGACCGTCGATATGGTGATCTTAAATTGAGCACAGACATCATCTTTCGGCACGCCTTGACCAAGCAGCTTCAGTATTTCGGCACGGACGGGATATTTGAGAACTTTCGGCCTGAGCATGCGGGGGGAGGCGCTGTCGGACTCAGTAAGTCTCGCCAAGGGTCTGTTCCGATCGAGCGCTTCCGTAGGGGGAGATGTCGCCCGCTCCCAGCACGCCTCTTCACGATCATAGGCCTCAATGAAGGAGCTGACCTGCCCGAACAGCCAAGTGATCATTACCAGATGCTTGAGTGGATGGCTGTGGCCATGAGGGCTTCTGATGAGCTGCCCAATGTACGAACAGGCCTTCTGTGCGGTGTTAGGTAGTGATGTGAGCGGATGGTAAGGCTGAAGCAGCGCGGCATACTCCGCGAGCGCGGGGGCTGCTTTTTGCGAGACGGAGTTGCGAAATCCCATTTCTCGAAGGGCGTTGCGGTAAACCGATGTCACAACCAGTGGATCAAAGGACTTACAGGTCCCGACAGCAGCAAGGTCCAAGATTGACGTGGCGAATTGAAGAAGCGCCTGCTGAGCAATGGATTCAACTGCGTCTGGCCAGGACGTCAGCATTGTTTTCTCTGGTAAGGCCCACTGGAAACGCCCCGACCATTCCCGATTGCGAGTACTTTCCTGAAGCCTCAACTTGTGAGTTGGGCAAACAATTACGCCCGGGTACTGGTGGGCAAGATGCCAGTAAGCAACCCCATGAGCGCCTGCATCAGCCTCCATACAGGCACTGCAGGCTTTTAATGGGTGCTCCGCGCCAAAGCGCCCAGTTAATAATCCGAGTCGGTACTTGATTGATCCAAGTTGAGGACCTTTCACCGCTGCCATGACTGCCTGTACATGCTCCTTTGATTGGAACGGGAAGAATAGCGGGAGGATGGTATGCCGACAGATGATCGAGTCGGAGTCACCTAGTGCCGAAGATATATTGCACGGCAGTGTATCCAGGCTGTGTGGAAAATCGTGCGCGATCGTGATGCCCGCGGAGCCGAATAGCATTCGAGAGGTAGCGGCCGTCTTAATGTTTCCCCAGATAACGTGCAGACGACTGCAGAGACTGAAGAATGTCTCATCCTCCAGCCATCTTAAGGTTACTGCTGAGAGATTAGCTGTCTCTTTGTTTGGGGGTGGGTGCATAAATCAAGCTCCGGATGCAGGAGGTGATTTATAGCGGTAAAAGCTAAATACGTGAAGGGATATAAAGATCCAAAAGGCGGGCTCTTAATTATTTATTGGTCTCAGAATGTATTGATATAAGAGGGGTGGTGATTGGGAAGAGCGGTCTATTTGTAGGATATTGAGACGCTAGTTATCAATTTGGCACCATGGTGCCGCCTCTCAAGGCGCACTTTTGCAAGGCTTTTTTAGTTGTCAGTAGGCATTTTCTGGCGGTAACATGGCTAGCTTGGTCATGCAGTAAGAGTATTGCCAAGTAGATGCTGCGAGGGTGGAAATATCCCTCCAGAGGGTCGAGAGGGTTGCATTGACTAACTCGGGCGGGCTTAGCGAGTGAATATAAGAGGTGGTTATATGGCGTCTAGCTAGATGCATGGAGCTAGGAGTCAGATAGACAAAGGCCCAAGTGCTACCTTGGGCCTCTGTTGGATTAGTCAGATTTGACTGCCTGACGAATCCATTGTCTATCCGCATCATGCGGGACGTCAAGTCCCGCACGGCTCCGTTCATCCTCAGAAAAAGCTTAATCGCGAACGGCGAGCCTTAAGTGTGCTCGCTTGTGGAGGAAGGGCTTCGTTCATGCGTTGGCCATTCGTAGTAATGGCTGTGCGCTGGACGACCGAATGACAATGGAGCTCCTGTGATGACACCACAGCAGAAATATGACCTGATAATTAGTCGCCAAGCCCACTTTCAGTGGGGTGATGTTTATATACCATCCACCTTGGTCGTACCGGGTGAGGCGCCTAAAGGCTCCCGTGTAAGTAAGTTGAACAGCCGAAAGCTCGGTCGAACATTACACGCTTTGTCTACGCCAGAGCGCATATTTACGCAGCTTGCGCTTCATCATCCTGCACTTCTTGATATTCATGAGCAGAAGATGCTGTCGCCTGTTGCAACGGTTCACCCGTTACGTGGGCACCCTTTGATGATTGGTAAATTTCCGACGCCCTTGCCAGGTACACTAAAAATAGCGACGGAGATTGGATTTAAGCATTATAAAATAGTGAAAAAATACCCTGATGGGAGGCGTCAGTACGTGGCGTTTCCTTATCAGGGTGATCTCTTGCTGTATATGATTGGTTGTGATGGAAACCCCTATGCAGTGAATTGGTCGGTAAAAGATACCAAGGAGGCCTTTTCCGAAAGAAGAAGGTTAAGTGTAAAAACACCTGCTCAGCAAAAGAAAGATCGAGACCACGCTGAGCTTAGAGCAAAACTTGAGGCGGAGTACTACGCTCGCGCCGGAATAAGAACGGTCCAAGTAGCGATGGACATGATTGACCCGATGGTAATTGCCAATCTCGATCTTCTGTTCGGTATGCACAGCCTGCCAGTCACTCATGAGTCGCAGTTAATGGCGGATTTTAGTTGTGCAATACAGGAAGCATTTACTGAGGGGGTGCCTTTGGCGCATGTTGCCATTAAATATGGCGCTCACTGGGGTTCTCGCGATCAATTTTTGGCAAAAATCTATCAAGATATTTGGGAGCGAAAACTACCAGTAAATTTCTTTAAGCCGATATTGATTGATCATCCATTATGCTGCGAACGGAAAGATTTGTTTTCAGTCTATGGTGAGCTTTTTGAGGAGTTTGAGGCATGATGCTCGGAGCGCGAATTGTTGCGCCTGAGGGGTTTCTTTGCCTTGAGCAAGGGAGGGTCTATCACTTCCTTTGCAGTGACTCGGATAGAAGTCGGGTCAGACTTGTCTTGTTTACCGATGAGAAATCTGATCTGCATGCGGAGCTTGTTACGCTAACTAGGATTGAGTTCGAGGAAGGGCTGGAACACGCCCTGCTGATTGAAAACGGACATGAGGATTACCCGCCTTGGCTAGGCCCCATCCAAGGCTATTCTGCCTTGTACTTGGAAGGCCGTCGAAAATCCACGAAGGAAAGCTATAACCAGAAAGTCGATCGTAGGTATATGGTCATATCGGAGCTGGTGGCTCGATATCACGAAATACTGAGTAGCGAAAATCCTAGTGCGATCATAAATGCACACGCCAAGGCTTATGATCGGCCGCAGAATGCTGGCAGGGTTAGGCTGTGGTTCTATAGCTATATCGTCTTTGGATTTAATAAGTGGGCTTTAATGCCACCATTTCACCGTATTGGTGGATGGAACCGTGAAAGCCAATCGCAGCTTAGGAAGCTTGGGAGGCCATCTCCGAAGGGGCGGAGATCCGGGTATCCATGCACTCATGAAATGAAGGCGCAGATCGTTTCAGGGTTTGTGAAATTCAAGTCGGCGCATAGCTCACAGGAAAAGATTTATGCGGATGTATTAACCAAGGAGTTTGGCTGCGTTGTAAGAGCCAAAGGAGATTCTAGGACTTTCAGCCATCCTGAAGGGAAGCCCTTCCCATCATTCCCTCAGTTTAGATATTGGATTCGGAAATTACTCAACCCTAAAGCGCTCTCCATTGAGTTAAAAGGCATTCACAAAACCAGGGCTCAAACCGGATCTGAAGGCAGCTTTGCTGAGAGACTCACAAACCTGAACCAACGTATTGAGTTCGATGGATATTCTATTTCTGAAAAGCTATCGGGTCTCACCGAAGGTAGTGCGGTGGATAGTTTCTGCGTGGTGCGGGCTGTCTGTGGCTTATCCGGAGCTGTGGTTGGTATTGGGTTTTCAGAAGGCCATGAAAATATGGAGGCCTACAAAATGGCCTTGTTCTCGATGGCAGTTGATAAGGTGAAGTTTGGTGAGCTATTTGGTATGGAGGTCAGGCCAGGTGAGTGGCCGAGCGTCGGGCTTTCAGGGGGGCTCATTTTCGATAGAGGGCCTGGGGCTACTTTCGATTGCGAGGCTGAAATCAACTGGCTTGGGAGCTTTGAGCTAACGCCTACCTTTTCCGGGCAGTCCAAGGCTACCGTTGAGTCGTCCCATCCCAGAGATAAACAGAGCCTTGATCAGCCGACCTACGTTCACAGTAATCTAAATTTTGTACTGATGGCTCGTCGCGAAATCTTACAAGTGTTATTGGACAACCATTCCTCCGACGCTAGTGGGAGAGTGGACGAAGAACTGGCACGGTTAGGATTAAAGCCGACGCCTCATAATATTTGGTGTTACTTGGATGGTCGGGGCCGAAATAGCTCTATTGGTATGCCGTTCGATATGGCTGTTAGGTCATTTCTCGCTGAGAAGAAAGCTACGATAAAAGATGATGCTGTGCATTTTTTTGGAAGAAGATACCGATCTCAAGCGCTAACTAATACCCGTATTTTTGACCGGGTCGCTAGAAATGGCGCAGTTCAGGTTACTGCATTTGTCCTTACTATGTGCGTGCGGCATATCTGGGTTGAGGTAGAGGGATTGCTCTACGAGCTGGACTTTGTCCGCACCGCAAGCACGCCGGAAGGAAGCATAGATATCTCGCTGCGCGAACTGATAGAGATCGATGAAAAGCGCCGCGCTGGGGCGGCTGCTCTGCGGTATGAAAGACCGGCTATCCAGCAGGACTATAGGGACAGATTCAAGAAAAATACTGGAGAGGAGTGGGACGGCGGTCAGCGAAAGCTAGGTCGACCTGCTAAAGGAGGAGCAGCACTGCGGGACACGGCGGACTACAACCGCTTCAGAGGAAGCGCTAAGTGAACGAGATCATCAATACTCGTTTCGACGGGTGCTTGGATACCGAGCAGATCCGCGAGCGGGTAACGGTTAAGCCTGACGCCGTTGTTGAGTTGGGTGGATTAGATGTCTCGCTTGCCGCAGAAACCCTCGCCGATGCCCTGAGGCAGATCTATCTACCCAACGATTTTTCTCTAGCTTTTATTAAGGAGATTGCTACCAGGGCCTCGCTATACAGCCGAAAGCTATTTTCGAGTGAGGTGGAATACATTTCCAGGATTTATAACCCTCCCGACGTAGAGGTTGCTCCTATTTGCCTGACCGGCTTGGCAGGGATAGGTAAGAGCCAGACGATCGCCGCGCTACGGAAGGTTTTACCTCCACCCTTGGATTATTCCTGCGACCATTTTGAGGGAAGCCTGCAGCTAATTTCATATTGGTACGCCAGCGCTAGAGGCAAAGCTGGCGGCAGGCAGATGCTGGCGGATTTTGTACTGGATGGTAAAAGAACCACGAGCTACAACTCCGCAAAGCTTCTTGTTGAGTGTCGCCGCCGTGCAAACAGGGATGGTGTGTCGCTGCTCCTGCTTGAGGAGACTCAGCACATCAACACTGGGCAAGGGGCCTCCAAGGTCACAGACATACTGCTGACCATGGCCGCGATTGGTCCTCCGATGGTGTACGTATCCAATTACAGCCTCGTGCACAAGCTGTTGGGCCGCAACAGCGAAGATAAACAGCGTCTGCTTTCTGAGCCAAGGATCATGCTGCCCGATGATCCGGATAGTGTGGGATGGAGGAGTTACATCGCTGAGTGCATCAGGGTCTCGGGGGGGAATATGCGAGCATCAGCTGACGATTTTGCTCAGGAAATCTATCGATCCACATTTGGCATCAAGCGGCTTGTTGTACAGCTTATAACGCTGGCCTACATCGAAGCGCGCATTGCTGGGCGTGAGTGTCTGACCCTGTCCGATATCAGCCGGGCATATCGCTCTTCTGCCTATTCAGCTAACAAGGAGGACGTGGAGGAGCTGCAGCTGCAAGCGCTTCAGAATCGTCGGACGGGGCCGCGCTCAGACCTTCGCTGTCCGTTTGAGCTTCCCATTGCTCTGAAGTCTAACGTTGTGGCATTTGCCCGTGCGGATAGAGACAGTCGCGTCATCAAGACGGTTTTCGATTCTTCACTCAACGAAAGCGAGCGAGTTGCCCTGAGGCACATCGAAGAGCCGACATCGGAGTCCACCCGACCAAACAAGGCGCCTCGTCCTTCTCGCCTGCCCGAGCCGTCGGATGAGGATCTGGCCAACGCCTTTTATGACGATCTCGAGTCAATGGATCCTCCGCCCAAGCCGAAGAAGCCTCGCTAGAGTCGGAGCCACAACTGATGCTCAGCCCACTGAATGAAACCGCGGTCAGTTGGCTGGGCTCTGTGGGATAGATCGAATACTCTCGGCCCCACCATACGAGTGGAAGTGTGGTCTGCCACGCGCGCGGCTGACCTCAAGAGAGCCAAAAGATAAGCGTTGGGCCCTGCTAGTTCGAGCTCCGCGCTTTTCAAAGGCCTTGAGGGTGTACCGTCGGGCTGCGCCGTTCTTCCACCCCACAAAGTTAATTATTGCTAGTGCAGATGGCCCTGTAAGCGCAGCGGTTGCACGCGTCTCCTGGGCGCGGAGGTCGATCGCCCTTACGCATATTAGAAACAGCCTTCACCAACCGAGTCATAGCTGGTTTGATTGAGGGCGTGCAATCCAGTTGCAAGCCGTTCGTGAGCGAGTGCAGTGCGAGAGTCTGGTGTCTCTTGCCCCCGAGATTGAGAATCAAGGGCCGGACATTACTCGCCAAATAGTCGAGGCTCATTCCGGTGCGAAGCCAGTGAAGAGTGCCATCCCGGCCCTCGAGCATCCATGGCATCTCAATCGCGAGCCCGTCCACTACTGCTATCTGGGGCGCCAGATATCGGGCACCGTGCACATGTTGAATCTCAAGCCCTCTGCTGAATGCTTGCTGAGCTTCACTGACAAGGTTGCTGTCCGACTCCGTATTGGGCAGGCCCTTATCTGACCAAACCTCCCCCAATATGCTCCCTGGCGCGGTTCCATCTCGGAACACTTGCTCAAGGGCTTCCATCAACGCGCTTCTCGCTCTAATGGAAACATCCACTTCTTGCTCGGCCGGCAGCCGAAGCTCGTGGGCGAAATGGAACTGCTGCGGGCAAGTCATAAAGGTATCTATGCCCGTAAATGAGACTCCTAGGGTCGGCTCACTTACCTGCGAGCGATTCTGCGATGTGTTGCTACGCGCGTATTGTGCGCCCTTCCGAATCTCGATCAGGTGTTTATTACGGATGGAAGCTGGCACCTCGACGTCATCAACAGTGGTGTAGATGTTGAGCTTGTCTTTGGCCCGTGAAACGGCAACGTAGAGCAGATTGTTTCGCTCAACAGCTTCCTCGAAAAGGCGACTCTCCTGGGTGCTGTTGAGTACCTCAGGGGGCAATAGCAGCTCTTTTCGCTCCTTACCTGAGTTGGTAGGGGCCTGGCGTCCAAACCGCCAGTTGTCGACGTTGGCCAGATGTACAACAGGGAACTCGAGCCCCTTACTGCCGTGAATCGTCATCAAGCGCACAGCGTTGATAGCACTCGCCTCTGGCGGCAGGGTGCGTTCTGGGCGTTGCTTAATCCAGCGGCGTAGATCCTCTCTGTGCAAGAACTGGGGGATCGTAGCGCGACTAGCAGCACCGTCCCCATTTCGGACGCCATAGAGGAATAGCCACACAGCGAGGCGATCAATCTGTCGCGCAGTCGAGTCATTATCTAGCTCGGGCAGTCCGAATCCTCGCTCGAAGATCAGATCGCACACGAAGTCCCAAGGGCGGGTGCTCCACTTCAGCCCTTGTAGAAGGCTCGCCAAGTTGCTGTTCGTCTGCTGACCCTCTGGAGAGAGTCCATCAGCCTGTCTTCCAATCCACCGGCCGCGCTGCCAGCCCGGGCCCTGTTTCGATTGCGCCATTAGCCAGTCGATGTCGGAATCTGACATTCGTAGCAGCGGAGTGCTCTGCAATCCCTTGAGAGCTGCTGGGCTGCGCCGGCTGACCAGGAGCATAAAGCACAGGAAAGGCCTGATTTCGGGTCGCTGAAACAGATCTCCCATATGCAGCGTGGGTACCCCAAGGTCAGCCAGGTCTTCTGACAGCTGGTCGATCTGGGCATTGCTGGAGCTGATAACGCAGTGCTGGCGATAGAGGCCTCCGCTGATTATTGATCGATGGATCTCTTGCGCGATGGACAACGTTTGCGAGCCGCTTGAATCGCAGGCATGCCGAACCGGTAACTGGTTGCTTGCTGCTCTCGATGGACGGACCGTGTCCAGAGGAAGCTTTTCTTCCAGCTGGTGATCACGCCCCACAAGCTCTACGACTCGCAGAATTTCTGGCGTACTGCGTCGATTGATGTCCAGGGTGTAGCGCTGGATGGTGTCTGTAGACTCCTTTCGCGCAAACGCCTCTTGGAATTTGAGCAAGCTTTGGATTGAGGCTCCACGCCAGTGGTGTACAGCCTGGCGAATGTCACCAACCACCCAGAGCTTCTTGGTGGCAGAGCCAAGACGTCTCACCAGCTCGACCATAACGTGAGTAACGTCCTGGTACTCGTCGACCAAGATGTGCTCGAACTGATCTACGAACTCGGCAATGGATTCCCGATCCGTTTCAGCTCTGCGAGTCAGTAAGACTAATAGGTCGGTGTAGTCGACCCAACCATCATGTCGGAGAGCGTCCTCGTAAACTCGGTACAGCTTCTCGATGTCCTGCCGTTGGCACGCCACATCTTCATCGACTGGCACCAGGCCTGCGAGGATCTCCGTGTACCTTTCAGGAGTGACGAGTTCTTCCTTCAGCCGACTGATGATTTTGAGGACGTCTGGTACCCAGTCATACGGATTCTGCAGCCTTCGGTAGTAGTGAAGGTCAACATTTGGCAGCTCCTTAATCAGGAGCCTGACCTGCTGAAGTAAGTCGGCCACCTTGATCTGAGGGGCGAGACCAAAGTCCGCGTGATACTTGCGTAGAAACTCGAGACCAAGAGCATGAAAGGTGCCCGCCCACACCTGTGTGGCCCCGGGCACATTCGCCAACCTTAAGCGCTCCACCAATTCCTGGGCTGCTTTTGTAGTAAAAGTCAGCACCAAGATCTTGCTCGCAGGAACTCCATCGTTAATCAGGTGTGTGATGCGATGAACTAGCGTGGTGGTTTTCCCGGTTCCAGGCCCTGCGACGACGTTGGTGTAGCGCTCCGGGGCTTCCGCAGCGGTCTTCTGTGCATCGCTAGGCTCGGGTGGCTGGCTTGCCGGAGAGATGGGGACGTCCGGAAGCAGGAGAGCATCTGCTAGCTGTTGCCGAACGAGCTCCAAGGGCATTTGCAGCTGCGTGGCTATCTGCCTTGAGCGCATGCCTTCGCTCCACATCTGCTTTGCTAAATCTCTAGGCAGGAGGAGTTCGCGCGCAAAGACGTTGGCTTGAAGCTCTTGGCGCTCCCATGCGCCGTAGCCTTCAACGATCGTCGCCCCGGGGGCCGCACCGGATGGATCCAGCATGGCCAGCTGGCTGATCGTCTTTTTCGACTCAACGAAGTCGAGGAACCAATGGCCTAGCTCATGAGCTAACAGATAGGCTCGCTCGGAGAGCGGGACGTCTCGGCGAATATAGATTGTCTCAAGCTCTCGTTTGAGCGCAGCCTCACCCGTACCCAGCTCGAAGTGGCCCTCCGGCACTGGCTCGATCGCAAGCTCGATGGCATCTTCGATGGCGTTGACCAACTCATTGCAGTTTGGGCGACTCCCAACGCAATGAATCAGTAGATCTGAGCGTACTTCTAGGGCCTTCCGACGCGCGCGATCATATGGATTCACATCAGTCACCGAGTGCCAGAAGCTTCTGCTCTTCGTCCGCCGGCAACTGCAATGCCTTTACGCCCACTTCCCAAGTCTTGGCTTGAAGACAAACAGTTGGGCTACCGTCCGGGGCTTTGAATGCCGGTGCCGTGGAGTCGAAAAAGCGAAACTCAAAGGCCTTTCTCAACGAGTCGGCCGTCACTCCTAATTTACGCGACAGCGCATCCAGTAATCTTCGCGGCGCAAGCACTGCTCCGCCTAGCACTTGGTTCATCAAGCCTCGCTGCTTACCAAGTCCAACGCTCTCAGCTAGAGCCTTAGCCCTTACTCCAATGAACGGCTCGGTAGCATCTAATGCCTCCCGCATCTGTTTGTCAGCCACATCAGTGCTCTGGCACTCGACCTGCTGTGCTAGCCCTTCAGCAACAAAATACCCCACCATTTGAGAGGCCGATTTCTTGAATTCCTGCGCTGCAAGTTTGATGTCCAGTCCTAAGTCGGCGTCTAGGCGAGCCATCCACTGATAGGATTTCTCGCCATAGCTTCGAAGCCTCTCCTCATATTTCTCAAAGAGCTGCCTAGGACTCTGCTCATCGACTTCGGTGTAGAAGCGCTCAAGGCTCTGCTCAACCAACTGGCGAGCCATGTCTGCGGCCGACATACCGTGCTTCTCAGCAGCGCTAGCAACCATGTCGTACATGGCTCGGTTGCTACTCACGCCAACGGTAACCTTCTTGGCTTTCGTGTACGTTTTCGATGTCTGAGTCGAAGCTTGATCATCAGAGTGCTTAGTCATCGTCTCTTCCGGACCTCCCTGAATAGCTGCAGCCGAGCAATTCCCCTTCCTGGAGTGCTCTGATACGACCGGTGGAGACACCAGCGTATCTGCCAGCTCGGCCATGACCTTCTTTGCCAATTGGTCTGGCGTGTCCGCGGCAACGTTTAATTCTTCTCCACCCGGCAGGCCGAAGGAGAATTCATGCCTCCCCACCTTATCTCGAAACTCCCCGACCGCTGAGACGTGCAGGAGGAATTCAGCCCATTCCCGGAGGTGGAGCGAGGTCAGATTGATATCACTTTTCATGGTAGGCTTGGCGTTGGTCACGGATGCTTGTATGTTTAGCCCACAGGCTTGATATATCAATTCTATATCACCATGGTTGGTGCGTGTGCAATTGGAAAAAATTTTTGCGGAAGCGGTTTGCACAGAAATTGCGAACTGGATGGCAGGAAGGTCACTTCAGAGCTGCTCTGACGAGCAGAGCGACCCTGTTCAGTTCAGCAATGCTTTGTTGCCTAATCTGCTTTCGCGTCTGCAGGCTGCCGGCGTCACTCGCGACCAGCTGAAGCAGCTAGCCTGGGGTGAGCCTTGCATTCACCTTCAGGGCGTTTTCCCCACGGAGGGGTACGATGACCAATTGCCTGAGACGCCGGTCGATTTCCTCCCCGTGCCCGATTGCCGGGCGACTATAGCGGCACGCGCGAGCGCGATACTCTGTCTCGCCACCATCGACTCCTCGGTAGTTTCTTACGCCTCAGAAAATGACGGTCATCTCTTCGTTAACCTGGTTGCCCTGGATGGGGATGACCATATGGCGGAGAAATCCAAAAGCAGCATGCGTGGTCACACAGACGGCGTGTTCTTTCCTATCAGGGGAGAGCGCGATGAAAAGTATCCGAACTTTGCCCCATCACCTGATTTCGTTTGCCTGTCGGCGCTGCGCAACCCAAACAGTACCGAGACGACTGTGATGCCTTTAGCAGAGGTACTTTCAGCGTTGTCAGATAGCGAGATCGCCGAGCTGTGTAAGCCGCAGTTTTCGATCGTCCCGCAGAAAACTTTCCGTAAAGGCCTCGCGCGCATCCTGAATTTGAGGAGCACGCGCCCACCACGTCTTGATAACCGAAGTGTCCTGTCCCCGCGACCGGAAGGCTTTTGGGTGCGATTCAGCCACAGTTCTGTGACTGCACCGCTCCTAACCGATGACGGGAGCGAAGAGACCGACATCGACGCGCAGAACGCGGCCAGCAGCGCTGTAGAAGCTTTTGTGAAGCACTGCGTGAACAAGCTACGCAGCGTTGTGATCAGCCCTGGCGACATCCTGCTGGTCAACAACCGAATCGGACTTCATGGGCGATCCGGTGTTGGCGAAGAGGTCGGCGGTCAGTCCCGATGGCTGCTGCGCACCTATGGGCTCGAAATCAGTGAGCTCGTTGCTGAGATGCGCTACGACGGTAGTACTTACAAGCTGTACCCCTAGACGATCAGATCTGAAGCGTGGTGCTCACATCTGCTGGTCTTGTTCTACTGAATGATTGGGAGAGGTAAGTATTCGTCGCCGCTCCCGCTGAGCGCAAGGAAGGGAGAAGGCAATGTCGGGCGAACAGGTAGACCAACTACTGGATAACCCCCTCGAGCTGGAGAGCAGCACGCTTGAGGAAATCGTTGACGCCTTGTCAGCAGGGTGCCCGATCGCGTTACCGCAAAATGCGGGACTTTTCGTACTCGATAGCGAAGACGCGCGGGCCGCGTTCAGGTTTTATGCTTCTCGTACTGAGCTCTGGCCACAGCAGAAACCGCTTTCCAGCGTGGAAGTGGATCAGCTGCTGCAAGCTCTTGAGCAGCCACTTCCAATAGTCCGTAGAACGCATCCAGTCGCGTCACCACTCAATCGCCCCCGGTGGCGCATTACCCGAGTTAGAGTGCATCGCTTTGCCGGTCTGCATCGTCATTGCGGCGTCAACGGCGAGTCCCCAGACATCTTGTCGCTCGATTTAGATCGCGATGTCACCTGTATCTGGGGATTTAACGGCGCCGGCAAGTCAGCGCTTCAAAGTGCGATTATGTGGTGCTTGACTGGTCAGGCGCTTCGTTCCCAGCACAAGCCTGCCGCGGTTCATATGCCCATAGCATTGGAGATGATGGAGGAGTCTGAGAAGGACGATCTCTTGTCCCCCGACTCCGCCCGCACTCTGTCCCTTCCTCCGATTGTTCCTCTCCCATCCGCCGATGATCTAGCCGCACTCCAGGACAAGCCTGCCTGTGACACTTGGGTTGAGCTTACACTTCGAGAGCATTCTGGGACTGAGATTGTGGTGAAGCGAGAGCTCAAGCGCGGTCCCCGGGGAGCTATCTCGACACAGTGTACTGGCCTCGAATATCTAGGCCTTCCACAGTGGGCGATCGAGGCCGGAACATTGATGCCGGCGATGGCTGCCACGATGAGGTTTGACGAAAAGACCACGTTTGCAGATGCGATCGCCCAGCTAACCGGGCTAAGACCACTGAAGGATCTTGGCAAACGCTCAGAACGCTTAGTGCGGCGACTATCGGTGGATGAAAGCGACAAAGCGGAGAGTGATGCAGACGCTGCGCTCAATCGTTACGCCGCCAGCATGCTCACCCTTGAAGAGAACTGGAGCTCCCAGACGGAGGCTCTCGGTGCAGTACCGAACCTTTTATATCCGCCACAAGAGTCCGAGGAAGAGAGCTGTAAGGCTGCCATCGAGTCTGCCGTGTTACACCTGGAGACGCTCCGCCAGCGTGGACAGAAGGACATTGACGCGATCCTCGCCGCTTCCCTGTCCTTGGAAACGAAGGATCAAGTAATAGCGTTGGAAACTGTCCTGCGAGATGCGAGAGAGCGCCTGGGCTCACTTGCGATCGCAACGCTTCCGTCCGTGGAAACACTTAAGCGCCTTGGGGAGATCCAGGTCGCTGATAGGGATGCGGTACTAGCCAAGCTTCAGGAGTTGCAGACGCGGGCTATTGAGCAAGTGGCGCGGCAGCAGAAGAAAGAAGAAGCTGCTCGCTGGCAGCTGTATGCGATGGTTTCCCAATGGCATCGCCGACATCACCCCGAACTGGGCTTGGGCGATTGTCCGGTCTGTGGTTCAGACCTTTCTGAGGTGCCACCAGATGCCCTGCTGGACAAAGGCGTAGCTGAAGCTCTACAGATCAGCGCGCAAGCGCACAATGACGCTACGAAGACATTATTGGACTGGCAGAAGGACGCCGCCGCGGAGCTGCTGGAAGCCCTTCCCGCAAGTCTGAGATTGTTCGTAGATGTAAAGGCTCCTGCGACACTCCTAGGACTATACCGCAATGCGTATGTGAACGAGCTGCTTCAGGACGCTGCGTTTAACACGCAATTGCGCCCACTCAAACAAAACGCAGCTGTAGTCTGGGACCTCGCGGTCCAGGCGAATCCGATCCCACCTCTGCCTGACGTCGAGATCGTCGGGTTGCCGGTCGAACTCCGCAATACCTTGCTCGCCACTAGATTTACCAACCTGCAGACTGCTCTATCCCTATCCCTTCATCGACAGCTGAGTGAGGACCAGATCAGGCAGATCTCTCAGCGATACTTCGGAGCGGGCACGTTCGATCGAGCTTCAGCCTTGCAAGGTCAGGTGGAAATTGCATCGGCTCCACTCAGGCACCAAGTGGTGGCGCTAGAGCAAGCAGTGACCAGCGCCGAACCCATCATCTCTCTGCTGCGCCAACTCCGTGAAATTGAGGCGATCCGGCAGACCTGGGTAAAAGCTCGCCAGCGGCATCACTTGCTGCAGCGAGCAGCCGCAGCAATCCAGCAATTTACTCGGTTGCCAGGCCTTGTGAGTCAGCAAGTTGAGGGGCTGATAGCACTGCTTGATGAGAGGACGACTGCGTGGCTCAACGTCATCTATCGGCCTCACTACGTCGGCGGACCTGGCTATATCGGCCTCGATCCATCCAGAATTCACGGGGTGGGGATATACGCAGGTTATGGGGGCCTGCGAGTGCCAGCTAATGAGGTGATGAACTCTTCACACCTACGGGCGTGTGTATGGGCGTTTGTCTTCAGCTTGTGGGAACGCATTCGTGATCGTGCGGGCGCCCTTGAGATTCTGCAACTAGACGATCCCCAGACCTACTTCGATCCGATCAACACGGAGAACCTAGCGGCAGTCATTCCGAAGCTCGTTGAGGCAGGCATGGCGCCTATCATCACTTCAAATGACAACCGCTTCATCGCGGCGGTCAAAAGTCGATTGCCGAAACTTTCGTCAGGCTCGCCATCTTGGACGATGCTCCAAGTGAGTCCGATTTCCTCCTCGCGGCGGACGGTCGCACTCACTCCGGCAGTCGAAGAGGTGATTGAGCGTCGAGCTGTTTGGCGTGATGACGAGTCGAATGTTGGTAAGGCCCAGGAGTTCGTGGAGCGAGTGCGGCTTCACATCGAAAGCCGCCTATGGGACCTGCTCGCTGCAGATCCGATGCTTATCCACAAGCCCACGCTGGCTGACCTTATCAACCATATCAGCAGTGCCCGCAATCATGGTGAGCAGCCTTTCAATGAGATCCCGTTTGAGCGTTTGCTGGACTGCCGGGCGCTGAGGCCTGGATCGGAGTTCTATCTGATCATCAACAAGGCTCACCATAACTTGCGAGATGTCACTCCGTTCGAGGCCGGGAAAGTCGACGAGTCCTTCGATGAGGTTGACCGACTACTGCGCAGCTGTAACGCGTCATATGCGAGGTTCATGGGGCGTCTCACACGAGAGGATGAGGATCTCTTCTTTGCTACACCTCCGGCGGCCCCGGCAGCGATCGCTTTGGATCAGCAGCCCATCCAGGTCTTGGGTGATTTTAGCGCTCGCACGTATTCCGATGCCCTCGCTATCGAGGCGGAGCGCACTACTTTCTCCTTCGATAGCCTGGGAGACGTTGCGCTGTTCGCCATCCGGGGCGCGAGTCTCGGTGCATTGGCTTTGCCTGGTCAAATCGTGGCGGTCTCGCTTTCAGGTGAGGCAAGAAGCGGCGATCCCGTCATCGCACTTCACGGTAGCAGCGTATTGGCTCGGCGATACCATGTTGACCAAAGTGACGCCTCGAGGCTGACCCTCGCATGTGACCAGTCAGGTAGCGAGCGAGTAGCGCCGGCGCTCACATTGCCGAGGAGCAAGGTGCGGATTCTTCCCATCGTTGGGGTTCTCTATGACAGTGTCCCGAGAGCCGGAGGCCAAGAGGCTCGTTCTGTCGACAGCTGCTCCGTATTGGACAGGCAGCTCCTTGCTGCCCGTATCATTGAAGACAGTGGATACCCGGTTGTCAGAAACGGCGACCTCGTCTTGCTGGAACAAATGGAGATACCCAGCGGGGCCACACTGGATCGAATGAAGGGGGATATGGTTGCTTTCGTGGCTGCTCAGCGGGGGGAGCAATTTGCCTACTTGAAGCGCGTCGGCTCATCAATCCAGGGCAGCAGTTTGCGGATTTTTGAAAACGTCGGAACCTTCGGGGACTCACTGGCTGTGTCCTGCTTCGGGGGCGACGGCAGCACTGCGGATCATCTTGAGATGCAAAGTATGTGGCGAGTGCATGGGGTGATTAGGAAGTCCTGACCCCTTGTTTGCAGGCGGAACTCAAGCTCTGGAAAGAGCGCTGCACCGAATCAGTGTTGCAAGAGACAGCTGCAACACCGACCTGAACATGCATCAGTGGTTCGAGTTGGTGGCCACTGGCTACCTGTGTCCCTGGTGCGTAGACTCGCCGCCCAACCTCCCAGTCCATTTCTCTTGTGCCAGGCCAACTTTTCATGGATGAAAGTAAACTTCTGCTGGGCAATCTGTTCCGTCACATCAACTCACTTGAAATGCGAGGCTCGCTGGGCGATCAGGTCTTCAGAATCGTTGTGCTCTATTTCGTCGCTGATCAAGTAATCGACTGGAGCAGTGAACAGTGGGGGGCATTACGTAGAAAGCATGAGAGCGAGCAGAGACTATTGCCGGAAGACAGTGCCTGGATCCTTATCGAGCGATGTGGAGGATCGAGGCATCTGCCCGATGGGAATCTGCCCTCTTTCCAAGAACTGCACGAACGCCTTAGTTACATGGGCGAGCAACTAGATCGTTACGAGTGGCGCGCGCTGTTCGATTCCTTGTTCTACAACATCATTGGAGAGTCCGGTTACGATCGAACTCATGCTGAGATCGGCGGGGCGTTAGCTGGCGGACTGGCGAAAAATCACGACTTGATCGATCTCGACGCCTATTGCGGCGAAGCGTTGATCGAGCACCTGAGGCTTTATGGGGGGGGCTTCGGGCGTCACCTCGTCCAGAACAAATTGGATTATCTGGACATCATTCTCCTCCGCCTTCATGTGTGGGACGTAGATTTCGAACTAATCGACGGCCGAGCGGCCAAGCTTGACGAAGAGACTTTGGCGCTACTGGACATACCTACCGACGGATATTCGCCGTTTGGGGGGGTGTTAGAGCGCCTGAGCGCAACCCCTTGCAGAGGGCGTCTGCTCTTGCTTTTCACTTCTAGGATGACCTCTGACCCCACGGCGTTAAGAGAGCTTCGGGAGCTCCTGCTAGAAGGTGACCTGCTCGAAGCGGTTTTCGACTTCAACAGTTTCAACGCCAAGGGGAGGCCAGTGCGTAGTTACGCCTGGCTGCTCAATGCGAAAAAGCGGCATGCAGATCAGACACTTTGCATCGATATCCGGGGCTTGCCTGCTATAGCCTCAGATGCCACTCACCAAAACCTGGCCGCGTTTGCCGCGGCTACCTGCACTACATGGGCGTCTAATAAGCCCGATTTAGCGCTTGCTCTGGGGCCTCTGAACGGACTCTTCGCCCAGTTGTTCGACGGGGGCTATCAAGATATTGAAGGCCTCTGCAAGGTGCTGCCGTCTTCTCAGGTGATCAAGGCATCTATCGCGTCCAGGCGGGTGCCACCGGCCAAGAGGGATCGTGAGTTGTCTCTGCTGGATCGCCGCCCGCTATTACCCCTGCTTGGTAGAGCAGGCGAGTCGCCGAGTTGCATCTACATCATCGGCAACAACGGGGTAGGCAAGAGCTTGCTACTAGCCTCACTGGTGCCTTATCTGCAGCAGAAAGAAATCCGTTGTAGCGCCATCGCCGTAGGCGGATGTGACCGTTTCCCATTAAGCGACAGCGAGCTCTATCCCAGCTACAGCTATCTCGGTGATAAAACCGGAAAGTCGTCCTCACCCAAGTCCATCGAGCGCAAGTTGATCCGGATGCTGATCAAGTTGGTGCGGATGTATGGACGCCCCGAAGTCTTCGATAAGGTTCTTGATGAAGTTGACATCAAACAACGGGTTTACCTTGCGCCTGAGAGCATATTTAGCGGCCTGCAGCTGCCATCCGAGGAGCTAGCGAGGCGCGTGGTACCTATCTCTGAAGCCAGACGTGCAATAGTGCCGCTCAAGAATATGTGCTTGGCACTGTCACGCAGAGGAACGTCCGATCTCGTGCGTTTCATCGACTTGAGTTCGGGCGAGCAGCAACTGCTGCACTTGTTTGCCAGGATCATTTATACGGCGACGCCTGGCGAGGTTCTGCTGATCGATGAACCTGAGATCAGCCTGCATGTGCGTTGGCAGCAAGTGCTACCAAGTCTCTTCAGCTCTTTAGCTCAGGAGCTTCGCTGTCAGTTCGTCATTGCCACGCACTCGCCTACCTTGGTAGCAAATGCCAGTGACTCCCAGAGCCAATGTTTCCTCGCCAAAAAACAGCAGCTGCATGCAATCGCCCCGCAGCATCGACACTCGGTGGAAACAATCCTGTTGGAAGGCTTTGAAACCTATACCCCGCACAACCGGGAAGTGGCAGAGCGCTGCGCAGCGCTAGTCGGTGAAGCCATCCGGGTGAGTAACAGCGCAGACGCCGATCATGCATCGGCGCAGAGCTCGCTGGTAGAAGCGCTCGAAAGGATGCAGGGCACCATGGCTAGCTTCGCGAACAAGGACGACCAGCGCTTTCAGCAAGATCAAAATCTCATTGAGCAGGCTCGTTTGGCGATTGCAGAGACCTTCAATCTCGCCGCGACGGTGGGCCAGGTATGAAAGGCCATGCACTGCGACGCCAGCGAATAAATCTGATGCTTAAGCTTCGCGAGCGGGCCCGACAAGGCGATGAGACTGTTTGGAGCTCGCTGGGCAAGATGGATGATCTTGCACATGCAGATCTAAAGAAAGTATTGCGCCAAGCGTTAAAAGATCGCCAAGAGCCTCGCTGCTGCTATTGCAAACGCTGGCTGTTCAACCAAGCCGCAGCTGCCCCCATCGAACATGTGCTGCCGCGCCATACGTATCCGACTTTTGCCGTGCGGTTTCGAAATCTGGCCATCGCCTGTGTCGACTGCAATACGATGAAGAGTAAAAGCGATTGGGGCAACTTCCCGCTACCGCACCTGCGTTATCCAAGTGGCCAAGAGCTGACATTCTTCCATCCGCGCTTCCATGAATACGACGAGCATGTGCGCTTCGCAAGGATGGAGACCAACAGTTACGAATACGTCATTTACAAGGGGCTCACTCCCCAAGGTCTGCATTTATGCAGAGAGCTCCTGAACCTCGTCGTGGGCAAGCAGTGCCTAAAGCGTGGTTACCCCAGCTTGGCGAAGTGGCAGCGAGTCATGGAGGATCTTGATGCACACCAACCCCAGGATGAGCGGCCGGCGCTGGAGGCGTTTCGCAAAACAATGGAGCAGGCAATCGGCGATCGTCTTAAGGACGGGCATGCCAGCGCCTTGTGGATACAGCCTGCCCAAAATGGTTCGTGATGCCTACTTTTGATCACTGGGTAGAACCAGCTCAATCAGTTGGGCACCTTAATTGCGCGTGTTCTGGCATGGTGGCGCTGGCCGGCGCTATTCAGACAGCGGCTTGTGCCTGAGCAGTGAGGGTAAATGGCGAAGATCTATGACGTACGGGTGATCAGCACCCAGCGGAAATATTCCAGGGAGTTCCAGACCCAGCCGCAGTTCGAAGATGGTTGGAAATCGGTTCTCCAGCGGGCACACGGCTCCCCACTGATCTGCCTCTGCCCGGGTAATGGCAACAGGTATCTCTCGGTTAAACATCGGGAGGGGAGCGACAACTATCACCTTGCCCGCTACGCGAACACAGGCCCAGAACACGCAAACGACTGTCGATTCCATGCTCATGCCCCAGAGCGTTCTGGCCTGCAGGGATATGCCGCGGGGGTTGTAGAAGAAGCTGATGACAACACACTGAGGATACGCCTGGCCCACGGTCTTCGAGTCAACGAAACGGCCCCCGTCGAAAACGATGCAGACGATGTACCGCGCATTCCTGGCGTGAAAAAGCCGTCGATACGGCTGCTAGGGCTGCTCCAGTTGCTGTGGTTAGAAGCCGGTCTGGCTAACTGGTACCCGCTGATGGAGGGCAAGCGAAAGCCGGCGAAGGTAGCCTACTGGGTCTCTGAGGCTGCAAAGCGTGTAAGGGCCAGCCGAATGACGGTGCACGATGTCTTGTTGATTTCGGCCAAGAAGAACTCCCCCAGGGCGGCGCGTAACGCTGAGGTCGTGGATCAGGCCCGGGAGCATTCACGCAGACTCATTGCGGTGTCTGCGTTGGCGTCCTTCAACTCGGAACGACGCAGCCTAGCCCAGTTGTCGTTCTCCGGACCATTCGGCATGCCCACGATGGACATTCGTGCCGAGGTCCGGCGCCGCGTCGAACGTAGCTTTGCTGCCGAACTGGCCGCATGGGAGGCGGGTCACGAGGTTATCGCGATCGCCCAACTGAATCTGAAGAAGGGGCGTTATGCCGACGTCCTAGATCTTGCGCTAATGCGTGTGAGCGAGCGGATGATACCGCTCGACTCCGGCTACGAAGCCGTGATCGAGGCCAAGCTTCATGCTGAGGGCCGTGCCTTTTTCAAGCCCCCGCGCTTTGAGTCCGAGGACGAAATCTTCCCTGACTTCTGGCTGTTGGACATGGGGCGTGACACGCAGTACCCCCTGGAAGTATTCGGAATGAATACGCAGGCGTACCAGCTTCGCCGACAGCGAAAGATCCGCTGGTACAACGGACAGTTCGGCCCCACTGGGTGGTGGTACTGGGATGCCTTCAACGATTCGCAGGGTAAGGCGATCCCGGTCTTCCCCGAACGGGACATCGATTACCGGGGAAAGGAATACGCAGAAACAGCCGCGGACGACGTACCGGGATCTGTCGTCGATAGTGAGTAGAAGCTGCTCAATGCCCACGAAATAGCGTTTTAGTGGACCTGGGGAGCACGTTATTCGACGTCCGAGCGCTAGGTGCCTGAACACATTAAGCCTGCCACGTCGGAAACTGCTCGGCTGGCCAGCGCTTTTCATCACTTTGTCGAGTCAATGAATCCTCAGCCCAACCCAGAGAGGGCGTGGTGGCTTCGGAATGTTCACCAAGATCTCACAGAAAAATACTTATATTTCAATTGGTTGAATGTTTGCGACAGTTTTTATTAGTTGGTGCATAGCCTCTAGAACCGTTTGGGGAGAGTTGCGACAGTTTTGAGATTTTGTTCGACTGCGCTGGAGGTCCCGGATTTTGGGGCCCCTGTGCGACAGTTTTTATTGTTTAATTCCACTTACGATGAAGAACCGACTATCTGGAATCGCCAAAACTCGGCGAATCCGCCGTAATCTGCACTCAGGGCAACCTGGCAAAAACGCCATCCGAGACATGCTCCTCCATCAGGAGGGACGATGAAGGCCAAACGACTCGAGAGTTCATCCGATATCGAGCGCCATATACGAGCCGGAGCAGGCCAAGGTGTTCGCGAATCGTATCGTCCGTGGTTGACCGTCAAGGATGTGCCGTCTCTAGGGCGCTCACGCATTGTGAAAGGCCTCACGTTGAACCGTAGGCATCACCTCCTCTCTGACCTTGAGTATCACTACTTTTTGTTATGTGACTACTCAAGCGAAGTAGTTGATATAAGAGAGCAGTTCCCTCTACTCCCCATAGAGAAAACACGCGAACTTGCAGAGATAAGCAATATTAAGCATCCGCAACAGCCTCGCTCAAAGAACCCCCTTATCATGACCACAGACTTCCTCTTAACCATTGAAAACTCCGAGGGAAAAGTATTTAACGCCGCGAAATCAATAAAATATGAAGAGCACCTAAACGACTCTAGAACTTGCGAAAAACTAGAGTTGGAACGTTTATATTGGGAGGATCAAGGAATTCCCTGGGAAATAATCACTGAGAAGTCCCTCCCCATGAAATCAATATTGAATATTGACTACATTTACGGGAAAGCGAAAGTCTCGCTAAGCGAAAACATTAAAAGCCCAGGAGTTATTTCAAGATTCCTTTCAATGCTTGAACTGCATAACGACCAAGAGAAAACCCTTTCATCTATCATTAAAGATGCAAGCCGCAACCTTCCGCTGACAGCGGAAGATGCTAAACACCTGTTTTTCCACTGTGTTTGGTCGCGCCACATATGCATAGATATCCACTCCTCCACAGTAGAACTAAGGAAATCAGTTCCATTCACTATTAACCACTCAACCTCCCAAGAAAATGAACGGGATTTAAAAGCATGCTAATAAAAATCAATGAAATACTTACCCCAATCGAGGCTGAGTGCGAGATCGCCTGCGCATGTAGAGTTATTTGGATAAATGCAAAATCAGATGCGATATGCTTATTTAAGCTATCTCACCCGGACCGAATGCCAGAGATTTACTCGCTTGCCTTGATAAAAGAACTCTTAGCCAGCCATAAGATAAGTAGAACCACAGAGAGCGTATCGCCTTTTATTTTACGACACGAAGATGACATTCCACGAAAAGAACTAGAAAAGCGCGACGATCGCTGGAAGTATATTGAGAAACTAGTAAACAGCACTGCTATCGACGAGGCATTTCTAACGGGCAGCCTAGGATCCAAAATTTCAGAGCAAGCAAAGACGCTAGCAGTTGACAGCAAGAAGATATATCGCCTTATCTATAGATATTGGAGATTCGGCCAGACAAAAAACTCCCTGCTAGACAACAGAGAGAAATCTGGTGGCAAAGGAAAGCAGCGAATTGCCAAAACGGGCACTTTCCTTGGGCGCCCGCCTAAGAAAGAATCAGCCTTCGGTTTAAAAGCTCAGTACGCGCTCACTGAATCTGACATACACAAAATACGTTGCGCCTATACACTTTACATGCGTAAGAAATCGCACTCACATACTACCGCCTACCAGGACATGATAGAGAAGTACTACTATCAGATCGACCCTACAGATATTAGCAGAAGAATTAGGCCCGAACTGGGAACATATCCATCTATTAACCAGTTCATTTACCAAGCAAAAAAAGTATTCGACCCAGTTATGACGCTTAGAAGCAGAATTGGGGATACAAAATACGAGAAAGACCACAAGGTTGTTACCGGAACTGTACAAGACAACCTCTGGGGCCCAGGGCATCGTTACGAAATCGATGCGACCATTGCTGACATTTATCTTGTGAGTTCGATAGACCGTAATCGTGTGATTGGTCGACCAGTAGTTTATAGTGTTATTGACTCGTTCAGCGGAATGTTTGCGGGCATACACGTAGGATTAGAAGGCCCCAGTTGGTACGAAGCACGACAGGCACTATTCAACTCCTTTACAGACAAGGTCGAATTCTGTAAGGAAATTGGAATTGACATAACTCCCGATGAATGGCCGTCGCACCATTTACCCCGAGAAATCACGGCTGATCGCGGCGAAATACTTAGTTTACCGGCTGAAGGAATGATTGATGGGCTAGATGTTAATCTTACCTATTGCCCACCTAGACGACCTGACTTGAAACCGATGGTGGAAAGTCATTTTCGAACATTGAAGCGTGGAAGCCGAACTGAGTTCATGCCTGGGGCAGTAGTAAAAGTAGAAACGCAGCGAGGAGAACGCGACCCTCGGCTAGATGCGACGCTCAACATTAAAGAATTTACAAAAATAATAGTCGAATGTGTTCTCAACCACATTAAAACCACTAGACGCCCAGAGTATCTATCTCTCGACATGATCACTGACGGGATTAGGCCAACTCCATTATCCATATGGAACTGGGCCATTGAAAATGACCTGCATGAGTCCCACCAACGTGCTGCCGATATTATATATCTAAATCTACTACCTAGAAAAAGAGCAATGATCACACGCTCCGGGATAAGATTTAATGGACTACGTTACTTTATCGACAATGACCCAAGCAACGCCTGGATAGAATCCATGACGCTCAGAGCGTCTGTTCGCACAGATATCTATCATGACTGTATAACCTCGAATCACATCTGGATTCAAATAAAAGGAAAAGGGCTGCAGAGATGCTCGCTTCGTGCAAGCGACCTGCATTTTTCTGAGTTTAGAGCAGAAGAAGTTGAAGATATTAAAACGTACTACAAGACATCTACACCAGAGGAGAGTCACGATGCACTCATGTGCACGATTGAGAAAAATATGAGGATCAATGAGGTTCTAAAAAAAGCGACCGCAGAAAAAGCGCAACACCCTAAACTCAAGACCAAAAAAGCAAAAACGGAAAACATTAAGATCAACAGAAACATCGAGAAGGCTATCTCTCGACAGCAGAACTTGGAAAGCAACGACCTCTACGAGAACGTTATACAACTCGAAAAGTACAAAAGCCCCCATAAATCCAAACTCCCCCCTCAAGCATCCCCCCTCGAAAGATCAGAAGTACAAGACTTCTTAAGGATCTTGGCAGAAGTTGAGGGCACCCCCAATGAGTGATGCAGTCTACTCTCTTTCTGAAATTCCCGAGCATAGCGATAACCCCCTTATCGAAGCTCTTCCTCCGATAAAAAAACCTATAGAGACAGTCAGGTCCATAATAAACACCCCTGAACTCCCAAACGAAGACACAGCACTCGCCAGCTCTGTCCGCATTCACTTATTAAACAGGATCAACCAAGTTATCCAGCCATTCCAGAGCCACATTCAGATAGAGCAATCAATCTCCATACTAATCAGAAACGGGTATTTAGGCAGAAATCCGTTCAACGCAACCACTGTAAGGCACCTACATACCATTAACCAAAGAATACACTCAGGCTTTAATTCAACAGCTAGTAGCGGATGTGTATTTGGCCTGAGCGGCATGGGGAAAACCACGGCCGTTACCTCGATTTTAAAAACCTATCCTCAAATTATAACTCACAACAAATACAAGGACCGAGCGTTTATCCAGAAGCAAGTAGTCTGGCTAAAAATTGACAGCCCAGCCGACGGCTCAATAAAATCTTTATGCTGCAGTTTCATCAGAGCATTAGGCGCAGCTCTTTGTGATGAAAAAATTGTAGACCAAGCTCGCACTCTAAGAAGCACCTCGCAACTCATACAAACAATGTCTCAGCTTGCAAGCACATATTATCTCGGACTATTAGTAGTTGATGAAATTCAGACATTAAACCGGACGCGAGCAGGTAGAGAATCTCTTCTTGACCATTTATTAATACTTATCAACGAGATAGGAATTCCAATACTTTTTGTTGGCACATTTTCAGCCATTCGATTATTCGATGGAAATTTGCGCACGACCCGTCGCATGTGTGGCATGGGAATGATAGCTATGGATAGATTTGAAAGTACTGATCCAGAATGGAATGGTCTTATTGAGAAACTATGGAAATACCAATGGGTACATCACCCCATTGAACTGACCGACTCAATCAAGAAGACAATTTACGACCTCACTCAGGGGATAACTGACCTCTTAGTCAAGCTACTAATTTCAGCCCAATATTCTGTCATAGGATCAAGAAACGAAGAGATAAATGAATCCGTCTTGATGAAGGTATTTGAAAATCGATTATCCCCCCTGAAACCCGCAATGGATGCTCTTCGTTCAGGAGGCTACAAGTCGAAAGACTTGTATGAAGATCTACTACCATCCAAAGCGCTGATTAGCTCCATGATGAACACGCCATTCGCAGTCTGCAGAGATATTTCAGAACTAATATCCAACATTGAAGGCAACTATCCACCCACCCCGACAAAAACCATTAATCGCGCGCCCACAACAAAAATCAAAGCGCCCAAAAAACCGCCGAAAGACATTATCGACATGACAAAGTGGGTTGCAAAGAACGCTCTAGAATTCTCGGGAAGCATAGAGTAGCGCCCATGCCTGGGGCTAACCATTTCTTTCCCTCACCATTACCTGGCGAGACACTTTTTAGTATCTGCTCAAGATACCATGTTCTTTCTGGGAATCCTTCACCATTGAAAACCAGAGAAGACTTGAAATGCCCTAGAAATTTCTTCGGCTTCTTAGATTTACCTACCAAAATTTCACAACTAATATCCGAAACCGTTCTTAAAAATAGAATATCAGCAGACGAACTTACAATAAAAAATACAAATTACCCGTACTTCCAACCATTCCTAACCGAACAACAGAACGCCGAATTAATCACTCTGATCTCAACAGGGAAACACCCCAAGCGCAGAATCACCCTGAGCATTAAAGCTCAAATTCGGTGCAAATACTGTGTCCACTGTGTAAATGATGACTTGTCAAGACATGGAGTATCCTATTGGCATAGGGAGCATCAGTTACCAGGGGTTTTTGTTTGCCCAACACATAACACCCCCCTTCGATTCGTACCTAATCGCTATCAAAATAAAGTAATATCAGGACTACTCCTTCCGGAGGCGACCGCCCTCAACCCTATATCCCAAGAAGCTGAGACTAAAGAATCTCTACAACTACTTACATGTATAGCCAAACGGACTTTAGACTACCTAAACCACCCCAGCATGGCTCTAATGGAGATCAATGAAGGGATTCCTCCGCTACGGAAAAATTTTGAGATACTAACAAAAACTCTTGCTAGCCTCCCCCCCCTCGGCGAATACCTTTACTTCAGACCAAGAGTCCCTGACTCCTTCCCAGCAAAGCTTCAGAAAGCCTTACACCGCCCCTTTATGCTTCATCGACCATTCGAATTCATCCTACTTAGATCAATCGCCGATGTCGTATCGCATAATCATTTGATCAATTAAAATTTTCGATAACTTGAGCTCCATTTTTCTTCAAGCGAAACCAAAAATACTCGTCATAGCGGCGACTCAAGGGCGAAAACTTTCCACTATCGAGTCGAGACTACCCGCTAATAGACGGAGACCCGCCACAGTCTTCGCGAAGGGTGAGCTTCTGTCCTTGTCGGGGGGATGTTCGATTGGCATATACCCCCGAGGTTGACCGCCCTAATCCGGTGCGCCCCTTCGCCCCTTGTCAACTTTCAAAGCCAAATTCTCACGGCTTTGGATACTGGCATAGCTTCGCGGCTGCTTGGCGGCGTGCAGTACTCGGAGCTTTTCTTCGCTGGGCTTAGGCGACTGCTGCAACTACTGATCACGCGAAGCAATTTTTCGCGCATCCGGACGTGGTTAGTAAAGGATTGGGGGGCAGTTGGAGATTGAGCCAAAGCTGAGCTCACCGAGGCGGTTTGAGAATCTGCGGGTTGGCGACAGAGCCAGGTTGCTGGAGATGATCCATTCCCTTTTTATCGACTGGCCTGCGTCCTTTCTGTCGATAGCGAAAGCGCAGCATGTTTCGAGTTCATACATCCTGGATTATCACCGGTCTTTACCCTTTTGGCTGGACAACCCGGTCAGGATGGAGTTGGGCGATAAGGATTACGCGCCGTCGGCTGCTGAGCGTAAAGCGGCGAAGGAATACCTTAAAAAAAATGGCCGCTGCGGCAGCCAGGATGAGGTGAACGGGATCCTGGGGGTGTCGTCGACTGGATACAGTGCCTCGAAACGCGAGCGTTGGAATCCGCGGGGACCAGACACTTACTCCCGAGTTCGTTCTCCTTGCGCGCGAAGGCGGATTGTTCAAGTGCTAAGCCTTGGCGGTTGACCGGCCTCCCTGCAGCACGAGCTTTGATTTTTTCCTACCAAAATACGTCAGAAAAGGCTCCTTGAACCTTGCCAGCCCAGTAACCATGGGCCTGAAGAGATTCGCTGAAGTGCTTCCGGTAATTCCAGAAGGCGAAATCTTCGATACTGCGATCACCGAGGCGATAAAGCCTCCTGGCAGCGCCCTATCTTTCTTGCAAGGATCACCAGCAAATGAAAAAGAGGAAGCTCAGAGCCGACCTGATTGAAGGGCGTTTCGAGATGAAGAACTACGAGATCAGCAAGGCCATTAAGTTTTTGGCCTTGCTCGGAGCTCTGATGCTCGCGGTGCAGGTACTCAAGGGAGACCTGTCACTGGTACTCATCATCAGCCATGTGGGGGGATGATCTGACGGCGCGCACTGGAGGGCGTCGGCCATTGAATAAATCAGCAAGCGTCCGCCGATTTCATCTCAGTGCCTATCGGCCGATCCCGCTGAGAAGTCTATTTTTTGTGTACTCAGTCAAAGCCGTCTTTTGCATCTCGGCCCAGTCCTGAAAATGGGTTTCTTGCCGTATGAATTGGTCCCATGGCCCGTCGGGGATTGCTTCCAAGTCCTCGCTGGTAAGCACGACATAGCCGGCGCCCTGAGCAAACTCCGCAAAGCTGCCAAAGCGGCTGACAGAAGAAATGAAGAGCGGGTTCATCACATCAAGGAATGGAACCTGGTTACGACCCTCCAACGACTTCGCATTCTCGATCAGACGCTTGAGGCCTGACAGATCTTTTTTGATCGGCATCGGGAGCTCCTTTTGGTTTGCTGGCACTGAAAAAGCTAGATCAACGGCAGGACTTTACAACCAGGGCGCATTTCGGTGCCCTCGGCTCGAGCCTTTCGCGTTCCAAGCCGGCGGGCGTTTGGCGGCCATAGCGCTAACCTAGGAGTAGCCGGGCGATTGGGATAAAGGCCGGCAGGAGGTTTGAATGACTACCCCCTCTGAACGCTCGCGCGCAGTTCTGCAGGCCAGAGAGCTCTTGGCAGCATTGGCTAATAATCCTGAGCTTGATGAGTCCGTGCGGGAGAGCGCGCAAGGCGTTTTACGCCACTTCCCCACGCCTTCGGAAATGCACCAGGCAGGATTGATCGAAGAGAGCTCACGTTTCGGAGCAATTTTTGAGTCGACAGATCGTGCCAGTCGCTATGGCTGGCCGGCGACTGAGTGGGGGTTCGCGAAGCGCTGCGTCTGTCGATTAACTCGTCTCCTGATCCGTTTCCTGGCAAGCGGACCAGTAAAGCGCGTTGAAGCGCTGGATCGTTAGGCGTTGGGAGAGACAGTGGCGCTGTCGTGTCTGCGCGGGCAGCAAAGCAACGTGATCATTCGCGTCATCAGCGAGAATGAACTGCATGTTGTCATTCCGCTGGGGCGTTCATTACCGATGCACGCCACGGCGGACGGCAAGGTACTGCTTTCCACTTTGAGTGACGAAGAAATCGGTCAGTGGCTTACTCCCGAACCGGAGAAGCTAACCGGTAATACACTCGGCCTGACTGCGCTGCTCAAGCAGATGCAAGCCATTCGCCGAGATGGTGTTGCCATGGATATTGAAGAGCACTCACCTGGCGTGAGCGCGATCAGCATTCTGCTCCCAACCTTCATGGGACCACACGCGGTGACGGTAATAGCCCCCACCTCGCGCTTTGAGGTCAGAAAGGAGGAGTTCCGCCAAGCCCTGGAGAAGTTCAGGGAGGACTTCAAGCAGACCCAGAAATGATTGGGCGTGAGCTAGGATAGATGGCTTGCGCATCGAGGCGCTGCTAACGCTCGTGTGCCAATCTATCTGGAGAGGAGCGCGATCGTGCGCCTCAGGAGCCTCGCTCGTCGAGCATTCGCAGGTACTGCTGAATTGGCCCCCATTCCCCGCCCACTCGGCTTATCACTACCAGGTCAGACTTCGGGGCATTCCCCGCTAACTTCCGACAGGTCACGTTCGGCGAGCTTGCAATGAGGGGGAGTCCATATACGGACGCTAGCTCCTTCAGGAGGGAAAAGGCGTCGTTTGGCCTGGAACGTGAATAGTTCGTGCGAGAGACACTGAGGAAATCGGTTTGGCTGACTAGACGATCCAGCGCGTCAAATCTGCTGAATTGGCGCAGATTGGTGTGGCTTTGTCGTTCAGTTGACACCGGTAGCATTATGTCTGCGCGCCAGCGCCGATTGAAAGCAGTGGGTGGCACAGTCAGTTATGCACCCCGCACTGCTGCTCTTTATGCGAGCCTGCGGCCCCTTAGGCGCTGCGCCGTATGTGCGCCGACACGACGTCGTAGGCCTCGCGCTCGCCGAGGTTGTTGGCGAGCGCGGTCAGCGTGTCGGATGTATGTAGGTCTAACCAGCTACCGTCGGCATGATGTTCTTGACAGTGAGCTGAACGAAACGCTCTCGATACCAGTCATGCCACCAACGGGAGTGATGCTTGCGTGCTTGGGATTTACGACGCTGAAGTTCAGGGTGCTGCCAGAGGTGGGCTACGCTTTTCTGCGAGCAAGCCGCGCGTAGGACACAAGGATGAGCCGCATCGTTATAGCCGATCCGCACCCGTACATTCGTGAGGCGCTACATCAAAGGCTCGAGCGCTCCGGCCACGAGGTAGTCGGCATCTCTGGCGACGGACGGGAATCGCTGAGTCTAGTGCAACGCCTGCAGCCGGACTTAGTGATCCTTGACCTGGATCTGCCACGTCTTGGCGGGCTGGAGCTGCTGCGGCGGTTGCGCGCAGAAAAGCCCCACCCAAAAGTGCTCGTCTTTACCAGCCTGTCAGGTGCGCACTATTACGAAGCAAGTCAGCAGGGTGGCGCAGCTGGCTTCGTCCACAAGGACAGCTCACCCAGCGACGTGGACGATGCCGTGAAGATGGTGCTCAGCGGACACAAGGTCTTCCCTGCCCACCTCGCGGGCACTACCGCAGAAGGATCAACTCAGATCGAGCACATCACTCCCCGTGAGCTGACGGTGCTGCAGTATCTTGCCCAAGGTTATCGAATCAAAGACATCGCCGACGAGCTGGCCATCAATGACCGCACCGTCAGCACCTACAAGACACGCCTATTAGAAAAGACACAAACCAGCTCCCTGATTGACCTAGTGGCGGCTGCCCATGCCCGGGGATTGCTGAGCGACCAGCAGATCAACCACCTGGCCCACGAGCCGATGCATTCGACCGCAGGAACCAATGACCTGGAGCAGTTACTGGAGATACTGCCGAACGCCGTTAGCCTGTGGAACGCAAAAGGTGAACTGCTGGCCTGCAACCGGCGCTTCGCCGAGGTGCACCGGCGTGGCAAGGCCGAGCTAATCGGCCAGCGCATCTTCGAGCTGGGCATGACGGAGCCAGGGCACATTGCCCGCGCCAAGCAGGAATTCCTCAATGGCGCCGCCGGCGGTGCTCCTTTCTCGCTTGTCGCCGCCGGCCTGCTGGACGGTGAAACGCTCACCTACCACCTGATCGGTGTACCGCTTAAGGACGATGCTGGTTCGCCGATCGGGGTGATGTGCTCCTACGCCGACGTCACCGAGCAACAGCATTACATCGAGCGCCTGCAGGAGTCCAAGGCCTACCTCGAATCGATCTTCGCCAGCCGCGCGGAGCTGCTGCTCAGCGCCGGTCGCGACCTGCTGCAGGAACTCGAAGCGCTGGATGCGCTGCTGTCCGAAGGCCGCTCGCGCCATCCGCAGGAGACTGCGCTGGTGGAGGCCCTTCCGCGCGTCGACCGAATGCGCGACAGGATTGAGGTGCTGCTGGAACTGATCCAGATGGAGCGCGGCAACATGTTGACCGTTCCGCGTTCGGAAGAACTCAACCGCCTGACGCGCAAATCATTGGATATAGCCCACCCTGACCAGGCCTTCATCCCGGAAGACCAGGAGCATTGGGCCTGGATCGACCCGAACCGCTACCAGCGTCTGTTGCGCATTCTGACGCAGTGCTTCGACAAGTCAGGCCTGCCGCAGCTCGAAGTGCGGGCGGAGTCGGCGTTACTGCCATTCGCCGAGATCACATGGCGGTTGCTTTTCGTCACCACAGACGGCACCCCCGTGCAAGACCGACTTGCCGGGATAGACCGCCAGGCCGGATGGCAACTTGCCCGGCGTCTGTGCGGCATGCTGGGTGGCGAGTTGCGGATTGGCAGCGATAGCCAACCAGAAGTCGCTGCATTGATCCAACTCAAACTTCCCAAGGGAAATCCCCGCATCTAGTGCCCCCACTACAGCGCTATCAGGCACCCACGATGTGATTGCCGCCCCCCCGAACCGATGCTCGCTCCATAGCCTTCTCATGGAGACGCATCATGAAAACCGTCGACCGCACCGCTGCTTCGCCCACTTCGAACTGTACCCTCGCGCACCTGCGCCGTTCTCACCTGGCGCAAGCGATCAGTCTTGTTCTAGCCAGCGTGTTCAGCCTGCGGGTCATCGAGGCCGAAGCCGAGGACAACGTCACCGAAACCGATACCGACGACCTTAATCTGCCGTCCGAGGCCGGCGCCGTATTCGAATCCACCGCGCCCTCCTACCTCGACCTCGCGCTGCAAGCGGCCCATGAGGCACCGGCAATCTTCGCCAATCGAACCCTGCTCGGTGCGCCGGCGCCCATCACGGTCACCACCAGCGGCGGAATCGGGGTCAGCACCGGCGTCACCACTGACACCACCATCCGGTTAGGCGGCGCCAGCACCACCGGCGTGAAAACCAGTGGCGACGTCACCTTCAACCAGGGACGCATCGAGAATATCGCCACCACCGCAGCGACGGCCAAGAGCCAGACCGGCGCCGAGGCAACCGCCGGGAAAACCCTCACGATCAGCGACAGCAGCATCGTGCTGGACCCGAAAACCACGGCCAGCGTGGCCATCACCACCAACGACCTGACTGGCGTGCGAGTGAACGCCAACGGCGCAGCGCACCTGACCGGCACGCAGGTCGTGGTTGGCGGTGGCGCAAAAGGCAACAACAACCACGGTGTCGTCGTCACCCAGGGACAACTGGACATGCGAGGCGGCTCGGTGAGCACCCAGTCCTGGGGTGGTATCGGCATATCCCTGGAAGGCGGCGCGCACGCGCGCCTGGATGACGTCGCCGTCGCCACTACTGGCGTTCGCAGTACCACCACCGGCGGCGCTCACGGTGTTCGAGTGAGCGGCGCCAGCACGCTCACGGCCAACGGCGGCACCATTGCGACCAGCGGCGGTTCCGCCTATGGGCTGCGTGCGGACCAGGGCGCGACGTCCGCCTTGAACGACATCAGTGTCACCACCGCCGGCGGCAACGGCCACGGCGTGCTGGCGGATGACGCGCGGGTGACCTTGTCCGGCGGCGCGATCAGCACCACCGGCAAAGGCTCCGTGGGCGTCTGGGCGCGTAACGGTGCAGAAGTCACCCTAAGCGGCAATACGCAAATTCATACCAGCGGCGCAGCGGTCTCCGCAGCCACTCCAGTAGACGACGAAAAATCCCTGAGTCTGAGCCACGGCCTGCTGGCCAATGGTGCGGGTACGTCCATCGATGCCGACGGCGTGGCGCTCGACATCGCTGCCGGCAGCGCCAGTGCGGCGCGCAGCGAGGACGGTGCACAGATTACCCTGCGCAATGCGGACATCGATGTAAGCGGCGGCGCAACCTCCACCGCCACGACTGCCGCCCTGCACGCGCTCTCCGGCAGCCGGATCGACATGGCCGATTCCACCCTGGATGCCACAGGCACCAATGTCGGCGGCATTCGCGCCGAGGGTAACGGCAGCCAGGTGCGGATGAGCCACAGCCAGGCGACGATCAGCGGCGCGGGCAGCGCTGCTAATCCGGCAGCCGGCGCGCGGGCGATGTCCGGCGGTAGCGTTGAACTGGACCACGCCACTCTCAATGTGCATGGCCTGACCTATGGGCACGGTGTGTCCCTCGAAGGTGCAGGCTCCAGCGGCGCGATCAGCCACTCCACGGTCACTGTGGACGGCAACCGCTCCATCGGCCTCAACATTAGCGGCGGGGCCAGCGCAAGGGTGGATGCCAGCAGCATTTCGGTGGATGCACCGTCCGGCGCCGTAGGACCCTGGTCGCCCGGCGTGCTGGTGGATGGCGCGGGATCGACCCTGCAAATGTCCGGCAGCGACGTGCACACCACACCCAAGACCAGCTACGGCGTACAGGTGCGCGAAGGCGCCGATGCCACGGTGATCAACGGCAGCATCACCACCGAGGGCAACTATTCCACCGCACTGGCCGCCGGTAGTTCTTCCAGCACCGCGCCGCGCTCGACCCTCACCGCCAGCAACCTAACCGTCACCACCCATGGCAACGACAACGCCATGGGCATCGTCGCCGACCTGGGCGCCACCGTCGTCGTCCATGGAGGCTCGGTCACCACCACCGGCAGCGGCTCGCCGGTGGCCAGCAACCTGACCTTTCCCCACGGCCTTGCCGCCCGCAATCCCGGCGCGCTGCTGATTGCCGACGGCACCAGCGTGCTGACCCAGGGTTCGCAAGCCTACGGCGCCGCTGTTGACGACGGCGGCAGCATGATCCTCGATAACCTTAGCGTGAAGACCGAAGGCCAGTATTCGGTCGGGCTGTACGCCGGCATCGGCTCAGCCAAGCCGGGCACGGTCGGCCTGAGCGCCAGCCACGTGACGGTGCAGACACTGGGAGATCACGCCAGCGGAGCCATGGTCAGCCGGCAGTACAAGAGCGAGACCGCAACGCTGGATCTCAAGGACAGCAGCATCTCCACCCAGGGCATGGGTTCCCACGGGCTGCGGGCCGAATCCGGCGGAGCATTGAGTGCGAGCAACAGCGCCGTCAGCACGCAAGGCAAACAGGCCACTGGCGTGTTCGCCAACAACACCGCCAGCGCTCGCCTGGACGGAGTGAGCGTGAATACCCAAGGCGATTTCGGCCACGGCGTGGTGGCCCGCCAGGGTGGCAGCGTCGACGCCGAGTCTGTCGTGGTCGCCGCCCACGGCGGGCAATCGGCGGCGCTCTACGTGCAAGGCACCGATGCGCTCCCCGGGCAGGTACGCATGGACCAGGCCACGCTGGGCAACCGCGACGGTGCCACTATCGCCACGGCCGGCGTCGCGGACATCGCCCTGAGCCACAGCCTCGCCGGCGGCAGCGGCCAATGGCTGAACGTGGACAGCTCGGTGGCCAGCGATGGCACCAGCGTTCCGGACATGGGCACTGGCCAGTGGCAAGGTATCGGCAGCAGCCAGGATGCTGCCGGCCAGGCGCGCCTGGACCTGTCATCCTCCGTGGTCACCGGTACGGCGAAAACCGCCAGCGGCGCCCACTCCGACGTCACCCTGCGCGACACCAGCCTCTGGCAGCTCACCGGTGACTCCAACCTGAGCAGCCTGCACAACGATTCCAGCCTGATCGACTTCAGTTCCGAGGGTGGCTACAAGCGGCTCACCGCCAATGACTACCACGGCGCCAACGGCACCATTGCCCTGAATACCTACCTGTTTAAGGACGACTCGCCGTCCGACCAGTTGGTGATCGATGGCGGCAAGGCCACCGGCGAGAGCAACCTGCGCATCAAGAATGCGGGCGGCCCCGGCGCGCTGACCGAGGGCAACGGCATCAAGGTGGTAGACGCCGTCAACGGGGGCACCACGCAAGCGGACGCCTTCCACTTGCTCAACCGGGTCAAGGCCGGCCCGTATGAGTACACGCTGCATCGCTCAAGCCTCGACGACAGCAACGGCGAAGCCTGGTACCTGCGCTCGACGACGGACGCCAACCCCGTCGATCCGGTGGACCCGGTGGACCCGGTGGATCCTGTTGATCCCGTCGACCCAGCCAATCCAGTCGATCCGGCGGACCCTGTGACACCCACTGACCCAGTCACCCCGGTCACACCAGACACCCCTGCGCCAACACCGCAAATCCCCAATTACCGTGCAGAGACCTCGCTGTACAGCGCCCTCCCCGCCATGGCGTTGAGCTACAGCCGTGCCCTGGTCGACACCCTGCACGAACGCGTCGGCGAGGAGCGGCGCAACGCCACTGACCCACTGCCCAGCGAAGATACCGACACCTACGGCCCCTCGCTCGGCTGGGGCCGGCTGATCTACCAGAAAGGCCGCGACAGCCTCCCCAGCGGCACAGACTACGACTACCGCATCCAGGCCTTCCAGGTCGGCGCCGACCTCTATCGCAACGAAGACACCGACGGCAGCACGGACCAGGCAGGGCTGTCACTGCAGGCCGGGCGCATCAAGGGCAACGTCGATCACACCGACGGCCAGGGCGCCGGAGACGATACCCTGCGCTCCTATGGTATCGGCGGCTACTGGACCCACTTCGGCCCCAAAGGCTGGTACCTCGATAGCGTACTGCAATTCAACCGCTTCGACATGCAGGCCCGCGCCAATGACGCCGATCCACTGAAGACACGCGGGCATGGCGTCACGGCCTCGCTGGAAGCCGGCTACCCGCTCAAGCTCAACCGCGACAAGACGCTCCACCTCGAACCCCAGGCCCAGGTGATCGCCAGCCGCCTGAAACTCGACGACGCCCATGACGATGCCGCCGATGTCCGCTTCGAAGACGTCGACTCCCTCACCGGCCGGTTGGGCGTGAGGATCGACAAGGACTGGTTCCGCACGGACGACAAGGGGCAGATCCATCGCACCAACGCCTGGGTACGTCCGAGCGTCTGGCATGAGTTCGAGGGCAAGGCCAAGACGGAGTTCTCCTCGGCCAACGGCTACATCCCCTTCGGCACCGACATGGATGGCACCTGGGGCGAACTGAACCTGGGCGTGGATTACCAGCTTAACGACCGGACGAGCGTCACCGGCTCACTGGGATACCAGAAATCGCTCGATGGAGAAGGCCGTAGCTACGAAGGCGTACTAGGTATCAAGGTGAAGTTCTGAAAACCTACCCTCTGACCGGCGGGGCGCCAATAGGGCGTCCCGTTAGGATCATTTATCTGCAACCTGGTGAGCGTCTTGCAAATCTCCCTCACCACGTGGTGTTATCAGCCGCCCTATCCCGCTCATAATTCGTTCGCCCAACCCGCCATCGCGTATGCGATGCGGGTCGCCTAGAGAGAAGCAAAGACGTCAGCTATGGGTTGGTAGCAGCCGTGTTACTGCTAATGATCAAGGTTCGTCCTTAGCAAACGAACCATGGCCCGTTCGCCCTCTGGCCTTCTACTCAAGCGTTGCTCCTCTCATGCGCAACTTGCGCCCCCAAATAAGCGAGCCCATGACAAACGAGACGGATCTATTCACTCAGCGAGAATAAGCACCCAGGTAGCGATTGATGCCCCACAAGAGGATGAACAGCGAGGCTCCGGCCAGCGGAGCCTCGCGCTGGAAACTCAGATCGCCTTTTCCAGCTCTGGTATCAGCTCGAACAGATCGCCAACCAAGCCGTAGTCGGCAACCTGAAAGATCGGCGCCTCTTCGTCCTTGTTGATCGCAACGATCACTTTCGAATCCTTCATGCCCGCCAGGTGCTGGATGGCGCCGGAGATACCGACGGCCACGTACAGCTGCGGAGCAACGATCTTGCCGGTCTGGCCGACCTGCATGTCGTTCGGCACGAAGCCGGCGTCGACCGCGGCGCGGGATGCACCGACGGCAGCGCCCAGCTTGTCGGCCAGGGAATAAAGGATGCTGAAGTTGTCGCCATTGCCCATGCCGCGGCCGCCGGAAACGACGATCTTGGCAGCAGTCAGTTCCGGACGGTCGGACTTGGCCAGCTCTTCACCGACGAAGGCGGACTTGCCGGCATCGGCCGGGCCGGAAACAGCTTCAACAGCGGCGGAACCACCTTCGGCAGCAACGGCGTCGAAGCCGGTGCCACGCACGGTGATCACTTTCACCGCAGCCGAGGACTGCACGGTAGCGATGGCATTACCGGCATAGATCGGGCGCTTGAAGGTGTCGGCGCTGACCACTTCGATGATTTCGGAGATCTGGTCGACGTCCAGCAGGGCGGCAACGCGCGGCAGGAAGTTCTTGCCGTTGGTGGTAGCGGCGGCCAGCACGTGGCTGAACCCACCGTCTTTCACAAGAGCAGCGATCAGTGGAGCCACATTCTCCGGCAGCTGGTGAGCATAGGCAGCGTTGTCGGCGACAAGCACCTTGGCAACACCAGCGATCTTGGCAGCGGCTTCAGCCACGCCACCGACGTTCTGGCCAGCGACCAGCACGGCGATGTCACCACCGATCTTCTGCGCAGCAGCAACAGTGTTCAGAGTGGCAGCGCCCAGTGCGCCGTTGTTGTGCTCAGCGATTACCAGGATAGCCATCAGATTACTTTCGCCTCGTTCTTCAGTTTCTCGACCAGTTCGGCAACGGACTTGACCTTGATGCCGGCGCTACGGGCAGCCGGAGCTTCGACTTTCACGGTCTTCACGGTGGAAGCGGTGGAAACGCCCAGGGCGTCCGGGGTCACCACGTCCAGCGGCTTCTTCTTCGCCTTCATGATGTTGGGCAGCGACGCGTAGCGCGGCTCGTTCAGGCGCAGGTCGGTGGTGACGATTGCCGGCAGGTTCAGGGCAACGGTCTGCAGGCCGCCGTCGATTTCACGGGTGACGTTGACCTTGTCGCCAGCCACTTCGACCTTGGAGGCGAAGGTGCCCTGGGCGTAGCCGGTCAGCGCAGCCAGCATCTGGCCGGTCTGGTTGTTGTCGCTGTCGATGGCCTGCTTGCCGAGGATGATCAGTTGCGGCTGCTCCCGGTCCAGCAGCGCCTTCAACGCCTTGGCGATGGCCAGCGAACCTAGCTCCGCCTCACTCTCCACTAGTGTGGCGCGGTCGGCACCCAGGGCTAACGCGGTACGCAATTGTTCCTGGGCTGCGCTCGAACCGACGGTGACCACCACCACTTCACCGGCGATGCCCTGCTCTTTCAGGCGCACCGCCTCTTCCACGGCGATCTCGCAGAAGGGATTGAGGGCCATTTTCACGTTGGCCAGGTCGACGCCGGATTGGTCCGCCTTGACGCGAACCTTGACGTTGAAGTCGACCACGCGCTTGACGGCAACGAGGACTTTCATCTGGGGACTCCCTAAAAAAACCGGACCTAGTGGCCCGGAAAAATATATGGACAGATTCCAAGGTGAACCGGCCCAAACCAGCCGCCGCAATATAGGACTGGCTTCGGCAGGTTCTCCCCTCCCCCTAAGGGAGGCGGTGGCGGACGCCGCAAGGGGCGACCGCACAGATACGCCATGGACTCAGTCGCGAGGATTGCTCGCCATAGGCATGGGTGAAGAGCGCCCCTTCCTTGGCGATACGGTCGATGTTCGGCGTCTCGTAGCCCATCATCCCCTGGTTGTAGGCGCTCAGATTGAAGTAGCCGATATCGTCGCCGAAGATCACCAAGATGTTCGGTTTGTCGGTGGCGTGGACAAGACAAACCGCGTCCGCCAGCGCGGCCGCCAGGCAAGCCTGGCAAAGCGTTTTCCGCTTGTTTTCGTGCGTCTTCTCGGCAGGTTGGGGGTGCGGCCACCCGCCCACCGGGCCGGAGCTGGCCGCTCGCCGGCGATACTAGTTTCCGGCTGTCCCGCGAGAGCCCCGCTATTGGAGGGGGCAGCCCCTGACGCCCGTGCGCCCCCTCGCCACGGGGGGCGGGGGACAGCGCGCCGCGCCTTACCCTGCCCGCCACATGGCCGGTCGGCGTGAGGGCGCTCCACGCAAGGCACCTTCCCGTCGGCGGGCCATCCCTCGCCTGCCGCCCTCCCCCCTAGCATCCCCCCCTCTCATAAAGGGAGGACCGCCGCGGGTGGCATTCCTGATTCACTGCCACACCGGCCGGCCCCGCGCCGCCAACCCGCCATTCGCGCCTGCCGCACCAAGACCGACGAGGGACAGATGACCGATCAACTGCTCAACGAACGCGAGCTGGACTTTCTGCTCTACGAGCTGCTCGACACCACCGCGCTGCTCGAACGCTCGCGCTACGCCGAACATGATCGGGCCGTCTTCGACGCGACCCTGCGAACGGCGCACGGCATCGCAGCCGAATACTTCGCTCCGCACAACCAGAAGGGAGACCATGAGGAGCCGACTTTCGATGGCGAACGGGTCCGCCTAATCCCGGAAACCAAGCGCGCCTGGGACGCCTTCGCCGAGGCCGGCTTCCTCGCCGCGCACCACGACGGCGCCGACGGCGGCCTCCAACTGCCAGAGGTGATCCTGCGGGCCAGCATGGCGTACTTCAATGCCGCCAACATCGCCACCGTCGCCTACTCCTTCCTGACCATAGGCTCGGCCAACCTGGTGAAGAGCTTCGCCAGCGACAACCTGCGCGAGCGCTTCCTGCCGGCCATGCTCGACGGCCGCAGCAGCGGCACCATGGCGCTGACCGAACCCGGCCAGGGCTCGGCCCTGGGCGACCTGCGTACCACCGCGCGTCCCGCCGCCGACGGCAGTTACCGGATCTTCGGCCAGAAGATGTTCATTTCCGGCGGCGACCACGACCTGACCGAGAACATCGTGCACATGGTCCTCGCCCGCATCGAAGGCGCACCGGCCGGCACCAAGGGCATCTCGCTGTTCCTCGTGCCCAAGTTCCTGGTCGATGCCGACGGCAATCCGAGCGAGCGCAACGATGTGGCTCTCGCCGGCCTGCTGCACAAGATGGGCTACCGCAACACCACTTCGACGGTGCTCAACTTCGGCGAGCAGGACGGCGCCATCGGCTACCTGGTGGGCGAGGCCAACAAGGGCCTGTCCTACATGTTCCAGATGATGAACGAAGCGCGCATCGGGGTCGCCCTGGGCGCCTCGGTGCTCGCTTACCAAAGTTTCGTGTACGCGCTCGACTACGCCCGCGAGCGCCCGCAGGGGCGCCTGCCAGGCGCCAAGGATCCGCTGGCCCCACAGGTGCGCATCGTCGAGCACGCCGACGTGCGACGCATGCTGCTGCAGCAGAAGGTCTACGCCGAAGGCAGCCTCGCCCTCTGCCTGTACGCCAGCAGCCTGTTCGAGGATGCGCATACCGCGCCCACTGCCGAGGAGCGCCAGAACGCCGGCGAGCTGCTCGACCTGCTGATCCCGATGGTCAAGTCCTACCCCTCGCGCTACGGCGTAATCGCCTCGGACATCGGCATCCAAGTCCTCGGCGGCTCCGGCTACATCCGCGAATACCCGCTGGAACAGTTCTACCGCGACAACCGCCTGAACCCGATCCACGAAGGCACCGAGGGCATCCACGGCCTCGACCTGCTGGGGCGCAAGCTGGGCCAGCGCGACGGCGCCGGCTTCCGCCAGTTCCTCGCCCTCACCCATTCAGCCATCGAGGCCTCACATACCGATGCCCGTTGTGCCGACCTCGGCGCGGCGCTGGGCGTCGCGCTGAATCATCTGCAACAGGCGACCACCGCGCTGCGTGAGCAGGTGGCCGCCGATGCCAACCTCGGTCTGGCCAACGCGACCAGCTACCTCGACCTGTTCGGCCGCGTGGTCGTCGGCTGGCTGTGGCTGCGCATGGCCGGCATCGCCAGCCGCGCTCTGCAGACCGGCGCCACCGGCAGCGAGGCCGACTTCTACCACGGCAAGCTGCAGGCCGCCCGCTACTTCATGGACTGGGAGCTGGCGCCGACCCAGGCGCTGACGCGCCTGCTCATCCAGGGCAACCGGGTGAGTTTCGACATGCAGGACCGCTGGTTCTGACCCGGCCCCATCAGGAGAGAAAACCTCATGACTGCCCTTGTTCACTACCGATTGGACGGCCAGCTGGCCCTGATCGGCCTGTCCCGCCCCCCGGTCAATGCCCTCGGCCAACCGCTGCGCGCGGCCCTGCTGGAAGCCTGCGAGCGCGCCGCCGCCGATCCCGCGGTGGCGGCAATAGTGGTGCACGGCACCAACGGCCTGTTCAGTGCCGGCGCCGACATCAGCGAATTCGGCAGCGAAGCGTCGTCGGCCGCACCCGATCTGCCCGGCCTGCTGGTTCGCCTCACCCGCATCGACAAGCCGCTGGTCGCCGCCATTGGCAAGCTGGCCCTGGGCGGCGGCCTCGAGTTGGCCCTGGCCTGCGGCTACCGCATCGGCGAGCCACAGGCCCGACTCGGCCTGCCGGAAATCAACCTCGGCCTGCTGCCCGGCGCCGGCGGCACCCAGCGCCTGCCACGGCTGATCGGCGCCGAGTCGGCGCTGAACATGATCCTTTCCGGCAAACAGGTGGATGTCCAGCACGCACACCTGATGGGCATCATCGACCGCCTGGCGGATAACCCCGAAACACTCATCGAACAAGCCTGCGCCTATGCCCGCGAGCTGCTCGCGCAAGGCGTCCCGGCACAACCAGCCGCCCGCTACCCCAGCCCCGCCGTCGATTTGCCAGAGGGCTTCTTCGCCGGCTTCCGCGCCGAACAGGAGGCACGCTGGAAAAGCCGTCTGGCGCCGCGCCTGGTGCTCGCAGCGATAGAGGCCGCCTGTCTGTTGCCGCTCGAGGAAGGCCTGGCGCGCGAGCAGGACCTGTTCCGGCAAGCCGAGGCTTCGCGCCAGTCGGCTGCGCTGCGCCATGTGTTCTTCGCCGAACGCGAGGCCGGGCGTATTCCCGGCATCGACCCTGCGCTCGACATGCGCCCCATCGCCAAGGTCGCGGTAATCGGCGCCGGCACCATGGGCGGCGGTATCGCCATGAACTTCGCCAATGCCGGCATCCCGGTGGTGATGCTGGAACAGAAGTCCGACGCCCTAGAACGCGGCCTGTCCAATGTGCAGCGCAACTACGAGATCAGCGTCAAGCGCGGCAAGCTGAGCCAGGCCGAGCTGGAGAAACGCATGCGCCTGCTGCAAGGCAGCCTTGAATATGCCGACATCGCCGATGCCGACCTGGTGATCGAAGCGGTGTTCGAGAAGCTCGAGATCAAGCAGCAGGTGTTCCGCACCCTCGACGAGGTGTGCAAACCAGGGGCGATCCTTGCGACCAACACCTCCAGCCTCGACGTCGATGCCATCGCCGCGGTGACCTCACGCCCGCAGGACGTCATCGGCCTACACTTCTTCAGTCCGGCCAACGTCATGCGCCTGCTGGAAGTGGTGCGCGCCCGCCGAACCGCGCCGGACGTGCTGGCCACCACGCTCAAGCTGGCGCGGCGGATAGGCAAGTTGCCGGTGGTTTCCGGGGTGTGCTTCGGCTTCATCGGCAACCGCATGCTCGAACCCTACGCCCGCGAGGCGATGCGCATGGTGCTGGAAGGCGCCTCGCCGGCGCAGGTCGACGGCGTGCTGACCGGGATCGACCTGAACATGGGCGTGTTGAGCATGCTCGACCTCGCCGGCATCGACGTGAACTACCTGGTGCGCCAGGCCAACAAGGCCGCTTTCGCCGACGACCCCAGCTATTGCCGCCTGGGCGACGAGCTCTACGCCATGGGTTGCTACGGCCAGAAGAGCAGCTTTGGCTTCTACCACTACGAAGGTCGCCAGCGCCTGGACGACCCTACTGTGGAGAAGGTCGCCGAGCGTCTCGCCGGCGAGCTGCAGATCCCGCGGCGCTCGCTCGCCCCCCAGGAAATCCACGACCGCTGCCTGTTCATGCTGATCAACGAAGGCATCCAGCTGCTCGACGAAGGGATCGCCCTGCGCGCCAGCGACATCGACCTGGTGTGGATCAACGGATACGGCTTCCCGGCGCACCTGGGCGGCCCGATGCACTACGCCGAGCAACTGGGCCTGGACCAGGTGCTCGACGGCATCCTGCGCCTGCAGGCGAGCCTGGGCAGCCACGGGCAGCGCTGGTTCAAGCCCGCGCCCCTGCTCAAGCGCCTGGTCGCCGCCGGCCGCACCCGCATCGAGAAATTCTGACTTTTCCGCCGCCACCTCCAGGTGGCGGCCCCGTTGCAAGGACAATTCCATGAAAGAAGCCGTCATCCTCTCCACCGCCCGCACGCCGATTGCCAAGGCCTTCCGCGGTGCCTTCAACCACACTCCGTCGCCGAGCATGGCCTCCTTCGCCATCCGCGCTGCGGTCGAGCGCGCCGGCATCGACGCCGCCGAGATCGAAGACCTGGTGATGGGCACCGGCATGCCGGCCGGCACCGCCGGCTGGAACCTCGGCCGCATGAGCGTGCTTGCGTCCGGCCTGCCACTGTCGGTCAGCGGCCAGACCCTGGACCGCCAGTGCGCTTCCGGCTTGATGGCGGTGGCCACCGCCGCCAAGCAGATCATGGTCGATGGCATGCAGGTCACTATCGGCGCCGGCCAGGAGCACATCTCCCTGGTGCAGAACCGCCACATGGAATGGGTTGGCGAGTTCCACGATCGCCTGGTGCTGCAGAACGAGCCAAACGCCTATATGCCGATGCTGCAGACCGCCGAACGGGTCGCCGAACGTTACGGCATCAGCCGCGAGGCCCAGGACGAATACGCCCTGCAGTCGCAGCTGCGCACAGCGGCCGCGCAACGTGCCGGCCTGTTCGAGGGCGAGATCGTGCCGGTCAGTGTGATCAAGCTAGTGGTCGACAAGGCCACCGGCGCCACCGGCTACGAGAAAGTCAGCCTGTCGCTCGACGAAGGCAATCGCCCGCAAACCGCACTCGCCGACCTGCAGAAGCTCAAGCCGGTCATCGAAGGCGGCTGCATCACCGCCGGCAATGCCAGCCAGCTCTCCGACGGCGCCGCCGCCTGCGTGCTGATGGAGGGCCGCCTGGCCGAGCAGCGCAATCTCGAACCGCTGGGCGCCTATCGCGGCATCGCGGTGGCCGGCCTAGCACCCGAGGAAATGGGCATCGGCCCGGTCCTGGCGGTGCCCAAGCTGCTCAAGCAACACGGCCTAAAGGTCGACGACATCGGCCTGTGGGAGCTCAACGAAGCATTCGCCTGCCAGGTGCTTTATTGCCGCGACAAACTGGGCATCGACAACGACAAGCTCAATGTCAATGGCGGTGCCATCGCCATCGGCCACCCCTACGGCATGAGCGGCGCACGCATGATCGGCCATGCCTTGCTGGAAGGTAAGCGCCGGGGCGTGAAGCACGTGGTGGTGACCATGTGCGTCGGCGGCGGCATGGGCGCGGCCGGCCTGTTCGAGGTGTTCTGATGAGCAACGAACTCTTTTCCCTCGCCGGCAAGACCGTACTCATCACCGGCGCCTCCAGCGGCATCGGTGCGCACCTAGGGCGCGTCGCTAGCCGCGCCGGCGCCCGCGTGGTGCTCGCCGCGCGCCGCGTGGAACGCCTCAACCAGCTGGCCGCCGACATCGGCTGGGACGGCGGCACCGCGCTGGCAGTCCCCATGGACGTGACCTGCCGGCAAAGCGTCGAGGCTGCCTTCAACGCCGCCGAGGAGGCCTTCGGCGTGGTCCACGTGGTGCTCAACAACGCCGGCGTCGGCAACGGCCAGCGCGCTCTTGAGGTCAGCGAGGAAGAATGGCGCCATATGCTGGCCACCAACCTCGACGGCGTCTGGCGCGTGGCCCAGGTGGCCGCCCAGCGCATGGTCCGCGCCGGCGCGCCGGGCAGCATCGTCAATATCGCCTCGATGCTCGGCCTGCGCGTGGGCACCGGCTACAGCCATTACTGTGCTGCCAAGGCCGGCGTGGTGCAGCTGACCAAGTCGCTGGCACTGGAACTGGCGCGCGAGCATATCCGCGTGAACGCCATCGCCCCGGGCTACTTCAAGACCGAGATGACCGACGCCTTCTTCGACAGCGAGAAGGGCCAGGCCTACATCCGCGCCGCCGTGCCCCTGCGCCGCCTGGGCCAACTCGAGGAGCTGGAAGGTCCCTTCCTGCTCCTGGCCAGCGCTGCCGGTGCCTTCATGACCGGCAGTGTGCTGGCGGTCGACGGCGGCCATCTGGTCGGCAGCCTCTGACCTCACGCGCCGCTCGTGCACGGGCCCGCCCCTCCCTTTGCGGGGGGACGGGTCGGTGCGGCTCCTTGCAATGCTTCCTCCGGTTGTAATCCCACCACCACCGGAGGCCATCATGAAGATCAACTTCGCCCGGATCATGGGCCAGGTCGCGCAGCGCCATGCCGACCAGGAAGCCCTCGTGAACATCGAGCGCAACCGGCGCTACAGCTTCGAGGAGCTGCACGGCCTGACCAACCGCATCAGCCACCTGCTGCATGTCCGACTGGGCCTGGGGCGCGGCGACGTCGCCCTGTGCATCCTGGAGAACGACAACCTCTCGCTGCTGCACGCCTGGACCGCGTTCAAGGGCGAGGCAGCCCTGGCGCACACCAACTTCCGCGACGCCCTCGACGAGCACCGCTGGCAGATCGAGTTCCTCCGCCCACGGGTGATCTTCATCGAGACCGTGCTGCTGGAACGCTACGCCGAGCTGCTGCGAGAGAGCGAAGCCTGCGTGGTGTGCATGGACCCGCCGCCGGCCGACCAAAGCGCCGCTCTGTACTTCTGGGACCTGCTCGAAGGCCTGCCGGACAGCGAGCCGGACGTCGAGTCCGATGACCGAGACGACATCCTCCTCTACCGCTTCACCGGCGGCACCACCGGCCGCAGCAAATGCGCCCAGTACAGCATCGACAACTGGCTGGCCGCGCGCGACTCCATGTACGCCGACAGCGAGCAGAGCGAGGCGCTCAACGCGACCACCCGCTACCTGCAGATCGCCCCCATCAGCCATGGCGCCGGACTCTCGCTGCTGCCCACGCTGTTCCGCGGCGGCTGCACCCTGACGCAGAACACCACCGACCTGAAGGCCTGGTGCCACAACGTCGAGCGCGAGCGGGTCACCACCAGTCTGATGGTGCCGACCCTAGTCAACGGCCTGCTGGAGCTCCCGGAAGCGACGCAGCACGACCTCTCCAGCCTGAGCACCCTGTACTACGGCGCAGCGCCCATGAGCCCGGCCAAGCTGGAACGGGCGCAGGCGCGCTTCGGCAACATCTTCTACCAGCTGTATGGCTCGACCGAATGCGCCCAGGCGGTCTGCACCCTGACCAAGGCCGATCACCTGACGGCCATCGCGACCGGCCGCCTCGCCTCGGCCGGCCGGCCGACCACCGGGATCGAACTGAGGGTGGTCGACGACACCGGCCAGTGCCTGCCCCCGGGCGTCACCGGCGAGATCCTGCTGCGCGGTCGCGGCACCATCTGCGGCTACTTCCGCAACCCACAGGGCACGGCGGCGGAGTTCGTCGACGGTTTCTGGAAATCCGGCGACCTGGGTTACCTGGACGAAGCCGGTTACCTGTTCATCGTCGATCGCAAGAAGGACGTCATCATCAGCGGCGGCTTCAACGTCTACGCGGTGGAAGTGGAGTCCAGCCTCAACGCGCATCCGGCCGTATCGCTCTCTGCCGTGGTAGGGGTACCTCATGGCCACTGGGGCGAGTCGGTGCATGCCGAAGTGGTGCTCAAGGAAGGTGCCAGAGTCACTCAGGATGAACTGATCGAGCATGTCAGGGAGCGCCTGGGTAGCCTGAAGGCGCCCAAGACTCTGACCTTCGTCGAGGCCTTGCCACTGAGCGCGGTCGGCAAGGTCTTGCGTCGCCAGGTCCGCGAGAAGTACTGGAAGGACCAGGTGCGCCGGGTCAGCTGATCGGTAGCGCGCCACGGAGCCTACAGAGGCTCCGCGGCGACAGCAAAAAAAGACAGACCCGCATTACGCGGGTCCGTCTTCAATGGGGGAAACGAATGCCTCAGCGGATACCGCTACCCGCCAGGCTGTCCGGGGTCCACATGTTGTCGGAGCTCATGGTCGGCGACACTTTCAGGCCGCCCAGGCTCGGCCACTGGTTGATGTAGTAGCTGCCTGCGATCAGGTCGTAATGACCGGTGGTGGTAGTGTTGATCGCCGACGCATCGTAGAGCGGGGTCAGGTAGGCGAAGCCCGGACGCCACAGCTGGCCATGACCGTCGTACTGGTCATTGGCGAGCACGGCCCAGCTGTCCTCGTCGACGTAGAAGGTGCGCTTGGCATAGATGTGCCGCTCGCTCGGCTTAAGGGTCGCTTCCACTACCCACACGCGGTGCAGTTCCCAGCGCACGAAATCGGGGTTTATGAACTTGTTGCCGAACACCTGATCGGCGTTGGCTGCGTAGTTGAAGCGATAGGTGTTGTACGGAACGTACAGCTCCTTCTTGCCGGCCAGCTTCCAGTCGTAGCGATCCATGCGACCGTTGAACAGGTTGACGTCGTCGACCGTGGACATGCCCGAGGTACTGGGGTTCGGGGTGTCGTAGGCTAGGTCCGGCGCCAGACGTACGCGGCGCTGTCCCGGCAGGTACTGGTAGGCGCGGCGGCCCTTCAGGCCATCGACGTTCTCGAAGGTCATGATCGCCTCGCCGGCGCGACGGGCCGGGCCAGTGTAGTTGGCGCGGGCCCGGTTGTAGATCACCGGCGACTCCTCCTTGTGGTCATAGAACGGACTCTCGATGGTCCATACGCCCTGGGTGGAGAGCACGCGCTTGCCGGCCGCGTCGATGTTGAATGCCGAGTACTTCGGCATCACGAAGGAGATGCCCTGGTAACGTGCGATGTGGTTGAGCATCACCTCAATACCGCTTTTCGGGATCGGGAAGGGAATCCCGCCAGCGGCATCGACCGGCGTGTAGCCGTCGGCGGCCAGCTTGGCGCCGGTGGCGTTCTTGATGGTCTTGTCGAGCACCGACTGCGGGTAAGCGACCGTTCGATGGGTGGGATATACGTCCATGCGGAAGCCCGGCAGCTTCTTCACCAGGGCCTTCGCGCCCTCGCTCATCTTGGCTGCATAGGTGTCCACGTTCTTCGCGTCGATGGTGAACAGCGGTTTCTCGCTGGCGAAGGGATCGGGGCGAATGCCCGACGCCGCGTCGAACCCCGCTGGCGGGGTGGTCAGGCCGCCAGCATAGGCCGGGATGCTGCCATCCGAGCTGCCCGCTTTTTCGGCGCCGATGGCCGTCAGGTTGCTGCCTAGTGCCTTGGCCTCGTCGGCCGAAACGGCCGCATGGAGCACGCCTGCATGCGCGGCCAGGATGCTGGCCGCGATCAGGGTTCTTGTCAGTCTATTCATGTCTCCACCTTCTCATCTTGTATTTTTGAACGTCGCGTACAGCGCGCCACACAGCTTCCGGGAGCCGCCACCATCGCCCCCGGCCGGCACCACCATGGGCGGCTACGTAGACCGGGCAGGAACAGGCTGTCGATAAGCCGCCGGCGCAGTGGCAGCGCGACAGCACGCGCCTCGACGCGGTTGGGTCGAGCCCGATTCCTGGCTTATGTTTTATCCAAGGCTCCGCTTCCCCCGCCCCCCCCGATAGGCATGGGGTGGGAGGGGACGGGCGGGCGCCACTGCCGTGCAGTCGATCGGACGATCGGACGATCGGAAAACTCCCGACGCAAATGCAATGACGCCGCAACCCTCGCGGATTGCGGCGTCATTGCTGCCCAGGCGGGAGGGCGCAGCGGCCCGTCCTGCAGGCCTCAGGCGAACACGCGGAGGATGGTTTCCGCCACGCAGGCAGGCTTGCTCGCGCCTTCCACCTCAACGGTCATTTCGTAGGTGATCTGCGCGCCATTGCCTTCCAGCGGCTCCCAGGCCAGCACCTTGAAGTGCCCGCGCAGGCGGCTGCCGACTGGCACCGGCTGGACGAAGCGCACCTTGTTCAGCCCGTAGTTCAGGCCCATCTTGACGTTGCGGATCTCGAAGGCGTCGGTCATCAAGGGCGGCAGCAGGCTGAGGGTCAGGAAGCCATGGGCGATGGTGGTGCCGAACGGGCCCTTGGCCGCGCGTTCGGGATCGACATGGATCCACTGCGAGTCGCCGGTGGCCTCGGCGAAGGTGTCGATTCGCTTTTGGTCGATGGTCAGCCAGTCGCTAGTGCCGACGACCTGGCCGACCAGACCCTGTAGTTCCGCGATGGTTTCGTAGCTTTTCATTGTTTTCACTCAAAGGGGATGAAAGCGAGTATCAGGCGCCCAGCTCAGCCTGCAGCGCCGCGGCGCAGGCCGCCTCATGGCTGTCGGCGCTGCCCAGTTGCAGGTCGGCGACGATGGCGCGCTTGTAGTAGTGGCCGATCAGGTATTCCTCGGTCATGCCGATGCCGCCGTGCAGTTGGATACCCTGCCCGCAGATGAACTTGGCGGCGCGGCTGATCAGCATCTTCGTTGCCGACAGAGTGCGGCTGCGCTCCTGCGGGGCGTCATTGGCCACCGAGGCGAGCGCCGCGTGCAGCATCGAGCGAGCCACCTCCAGCTCCGCGGCCATGTCGGCCATGCGGTGCTGCAGGGACTGGAAGCTACCGATGGCGACACCGAACTGTTGGCGCACCTTCAGGTATTCGGCGGTGACCTCGAGGGTCTTCTCCATCACCCCGATCAGCTCGGCGCACAGCGCCACGGTGGCGTGGGCCAGGCCTTCCTGCAGCGCCTCCAGGCCCTGGCCCGGCTCACCGAGCAGCGCCTCGCGGCCGATAGCCACGCCATCGAAGTGCAGTTCCTCGACCCAGCTGCCGTCATGCAGCGGCAACGCCTGGCGGTCCAGTCCGAGGAACTCGCCTTCGAGCAGCACCAGGCTCAGGCCAGGCACGTCGTCCAGCTGTACCGACACCAGCAGCGCATCGGCGCCGGGAGCGCCGAGCACCAGGCTCTTGCGACCGTGCAGTCGGTAACCCTCGCCGTGGCGTTCGCCCCGCAGCGCAACCGGCAGCGGCATGCCGCGCGAAGCCGGTTCGCTGTAGGCCAGCGCCAGGCGCAGCGAACCGTCGGCCAGTTGCGGCAGCAGACGCGCCTTCTGCGCCTCGCTGCCGCCGGCTACCAGCGTCTGTGCCGCCAGCACCGCGCAGCCCAGGTAGGGCTCCAGCACCAGGGCACGGCCCAGCTGCTGGGCGATGATCACGGTCTCCTGCAGCGAGCCGCCGAGGCCACCATAAGCCTCGGGCAGGGCCGCCATGAGCCAGCCGTTGTCGGCGAACACTTGCCAGTTGTCGGCGCGGCCGTTGCGGCCGCCCTTGAGCAGCGCGTTGCGTGTCTCGAAGCCGTAAGCCTTGTCGACATAACGGCGCACGCTGTCCTGCAGCAGCTGTTGTTCCGAATTCAGATCGAAATCCATACCCGTGTCCTGACTCAAAGTTGGAACAGCATCTTGGCGATGATGCCGCGCTGCACCTCGCTGGTGCCGCCGTAGATGGTCGAGGCGCGGCGCAGGAACATGTCGTTGGCAATGCCGCGGGCCAGCTCCTGTAACGGGTACGCCTGCGCCGGCGCCGCCTCGTGGGGATGCGCGTAAGCCACGGCACCGTAGTCGCCCAGCGCCTCCAGCTGCACCTCGGTGATGCGTTGCTGCAGCTCGGTCGCTCGGATTTTCAGCATCGAGCCCAGCACGTGCGAAGCCGGGTCGTGCCGCTGCTCCATCTGCGCGACGCGCTGTACCAGCATGCCGATGGCCTGCAGCTCGGCATCCAGGCGCGCCAGCTTCAGGGCGAACTCCGTACGCTCGATCAGCCGCCCCTCGCCGGCCGGAATGGCGGTGGCGAACAGGCGCAGCTCACGCATGTAGCGCTTGAGCTCGGGGAGGTCGGCGGTGGTCGCGTGCTCGTTGTTGAGCAGGAACTTGGTGATGTTCCAGCCCTGCCCTTCGGCGCCGATCAGGTTACCCACCGGCACCCGCACGTTGTCGAAGAAGGTCTCGTTCAGGTGATGGGCGTCGTCGATGCTGCGGATCGGCCGCACGGTCACGCCCGGGGTATTCATGTCCACCAGCAGGAAGCTGATCCCGGCCTGCTTCTTCACCTCGAAATCGGTGCGCACCAGCAGGAAGATCCAGTCGGCATGATGGGCGTAGCTGGTCCAGATCTTCTGGCCGTTGATCACGTAGTGGTCGCCGTCGCGCTCGGCGCGGGTGCGCAGCGCGGCGAGGTCGGAGCCGGCGCCCGGCTCGGAGAAGCCCTGGCACCACAGGCGCTCGCCGTTGAAGATGGCCGGCAGGTGCTCGGCCTTCTGTTCCGGCGTGGCGAAGGCATTGAGCACCGGGCCGAGCATCTTGTGCACGAAGGCGTCCTGGGTTGGGGTTCCGGCCGCGCTGCACTCATCGTCGAATACCAGGATCTGCGGCACCGACCAGCCGGTGCCGCCGTGCTCCTTCGCCCAGTAGGGCGCACCCCAGCCGCGCGCCTGCAGCAGCTTCTGCCAGCGCATGATCTGCTCGCGGGGCGAGCGCGTGCAGCGCTGCAGCCCCTTGAGCTCGGCCGGCACCTGGGCCAGGAAGTCGCGGACCTCCTGGCGGAACGCCGCGAGTCCGGCGTCAGGTTGAAAGTCCATGGCCGTTCCTCGTCAGTCTTTGCGGTACATGGTGACTACACAGGCGCCACCGATACCGATGTTGTGCTGCAGCGCGATACGCGCGCCTTCGACCTGGCGCTGCTCGGCCTGGCCGCGCAGCTGCTGGACCAGTTCGGTGCACTGCGCGAGGCCCGTGGCGCCGATCGGGTGGCCCTTGGACAGCAGGCCGCCGGACGGGTTGACCACGTAGCGGCCGCCGTAGGTGTTGTCGCCGTCGTCGACGAACTTCTGTGCGCCGCCTTCCGGGCACAGGCCCAGGGATTCGTAGGTAAGCAGCTCGTTCTGCGCGAAGCAGTCGTGCAGTTCGACGACGTTCACCGCTTCGGCGCCGATACCGGCCTGCTCGTAGACCTTCTGCGCCGCCGCGCGGGACATCGAGTAACCCGCCACGTCACGCATGTCGCCGGACTTGAAGGTCTCGGCGCCATCGGTGGTCAGCGCCTGGCCGGCGATCCACACGCGCGAATCCAGGCCATGCTTCTTGGCGTAGGCCTCGCTGCACAGCACCGCCGCCGCCGCGCCGCAGGTCGGCGGGCAAGCCATCAGGCGCGTCATGACTTCCGGCCAGACCACCTGATCGGCGAGCACGTCTTCGCTGCTCACGACCTTGCGGAACACTGCCTTGGGGTTGTTCGCGGCGTGGCGGCTGGCCTTGGCGCGAATCTTGGCGAAGGTTTCCAGGGGCGTGCCGAAGCGCTTCATGTGCTCCACCCCGGCGCTGCCGAAGATGCGCAGCGCCGCGGGGATTTCCGAGGCGCCGGGGATGGCCGCGTCGCACTGGTCGAGGAATAGCTCCAGCGGGCTGGGACGGTCGGCGAAGGCGCTGGGAATGGCCCCCGGGACCATTTGCTCGAAGCCTACGGCCAGGACGATGTCGACCATGCCGCTGGCGATCGCCTGGTTGGCCAGGTACAGCGCGGTGGAGCCGCTGGCGCAGTTGTTGTTGACGTTGATCACCGGGATACCGGTCATGCCCACGTTGTAGAGCACACGCTGGCCGCAGGTGGAATCACCGAAGACGAAGCTGGCATAGGCCTGCTGGACCGACTCGTAGCCAACGCCGGCATCTGCCAGGGCGATGCGTACGGCCTGCTCGCCCATGGCCACGTAGGTCTCGTTCTGGCCCGGTTTCACGAACGGGATCATGCCGACCCCGGCGACAACGACTTTCTGCGCCATTTGCTTCTCCTCAGAATTGCCAAGCCCACCGGGAACGCGGCGCCGCTGCGCGGCCGACGCGGATGGGCGTCATGAGTCTCAAGGATAGGCAGACCGTTCGCCCCGTCGCCCCTCCCGAATGGGATGGGTCCGCGGCCGTCGGGAGCGGCCGATCCTCACGTTTATTCGTCGCGCGCGCCCCGTGGCACAACGCGGATGTTTCATCGGGCCTACGCCCAGTCTCTCACGTCGTCGTATCGGCATCGGCCAGTACGACGGCAGGTCGAGCGCCGCTCAAGGTGCGAGGCGCGCTGCGCCGCGGTAGGGCAAGCCTTCCTTGGCCAGGAAACGGCGTACCGCCTCGGCGTGGTAGTTGCTGTCACCGCACAGCGACTGCGCCAGCGCCTCGAACTGGTTCATGGCGTGGCGATCGGTTTCGAAGCTGCGGTTGAGCAGAGTCTTCACCAGGCCCAGGGCATGGGTCGGCGCCTCGTCGAACTGCTGGGCGTATTCCAGCACGCTGTCGCGCAACTGCTCGGGCGCCACCACCGTCTGCGCCAGGCCCAGGCCGATAGCTTCCTCGGCGCCCAGCGCGCGAGCAGAGAACACGATCTCCTTGGCCCGCGCCAGGCCGATCAGGCGCGGCAGCACGTAGAGCATCGACAGGTCCGGCACCAGGCCCAGGCCGAGGAAGGTCGGCAACAGGCGGGTGCGCGGGGTGACGAAGACGAAGTCCGCCGCCAGCGCCAGGGAGAAGCCCGCGCCCACGGCTACGCCGTCCACCGCCGCGATCACCGGCTTCTCCAGATCCTGCAGCTCGCCAAACCAGCGGTGGAAGCCCAGCACCAGCTCACGCCCGGCGAACGCCGGCTCATCGCCCGGGTCCAGGCTGCCCAGGTCGAAGCCGGAACAGAAGCTGCCGCCGGCGCCAGTGAGCACCACCGAACGGACCTCGCGGTCCTCGCGGGCGGCCCGCAGCGCCGCCGGCATCGCCTCGCTGATGGCCTCGCACAGGGCGTTGCGTTTCTGCGGCCGGTTCAGCGTGATGATCGCCGTCCGCCCGACCTTCTCGAACACTACTGCGTCGTCTGTCACCTGCGTCTCTCCTCTTCGCCAGACGCCGCACGGAACGCGGGGCGCCGGCCGCTGGCTCAGCCCAGGTTGCGGGCGATGATCATCTTCTGGATGTGGCTGGTGCCTTCGTAGATCTTGGTCACCCGCACGTCGCGGCAGTAGCGCTCCACCGGGAAGTCGGCGAGATAACCGTAGCCGCCGTGAATCTGCAGGGCTTCGGAGCAGACTTTCTCGGCCATCTCGCTGGCGTACAGCTTGGCCATCGAGGCTTCCTTGGTGCAGGACACGCCGGCCGCGTGCAGACGCGCGGCATGCAGGGTGAACTGGTGCGCCACCTCCACCTGGGTGGCCATGTCGGCCAGGTCGAAGGCCACGCCCTGCAGCTGAATGATCGGCGCGCCGTAGGCTTCACGCTCCTTGGCGTACTTCACCGCGGCATCCAGTGCAGCTCGGGCGGCACCGACGGCCACCGCAGCGATACCGATGCGACCTTCGGACAGGGTGCCCATCAAGCGCTTGTAGGCAGTGCCCTCCTCCCCCAGCAGGTTCTCCGCCGGAACCCGGCAGTTGTCCAACTGGATAGCCGCTACCTGGGCGGAACGCTGGCCCATCTTTTCCTCGACGCGCGCCACGTTGTAGCCAGGGCCGCGCGGATCGACGATGAACATGCTCGCGCCCTTGCGGCCTTCCGGGGTATCGGTGTGAGCGGCAATGGCGAAGGCGATTCCGGCTTCGTTGCCGTTGGAGATGAACTGCTTACTGCCGTTGAGCACGTAGCCATCGCCGTCACGGCGCGCGGTGGTGCGGAAGGCGCCGGTATCCGAGCCGGCCTGCGGCTCGGTCAGCAAGCCGGCGGCGATCAGCTCGCCCGAGGCCATGCGCTGCAGGTACTTGTTCTTCTGCGCCTGGGTGCCGTAGCGGCACAGCATGTCGGCCAGGCCATTGTGTACGTGAAGGATGGTGGCGAAACCGGCATCTGCTGCGGCAAATTCCTCGATGGCCAGCACATACTCCGGGAAGGACATCGCCGAACCGCCGTACTCTTCCGGCAGGTGTATGCCAAGGAAGCCCAGCTCCGCTACCGCCGCCAGCTCATTGCGCGGCCATGCGCCCGTACGGTCACGCTCTGCGGCGGTCGCCGCCACCACGTCCTGAGCCACCTTGCGGGCGGTATCGCGGATCATGACTTCCTGTTCACTCAGGAACACTGCGGATGTATCGCTCATTTTCTTCCTCACGAATGGGATCGGGTTGCCGATGCTTTGCCGTGCGACGCGGCCTTGGCGGCGCACTTCGCAATGTCCGCAGGATGCCGACGCGCTTCAGGGGGGCGCGCCTCCCCTCTTGGTAGGGGAGCACCCTGCCGGGCACCTCCGCTCCGACGTCCTCAACGGATCAGCCCATGCTGGCGCGCCAGGCTGATGGCGGCGTAGCGGCTGGAAACACCGAGCTTGGCGAGGATGTTCTTCACGTTCCATTTCACCGTGCCGAAGGTGATGTTCAGGGTCAGCGCAATCCGCTTGTTGGACATTGCCTGGGCGATCAGGCCGAGGATTTCCACCTCGCGCGGGGTCAGGCTGGCGCGTTGCTCGCCGCCCGCCGCCCGCCGAGCCGGCACCGGCTCGGCGGCGCTCTCTGCAGGCGCCACATACGCCAGCAACACGTCGAGATAGCCATGCCCGGCCTCGTCCAGCCCCTCGTCCTCGCGCAGTGCCCTGAGCCGATCCAGCAGGCGAGGCCCCTCGTCGAGCAGCGTGCGTACCAGGCCGAGGCACGCACCAAGCCGGAGGGCCTCGCGCAGGCGTTCGCGGTGTTGCTCGTCCTGCCCGAGGTCATCGTGGGCAACTGCGCAGAGCAGCAAGGCCTTCACCCGCGTGCGACCGCGACCGTAGCCTTCTGCGAAGCATCCGATCAGGGCCAGCGACTCCAGCGCCGCCGCCGGCTCGTGCCCAGCCAGGGCCACGCGGGCGCGGGCGAAGGCAACCATGGTGGCAATCTCGTCCTGGCAATCGCCACGGTATTGCGCCAGCAGTTCTTCGAGACGTCCCAGGCGCTCGCCGGCGCGGCGCGCATCGCCCTGCGCCAGCAGAACCTTGACCTGTTCGGCGAGCATCAGGGCGAGCAGGCGATCCAGACCCAGCGCATGGAAATGCGCGGCCTGCGCCTCGAGGAACTCCAACAACGCCTGCGGCGTATCGCGCAACGCGGTGAGGCGCGCCCGGCACATCGAGGCGCGAGCCATCACATCGGGCATCGACGACTGCAGGATGCCGCTGCGATTGGCCAGCACGGCCAGGGCCTCGTCGATGCGATCGAGCTCGTAGTAGGCGTCGCACAGGTTCGCCGCGCACAGGTTCGCCGAGACCGAACCGCGCCCGTAGTCTTCTTCTGCCCGCGCCAGCAGGCTGGCCCCCAGGCGCGCAGCCTCGCGGGCATCGCCGATACGCAGCCAGGCCTGGGCCTGGGTGTTCTCGAAGACCATCGCCATGTCGTTGTCGCGGTCGCCCGGATCGATGGGATTTTCGTCGTGCAGACGACGCGCGGCGTCGATGCGCCCCAACGCCAGGTAGGCGCTGGCCAGCGCCGAGAGACTGATGTAGCGCAGCGAGCGGTTTTCCAGCGGCGCCTGGTGCATCGGCTCGAGCAGGCCGATGACCCGCCGCGGGTTGTCCAGCTGCAGGGCGATGGCTGCATCGGCCAGGGCGAAGCGCGACGACAGCGCAGGATTGCGCGCCGCTTCGGTACGGCGGATCTGCTCCAGCCAGCGCGCGGCCTTCTCCGGACGGGCGGTGAAGGCGTAGGTCAGGCAACCCAGGATGAACAGTCGCGGGTGAGCGAACAGGGTTTCCTGTGGCAGGCGTTCGAGCAAGTGCAGCATCGGGCTGATGTAGGCCATGCTCCAGGTGGCGCTGGCGGCCTGCTCCATGGCGGCGACGGCGAAGTCCAGGTCGCCGCCGAGGTTGGCATGGCGCACCGATTCGACTAGCAGCTCATGCTCGGCGAACCACTGGCTGGCGCGCCGATGCAACGCCTCCACTGCCGCCGAGCCCTGCTGTGCCAGGCGCTGGCCGAGAAATTCGCCGAACAGCGGGTGGAATCGGTACCAGGGCGTCTGGTCGTCAGAATCGACCCGGTAGATCAGCAGGTTCTCGTCCTCGACGCGCTTGATCAGGTCCGCCGCGTGCGAATTGCCGGTGACGAAGGCCGCGAGATCGGCGTTGAAGCGACGGAACGGCGACACCTGCTCCATCAGGCCGAGCAGTTCGGGCGCCAGGCACGCCACCACGTCCTCGGCCAGGTAGGCCTGCAGGTCCGCCGACTTCCACAGCAGCGAGCGCAGCTTGGGACGCTTGGCCGGGCGGTTGCGCAGCAGGGTGGCAATGGGTTGCAGGCTCGCCGGCCAGCCGCTGGTCAGCTCGTGAATCAGCTGTTCCTCGTCGGCGGTGAGCTTGAGATTGCCGAGGTTGTGCTCGAAGAAAACGCGAGTCTCCTCCAGGTCGAACGGCAGTTCGGCAAAGTCGATTTCCGCAACCTGGCCCTGCATACGCAAACGGCCGAGGCTCAGCGGCGGCGAGCTGCGCGAGGCGATCACCAGGTGCAGGTTGGGCGGACAATGGTCGAGCAGCTTCTGCATCAGTCGATGCGCCAGCGGCGCCTCAACGTGCTGGTAGTCGTCGATCAGCAAGTACAGCTCGCGGCCCAGTTGTTCGGCGATGCGCGTGACCTGCGCGACCAGCGCATTGAACGCGGCCTCGCCGCTGTCGCCGTGCAGCAGTTCCGCCTCGATGGCGATGTCCAGGCGCCGCAACGCCGCCAGCAGATAGGTCAGGAAGCTGGGAAACAGTCGGTCGTCGTGGCTGAGCGATAGCCAGGCGACGTCCAGGCCATCCTTGAGCAGCGCCTGGCGCCACTGCGCGAGCAGCAGGGTCTTGCCGAAACCGGCGCCGCCGGTGATCAGCGTGACGCAGCCCAGGCGCCCCTCCTGCAGCCGCTCCAGCAGGTGCGTGCGGGGAATGTGCCGGGTGTTCAGGCGCGGCGGGGAAAACTTGGTCGCGACCAGCAGGTCGTCGGCGTTCATTAGTGACGTTTGCATGTTGTCGTTCACTCTTGCTCTGGCGCATGCGGAGTCCACAGGACACCCCGCTGCAACGCTCTTTAAACGAATGGCCAGCCCCGGCGAGCGGCTTTGCGACCGCTCGGCTGCCTGGACGGCCAGGGCCATGCTGCAACAGCCACATCTCCGCCCGCCCCGTCCGCAAGGGGGGGGGTACGCCAGGGAAACCCTGGCGTAAGTTCGATTGCGACTGGATTGACCGCTGTGAACGAGCGAGGAGCAGAAATGAGCGAGTCGGTTTCTTTTGAAGTGAAAGGCCAGGTGGGCTGGATCACCCTCACCCGTCCGAAGGCGATGAACGCGCTGAATCGCGAGATGCTCGATGCCATGATCGAGACCCTGAAAGCCTGGGAAGGCGATGCCGGCGTGCGCGTCGTCGCCCTCACCGCCACCGGCACTGCGTTCTGCGCCGGCGCCGACCTGAAGGCCACGGGCAGTGCCCAGCCCGGCGAGATGGACCTGCTGGACACCATCGTCGCCTTCTTCGACCGCCTGCGCGCCTTCCCCAAGCCGGTGATCGCCGCGGTCAACGGCCTGGCCCTGGCCGGCGGCCTGGAAACGGTGCTGTGCTGCGACTTCGTGATCGCCGCCGAGACCGCGCGCTTCGGCGACGCCCACTCCAACTTCGGCGTCTTCCCCGGTGGCGGCGGCGCTGCCGTGCTGCCGCGCAAGATTCCGGAGAACATCGCCAAGTACATGCTGTTCACCGGTGACGCCCTGCCGGCCCAGGACATGAAGCTCTATGGCCTGGTCAGCGAAGTGGTGGCCGACGCCGAGCTGGTCGGCCGGGTCCAGGCCATAGGCGACAAGCTGGCCGAGAAGAGCCCGCTGGTGCTGCGCAAGATGAAGAAGGTCGCCGACGAGGCCACCGACAAGAGCCGCGCCGACGCCCTGCGCCACGAGCTGCTGGAGCTGCGCAACCACCAGCGCTCCTACGACATGGCCGAGGGCGTGCGCGCCTTCGCCGAGAAGCGCAAGCCCGACTTCAAGGGCTATTGATCCCGCCCCCTTTCCGAGAGCGAATTCAGATGGAAAACGTATACATCGTCGGCGTCGGCATGACCGCGTTCGGCCGCCACACCGACAAGACCATCAAGCAACTCACCGCCTGGGCCGTCGAGGACGCCCTGGACGATGCGGGCTGCGACCGCAAGTGGATCCAGGTCGGCTTCTTCGGCAACTGCACCCAGGGCCATTTCGACGGCCAGCACATGATCCGCGGCCAGGTCGCCCTGCTGCCGCTGGGCCTGGACGGCATCCCGATCTTCAACATCGAAGGCGCCTGCGCCTCCTCCAGCCACGCCTTCAACCTGGCGGTCACCCAGCTGCAGGCCGGCGCCGCTGACGTCGCAATCGCCGTGGGCGCGGAGAAGATGTTCTACAGCGACAAGATGAAGATGTTCTCCGCCTTCGAGTCCGCCTGGGACATCGAGACCTTCGAGGAGAACAAGAACTACCTGGCCGCCATGGGCAAGAACATCGTGCCGCCGCCCGGCTCGCAGTCCGAAAAGCCCTACAGCCCGTTCATGGACGTCTACGCCGCCCTCGGCCGTGGCGGCCTGATGGAGCGCTACGGCATCACCCAGCGCCAGCTGGCCGCCGTGTCCTCGAAGAACCACGGCCACTCGGTGCACAACGTGCGCTCGCAATACCGCAACGCCATGAGCATCGAGGAAATCCTCGCCGCGCCGCCGATCACCTACCCGATCACCCTGCCGATGTGCTCGCCGATCTCCGACGGCGCGGCGGCAGCGATTCTCTGCACCGAGTCGGCGCTGAAGAAGTATGGTTTCGACAAGAGCCGCGCGATCAAGGTGCTGGCCAGCGTCGTGCGCTCGGCCTCCGCTCGCGCCGCCGAGGACTTCGACAAGGGCTGCACGCATTTGGCCGGCAAGGCCGCCTTCGAACAGGCCGGCATCTCCCCGCAGGACGTCGACGTGGCCGAGGTGCATGACGCCACCGCCATCGGCGAGCTGCTCGCCATCGAGGCCCTGGGCCTGTGCGAGCCGGGCATGAGCGGCGTGATGGCCGAGCGCGGCGACAGCGCCCTCGGCGGCCGTCTGCCGGTCAACCCGTCCGGTGGCCTGGAATCCAAGGGCCACCCGATCGGCGCCACCGGCATCGGGCAGATCTTCGAGCTGGTCGAGCAGCTGCGCGGCAACTGCGGCCCGCGCCAGGTCGAAGGCGCGCGCATTGCCCTGCAAGGCAATGGCGGCGGCCTCTGGCGCGTCGAAGAGTCCACCGAGCACGTCGGCATCTTCGCCCGCGCCTGAGGCCGGTCGGAGAGACTTTCGCGGAGGTGCCGCCCCGGCGACACTTCCACCTTTTTCCCTTAGTACCCGTAGGTGAACAACAATGACAATTCGCTTCGACGGCCGCGTGGCCATCGTCACCGGCGCCGGCAATGGCCTGGGCCGCATCCATGCACTGCAACTGGCCGAGCGTGGCGCCAAGCTGGTGATCAACGATTTCGGCGGCAGCCGTGACGGTAGCGGCAGCTCCTCCGAGGCCGCCCTGGCGGTGGTAGAGGAAATCCGTCGTGCCGGTGGCAGCGCCATCGCCAACGGCGCCAACGTCGCCGACTACGAGCAGGTCCAGGCCCTGGTGGCGCAGACCGTCGCCCAGTTCGGCCGCGTCGATGTCCTCATCAACAACGCCGGCATCCTGCGCGACAAGTCCTTCCCGAAAATGGAGATCGCCGACTTCCGCGCGGTGCTCGATGTCCACCTTATGGGCTCGCTGTACTGCACCAAGGCTGTCTGGGACCTGATGAAGGAACAGAACTACGGGCGCATCCTGATGACCACCTCCGCCGCCGGCCTGTTCGGCAACTTCGGCCAGGCCAACTACGGCGCGGCGAAGATGGCGCTGGTGGGGCTGATGAACATGCTCGCCATCGAAGGCCGCAAGAACAACATCCACGTCAACACCCTGGCTCCGATGGCGGCCACCCGCATGACCGAGGACGTGATGCCCGAGGAGTTGCTCAAGGCCAGCCGTCCCGAGCAGGTCAGCCCGGGTGCGCTGTTCCTGGTCAGCGAAGAAGCGCCGACCAAGCTGGTGCTGGGCGCCGGTGCCGGCGTGTTCTCCGCCGTGCGCATGGAAGAGACCGCGCCGGTGTTCGTCGGCGCCAACGTGACGCCCGAAGACGTCCAGGCGCATCTGGCGCAGATCACCGACTGGAACACCGCCGGTCCGCGCAACGATGCCAACCAGCAGGTGCAGATCTTCATCGAGACCGCCATGCAGGCCCTCAAGGGCGCCTGACGGCCGCGGATTCCGCTACGCCCGAACATCGCGGAGAATGCCGGCCCAACTGCTGGGCCGGCATGCCGGCTGCCCGCCCGGAGCCGCTGCCGTCCCTGACCGGCCTATGCTGATCGGCATGCGCGCTCACCTGGATAGCCCGTCACCTGGAACGCCCGTCGCCTGGGTCAACGGCAGGAGAACAAGAATGACACTGATGAACTTCGGCCGGACGTTCGGCAACCTTGCCGTCCGCTTCGCCGAGCGCGAGGCGCTGGTCAACATCGAGCGCAAGCGCCGCTACACCTTTCGTGAACTGCACGCACTGACCAACCGCATCGCCAACATGCTGCACGACAAGTTGCAGCTGGAGCGCGGCGACGCCTACCTGTGCATCCTCGACAACGACAACCTGTCCCTGCTGCACGCCTGGACCGCCATGAAATGCCAGGCGGCCGGCGCCTACGCCAACTTCCGCGACTCCCTCGAGGAGCATTGCGCGCAGATCACGCTGATCCGGCCGAAAGTGGTGTTCCTCGAGAACGCCCTGCTGGAGCACTACTTCGACGTGCTTCGCACCCAGGACATCCGTGTGGTCTGCATGGACCCGCCGGCACAGCCGCAGGACGGCCTGCTGTACTTCTGGGACCTGCTCGAAGGCGTTTCCGAGCAGACCCCCGACGTAGTCCGCGACACCCGTAACGAAGTGGTCTCCTACCGCTTCACCGGCGGCACCACCGGCGCCAGCAAGTGCGTGCCCTACACCACCGACAACTGGATGTCGCTGCGCGACTCCATGTACATGGACGGTGAGCAGCCCTACCAGGCCGACACCCGTTTCCTGCACATGGCGCCGATCAGCCATGGGTCCAGCCTCGGCTTGCTGCCGACCTTGTTCCGCGGCGGCTGCACCCTGACCCAGAACATTCCCGATCTCGCCCAGCTGTGTCGCAACATTGCGGCCGAAAAGGTCACCATGACCCTGCTGGTGCCGACCATGATCTACCGCCTGCTGGAGATGCCCGACATCGACCTGTCGTCGTTGCGCACCCTGGTCTACGGTGCCGCGCCCATGAGCCCGGCGAAGCTGCGCCAGGCCCAGGAACGCTTCGGCAACATCTTCATGCAGATCTATGGCGCCACCGAATGCCTGCACGCGGTAGCGCTGATGAACAAGGCCGACCACCTGGAGGCCAGCGACCGGCAGATCGGCTCCGCCGGCCGGATAGTCGCGGCTGCGGAGATCATGATCGTCGACGAGCACGGCCAGGAGCTCGCCCAGGGCAACACCGGCGAGCTGTGGATCCGCACGCGCGGTACCGTGTCCGGCTACTTCGCCAATCCCGAGGCCAGCGTCGCCGAGTTCACCGACGGCTTCTGGAAATCCGGTGACCTTGGCTACATCGACGAGCAGGGCTTCCTGTTCCTGGTCGACCGCAAGAAGGACATGATCATCAGCGGCGGCTTCAACGTGTATGCCGTCGAGGTCGAGGCAGCCCTGAACGCCCATCCAGCGGTGTCCAACTCCGCGGTAGTCGGCATCCCCCACGAGGAATGGGGCGAGGCCGTGCACGCCGAGGTGGTCCTCAAGGCCGGCGCCCAGGTGTCCGTCGAGGAGTTGCAGGCACATGTGAAGGGCCGGCTCGGGCGCTTCAAGGTGCCCAAGTCAATTCTCTTCGTGGAAACCCTGCCAGTCAGCGTGGTCGGCAAGGTCCTGCGCCGCCAGGTACGCGAGAAGTACTGGAAAGACCGCGAGCGCCGGGTGTCCTGACCCCCAGGCGAAGAACAGCTCCAAGCCCCCGAAGCGCCCGGTGCCCTGCACCGGGCGCATTGTCTTTCAGGGCATTCAAAGCGAGGTTCGCGAGCAGGCTCGCTCCTACGAAGAGCGGCATTTCTGCCCGAGCCGCCGTCCTGGTGGTTGACTCCACACCCTCTCCCGCAAACGATAGCAGGTGCTGTTCGGCGCGAGCGCAGATGGCGACACCATCCTGTAGCAGCGGATCTCATCCGCGAGAATCCCCACACCGGCGCCCCTGTGGGCGCGGGCCATGCCCACGATTCGCGGACTGGGTCCGCTCCTACGACCCGGGAGGGTGGCGCGAGGCAAATCCGGACTCGTAGGAGCGGCCCATGGCCGCGATTCGCCCCCTAGGCTTCAGGACAGCGGACGCAGCCCCGGCATCTTCCAGCCACCGTCGAGGATCGCCGGTTGCGGCAGGTAGTAGCGCACCATGTAGTTCCAACCCGGCATGATCGGCAGGCAGTTGTCGCTGTCGGCCGTGCAGCCGCCGAAGCGGATGCTGACCTCGCCGCCCATCCCCTTCTTCGCCGTCAGGTTGTTCAAGGTGTAGGCATTCAGCGAGTTGGGCTGGAAGCTCCCCTCGGCGTCGTAGACGCTGATCGACCAGAAGGCCCCCACCGGTACCGGCGGCACATCCAGACGATAGGCCGTGGTGCCGTCGTCGCGGGGCGGACGGACGATCTGGTAGAAGGCATCCTTCTCGGGGTTGCCGCCCCAGGCGATGGCGCTGCCGATCAGGTGGCGCAGCGGGTCGACTTCCGCGGGCTTGCCGAACATGCCGTGGGAGTCGCCGATGGTCTGGCCGAGCGTGACCAGCGCGGCGCGCAGCCGCTCTTGCCCCTGCTTGTCCCAGTTCGGCACCTCGAAGCGCCCCGGCCCGCCGGGCTGGCTGACACCGATGCGATCCTGCAGCCCATGGGCCTGCGCCATGTCCTGCGGGTTGGCCGGATCGACCAGGGTGCGGACGCCGACCAGGACGTAGCGAGTACCGGCCATCTGGCGACTGATGAGGTAGTGGCCCGCCTGGTAATGCATCGCGAGCACATGGTTGTCTTCGTCGATGATCGCCAGCGAGCGGTAGCGCTGGCCAGCGTCGGGCAGCTCGACGGTGACCGGGCCAGCGTCCAGGTCGAACACGGCGGTGGAGTACAAGGTATCGCGGTTGGGCCTGACCACAGTCTTGGTTCCTACTGGCATCAACTCGCGCCAATGGGTGAACTGGCCGAAACCGCCACGCATCACCGTGAGGCCGAAGTAGCGATCGGATTCGGCACGGCTGAAGTTGTCGACAGTGACCGCCACCGGCGTCGTGGAAGCGGTCTCGGCGTGGGCCGCGCCGGCAAGCAGCAGGCAAAGGACAGACGCCAGGGGCGTAAGGGAACTCTTGAGCATGAGGGGACCTCGGGGTAATTGCCGGCGGGCCGGGCGCCGTCTGACTGCGCCCGGCCCACCAGGCGGTCTCAGGAACGCTTGACCAGCACTGGCGGGAAGTAGCTGCCGTCCGCCACCGCGCCTTGAGCGCCGTAGTAGCGGAAGATCAGGCGGTATGGCAGGCCCGGGCGGGTCGGCAGCCAATTGCCCTCCGGTGCATCAGCCGGTTTCTGCGGGCCGAAGTACAGCGTCAGCGAACCATCCGCGCCGTAGGTCAGCTTCGAATGGTTGTTGAGCAGGAAGCGGTTCAGCTCATTGGGCAGCACATGGAAGGTCTTCGAGTCGGTCGCGGTGATCGACCAGAAGTAGTGCACCTGGCTCGCCGGCAACTGCGCCTTCGGGAAGGTCAGGCTGTAGGTCCTGGCACCATCCAGCGGCGCGCCGTCGGCGTCGAGGAAGCCGCGGAAGTAGCTCACCTCATCGCGGGTGTTGGCCCAGATGCCGCCATAGTCGATCAGGGTGCGGGTGACGTAGTTGCTGCCGTAGGTGCCTGTCGCCGGCGGCCGCGCCCAGCCGTTGCGAACCACGCCGCCGCCGATCGTCGGCGAGGCCTTGGCGATGTTGGCATAGGCGAGGGTATGGATCAGGGTGTCGATGCGCTGGCGCTGCTGCGCATTGGCGACCACGGCGGCGACGGCGCGCACCTTGGCCTGGATGTCCGCCATGCCGGGGTTGAGGTCGGTTTCCGCCAAGGCCGCCGGCGCCGTGTCGAAGATCTCCACGCCCGGCAGCATCGGCCAGGCGAAGGGCGCCGTCTGCGGCACCTCGGGAAGCCGTGGTGAGCCGGTTGGTTTCAGGGTGAAGGCATGCTGCAGGCGCTCGGCCTGTTGCGGATCGGCGCCCAGCTCGATACGGGTCAGCACGCGCGCTGAACGGACCGGCAGGTCGATGCGCTTCGTTGCGGCCGGCAGCTTGACCTTCGCCCCCTTCAGGCAGAAGGCGAACGAGCCGTCGCGGTGCTCGGGGTAGGTGCGCTCGTTGACGTTGGCCAGCGTTTCGCCCCAGCCGTTTAGCACCTGCGTGGTGTAGTAGCGGCCCTCGATCTTCGGTACGCCGAGCAGCGTGCAGCTGTGCTCGTCCAGCGCCAGCCAGGCCTCGGAGTAGGCGACGTCGAGGTTGGGATTAGCCCAATCCACCGCGCCGGGCTTGCGGTGCACCAGCTGGTTCCACCCCATGCCTTCGTGCACGTCGAGTTGCTGCTGACGCAGTACCAACGCGCGACCGAGCAGATAGACATAGGCGTCGCTGACATCCTGATCGGCGATGGCTGCGGGCGCTTCGCCGGCGCCAGCCGTGGCACAGGCCGACAACAGCACCCCCGCCGCGATGGCGCTGAGGGCATGTGGTATACGCATGACGCTTTTCTCCAGCAGGAAGGAAAGGGCTAGCGTAGTCCGCCCCTCCCTTCCACCGGCCCCCTTTTTAGTGGGGGGATCAGTCGCGCAGCGATGCCATGTCGATAACGAAGCGGTACTTCACGTCGTTGCGTTCCAGGCGCTCGAATGCCGTGTTGATGTCCTGCATGGCGATCAGTTCGCACATCGGCAGCACCTGGTGCTCGGCGCAGAAGTCCAGCAGCTCCTGGGTCTGATCCAGGCCGCCGATCAGCGAGCCGGAGATCGAGCGGTTGTTCAGCGCCAGCAACGCGCCATGGATCGGCTCCAGCGGCTCCAGCGCACCGACCAGGACCAGCTTGCCGTGGCGGCCAAGCAGCATCAGGTAGGGGTTGACGTTGTGCTTGCGCGGGATGGTGTCGAGGATGAAATCGAAGCGGTTGGCCGCGGCCTTCATCGCCTGCGCGTCGGTGGACAGCAGCACGTGGTGCGCACCCAGCGCCCGCGCATCGTCAGCCTTGCCCGGCGAGGTGGTAATCACCGTGACTTCGGCGCCCAGGGCGACCGCCAGTTTGACCGCCATGTGCCCCAGGCCGCCCAGGCCAACCACCGCGACCCGGTGGCCCTGGCCGATGTTGTGCTCGCTCAGCGGGGTCCACACGGTGATACCGGCGCACAGCAGCGGGCCGGCGAAACGCAGGTCCAGGGCCTCGGGAACCCGCAGGACGAAGGCATCGCGCACCACTATGTGCTGTGCGTAGCCGCCCTGGGTGACCTCGCCGGTGGCGCGGTCGCGGCCATTGTAAGTCGCGGTGATGCCGTGTTCGCAGTGCGGTTCCTCGTGGGACTCGCAGGCGGCGCAGTGCTGGCAGCTGTCCACCATGCAGCCGACCGCCACCCGGTCGCCGATCTTGTAGCGGCTGACCGCGGAGCCGACAGCCGTGACATGGCCGACGATCTCGTGGCCGGGTACACAGGGAAAAACGGTGCTGTTCCAGTCGTTGTGCGCGTAATGCACATCGGTATGGCACACGCCGCAATAGGCGATTTCGATGGCGACGTCGTCGTCGCGCAGGGCACGGCGCTCGATGCGCAGCGGCGCCAGTTCGGCGCGGGCTTCATGGGCGGCATAGGCAAGGCAGTGGGTCATGATCGGTTCTCGATAAATGGAAAAAGGCCAGGGAGCACTGGCCAAGCCCTCGCGCCGCCAGGCAGTCGTTCATGCCGCTGCGGCCACCGGACCGCAGCGGGACGTCCGCCCGCTCCTGGCGTGCGCGAAGGTGAAACCTCATATAGACGGGCGCAGCCAGGGCGCCGGGGTAGTCTTGGGCGCGGCTATCTGGTTGGAGATCCACTTGCCCATGCGCCGCATGGGTTCGATGGAGTCCTGCGGGGCGGCGAATTTCATGGCCGCGGCATAGCCCAGCGAGACGATGCGCTGCGCGCCATACAGCGGCAGTAAGTCCTTCAGTTGGTCCTTGATACTTTCCGGGTAGATGCCAACGGTCTGGGTGTAGGCGTCCACTGCGCCCATCACTTCGTCCAGTTCGTCGACCGGCACCAGGTTGGCGGTGCGGTCGTCGAGCAGCGTCGAGAAGGACACTGGCTCGGGAATCTGCGAGCAGATGATCGCGCCTTCGCCGTCCTTGCCACCGATGACGCGATACCACTCGTCATCCAGGCGCAACGCGTCGACGTGCGCCTTGAGGCCCTGGTCGTAGCGCTTGGGGTGGGTGCTCAGGGTATTGGGCAGCTTGAGCATCGCGTCGTAGACGTAGCTACCGAAGGTATTCAGCCGCTCCAGACCCGCCTCGTCGGTGCCCGACTGCACGTAGACGGTGCGCGCGCAGACGCAGCCCTTCTGGTTGATCGCGCCGATGTCGGAGGCCAGGCGCACCGCCGCTTCGCGCATGCTCGCCTCGCTGGCGAAGGTGTCCTGGCCGATGATGCTTGCGCTGCGCTTGGGGTCTAGGGAGATCAGTTCCAGGCCCGGCTGGATATAGCGGGTGACGTGCTTCATCGAGGCGAAGCCGCCCCAGGCAACGATCTTCTCCAGGTTCTGCGGCTGGTACAGGCGTTGCTCGAAGGCCTCGTCGCCGCCCTTCCAGTAGGCCACGGTCAGGTGCCGGGTCAGCGGGTGGTCCGGCGCCATGTCGATCATGGTGCGGGCGACGGCCAGAGCGGTGAAGGGGTCGTTGGACGGTGCCTTGATGATGGCGTCGCTGCGCAGAACCATGTTGCGGATGATGGTCCACATCGACAGCGCCACTGCGTTGCCGGCAACGATGTGCAGGGTGCGCGCGCCGAAGCAGCGCACTTCCAGTTCGGTGCCGTCGAGCAGGCGCCGCTTCACCCAGCCTTCCAGGTAGTTCACGCCCACCGTGGCTTCCGCCATCTCGCGGATCGACTCGCGGGTCAGCAGGTTGCGCAAGCCCATGTAGGAGCCGCGGACGATGCTCGGGGTGGTCGGCGCGGTCTGGTAGGACAGCTCGCAGGCTTCCTGCAGGTAGCGGTTGCTGGCGAAGTCCAGGCGCTCGCCGAGGGCGACGCAGTAGTCGAGGATGTCCTCGAAGCTCAGGCTGTACAGGTCGGCCAGCTTCGCCGGGTTGCCCAGCGGCAGGCGGTCGATGTAGCGGTGCGCGTCGGGCGTGAGGAATGTCAGGTCGCCGCCGCGGCCGCCCACTTCGATCAGGTAGTCGGTGATGACTTCGCCACGGATGACCAGGGGCGCGATGGGATGGGTCATGGCTCAGCCCTCCAGGGTGTTGAGGAAGTCCATCGCCTCGCGATGGGACTGCTCGGACGCGGCGCAGGTGATCTTGTCGTCGTCGCCATTCTTCTCGCTGTAGCGCTGGATGGCGCCGACGACGTAGCGGCTCGGGCGGCCACAAGCGCAGGGCGCATCCCACTCGACGGTGACTTCGTCACCGGTGATGAAACCGCCCCAGTGCACGTCAGCGCCCAGGTCGAAGAAGGCCGCGCGGCCAGTCTGGCGCCCCTTGCGCGGCAGCGGCTTGCTGGTTTCGGGGTCGAGCAGGAACGGAATCGCGGTATGCGCGAAGTGGTAGTGGCCGTGCTCGCAACGCAGGTGCGAACCACTGACCACCTCGGACATTGCGTAAGACTCGTACAGCGCCTTCACGCCGGTGAAGCGCATCACCTCCTCCCGCCAGCCCTCGGGCTGGACCACGCCCTTGGCGCCGCCGGTGGTGATGATGTACGACTCGCGGTCGAACACCCCTTCCAACCCGCGCTCCAAGCCCGCCTTGGCCATGTTGTGGAGCAGGTTCCAGGTGCCGCCGATGTAGACCCGCTTGCCCTTCAGGCGCGTGGCGATGTCCTCGAAGAAGGTCGCCAGGTGCTGCGGCATCTCGGCCTGCTGACGGTCGAAGGCCTCTTTCTTGGCCAGCATCTCCGGTGCCACCACCAGGCGGTCGAGGGTGCCCTTGGCTTGGGCGGCGCGCAGCTTGGCGCCCAGGTACAGGACGTCGCTGGACAAGGTCGAGGGATAGGCCGGATGGAAGTGCGAGGCATCCGGCAGCAGCACTCGGCTGATCGCAATGACGCCGCGCAGGTGACTGAGATAGCCCTTGCTGTAGTACGGGTAGGCCGTGTGCATTTCCGGCTGCGGCGTCTGCGGGCCGCGCATGTTCCAGGCGAACAGCCGGCGCACCTGCGCCGCCTTCTCGAACTCGCGGGCGCTGCACGGCAGGAACGACAGGGTGCCGGAGGTGCCGGAGGTGTGGCTGATGATCAGCTGCGGCACCTCGCGGTCCATGGTCTCGAACCAGTCGTCGAGACCCTTGCAGGCGCTGACGTCGGCCGCGAGTATCGCCTCGCCGACCTCAGGGGTGACCAGCTTGGCCAGCCATTTGTTGATCGCGGTGAAGTTGTTCTTCTCCAGCAGCGACGGCGGATAGGACTTGAACACGGTGTGCTCGAACAGCAACGGCACCAGATCGTCGAGTTGCTCGATGCGCTCCACGCCTTCACCTTCGGCGAGCTTCTTCAGCACCGGGATGCGCTCGCGCAGTTCGGCGAAACGGCGCTGGAGGCCGGCGAGCTGGAGCGCGTCGATTTCGCCGCGGGGCATCTGCTCCCAGGTCTGGCGGCAGTGGTTGGCGAGGGCTTCGGGATCGCTGAGCAGCAGCTCCACCCGTTGGTCGATTGTTCTTGTCATGGCGCATAGGTCCTAGATTCACCCGTCCGCGCCAAGGCGCGGAGGACCGGCCGCCCGCCGCGGGCTGCCTTCTTGGTGCAGCCAGTCTAGGGGCGCAAGAGGTTGCGCTGTTCCGGATTCCGGCACCCGAAAATTCATATTAAATATATGTTTTTAAAGGATTTTTTAATCCAACTCGATTTGGCTTCCGAATCTTCCGCGGTGAGCAGCGCATGGAGCATGCGCGCCAGCAGTCGCAGGGTGTCGGCTTCAACCAGGTAGTTCGGTCGCTCGATGACCAGCGCCCGCGGCAGCGCGGTCACCGCGTGGTAGGCCAGGAACCCCGCCTTCTCGCGGTCGCGCACCAGCACCTGCGAGGAGAAACGCCGTACCAGCGCCGGAATCGCCTCGGAGGTCCAGAAGCCTTCCGAGCGCACCATTTCCAGACGCATCAGCTCCGCGTGGTAGGCGGCCTTGACGCTCAGGTCGGAGTCCAGCTGCAGCCAGCGATGCAGGTTGGCGAGGCCGGTCTGCAGGAGCATTTCGATGCCGTCCAGCAGGGTCGCCGAGACCGGCAGCTTCTCCAGGCTGGTGATCACCTCGCGGCGCGCCTCGCGACGGTAGTCCTCGAAGATCGCCGCGACCAGCGATTCGATGGTCGGGAAGTACTCGTAGATGGAGCTGATGGCGACCCCGGCGTGCTCGGCGAGGCGGTGCACGCTGAGCGCCGCCCTGCCCTCGCGTTCGAGAATCTGCCGGCCGGTGAGCATCAGTGCTTCCACCAGAGCCACCGAACGCGCCTGGCGCGGCCGCTTGCGCTGACGTGCCGGCAATTCGACGCATAGCAACGGCTCTTCCGCCGGCGCAGGACCGGGGACGTCCCGCGGCGGCTTGCTGCCGGACTTGCGGGTCATGGTGTTTGGAGCGAGGCGGCGTCACCCAGCAGCGACTGGGCGATCAGTCGCTGGTGCCATTCGGTGCTGCCTTCGCAAAGCGGCAACGCGATGGCTTCCCGCGCCAGGCGCTCCACGTCGAAGGCCCTGGCCAGGCCATCGGCACCGTGCAATTGCACGGCGTCGCGGCAGACCCGCACGGCCATCTCCCCGGCGTACCACTTCGCCATGGCAACCTGCAGGTCGCAGGCCTGGCCGTCATCCAGCAGCTCATAGGCGCGTAGGCAGAGCAGCCGCGCCGCGTCCACCAGCGTAGCCATCTGAGCCAGCGGCGCCGCCAAAGTCATTGAGGCGTCCTCGCGGCGTCCGGCGCACTCCAGACATAGATCCAGCGCCGCGCGCATCAGGCCGACGCCAAGCAGGCCGGTGTCGATGCGTGCCGCCGTCAGCGCCCGCAGGCTGTCCCGCAGCTCGGCGCCCAGCAACTGGCTGGCCGGCACCCGCGTGCCGCTAAAGCAAATTTGCGCAGTGGAATGCGAGTTCAACGCGATCCGCTCGCTGTTGCGCGCCACGAACCCGTGGGCACGGCGCTCCACCAGCAGGTGAATGCAGCTGCCGTCCTCGATACGAGCCGCAAGCACGACAAAGTCGGCGTAGCGCCCATTGGCCACCCAGGCCTGCTCACCATCGAGGACGAACTCGTCGCCTTCCCGGCGAGCGGTCACCGTGCCAGCAGTCTCCGCCTCATCGAGGCAGAAGGCGCCGAAGCCCCGTCCGCTGAGGATGTCGGGCAGATATCGCTCACCGGCTGCCGCCTGTTGAGGCGGCAGTGCGGCCAGGAAAGCGGCGATGGCCTTGTTGGTCTTCACGCACAAGGCGACGTCCGCCGAAACCCTGGCCAGCTCCTCGAAGAGCATCGCCTCAGTATGCCGCGCCAGGCCCAGGCCGCCCTGCTCCTCGCTGAGGCTGGCGCCGGGCAGTCCGAACTCGGCAAGACCCTGGGTCAGCTCGCGCATATGCCCCTTGGGGATCGGCCGATCACGGGATTCCCGGACCACCGGCAGCACCTCGCGCTGGAGGAAGGTGCGAAAGCTCGCTACCGCCAGGCGCTGTGCGTCGTTCGGCATGTCGTTGTGCATGTCCTTTCTCCCATCCCCGTTATACCGGAGCCACTCGTAGTAGCGGCGATCGTGCAAGCCTATGCCGCGCGCGCGGCAGAGCGCCTCCCCCCACGGGGAGGGGTAAGCCTTATGCCAGGTTGCGCGAGATGATGAGCTTCTGGATGTGGCTGGTGCCTTCATAGATCTTGGTCACCCGCACATCGCGGCAGTAGCGCTCCACCGGGAAATCGGCGAGGTAGCCATAGCCGCCGTGGACCTGCAGCGCGTCGGAGCACACCTGCTCGGCCATCTCGCTGGCGAACAGCTTGGCCATCGAGGCCTCCTTGGCGCATGGCACCTCGGCCTCGCACAGGCGCGCGGCGTGCAGTAGGAACTGGCGCGAAAGCTCCACGCGGGTCGCCATGTCAGCCAGGTCGAAGGCCACGCCTTGCAGCTGGATGATTGGCGCGCCGTAGGCTTCACGCTCCTTGGCGTACTTCACCGCGGCATCCAGCGCGGCTCGGGCCGTACCGGTAGCCACTGCGGCGATGGCCACGCGCCCTTCGGACAGCGAACCCATCACGGCGCGGTAGCCGCTGCCCTCCTCGCCCAGCAGGTTATTGGCCGGGATCCGGCAGTCGTCCAGCTGGATCTGCGCAACGTGCGCCGAGCGCTGGCCCATCTTGTGCTCCACGCAGGCCACCACGTAGCCAGGATGCTCCTGCGGGTCGACGATCAGCAGGCTGCTGCCGCGCTTGCCGGCATTCTTGTCGGTCACCGCCAGCACCAGGCCGACCCCGGCCTCGCTGCCGTTGGAGATGAATTGCTTGCTGCCGTTGAGCACGTAGCTGTCGCCGTCGCGGCGCGCGCTGGTCCGGAAAGAGCCGGTGTCCGAGCCGGCATGCGGCTCGCTGAGCAGGAAGGCGCCGATGCGGCTGCCGTCGGCGATGCCCGGCAGGTATTTGCGCTTCTGTTCCTCGTTACCCAGGCGGGCGATGGCCATGCCCACCGAGTTGTGCACGTGGATCAGGGTGGCGAAGCCGGTGTCGGCGGCAGCGAATTCCTCGATGGCCAGGCAGTACTCGACGAAGCTGGTGCCCGAGCCGCCGTACTCTTCGGGCACCAGCATGCCCAGGAAGCCCAGCTCGGCCACGGCTTGCAGTTCGGCGCGCGGCCAGGCGGCGGTGCGGTCGCGCTCGGCGGCGGTGGGTGCCACCACTTCGGCGGCGACCTTGCGCGCCGAGTCGCGGATCAGCAGTTCCAGTTCGCTCAGGAAGACAGCGGATGTATCGGTCATGGTGCTTACCTCGAAATCAGCGTGAATCGTCAGGAATGCCGGCGCGCAACGGTGCCGCCGGCAGGATGGTCAAACGCAACGGGCTATCGGTTGATCGTGCCGTTCAGCCTGCACCGGCGAGGCCGCGACGCGGCGGCCGGGCTCGCCGCGGCCGCGCAGCAGGAAGTGCGAGAGCGCGGGGATCAGAACCAGGGCGCCGAGCATGTTCCAGACGAACATGAAGGTCAGCAGGATGCCCATGTCGGCCTGGAACTTGATCGGCGACCAGGCCCAGGTGACGACACCGGCGGCCAGGGTGACGCCGACCAGCGCCACCACCTTGCCGGTGAAGCGCAGGGCTTCGCGGTAGGCTTCGGCCAGGCTCGCACCGTTACGCTGGCTGGCCAGCTGGATGCTCAGCAGGTAGAGCGCGTAGTCGACGCCAATGCCGACGCCCAGCGCGATCACCGGTAGGGTGGCGACTTTCACGCCGATGCCCAGCAGTACCATCAGCGCCTCGCAAAGCACCGATGTGATCACCAGCGGCACGACCGCGACTATCACCGCGCGCCAGCTGCGGAAGGTGATGAAGCACAGCACCACCACGGCCGCGTAGACGTACAGCAACATGCTGAAGTTGGCCTTCTCCACCACGATGTTGGTCGCCGCCTCTATGCCGGCGGTGCCGGCAGCGAGAAGGAACTGGCGCTCCGGCGTGCTGTGCTCGTCGGCGAAGCGCGAGGCCGCATCGACCACCCGCTCCAGGGTGTCGGCCTTGTGGTCGGCGAGGTAGGCCACCACCGGCATGATCGAGCACTCAGTGTTGAACAGCTCGGGGTTGGTGGTGCTCGCGGTACGCGCTGCGTAGTTGAGCACGTCCTGGTTCGGCGACAGGGTCAGCCACTTGTTGCTGCCCTCGTAGGAGCCGGCGGTGATCTTGCGCACGGCGTCGGCCAGCGACACGGTGCTCTGCACGCCCGGCACCTGCTGCAGGGTCCAGCCCAGACGGTCGACCTCGATCAGCGTCCTGTAGTCCAGGCAGCCCTCGGCGGGCGTCTTGACGATCACCGCGAACTGGTCGCTGGAGAGTGTGTACTTGCCGGTGATGTAGGCGTTGTCCAGGTTGTAGCGCGAATGCGGGCGCAACTCGGAAGCGCCGGCGTCCAGGTCGCCGATCTTCAGGTGCGTGCTCACCGCGAAGCCGCCCGCCGCCAGCACGGCCGCACCGGCCAGCAGCAGCGTGGCCCAGCGCCGCTCGGTTAAGCGCTCCAGCAGTGTCCAGACACCGCCGATCTCGCGCTGCTCGGCACGCAGGCTGCGTGCGGCGGCGTGGGGGCTGACGCCGGTGTAGGACAACATCACCGGCAGCAGGATCAGGTTGGTGAACACCAGCAGCGCGACGCCGATGGACGCGGTGATCGCCAGGTCCTTGATCACCGGAATATCGATCAGCATGAGCACGGCGAAGCCCACGGCGTCGGCGGCCAGCGCGGTTAGACCGGCAAGGAACAGGCGGCGGAACGTATAGCGCGCCGCCACCAGGCGGTGAGTGCCGCGACCGATGTCCTGCATGATGCCGTTCATCTTCTGCGCGCCGTGCGACACGCCGATGGCGAAGACCAGGAACGGCACCAGGATCGAATACGGGTCCAGCTCGTAGCCCAGCAGCGCGATCAGCCCCAGCTGCCAGAGCACCGCGGCGCACGAGCAGCCCAGCACCAGCAGCGTGCTGCGCAGGCAGCGGGTCCAGGCGAAGATGATCGCCGCGGCGATGGCCGCAGCCACAGCGAAGTAGAGGATCATCTGGCTGAGGCCGTCGAGCAGGTCGCCGACTACCTTGGAGAAGCCGACAATGTGCACCTGGATGTCGGCGCTGCCTTGGGCGCCGGCGTACTTGGCGCGAATCGCTTCGAGGCGCTTGGACAGTTCCCAGTAGTCGATGGCCTTGCCGCTCTCGGCATCCCTGTCCAGCAGCGGGACGAACACCATGCTCGAGCGGTAGTCGCTGCCGATCAAGTTACCCAGCAGCTGCGCGCGGCCTATGTTCTGCCGCAGTTGCTCGATGTTGGCGGGCGAGCCGGAATAGTTGTCCGGCATCACCGGGCCGCCGGCGAACCCCTCTTCGGTGACCTCGTTCCAGCGCACCACCGGCATCCACAACGATTTCACGTTGGCACGGTCGACGCCCGGGGTTAGGAAAAGGTCGTCATTTATGTGCTTGAGCACCTGCAGGTAAGCCGGGTCGAAGATGTCGCCCTTGCGATTCTCGACCACCACCCGCACCGCGTTTCCCAGACCCTTGAGCTCGTCGCGGTTGGCCAGGAAGTTGCGGATGTACGGCTGGTTGTGCGGGATGGTCTTCTCGAAGGCGGCGTTGAGCGTCAGCCCGCGCGTCTGCCAGCCGAGCAGCCCGCTGACGAGCACGCAAAGCAGCACGACCAGCAGTCGATTGTTGAAGATCAGGCGCTCCAGGCGGCTGCCCGAAGCGTGGTCGAAATCCCGCAGGTCGCTGATGCTCAGCAGCTTGTCGGTGGAATTGGTCGCAGTCATCACGTTACCCCGAATACCTTTGTTCTCACTGCGCGCGCTCCAGGCGCACACCACCGATGCCAGCCAACGCGACGCCCGCCTGCGGCGCCGGCGCCGGCGCCACCGCGAAGTTCGGTGCGACGCGGGCCAGCTTCACGCGCTGGAAGGTTGCCCCGCCATCGCGGGAGTGCAGCAGTTCGCCGGCCTGGCTGGCCAGCACGATGGTGCCGTCGGCGAGCACCGCGCCGCTGGTGAGGCCGGCGTCGGTGCCGGTCTCGACCTTGTGCCAGCTAGCACCGCCGTCGATGCTGCGGTAGGCGTTGCCGCGCAAGCCGTAGACCAGCACCGCATCGGCACTGCCGACCAGGCCGAAGAGCGTGCCCTGGTAGGGAAACTCCAGCGGTAGGAAGCGTTGCGTCGTGGCGTCGAACTTCAGCACTAGGCCCTGCTCGCCGACCACGAACAGCGTGCCCATCGCCGGGCGCATGGCGTACAGGTGCATGCCGCGAGGGTTGGAGACGTACTCTAGCCAAGGCGTCCAGTGCTGGCCGCCATCGCTTGTGCGCAGGATCAGGTTGAAGGCGCCTAGGGCATAGCCGTTGCGCTCGTCCTCGAACCACACGTCGAGCAGCGGCTTGTCGGCGCCCTGCGCCACGGCGGCCTCGGCGTCACGCTGCAGGCGCGCGGCCTCCGGATCGGCGGGATCGGCTGGGTGGCCGTACTGGCGCATCAGCAGATCGGCGATCTGAGGACCGTCCAGCTGCCGGCTCCAGGTGCGGCCGCCATCGTCGCTGTGCAGGATCACGCCCTCGTGGCCTACCGCCCAGCCTTGGCTGGCACTGGGAAAGGCCAGCGCGGTCAGGTCCGAGCTCACCGGCACCTGTGCCTGGGTCCAGTGTTGGCCGTCGTCCGAATACAGGATGTGGCCACGCTGACCGGCGGCGACCAGGCGCTGGCCGGCCAGCACCAGGGCGTTGAGCGGTACGCGAGCGGCCAGCGGCGACTGCACGGCCGGCTGCGCCAGCGGCGGAACGAAGGTCGGCTGCGCCTGCACCTGGCCTGCCAGGACGGCCAGGACGGCCAGGCCGAGCGCCAGCGGCGCCGCGAAAGTGATTCTGAACATCGATTGCCCTCACATCGAATTCGCCTCGGCTGCCGGCCCGCTCATGGCAGGACCGCGGGAATGCCGAGGTTGGCAATAGCGAAAGGAGGCGTGTCCGCCTCCTTCACCATCCGGGCGCGGCGCGTGGCGACGAAAGGCTTGTGTCGCCACGCGGCCCGGGCCAGCGCTTAGATGCTGGTCTTGAAGGTGAAGTAGACGGCGCCGCGGTCCTCGAGCAGCGCCTGGCTGCCGTTGGGGGTGAGCGCCGCACCGCTGGCGTTCTTCGAGTAGTCGCCGAAGTAGTCGACGTACTTCAGGTCGAAGCGGTAGCGGCTGTACAGGTCCAGGCCCAGGCCCGCGGCGTAGCTGCCGGCGTCCTCGCTGCCGCCCAGGGCGACTGCCGAGTTGCCGTTCAGACCTACCGAGTAGCTGACCGGCATCGACAGGTCGCCGCCGGGGAACACCTGGTACCAGGTTGGCGTGAAGTTCACCGCCATGGTGTAGGCGTTGCGGTCGACGGCATCGATGTTGGTGGACACCGAACGGTACTTCGAGCTGCCCTTGAACAGGTTCATAGGGTCGGAGTTCACCGAGACCCAGTGGCTCCAGGTCAGTTCGGTGGCCCAGGTCGCGGAATCGAACAGCGGGTTGGAACTGATCGAGCCGAGGGCGTTGACCACACCGTGCAGGGTGTCACCACGGGCGCCGAGGATGTCGCCGTCGTCCGGCAGTGCCTTGGCGGAAGTGACCACCGCCGCACTGCTGGCCAGCGGCATGTTGTGACGGTAGTTCAGGTCCGCGCCGAAGCTGATGCCGGCCACCTCTTTCGACAGGCTGATGCCGTACATGTCGATGTCCGAGGCGTAGTTCATGAAGTACTGCGGCTGCTTGGCCTGCAGCAGAATGACCTGCGGGACGGTGTCGGAGAAGTTGCGTACGTAGAAGCCGAGAGTGCCGTCGAGCCATTCCGGGCTCCAGCGCGCCATCAGGCCCCAGTCGCCGACATCCTTGGGCTCGATGTCGTCGCCATGCGTGGCACGCAGTTTCGGGCTGAGGATGTAGGACTCGCCGCCCTGCAGATAGATGTCGGAGAAGCCCAGGTAGGAACCCGACTCCGGCACGCGCGTGGGGCGCCATTCGAGGAAATACTGCGCACCGAAGGACCACTCGGGCGTGGCCTGGAACTGCGCCGAAAGCTGCGTGCGCGGGATGTACAGTTCCTTCGCCTCGATACCCGGCAGGGCCAGCGCCTTGCCCTGGTCGAGCGGGGCCTGGCCATAGGAAATGCCATTGATCGCGCCGCTGCCCAGCAACGACTCGCCCCAGTTCACGGTATGCCGACCGGCACGCAGCTGCAGCGGCGAGTCACCCAGGTTGAAGGTGCCGAAGACGAAGGCGTCGAGGATCTCGCCCGACGGACCTTCGTAGTAGCGGTTGGCGTAGCGGCTCAGGCCCAGGGCCGGCTTGCCGTCGCTGCCCAGGTGGTTCGACGTCGCCAGGCTGTCGTTGTCCAGCCCACCGGAATAGGCGTCGTCGTACCAGAGCGCGGCACTCATGCGGGCACCGTACTTGTCCTTGTAGACCAGGTCGGACTCGCTGAGGATGTCCAGGCGGTTGTTGACGATGCTGTTCTTCTTGAAGTTGCGATCGCCGTCGTCGTAGTTCGGGTTCTTCAGGATCGGAGTGCTCTGGTTCTCGACCCGCTTGCCCAGGTTGTAGCGGAAGGTGTTGTCGAAGCGTAGCTTCAGATCGTCGTTACCGGTGTCGATCTCGACGGCATGCGCGGTGCTCCAACCCATTGCGCACACCATCAGGATGCTCGTGCTCAGCTTGTGTGGAACGGGTCGACTCTGCTTCATCTTGTTCTTCTTGTTCGCCATGTTTTCCTCTCTCCCCTCGATTAACCAAGGCTCGGGCCGACGGCACCGAACCAGGAAGAAGCTCAATCAGTGATCGAGTGGGGCAAGGGTGCAGCGACGACCCGATTCTCTCCCCCCTATTAAATGGGGGCGTCCCCCCCTCCCTACCGGGCGAAACTCGTCACATGGCCGGCTTGCCAGCCCGCTTTGGAGGATCCGCAATGAACAAAGAGTTCGCCCCGCTTGCCGCCGATGACGCACTGTGTTTTCCCTGTGGCAGCCCGCCCGCCATCGGCGAGTGGTGTGAGGTGGCTCCGGGCGTGCACTGGACCTGCATGCCGCTGCCAATCTACGTTCCGACCATCAATCTGTGGCTGCTCGAAGACGGCCCTGGCGTCGCCGTGGTGGACACCGGAATCAACAGCAACGACACCCGCCAGGCCTGGGAGCGATTGTTCGACGGAGTACTACGTGGCAGGCCGGTGACTCGCGTGCTAGGAACGCATATGCACCTAGATCACATCGGTCTGGCTGGCTGGCTTGGCGAGCGCTTCGCCTGCCGTCTATGGATGACGCGCCTGGAGTACCTGCAATGCCGGATGCTTGCAGGCGATAGCGGCCGCGGCCCCTCCAAGGAAACCCAGGCGTTCCTCCAGCGCGCCGGCTGGAGCGAAGCCGCGCTTGCGCTGAACCGGGAGCGCGCCAACACTTTCGGCCATATGCTCTGGCCGCTTCCGGAGAGCTTCCGCCGCGTGAGCGATGGCGAGCGCCTGCGTATTGGTGAGCACGAATGGGAAGTCGTGGTTGGGGCAGGCCATTCGCCGGAACACGCTTGTCTTTACGAAGCCAAACGCAAGCTGCTGATATCCGGCGACCAAGTGCTGCCGCAGATCTCCTCCAATATTTCGGTACATCCCGGCGAGCCGGATGCCGACCCCATCAGCGATTGGCTCGATTCGCTGGCCATGCTGCGCGAACGCGTCAGCGACGAGGTGCTGGTGCTACCGGCACATGGCGAACCCTTCCGCGGCCTGCATGCGCGCCTGGCCCAGCTGGAGTCCAGCCTGCAACGCGCACTCGATCGGGTGCGTCGAGGACTGGATCGTCCAAGGCGAGTGGTAGATGTCTTCGAGCTGCTCTTCGCCCGGCAGATCCCAGCCAACGACATCGGCCTGATGGGCCTGGCCACCGGCGAAAGCCTCGCGCATCTAAATCACCTGCAGCAGCGCGGCGAACTATGTACGGAAACCGATCAGCACGGCGTCGTCTGGTATCGATTGACTCCCCGGGTCACCGAATCGCTGGTTCGAGATAACGAACAAGGATGAGCAACCCCGCCCCCGGGTCTCTCGACACCTGTGCCTACGCCCAGGCGATCCCGACGCGCGGCCCGATGACGATGCCACCGGCATTGCTCCAGGCGGTAGGGAAACTGTCTGCTGCAATAGAGCCTACCTAGGCCAACGAAAACGGCGCCTCGCGGCGCCGTCCGGGCGAAACAGCCAGCCCCCAGAACATCGGGATACAGGCCATTCAGGCCTGTGTCAGCGGGTGCCGCACTGGATATCGAGGGTCAGCGCGTTCAGGTAGGGGTTCTCGGCCACGTGACGGACCAACGCGGCGAACTCGCTCGGCTGCCCCATGCGCCGCGGGAACAGCAGGCTGCTGACAATGCTCTCGGAGACCTTCGCCGGCATACCGGCCGACATGCCGGACTCGAACAGCCCCGGCGCCAACGTCACCACGCGGATGCCGTGCTCGGCCAGGTCGCGGGCGATCGGAAGGGTCATGCCGATCACCCCGGCCTTGCTCGCACTGTAGGCCGCCTGGCCCATCTGCCCTTCGCGGGCAGCGCCGGAGGCGGTGTTGATGATCACCCCACGCTCGCCAGTGTCCTCGGGCTGGTTGGCGGTCATCGCCAGGGCAGCGTAGCGAATGATGTTGAAGGTGCCGGTCAAATTGACCGCCAGCACGCGGTTCCACAGGTCGCTGGGGAACGGCTGGCCCTTGGAGAGGGTTTTGCACGGGCCGAGGATGCCGGCGCAATTGACCGCGACATGGATGGCGCCAAGCTCGGCGACCACGGTGTCGATCGCCGACTTGACGCTCTCCTCGCTGGAAACGTCCACACCGATGCCGCGGACGCCCTCTCCCAGCGCCTCGTTCAGGCGAGCTTGGTCGAGATCCAGGCCCACCACACGTGCACCTGCAGTGGCCAACGCCCTGCAGGTGGCCAGCCCGAGCCCGGAAGCAGCCCCAGTGACGATCGCTACCTTGTTGTCCAGCTTCATGCGCTTGTTTCTCCTACGCTTACCCATTGAATGGGCGCCCAATGGGCGCGGATCATCGAGCATAAGCAGGGTGTTTTCGGCGTGTCCCCTCCCCTTGCGGACGCCTGTCAACGCCTCGGAAGTGCGCTGTATTAGAGGTTCTTGACGCATTTTTGGCACTCCAGTACGGTCACTCGAATAGCCGTTTTCATGCCTGCCCGCGAATGCCGCCGAGTTCCGTTCGCGCTCCCGGCCACTAGTATTTCCAGGGAAAAAATGACAATTAATCCCGCCCGCCACCTGGCTTCGACCAAGTTTTCGCCGCCGCGCATCGGTACCAAGCACGTGCCGCGCAACAACTTGATCGCTCAGCTGGACCAGATGCACGAATGCCGGCTCGCGCTGATCACCGGCGCCGCCGGCTACGGCAAGACGACCCTGCTCGCGCAATGGCGTCAGGACCGCCTGAAGGCCGGCGCGGAAGTCGCCTGGATATCGCTGACGAGCGACGACAAGGGCTATGCTCCGTTCTGCACGGCGCTCATCGAGGCCCTGCGCCGCCTGGGCATCGCCCTGGACTTCGACCTGCTGCAGGAGGACGGCACGGCCTCGGCAATGGACGCCATGGTCGCCGCCGTTGTCGAGGGCGCGGAAAACCTGTCGAAGGAGCTCTACCTGATCCTCGACGACTACCACCACGTCGAGGTACCGCTGGCCCACAAGCTGATCCAGAAACTGCTCGACCATGGGCCGGGCAACCTGCACCTGGTGATCGCCTCTCGGGTAGCACCGCCGCTGAGCCTGTCGCGGCTGCGGGTGATGCAGCAGGTTGTGGAGATCGAGAGTGTCACCCTGCCGTTCGACGCCACCGAAACCCGCGCCTTCATCGAGGAGAACCTGGGGCGAGACAAGCTCAACGCCGACGAACTGAGTCTGATCCATGAGCTGACCAGCGGCTGGCCGTCCTGCCTGCAGCTAATCGTGATCATGCTGAAGAACCGCCCGGACTCTCGCTCCATCCTCCACGACTTGGTCTGGCGTTCCAGCGACCTGCAGACCTACCTTAGCGAGGAAGTGGTGGAGCACTTACCGGCCGAACTCGTTGCGTTCGCCGAGGCGCTTTCGATCTTCCGCCGCTTCAACGCCCCCATGGCCAAAGCGGTCACTGACAGCGAAGAGGCCGGCGGGCTGATCAAGCGCATGGAAGACGAAAACCTGCTGATCTACCGGGTCGACTCGGATGATCGCCTGCCCTGGTACCGCTTCCACCCGCTGTTCGGCGAATTTCTCACCAGCCGCCTGGCACGCCACGGTGGCGACCTGCAGCAGTTGCACCGGCGCGGCGCGCGCTGGTTTGCCGAGCATCGCTGCCTGACCGAGGCGCTACGCCACGCCAGCCTGGGCGAGGACATCGACTTCGCCACCCAGGTCATTGAGCGTTCCGCGCCAGCCACCTGGAGCCTGGAATACCTGAGCCCGACGCTGCACTTGCTGGAGCGCCTGCCAGAGGACGTGCTGTTCCGCCACCAGCGCCTGCTCTTCCTTGCCTGCCTGACTGTGTCACTGACATCCCGTCCGGCGCGGGCGAAGGCCTGGCTGCAGCATCTACAGAACAGCGACCTGCAAGCCCATCCGGACATCGCCAGCGGCCTCCCGCTGATTCGTGGCGCAATCGCCGTGCAGGACGACGACACCGAACTGGCCATTGAAGTGCTCGAACCGGTACGCGATGCCAGCCTGGAAAACCCATTCCTGCGCTATGTGCTGCTGCTCGCCCTGACGGTCGCCTACACAGCCGCCGGGCGCTACGCCGATGCCCGCCGCCTGCACGACCAATACCCCATTCCGCCGGAGGACCGCGGTAACGACACGGCGATGGTTGCCGAGTTCACCAACACCACCAACCTGATCGCCGCCGGCTATGTCCGCGAGTTCGCGACGGTCGCCTCACAGTTGCTCGAACATGCCACCCGCGAGGGCGGCAGCCGCTCCATCTGCGCGAACCTGTGCGCCAGCGCCCTGACCGAGGCTTTCTACGAACTCGACCGCATCGACGACTCCCGCGAGACCATCGCCAACCGTTTCGGCCTGCTGCACTCCTCGGTGCCGGACGTGATAGTGCGCACCAACCTCACCCGCGTCCGCCTCGACTTGTTGCAGAAAGGCACCGAGGCCGCACTGAGCTTCCTCGAACAGCAGATCGCCCATCTGCGCTGCCTCGGCCAGGTCCGCCCTGTGGCCCACCTGGTGGCCGAACAGATTCGCGTACTGCTGCTCAAGGGTAGCCGCAACCGCGCCGGCGAACTGCTGGAAACCCTCGATGACCTGGTGCGCCGGCACGCGAGCGAGCGTGGCGCCCGCGCCGAGTTGCCGGCGATCGCCGCGCTCGCCCGCGCCCGCTACCTGAAGGCAGAGGATTCGACACAGACGCTTGCCCAGCTGCAGATCGTCCGAGCGTATGCGCAAGCGTTCGACCGCGGCCGCCTGCTGACACTCGTCGAGCTGCTCACCGCCTCCGCCCTAGACGACCTCAAGCGTCCAGAGGAAGCAATGCAGCACCTGCGCCAGGCGGTAACCGCCGGACAACGCTTCGGCCTAGTCCGGACCTTCATCGACGAAGGCGCGCTGTCGGAGAAGCTGCTAGCTCGCCTGGTCGAAGAACAGGCCGTCGAGGGCGAAGTGCTGGTCTACGCCGAGGAGCTGCTCGGCAAGCTCAACGATCCGTTCGCCGTCAACGCCAGCCAGCCGCGCACGCGCCGCGTCCAGCCGGCTAAGACCCAGGCGGTGCTGACCAAGCGCGAGATCGAGATCCTCGCCCTGGTGGCCCAGGCCATGTCAAGCAAACGCATCGCACTTACCCTGGACATCACCCTGGAAACGGTGAAGTGGAACCTGCGCAACATCTTCGCCAAGCTTGGCGTCTCCAGCCGCTACGACGCCATGGTCTGGGCGAAGAACCACAACCTAATCGACTAGCGCCGCCTCTCGCCTGCGTCGTGCCATGATGGGTGCGACGCTCCTGATGCCAATACGCCCAACCACGCTCGCATCCCCGTACCCCCACTCCAATCAAATTGCGTCGAGGCTCCTGGCATCCGCTCTGCTGGCGAGCCACACGGCATGACCGTCCGATGAGGGATGAGCCAATAGACGAGGTGGCGAAGCGCAAGAGCATGACCTGGATGGCGCTGGGCCTGTCCCTCTTGTTGCCAACGGCAACGGTACGGTCGGCGTCAGCATCTGGCTGCCTAGCGCGCTTAGCACCCTAGCCGCCGTGCCGGCAGAACCGGGTTGGAGCTTTCTTTTAATCTACTACCACGCAAGTGCCGACATCGGTGCCGACCAGCCTGGAGGGCACCAGCGACCTCTTTGTCGCCTGCACGCTGAAATGGAACCGCGGCGTGCACAACTTCATGGTCTATAGCATGGGCAACTTGCCGGCCGGCGCCTACGACCCAAATCGCCTGGTCAACCTGGGGCTGGGCCATGCCTCACCGGGCGCCGGCGGCGGCTACACCTACTTCAACAAGGACAATGAGCTCTCCTTGGTGGCCGGCCGACCTACAAACGGGAAAACACCGACACGCACTATCAGTGGTCTGTCCCGGGCTGAGTGGACACTGACTTAAGGTGGATAATGTCCACCGCAAGGAGTGTTCATGACCCAGACCAGACGACGTTTTCCCGAATCCTTCAAACGCGAGGCGGTAGACCAGGTGCTTGCCGGTACGCCGCTTCGTCATGTCGCCGAGACGCTGGGCATCGCCGAAAGCCTGTTGGGCAAATGGAAGCGCCAGTACGAGCAGCAAGGTGACGATGCCTTTCCGGGCAATGGCAAGCAGCGGGGCGAGAGCGCGGAGCTGCGTCGCCTACGCCAGCAACTGGCTCAGGTCACCATGGAGCGCGATGTTTTAAAAAAGGCGCTCGCCATCTTCTCGCAGCCCACGAAGTGAAGTTCCGCGCCATCGAGGCGTTGGCCGGTCGCTATCCCGTAGCGCCGATGTGCCGGCTGCTGCAGGTATCCCGCAGCGGTTTCTATGCCTGGCAGCAGCGGCCTCCCTCGGCGAGAGAGATGGCGAATCGGCGTCTGAGCAAGGAGATCCGCACCATCCACCACGAGGTGAATGGGATCTATGGCCATCGCCGAATCAAGGCCGAGTTGGCGGCCATGGGGCATGCGTGTGGTCGACACCGAGTCGCTCGACTGATGCGCGAAGCCGACCTGCGTGTTCGTTCGCGCAAGCGTTGGCGGCAGGTTTCCAGCAGTCGTCATGCTCTGCCGATTGCCCCGAACCACCTGGATCGCCAGTTCGCCTCGGATCGCGCCAATCGGCACTGGGTCTCGGACATGACCTACGTGCGGACGGCCCAAGGCTGGCTGTATCTGGCCGTCGTGCTCGATCTCTATTCACGCGCTGTCGTCGGTTGGGCGATGCACCATCGGATGCAACAGGCCCTGGTGCATGCTGCTCTGGAGATGGCCGTTGCACGCCGACAGCCGAAAGAAGAAGTGCTGCTGCACTCGGATCGTGGCAGCCAATACTGCGCGTACGACTACCAGGCCTTGCTTCGGCGACATCGAATCGTGCCCAGCCATTCACGTCCGGGGAACTGCTGGGACAACGCCGCGATGGAGAGCTTCTTCCGTTCGCTGAAGGCTGAGCGGGTTTACCTAACGCGCTATGCCAGCTACCACGAGGCGAAAACCGACCTGTTCGACTACATCCGCTTTTACAATCACCGTCGCCGCCACTCGACGCTGGGCTATCTCAGTCCGATGGAGTTTGAGCGGCGAAATGCGAGCAGTAACTCTTAACTACCTGTCCACCAGTTTCGGGACAGACCACAGATTTCCTGACCTAACAAAAGGCCTATCCTGGGGGCACTGCTCTTTCTTTCGTGTTCGCTCTGATGTACTTATCTCAATTTTCTATTTATAACTGCATGCTCTTCTACCTGTCTGGGTCGACTAATGCGCCAGAAACGTGATCGCTCAAAAAATGAAAACGTACTGCAATCTGCGATTATCGCCTCACTAATTGCCTATTGCCGCGACAACGGTATTCGGGTCAGTCATCTCGAGTATTATGCCAATCAACAGGGTGAAGGCCTGAATTTGGTTTGTGCTGACTTTCTTGCCACATTGGACGATTCAAGTCTCTTGTTGGCTGAGACTAAGGTGCAATCGGAAGGAAAGTTAATCAGCTTTGATCATGATCAGTTCGTGGATAATCTGACATTTGAGGGATTGGGGTTCCCTATTGTCTATGTCTACAACACCCTCCCGACGATGCCTTACTTCTATAAACCACAACCTTTTGACTATCCGGTGATGACCCTCAAGGCGACCAACTGCTCTCCGCCCTCCCAGCTGGCTGGCGAGGAACCTGACATAGCCAATCACTCCAGCCTGCTCCGCTGGCTAAGAGCTATTCCACGGGGCGGTGATAATACTACAAGATTTGCCGATATTTTTGGCGCAATCCGCTCAGAGGCTTTAATTACTAATGGGGTCATGATGCTGATCTATGGAACCAGCACAGTAACCTATATGGAAGATACTTCTGCGAAGAGTCTGGAACTTCTGATTAACGCATTGACCAGGGAGTCGACAGGAAAGTATCTGAACACCAGTCAGAAGGCCAAGCTCAGGGAGTTTCTCGACGAAGAGGCGGATGCATTCAATCGATGGTCAAACCTGGCAGGCGTTTACACAAGCCCATCGAATGGGCTTGGACAAGACCCTGAATACGACCCTGACAACGAGCCCGATAACGACGGAAACTTAAATAAACGTTCAAAATCGGGTTTTGACTTCAAGTTTTAACTGCTCTGGAGTGGCGTTTGTCGGCAGGTTGAACGCTTTGTTGCGCTTAGCTGTGACGGCATGCTATGCAGTCACCTTGCCATCACGCGGAGAGTGAATATGCCTGCGTTAGTCTCGGAGTTGGTGAATGCAGCGATAGATCCGACGGTTTCTTCGGCTGAACTCCTGCGCCGAGCTTTAGTCGTGACCAGGCGATTGGGCGTCTCAGTGTTGGTGGATTGGATTAACGGCGAGCTGAATGGTTATCACTCTGGCGAGGTGCCGCAGTACCGGCGAGTGAAAGGCCAGTTGGTTGTCGAGAATCCCATACATGGCCCGATTCCCCTTTTTGCTGACCCGGACTTTGTGGACGACTTAACAGACTTTCCTATCCGCCAGTCGCTGCCAGAGTTGATAGAGGTTTCCAAGAGCACCACTGGGATTTTCAGCCATTTCCCCACCAGCGTTGAGCAGCGCCTAATGCGCATGATCGAAGAGAGCAACGGCGTTGCTCTGAGGCCGGCGCTAAAGTTTTCCACCGTACAGATAAACGGGGTTATCGAGAAGGTCCGCAGTCGGGTGCTTGAATGGGCTTTGGATCTTGAGGAAAAAGGCGTGCTCGGTGAGGGCATGACGTTTTCACCGGAGGAGAAGCAGATCGTGCAGCAACAGCATTATCACTTCGGCGATGTCAGTGGATCGCAAATTCAGATCGGAACGAGTGAGTCGAGTCAGCATCAAGCTGGGGGGGATATGACGGCGCTAATGGCGTTGATTAAGCACCTAGCCGGCGTCATTCGAAAAGATGCCATTGACGTCGGCACGCGCACCGAGCTTGAAGCGGAGCTCGCAACGCTACGCGCCCAAGCCGCCTCTCCGAAGCCTAAATGGCCGATCATCAGGGCGACCGCGAGCAGTATCAAATCAGTCCTAGAGAACGCCGCAGGCGGGGCATTGGCCTCGCAAGCGTTGCCGTATCTGGCAGCGTTGATTCGATAGAGCTGGACAACTGTAAGAGCAGCGCCGCCGACCAAGCAAAACATCGCGTCACGGTGGCATTTCTACAGCAGGACTTGGCGGGCGCGCGGCGGCACCGCAATAACTTCAAGGTTGAAGGTGCAAGCAAATGGACAGAAGTGCTGTTGATACCATTCGTGGTTATTTTTATCAGTTCGACCTCTCCATCCTTAGCGTTCTGCAATTGCCCGGTCTGGATGACACGATTGAAATCGAGTGTACGGAAGATATCGATATCCGAACGGCTGACGACGCGACGGCAATGCAGTGTAAGTATTATGCGAAAACGGAATATAATCACTCCGTAATCAAAGATGCTGTTAAGCATATGGCGTCCCATTTTAAGGAAACCCTTTCTGGCGCCAAGCCTGGAATTAATTACTCGATAAAGGGTTACTACTCCTCTGGACAGGAGAAGCTCGATGGTGGAGTTGATCTTGATTTTTTAAAGAAACACTTCTTGACCTACACGAAGGACAAGATCACTCATTATCATCACGAAGAGCTTGGCCTCACTGATGCAGATCTTGAGGTTTTTCTGACACGGCTGAAAATTAATGTGAGAGCTCAGGAGTTCGAGGCTCAGTACGGCGAAGTGCTCCAGTCCCTGAGAGGGATTTTTCAAAGTTCGGCATTTTCGGCCGAGTATTTTTATTACAACAATGCTCTGTCGGTGATCCGAGACTTGTCAATCCAGGCTGCTGCGGCAGATAGGCTGATAAGCAAGAGAGCGTTTCTAGAGCGGATTAACACCGCCGATTTATTATTCAATGAGTGGTTCGTTCAGCGAAAGGGTAAAAAGTATCATTTAGCGGCGCTAAGGCGGCAATACTTTACAGAAGTCAATGTGTCGCCTTTCGAGCGCTTTTTTTTAATCGAAGTAGATCCGGGGTCCTATGTCCGTGGCGACGTAAAGGATTTGGTCCACGAGATATCTAGAAAGTGGTCGAAGCTCTCGGCTCGAGAACCGTCACCTTTCTGCCCTTACGTCTATATCCATGGGATCGTCGATGCTGAGTTGCTGGAGTTGAAGAAAGAGCTGCTTGCTGAGGGCTTCAGGTTCATTGATGGGCACGATTTTCATGGGGCGGAATTTGATTGCCAGTCGATTCTTCAGCAGGCTACCCATGGCAATGGCGTAAGGATTAAGTTCCTGAATACGATTGGGAACCTCGTTGAAGCTGTTGGGGCAATTAGGAAGACTCGCCAGGTTTACCAGTTTCATATAGAGGGTTGTTACTTTGAACTGGAAAATGCTGCGGTCAAACATGTGCGAATACAGGTCGAGAAACTCTTAGACGTAAAATCCATTATCTAGCGCAGGGACGGGATCATGGCTACAGAGAATGACGAGAAAATCAACGCTCAAGTAATCGCTGTATTTCCTGACAAAGTACGGATCGTCGTAGATGACCTTGAGAACTTTAAGGTTGCGGAGGAATCCCTCAAGGTTGGGTCGTACCTGAAGATCGCGGACAACGAGAATGCCATTCTCATCGCGATAATAGAGAATTTCCAGATTGCAGTCAGCGCTACAGGCAAGCGTGACTACATCATTGAAGCTTTTCCGTTAGGAATTCTGCGGGACGGAAAATTTGAGCGAGGGGGTGACTCGCTGGCGATCCCACCCAAAGAGGTACAGCCTGCGACAATCGCCGACATCATGCGAATCTATGAAGATTCGGTGCCTGCCGAGACGCGTTTCGGCTTCTCCTCCTTGGCCTCTAATCCCAACGTTCCAGTACCGGTTAACGGTAATAAGTTCTTCAACAAGCACATCGCTGTGGTGGGGTCCACCGGCTCAGGGAAGTCACACACCTTGGCGACCGTTATTCAGAAGGCTGTAGCTGGCAAGAGCGGAGACTTCTCCCTAAACAACTCCCACGTGATCATCTTTGATATCCACTCGGAGTATAAATCCGCGTTTCCTGCCGCTAACCACATAGATATTTCGAATCTGGTGCTGCCGTACTGGATGCTAAACAGTGAGGAGCTAGAAGAATTTTTCCTCGACACTGAGGCGAACGATCATAATCAGCGTAATATTTTTAAAGAAGCGATCATTAAAGATCGGCGAGAAAAACTCCAGGGAACCGACGCCGACAAGCAGAAAATTCACTTGGACACGCCTATTCCGTTCGACATCAAAGCGGTACTGGCCTATGCCGTCGCCAAGAACAGCGAGATGATTGATACCGGCGAGGTTTATGCAGCTACCAATAAGGAGAAGGCCGGTCAGGCAAAGTTCACTCAGGGTAGCCTCTATGGCAAGCTGACTAACTTCGTCAACCGACTTGAAAACAAAGTTAATGACAGCAGGCTAGACTTTTTCCTGGGTGATAGATCAAAAGAGATTACATTCGAGGAAACGCTGGAGAAATTGCTTGGCTATCACGGCGATAATCGTTCTAACGTGACGGTAATTGATCTTAGTGGCGTTCCGTTTGAGGTGCTGAGTATCACCGTTTCGCTAATTTCCCGATTGATATTCGAGTATGGCTACATCTACAAACGTATACGCTGCGCTGCAAATCCAGCTGAAAAAATTAACAATGATGTGCCTATCCTCCTGGTTTATGAGGAGGCGCATAAATACGTTCCGAACAGTGAGCTTTCCAAGTACCGCTCCTCCAAAGTCTCCATCGAGCGAATCGCAAAAGAGGGGCGGAAATACGGCGTGACTTTGCTGCTTGCCAGCCAGCGGCCGTCCGAGATCTCCGAAACGATTTTCTCCCAATGCAGCAATTTCATTGCGATGCGGCTGACGAACCCTGCTGACCAGGGGTACGTGAAGAAACTCTTGCCCGACTCACTTGGTTCGCTCATCGACAAGATGACCTCGTTCCGTCAAGGCGAGGCTCTTATGGTCGGGGAGTCCATCATTCTTCCCTCCATAGTTCAGATTGAGCCCTGTGTGGATGCGCCGTCCTCTAATGACATTCCTTACTGGCAGCTCTGGATGGAGGAATGGAAGGGCATGGACTTCGTAGCCCTGAAGGCGGAGTGGTACAAGTGAACCAAGCGTTCGGTGCTGTCTATGAGATCCGCATGTTTCTCGGCTTTGTCGTAGGGTAGCGGCCCCTGGTGACTCCCCACGGCTGCCTGGGCGAGGCTCAGGCGCCTTGGGGTGGTCGCTTCCGCGTTCTGAGGTGAATCTCTTCTGCTCCGACGGAAGGTCGTCCGGCTCGAGAGCTTTCCTATTTTACAGGCACCCTTAAGCTCTCTAGCACGGCTCTTTTCGCGTCATTTTTCAGTCAGGCTTTCCGATTTTTTTTCGCATTTTTTTGTAGGTCACCGTCCTTACTTCTCCGCCGCGAGCGCCGGCCATTTCATATGGCGGCTGCTTACTACACTGCTGAAGGTTAGGCATGGGCGTCGCGAGTGAGCTTGGTGACCCTATCCGAAGTCCCGTAGAAGAAGCGAAGGACTTCAATGGCCGGGATGATGGTGTGATAGGGATCGTCATCGCGTTCAATGCCAACGAATTAGGTATACCTAACCTCTACATACTATTGAGAAATATAAATCTCTCGAAAGCAAAAGCTCATTAATACTAGCCCAGGCCGTTTTTTATCAGCCTCAACTATATCAAAAAATCGAAGACACCAATCACGATCAAACCGCTCTATTTCGGAAATCAAAAAGGCGCTGTACGCCCCAGGTTTCGCGCAGATCAATTCCCTTTTAAAAACCCACTGCCAGTTTATAGCGGGATATGTCCTACATAGCACATCATATCCAGCCTCCAACCCTTCCAACAACCCACTAGAGCAAAGCCTCAAAAAATCTTCCACATCAAAAACAGTGGACAAATAGCAAATTAACAGCTCCAAATCCCCAACCTTGCCTAGACTAAAAAGTACAGGCCCGTGAAACTCATAATGTAGCAACCTTCTTGAGATATCATTATACCCATCAAGCTCCTTTACTCTAGAGACAATACAGCACTCATTCAAAATACATCGCCGACTCCACAAGTAATAATCCAGAACCCGTTCCAAGACTGAAATATCAAGACCAACCAAATTACAATCCAGAATTACTTTAAAAAACTTTGCGTATCGCAATCTTGCTGCGCAAGAGACATATTTTATTTCGCGTGGTGACTGCACGAGCTTTGCATAGCTTTTAGAAAATGAAAACTCGGAAAGCCGCACATAATCCAAAGCCATTAATTCAACACTATGCTTCCAACAGCAGCTAACACCAGGACACTGGTGCGCGCGATGCCAATAAGCCGCACCAAAGTCTTCAATATCGCTATCAAGGCATAATGGGCAATATTTTCTCTCAAAGAACGCTCCAGTGGTAACTCTCTCCTCAACATGTGCAGAAGGAAGATTTGACCTCACCATCTTTAGCTCATCAACAAAAGAGAAACTGGATAACAGAAAATAATAAGAGTGACACCTTAATAGCTCTTCAAAAAAACCCAAATCAGAATTTGAAACCCGATTCGAAAAATACAACAAATCCGCCTTACCAAGGCTTGCAGGACTTTTATTCATCCCAAATAAAACACATATAACCTCTCGAAACCCTTGAGAGGTAACAACACATTGCAAGTGCGTATATCTATAAATTAAAGACTCAAAGGACTCATCGGGAAGCGGACTGGGGAAGAAGCCTATTGGGGACATAAAGCTCTGACAGCAATCTCGAGGAAGTGGGCAAACATGTCAGAATTTATTATCTCATCATTCGCCAGTTTCTCCACACCTACTGTTTTTTTGTCAGAATTTATTCTCTTCTAGGCATTTGAGAACTCTATACAGCCCGCTGAACACCGACAGTCCGCTGTCAATATTTATTACTCAGGACCACAGGGCGATTCTGGCCAAACCGCCACCGCCCGTAGCGACTATTACCAGAGTGGCATCTGGTAGCTGACGATCACCCGCGTTTCGTCGATATCGTTGCCGAAATCGCTGCGGAAGGCGCCGTTGCGCACCTTGAAGCCAAGGTTCTTCAGTGGACCGTTCTGGATGACGTAGCCGATATCGGTGTCGCGCTCCCATTCCTTGCCGCGCCCCTGGCCGTTGAGCAGGTCGATGTGATCGCCCTGCAGGTAGCGCGTCATGAAGGTCAGGCCGGGCAGGCCGAGGCCGGCGAAGTCGTAGTCGTAGCGGGCCTGCCAGGAGCGTTCGTCCTTGTTGGCGAAATCACCGATCTGCACGAAGTTGGTCAGGTACGGGTCGGTGCCGGACAGGTAGGCGAAGCCGGTATCGCCGGACATGCGCTGGTAGCCCACACCGAAACCGCTACCACCGATGCGGTAGGTGAACAGTGCGTTGAGCGCACGGTTGTCGACGTTGCTGCCGCCGTCATCGGTGGAGCGCGCCCAGCGGATGTCGGACTTGAGCGACTGGCCCTCGGCGATCGGCAGGGTGTGCACCACGCTCAGGTAGTGCTGCCGGTAGAAGTTCTCCAGGCCGCCGTAGTGGTAGCTGGTGCTGAGGTTGTCGGTCCAGCGGTAAGTGCCGCCGGCGAGATTGAAGCGGTCGCTGCTGGTGTGGCTGCCGAGTACGATGTTGCGCTTGTTGCCACGGGTCATCGACAGGTCTTCGTCGTTGGTCGAGTCGCGCTGCTTCACCTGGCGCAGTTGGCCGAGTTGCGCGGAAAGGCCGTCGATCTCATTGATCTCGGCGAGGCCGCCCTGGAAGGTCTGCGGGTGCAGACGCGTGTCGTTGTACTGCACCACCGGCATTTTCGGCAGCAGCGTGCCGACCTTCAGGGTGCTTTTCGAGGCGCGCAGCTTGGCGGTCACGCCCAGGTCGCTGTAGTCGTCGGCGGCGCGCTTGTCGCTGGCCGAATACGGCAGCAGGCCGGAGCCGGTGCGGTCCGGGCTGGAGTCCAGCTTGATCCCCAGTAGGCCGAGCGCATCGACGCCCACGCCGACCGTGCCCTCGGTGTAGCCCGACTCGAAGCGCAGCAGGAATCCCTGCGCCCACTCCTCGGATTTCGACTGCGCGGCACCGCTCTGGCGGTAGTCGCGGTTGAAGTAGAAATTGCGCAGTTCCAGGCTGGCCTTGCTGTCCGCGATGAAGTCCGCGTGGGCGAACAGGGGCAGGCAGGCGAAGCCCGAAACGAGCGCCCGTACGGGAAGATTTTTCATTGTTGTTGTCTCTTCGTCAGGTGAGGTGAAGGCGGCGTCGCTGCTTCATGAAAGTCCGTGCAGGCCCATTCCCTCTCCCTAACCCTCTCTCTGAAGGGAGAGGGGACCGTTCGGTGCAGGTTGAAACCTTGGCGTCAGCCGGCACGGACAGCGCCCTCTCCCGTCAGGGAGAGGGCGGGGGGAGAGGGCAAGCCCAGGCACAGGCGTCCAGAAAAAGCGCTTGCTCCCACGCCGCCAAATTGAAAATCACTGGATGAGCAGCCCCTCCAGTCGCTGGCGGATCAGCTGGCGTGCCTGTTCGACGATGTCGCGCAGCAGCTCCTCGCAGCTGGGCTCATCATCGATCAGGCCCTGGACCATGCCCGCCGACCAGATACCCAGGTCGGTGTCGCCCTGCTCGTAGACCGTGCGACCGCGCAGCCCACTGACCAGTGCCGCGATGTCGGCATAGGTGGCGTTGCCGCGCGCCTCGATGGCCAGGACTTCCTGGCTGATGGCGTTGCGGGCGACCCGTGCGCTGTTGCGCAACGAACGCATGATCACGTCGGTGGAGCGCTCGTCGGCGGCACGGATCGCCGCCTTGACCTGCGGGTGGATCGGGCATTCGCGGGTGCTGAGAAAGCGCGTCCCCATGTTGATCGCGTCGGCCCCCAGCGCCAGCGCCGCCACCAGCCCGCGCCCGTCGGCGAAACCACCGGAGGCGATGATCGGCACGCTCAACCGGTTGGCCGCCGCCGGCAGCAGGACCAGGCCGGGAATGTCGTCCTCACCCGGATGACCGGCGCACTCGAAGCCGTCGATGGACACCGCATCGACACCCAGTTGCTCAGCCTTGAGCGCATGGCGCACGGCGGTGCATTTGTGGATCACCTTGATCCCGTGCTGGCGGAACTCGGCGATGTGTTCGCCAGGATTGTTGCCGGCGGTTTCGACCACGCGGATGCCGCCCTCGATGATCGCCGCGCGGTACTCGGCGTAGGGAATCGGCTTCTGCGTCGGCAACAGTGTGAGGTTGACGCCAAAGGGCTTGTCGGTGAGTTCGCGGCAGCGCGCGATCTCGTCGGCCAGCGCCTGCGGAGTCGGCTGGGTCAGCGCCGACAGAGTGGCCAGGCCGCCGGCGTTGGCGACGGCCGCCGCCATCTCGGCACGGCCCACCCACTGCATGCCGCCCTGCATGATCGGGTGCTCGACGCCGAAGGCTTCAGTGAATCGGGTCTTGAACATGCGCCTGCCTCCGAAAGGTCAGATCGGGTCCCAGGAGAACACGTCCGGGCTGCGCGCCAGGTCCATGAAGCTGCCGCGCAGCGCCGGCATGCCGTGCTCGGCGATGCTCTGCGGGGTCCAGCCGTTGTCGCTGTGCACGCTGCGCAGCGGGCGGCTCTGGCTCATCAGGAAGATCTCGTGGTTGCGCGCGGCGAACACCTGGCCGTTGACCGCACTGGCGGCGTCGGAAGCGAGGTACACGGCCAGCGGCGCGTTCTTGTCGGGCGTCATGCGCTGCAGGTTTTCCACCCGCGCCTTCTGCTCTGGCGTCTCGGCCGGGATGGAGTCGGTCATGCGGCTCCAGGCGAAGGGCGCGATGCAGTTGGAGCGCACGTTGTAGCGCTGCATGTCGAGGGCGATGGACTTGCTCAGGGCGACGATGCCGAGCTTGGCCGCCGAGTAGTTGGCCTGGCCGAAGTTGCCGATCAGCCCCGAGGTGCTGGTCATGTGCACGAAGGCGCCGCTGTTCTGCGCGCGGAAGTGCTCGGCGGCGGCGCGGCTGACGAAGAAGCTGCCGTTCAGGTGCACGTTGATCACCGACAGCCAGTCCTCGGCGCTCATCTTGTGGAAGATGGTGTCGCGCAGGATGCCGGCGTTGTTGACCACGATGTCGACGCGGCCGAAGGCGTCGATGGCGCTGGAGACGATGCGCCGGGCGCTGTCCCAGTCCGACACGCTGTCGGTGTTGATGGCGCCGTCGCCGCCGCGTTGGCGGATCAGCCCGAGGGTTTCCTCGGCCGGGGAGGCCGAGCCGCCCTCGCCTTGCAGGGACACGCCGATATCGTTGATCAGTACCCGCGCGCCGCTGTCGGCCAGAGCCAGGGCGATCTCGCGGCCGATGCCACCACCGGCGCCGGTGACGATCGCTACCTTGCCTTCGTTGAGTCGTTGGGTCATCGCTAATTCCTTACTGTTCGTTCAATCAGGGAGTTCGTTGCGCACACGCTCAGCTCGGCAGGCCGAGCACGGCCTTGGCCAGGATGTTGCGCTGGATTTCGTTGGTGCCGCCGTAGATGGTGGTGGGTCGCGACTGGATGAAGATGCCCGCCGGGTGCAGCTCGGGATCGTCGCTGAACGGATTGAGCAGCGCCGAATCAGGGCCTGCGATCTCCAGCCCCAGCTCGCTGATGCGCTGGTACAGCTCGGACTGGTGGATCTTCAGCAGGGAAACGTCCGGGCCCAGTTCCTCGCCCCGCCGCAGACGTTCGGCGAAGCGCTCGTAGAGCGCCTTGTGGCAGTCCAGGTCCATGCTCAGTGCGGCGAAGCGCTGGGCGAACACCGGGTCGTCCCACAGCCCCTGGTGACGCGCCAGGCGCACCAGGCGTTCGAGGGCGAAGGTGGCCTGCTTGGGGGAACCTAGGAAGATGCGCTCGAAGCCCAGCAGCGCCTTGGCCATGCCCCAGCCGTGGTTGACCGCGCCGACGAGGTTCTCTTGCGGCACCCGCACGTTGTTGAAGAACACCTCGCAGAACTCGCCCTGCAGTTCGAGGTTGAGGATCGGCCGCACCTCGACGCCAGGGCTGCCCATCGGCACCAGCAGGAAGCTGATGCCCTGCTGCGCCTTGGCGCTGCGCTCGGTGCGCGCCAGCACGAAGATCCAGTTGGCTTCGGTGCCCATGGTGGTCCAGGTCTTCTGGCCGTTGATTACCCATTCGCCGTCACGCAGCACCGCCTCGGTGCGCAGGCTGGCCAGGTCGGAGCCGGCGTTGGGTTCGCTGTAACCCTGGCACCAGATGTCTTCGCCACTGAGGATGCGCGGCAGGAAGCGCTCGCGCTGGGCGTCGCTGCCATAGCGGATCAGCAGCGGGCCGAGCATGGTGATGCCGCTGTCGGGCAGGCGCGCGCAGCCGTAGTTTTCCATCTCCTCGATCATGATCAGCTGCTTGCCGGCAGACAGCCCCATGCCGCCGTGCTGCACTGGCCAGCCGGGGCACAGCCAGCCTTGTTTGGACAGCGCCTGGTACCACTCCCAGGTGTCGTCGCGGCCCAGGCGGTGGGCCGGGTTGCGGATGCGTTGCGGGTAGTTGGCGGCGACCCACTCGCGCACCAGCCGGCGGAATTCGTCATCGCCCAGGGCGTTGTAATCGGTCATGTCACTGCTCTCTTGATTACTGGCCCCGGAAATTCGGGGAACGTTTTTCGAGGAACGCCGCCTTGCCTTCGGCATGGTCGGCGCTGAGGAACAGCTGGCTCTGGAAATCGCCCTCGCGTTCGAGCAGCAGTTCCAGGCCGTCGGCCAGCAATGCCTTGGTCAGCGCGAGCGACAGCGGTGCCTGCTGCTCCACCTTCGCGGCCAGCGCAAGGGCTGCATCCAGCGCAGCACCCGGCGCGCAGAGCTGGTCCACCAGGCCAATGCGCAGCGCTTCCTCGGCTTCGATCACCTGGCCGAACATCAGCACCTGCCGGGCGCGACCGATGCCGACACGCGCGGGCAAGGTGTGCAGTTGGCCGAGATCGGCGATCAATCCGACCTTGCCGAAGCCCGCGGCAAAGCGCGCCGTGCCGCCACACACCAGGCTGTCGCAGGCCAGCGCCACCGACAGCCCGGCGCCCACCGCCCAGCCTTCGATGGCGGCGATGATCGGCTTGCCCATGCGCAGCATCTGGCGGATCAGGTCGGCGTTCTTCTGCATGCGTACGCGGCCGGCGTTCAGATCGGTGACGTGCATGTCACTGAGGTCGCCGCCGGCACTGAAGACTTCCGCCGAACCGGTGAGCACCACACTGCGCACGGCGGGATCGGCGTCCGCCTCACGCAGTGCGTCGAGCAACTCGGCGCGCAATGCGGGGGACAGCGCATTGCGCCGCGCCGGATTGTTGAAGCGCAGCAGACGCACCGAGCCATGGCTTTCCTGCAGCAGCATCTCGCTCATCACGCCACCTCCGCATGCAGCAGGGCGATGTAGCGCGCCCGGTGGAAGGCCAGCGAGCCCTGGCTATTGAGCAGCACCATGGCGCGGCGCAGGAACAGGCCGATGTCCGCTTCGTCGGTGTAGCCGATGCCGCCGTGCAGCTGGATCGCCTGGCGGGTTACCAGCATGGCCGCTTCAGCGGCACGCACCTTGGCGGTGGACACCAGTCGCTGTACCTGTGCGGCCGGCGCGCCGGCGTCCAGGGCGGTGGCCGCTTCCCCGACGATGGCGCGGGCCAGTTCGATCTGCAGCTTCAGGTCGACCATGCGGTGCTGCAGCGACTGGAAGCTGCCAATCTCGCGACCGAACTGGCGGCGCACGCCGAGGTAGTCGCGAGTCTGTTCGAAGGCCGCATCCATCAGCCCCACCAGGTAGGCGGCGCAGGCCAGTGCCGACTCATCGAGCGCTGCGGGCGCAGCTTCGACGAGTTGCGCCGGCGTGCCATCGAAGCGCAGGCGCGCCAGGTGGCCGCCGTCCTGGGTCGGTTCCTGATGAATACTCAGTCCCTCGGCATTGCGCTGCACCAGTGCAAGGCCGACGTTGCAGGCGACCAGCCAGGCATCGGCCGCAGCGCCCAAGGCCACATGGGCGATCTCGCCGCGCAACTGGCCATCGCGCAGCACCGGCAAGGCGGCACCCGCCTCGTAGCCGATTCCAGCGGGCAGGACCAAGCGCTCGCCGGCCAGCAGGGCGTCGCGCTCGTCAGCCGGCAGCAAGGGAGCGACCAGGCTCGCCTCGATCAGCGGCTCGGGCAGCAGGCCGCGCCCGAGTTCTTCCAGCAGCGCGGTGTACTCGGCCATGCCCAGACCGCTGCCGCCCAGCTCTTCAGCGAGGCGCAGACCCGGCCAGCCCATGGCGCAGACTTCGCCCCAGGCGTCACGGTCAACGCTCGCCTGCTGGAAGCGCAGGCGGCGCACCCGGCCCAGGTCGCCGCCGCGCGGGACCAGGGAGGCGGCACTGTCTCGGATCAGCCGCAGGCGCTCTTCGCGCTCCTCGGCCATCGCGGTGTGGTCGGTCATTTCGTCATTCCCGTGTCGGTTGAACAGCTCCGGCCGCCGCGGGCCGGTACTTGAAACTGCCGGTGGCGCTGGCGATCAACTCGCCGGCCTCGTCGTAGATATCCGCCGCGCAGAAGCACAGGGTGCGGGTGCGCTTGAGCACCCGGCCGACAGCGTTGATCTCGCCGCGCGTGCTGCCCATGAAGTGCGTGGCCATGTCGATGGTGACCATCGAGCAGCCCGGCATCTGCGCGCGGATTGCCCCGGCCATGGCGGCATCGAGCACGCTCATCAGCACGCCGCCGTGGAAGCTGTCGATGTAGTTCATCAGCTCCGGGCGGTGGCGCAGGCGTACCCGCACCACCTCGCCATCGACCCAGCGCTCCAGGCCGAGGAACTCCTGGAAGGTGTATCGATCGCGGGGGAACATGTCCGGCCCGGGCGCATTGGCAGCGCGGGTGAGATCGGTCATCGCAGGCTTTCCTCCGTGACGGGTTGGCCCAGCGGGCGGGCAGTGCTGTGCGCCGGTGTACGCGCGGGGGGGCTGGCCTGCGTCGAACGCGCTTCGCGGTTCGGGTCATACAGCCGGTTGGGGATCATCAGCGCGGGGATCAGGCCGGTGATGACGTAGGTGATGCCCATCACCAGGAAGCCCGCGCCGATGGACACGTGGGAGGCCAGCAGGCCAATGGCCGCCGGGGCCACTGCCGCGCCGATGCGGCCGAGGTTGTAGGAAGTGCCCACGGCAGCGCCGCGCACCTGGGTGGAGAAGCTCTCGGTCATGTAGGTGGCCAGCACGCCCACCGGTACGCCGTAGATGAAACCGAACAGCGCGAGAATCCAGACGATGTTGTCAGGCGTGTGCCAGAACACGATCACCGGCATGAAGATGGCGGTGCCGATGGCGCCGGCAGCGAAGGTGGCGCGGCGGCCGAAGCGGTCCGAGGCGATCCCGGCGAGCACCTTGCCGAGGATCATCGCGGTGTAGGTGCCGACCATGTAGCCGGTCATGGACTTGAAGTTCATGCCCAGCTCGCTCTCCAGGTACGAGGGCATCCAGTTGTTGGTGCCGTAGTAGCCGAACAGCAGGAAGCACGAGGTGAGGCTCCACAGCAGGAACATGCGTCGGGTGGACGGATCGACCAGCAGTTGGCGCATGCCGCCGCTGGCAACCGCTTGCTGGCGCCCGCTGCTGGCCCGCTGCACGCGTTGTGCACGAGCCGCCAGCCACGACGGCGACTCCGGCACCCAGGGCCGCAGCGCGAGGCAGATCAGCGCCGCACCGATTGCGGTGAAGAACAGCGCACGCCAGCCGTAGTCGGGGATGATCTGCCCGGCGAGGACGGTCGCCACCAGGTAGCCGACGGTCCAGCCGGCCTGCATGGTCGCCAGGATGGTGGTGCGGTACTTCGCGGTGACGAACTCGGACATCAGGATGTTGCAGGCCACGAACAGCGAGCCCAGGCCCAGCGAGGAGACGAAGCGGATCAGCGCGAAGGCCCAGTAGTTGTGCGCCAGGCCCAGCAATGCGGTGCCGACGGAGAACACCAGGATGGTCCAGGTCACCACGCGCACCCGACCGAAGCGGTCGCACGCCCAGCCACCATAGATGCCGCCGATGGCCATGCCGGCCAGGGTGATGCTGCCCAGCGAACCCGCCTCGAAGTTGGACAGGCCGAATTCGGCCTTGAGGCTGTTAAGGCTGTAGGCGAGGAACATCAGGTCTGCGCCGTCGGCAAGCAGACCCAGGAAGCAGAAGAGGAAGGCGATCACCAGAGTCCGCCGCGGAATCGCGGCGCTCTGGGCCAAGCTGTCGGGTGCGTTCATTGTTGTTGTTCTCGCAGGTTGGTTGAGGTCGTCGTCGCGCTATGCCCGCCCGGCGTGTTCTCCCATCTCCGGGGTGAGGCGCACGCGGCCGTTGTCCAGCACCACCACGTCGCGTTCGACGACGCGGGTGCGGAAGGAGCCGTCATTCCAGATTTCGGTACGCAGGGTTTCGCCGGGGAACACCGGTGCGGAGAAGCGCACCTGCAGGTGCGCGAAGCGCTCCGCGCGGTAGTCGGCGAAGCCGCGCAGCAGTGCGTGGAAAGCCACGCCGAGGGTGCACAGGCCATGCAGAATCGGCCTGGGGAAACCACCGCGGGCGGCCGCCGCCGGGCTGGCGTGGATCGGGTTGTCGTCGCCGTTGAGGCGGTAATGCAGCGCCTGTTCGGGGCGTGTCGGCAGGTCGATGACCAGGTCCGGCGCCTGCTCGGGCAAGCGGTGCGGCTGGCTCAGCGACTGGCTGTCGCCGCCAAAACCGCCGTCACCGCGCAGGAAGGTGGTGCCACGGGCAATCGCCAGCACCTCACCGCTCTGCGCATCGCTGACGACCTTCTCGCTATAGAGCAGCGCGCCCTTGCCGGCGCCCTTGTCGACCAGCCCGGTAACGCGGGTGCGGCCGATCACTTCTCCCTCCACCGGCAGCGGCTTGTGCCACTCGATGCTCTGCTCGCCGTGGACCAGGCGCAGTGCATCGACGCCAGTGTCCGGGTTGCCCAGCCAGAAGCCGGGGTGGCCGAGCACCACGGCCATGCAGGGCAGCGCCTGGAGGTCGCGATTGGCGTCGACGAAGGTCAGCTGGTGCTCGTCCATCGGGTCCGCGCCGAGCCCCACGGACAGCGCATAGAAAGCACTGTCGTGGCGGCTGAAACGCTGCCGCACCTCAGGGATCGGGTAGTTCAGCAGGTGCTCAGGATTCAGCGCCATGGGCCACCTCCTTCACTTCCAGTACCGCATCGGCGGCCCAGGCGCCCTGCCCTTCGGGCATGGCAAAGACCGGGTTGAGGTCCACCGAACGCAGGCGCGGACCAGCCTCGGCAGCGAACTGCGAGAGCTGCGCGAGCACCCGCGACAGCGCCTTGATGTCGGTCACCGGGCGACCGCGGGCACCCAGCAGCAGCGGCGCGCCCTTGATACTGCGGATCATCTGCTCGGCCTCGTCGACGCCGAACGGGCAGCGGCGGAACACCACGTCCTTGAGCACCTCGACGAAGATGCCGCCGAGGCCGAATACCGCCACCGGACCGAACTGCGGGTCGCGCTGGATGCCCATGAAGCACTCGACGCCGCCCTGCAGCTGACGAGCCACCAGCACGCCATCGAGGCGAGCGTTCGGTGCATGCTCGGCGGCGCGTTCGAGCAGCAGTGCATAGCCCTCGCGCACGGCCTGGGCGCTGTTCACATTGAGCAGCACACCGCCGATTTCCGATTTGTGCAGGATGTCCGCCGAGGCGATTTTCAGCACCACCGGGAAGCCGATCTGCTCGGCGAATGCGGCGGCTTCCGCAGCACTTTTCAGCCCCCGTTCGGGCGCCGATTCGATGCCCGCGCGGGCCAGCAGTTGCTTGGCTTCAGCCTCACCGGGCGTGCTGGCCGGCAGCTCCACGCCACCGGGCGCGGGAATGCTGCGCAGCGGTCGGGCGAAGGCCTCGCCCAACTGCCCCATGGCCTGGATGGCGCGCACCGCGCGGGTCGGGTCCTCGAACAGGGCGAAGCCGGCCTTCTGGTACGGCGCCAGCTCCTCGCCCTCGCCCATCACCGAGACGACGAACAGGCGATCCGGGTGGTCGGCCTTGATCCGCGCGAACTGCTCGGCCAGACGCGGCCCGATGGAGGCGGCGGTACCGGCCTGGGTGAAGAAGGCGATCAGCGAGCGGTAGCCACCGTCCACCACCATGGATTCGGTGAAGTCGTGGACCAGGCTCAGGTCGTTGAGCGCCTGGGCGGTGCAGTCCACCGGGTTGAGCGGTGAGGCATAGTGCAGACGCTGTTTCAGGCGCGCCTGCGCCGCTTCGGGCATCGGTGGCATGGGCAGGCCGAAATCCTCGGCGGCGTCGCTGACGATGATTCCGGCGCCACCGCTGACGGTGATCATCCCCAGGCTGTTGTTCACCGGGTAGATGCGCTGCGTGGCGAGGTAGGCGATGTCCACCAGTTCCTCGGTGGTGCGCGCGCGAACCACCGCGTAGTCGGCCAGCACCGCATCGAGCACCTTGTCGTCGCCAGCCAGGGAGGCGGTGTGGGACATGGCCGCGCGGCCGCCCAGCTCGCTGCGCCCGACCTTGTGCAGGATCACCGGCTTGCCGGCGCGATGGGCCGCATCGAGCGCGGCGAGGAAGCTGTCGACGTTGCGGATGGATTCGGCGTAGGCCATCACCACGTCGACCTCTGGCGATTCCACCAGCCAGCCGATGGCATCGCCCAGGGTGACGTCGGCCTCGTTGCCGGTGGCGACGCAGATCGGCGTACCCAGCCCGCGCTGCCGCGACAGGCCCAGCAGGTGCGCGCCGTAGGCGCCGGACTGGGTGGCGATGCCGACCCGCCCGGCCAGCGGAATACCGCGCTCCAGGCTGGTGGAGAAGAAGGCGTAGTAGCCCAGGTTGGCGTTGAACACGCCCAGCGCATTCGGCCCCAGCAGGCGCATGTTGGCCACGCGGGCGGCTTCGACGATGGCGTCCTGCATGGCCACGCCTTCCTCGCCGACTTCGCTGAAGCCGGAGGAAAACACGATGGCGCTGCGCGCGCCCTTGCGCCCCAGTGCCTGGACGGTCTCCAGCACTTGTGGCGCGGGCACCGCGATGATCGCCACGTCCGGCGCCTCGGGCAGCGCGTCGACGCTGGCATAGGCCGGCAGGCCCTGGATCTCGGTGCGATTGGGGTTGACCGGCAGGATGCGACCGGTGAAGCCATTGCGCAGCATGTAGGCAATGGGGCGGCCACCGATGCGGTGCGGGTCGCTGGAGGCGCCAACCACGGCGACCGAGCGCGGCTGGATCAGCGGGGTAAGGCTGGCGAAGGCTGTGTGTTGCAAGTGACTCACTGACATGACGTTCCACCTGAACAGATAACGGGTGCCGGACGAGGCCATCCCGGCGCGAGGGCGAGCGCGTCCACGGCGGGCCGCCCGCTTATCGCAGGTAGCCACCGGGAGGGCGTCTTGCCCGAATTTCAGAGCACGTTCTGGGTGCCGAGCAGCGCGGTGACCTGGCTGGACAGCGTGCCGCCGTTGCCGTGCAGCAGCGCCACGTCGGCTTTCTTCAACTGGCGCTCACCGGCCTGGCGACGCAACTGGGTGACCGCCTCGATGATCAGGAACATGCCGTACATGCCCGGATGCACACAGGACAGCCCGCCACCATTGGTGTTCACCGCCAGCTCACCGCCAGGAGCGATGCGCCCACCCTGGACGAAGCGGCCGCCTTCACCTTTCGGGCAGAAGCCGAGGTCTTCGAGGAACAGGATGGTATTGATGGTGAAGGCGTCATAGACCATGACCAGGTCGATGTCCGAGTGCTTCACACCGGCCATCTGCATGGCACGCGGGCCGCTCTCGGAAGCGGCAGTGACGGTGAGGTCGGGCATGGCGACGATGGAACGGTGCCACTGCGCGCCGGCCGCGCCGAGGAAGTAGATCGGCGCCCTGGGCAGGTCCCGCGCACGGTCGGCGCGCACCATTACGCAGGCGCCGCCACCATCGGTGACCAGGCAGCAATCGGCCTTGCTCAGCGGATCGCTGACCATCCGCGCGGCGAGCACCTCATCGATGCTCAGCGGGCCACGGGCGAAAGCCTCGGGATTGAGGTTGGCCCAGCCACGGGCGGCCACGGCCACTTCGGCCAGGTGCTCGCGGGTGGTGCCGTACTGATGCATGTGCCGGCTGGCGGCCAGCGCATAGGCGGTGATCGGGTGGCGCGGCTGGTAGGGTGTTTCGTGCCACTGCGGCTCGCTCATCGATACCAGCTTGCCGCCGGCGGTGCGCTGGTTGGAGCCGTAGCAGATCAGCGCCGCGTCACACAGCCCGGCCTCCAGGGCCAGGGTCGCCTGCAGCAGGTGCAACTCGAAGCTGGAGCCGCCGACGTTGGTGCCATCGACGAATTTTGGCTTGATGCCAAGGTATTCGCAGACCGAGAGGGTCGGGAAGGCGTGGGAGCTGGTGGCGGAGAACACCGCGTCGATATCCGAGAGCGCAAGTCCCGCATCGGCGATGGCCTTCATCGAGGCCTGGCCGAGCAGTTCCATGGCGCTGTAGCCGTGGGCTTCGCCGATACCGGCGCTGCCGATGCCAACGATTGCGGTCTTGCCGCGCAGGACCTGGCTCATGGCTGCACCTCCGCCAGGGGCTCGAAGACGACGACAGCGCCGCTCTCCTGCTGGGCGATGCGCGCCTTCACGCGGGTGCCGATGGGCAGGCTGAGGTGTCCTTCGATTCGGGACATCATGCGCACGCCTTCATCCAGGTCGATCAGGGCGACGTTGTAGTCACCACTGCGGGCGCGATTGACGGTCAGGGCATAAAGGGTACCCAGGCCACTGGCGGGGACCCATTCCAGGTCCGTTTCGCCGCTGCCGGGCACCTGAGTGCGGGGGTAGAACACGTGCCGGCCGGTGGAGGCGCTGCGCTGCAACATGAAGCGACCCTGGGCGAGGAAGGCGAGGTACTGCGCCTCCGGCCCTGGCATGTTGCGGTCGGGGAAATCCACCATTGAGGTTTCTCCTTTGTTCTTGTTCTGCCTTTGTTGCAAAGTGCGTTACCGCCCATGCCAAGCCAGCTTCACGGAAGCCGTTGCAGGCGTCGCAGGGTCAGAATACATTCACAATACTGAATGTCAATCAGAATACAGAATATGACCACTGAAAAAACCGTCGAAGAAGCCAGCAGCAAACGCACCGGCGGCGCCAAGGATGTCGGCGCCGTGGTGAATGCCATCCAGATCCTGCGCCACCTGGCCAATGCCGAAGGCCCCGAGGGTGCTACCGCCATCGCCCGCGCCACCGGCATCAGCCCGAGCACCACCTTCAACATCCTGCGCACACTGAGTAACGAGGCGCTGACCTCGTTCGACAACGAAACCAAGACCTATCGCCTGGGCCTGGGCCTGTCGGAATTGGCGGTAAGCTTCATCGGCCGCAGCTACGCCGACCTGATCCAGCCGGAACTGGAGCGCCTGAGCACCAGCCACAACATCCTGATCACCCTGTGGCAGGTCACCGACGATGCGCACATCCGCGTGATCGCCGTCTCCGCCCCGACCGTGGCGCACGTCAACGTCGCCGTCGGCTCGCGCCTGCCGGAACTGGTGGGCGCCGCCGGACGCTGTATCGCCGGCCTGCGCAATCTTCCCGAGGATGAACTGCGCCGCCGCCTGACTCGGGTGCGCTGGGAAGCCCCACCCAGCTTCGAGGAGTACCAGCGCGACGCTCGCGACACACTGGAGCAGGGCTGGGCCATCGACCAGGACCACCTGTACCGCGGCGTCAGCATGGTCGCCAGCGCGATCACCGATCACGACCGGCAGCCACGCTTCGTGATCTCCGGCATCGGCATCAGCGCCCAGCACGACCGCGAGAAACTGGAGCAGATCGGCGCCAGCCTGCACGAGACAGCCCGCTTCATCAGTCGCTCGCTATTCCCGCAGAGTGGCCCAGCGGAATAAGTCGATAGATATTCACCATATGAAATGGCATTCACAAATATGGATGCCATTTCAACGCAACCAGCGGATCTGGCGCGAAACCGCACCGCGAGCCGCCGCGCGCCAGCACACCCGTCGCTACATCGCCGATGCGACTGATGGCATCGATATTCGCCGCCAGGGGCCCACAGCCGCGATTATCGCCGGTATCATGGCAGGTCTTGATGGAGTCCTGGCAGTGACCATCCCGCGGAGAACACCGTTCCCGCCGCCCGCCCGAATCCCCGCGCGATCCGGGCAGCCCGCCGCCAGAGCCCGCCAAACCCTCTGCCCGGATGTTCGCCAGCCCCGCATGGCTCGCGACCGCCGCAGGTAATCCCATTGAATGAGGCAACCATGGAACAGAAAGACATCGATTGGGGCACGCTCGGATTCGATTACATCAAGACCGACTTTCGCTACATCTCCCACTGGCGCGATGGTCTGTGGGACGACGGCAAGCTGACCGAAGACAACACCCTGCACATCAGTGAAGGCTCCTCCGCCCTGCACTACGGCCAGCAGTGCTTCGAAGGCCTGAAGGCCTACCGCTGCAAGGATGGCTCGATCAACCTGTTCCGCCCGGACCAGAACGCCGCACGCATGGCCCGCAGCTGCGCCCGCGTACTGATGCCGCAAGTGTCCGAAGCGCAATTCATCGAGGCCTGCAAACAGGTCGTGCGCGCCAACGAGCGCTTCATTCCCCCTTACGGTTCCGGCGGTGCGCTGTACCTGCGCCCGTTCGTGATCGGTGTTGGCGACAACATCGGCGTGCGCCCGGCTCCGGAATTCATCTTCTCGGTGTTCTGCATCCCGGTCGGCGCCTACTTCAAGGGCGGCATGAAGCCCCATGACTTCGTGATCTCCACCTACGACCGCGCCGCCCCCAACGGCACCGGCGCCGCCAAGGTCGGCGGCAACTACGCCGCCAGTCTGATGCCCGGCGCCCAGGCCAAGAAAGACGGTTTCGCCGACTGCATCTACCTCGATCCGGCCACCCACAGCCGCATCGAGGAAGTGGGCTCGGCCAACTTCTTCGCCATCACCCACGACAATGAGTTCGTCACCCCGCGCTCCAGCTCGGTACTGCCGGGCATCACCCGTCTGTCGCTGATGCAACTGGCCGAACAGCGCCTGGGCCTGAAAGTGGTCGAAGGCGACGTGCAGATCGACGACCTGGCCCGCTTCAAGGAAGCCGGCGCCTGCGGTACCGCGGCGGTGATCACCCCGATCGGCGGCATCCAGTACAAGGACAACCTGCATGTGTTCTTCAGCCGCGAAGACGTCGGCCCGGTGACCCGTCGCCTCTACGAAGAGCTGACCGGCATCCAGAAGGGCGACGTGGAAGGCCCGAAAGGCTGGGTCGTGAAGGTCTGAGCCTGACAGCTCGCAGAAACAGAAACGCCGCGATACCGAAAGGGATCGCGGCGTTTTTCATTGGATTGTCAGAGGGCCCGTCATTGCGTAGGAGCGGACTCTGTCCGCGATGCTATCCTGCGCGATGCGAACCTATCGCGGACGAAGTCCGCTCCTACGCATAGTCCAGCCTCAGGCGTGGCTCGGCAGCGCCGGCTGGCACAGCAGCCAGTCGTGCAGCAACGCTTGCAGTTCCTCGAACTTCACCGGCTTGGCCATGTAGTCACTCATGCCGGCAGCCAGACAGCGCTCGCGGTCGCCGCTATGACTGTGGGCGGTGATCGCCAGCACCGGCAGGTCGGCGCAACGCGGCAGCGTACGGATCGCCCGACACGTGGCGAAGCCGTCCATCACCGGCATCTGGCAATCCAGCAGCACGGTGTCGATAGCCTCCCGACGCAGCAGCTCGATAGCTTCGGCGCCGTTGTCGGCGGTGCGCACGCGGTAACCGAGCTTGAGCAGCATGCCGCGGATCACCAACTGGTTGATGGCGTTGTCTTCCACCACCAGCACGGTGCACTGGTCCGGGCTACGCAGCACCTGGCCACCCGCGCGGCGCGGCGGCGGAGCGATGCTTTGCACCGGCTGACCAACCTGCAGCTCCAGGGCGAAGCGGCTGCCCTGCCCAGGCATGGAGTCGTGGGCCAGCGTGCCACCCAGCAGCGCGACCAATTTGCGACACAGCGCCAGGCCGATGCCCAGGCCACCGTACTCGCGGGTCAGCGACCCGTCGAGCTGGAAGAAGCGCTGGTACAGCGCGCCATCCGGCGGGGTGGAGAAGCCAATGCCGCTGTCCTGGACCTCGATGCGCAGCGCCAGCCCCTCAGTGTTGGGCACACCGCCAACCCGCAGGTGCACGCCACCCTGGTGGGTGAACTTGATGGCATTGTCGATCAGGTAGCCCAGCGCCTGGGTCAGCTTGCCGGCGTCACCCTCGAGGGTGTCGGGCAGGCTCTCGTCCAGTTGCAGGACGAAGCGCAGTCCGCGCTCTTCGGCACGCGGTGCGTACTGCGCACGCAAGCCGTCGCACAGGCCGCGCAGGCTGAACGGCTCGCGGCGCGGGTATAGCTTGCCGGCCTGCAGCTCGATCAGCGCAAGGATATCGTTGACCATGCGCATCATGTCGCGCGCCGATCCGGTGGCGGTCTTGTGGTACTGGGTCAGCTCGATGTCCATGGGCACCGTCTGCATCAGCTCCAGTGAACCGATCACCCCACTCATGGGCGTACGCAGCTCATGGGTGACGGTGGCGAGGAACTCATCCTTCAGACGGTTGCTGCTGGCCAGCTCAAGGTTCAGCTGCTCCAGCTTGCGGCTGGTTTCCTGGAGGATGCGCGTGCGCTCCTCCTTCATGGCGTTGATGCGGTCCGCCAGCGCCAGGGACAGCAGGCCGACCTCCAGCGCCGAACCGATCTGACTGGCGTACATGGTGAGGAACACGTTGGGCAGGAAGCCCAGCACCATCAGCGTGTTGATCACCCCGCCGAGCAGGAAGGCGCTCCAGGCGAAGATGAAGTAGCGCGCCACGCGCATGCCGCGCAGCCAGGCGAGGATGCCGGCGGTGAAGATCACCACGGTAAAGGCCAAGGCCAGGTAGGTGGCCAGGCGCAGGGCGATGGCGTAACTGACGGTCAGCGCCAGCACCATCACCAGCGCACCAACGCCCATCAATACGCGCAGGATGCGATCGATCCACAGGCTGTGCTCGCGGGTGTGCAGGAAGCTGCGGGCGAACTGGCAGCCGAACAGCCCGGCCGAACCGATCAGGAAGGGCGTGGAGGCATTGGCCCACCAGGGATTGTTCGGCCAGAAATACTCGATGCCGGCGCCGTTGACCGAGATCTGGTAGAAGCCGAACGAGGCTATATAAAGGATGTAATACAGGTAGCTGGTGTCGCGCACGCTGAGGAAGATGAACAGGTTGTAGATCAGCATCACCAGCAGCACACCGTAGATGATGCCCAACACGTAGATACGCTGCGGCTGTTCCTCCAGGTAGGCCTTGGGCGACCAGAGCGTCAGCGGCGCCTGGATCGAGCCCTGGCTTTCCAGCCGCAGGTAGACGCGCAGCGGTTTGCCGGGCTCCAGCTTCAGATCGAACAGGTAGTTGTTCTGACGGATCGGCCGGCTGTCGAACGGCAGCGTATCGCCAGTGCGCTGGGCGAGCTTGAAGCCGCCCTGGCCGTCGGGGAGATAGAGGTCGAGCTTGTCCAGCGGCGGGTAGGCCAACTCCAGCAGCCAATTGGCAGGATCTTTCGAGGCTTGCGGCTGGTAGTCCAGGTCCAGGCGCAGCCAGAACACCGAACGCGAATAGCCGGCGTTGAGCACGTCGCGCTCATGGTGGCGGAAGCTGGCGGCCAGCGCCGGCGAGCTGATCTCGGCGATATCGGCCGTGCCGCGGACGTCCTCGAAGACATCCATCGCCCGCCCCAGGGGCAGTTGCCCGACGTGCTCGTCGAAGCTGATGGCGCTCGCCACTGGCGAGAGGATGAGAAGGATCAGGAAGATCAGCCAGTGCCGCATGGTGCCCCGCAGTGCCACCGACAGCCGCGCCGGAGATCCCCATCTCCCGCTTTGGCGCGCCGTGGAGGCGTTGTGTTGGAATCGGCGAACTCTAGCACAGGCCTTGTGCCCCGTGGCATTCGACCATCCGGACAGGGCGCGGCCGGGTGACGCGCATTGGACCGTTCGGTCAGCTCAGCGGCGCATTTTGGTGATAAGCTCCCGCGCCATGAAAACACCTGCCTCCCGTCCCGTAGTGCTCTGCCTGTCCGGCCACGACCCCAGTGGCGGCGCCGGTCTGCAGGCCGATATCGAAGCCCTGATCGCCCAAGGCTGCCACGCGGCGCCCACCGTCACCGCGCTGACCGTTCAGGATACCGTCAACGTTTCCGACTTCCGCGTGCTCGACCGCGAGTGGGTGCTGGCCCAGGCCAACGCCGTGATCGCCGACCTGCCGGTGGCCGCGGTCAAGCTGGGCATGCTCGGCTCGGTGCAGATGGTCGACACGGTCGTCGAGATCATGCAGTCCCTGCCGGGCATCCCGCTGGTCTGCGATCCGGTGCTTCGCGCCGGCGGCGGAGGTTCGCTGGGCAAGGACGACGTCGGCTACGCCATGCGCGAGCGCCTGCTGCCGATCGCCGCAGTCGCCACGCCCAACCTGCCCGAAGCGCGCATCCTCGCCGAACTGCCCGAGGGCACCGCCGACGAGTGCGCCGACAAGCTGCTGCCTTATATCCAGACCCTGCTGATCACCGGCGGCCATGGCGACGAATCCGAGGTGCACAATCGCCTCTACACCCGCGACGGCCAACGCCACACCTTCACCTGCCAGCGCCTGCCCGGCAGCTATCACGGCTCGGGCTGCACCCTGGCGAGCACCCTCGCCGGCCGCCTGGCCCTGGGTGAGGAACTGGTCAGCGCGGTGCGCAGCGCCCTGGACTACACCTGGCGCACCCTGCGTGACGCGGAAGCGCCCGGCCATGGCCAGTACGTGCCGCGCCGCCTGCCGCTGGACTATTGCAACTGATTCACTGATCAACCGTACGAAGATCGAGGCACCGATGAAACTGCGCGGACTCTACGCCATCACCGACAGCCAGCTGCTCGACGGCGGCCGCCTGCTGCCCTACGTCGAAGCCGCCCTCAAGGGCGGCGCCAAGCTGCTGCAGTACCGCGACAAGTCCGACGACGCCTCGCGCCGCTTGCGCGAGGCCGAGGCACTGCGCGATCTCTGCGCGCGCTACGGCGCCACGCTGCTGATCAATGACGACGCCGAGCTGGCCGCGCGCCTGGGCGTCAGCGTGCACCTGGGGCAGACCGACGGCTCGCTGGCCGCGGCCCGCGCCCTCCTTGGCCGCAATGCCGTCATCGGCGGCACCTGCCACGCCAGCCTCGACCTGGCCGAGAAGGCCATCGCCGAAGGTGCCAGCTACGTCGCCTTCGGCCGCTTCTTCGCCTCCCAGACCAAACCCGGCGCCTCCGCCGCCAGCCTCGAACTGCTGGAACAGGCCAAGGCGCGCTTCAACGTGCCGCTGGTGGCCATCGGCGGCGTGACCCTGGATAACGCGCCCGAGCTGATCGCCCGCGGCGCCGACATGATCGCCGTGATCCACGCACTGTTCGCCGCCGACTCCCCGGCCGAAGTCGAACAACGCGCGCGCGCCTTCAGTCAACTCTTCGAAACCCGCTGAGCGCCCGCGCGCCCGGCCCTTCACAGCTTCGCGAGGTACACCATGTCCCGTTCCGAAACGCTTTTCGCCAATGCCCAGAAACACATCCCCGGTGGCGTGAACTCGCCGGTGCGCGCGTTCAAGAGCGTCGGCGGCACCCCGCTGTTCTTCAAGCATGCCGAAGGCGCCTACGTAGTGGACGAAGATGACAAGCGCTACGTTGACTACGTCGGCTCCTGGGGCCCGATGATCCTCGGCCACAGCCATCCGGACGTCCTCGACGCCGTGCGCAAGCAGCTCGACCACGGCCTGTCCTACGGCGCACCGACCGCGCTGGAAGTGGAAATGGCCGACCTGGTCTGCTCCCTGGTTCCATCCATGGACATGGTGCGCATGGTCAGCTCCGGCACCGAAGCCACCATGAGCGCCATCCGCCTGGCCCGTGGCTACACCGGCCGCGACAGCATCATCAAGTTCGAAGGCTGCTACCACGGCCACTCCGACAGCCTGCTGGTGAAAGCCGGCTCCGGCGCCCTGACCTTCGGCGTCCCGAACTCCCCGGGCGTGCCGGCGGCCTTCGCCAAGCACACCCTGACCCTGCCCTTCAACGACATCGCCGCGGTCGAGAAGACCCTGGGCGAAGTCGGCAAGGAAGTGGCGTGCATCATCGTCGAGCCGGTCGCCGGCAACATGAACTGCGTGCCGCCGGCGCCGGGCTTCCTGGAAGGCTTGCGCCGCCTGTGCGACCAGCACGGCGTGGTGCTGATCTTCGACGAAGTGATGACCGGTTTCCGCGTCGCCCTCGGCGGTGCCCAGGCGCACTACGGCATTACCCCGGACCTTTCCACCTTCGGCAAGATCATCGGCGGCGGCATGCCGGTGGGCGCCTTCGGCGGCAAGCGCGAGATCATGGAGCAGATTTCTCCGCTCGGCCCGGTCTACCAGGCCGGCACCCTGTCGGGTAACCCGCTGGCCATGGCCGCCGGCCTGACCACCCTGCGCCTGATCAGCCGCCCCGGCTTCCACGACGAGCTGACCACCTACACCACCCGCATGCTGCAAGGCCTGCAGGAGCGCGCCGACGCCGCCGGCATCCCCTTCGTGACGACCCAGGCGGGTGCCGCGATGTTCGGCCTGTACTTCACCGGCGCCGACGACATCGTGACCTTCGACGACGTGATGACCAGCGATGCGGAACGCTTCAAGCGCTTCTTCCACCTGATGCTAGACGCCGGCATCTACCTGGCTCCGAGCGCCTTCGAAGCCGGTTTCACCTCCATCGCCCACGGCGAAACCGAGCTGAAACTGACCCTGGACGCCGCCGAGCGCGCTTTCGCCGCTCTCAAGTAACACCCTTCGCGAAGGCGCCCATCCGGGCGCCTTCCGCTCTGCCCCGAGGCTTTCTGGGCTTTATAGCCGCGTTACACTCCCCCCGCCGTACCAGTCGTTTCCAGCAAAAAAACAGAAAAGAAGGTAAAGACTTTGTAAGGAAGCGCCTGCTTATTTCATAATGTGAAGGCTGGCGCATTTCGCTGGCCGGGTTTTACCCGCCCCGATCCTGGAGGCCGTTTCTCCCCATGTACCGTTCCGGTCGCACCCTGCTGGGTTGCCTGTTGCTCGCACTGCCCCTGTTCACTCAGGCGGGCGGCAACTCGCTGCTGATTCCAGCCACCGGACGCTGCACCCTGAACACCGTGCCGGAACAGCTGCAACAGGCACTGGCCAGCTGCCAGCAGGCCGCCAACGCCGGCGATGCCCAGGCACAGTTCGAATTGGGGGAATTCTTCTACACCGGCGAACGCGCCCCGCGCGATTTCCAGGCCGCCCTGCACTGGTACGAGAAGGCTTCGCTGCAAGGCCACGCCGACGCACAACTGCGCCTGGGCACCATGTTCTTCCGCGGTGAAGGCGTGAAGGCCAACAACGTGCAGGCCTACATCGTGCTGAAGATGGCCGCGGTCAACGGCGCCGAAGACGCCATGGACAGTGCCGACCTGGTCGCCGAGCAGATGAACAAGGACGAGCTGGACATCGCCACCAAGGTGCTCGGGCAGATCTTCCGCAACTACCTGATCGAACTGCAGACCGCCGGCAACTCGCCGTTCTCGCCGCTACCCTGAGCCGCACGCCAGGCCCCCATGCCCTGTAGGAGCGAGCTTGCTCGCGAACAGGGCTATATGGCTGACTTCGGTGCTGAACGGTTCGCGAGCAAGCTCGCTCCTACAAACGTCAGCTGTCCTTAGGCGTCAGCTGTCCTTTCCGGGCATCGGCATGGGGAACGGCATCACGTTGCCGGTGATCTTGGCCTCGCTGATCTTCGCAGTGCCCAGGCGCTCCACCTCATCGATGCGAATGATCGAATGCAGCGGCACGAAGCTGCGGATGACGCCATCGAACTGCGCCTTGAGCTTCTCCTCGCTGGGGTCGACCACTACCTGGGTGCGCTCGCCGAAGACGAACTCCTCGATCTCCAGGAAGCCCCACAGATCGCTCTGGTAGATCTGTTTGGCATACATCTCGTACACCTGGCCCTGGTTGAGGAAGACCACCTTGTAGATCGGGTTCTCGCGCTTGCTCATGAACGAAGGATGACAGCTTTGCAAAAAGGGCACGCAGCATAGCACAGACAGCCGCCCCTCAAGCCCGCCGCTGGTAGATGCCCGTCTCGGGGCTTATAATGCGCGGTCATTTTTTAACCAGCCCAAGACAGGTTCCATGGCCAAGAAGCTTTTCATCCAGACCCACGGTTGCCAGATGAACGAGTACGACAGCTCGCGCATGGCCGATCTGCTGGGTGAACACCAGGCCATGGAGATCACCGAGAAGGCCGAAGAAGCCGACGTCATCCTGCTCAATACCTGCTCGATCCGCGAGAAGGCTCAGGAGAAGGTGTTCTCCGAGCTGGGCGCCTGGCGCACGCTGAAGCAGCAGAACCCCAATCTGGTGATCGGCGTCGGCGGCTGCGTAGCCAGCCAGGAAGGCGCGGCGATCCGCGAGCGCGCGCCTTACGTCGACGTGGTGTTCGGCCCGCAGACCCTGCACCGCCTGCCGGAAATGATCGACGCCGCCCGCGCCACCCGCAAACCGCAGGTGGACGTGTCCTTCCCGGAAATCGAGAAGTTCGACCGCCTCCCTGAGCCCCGCGTCGACGGTCCCACCGCTTTCGTCTCGGTGATGGAAGGCTGCAGCAAGTACTGCACCTTCTGCGTGGTGCCCTACACCCGCGGCGAGGAAGTCAGCCGCCCGTTCGACGACGTGCTTGCCGAGGTGATCCACCTGGCCGAGAACGGCGTGAAGGAAGTCACCCTGCTAGGCCAGAACGTCAACGGCTACCGTGGACCGACCCATGACGGGCGCATCGCCGACTTCGCCGAGCTGATCCGCGTGGTCGCCGAGGTCGATGGCATCGAGCGTATCCGCTACACCACCTCGCACCCGCTGGAATTCTCCGACTCGCTGATCGCTGCCCACGCCGAAGTGCCGCAACTGGTGAAGTTCGTCCACCTGCCGGTGCAGGCCGGCTCCGATCGCATCCTCGCGGCAATGAAACGCAACCACACGGCGCTGGAATTCAAGTCACGCATCCGCAAGCTGAAGGCTGCGGTGCCGGACATCTGCATCAGCTCGGACTTCATCATCGGCTTCCCCGGCGAGACCGAAAAAGACTTCGAGCAGACCATGAAGCTAGTGGAGGACGTCGGCTTCGACTTCTCCTTCTCCTTCATTTACAGCTCGCGCCCCGGCACTCCGGCCGCCGACTTGGTCGACGACACCCCGGACGAAGTGAAGAAGCAGCGCCTGCTGATCCTCAACAGCCGCCTCAATCAGCAGGGCTTCGAGATCAGCCGACGGATGGTCGGCACCATCCAGCGCATCCTCGTCACCGACTACGCCAAGCGCGACCCGGGCCAGTTGCAGGGGCGCACCGAGAACAACCGCGTGGTCAACTTCCGCTGCGACAATCCGCGCCTGATCGGCCAGTTCGTCGACGTGGAAATCTACGAGGCACTGCCCAACTCCCTGCGCGCGACCCTCGTGGAAGCACGCCACTGACGACCGACCGCCGAACGACCGAACTTTCGTACTCGGTCGCGCGGGGTTATTCTTCGACCATCTCCCTTTGAAGCACGGCGACTTAGACAACACCTTGAACGCCCCCCTGGATATTCATCGTTTCATGCTCGAGCCCTTCGAGGCCCGCAGCTTCGCCAACCTGTGCGGCCAGTTCGACGAACACCTGCACCAGATCGAGAAGCGCCTCGGCATCGAGATCCGCAACCGCGGCAACCAGTTCGAACTGGTCGGTGACCCCGAGCGCACCCAAGCGGCCGAAAACCTCCTGCAGCGCCTCTACCGCGAAGTGCAGAACGGCACCGAGATGACGCCCGACCTGGTTCACCTGTTCCTGCAGGAGTCCGGCCTGGAAGAGCTCGCCGTCGAGCCCGTCGCCCCACTGGTCACGCTCAAGACCCGCCAGGCGCACATCCGCCCGCGCGGCGCGAACCAGCAGCGCTATGTAAAAGCTATCCTCGACCACGACATCAACTTCGGCATCGGCCCGGCCGGCACCGGCAAGACCTACCTCGCCGTGGCCTGCGCCGTGGACGCCCTGGAGCGCGAACAGATCCGCCGCATCCTGCTGGTGCGCCCGGCGGTCGAAGCCGGCGAGAAGCTCGGCTTCCTGCCCGGCGACCTGTCGCAGAAGATCGACCCCTACCTGCGCCCGCTGTACGACGCGCTGTACGAGATGCTCGGCTTCGAGACCGTGGCCAAGCTGATCGAACGCCAGGTGATCGAGGTCGCGCCGCTGGCCTATATGCGCGGCCGTACGCTGAGCAACAGCTTCATCATCCTCGACGAAAGCCAGAACACGACGATGGAACAGATGAAGATGTTCCTCACCCGGATCGGCTTCGGCTCCACCGCGGTGATCACCGGCGACGTCACCCAGGTCGACCTGCCCAAAGGCACTCGCTCGGGCCTCAAGCACGTGATGGAAGTGCTGCGCGACGTCCCCGGCATCAGCTTCACCCACTTCAAGTCCAAGGACGTGGTACGCCACCCGCTGGTGCAGCGCATCGTCGATGCCTACGACGCCTACGAGAACCGTCTGACCGGTGTAGAAGGCCAGGGCAACAAGCATGCTTGAACTGGACCTGCAGATCGCATCCGAAGCGGCCGGCCTGCCGAGCGAAGCTGACTTCAGAATCTGGTGCGAACTGGCCTTGCGCCAGCGCCAGAATGATTCTGAACTCACCATCCGCCTGGTGGACGAACCCGAAGGGCGCGAACTGAACAAGACCTGGCGACACAAGGACTACGCCACCAACGTACTGTCCTTCCCCGCCGATGTTCCCGACGAGTTGCTGGACATCCCGCTGCTCGGCGACCTGGTGATCTGCGCCCCGGTAGTCACCCGCGAGGCCGCCGAACAGGGCAAGTCCGCGCAGGCCCACTGGGCCCACCTCGTCATCCATGGCTGCCTCCACCTGCTCGGCTACGATCACATCGAAGACGAAGACGCCGAGGAAATGGAAGCACTGGAACGGGAATTGCTGGCCGAACTGGGTCACCCGGACCCGTACGCGGCCGATGAAGAATAAAAGCCACCGAGCAAGGAAAAGATGAGCGAAGACCGATCGAGCAATGGGCACAAGTCGTGGTTGGACAAGATCACCCAGGCTTTTGCCCATGAGCCGAGAAACCGCCAGGAGCTGCTTGAGCTGCTGCGCGAAGCCCACGACAACAAGCTGCTGGACAGCGAAGCGCTGTCCATTGTCGAGGGGGCGATCCAGGTCGCCGACCTGCAGGTACGCGACATCATGGTGCCGCGCTCGCAGATGATCAGCATCAAGGCCACCCAGACGCCGCGCGAATTCCTGCCGGCGATTATCGAGGCAGCACACTCGCGTTACCCGGTTGTGGGCGAGAGCCTCGACGACGTCATGGGCGTCCTGCTGGCCAAGGACCTGCTGCCGCTGATCCTTCACGACAACACGCATTCGTTCAACATCAAGGACCTGCTGCGGCCAGCCACCTTCGTGCCGGAGTCCAAGCGACTGAACGTGTTGCTGCGCGAGTTCCGCGCCAACCACAACCACATGGCCATCGTCATCGACGAGTACGGCGGCGTAGCCGGGCTGGTAACCATCGAGGACGTACTCGAACAGATCGTCGGTGACATCGAGGACGAGCACGATGTCGAGGAAGACAGCTACATCAAGCCGTTACCCAGCGGTGACTTCATCGTCAAGGCGCTGACCCCGGTGGAAGCCTTCAACGATTTCTTCGGCGCGGAATTCTCCGACGAAGAATTCGACACCATCGGCGGCGTGGTGATGAGCGCCTTCGGCCACCTGCCCAAGCGCAACGAAACCACTGAACTGGGCGGCTTCCGTTTCCGCGTGCTCAACGCGGACAGCCGTCGCCTGCATCTGCTGCGCCTCACCCCGCTGCATGACTGAGCGTAGGGCGTACAACCGTTCGCGGTTGTACGCCGATGCTCGCGGATGCCAAGGCCGAACCCGCTGCGCGGGGCAAACAGCTGTAGGAGCGAACTTGCTCGCGAACATCTCCCGCAGCGGGGCGGGTTCGCGAGCAAGCTCGCCCCTACAAATAACTCCGACCTTTCCTGCAACACCCTGCCGCAGTCAGCTCATGGCTTTTGGCTTTCATCCCCATAGCCTACCGTTCGTCTCTCCATTACTCTTGCGCATCGCTTAACCGCAACAAGGATTCCCGATGCGCTGGATCACCCGCCCCGGCCTGCCAGGCCACCTGCTCGCCCTGGCCGCTGGCGCGCTCACCCCGCTGACCCTGGCTCCGTTCGGCTACTGGCCGCTGGCAGTGCTTTCGCTGGCCCTGCTCTACTTGGGCCTGCGCGGCACCCCCGCGGGCTCGGCGCTCTGGCGCGGCTGGTGGTACGGCTTCGGCGCCTTCATCGCCGGCACCAGCTGGATCTACTTCAGCATCCACAACTTCGGCGGCGCCTCGGGGCCGCTGGCAGGCTTCCTGGTCGGCGGGTTCAGTGCTGGCGTGGCCTTCTTCTTCGCCCTGCCTGCCTGGGTCTGGGCGAAATTCTTCCGCCGCAACAATGCTCCGATCAGCGACGCACTGGCCTTCGCCGCGCTGTGGGTGGTGCTGGAGCTGTTCCGCAGCTGGTTCCTCACTGGCTTCCCCTGGCTCTACGCCGGCTACAGCCAACTGGACGGCCCGTTGGCGGGCCTCGCCCCGCTGGGCGGCGTATGGCTGGTGTCGTTCGGCATCGCCCTCACCGCCGCGCTGATCATCAACATCCCGGCCCTGACCCAGCGCCCGACGCGCCTGGTCGCCGGCCTGATCCTGCTGATCGCGCCCTGGGCCGTGGGCCTGGGCTACAAGGGCCACGCCTGGACCACCCCGGCGGGTGCACCGCTGAAGGTCGCCGCGCTGCAGGGCAACATCGCCCAGGAAATGAAGTGGGACCCGAAGGCCATCACCCACCAGCTGGAGCTGTACCGCGACCTGACCGCCGAGCAGAGCGGCGTCGACCTGATCGTCTGGCCGGAAACCGCCGTGCCGGTGCTCAAGGACCAGGCCACTGGCTATCTGGAGATGATCAACGGCGTCGCCACCGCCAAGAAAGCCGCGCTCATCACTGGCGTGCCGGTGCGCGAGAAGACGGCCGAGGGCATCCGTTACTACAACGGCATTACCGTGGTCGGCGAAGGCAGCGGCAATTACCTCAAGCAGAAGCTGGTGCCGTTCGGCGAGTACGTGCCGCTGCAGGACCTGCTGCGTGGCCTGATCGCCTTCTTCGACCTGCCCATGTCCGACTTCGCCCGCGGCCCGGCCGACCAGCCGCTGCTCAAGGCCAAGGGCTACTCCGTGGCCCCGTACATCTGCTACGAAGTGGTCTACCCGGAATTCGCCGCCGAGCTCGCGGCGCAAAGCCAGTTGCTGCTGACCATCAGCAACGACGCCTGGTTCGGCACCTCCATCGGCCCGCTGCAGCACCTGCAGATGGCGCAGATGCGTGCCCTGGAAGCCGGCCGCTGGATGGTGCGCGGCACCAACAACGGCGTCACCGCGCTGATCGACCCGTTCGGCAAGCTGGCGGTGCAGATCCCGCAGTTCCAGCAAGGCGTGCTGCGCGGCGAAGTGGTGCCGATGCAGGGCTTGACCCCCTACCTGCAATGGCGCGTCTGGCCGCTGGCGATTCTCAGCGCTGTGCTGCTGGTCTGGGCGCTGGTGCGCCGCCGTACGCACCCGGAAGAGCGTCGACTGTTCGGTTGATACCGACGAAAAGGGCCTCATTGCGAGGCCCTTTTTCATTCTGGGAGCCGGGTTCGCGAGCAAGCTCGCTCCTACAGGCGCGGATCGGTCCTTGTAGGAGCGAGCTTGCTCGCGAACCGCATCATGCCGGTACCATCAATAGAACAACCGATACCCCACCAGCCCGATCGCCTCGTTCAGCAGTTGCCCGCTCTGCCAGATCGCCCGGCTTTCCGGCAGCCAGCCGCCACCGGGCACGGCATCGTCCATACCGATATAGCCCGAAGGCGCCGGCACGACTTCCAACCCGGCCTTCTCAAAGCTCCAGATCGAACGCGGCATGTGAATGGCACTCGTGACCAGCACCACTCGCTTGATACCCGCCTCGCGCAGCATCTCGGCGCTGAATTGCGCATTCTCCCAGGTCGTCCTGCTGCGGCCCTCCTCCCAGCGCACCGGCACGCCGTAATCGTCCAAGAGGCTCTGCGCCATGATCCGCGCTTCGGAGGGCGGCGTGCCGTAATGCAGGCCGCCGGAAGTCAGCACCGGCAGGCCGCTGGCCTTGGCCAGGCGCGCCGCATAGCGAATGCGCTCGCGCGCCATCAGACCGGGCTGATCCTCTTCCCAGGCACGATCCCCGCGCACCCGCCCGGCGCCCAGCACCACGATGGCGTCACCGCGCTGCGCCAGTCCCGCCCATTCCGCCTGCTTGAGCGGCTCCTGCTGCTCCAGTTGGCGCGCGCCCCACTCCACCGTCGCCGGCAGGCTCATCACCAGCAGGCCGAGGAAGCCGGAAAAGAAGCAGAACACCGACAAACGCGGATAGCGCCGACGCAGTACGAAACCCAGGAGCAGCAACAGAAGCAGCAGCCCCGGCGGCATGAATATCTGTTTGAGGATGAAGCGGATAGGCATTGGCGACTCCTTGTCGAGGCGCCAAGCCTAACGGAAAGGGGAAATATCAGCGTGCTTTCGCGTTGCGGAACAGCTGCGAACCGCAGGACGTGCAAGGCAGCACGCCCTGGTTACGACTCCAGGCCACGGGAGAGCCGCACAGAGCGCACTGCAATTGCTGTGGGCGCGCCACCAGACGCGGACGGCTGGGCGGCGTGGGTGGCCGCACATGACGTGGCACGCGGGCTGGCGCGCGCTCCAACAGTGCAAGCTCCTCCGCCGCGGCATGCCAGCCGCGCAGCCAGTTCACATCCTGGTCCAGATACGCCCTGATCAACTCCATTTCGGCACTGCTCAAACCGCGCAACTCCAGTTCCACGGGGCATTCGTCACGTAGTCGCTCTGCGGTGTCGGCCTCATCCAGGGCCAGCGCGAGCCGTTGCAACAACCGTTCATACAGACCGGAACCCGAAGCACTTGCGCGATGCAGCTCAGCCATCAGTCACCTCAAGACAGGCGGAAACCTCCCGCCCTCAGGCAAAGCTTAGCGGCCCACCCCACGCCACACCGAGCGTGCGACAAACGGCGCGGGCTACCGGCTCGGGTGGGGGTCATGTATGCTACGAGGCTTTCTGTAGCCGCCCGGCCCGTGTCTTCTCAGGGGCCGGTAGAGCGGAGGGCCACTCGACCTCCCCGGCTGCACAATTCTTTTCCGTACAGGTTCAAATCGCGCCATGCACGAGCAATATCAGCCCCTCGAGATCGAATCCCAGGCCCAGAACTTCTGGAACGAACACAACTCCTTCCGCGTCGACGAAGTCGCCGGCAAGGAGAAGTTCTATTGCCTGTCGATGTTCCCGTATCCGAGCGGCAAGCTACACATGGGGCACGTGCGCAACTACACCATCGGCGACGTGATCAGCCGCTACCACCGCATGCAGGGCAAGAACGTCCTGCAGCCGATGGGCTGGGACGCGTTCGGCATGCCGGCGGAAAACGCCGCAATGAAGAACAACGTCGCGCCGGCGGCCTGGACCTACGACAACATCGCCTACATGAAGTCGCAGCTCAACAGCCTGGGCCTGGCGATCGACTGGTCCCGCGAAGTCACCACCTGCAAGCCGGACTACTACCGCTGGGAACAGTGGCTGTTCACCCGCCTGTTCGAGAAAGGCGTGATCTACCGCAAGAACGGTACCGTGAACTGGGACCCGGCGGACCAGACCGTACTGGCCAACGAGCAGGTCATCGACGGCCGTGGCTGGCGTTCGGGCGCGCTGATCGAGAAGCGCGAAATCCCGATGTACTACTTCAAGATCACCGCCTACGCCGAAGAGCTGCTGTCCAGCCTCGACGACCTGCCGGGCTGGCCGGAACAGGTCAAGACCATGCAGCGCAACTGGATCGGCAAGTCCCGCGGCATGGAGATCGCCTTCCCCTATGACCAGGCTTCCATCGGCGAGGCCGGCCAGCTGAAGGTCTTCACCACCCGTCCGGACACCCTGATGGGCGCCACCTACGTCGCCGTGGCCGCCGAGCACCCGCTGGCCACCCTGGCCGCCGAGCGCGATCCGTCGCTGCAGGCTTTCATCGACGAGTGCAAGCGCGGCGGCGTCGCCGAAGCCGACATCGCCACCCAGGAGAAGAAAGGCGTCGCCACTTCCCTGTTCGTCGAACACCCGCTGACCGGCGACAAGCTGCCAGTGTGGATCGCCAACTACGTCCTGATGACCTACGGCGAAGGCGCCGTGATGGCCGTGCCGGGTCACGACGAGCGCGACTTCGAGTTCTCCAACAAGTACGGCCTGCCCATCGTCCAGGTCATTGCCAAGGTAGAAGGCGACAACGACTTCGAAGCCGGCACCTGGAAAGAGTGGTACGGCCTGAAGGACGAGAGCGTCATCACCGTCAATTCCGGCAAGTACGATGGCCTGGGCTACCAGGCCGCGTTCGACGCCATTGGCGCCGACCTCGCCGCCAAGAACCTCGGCCAGCAGCGTACCCAGTTCCGCCTGCGCGACTGGGGCATCAGCCGCCAGCGCTACTGGGGCTGCCCGATCCCGATCATCCATTGCGACAGCTGTGGCGACGTGCCGGTGCCGGCCGAGCAACTGCCGGTGGTCCTGCCCGAAGACGTGGTGCCGGACGGCGCCGGTTCGCCGCTGGCCAAACTGCCATCGTTCTACGAGTGCAGCTGCCCGAAATGCGGCCAGCCGGCCAAGCGCGAAACCGACACCATGGACACCTTCGTCGAGTCGTCCTGGTACTTCGCCCGTTATGCCTGCCCGCAGTTCGAAGACGGCATGCTGGACAAGAAGGCCGCCAACTACTGGCTGCCGGTCGACCAGTACATCGGCGGCATCGAGCACGCCATTCTCCACCTGCTCTACGCGCGCTTCTTCCACAAGCTGATGCGTGACGAAGGCCTGATCGACTCCGACGAGCCGTTCAAGAACCTGCTGACCCAGGGCATGGTCGTCGCCGAGACCTACTACCGCGTCGCCGCCAACGGTGGCAAGGAATGGTTCAACCCCGCGGACGTGGAAGTCGAGCGTGATGCCAAGGCCAAGGTCATCGGCGCACGCCTGAAGACCGACGGCCTGCCGGTGGAAATCGGCGGCACCGAGAAGATGTCCAAGTCCAAGAACAACGGCGTAGACCCGCAGGCCATGATCGACGCCTACGGCGCCGATACCTGCCGCCTGTTCATGATGTTCGCCTCGCCGCCGGACATGAGCTGCGAGTGGTCCGACTCCGGCATCGAAGGCGCCAACCGCTTCCTGCGCCGCGTCTGGCGTCTGGCCCAGGCCCACGTCAATGCAGGCCCTGCCGGCACCGTGGACAAGTCCGCGCTGGATGACGCGCAGAAGGCCATTCACCGCGCCATCCACCTGGCCATCCGCCAGGCCAGCCAGGACGTAGGCCAGCACCACAAGTTCAACACCGCCATCGCCGCCGTGATGACCCTGATGAACGTGCTGGAGAAAGCCCCGACTGAATCCGCCACCGACCGCACCCTGCTGCAGGAAGGCCTGGAAACCGTCACCCTGCTGCTCGCCCCGATCACTCCGCACATCTGCCACGTGATCTGGCAGGAGCTGGGCAAGGACGGCGCCGTCATCGACGCCAGCTGGCCGCAGGTCGACGAAGCCGCCCTGGTGCAGGACAGCCTGCAACTGGTGGTACAGGTCAACGGCAAGCTGCGCGGTCACATCGAAATGCCCGCCACTGCCAGCCGCGAAGAAGTCGAAGCGGCTGCCCGTGGAAATGAAAACGTCCTGCGCTTCACCGATGGCCTGACCATTCGCAAGGTCATCGTGGTGCCGGGCAAGCTGGTCAACATCGTCGCCAACTGATCCAACGCTGGAAATAAAGCAAACGCCCGTGGCACCTTCGTGCCACGGACCAACAGGAATGAGGGAAGCTTGATGAAACGTATCCTGACCAGCCTCGCGCTGATCGGCCTGGCCAGCGTTCTGACCGCGTGCGGTTTCCACCTGCGCGGCATGGGCGATACGAACTTTGCGCTCAAGGAGATCGATCTGAGCGCACGCAATGCCTACGGCGACACCGTCAAGCAACTCCAGCAGGTGCTCGAAGGCAGTGGAGTCAAGGTCGTATCCCGTGCTCCCTACCACCTCATCCTCGCCCGCGAGGACGTGACCAGCCGTACCGTCAGCTACACCAGCTCTGCGCGCAGTGCGGAGAACCAGCTGACCAACACCCTGGATTACGAAATCCGCGGTAGCGATAACCTGTTGCTGCTCAATGGCCAGGTCCAGGTGCGCAAGGTTTACGTGCAGGACGAGAACAACCTGATCGGTTCCGACCAGGAAGCCACGCAGATCCGCAACGAAATGCGCCGCGACCTGGTCCAGCAGATGTCCATGCGCCTGCAGATGATCACCCCGGCCCAGCTGGAAGACCTGCAAGCCAAGGCAGAAGCCAAGGCCAAGGCCGAAGCTGATGCGATGAAGGCCGCGGACGAGGCCCGCAAGGCCGAGCCGCAGCAGTCGCCGATCGAGTTCCCGAAAGCGCAGTAAGAGACAGGGGCCGGCCAAACCGGCCCCTGCTTCATCATGAAGCTCAATCCCGGACAACTCGCCAAGCACCTGCAAGGCAAGCTCGCGCCCGTCTATGTGGTCAGCGGCGACGAACCGCTACTCTGCCAGGAAGCGTGCGACGCCATCCGTGCCGCCTGCCGCCAGCAAGACTTCGGCGAGCGCCAGGTATTCAACGCCGAGGCCAACTTCGACTGGGGCCAACTGCTGGAAGCCGGCGCCAGCCTCTCGCTGTTCGCCGAGAAGCGCCTGATCGAGCTGCGCCTGCCCTCCGGCAAGCCCGGTGATAAAGGCGCGGCGATCCTCCAGGAATACCTGCAGCGCCCGCCGGAAGACACCGTCCTGCTGGTCAGCCTGCCCAAGCTCGATGGCAGCACACAGAAGACCAAATGGGCCAAGGCCCTGATCGACGGTGATGTCGCCCAGTTCATCCAGATCTGGCCCATCGATGTTCACCAGTTGCCGCAATGGATTCGCCAGCGCCTTTCCCAAGCCGGCCTCGCCGCCAGCCAGGAAGCAGTGGATCTGATCGCCGCCCGCGTCGAAGGGAACCTGCTGGCCGCCGCCCAGGAAATCGAAAAGCTCAAGTTGCTCGCCGATGGCCAGCAGATCGACGCCGATACCGTTCAGGCGGCGGTGGCTGACAGCGCCCGCTTCGATGTCTTCGGCCTGATCGATGCTGCCCTGAACGGCGAAGCCGCCCATTGCCTGCGCATGCTCGAGGGCCTGCGCGGCGAAGGCGTAGAGCCGCCGGTGATCCTCTGGGCCCTGGCCCGGGAAATCCGTGTACTTGCCAGCCTCGCCCAGCAGTTCAGCCAGGGTGTTCCACTGGACAAGGCGTTCAGCCAGGCTCGCCCGCCCATTTGGGATAAGCGCCGCCCGCTGATGAGCAAGGCACTGCAGCGCCACACTGCACAGCGCTGGAACCAGATGCTGCAGGACGCCCAACTGATCGACGCGCAGATCAAGGGCCAGGCCCCCGGTAACGTCTGGAACAGCCTCGCTCGCCTCGCCTTGCTGGTTGCCGGCCAGCGGATCAGTCTGCCTTCGGCCTGATTTCGGTTTCCACCGTGTCGCCGTGAGGCCAGCCGGTGAGTTATCGCGGACGAAGTCCGCTCCTACGCGACGATCCCGCCGGCACTTACACCAACAAGCCCGCTCCGTCCTCGAACCTCGGGCAGGAGCGGACTCCGTCCGCGATGCTCCCCAGCCACTCAGGCCTTCGCCCTCACACACCAGACTCGGAACCTGCCCTGTAGGAGCGAGCTTGCTCGCGAACCTGCACAGCGCCCGGAGCTTCAGGACCGCGCCGGCACTGCCCGGCGCGCCTGCCCCTCCGCCCGATCCAAGGCCACACCGCGAGTATCGCGGCCGGTACTGATCAGCAGGCAGATGAGCACCGCCACCACGCCGGCGACCATGGCCATCGCCGTGCCATAGCTGTAGCTCTTGGCTATCTCCGCCTGTAGCGGTGCATTCACTGACGCGACCAGGTTGCCCAACTGGTAGACAAATCCCGGCAATACCGCCCGCGTACCCACCGGCGCCAGTTCATTGAGGTACGCCGGAATCACACCCCAGGCGCCCTGCACCATGAACTGCATCAGGAAGGCCCCTATGCCCAGCGCCACCGCTCCATGACTGAAGGCCCACAACGGCAGCACCGGTAGCGCCAGCAACGAACCGCAGATGATCGCCTTCTTCCGCCCGATGCGCTCGGAAAGGCTGCCGAACAGAATCCCGCCCAGGATCGCCGCGATGTTGTAGGCCACTGCGATCAGGCTGACCGTGTGCGTATCGAATCCGTGCTGCACCTTGAGGAAGGTCGGGTACAGGTCCTGCGTGCCATGGCTGAAGAAGTTGAAGCAGGCCATCAGCAACACCGCATACAGGCACAGCTTCCACTGGCTGCGCAGCACCGGCCACAACGGCGTCGATTCCTTGCGCTCACGCGCCGCCTGCCAGATCGGCGACTCCGGCACCTTGAACCAGATGAACACCACCAGCACTACCGGCAGGCATCCGACGATGAACATCCCGCGCCAGCCCAGCACCTCGAAGAACAGGCCGTAGATGATCGAAGCGATCAGGTAGCCGGCCGGATAGCCGGCCTGGAACAACCCCGACACCATGCCCCGCGAGCGCTCGGGAATGGTCTCCATCGCCAGCGACGAAGCCACGCCCCAGATGCCGCCCATGGCCACGCCGTACACCACCCGCAGGATCAGGAAGGTCGTCAGGTTCGGCGAAAAAGCCGAGGCGAGTTCAAGCAACGAGTAGATCAGGATATTGATCATCAGCACCGGTCGCCGCCCGTAGCGTTCGGCCGCGCGCCCGAACAGCAACGCGCCGATGGGCCGCACCGCCAGGGTCAGCAGAATCGCCAGCGATACCTGCGGCAGGTCGACGTGGAAGGTCTGGGCGATATCGGTGAGAACGAAGACCAGCAGGAAGAAATCGAAGGCATCCAGCGTCCAGGCGAGCACCGAGGCGATCACCACATTGCGCTGGGTAGGGGACCATTGCTGCATGATACATCTCCAGCCGTGGCGTCGCCGTCCCTGCTCACCGAGGCAATAGTTAGTCAGCTACCAAACTAACCGAGCCCGAGTACAAGCCACAGTCGCGCACCTGAAAAGATCTGTTACAGAAATAGCGACAATCCGCCGCAGGCCCGGTTCGATGAATCCCTGGTGCAGTTACTCCAGGCAGCCAAGCATCAACACGCACCGCACCGCACGGCCAGCCAAAGCAGCGCCTACATCGGCGGGAGGAAGTGCCTGAATAGATGCCGGGTCGCGGAGTTGAGCGTGACAAACGGAATATGGCGAGCGCGCAAGAAGGTTCTCAAGGCTGAGAGAAGTCAGGAGATTCATTGCTCCGAAGACTCAAACTCGCACGCTTCGCCTCGTAACGTGGCCTCTGCTACCCAGCGCCCTATTTTCCATCGCGTAGGAGTCACTGTCTTTTTCTGGGGAGTCCGTACCCATTCATCCCCCCTCACCCCAGCCCTCTCTCTCAGGGAGAGGGCTGGGGTGAGGGCCAACCGAGCGCAGAACTTTCACGTAGGAGCGGACTTTGTCCGCGATGACTAACCGGCACAGTGTGGGAGCATGCCTGCTCGCGAACCACGCGCCTTGGACGCACGGGCCAAATCACTCCCACTCCCGCACCTGGCGAACCTCCACGCACCCCAGCCGCCCCGGCGGGATCTTCGCGGCAATCCGCTCGGCTTCCTCCAGGCTTTGCGCCTCAATCAGGTAGAAGCCGCCCAACTGTTCCCGCGTCTCAGCAAAAGGACCGTCGGTCACCGCGAGCTTTTCGCCTTGCCCACGTAACGTCCGCCCGGTTGACGTCGGCAGCAACGCGTTGGCCGCGATGTAATTGCCGCTGCGCCGCAACTGCTCGCTATAGGTCATACACTCATCGACGATGCCTCGCAGCTCGGCCTCTGGCAGCTCTGCCGCCTTGCGCTCATCGAAATAAATCATGCAGAGAAACTTCATCGCCCTTTTCCTCGTTCTTGTCCGCAATGTCAGAAAGGTCCGTCGTCCAGCGTAGCCCTGAACGACGGCCGCCGACCTTGGCCCGCCCGCCGGTTGATCAGCGGCATGGACAAGCGTCCCAGTTAGGCGGAAGATGCGCGCGCCGGCACAGGGCCGGCCCCACGAGGCAAGCCAGACGAGGAAAGACAGATGGCGAAGAAATCCAAACGGCCAAACAAGGCCAAGTCACTGGTCGCACAACCACTGTTCCGCAGCCGCCAGGAACAGCCACTCAAAGGCAAAGGCAGCTACCGCCGCGAAGCCTCCCGAAATTGGGAGGCTTCTTCGCTTCTGGCGGCGTGAAACGTCAAAAAACCTGAACCTCCCCCGCCCTTTCGCTTTCAACCGGACAGCCAAGCCCTGGAGGTCCCACCATGAAAGCCCCCCTGATCGTTGCCATCCTCGCCCTCCCCTTCAGCCTCTCAGCCCATGCGTTCTGCTCCGACCAGGAAGCCGAAGCCAAGGGCAAGCAAGTCGCCGCCAAAGTCACCGAGGTGACTCGCAGCGATCCCCAGCGCGCACAGAAGCTCAATGAAAAGCTCGCGGAAATGAAAAAGTCCCGCTCCAGCGAACAGCGACCCGACGACTGCGCCGCCTACGACGACATGCTCATGGAGCTCGACCAGAGCGCACCAAAGGTCGACCAGGAAACCGGCGGCGAATCCAAGCAATAACCGACGTTATCCTGTGCACAGGCACTCCCAGGCGCGCCGTTCGACGGGGATCCATCCGCAGCGGGAATTTTCCCGCATCCACGCCATCGAATCTGCACACCCGGCGCTTCTGCCCATCGCAGACGCGTCACGGAGGCCATGCTAAGGTGGCCCCTCACCTGCCAGTACTTGAGGAGAGCAATGCGCACGCCTGTTTCATCTGTTGTCGGCCAACGCTGCCTGCTCGCCGTCACCCTCTCCGTGATCTCCTTCGGTCTGCTGACCTCCTGCACAGAGCCGCCGCCCAAAGGCGCGACCGTCACTCAGGTACAGCCGACGCAAAGCTTCGAACAATGGCGTGACGGCTTCCGCGCGCAGGCGCTGGCCGCAGGCATCAGCGCACAAACCTTCGACGCCGCGTTCGAAGGCATCGAGCCGGATGACTCAGTTGTCACCGCCGACCGTAGCCAGCCCGAATTCACTCGCCCCGTGTGGCAGTATCTGGAGAGCGCCGTTTCCGCCGCGCGAGTGCGTAACGGCCAGGCCCGCTCGCTGGAAAACGCCGATGTGCTGCAACGTATCGAGACCACCTACGGCGTCGACCGCGCAACGGTGGTAGCGATCTGGGGCATGGAAAGCAACTTCGGCCAGCAGATGGGTAGCAAGAACGTCATACGCTCACTCGCCACCTTGGCCTATGAGGGACGTCGTCCTGACTTCGGCCGGGATCAACTGATTGCCGCCCTGCAGATCCTGCAGCATGGCGATGTGCCGGCGCGCAACATGATCGGCTCCTGGGCAGGCGCCATGGGGCAGACCCAGTTCATTCCCACCACCTACAACCGGTATGCGGTGGATTTTGATGGCGACGGTCGACGTGATATCTGGGGCTCATCAGAAGACGCCCTGGCCTCGACGGCCAATTACCTGCACGTGTCGGGCTGGCAGCCCGGTCGCACCTGGGGATTCGAGGTCCGGCTACCCGAAGGTTTCGACTACGCTCAAGCCGACATGAGCATCCGCAAACCCATCGCGCAATGGCGACGCCTGGGGGTACAGCCCGTGAACGGCAATCTCCCCACCGACCCAGCAGGCGAAGCCTCGCTGCTGATTCCGGCAGGTTATCGCGGCCCTGCATTCCTGGTGACGGATAACTTCCGAGCCATCCTCACCTACAACAACTCCACCTCTTATGCCCTGGCAGTCGGCCTCTTGGCCGATAGTTTCAAGGGCGGTGGCCAGTTAATCGGGCAATGGCCGGTGGATGAGCGCCCGCTCAGCCGGAGCGAACGTATCGAACTCCAGCAGAAACTGATGGAACACGGGTACGCCCTAGGCACCCTGGACGGCATCATCGGTGCCAACACGCGGCAAGCGATTCGCGCCTATCAGGCAGCCATCCATTGGCCTGCTGATGGTTATCCGACCCAGGCACTGCTGGAGCGTCTGCGCAATTGAAAAGCACAAAAAAAGGGCCCTTGAAAGGGCCCCTTTTCACCTGGCTTATCGACACACGCCGATAGGTCAATTGTACGTGAGGTACAGGTAGGTAAACGTCGAGAGATCTCCGCCAGTCACCGGCAGCGCCTTGGCATAGTACTTGGCCACATAGGTGAACGTCTGGCTGGTGGTGGTGAAGCTGACGCCCGGATCGGTCGCCAGGTTGACGGCAGTAGTGCCATCACTCTTGAACAACTGAATCTGCGCGCTGGTGCCGCTCGTGTTGGTGTTCTTCAGCGTACCGGCAGCAGCATCGACGTTCACGGCCGCGTCCCACTTCATTGTGGTGGTGGCCGTCGGGCAGTTGGTCAATACGATATCGAACGACTTCTGATTCTTGCTCAGCGCGCCCGTTGCCGCAAAATCACTGCTCATAACCGAGCTCAGCGGCACGTTGATTTGAGTCGGGGCGCTTCCAGTGCCTGCAATAGTGCAAGTTCCGTCGATAACCTTACCAGTAATATTGATTTGCGCGTCCGGTGTTGCCGCGTACACGTTGGCGGCGCAGGAAAATATCCCAGCAGCAGCAAGAATTTTTTTCATATCAACCTCACCTTTCTTGGATTCTACGTGTTAAAGATAAAGCATCGTCAATTGGACAAGTCCGACCACTTGCCCGGGCGTTACTTGCGCCGCAGTACCAGTTCTGTAATAAGCCACATTCAGGTTGATCGGCAACATGGAGTTTCCGCTGGTCGGACTGTAGCCCGCCAACGTATAGCTGGGGTCTGCAAACTTAACCGGGTTGATTCCGGTACTATCGGTGATCCGAATCCCCACCCCACCAGCCATTCCTGGACCGGATTGGTTGCTGAAAGTACCGTTTGTAGAACTGATGATGTTCGCGCCAATGGGATCCAGTTCGTAGCGAATAACATTCATGCCCGATGGGCAATTCTTGACCTGGATCTGTAGCGGCTTCTTCTTCACCTCGGTCGTCGAGGCGTAGTCCCACACATACGAGTCGGCCAATTGCAGATCCACAGAGTCCACTTGGCACATCAGTACGTTGAACTGTACCGATGATGCCAGAAATTGTTTGGGGCCGCCTTGAGTTCCATAATTTCCATCCACATAAGTCACTGCTCGTGTCAACTCGCCGCCAGCGAGAACCCCCGCAGTGATTTGTCCATATTGAACGAGACGAATTTGTACTTGGCCACCGTTGGTTACAGATCCATTAGAGTTACAGAAATTAAATGCATAGGCATTTGCACTTGAAACCAGCTTCCCCCAGCCGGCCCATCCGCAACCGTTCGCATAGAGATTATACTTAAGTACAAAACCCACGCCGTCCTTGCTGGTTTTCCAGATCGTGTACGTATCGCCCCCATCCGAGTAGGAAGAATTTGCGCTGACGGGCTTAAAGACAGCCGAACCGGTATTTGAGTCATTGGAAGTATTACAACTCCACCAGTTTGTAGCGGATGCGCCTGCAACCCAACCCGTCAGGGCCATCACTTGTGTACTATCACGAGGCACGGAGATTACCGGTGGGAAATTGAACGTATCCGCTGCTGGATTACCACTACAGGTTGCCGCAGCCATTGCTTTGCCCGACATGAGAACTACAATCGAACAGACAAGGACTACTAACAGCAGCGTATCGCTGAACCACCACTTCTTCCCATATAGCTCATGCAAACCCATTAAACACCCACTTCCGAATTAACAATTCAGACAATTACGATCAGTAACTAGCGCCCGGCAACTTTAGGTGCATCCAGAATCGCCTGGCAGGTCGAACTCACCTTCATGAAGGGAAGCTTGTCATCGCTCTGAGCTGGCAATGAGTAATCGATCTGGCAACGTTGCCCCGAGCCATCCCCCCACTTGACGAACAACTGGCCCTTCGGCTCCAGGCCCCGCAGGAATATCCTGCCGCCTTGACCAACCATGGACAGATTGTTGCCTTTCGCATCCAATACTTCGGCGCCCATGGGAATGGCCTCTCCACTGTCCCGCACCACCTGCATGAGGACGGGCGCACCAGTGATAGTGGAATACTTCAACATGACCACCGAGCCATAGCGCGGTGCGGTCTGTTGCGAGGTGACTTCAAGTTCGACATCCTTGGAAGTCCCCTTCGGATCCAGGTCAATGTCGTTACGACGGTAGGGTGTCAGCCCGCCCACAACGGCATATCCGTTGCTGGCGACCTTGGCACCGACGTTGGTGCTGATGGACGCGCCTTCGGCGCCTTTGGCCTCAACGACCGCCATGGTTTCGCTCTGGTTCTGCGAGAAGTTGATGCCGCCGGGATGTGCGACAACCGACCCGCGAGCGCCCAGGCCTACCTGTTTGTATCCGTCGCCCGTACTGAAGTTGGCGTTATAAATGGCTTCCGGTGCGCTGTAGGAAAGGTTGGCGCCACTGTTGTAGGTACGATCGCCGTCATACTTGTTACCGGACCCATAAACGCCGTAGGCAATTTGATTGTCGTCACCTGCCGAGCCATTCAGGCTGGTCTGGATGCTGTTGTTCTTGCCGTTGGTAAAGTTGACGTTACTGGTCAACGACATCGGATGACGGTTACCCAAGCCAATGGGAACGGTCACGCTGAGCATGTAGGTATTGTCGTAGTCACCGTCTTGGTTGCTGGTACGCGAGGCCGACAGCGACATCGACCCCCAATTGAAGCCGGTATTGACGCCGCCCTGGAAGCTGGTGTCACTGCTGCCCTTGTTCCAGTAATTCTGCTTCGAACCACTGAAGTACAAGGAACTGCGATCCGTGAGCGGCTGGTTGATACCCAGCTGATAACGGTTGCGCTGGCGATACAGGTTGTAGTTGTTCGCGCGATCGGTACCCCAAGCCTGGGCAAAATCCTGGAAGCTCAGGTAGTTCTCGCTGTTGAATCGATAGGCCGCGATGGTGAAGTTGGTATTCGTCGGCTCGAGCAGCTTGCTGTAGGTCACGCGGTAGCTCTGGCCGCTCATGTCCTTTTTCAGACCGTACTGGCTATCGTTCAGATCTTTGGCCTTGGACTGGGTCACGTCGGCCGCCAGGGCACCTACCGATGTGCTCAACGCCAAGCCGCCCTGCGCGGCCGCGTAATCCTCAGCGATAATGCCGCCCGTATAGGCAGTCAGGTAGTTATTGATGCCGTACTGGTAGGTGCCTTGGGCGAAGTTGGGTTCACGATCGAGGTTGTCGTCCCGGTACTTGCCTGCCGTCACGCTGTAACGGGAAATGCCCGGACGCACCAGTTGGTTGATCGAGGCGAACGGGACCAGGAACGACTTCACCCGGCCATCCGCTTCGGTGATCTCCACTGTCAGGTCACCCGAGTAACCCGTGTTGTAGAGGTCGTTGATCTCGAACGGACCGGGTGCGACGCTAGTTTCGTAAATGACATTGTCGCCCTGCTTCACCCGCACCCGCGCGTTGGTGTCCGCCACCCCGCGGATATTGGGCGCGAAGCCCCGCTGCGAATCGGGCAGCATGCGGTCGTCACTGGCCAGTTGCACGCCGGTATACGGCACGGAATCGAACACCGCACTGTCGGTGTAGTACTGGCCGGCGGTGAATTGCGACTTCAGGCTGGTAACATCGCGCTGTGCGTAGGTGCTGATGGAGTTGTAGTTACTGGTGGACTTGCTGTTGTCCGTCTCATTGCGGCTGTAGCTGCCGTTGTAACGCAACCGCCATTCGCCCAGGTTCGCGCCAGCGTTGATGCCCGCGTAATAGTTCGTGGAGTCAGTGCCGTGGCTATCACTCTTGTAGACATTGGTGTCATACATGAGGAAGCCGGCAGTCACGCCGCTGTCCCACTCCGACGGGTCGACATAACCATGCACCTGCCGGCCCAGGTACAGTTGCGGCACGGAGATGCTGGCGGATAGCTCGGAGAGGTCGATATCCAGCCTGCCAGAGGGCACTACCGCGTTGAAATCCACGCAGTCACCGGTAATCAGCTTCTGCTTTTCCGGCGGCAGCTTGCTGACATCGACACCCAGCTCCGCGAATTGGGAGCTTTTGATGCAGTAGGTGGACACAGCACTCTTGCCACTGCCCTCCGATACCGCCCTGATGGGCATTCGGCCAACCCACGACTGATTGACGTATACGTCGAGGCGATACACGCCCGGCTCGATGGGGGTTCCGTTTTCGAAACGCGACACATCCACGCTCGGCACGCTGCCGCCGTGATCGAAGAAGCTGGGGTTGAACTCAGCGACCTCCAGCGAATTGGAATTTCTCTTTCCCGATGGCTCGTCATCCGCCAGGACGGATGGCGCGCCGAACGTAAGCAAGACCCCGTACAGCAGGCAGCATCCCATGACGACGGGAAGCCAAGTCGAACCCATGGCGACGGCGGACGCCAACGGGGTGCGTTGCTGGGTGAAGGTGCCTTGCATGATGTCCATAATCGTTTTCTCTGTTGATCCGTCTTCTTGCGGACGAGCTGATCCACACCCTGACTAGAGCGGGTGTGCCGGGTGGAAACGTATTTGGTTCTCTTACGGCACCAGCCCCCGGCGCTTACCGTGGGCTGGCGAAATCAAATGCTCAGAGCTTGGCTTCAAGCTTTTGTGGAGAGCCCCAGTCGTTTACCCACTGGTAGTCGACCTGGGTTCCAGGGCCAGGGGCTGCGCTCAGGTCGTGGAGCGGAAATACTTCGCTGGCTCCAGGGGCGACCATCTTCACGTCTTCCGGCTTGACCTGATAAGCCTTGCCATTGGTCTGGACGGTGATGGTGGAGAGCGAGACGTGGAAGGCACCACTGTTCGTAGCCTTCACACCGTAACCGGCGCCGCTCTGCACAACCGACCACTTCAGCCCTTGAGCAGACTCGGCGGGAGAGCCCGGCAAATCATCAGGGCGGTAGAAAATCTTGAGGCGCGAACGCACTGCCACCTGGAGGAAGTTGGCTTCCTTGTTCTTGGGCATGGGCGGCACGTCGAGTACGTTCAGCCAGAACACAGACTCCTGTTTCTTGGAGGCTGCCTCGTCACCGGTGTAAACCAGACGCAATGCCTGGCCCTTTTTTGGCTCCACTCGGGTAATGGGAGGAGTGATCAGGAATGGGCCATCGGCCTTGTCGGGCGTCAGTTTGGAATCGCCCCTGTCGACCCAGGCCTGAACCAGCGAAGGCTCTTCCGCGTTGTTGGTCATCTTGACCGTCACTTCTCTGTCCTTGGCGGGATAAACGACGCGGGATCCGGTGATGACGATGCCGGCACTGGCCATGCTGGACCACAGGACAGCTGCACTCATGCAGCCGGCGAACCACAGAGATTTGGAAGAGAGCTTGACCATCACACACCAACCTTAGAGAAGGAACGTCGGGAGCAAAGCGCTCCCGACGGGTATTGCAGCCACCCGATGCGGCGCAATGGCCGCACGACCTTAGTAGGTCAGGGTGATGTAGCCGTAGGTGTTGACCAGGCCCGAAGTGGCCGGCAGCACGTTGGCGTAGTACTGGCCGTAGTAGCTCACGGTGGCGCTGTTGGAAGCGTCCAGAGTCACGGCGTAGCCAGCGTCGTTGTTCAGGTCGATCACCTGCTGGTTCTGGTTCAGGACCTGGACCTGGACGTTGGAGCCGCCAGCGACCAGGTTCTTCAGGTTGCCGGAGGTCAGGTCAACGTTCGGCAGCGGCTCCCAACGCAGGGTCGGCGCGGCGGTGCAGTCGGTCAGGGAGAGGTCGAACTTCTTCGCACCGGAGACGCGGGAGTTGGCGCTGAAGGAAGTCGCACCAACCTTCGGCAGGCTGACAGCGACGTCGACCATCGGGTCGGAACCGTTGATCTTGCAGGTCTGGTCAACCACTTCACCGTCGAAGGTGACTTTGACGTCAGCAGCGTATGCGCTGATGGAGGCAGCGGAGACCAGGGCAGCTACGAGCAGCTTTTTCATTTGAATTTCTCAGCAGTGTTCTGGGAGGGTGGGGAACACCTTCCAGGGATCGAGCCACATCGTTGTTCCCCCGTGGCACATGTCGCCCCCCAGCGTGGGAGAACGACGCTGGCCATTCTCCGGACTGACAAACGCGGGCGCTGTCGGGGGCGTCTCTCGCGGCCGTCAGAAACTTCTTGTTCGAAATCCATCGAGGCCTTTCCCAGGCCTTTCGCGGCATTTTCGTAACCATTGCCGGACTGGCCCGTGCAGCAGATGCCGTGCAGCGTCCCGGGGAGGCTGCAAGCCGCAGAGGTGCAACACTGGAGAAACAAAAAAGGCCGCCTCCCTGGCGGGAGGCGGCCTCATGTGGAGCGAGGGGGCGATCAGCCGATCTTGTGGCCGTGTGCCTGCTGGTCAGCGTGGTAGGAAGATCGCACCAGCGGGCCGGAAGCGACGTTCTTGAAGCCCATCTTGGCGCCTTCCTCGGCAAACCAGGCGAAGGTGTCCGGGTGGACGAAGCGCTGCACCGGCAGGTGGTTGCGCGAAGGCTGCAGGTACTGGCCGAGGGTCAGCATGTCGATGTCGTGCTCGCGCATGCGATGCATGACTTCGATGACTTCCTCGTCGGTCTCGCCCAGGCCGAGCATCAGGCCGGACTTGGTCGGCACGTGCGGCACCATCTGCTTGAACTTCTGCAGCAGGTCGAGCGACCACTCGAAGTCGGAACCCGGACGAGACGACTTGTACAGGCGCGGGACGGTTTCCAGGTTGTGGTTGAACACGTCCGGCGGCTCGTTGGCGGTGATTTCCAGGGCGATGTCCATACGGCCGCGGTAGTCCGGGACCAGGGTTTCCAGCTGCACGCCGGGGGACAGCTTGCGGATTTCGCGCAGGCAGTCGGCGAAGTGCTGGGCACCGCCGTCACGCAGATCGTCGCGGTCTACCGAGGTGATCACCACGTACTTCAGGCGCAGGTCGGCGATGGCGATGGCGAGGTTGGTCGGCTCATCGACATCCAGCGGCTTAGGACGGCCGTGGCCAACGTCGCAGAACGGGCAGCGACGGGTGCAGATGTCGCCCATGATCATGAAGGTCGCGGTGCCGCCAGAGAAGCATTCGCCCAGGTTCGGGCAGGAGGCCTCCTCACAGACGCTGTGCAGCTTGTGCTTGCGCAGCAGCTGCTTGATGCGGTCGACCTCGGGGGAAACGGGGATGCGCACGCGAATCCAGTCGGGCTTCTTCGGCAGTTCGTCGGTGGGGATGATCTTCACCGGAATGCGCGCGACCTTTTCTGCGCCGCGCAGCTTGACGCCGACTTCCACCTTGCCCGGCTTGGTGGCCGGGGCGGCCTGGCCGGAATTCTCCACAACAGTGCTCATCTAGGTTAGATCCCGCCCGTTAGGGTCTTCTGTGCCGCGTAGCCAAGGCGTTCGACGAGTTCGCCACGTAGGCGCTCGCGCACATCGGCCAATGCGATGGGGCCGGCCAGCTGACTCAGCTGGGTCATGGCCATGCCTGCGTATCCGCAGGGATTGATGCGTCGAAAGGGTTCCAGGTCCATGTCCACGTTGAGGGCCAGGCCATGGAAGGAGCGGCCATTGCGGATGCGCAGGCCGAGGGATGCGATCTTCGCGCCGTCCACATAGACGCCCGGAGCGTCGGGTTTGGACACAGCGGTGACGCCGTAGCTGTCCAGCAGACCGATGAGGCTCTGCTCGATGCGCGAGACGAGGTCACGCACGCCGATACCGGAGCGGCGCACGTCGAGCATCAGGTAGGCCACCAACTGGCCGGGGCCGTGGTAGGTCACCTGGCCGCCGCGATCTACCTGGACCACCGGGATGTCGCCGGGGAACAGCACGTGCTCGGCCTTGCCCGCCTGGCCCTGGGTGAATACCCGCTCGTGCTCGAGCAGCCAGACTTCATCGGGCGTGACGGCTTCGCGCTCGGCGGTGAAGCGCTGCATGGCGTGCCAGGTCGGCTCGTAAGGAAGGATACCCAGCTCACGAAAGCCCAGCGTTTCGCCCATCAGAGCACCATGTGGACGCGGCCGGTGGCGCGCAGGTCTTTATGGATGTTCTGCAGTTGGTCGACGCCAGTGGCGGTGATCAGCACCTGCACGGACAGGAAGCGGCCGTTGCGGCTGTCACGGGTGACCAGGGTAGTGATGTCGAGATCCGGCGCGTGGCGCTGGATGACTTCGATGACCAGATCGGGGAAGCCTTCGCCGGCGTCGCCGATAACCTTGATCGGATAGCGTTCGCAGGGGAACTCGATCTTCGGCGCGGGTTGCTCAGTCGTATCGACGGTATCAGGGGTATCAGTCATGGCAATCGCGGGCGGGTGGCCCGCCTCCGCATGAGCGTCCTGGATGGGGGCGCTCCGGGTGGATCGGACGACGGCTGCCGGACCACAGGGGGGACCGGGCAGTCGCAGGCGGGCATTTTACCCGAGTTTGCGACTGCGCGGGCGGGTCAATCCCGGCCTTGTATACAAAAGTGCAAGGCCGGGACGAGCGGTCAGTTGAACAGACCGTAGAAGAACATGCGCAGGCTGTCCCAGATGCGACGGAAGAAACCACCCTCTTCCACGGCATTCAGGGCCACCAGGTCGGAGGTGCGGACAACTTTGTCACCCAGCTTGACCTCGACCTTGCCGATGACCTGGCCCTGCTGGATCGGCGCCACCAGGTTGGGCTCGACGACCATGTTGGCCTGCAGCTGCTTGAGCTGACCGCGCGGCACGGTCATGGTCAGGTCTTCGGACAGGCCGGCTTTGACTTCGTGATCGGAGCCTTTCCAGACCATGGCCTTGGTCAGCTCGGCGCCCTTCTTGTAGAAGGTCTGCGATTCGAAGAAGCGGAAGCCATAGGTCAGCAGCTTCTGGGTCTCGGCAGCGCGAGCCTGTTCGCTGTTGGTGCCGAACACGACGGCGATCATGCGCTGACCGTCGCGCACGGCGGAGGCCACCAGGCAGTAGCCGGCTTCGTCGGTGTGGCCGGTCTTCAAGCCGTCGACGGTCTTGTCGCGCCACAGCAGCAGGTTGCGGTTGGGCTGCTTGATGTTGTTCCAGAAGAACTCTTTCTGGGCGTAGATGGCGTAGTGGGTCGGCTCGCCGTAGATGATGGCGCGGGCCAGGACGGCCATGTCCTTGGCGGACGAGTAGTGGTCCGGGTTGGGCAGGCCAGTGGCATCCATGAAGTGGGAGTTGGTCATGCCCAGCTTCTGCGCGGTGGTGTTCATCATGTCGGCGAAGGCGTCTTCGCTGCCGGCGATGTGCTCGGCCAAGGCGACCGAGGCGTCGTTGCCGGACTGGATGATGATGCCGTGCAGCAGGTCGCTCACCGAGACCTGGGAGCCGACCTTGATGAACATGCGCGAGCCGCCGGTACGCCAGGCGTGTTCGCTGACGGTGACCAGGTCGGATTCGGCGATGCGGCCGCCTTCGATTTCCTTGGTGGCGATGTAGGCGGTCATCAGCTTGGTCAGGCTGGCGGGCGGCAGGCGCTCGTCACCGGCGTTCTCGACCAGGATGTTGCCGCTGGCGCCGTCCATCAGCACCCAGGCCTTGGCCGCGAGCTGCGGGGCGGCGGGAACGACTTCTGCTGCCCAGCTGGCCACGGGGGCGCTGAACAGCACGAGCAAGGACAGGCGTTTGGCGAAGTTGAAGATGTTCATCCGTCTCTCTGGGGTTCACTAATGGTCAAACAATCCCCCGCGGGGGAACTCGTGAGGCGGCCTCTAACGTGCCGCTATCGCACGTGCGGTGGAATCTCAGTCCAGGCGCACGAGCTTGGGTTGGCCAAGGTTGGCCACGCGGATGCTGTCCTGCATCCTGCTTGCTTCATCCTGCGTTCCGATCGGCCCCAGGCGCACCCGGTACAAGGTCTGCTGGTTGACCACGACCGAGCTGATAAAGGATTTCGCCCCCGTCAGGCCGCCGACCTTCTCCTTGAGAAGCTCCGCAGCGTCCGGGTTGGCGAAGGCACCCACCTGGAGATACAGGCCATCGGCTGGTAATGAAGCGTTTTTTTTTGAGTCGATCTGGACCGGCGCCACAGGCGCGGCGTGCTGCGCCGGTGGCGGGGTATAGGTTTCGATGGGCTGCGCCATGGCGACCGCTTGCGGCTGCGCGGAGGCAGGTTGCGAGGCCATCTTCGGCAGGGCCATGATCATCGGCGGCTGCTTGCCCTGGGAGGCCCACCAGCGGTCAGGGTCGATGCCTTCGACTTTGACGTGGGCGGTGCCGGTCTCGGCATAGCCAAGCTTCTTGGCGGCGGCGAAGGACAGGTCGATCACCCGGTCGGAATAGAACGGGCCGCGGTCGTTGACGCGGACGATGACGCTCTTGCCGTTGTCCAGGTTGGTCACGCGGACGTAGCTGGGCAGCGGCAGGGTCTTGTGCGCGGCGGTCATGCCGTACAGGTCGTATTGCTCGCCGTTGGCGGTGGCCTGGCCATGGAACTTGGTGCCGTACCAGGAGGCCGTGCCGACCACGTTGTAGGTGTTCGCGTTGTTGAGCGGGTAGTAGGTCTTGCCCAGCACGGTGTAGGGGTTGTTCTTGAACGGCCCGTTGTGCGGCATCGGCACGGCATCGGGGATGCGCGAGACATCGACATCCCACCAGGGCGCCCCGTCGCGGTGCGGACGGTTGTAGTCGTAGGGGCCGGAAATACCGCTGCTCACCTGCGGCTGCGGTTGCGGCGCGCGGTTACCAGTGCAACTGGCGAGGAACACGGTGCTCAGGCCAACGCAGGCGGCCAGCGACCAGAGGCCGGGACTTGCGATTCGCTTGCTCAATGGACACCTCGTGCCTTGGCGATCTCGCCGGCCAGCTGATGGACCGCCATGGCGTACATGGCGCTGCGGTTGTAACGGGTGATCACGTAGAAGTTCGGCAGGCCGACCCAGTATTCGGTGCCCTGCGCGCCTTCCAGGCGCATGGCGGTCACCATCAGGTCGTCGCGGATCACGTCATGGGTTCGCCAGCCCTGGGAGCGTAGCTGACCGAGGTTCATCTGCGGTTCCAGGCCCTGGGTGAGCGCGTCTTCGGCGGTGGAGGTGCCGATTTCCGCCTGCGACACCACCGGCTCGCCGGTATGCCAGCCGTGCTGCTTGAAGTAGTTGGCGACGCTGCCGATGGCATCGGTGGGGTCGCTCCAGATATTGATGTGGCCGTCGCCGTCGAAGTCCACGGCATAGGCGCGGAAGCTGCTCGGCATGAACTGTGGCAGGCCCATGGCGCCGGCGTAGGAGCCGTTCAGGGTGAGCGGGTCGACCTGCTGTTCGCGGGCCAGCAGCAGGAACTGCTTGAGCTCCTTGCGGAAGAATTCGGCACGCGGCGGGTAATCGAAGCCCAGGGTGGACAGCGCGTCCATCACCCTGAAGTTGCCGGTGTTACGGCCGAAGAAGGTTTCGACGCCGATGATGGCGACGATGTACTGGGCCGGCACGCCGTATTCCTGCTCGGCGCGGGCCAGTGCCTCGGCATTCTGGTTCCAGAAGTCCACGCCGCGGTTGATGCGCGCGTCGGTGACGAAGATCGGGCGGTATTCCTTCCAGGTCTTCACTCGCTCGGCCGGGCGGGAGATGGCGTCGAGGATGGACTGCTTGCGCTCCACGTCGTGGAAGACGCCCATGAGCTGCTCGCCGGCGAAGCCGTAGTCACGGGTCATCTCGCTGACGAACTCGGCGACCTGGGGTGAACCATCGTAGTCGCCCGCGTGGGCTGCGCCGGACATGCCGATCGCCCCCGCGATTCCGACCCAATGCACCCCCCTGGCAGCCCAGGCGCGCAGTACTTGCATTCCTTTCTTCACTCTTGTCATCAAACCTGGGCGATCCACTTCCGGTGGGTGTGAATCGACATCAAAACGCCGAACCCTGACATCAGGGTCACCAGCGAAGTTCCGCCATAACTAATGAAGGGCAGCGGTACCCCCACCACTGGCAACAATCCGCTGACCATACCAATGTTGACGAAGACATACACGAAGAAGGTCATGGTGATACTGCCGGCGAGCAACTTGCCGAACAGCGTCTGCGCCTGCGCCGTGATCACCAGCCCCCGGTAGATCACCAGCAGGTACAGCACCAGCAGGAGGCACACCCCGACCAGTCCGAACTCTTCGCCGAGCACAGCAATGATAAAGTCCGTGTGGCTTTCGGGCAAAAAATCCAGATGGGACTGCGTCCCCAGCAGCCAGCCCTTGCCGAACACACCGCCCGAACCGATGGCCGCTTTTGACTGGATGATGTTCCAGCCGGTACCCAGCGGATCGCTCTCCGGGTCGAGGAAGGTCAGCACGCGCTGCTTCTGGTAGTCGTGCATGACGAAGTACCACATGCCCACCGCGACCGGCACTGCGGCCGATACCGCCATGATGATCCAGCGCCAGCGCAGGCCACCGACGAACAGCACGAAGGAGCCGGACGCCAGCACCAGCATGGCGGTGCCCAGGTCCGGCTGCTTGAGGATCAGTACGAACGGCACCACGATCAGCGCAAGCCCCACCACGCTGTGCTTGAAGCCAGGCGGCAGGGCGCGCTTGGACAGGTACCAGGCGATGGTCATGGGCATCAGCAGCTTCATGAATTCCGCCGGCTGGAAGCGGATCACGCCGGGAATGTTGATCCAGCGGGTAGCGCCCATGGCGTTGTGGCCCATCACGTCCACGACCACCAGCAAGGCCACGCCGATCAGGTAGCCCAGCGGCACCCAGCGGGCGAGGAAACGCGGCTCGATCTGCGCCAGTACGAACATCGCCCCCAGGCCCAGGCCGAACGACGACGCCTGCTTGATCAGCAGATCCCAGCTCTTGCCGCTGGCGGAATACAGGACGAACAGGCCGACCGAGCCGAGGGTTACCAGCAGCAGAAGCAGCAGGCCGTCGATATGCAGGCGCTGCAGCAGGCTGGAGCGCCGCTTCATGACATCTTCGCTGGACAGCGTGCGGTCGAAATTACTGTTCATGGTCATGGTTTGGGCGCCTCCGCCGTGGCCTGCGGTGCGTATTCGGGTTTGAGCTTGCCGGTCTCATCGAGCAGCCAGGCGTCGGTCACCGCCTTGAGCACCGGCGCGGCGACGCCGGAGCCGGACTCGCCGTTCTCCACCATTACCGCCACGGCGATCTGCGGGTTGTCCGCAGGAGCGAAGCCAACGAACAGGGCGTGGTCGCGGTGACGCTCGAGCAGCTTGGAACGGTTGTACTTCTCGCCCTGCTTGATCGCTACCACCTGCGCAGTACCCGACTTGCCGGCGATGCGGTAGACCGACGTGGCGCCGACCTTGTGGGCGGTCCCGCGGGCACCGTGGACCACCTGCTGCATGCCGTAGTCAACCAGGTTCCAGTTGTTCGGGTCCTTGAGCTGGATATCCGGCATCGGGTCCTCGTCCACCGGAGGCTTACCGTCGATGGTCTTGGCCAGGTGCGGGCGAATCCACTTGCCCTTGTTGGCCAGCAGCGCGGTCATCTGCGCCAGTTGCAGCGGCGTGGACTGCATATAGCCCTGGCCGATGCCGAGAATCAGGGTTTCGCCGGGGAACCAGGCCTGCCGGCGCAGGGCGCGCTTCCACTGGCGCGACGGCATCAGGCCGTCGGCTTCACCATACATGTCCAGGGCGACGCGCTGGCCGAAGCCGAACTTGCTCATGTAATCGTGCAGGCGATCGATACCCAGCTTGTGGGCAAGATCGTAGAAGTAGGTGTCGTTGGAACGCATGATCGCGGTTTCCAGGGTTACCCAGCCGTCGCCCATGCGGTTCCAGTTGCGGTACTTGTGGTCGTAGTTCGGCAATTGGTAGTAGCCGGGGTCGAACACGCGACTCGTCGGAGTCACCACGCCAGCATCGAGGCCGGCGATAGCCACTGCGGGTTTCACCGTCGAGCCCGGCGGGTACAGGCCGCGCAGTACGCGGTTGTACAGCGGGCGGTCTTCGGAATCGCGCAGCGCTGCGTAATCCTTGAAGCTGATGCCGGTGACGAACAGGTTGGGGTCGTAGGCTGGCTGGCTGACCATCGCCAGCACTTCGCCAGTAGACGGCTGGATCGCCACGATGGCGCCGCGCCGGCCAGCCAGCGCGGCCTCGGCGGCAGCCTGCAACTTGCTGTCGATGCTCAGTACGATATCGCGCCCAGACACCGGTTCGGTGCGCTTGAGCACGCGCAACACGCGGCCACGGGCGTTGGTCTCGACTTCCTCGTAACCCACCGTGCCGTGCAGCGCATCCTCGTAGAATTTCTCCACGCCGGTCTTGCCGATGTGGTGGGTGCCGGAATAGGCCACCGGATCGAGCTTCTTCAGCTCCGCCTCGTTGATCCGCCCGACATAGCCGACCGAGTGGGCAAAGTGCTCACCCAACGGGTAATGGCGGACGAACTGCGCGGCCACGTCGACGCCGTTCAGGCGGTACTGGTTCACCGCGATACGGGCAATCTGCTCCTCGGACAGCTCGAACATGATCGGTACCGGCTCGAACGGCCGGCGCCCCTGCTTCATGCGCTTCTCGAAGATGGCCTTGTCTTCCTCGGTGAGGCCGAGGATGTCCACCAGGGTCTTGAGCGTGTCCTGCAGGTTCTCGGTGCGCTCGCGGGTGATGGTCAGGCTGAAGCTGGGACGGTTGTCGGCGATGATCACCCCGTTGCGGTCGAAGATCAGCCCGCGATTGGGCGGAATCGGCTGCACGTGGACGCGGTTGTTCTCCGACAGCGTCGAGTGGTAGTCGTACTGCGTCACCTGCAGGTGATACATGCGCGCCACCAGCACCAGGGCGAGCAGGAAGATCGCCACGCCGCCAACGATGACGCGGGCGCGGACCAGTCGGGCGTCCTTCTCGTGGTCCTTGAGCTGTATCGGCTGCGGCATCGAAAACGGCTACGACTACTTGTGGTAGGGGTGCCCGGACAGAACCGTCCAGGCGCGGTAGATCTGCTCGCCGACCAGGATCCGCACCAGCGGGTGCGGCAGGGTCAGCGGCGACAGCGACCAGCGCTGCTCACTGCGCGCGCAGACCTCCGGCGCCAGGCCTTCCGGCCCGCCGACCATGAGGTTGACGGTGCGCGCGTCCAGACGCCAGCGGTCGAGTTCCTGCGCCAACTGGGGGGTGCTCCAGGGCTTGCCTTCGACTTCCAGGGTGACGATGCGTTCCCCGGGCTGGACCTTGCTCAGCATGGCCTCGCCTTCCTGGCGGATCAGCCGCGCCACGTCGGCATTCTTGCCGCGCGTGTTCAGCGGGATTTCCACCAGTTCCAGGGACAGCTCCGAGGGCAGGCGCTTGACGTACTCCGCCCAGCCCTCTTCCACCCAGCGCGGCATGCGCGAGCCGACCGCGATCAGACGCAGACGCACGACAGGCTTACTCGGCGCTGTGGGACGCGCGGCTCTGCTCGGCGCCCTGCCACAGACGCTCCAGGTCGTAGAACTGGCGGGTGGCCGGCTGCATGACGTGGACCACGACGTTGGCGAGGTCGATCAGGACCCACTCGCCGCCTTCCTGGCCTTCGCTGCCGATCGGGCGCACGCCCTGTTCCTTGACCTTTTCCAGCACGTTGTCGGCCAGCGACTTGACCTGACGGCTGGAGGCGCCGGTGGCGATGACCATGACGTCGGTGATGCTGGTTTTCTCGCGCACGTCGATGACGGTGATGTCCTGCGCCTTGAGATCTTCCAGGGCGGCGATGGTCAGTTCGACCAGTTGTTCGGTTTGCATGTATGACTCTCTAGCTTGATCAGTGGGGCGCCTGGTACAGGCCGTGCGCCTCGATATAGTTCAATACCGCATCCGGCACCAGGTAGCGCACCGAGCGCCCCTGCGACAGGAGTTGGCGGATCTGGGTGGCGGAAACTGCAAGCGGCGTCTGCCAGACGAAGGTGATCTGCCCGGCGGGGCCGGTCATTGCCTTCGGGTCGGCAACACTGCGCGCCGCCAGCAGGTCGCGCAGGTCTTCCGGCGGCTCGCTGTCGGCATCCGGGCGCTGCAGCACGACGATATGACAGTGCTCCAGCAACTCTTCCCAGCGATGCCAGGTCGGCAGGCCGCAGAATGCGTCCCAGCCGACCAGCAGGAACAACTGGTCCTGCTCATCCAGCTCCCCACGCAGCGACTCCAGGGTGTCGATGGTGTAGGAGGGTTTGTCACGTTTCAGCTCGCGGTCGTCGACCACCAGCGGGTCGACGCCGGCTACTGCCAGCTCGACCATCGCCAGCCGCTGCTCCGGTTTCACCTGGGGGGTGTCGCGGTGCGGCGGACGGAAATTGGGGATCAGGCGCAACTCGTCGAACTCGAACTGTTCGGCCATCTCCAGCGCGCTGCGCAGGTGACCGATGTGCACCGGGTCGAAGGTGCCACCGAACAGACCGACCCGCCGGGAAAGCGCCTTGTTCATCAGGTCCGCACGTGTCCGTCACCGAACACCACGTATTTCTCGCTGGTCAGGCCTTCCAGGCCGACCGGGCCGCGGGCGTGCAGCTTGTCGGTGGAAATGCCGATCTCAGCGCCCAGGCCGTACTCGAAACCATCGGCGAAGCGAGTCGAGGCGTTGACCATGACCGAGGCCGAGTCCACTTCGGTGAGGAAGCGGCGGGCATCGGTGAAGTTCTCGGTGATGATGGCGTCGGTGTGCTGCGAGCCGTAGGTATTGATGTGCTCGATGGCCGAGTCGAGGCCATCGACGATGCGGATCGACAGGATCGGCGCGTTGTACTCGGTGCGCCAGTCTTCCTCGGTGGCTTCGAGCACGTCGGCGCCCAGCAGCGCACGGGTGGCGGCGTCGCCACGCAGTTCCACGCCCTTGTCACGGTAGATGGCAGCCAGCGGCGGCAACACGCGCTCGGCGATGCCGGCGTGCACCAGCAGCGTCTCCATGGTGTTGCACGGTGCGTAGCGCTGGGTCTTGGCGTTGTCGGCGACACGGATCGCCTTGTCCAGATCGGCGGCGACGTCGATGTAGACATGGCAGATACCGTCCAGGTGCTTGATCACCGGCACCTTGGCGTCGCGGCTGATACGCTCGATCAGGCCCTTGCCGCCGCGCGGGACGATGACGTCCACGTACTCGCGCATGGTGATCAGCGCGCCGACAGCGGCACGGTCGGTGGTTTCCACGACCTGCACGACGCTGGCGGGCAGGCCGGCGTCGGCCAGGCCCTTCTGGATGCACGCGGCAATCGCCTGGTTGGAGTGGATCGCCTCGGACCCACCACGCAGGATGGTGGCGTTGCCCGACTTCAGGCACAGGCTGGCGGCGTCAATGGTCACGTTCGGACGGGATTCGTAGATGATCCCCACCACGCCCAGCGGCACACGCATCTTGCCCAACTGGATGCCGGACGGCACGTAGCGCATGTCGCGGATCTCGCCGATCGGGTCCGGCAGCGTGGCGACCTGGCGCAGGCCTTCGATCATGTCGTCGATGCGCGCCGGGGTCAGGGCCAGGCGGTCGAGCATGGCTGGCTCCAGACCGTTGGCACGGCCATTGGCCAGATCCTGTTCGTTGGCTTCGGTCAGCTGGGCGCGGGCGGCGTCCAGGGCATCGGCTGCGGCCAGCAGGGCTTTGTTCTTCTGCGCGGTCGTGGCGCGCGCGACAACGCGCGACGCTTCACGGGCGGCGCGGCCCAGGCGGCTCATATAGTCGAGAACGGACTCGGTCATGATCTAACGCGTCTGCGTGAGGGAAATGATCGAGTATAGCTGGAGCATACCCTTAACGACCAGACGCAGCAGCCAGCCGGCACAGCATAAGCCAGAGCACCTAACCGTCTCCGATTCCAGTGCTCCAGGCGGAGCCGTCGGGCAAGTCCCATCGTCCCGACAAAACTTCAGCAAATATTAAGCGTCATTGATAATCGAAAGTGTATACCATCGCACCATTTACCGTTCCAGGAGCGGGCCTGGCGGCAAGACTGTAATATCTAAGAGCATAGTCATAGTTCTGTGTTGTATTCGCCTGAATGCTGCCAAGCGCATTTCTGACCTGTAGCGGAACCGGTGTATTGGCACCTTGACTAACAAGTTGAACGCCAATCCCCTGTGCAGCATCGACTCCTGACTGAACGCCAACAACCCCCTGCGCGGCGGAACTAACAGGAACACCAACCCCATCAAAAGTCACGCCAACCACAGCCGGACTGTCACAGTTCAGCTTGATGGTAAAAGGCACTGGCTTTCCTACCGTCCCCACCCCTACCAAAGTGGAGGCCTGCACAACTCCCAGATCGATAGTCAGGGGAGAAACCGTAGTACATGTAATTGAACGAACAGAAACATCGCCGACAAATCCGATATAATTACTAGAACCGCCCAAACCTACTGCCGACTGGTACACCCCGAAACCAAAGCGAGTTTGTGTCTCACTTAAGGCCCCACCCGTTATCTGACCTATTTTGACAAACTCGATTGAAACCGTAACAGAATAAGACAGATCGCTATTCAGGGTCCCCAGCAATGCATTGCGCGTATCACATTGGATTCCCGCAGCATTTTGCATGGGCTGGCCGCTGGAATTACGCAATCGAATACCAAGACCAGCCACCCCTGTTGAATAAACTCCAGGGAGAACTTCCGTGCCAGACCCGTAGTAGCAGGACACTATAGGAGCTCCGGCATATATACTTTTATTACCATCCGGATTCTGGCAAAGCCCACTAAATGTAAACATCCGCACTGTACCTGGGACAGTACTCCCATCCGCCAATCCGAATGGAACGGCAATATTATTAGCGGCCTGCAGATAAGGCATGGATGGCATCGAGGTACAACTTGCGGCCTGAGCGGTGCAGGAAAGGCCCAGTACAATCATAGAAAAAATCGCAACCAGAACTTTTCCCGCCAGGCAAGAGCAACACATTTTTTTACCCATAGATAACTCCAGCAACCTGAGCCAGGCGAGAAATAGAGCGCTCAGCACTCTCACAGGAAAAGATCGAATAAAAATGTTTAATTAATTTACTTACGAAAAACAAACACGCAAGCCAGATCCCCCCTCAGTCTCTGTAAGATTTCTCCCAAATCTCCGGAGACAGCCAAATACAGCGAACTTGTTTATTTGCATTACCGTCTCCCCCTGAGCAAGAAAGCCCCCAGCGACAAGGCCATTTCCCCGACTCCTTTGCTGGCTTGGCTGGAACCGCTGCGTACACCCGGCGCGCCTCTCCACCGCCCGAAGGTTGGGTAACCAAATTCGTATCGGCTGGTTACTTTGCAAGCATGGCTAATTGCCCCCGCCGTGCTCGCATGCCAGGGAATCAGGCCAGGGAAGAACAACAAGAGGCGGCCCACCGCCGGAGAACTGCCATGCGCTATCGCACCGATTACAGCGCCCAGTCCCTGACCGCCGCCCCGGCGGTGCTGGAACTGGACGGTTGGCAACTGCACTACCAGGCCTTCTCCTCCCGGGAAGATGACACTCGCCCGCCAGTCCTGCTGTTGGGTGGCGCATTCCAGAGCTTCCGCTCCTTTGCCAGCGAGGTCTCGGAGCTGCTCGCCGGGCACCCGGTGATCCTGCTCGACCTGCCCAGCCAGGGCGGCAACCTGCAACTGGCGCCGCAGCTGAGCCTGGAGGACCTGGCTGACCTGATCGCCGCCTTCGCCGAAACGCTGCAGTTGCCACCGCTGATGCCGATCGGGCTGTCCTACGGCTCGGCGCTGGCCGCGCTGTTCGCCGCTCGTCACCCGGCGCGCTGCGGCCGTCTGCTGCTGGCCGGTATCACCGCCTTTGGCCGTCCCGGCGCCCGCGCGCTATTGGTGGAAGCCTTGGCGCGCCTGGAACTGGGCGAGCAGACGCCCTTCGCCCACGGCGTGCTGACCGGCCTGATCAACCCGCTGCGGCTGGCCGACACCGGTGTCTCCCCGGTATTCCGCAAAGCCCTGCTACGCCAATTGCAGCGCCTGACCCCGGCGGAGATCGAACGCTATCGGCAGAACAGCCAGCGCCTGCTGGCCTTCGGCGGCTTCGACCGCCACCCACAATGCCCAACCCTGGTGCTGGCTGGCGAGTACGACCACTTCACCCAGCCCTGGGAACACGCCGAGTTCGCCCATGCCTGCGCGGACGCCGAATTCGCGCTGATCCACAATGCCGACCACCTGGCCCAGTTCGAGCGCCGCGACGCCTGTGCGCGGCTGTACAACCCCTTCCTGCGTGGCGAACCGCTGCCGCGCAGCGCGGCTGGCAGCACTCGCTTCCAGCGCCAGCAACTGCTGCATCTGGAGCGCCGCTTCGAGCCGCGCCTGGCGCCGGCCGACACTCGCGCCGTGCTATGCAATGGCGAAGGCGGCGAGTGGCGTTGCGAATTGGCGGAGCTGGGGTATTTCGGCGGATTGATCCGCGTCGAGTTGCCGATGGATCGCCCCGCGCGCGGCTGGAAGCTGACCGCCGCCGGACTGCCGGAGCTGGATATCCTGCCGCTGCGCTACAGCGGCGACGGCCTGGCATTCATCTTCGCCCACGGCGACCCACAGGCCAGCGCCGCGCTGGCAGCGATGGTAGTGCCGATGCAGCAGGGGGCGTGTGCGGCTTGATGGTTTGAATGTAGCGATTTCGGAGGCTGGGCTCTTCCCTCTCCCTGAAGGGAGAGGAGACTGGAACGGCATCATGCGAAACGTCAGATGCGCAGGCCTGCACGGAATGACTCCCTCTCCCCCTGGGAGAGGGCTGGGGGGAGAGGGAAGCGCGGGCACAAGCGCCCCGCATTGATAGTGTTCGCGAGCAAGCTCGCTCCTACAAAGAGCAGCTGCAGCGCATTCGGGAGGCTGTAGGAGCGAGCTTGCTCGCGAACCGCCCAGCTCAGGCGCTACACCCGCGCCTCGATCACCCGCACCAGACTCGGCATCCGCCCCTTCGGCAGTCCCAGCCCCACGCCATCCACCTGCGGATCGAGCACGCCCACCCGGCCGAACCCGCAACCGATGAACGCCTCCTCGATCTCCGTCGCACTGCGGTAATGCAGCGGATAACCGCCCCGCGTCAGCCGGCCGATCAGCCCGACGCCCCAGCGGATCTGCCGGTAGCGCGGGTGCTCGCGCAGGTCGGGATACAGCTCGGTCAGGTAGGTCGCCTCGGGGAACACCCGCAGCGCCGAGGACAGGCGACGCCAGAACCCCTCGATCACCGGCCGCTGGAAATAATTCACCAGCCCTTCGGTGATCACCGCCACAGGGCGGTCCGGGTCCAGTTCGGACAGCAGCGCGGCGAGGCACTGCTCGCCCTGCTCGGCGAGGATGTCCACAGCCCGCACGCGGTGCTTGCCATCCAGCCAGCCCTGCTCCTGCAGCAACGCGGACTTGCGCGCAGCCATGGGCGGCAGGTCGGCTTCCAGGTAGGTCAAGTGCGGATAGCGCTCGCGAAAGCGCCGCCCGCGAGGCGAGAGCCCGCAGGCGATCTCCACCACCTGGCTGACCCCGCGCGACTCGATGGCCTGGGTCAGGCGGGCATCGATCAGCAGGTGACGTTGTAACAGGAAGTCTTCGATATTCAGCCCGAAACCGATCCGCGCGCCCCAGTTGATCGGCGCCACACAGCCGTGCACCCAGCGGCCGAACGCGGTGGCAAAGGCCGGGTCGGCCAGTTGGTGGCGATACCAGACGTAACCGGTGTAGTGCGCGCTGGGGGTGATGTGGGCGCTGTCGGCCCGGATCCGTTCAGCCATGCTTAAGAATCTTGTTGTTATGATTCCCCAGCCTAAGACCGGCCCGAGAACCGCGACAATCCAATGCCCGCCGAACCCAACCTAAGTTTGCCCTGGCCCGGGGCCAATCCCCTGCCGGACGCCTTCTTCAACCGCGACGCCCTGACCGTCGCCCGCGAGCTGCTGGGCAAGGTGATCCGCCACCGGGTCGGTGATCTGTGGCTGTCCGCGCGGATCATCGAGACCGAGGCCTATTACCTGGCCGAGAAAGGCAGCCACGCCTCGCTGGGCTACACCGAAAAGCGCAAGGCGCTGTTTCTCGATGGCGGGCACATCTACATGTATTACGCCCGCGGCGGCGATTCGCTGAATTTCAGCGCCGGCGGCGCGGGCAATGCGGTGCTGATCAAGTCCGGCCACCCCTGGATGGACCGCATCTCCGGTGACGCCTCCCTGGCCTGCATGCGCCAGCTCAACCCCGCCGCCGACGGCAGTGAGCGAGCGCTGGGAAAACTGTGTTCCGGCCAGACCCTGCTCTGCCGTTCGATGGGCCTGAAGGTCCCGGACTGGGACGCCCAGCGCTTCGACCCGCTGCGCCTGTTCGTCGACGATCTCGACGAGACACCCTCGCAAGTTATCCAGGCCGCGCGCCTGGGCATTCCCCACGGCCGCGACGAGCACCTGCAGTACCGTTTCGTCGATGCCGCCTTCGCTCCCTTCTGCACGCGCAACCCACTGCGCCGCGGACAGGTCGAAGGCCATGACTACCACCTGCTCGGAACCCAGGACGCCACCTTCCGATGATCGACCTCGCCGCCTTCAACACCTGGATGGCCACCCATCCGCAATGGCTCGCCCTTGTTCTGTTCCTGGTCGCCTTCCTCGAATGCGCGGCCATCATCGGCATCATCCTGCCCGGCGTGGTGATGCTCTTCGCCATTGCCGTACTGGCCGGCAGCGGCGCGCTGGGGCTGGGGGAAACCCTGGCATTGGCGTTCTTCGGCGGCCTGCTCGGTGACTTGTCGTCCTACTGGATCGGTCGCCACTTCCATCAGGACATCCGCCGCCTGCCGGTGCTGCGCCACCATCCGGAATGGATTGCCAGCGCGGAAGGCTTCTTCCACCGCTATGGCGTGGCGAGCCTGCTGGTGGGTCGCTTCATCGGCGCGCTGCGGCCTTTCCTGCCGATGGTTGCCGGCATGCTGGACATGCCCTTCGGCCGCTTCGTCATCGTCTCCATCATCGCTGCCGCCGGCTGGTCCATCGCTTACCTGGTGCCCGGCTGGGCAACCGGCGCGGCCATGCGCCTGCCGCTGCCCGAAGGCTTCTGGCCGGAAGCCGGGGTGGTTGCCGCGTGCATCGCGGTGGTATTCGCCCTGGTGATCCACGCCGAGCTGCGCAAGGAGCGCAACGCACCGCTGATAGGCGCCGTCGGTTGCTTCGCCCTGCTGTTCGCCCTGCTGATCGGCTGGCCGCATCTGGACGCCCTGGACAAGGGCCTGATGGCGCTGGTGCAGGAGCACCGCCACGCCTGGCTGGACCACGTGATGGTCGCCGTCACCCGTGTGGGCGACTTCCGCACCCAGTTCATCGCCGGCGCGCTGCTGGCAGTACTGCTGGCCGCCCTGCGGCTGTGGCGCCACGCTTTCTTCGCCGCCGGCACCATGGTGGGCACCGCGCTGCTCAATACCACGCTCAAACATGTCTTCGGCCGCGCCCGACCGGAAGTGATCGCCGACCCGCTATCGGCCTTCAGCATGCCCAGCGGGCACAGTTCGGCGTCCTTCGCGTTCTTCCTGGTACTGGGCGTGCTGGCCAGCCGGGAGAAATCGCCGCGCGTACGCCTGACCTGGATGCTGCTGGCGGTGATCCCCGCCGCCAGCATCGCAATGTCCCGCGTTTACCTGGGCGCCCACTGGCCCAGCGACATCATCGCCGGCGCCCTGCTTGGCGCCGCGGTCTGCGCCGCCAGCCTGTGGATAAGCCAGCGCCGCATCGAATTGCCAGCACTGGCGCCCCGCATCTGGTGGAGCTTGCTGCCGACCGCCCTGGTGCTGCTGGCAGTGGCCAGCGCCTGGGGGCTCTCGGCGGCAATCCACCGCTACGCACCGCTCTGACCCGACCTCAGGCCCAGGGGCGCTCGCGCATCAGTTCGGCGCAGCGCAACTGGACGAATTCCCGCAACTGGGTCACCGCCCGGCTCAGCTGGGCGCGGTGGGTACAGAACAGATTCATCGGCGTGGCTTCGCCCAGATAGTCCGCCAGCGCCACTTCCAGCCGGCCGGCGCGCACGTCCGCCGCTACGTCCAGCCAGGACTTGTACACCAGCCCCTGCCCTGCCACGGCCCAGCGTCGCACCACATCGGCGTCATCGCAGAGCCGGTCGCCGCGCACCGTCACCTCATGCTGCTTGCGGCTGTCGCTGAAGCGCCAGCGCTCATGGGCGCGCCCACCCAGCATGTACAGCAGGCAGTTGTGCCGTTGCAGCTCGTCCGGATGCGTCGGCTTGCCGTGGCGGGAGAAATACTCCGGTGCAGCGCAGAGCACCCGCCGGTTATCCGGGGCCAACGGCAGCGCCACCAGATTCGAGTCACCCGGCAAGCCCAGGCGGAAGGCCACCTCCACTGGCTGCCGGTAGAGATCGGCCTGGCGATCGCTGATCAGCAGGCGCAGGTTCATCCGCGGGTGCAAGGCCTGGAACTCATCGAGCCAGGGCAGTAACACGTTACGGCCGAAATCCGAGGGTGCCGACACCTGGAAATTTCCGGCGATCTCACTCTTGCCACCGGCCAGCAGCTGGCGGCCGTCGTCCAGGCTCTGCAACGCCGCGCGGGCGTGGGCCAGGTACAACTCGCCCTCGGCGGTCAGGCGCAGGCTGCGGGTGGAGCGGGCGAACAGGCGCACATCCAGCTCGCTTTCCAGGCGCTTGAGCGCGGCACTGGCCACGGCCGGCGACAGCTCCAGCTCACGGGCCGCGGCGGAGAGACTGCCGCGCTCGGCGGTGCGGACGAATATCTGCAGGTCGTCGAAACGCAGCATTTTCAAAAATCCTTTGAAAGAGACTCTCTACTTACGCGGTTTTTCTCGCTGACGAAAGAGAGCAGCATGCCCTCACCTTCCCCGCCCAACTGGAGACACCCGGATGAGCCTGACCCTGATCGCCATCATTCGCGCCAAACCCGGCCGCGCCGACAGCCTGCAGGAGCGCCTGCACGGCATGCTCGAACCGTCCCGTGCCGAAGCCGGCTGCCTGCAGTACGACCTGCACCGCGACATCAAGGACGCCGAGCTGATCTACATGATCGAGCAATGGCGCGACGCGGAAGCCCTGGCCGAGCACGAGGCGAGCCCGCACTTCCAGGCCTTCGTCAAGGCCGCCGAACCCGATCTGGCGGAACTCGATATCCGCCTGATGAACCGCATCGACTGACCGCTCAGAGCGCATAGGAATTCCCATGAAAGCCATCGGCTACACCCAGAGCCTGCCCAGCAGCGACGCCAATTCCCTGCTCGACATCCAGCTGCCCGAGCCCACGCCCGGCCCGCGCGACCTGCTGGTGGAAGTGCGAGCCATCTCCGTCAACCCGGTGGACACCAAGGTCCGCCAGCGCGCCCAGCCCGCCCCAGGCCAGCACAAGGTGCTCGGCTGGGATGCCAGCGGCGTGGTTCGCGCGGTGGGCAGCGAGGTCAGCCTGTTCAAGCCGGGCGACAAGGTCTGGTATGCCGGCGACCTGACCCGCCCCGGCAGTAACGCCGAACTGCAATTGGTAGACGAGCGTATCGTCGGTCCGATGCCGCAGAGCCTGGACTTCGCCCACGCCGCCGCGCTGCCGCTGACCACCATCACCGCCTGGGAGTTGCTGTTCGATCGCCTGCAGGTGGCCGAGGGCAGCGCCAGCAAGGGCCAGAGCCTGCTGATCGTCGGCGCGGCCGGCGGCGTTGGCTCGATCCTTACCCAGCTGGCGCGCCAGCTCACCGGCATGACCGTGATCGGCACCGCTTCGCGCCCGGAAACCCAGGAATGGGTGCGCAACCTCGGCGCGCATCACGTGATCGATCACCGCAAGCCGCTGAGCGAAGAGCTCAAGCGTATCGGTGTCGGCGAAGTCACCCACGTGGCCAGCCTCAACCAGACCGAGCAGCATCTGCCCGAAATTGTCGCGAGCCTGCGCCCGCAGGGCCGCCTGGCGCTGATCGACGACCCGGAAAACCTCGACGTGCGCCTGCTCAAGCAGAAGAGCCTGTCGCTGCACTGGGAGTTCATGTACACCCGCTCGATGTTCCAGACCGACGACATGATCGAGCAGCACAAGCTGCTGCAACGCGTGGCCGGCCTGATCGACAGCGGCGTGCTGAAGACCACCCTGGGCGAGCACTTCGGCAAGATCGACGCGGCCAACCTGCGCCGCGCCCATGCGCTGCTGGAAAGCAACACGGCCAAGGGCAAGATCGTGCTGGAAGGCTTCTGACCTCTGGCACCGATGGGCTGTAGGGCGAATAACGCCCAAGGGGTTATCCGCTCTACAGTCTGCTCCTCGCCTCCAGGCACAGAAGTTCGCGAGCAAGCTCGCTCCTACTAAGAGCGCACCGGCGCTTCCGGCAACCTGTAGGAGCGAGCTTGCTCGCGAACCCGTGCGGGTCAGTCGGCGACCTTTGCTCCAGCGAGCAACCGGCAGAGTTTCTCGGTGGCGTCGAGCATCGCAAAGCTGGGCTTCTCCAGGTTGCGATCCGGCACCACCCAGAGCTGCCTGAGCCGCGTGGCGGCAAGCTGCTGCATGCCATTCCAACCGCGCAACTGGTCCTCGCTGGCCGCCAGGATCACCTGCGGGTCACGCGCCAGCACCGCCTCCTGGCCGACCTGCGGCGCCGGCAGATCGAGATCGGCGAACAGGTTGCGACCACCACAGACTTCCAGCGCCTCGCTGATGATCTGCCGACCGCCCACGGTATAGAGCGGGCGATCCCACACCTGGTAGAACACCTTGAGCGGCTGCTCACGGTGGTACTGCGCCCGCAACTGGGCCATGCGCGTATCGAAGGCTTCCGCCAGTTCACGCCCCTTCTCCACCCGTCCCAGGCGCTCGCCGAGTTCGCGGAACTGCCGGGAGATATCTTGCAGACGGTGCGGATCGGCCACGTAGACCGGAATGCCCACGGACTTCAGGCGCTGCAACTGCGCGTCAGGCACGGCGCCAGGCCAGACCAGCAGCAGGTCGGGCTGCAGGGCGAGAATCTGTTCGAGATTGACCTGGCCGTACCGGCCGACGGACGGCAAGCTCTTCAGCGATTCAGCACGCGGCCCGCCATCGAGCAGGCCGGCCAGCCGGTCGGCGGCGCCCAGTTCGAGGACCATGTCGGTGAGCGAAGGGGCCAGGCTGACCACCCGCTCCGCTGCCGCAATGGGGAAACCGGCGAGCAACAGGAGCAGGCAGACGACGCGGCGCATCAGGCCAGTTGGCGCGGCAGGCGGTACAGCCAGAGGATGACCAGGCTGGCGAAGCCCAGCAGCAGGACCGGCACACCATGCAGGTCGACCAGCACCGCCAGGGCACCGATCCAGGCCGGAATGCTGCCCACCAGTGCACCACGGCGCTGCGCGGCGCCCAGTGCCTGCCAGGCCGCAGGCTCGTCCGCGCCATCGCGAGCCTTGCCGGTAGCGATCAGCGCGTGCTTGTAGCGACGGAACAACGGCAGGGTGAGGAACATCGACAGCAGGCCGACGACGAACACCGGCGTGGCCAGCGTGTCCGAGAACGGCGCATCACCCACCAGCGCCAGCATCAGGTGCTGTGGTGCCAGCGCGAGCGCCAGCAGCAGCCACCAGAGCAGATTCAACCGGCGCCGGGCAGCGGCGCGGTTCACGAAGCGGATGCCTCGGCCTCGGCTTCGCCCTGATGCATGTTGCCCAGCATGTGGCCCAGCTTGCCTGCCTTGGTCTGCAGGTAACGCTTGTTGTGCGGGTTCAGGCCCTTCTGCAGCGGCACGCGCTCGGCGACGGTCAGGCCGTAGCCTTCCAGCGCCTTCACCTTGCGCGGGTTGTTGGTCATCAGCTTCAGCGAGCAGACGCCCAGGTGCTTGAGCATCGGCAGGCACATGGCATAGTCACGCTGGTCAGCGCCAAAGCCAAGTGCCAGGTTGGCTTCCACGGTATCGGCACCTTCGTCCTGCAGGGCGTAGGCGCGGATCTTGTTGAGCAGGCCGATGCCACGGCCTTCCTGACGCAAGTACAGCAGGACGCCGCGGCCTTCCTTGGCGATGGCCGACAGTGCGCCCTCGAGCTGGAAACCGCAGTCGCAGCGCAGGCTGAACAGCGCATCGCCGGTAAGGCATTCGGAATGCAGACGCCCCAGCACCGGCAGGCCGTCATCGAGCTTGCCCATGGTCAGGGCGACGTGTTCCTTGCCGGTTTCCTCATCGAGGAAGCCGTGCATGGTGAATTCGCCAAAGGGGGTGGGCAGCTTGGAGGCGGCGACGAAAACGACAGACACCGGAAACTCCTGAAAGATTTATCTAAGGAAGGAGGACCGGCATTGTAGCAGCAGCGCCGGCCGCACCGTCATTGCGAATTCTGCAAGATAAGCATCGACGCTTTTGATAGAAGCCGCGATGGGAAAGGCGGAATCAGTGCTTTGCCTGGATGTACATCACGCCCTGATCTTCCCGCCAGCCCACGCGATTGAGGTAGCTCATGCCCAGCAGGATGTCGGTGGGGAAGTCGCCTTCGAGTACCGCGGCTTCCACTCCCAGCACCTCGACGCCACCGAGCTTCACGCTGTTGAGCGTTACCCGCCAGCCCTTGACGGTGCCGCTGGCGGTGGAGGCCATCATCGGTGTGCCGCTGGCGCGGTAATCAAGCCCCAGGCGCCGGGCCTGGCCCTCGTTCATGGCCACCGACGTGGCGCCGGTGTCCACCAGGAACTGCGCATTCTGGTTGTTGATGGTGCCAGCCACCCAGTAATGGCCGCCGGTGCCACGGGCAATGCTGGTCTCGGCACGGGCCGTTGGCGCTGCGTAGCCGGCGTCGTTGTATTCGCGGGACAACTCGTACGTCTGCTCGACTCCACCAATGCGCAGCACCGCCTTGTGGCTGTCGGCGCTGACTACCTGCACGCCTTCGGGCCCGGTCTGACCGACCTTGAGCAGCTTGCGCTGGCCATCGATGTTGAGCACCGCGGCGCCGGGGAACAGCCCTACCACCCGCACCTGGGGCGCCGCCGTGGCAGCGAAGGCACAGAGTGACAGGCAGATCAGGGCGGACAGGCGCGGCATGAAGATCACTCCTTGGGCGGCAGCAGCGGTTTCAGCGGGGCGTAGGGCCATTGCCAGCGGGCGAAGATGCGCTCCAGTTCGCCGCTGCGGTAGAGCGCCTGCATGCGTGAATCATAGAGCTTGGCCAGCGCGCGCCCACGGTCATTGTTGGCGAAGCCAAGATACAGCGGAATCGAGCCGATATCGGTGATGTGGTAGACGCTGGCGTCGACGCCCCTGGCGTCGATCATCTCTTCCAATTCGGGGCGGGCGTCGATGAAGTAGTCGATGCGATGGCCATCGAGCATCGGCAGCGCCGAGCTGCGCCGCTGCAGTTCGTTGCGCTGCTTGAGGTGATCCAGGTAGCGGTCAAAGGCGTAGCCGCGCATCCACGCCAGGCGGTAGCGATCCAGCGTGGCGAGGGTCGGTTGGGGAGACGTCGTCAGGCCCAGCGCGCCGATGGGGTCGACGTCATAAGGCCAGTGCGGATAGATGATGTGGTCGATTTCGTTACGGTAGGAGCCGACCCAGGCGTCCGCCTCACCGCGCTGTACCAGCCCGACCGAGCGCACGTAAGGCTCGCTGCGCAGGCTCAGGCGTACGCCTTCGGGCTCGTAGAGCGCCCGCAGCAGGTCCCAGGCCAGGCCACGGCCATCGGCCTGGGTGTAGTTGACCCAGACCTCGCTGACCACGCGGATCTCCCCCGGCAACCCGGCGGGCTTTTCCGCAGGGGCTTCAGCGGCCCAGGCCGACAGCGAGCACAGGCACAGGAGCAGGCACAGCAGTCGGCGCATCGATCTTCCTCAGATCAGCCAGTGGGCCCAACCCCATGTCAGGCCTTGCATCACCAGCCAGGCGAACACGCCGGCCAGCACATCGTCCAGCATGATGCCGACGCCGCCGTGGACGTTGCGGTCGATCCAGCTGATCGGCCAGGGCTTGGCAATGTCGACGATGCGGAACACCACGAAACCGACCAGCAACCACCACCAACCTTCCGGCACCAGCCAGAGGGTGATCCACATGCCGACCATCTCGTCCCAGACGATGCCTTCATGATCGTGCACGCGCAGATCGTCGGCGACCTTGCCGCACAGCCAGAAGCCGAACAGCATGGTGACGCCCAGCATCAGCCAGTAGCCCCAGTCCGGCAGCATCTGCCAGAGTGGTATGAAGGGTAGCGCAACCAGCGAACCCCAGGTGCCCGGCGCCTTGGGCAGGGTGCCCGAGCCGAAGCCGAAGGCCAGGAAGTGCCAGGGATTGCTCCACACCGAATGGGGAACGGGTTGGGCCGGGGCCTGGTTGGGGTGTTCTGTCACGGTCACTCCATGAAATGCAGGTAGCCGCCCTGACGCGGCGTGATATCGGCGCCAGCGCCATCGAGCACGCGCACGCCCGAGCCGGCTTCCACCCTACCGACCACGCGCAGGGCCGGCCAGTTCGCCGAAAGTGCCGGCAAATGTTCGGCAGGCAGAGTAAAGGCAAGCACGTAGTCGTCACCGGCGCCGAGCTTGAGCTGTTGCGCGCGTTCGGCGCCCAGCAGGGCTTCCAGCGCGGGGCTTTCCGGCAGTTTGTCAGCCTCGACGATCAGTGCCACGCCCGAGGCGCGGGCGATGTGCCCGCAGTCGGCGAGCAGCCCGTCGGAAATATCCAGCGCCGCCGTGGCCTTGCCGCGCAGCGCCTGGCCGAAGGCCAGCTGCGGCTGCGGCGACCAATAGCGCGCCAGCAGCGGCTCGGCGATGGCCGGTTCGGCGGTCATCTCGCCCAGCACCAGCGGCAGCGCCCCGCCCGCCTCGCCCAACGGACCACCGACACACAGCAGGTCGCCCGGCCGCGCACCGGCGCGGGTCAGCGCCTGCCCGGCGGGCACGCCGCCGAACACGGTGACGGTCATCGCCAGCGGACCACGGGTGGTATCGCCGCCGATCAGCGCCAGCGCGCATTCCTGCGCCTTCTGGTTCAAGCCACGGGCGAAACCTTCCAGCCAGGCCGGATCGGCCTCGGGCAGGGTCAGTGCAAGGGTGAAGCCGATGGGCGATGCGCCCATGGCCGCCAGGTCGCTGGCAGACACCGCCAGGGCACGCTGGCCAAGCAGGAAGGGATCGCAGAGGGTGGGGAAATGCACACCGACAACGAGCGTGTCGGTGGAAATCGCCAGCTGTTCGCCGGCCTTGGGTGCGAGGAGTGCGCAGTCGTCGCCGATCCCCAATGCCACTGCCTCGCCGCCGGCCGCACAGGCGGCCGAGGCGAAGTAGCGACGGATCAGTTCGAACTCACCCATGCCTCAGAACCTGTTCAGGATCTGTAGCGAGAGGCCGTCAGCGGGACGAAAAGCAGCGCGGGAACCGGAGTTTATGAGCCATAAATGAGGATTCCGAGCAGCGCACGCGTTCCGATCACGGTCTCGCAGTAGGATCATGGACAGGTTCTCAGCGCTTGGCGCCCCGGAGTTCGGCGGCGCGCAGGCGCGGAGCGAGCTTGTCCAGCACGCCGTTGACGAACTTGTGTCCGTCGGTGGCGCCGAAGGTCTTGGCCAGCTCGATACCTTCGTTGATGACGACCTTGTAGGGCACGTCCAGGCGGTTGCGCAGCTCGTAGGTGGCCAGGCGCAGGATCGCCAGCTCAACCGGATCGACTTCTTCCAGGGCGCGGTCCAGGCAGGGAGTGAACTCCTCGTCCAGATCGGTCTTCAGGCGCGGCACGCCGTGCAGGATCTCGTGGAAGTAGGCGCCGTCGACATCGCTGAAATCGTTCTCGGTGCGGAAGGACGCCTCGATCTCGTTGAGCGGCTGGCCAGCCATCTGCCAGGAATACAGGGCCTGCACCGCGAGGCTGCGGGCCTTGCGACGCATGGCGATCTTGTTCGGCTTGGCGGGCTTGGCCGGGTTGTTGCCGTCCTGGGTGCTCACTTGGCCTCCAGCTGCGACAGCAGGCTCACCATTTCCAGGGCGGACAGGGCAGCTTCGGCGCCTTTGTTGCCGGCCTTGGTGCCGGAGCGCTCGATGGCTTGTTCGATGGAGTCGACAGTCAGCACGCCAAAGGCGACCGGCACGCCGAACTGCAGGGAAACCTGCGCCAGACCTTTGGTGCACTCACCGGCAACGTATTCGAAGTGCGGGGTGCCGCCACGGATCACCGCGCCGAGGGCGATGATGGCGTCGAACTCGCCGCGCTGGGCGACTTTCTGCGCTACCAGCGGGATTTCGAAGGCGCCCGGAGCGCGGATCACGGTGATGTCGCTCTGAGCGACGCCGTGGCGTACCAGCGCGTCGATGGCGCCTTCCACCAGGCTTTCCACCACGAAGCTGTTGAAGCGGCCAACCACCAGGGCGAAGCGGCCTTTGGGGGCGATGAAGGTACCTTCGATGGTCTTCAGGGTCATGGGCAAGTCTCACTGTTAAAGAGCCGGAGCGTCCGCGTGACGCTCCGCAAATAGGGTAGAAGAACGGCACCGCCGTGCCAGGGCACGGCGGCGAGGTTCATTCAGCGGGCAGGTATTCTACTACTTCGAGGTCGAAACCGGATATCGCATTGAAGCGCATCGGTGCCGACATCAGGCGCATCTTGCGCACGCCCAGGTCGCGCAGGATCTGCGAACCGGCACCCACGGTGCTGTAGGTGGTGGTCGGTTTCTGCACCGGCGCCGGGGTATTGGTGATTTCGCGGACATGCGCCAGCAGGTCCTCGCCGCCAACCTGATGGCCCAGCAGCAGGACCACGCCGGTGCCAGCCTCGGCCACCTTGGCCATGGCGGCACGCAGGCTCCAGCGGCCCGCCTGGTTGACCATCAGCAGGTCGCGCAGCGGATCGGGATTGTGCACGCGCACCAGGGTCGGCTCTTCCGGGCAGACCTTGCCCAGGGTCAGCGCCAGGTGCACATCGCCTTCCACGGAGTCACGGTAGGTGATGAGGTTGAACTGGCCCAGTTCGGTGTCCAGCGGCTGCTCGGCGAGGCGCTCGACGGTGCGCTCGTGGATCAGGCGGTAGTGGATCAGGTCGGCGATGGTGCCGATCTTGATGTTGTGCTGTTTGGCGAACTCTTCCAGTTCCGGGCGACGGGCCATGGTGCCGTCGTCGTTCATGATCTCGCAGATCACCCCGGACGGCTCGAAACCGGCCATGCGCGCGAGGTCGCAGGCCGCCTCGGTGTGGCCGGCGCGAGCCAGCACGCCGCCGGGCTGCGACATCAGCGGGAAGATGTGGCCGGGGCTGACGATATCGGCGGCGACGGCGTTCTTCGCGGCGGCGGCCTGCACAGTGCGGGCACGGTCAGCGGCGGAGATGCCGGTGGTGACGCCCTCGGCGGCCTCGATGGAGACGGTGAACTTGGTGCCGAAGCCGGAACCATTGCGCTGCACCATCAGCGGAATGCCGAGGCGCTCGCAGCGCTCGCGGGTCATCGGCATGCAGATCAGGCCGCGAGCGAAGCGCGCCATGAAGTTGATGTCTTCGGTGCGGACACACTCGGAGGCGATGATCAGATCGCCTTCGTTCTCGCGGTCCTCGTCATCCATCAGGATGACCATCTTGCCCTGACGCATGTCGTCGAGCAGTTCTTCAATGCTGTTGAGTGCCATACGGGGACGAGCCTTATCAGTGTTTCAGGAAGCCGTTGTCGGCCAGGAATGCTTCGGTGATGCCGCCAGCGCCAGCAGCGGGTTCCGCCGCCTTGTCACCGAGCAGCAGACGCTCCAGATAGCGCGCCAGTAGGTCGACTTCGAGGTTGACCAGGCGACCACCGCGGTAGTCGGCCATGATGGTCTCCTGCACGGTGTGCGGGACGATGGTCAGCTCGAACTCGGCGCCGTTGACCGCGTTCACCGTCAGGCTGGTGCCATCGACGGTGATCGAGCCCTTGAGCGCGATGTACTTGGCCAGCTCGCGCGGTGCGCGCACGGTGAACTGGATGGCGCGGGCGTTTTCCTCGCGCTTGACGATCTCGCCGACGCCGTCGACGTGGCCGCTGACCAGATGGCCGCCCAGGCGGGTGGTCGGGGTCAGGGCCTTTTCCAGGTTCACCCGGCTGCCGATCTTGAGTTGCGCGAAGGCGGTGCGCGCCAGGGTTTCGCGGCTGACGTCGGCCCAGAAGCCGTCGCCGGGCAGTTCCACCGCCGTCAGGCAGATGCCGTTGACCGCGATGCTGTCGCCGAGCTTGACGTCGGCGAGGTCGAGCTTGCCGGTCTTCACGTACAGGCGCACGTCACCGCCCTTGGGGGTGATGGCCGCGATGGTGCCGATGGATTCGATTATGCCGGTGAACATGAGGCCTCCCGCACGGCAAAGGCCGCTGGCCGGCAAGGCCGCGTAGCCAACAGGGAAAGATGATGCATGTGGCGAACTCCTGTTTTGGTTAAAAAACAGGGCATATCGATCGAAGGGACTTCTCGGGCGCGCGCAGGCACGCCCCGATGGCTCATCCCGTTCTCTCTTCATCCGGACTATGACCGTCGGCCCCGGAATCACACCGGGTCTGCTGACCCTGGCCATCCGGCGAACCGGTCTGGACAGGCGCTCGCGGGCTAGACGCATTGCGCGTCATTACCGCCGGTGGGGACTTTCACCCCGCCCTGAGAACGTCAATCGCGGTCGTTACAGCGTCGACCGCGTGTGGCGTTTTACCACAGGCCGGCGCAAGTCGGAAGCTTCCTATGGATCGCTCCGCACCCGCCGACAGGCCGATGACGACAGCGCCGGCGCGCCATCACAGTGGTCTGGCGGTGACCAGCCAGTCGTCACCCACGGCGCGGATGTCGACGATCTTCAGCTCGCGGGACTCGCTCATACGCTCCAGCGGCAGCTCCAGCAACGGCCGCGCGGAGGAACCGAGCAGCTTGGGCGCCATGAAGATGCTGTATTCGTCCACCAGGCCGAGACGGGCGAAGGCGCCGGCCAGGCGTGGCCCGGCCTCCACCAGCACCTCGTTGACGCCACGGCGGCCGAGTTCACTGAGCAGTGCCAGCAGGTCGACCTGACCATCGAGGCCGGCAAGGTTCAGCAGTTCGTGGCCGACCACCGTGTAGTTCGGATCGTCCTGGGTGCTCACCACCAGCGCCGGGCCGGCCTGGAAGAAGGTGGCGGTCAGCGGCACGCGCAGGCGCCCGTCGATCAGCACGCGCAGCGGCTGGCGCTGCGCGGCCAGCTCGGTCTGCTCGGCGTCCAGGCCCAACTCGTCCGGGCGCACGGTCAGGCGGGCGTCGTCGGTCAGCACGGTATCAGCGCCGGACAACACCACACTGGATTGTGCGCGCAGGCGCTGAACGGCGCGGCGCGCGGCCGGGCCGGTGATCCACTGACTCTCGCCGCTGGCCATGGCGGTGCGGCCGTCCAGGCTCATCGCCAGCTTCACGCGGACGAACGGCAGACCGGTTTCCATGCGTTTGAGGAAGCCGACATTGAGGGCTCTGGCCTCGCTCTCCAACACGCCGGAGCGCACTTCGATGCCAGCTTCGGCGATGCGTTTCATGCCACTACCGGCGACCTGCGGGTTCGGGTCCTGCATGGCCGCAACCACGCGGGCGAGGCCGGCACCGATCAGCGCGTCGGCGCAGGGCGGCGTGCGGCCGAAGTGACTGCAGGGTTCGAGGGTGACGTAGGCGGTGGCGCCACGGGCCTTGTCGCCGGCCTGGCGCAGGGCGTGGACTTCGGCGTGGGGTTCGCCCGCGCGCACGTGCCAGCCTTCGCCGACCACCTCGCCATCACGGACGATGACGCAGCCGACGCGGGGATTAGGGTGGGTCGTGTACCAGCCCTTGCGCGCCAGTTCGATGGCGCGGGCCATCCAGACCTCATCCAGGCCTTTCACGGGATCCATGGCACTCATTCCTTCGACGGCTCGCGGGCCAGGCGCTCGATTTCCTCGCGGAACTCGTTGAGATCCTGGAAGCGGCGGTACACCGAGGCGAAGCGGATGTAGGCGACCTCATCGAGCTTCTGCAGCTCGGCCATCACCAGTTCGCCCAGCACCCGCGACTTGATCTCGCGCTCGCCGGTGGCGCGCAGCTTGTGCTTGATGTGCGCCATCGCCTCTTCCAGCCGCTCGATGCTCACCGGGCGCTTCTCCAGCGCGCGCTGCATGCCGGCGCGCAGCTTGTCCTCGTCGAAAGGCTGGCGGCTGCCGTCCTGCTTGATCAGGCGCGGCATGACCAGTTCGGCGGTCTCGAAGGTGGTGAAACGCTCACCGCAGGCCAGGCACTCGCGGCGCCGGCGGACCTGGTCGCCCTCGGCGACCAGGCGCGAATCGATGACTTTGGTGTCGTGGGCGCCGCAGAAAGGACAGTGCATGGCGAGTCTTGGGCAGTCTTGTGGGAGGAATTAGGTAAGGGCCTCATGGTAGCGCATCGACTGGCCGAATGAACCCCGCTCCCACGAGACAGGCCGCAGGCATTAGGCTATACAGGCGCCGCCTGGAATCTGCCGCGATGGAGCCCGCCATGTTCGCCCGCCTGCTGTGCCTGTCCCTCACCGTCCTGCTGGCCGCCTGCGCCAGCGAGAAGCCCGCGCCGGCCGCCCAACCGGTCGCCGTCACGAAGAAATCGAGTTCCCTGCTGGACGAGCCCGTGCCAGCCAACATGCGTGCCCTCAGCGGCCAGCTCAGCAGCGCCCAGGGCTTCCTGCCGGCCGGCAGCGAAGTGGAGCTGGCACTGCTGGTGATCGATCAGCGCGACCGCCCGCAGCAGTTGCTCTCCAGCGAGAAGATGATCGCCACCGGCCAGGCCTTGCCGTTCCGCGTGGTGTTCAACCCGCAGTCTTTCCCGGCCGGCGCCCGCGTCGAACTGCACGGCCGCGTATCGCAGTCCGGCCAGCTGGCCTGGCGCCTGCCGCCGGTGCGCATCACCCAGCCGGAAACCCGTGCCCTGGGCGAGTTGCGCCTGGAGCGCGCGCCGTGACGCCGCCGCTTTCCCTGCAGCAGGCGCTGGGCGAACTGCTCGGCGACGCGCGCCTGTCCGCTGAAACACTGCCCGGCACTGACATCCGCCTCTGGCTGATCGACGCGCAGAACATGGACCGCGAATTCAGCCCCGACGAAACCCGGCGCATCCTCGAAGAGCCGCCCTACTGGTGCTTCTGCTGGGCCAGCGGCCTGGTGCTGGCCCACTGGCTGGCCGAGAAGCCCGAATGGGTGCGCGGCAAGCGAGTGCTGGACTTCGGCGCGGGCTCGGGGATTGCCGCCATCGCTGCGGCCAAGGCCGGCGCCGCCGAAGTGGTGGCCTGCGACCTCGACCCGCTGGCGCTCGACGCCTGCCGCGCCAACGCCGAGCTGAATGACGTGGAGCTGAGTTATTCGGCGGACTTCTTCCAGGAGGAAGACCGCTTTGATCTGATCATCGTCGCCGACGTGCTCTACGACCGCGCCAACCTGCCGCTGCTGGACGAATTCCTCAGCCGCGGCCGTGAGGCCCTGGTGGCCGACTCGCGGGTGCGCGACTTCAGCCATCCGTTGTACCAGCGCCTGGGGATTCTCGACGGTTGTACCTGGCCGGACCTGGCCGAGCCGGCCGAATTCCGCCACGTCAGCCTGTATCACGCCGCACGCGCATAACGCCGGCGCGGAGGGTCGAACGATCGCGGACAAAGTCCGCTCCTACGCGCGTCCTTGCGCCGCGCTCACCGGTTACGTAGGAGCGGACTCCGTCCGCGATGGCATTCCGACAACACCACAGGCCGGGCTGGGTTGTTTCCGTTCCAGAACGCCCCCACTTATAGTGGCAATCACCTTCATCGCCCCACTCGATTCGAGATTTCCCATGAGCGATACGCCCTACATCTTCGACGCCAGCATCGCCAACTTCGATCAGGTCGTCATCGAGAACTCCTTCCACAAGCCAGTCCTGGTGGACTTCTGGGCCGACTGGTGCGCCCCGTGCAAGGCGCTGATGCCGCTGCTGGCGCAGATCACCGAGTCCTACCAGGGCGAGCTGCTGCTGGCCAAGGTCAACTGCGACGTCGAACAGGACATCGTGATGCGTTTCGGCATCCGCAGCCTGCCCACCGTGGTGCTGTTCAAGGACGGCCAGCCGGTGGACGGCTTCGCCGGCGCGCAGCCCGAATCGGCGATCCGCCAGATGCTCGAACAACACGTGCAACCGCCCGCCCCGGCCGCCGGCAATCCGCTGGAGCTGGCGCAGGCCGCCTTCAACGAAGGCCGCTTCGCCGACGCCGAGGCGCAACTGAAAGTGCTGCTGGGCGAGGACAACACCAACGCTGCCGCGCTCATCCTCTACGCCCGCTGCCTTGCCGAACGCGGCGAGCTGGGTGAAGCCGAGACGGTGCTCGACGCCGTGAAGGGCGACGACCACAAGCAGGCACTGGCCGCTGCCAAGGCCCAGCTGACCTTCCTGCGCCAGGCTGCCGACCTGCCCGATGCCGCCACGCTGAAAACCCGCCTGGCCGCCGACGCCAACGACGACGAGGCCACCTACCAACTGGCCGTCCAGCAACTGGCCCGCCAGCAGTACGAGGCCGCGCTGGACGCCCTGCTCAAGCTGTTCGTGCGCAACCGCAGCTACGGCGAGGACCTGCCGCGCAAGACACTGGTCCAGGTGTTCGACCTGCTGGGCAACGACCACCCGCTGGTGATCGCCTACCGCCGCAAATTGGCGAACGTACTGTACTGACGAAAAGGGCGCCGCGAGGCGCCCTTGTCTTTATGTAGGAGCGAGGGGGACGCCCAGTTCTTGCTCGCGAACCGAACCCACTGCGGGGCTGTTCGCGAGCAAGCTCGCTCCCACGGTTAACCTGTTACACCTCTGCCCAAGTGAAGAGCTGCACGCCATCGCGCACCTCGATCTTCACCTTGGGGCTGTGCCGCAGGCGCACCAGCAGGCCCTTCGCGGCTCCGGCGCTACCGGCGAGCGCCGCCAGTTCGTCCAGCAGTTGAGGTCCTTCACTGCTGCCACTGCGCCGCAACAGGTCCTGCGCCGCCAGCCACAGCTGGTCCACCGGCGCTCCCGCAGGTTCAGGCGCGGCAGCGGCCGCTGGCGCCACGGCGGCGGCCGGCAGGTTCTGCGCCAGCCGCGCCCAATCGGCGTCATCCATTTCCACGCTCAGGTCCACCGGCCAGTCGCCGATGGTGCCCTTGATTCTCAGCATCGCCTTCTCCTCGCGCTGTTTCGCGCATGCTCCCACGGCATCGGCGCTACGCCAAACCCACGCTAAGCTGGCCTTAATTTTTCATCTGTTATAACGTAACAAAATTATTCATCAGACCGGAGTCTCCCATGCGCCCCCTGCTCCTCGCTGTCGCCCTGCTGCCCCTAGCCGCCCAAGCCCACGACGAACATGAACATGGCAGCCTCGGCAAGCACGAGCATGGCGTCGCCCAGCTCAACGTCGCCCTCGACGGCAAGACCCTGGAACTGGAGATGGACAGCCCGGCGATGAACTTCGTCGGCTTCGAGCACGCCGCCGCCAGCGACGCCGACAAGGCCACGGTCGCCGCGGTGCAGGCCCAGCTCAAGCAGCCGCTGCAACTACTCGGCCTGCCCGCCTCGGCCAAGTGCAGTGTGCAGTCGGTAGAGCTCTCCAGCCCGCTGTTCGGCGATGCGCCCAAGGCCGACGACGATCATGACCACGAACACGCCGATGGCGACCACGACGAGCACGAAGGCCACCATCACGCCGACATTAACGCCCACTACCAACTGACCTGTGCCCAACCGCAGGACCTGGCCACTGTCGATTTTGCGCCGCTGTTCAAGCGATTCCCGGCGACCCAGAAGATTCAGGTACAACTGATCGGCCCGAGCGGCCAGCAAGGTGCAGAATTGACCGCCGCCAACCCGACCCTGAACTTCTGATCACGACGCGCTGAAATGACCGCACTGCTCGAACTCGACAACCTCGGTTTCGCCTGGCCCGGCCAGGCGGAGCTGCTGGACATCCCCGCCTTCTCGCTGGCCTGCGGCGAAACCCTGTTCCTCAAGGGCCCGTCCGGCAGCGGCAAGACCACCCTGCTCGGCCTGCTCGGCGGCGTACAGCGCCCGCAGCGCGGCAGCGTGAAGCTGCTGGGCGAAGATATCGGCCAGATGAAGTCGGCGCGCCGCGATCACTTTCGCGTCGACCACACCGGCTACATCTTCCAGCAGTTCAACCTGCTGCCCTTTCTCTCGGTGCGGGAGAACGTCGAGCTGCCCTGTCATTTCTCCCACAGCCGCGCCGAGCGGGCGACCCTGCGCCACGGCAGCGTGGCCAAGGCGGCGCAAACGCTGCTCAAGCACCTGGGCCTGGGCGACCCCGAACTGATTGAGCGCCGCGCCGACAGCCTGTCGATCGGCCAGCAGCAGCGTGTCGCCGCTGCCCGCGCGCTGATCGGCCAGCCGGAGTTGGTGATCGCCGACGAGCCGACTTCGGCGCTCGACGCCGATGCCCGCGCAGCCTTCCTCCAGCTGCTGTTCGCCGAATGCCGCGAGGCTGGTGCCAGCCTGCTGTTCGTCAGCCACGACCAGAGCCTGGCAGCGCTGTTCGACCGCAGCGTTTCCCTCGCCGACCTCAACCGCGCCGCCCACGCTCCGGGAATCTGAGCATGTACCTGTTGCGTCTGGCGCTCGCCAGCCTGTCCAACCGCCGCTTCACCGCGCTGCTGACCATCTTCGCCATCGCCCTCTCCGCTTGCCTGCTGCTGGCGGTGGAGCGCGTACGCACCGAGGCCAAGGCCAGTTTCGCCAGCACCATTTCCGGTACCGACCTGATCGTCGGCGCCCGCTCCGGCTCGGTGAACCTGCTGCTCTACTCGGTGTTCCGCATCGGCAACGCCACCAACAACATCCGCTGGGAAAGCTACGAGACGGTGACCCACAGCCCGCTGGTGAAGTGGGCGATCCCGATTTCCCTGGGCGATTCGCACCGCGGTTACCGCGTCATGGGTACCGACACCGGCTACTTCGAGCACTACCGGTTCGGCCGCGGGCAGACGCTGGAACTCGCCGAGGGCCGACCGTTCGGCCAGGACCTGTTCGACGTGGTACTCGGCGCGGAAGTCGCCCAGGCGCTGCACTACAAGCTTGGCGACAAGATCGTCCTGGCCCACGGCGTCAGCACCATCAGCCTGGTGCAGCACGACGACAAGCCGTTCACCGTGGTCGGCATCCTCAAGCGCACCGGCACGCCGGTGGACCGCACCCTGCACATCTCACTGCAGGGCATGGAGGCACTGCATGTCGACTGGAAGAACGGTGTCCCGGCTCGCGGCGCCGACCGCGTCAGCGAAGACCAGGCGCGCACCATGGACCTGCAGCCCAAGGCCATCACCGCCTTCCTGCTGGGCCTGAAGAGCAAGGTGGCGACCTTCACCCTGCAGCGGCAGATCAACGAATACGACGGCGAGCCGCTGATGGCGATCCTGCCGGGGGTGGCGCTGCAGGAGCTGTGGGGGCTGATGGGCACGGCGGAAAAGGCGCTGTTCGTGGTCTCGCTGTTCGTCGTACTGACCGGCCTGATCGGCATGCTCACGGCGATCCTCACCAGCCTCAACGAACGCCGCCGCGAGATGGCCATCCTGCGCTCAGTGGGTGCGCGCCCCTGGCACATCTTCAGCCTGCTGGTGGCGGAAGCCTTCGCCCTGGCGCTGGCCGGCGTGGCGCTGGGCGTGGGGCTGCTCTACGCGGGCATCGCCGGCAGCCAGGGCTATGTACAGGCGAACTACGGTATCTTCCTGCCACTGGCGCTGCCCACCGCCTATGAATGGTCGCTGCTGGGCGGCATACTCCTGGCCGCGCTGCTTATCGGCTGTGTGCCGGCGTGGCGTGCCTATCGGCAATCGCTGGCTGATGGCCTGTCGATCCGCCTCTGAGCCATCCCGTGTAAACCATCCCCGTACAGAGAAGCCCCATGCGCCGCCTGCTGTTCCTGCTGCTGCTCGCCATCAGCGCCACCGTCCCGGCGGCGCCGCGCGAGTTGACCTGGCCCGAGTTGATCCCGGAGGGTGCACCGCCGCCCCCGCCGCCGGTTCCGCTGCACGATATGTCCAAGCTTTCCGATGTACTCAATTCGGAGAGTGGCCCGGCGGTGAAGCAGCAGATACCCAACGCCCCCGTGGTACAGCAGCTGGATGGCCAGGAAGTGAAGATGCCGGGCTACATCGTGCCGCTGGAGGTGGAGGAAGACGGCCAGACCGTACGCGACTTCCTGCTGGTGCCCTATTACGGCGCCTGCATCCACGTACCGGCGCCACCGTCCAACCAGATCGTCTATGTTCGAGGCGGCAAGGGCGTAAAAGTCGACGAGCTTTACCAACCCTTCTGGATCATCGGCAAGATGAGCGTGAAGGCGATGGAAAGCGACCTCGCCGAGGCCGGCTACCAGATGCAGGCCAGCAGCATCGAGCCCTACGAGTACACCGGCCAGTAAGGTGCGGCGCTTCGCCGCATGCCTTGACCCTCTACGGTCTGGGGTCTTTATTGAGCCAAGTCAAAAGTGCGCTTTTAGCGCTGTCTACTATTCTGGGCACCAACACTTATACCAAAGAGATATTGGAGCTCATCATGCGTAAGTCCTGGCTCACCACCTCGCTTCTCTCACTTGCCGTCGCAGCGCCGATCGCAGCCCAGGCCGCCGACATTCGCGGCCACCAGGCTGGCGATTTCCTGGTCCGCGGCGGTATCGCCACCGTAGCGCCGGACGATAGCAGCAGCGCCCTCAAGTTCGACGGCGTGAAGGCCAGCGGCACCAAGGCCACCGTGGACAGCGACACTCAGCTGGGCCTGACCTTCGCCTACCTGCTCACCGACAAGATCGGTATCGAGCTGGTTGCCGCCACCCCGTTCAAGCACCAGGTCGATGTGAAAGGCCTGGGCGGCGGTCTCGATGGCAAACTGGCCGACATCAAGCAATTGCCGCCGACCGTGCTGCTGCAGTACTACCCCATGGGTGGTACCAACTCTGCCTTCCAGCCCTACGGCGGCCTGGGCGTGAACTACACCACCTTCTTCGACGAAGACCTGGCCGGCAACCGCAAGGACCAGGGCTTCAGCAACCTGAAGCTGCAGGATTCCTGGGGCCTGGCCGCCGAACTGGGCATGGACTACATGCTCAACGAGCATGCCTTCGTCAACGCCGCGGTCTGGTACATGGACATCGACACCAAGGCCAGCGTCGACGGCCCGAGCGCGCTGGGTTATCAGAAGACCAAGGTCGATGTTGACGTCGACCCCTGGGTTTACATGGTCGGTTTCGGCTACCGTTTCTGACGGAGCAAACATGAAAAAGGCGCCCAAGGGCGCCTTTTTCACTTTCAGGGAACCGGTATGTACCTCGAACTCAAAGCACTGCACGTCAGCCTGGCGATCATCAGCACCCTGCTCTTTCTTCTCCGCCTGGGCCTGAGCTGGTGGGGCAAGCGCCCCTCAGGCTGGCAGCGCGGGCTGCCCCATCTGATCGACACCCTGCTGCTGCTCAGCGCCCTGGGCCTGGTGCACCTGGCGATGCCCTGGCCGCTGCCGGTATGGCTGCAGGTGAAGATCGGCCTGCTGGTGCTCTACATCGTGCTGGCGGCCTTCGCCCTGCGCAGCGCCACGAAGCCGGCGAAGGCCGTGCTCAGCGTGCTGGCTCTGGGTTCGCTCGCCGGAGTCTTCTTCCTGGCGGTCAACAAACCCTGGTGGTGATCAGCTGGGCCAGGCCTTCGGCCAGCGGCGTCGGCTCATCCAGGCGATAACGTGCCAGCAGGCGGCGGTTATCCGCGCGGGAGTGGCGGATGTCACCGTGGCGCGCTGGCTGGTAGGTGATCTCCGGCAGCCCGCCAGTGAGCTTGCCGATCTCGGCCAGCAACTGGTTGAGGCTGGTGGACTGGTCGAGGCCGACGTTGATTGCCGACTCGGCCACGTCGGTGGCCAGCAGCGCGGTCATCAGCAGTTTCACCAGGTCACCGACATAGATGAAGTCGCGAGTCTGCTCGCCATCGCCGAACACGGTGATCGGCAGACCCTGCTCGGCGCGCTGGGCGAAAATGCTGATCACCCCGGAATAGGGCGAGGAAGGGTCCTGACGCGGGCCATAGACGTTGAAGAAGCGGAAGATCGCCGGCTCCAGCGCGTGCTCGCGGCGATAGAAATCCAGGTAGTACTCGCTGGCCAGCTTGTCCGAGGCATAGGGCGTCAGCGGCGCCTTGACCACATCCTCGTCGATGGCGGTGCCTTCGCCGTTCTGCCCGTAGACCGCCGCGCTGGAAGCGAACAGCACCCGGTGGATGCCTTCCTGGCGCATGGCCTCGCAGAGGTTCAGGGTGCCGGTGAAGTTGGCGCGGTGGGTCCCGACCGGGTCTTCCACCGAAGCCTGCACCGAGGCGATGGCCGCCAGGTGCACGACGCCCTGGCAACCGCTCACCGCGCCACGCAGCGCGGCTTCGTCAGCGACGTCGCCGACGATCAGCTCGACGCGGCTGTCGAGGTTCTCGCGCTTGCCGGTGGACAGGTCGTCCAGCACACGCACGGCAAAGCCCTGCGCCAGCAGCGCGTCCGCCAGATGGGAACCGATGAACCCCGCGCCGCCGGTGATGAGAATGGGTTGCGCGGAGGGAATGAGACGATCAGACATGGCGGTAGTAACGGTCCAGCAGGGCGGGCAGGCCGGCACGCCAGGCGCGCGGCTTGATACCGAAGGTATGGAGGATCTTCTTGCAGGCGAGCACCGCGTGCTGCGGTTCATCGCCGGCATCCGGGCGCGCGGCGTGGGCCTGCGGACTCGGTTCCTGGACGGCCAGGGTATGGAAGGCGCGAGCCTCGCCGAGCACCACCTGGCCCAGGGACAGGGTGGTGGTGGCCTCCAGGCCGCCGTAGTGGTAGGTGCCCCACAGCGGCGACTGGCAGTCGAGCTGCTTGAGTACCGAGAGGATTACCCGGGCGGCGTCGTCGACCGGGGTCGGGTTGCCACGACGGTCGTCGGCGAGGAACAGCACCTGCTCCTTCTCGGCTCGCTCGAGGAAGCGCCCGAGCACGCCGTCGGCGCTGTCGTCCAGCAACCAGCCGAAGCGCAACAGCACGTGGCGCGGGCAGGTCGCCCGCACCCACTGCTCCATGCGCCAGAGCGCCTGGCCGCGCGGGCCCAGCGGCAGCGGCTCGTCCTTCTCGCTGTAGGCGGTGGCGCGGGCGCCATCGAACACGCGGTAGCTGGAGGGCTGGATCAGCAGTATCTCGTGGTGCTGGCAGAGTTCGGACAGGCGCTCCACCGCGCGTTCCTGGCTGGCCAGGCGGGCGTCATCGACGCCTTCGGCCTGGAACCAGTCGTAGTAATAGGCGAGGTTGATCACCGCGTCGGGGCGGGTCTCGTCCAACAGGACGGTGAGGCTGGAAGCGTCCCAGCCCTGTTCGGGCGGCCGGGGGGCGAGGAAGCCGATGTCTTCCTCGGCACCAAGGCGGATCAGCGCCTGTCCAAGGGCATTACCGCCACCCAACAGCATCAGGCGCATGCGCATATTATGGGGGTCACTCGAATCCGTGGGTTACCCCGGTGCGCGCGGCGCCGGGGATGATGCCCGCATTTTTCCTGCCCCCCGGCACAGCGTCAAGCTTGGCCGACCCGCTGCAGCCTTGGCCGTGCGCGATAGCGACGCCCTAGGAGCGTCGCCGGAACAACGGGCGCGGCTCGATGACCGAGCGCCCATAGAGCACGCTGAGCCCCGCGAGCCCCTTCAGGGCGTCCTCCACGGACTTGTCCTCGCGCACGGCGAAGGCATCGAAACCGCACTGGCGCAGGTGCGCCAGCTGGTCGCGCAGCACGTCGCCCACCGCGCGCAGCTCGCCGCGCCAGCCCAGGCGACTGCGCAGCAGGTAGGCCAGGCTGTAGCCGCGCCCGTCGCGGAAGCTGGGAAAATCGATGGCGATCAGCGCCGGCTCCTTCAGACGCCAGATCAGGTCCTCGGGATCGTCCTCCGGCGCCAGCCACACCCCGTGAGGCTGTAGGTGCGAGCTTGCTCGCGAACCGCTCAACGCGGTTGCTTCCTGGGGATTCTGTTCGCGAGCAAGCTCGCTCCTACAGGCGCCCCGCTCCAGCCAGGCCTTGAGCGGCAGGATGATTCTGCCCTCGGGCAACTCCTCCGGCACTTCGCGCAGCAAGGTCCAGGGATCATTCGGCGCCAGCTCGGCCACACCGTCACGCAAGCGAATCAGATTCTTCATGCCGGCACCTCCGCCTGGCGATAGACCCGCGCCTTGAACGGCTCCAGGCCGATGCGTTCGACCGTCTCGACGAAGCGCTCGCCGGCGCCACGCTGCTCCAGGTAGGTCTGTACCAGCGCCTCGATCACGTCCGGCACCTCGGCGGCGCTGAACGACGGGCCAATCACCTTGCCCAGCGCGCTTTTCACGCCCTGCGCGCCACCAAGGGTGATCTGGTACCACTCGCTGCCGTTCTTATCGACACCGAGGATGCCGATGTTGCCGATATGGTGGTGGCCGCAGGCGTTCATGCAGCCGGAGATGTTCAGGCTGAGGTCGCCCAGGTCGTGCAGGTAGTCCAGGTCCTCGAAGCGCTGCTGGATGCCCTGGGCGATGGGGATCGACTTGGCGTTGGCCAGCGCGCAGAAATCGCCGCCGGGGCAGGCGATGATGTCGGTCAGCAGGCCCTGGTTCGGCGTGCCCAGGCCTGCCGCGCAGGCTTCCTGCCAGAGCGCGTGGAGATCGGCCTTGCGTACGTCCGGCAGCACCAGGTTCTGTTCGTGGGCGACGCGGATTTCGCCGAAGCCGAAGCGCTCGGCCCAGTCGGCCACCTGCTCCATCTGCTCGGCCGTCGCATCCCCCGGCGGCGCCTCGGCTCCCGGCTTGGTGGAGAGCACCACGCTGGCATAGCCCGGTACGCGGTGCGGGCGCACGTTGCGCGACACCCAGCGGGCGAATGCCGCGTCGTTGGCCAACGCCGTGCCGTAAGCGAGATCGTCAGAAGGCGCGTAGACCGGCGGATCGAATGCCGCCGCCACACGCTCGTATTCATCTAGTGTGAGTTGCGCCTCGCCATCGCGCAGATGCTGCCACTCCTCCTCGACCTCGCGGGAGAACGCCTCGATACCCAGCGCCTTCACCAGGATCTTGATCCGCGCCTTGTACTTGTTGTCGCGCCGCCCGTGGCGGTTGTACACGCGCAGGATGGCCTCGACGTAGGACAGCAGGTGCCACCACGGCAGGTCGTCGCGGATCACCTGGCCGAGCATCGGCGTACGCCCCAGCCCGCCGCCGACCAGCACCTTCAGCCGCAGTTCGCCATCTTCGGCGCGTCGCAGGTAGAGGCCGATGTCGTGCATCATCACCGCCGCGCGGTCTTCCTCGGCGGCGCAGAGGGCGATCTTGAACTTGCGCGGCAGGAAGAGGAATTCGGGGTTCACCGTCGACCACTGGCGGAGGATTTCCGCCAGCGGGCGCGGGTCGAGGAACTCGTCGGCGGCAACTCCGGCAAAAGCCTCGGTGGTGATGTTGCGCACACAGTTGCCGGAGGTCTGGATGGCATGCATCTCGACATCGGCGAGACGTTCGAGAATGTCCGGCACGCGCGCCAGTTCCACCCAGTTGAACTGGATATTCTGCCGCGTGGTGAAGTGGCCATAGCCGCGGTCGTGCTCACGGGCAATCCACGCCAGCGTGCGCATCTGCTCGCTGGACAGGGTGCCGTAGGGGATCGCCACCCGCAGCATGTAGGCGTGCTTCTGCAGGTACAGGCCGTTCTGCAGGCGCAGCGGGAGGAATTCCTCTTCGCTCAGCTCATCGCTCAGGCGCCGCTGCACCTGGTCACGGAACTGCGCCACCCGTTCGCGCACCAGGGCGCGGTCGTAATCATCGTATCGGTACATCGCCAGGCCACCTTCGGGTCGTTGCGTGGCGGCCTGCTTCTGTCGTCTGGCGCGCCACGTTGCGGTTGACCGAATAGTGGCCGGCGCCTGCTGTGCAAAACAGCGGCAGATCGCGCGGGAAAAAGCGGATCAGATGCGCCCCGCGCCTGTCCCGACGGGCCTGCGACCGGTTGCCGCAACAGGCCCGATCAGCCGTCCCATCGCGCAGTACGCCAGGCCCGTGGTGCTGCGGCGCGGAGCGATTTTCGCCATCTGATATGGTTTTTTCCGGCGAACCTGAATCTGTTTCGGGTGCAGACCGATTCGTACAGTCGCGGCGCCTCTTCTGCCTGATGGGCCACGACAATGAGCGAAAGAATCCCCGCGAAGGTCATCGAGATCGACGCACCGCAACGCTTCACCCCGCCGCCAAAACCGCTGTCGGCAGTCACCCCGACGGTCTACACCAAGCGCTTCGCCGGGCGTTTCCGCGATCTCCGCCGTCTCGGTGGTGCGCTGCTGTTCCTGCTGTTCTTCGGCACCTTGTGGCTACAGTGGAACGGCCGCCAGGCGGTGCTCTGGGACCTGCCCGAGCGCAAGTTCTACATCTTCGGCGCGACCTTCTGGCCGCAGGATTTCATCCTGCTTTCGGCGATCCTGATCATCGCCGCCTTCGGCCTGTTCTTCATCACGGTGTTCGCCGGCCGCGTCTGGTGCGGCTATACCTGCCCGCAGAGCGTGTGGACCTGGATCTTCATGTGGGCCGAACAGGTCACCGAGGGTGACCGCAACCAGCGCATCAAGCGAGACCAGGGCCCGGTGAGCGCCGAGAAAGTCCTGCGCAAGAGCGCCAAGCACGGCCTGTGGCTGCTGATCAGTCTGGTCACCGCGATCACCTTCATCGGCTATTTCACCCCAGTGCGGCCGCTGGTAATGGACCTGCTCACCTTCAAGCTCGACCTGGAAAGCACCTTCTGGGTCGCCTTCTTCGCTGCCGCCACCTACGCCAACGCCGGCTGGCTGCGCGAGCAGGTGTGCATCCACATGTGCCCGTACTCGCGCTTCCAGAGCGTGATGTTCGACAAGGACACCCTGATCATTTCCTACGACGCGGCGCGCGGTGAATCCCGCGGCGCGCGCAAGAAGGACGCCGATCCCAAGGCTCTGGGCCTGGGCGACTGCATCGACTGCCACCAGTGCGTGCAGGTCTGCCCCACTGGCATCGACATCCGCGACGGCCTGCAGATCGCCTGCATCGGCTGCGCCGCCTGCATCGATGCCTGCGACTCGGTGATGGACAAGATGGGCTACGACCGCGGGCTGGTGCGCTACACCTCCGAACGCGCACTCGAAGGCGGCAAGACCCACCTGCTGCGCCCGCGCCTGATTGGCTACGCGGCGGTGCTGCTGGTGATGATCGGCGCCTTCGTCTGGGCGCTGGAAGCCCGCCCGCTGATCAACCTCGACGTCGCCCGCGACCGTGGCCTGTTCCGCGAGAACGCTGCCGGCGAGATCGAGAACATCTACAACCTCAAGCTGATCAACAAGACCCAGCAGCCGCAGCATTACCAGCTGAGCCTCGCCGATGGCGCTGGCTACCGCCTGCAGGGCGTGCCCGAGCTGATGCTGCAACCGGGCGAGATCCGCGACTTCGCCGTCTCGGTGGCCAGTGAGGCGCAGAGCAGCGCCGGTGGTTCGGTGCCGCTGCACTTCCGCGTCAGCGACGGTAACGAAGCCATCGACGCCGCCAGCACCTTCGTCTCGCCGAGGCGCTGAGCATGGCCAGGGAGCTTGGCGTGACCTCGGCGCAGCGCCTAGAGTGGGCGGATTCTTCCGCCCCTCAGGCCACCGTGCAGGACAAGATGAAGCGCTACGAGAAGTTCGCCGACGAGATTGCCGGCCTGATCCGCAGCGGCGTGCTCGCCCCCGGCCAGAAGGTCCCCTCGGTGCGCCACGCCAGCCGCACCTACGGGGTCAGTGCTTCGACAGTGTTCCAGGCCTATTACCTGCTGGAAGATCGCGGGCTGATCGTCGCCCGCGCGCGCTCGGGCTACTTCGTCCGCGAGCATGTGCAGCGCGCCCTGGCCGAACCGGAGATCGCCCGCCACGACGCGCAGACCACCGAAGTGGACGTCAGCGAGCTGGTGTTCTCGGTGCTCAGTTCGATCAAGGACCCGGACACCGTGCCCTTCGGCTCGGCCTTCCCGGCACCGGAGCTCTTCCCCCTGCCGCGCCTGGCGCGTTCCATGGCCCACGCCGTGCGTGACATGGACCCGCGCTCGGTAGTCGCCGACCTCGCTCCCGGCAGCCACGCGCTGCGCCGGCAGATCGCCCTGCGCTACATGGTCGGCGGCATGCCGCTGCCGGTGGAAGAACTGGTGGTCACCAATGGCGCCCTGGAAGCGCTCAACCTGTGCCTGCAGGTAGTCACCCAGCCGGGCGACCTGGTCGCCATCGAAGCGCCGGCCTTCTACGCCAGCCTGCAGGTGCTGGAGCGCTTGAAGCTCAAGGCCGTGGAAATCCCCGTGCACCCGCGCGAAGGCATCGACCTCGACGTACTCGCAGACAGCCTGGCGCGTCTGCCGATCAAGGCCTGCTGGTTCATGAGCAACTTCCAGAACCCGCTGGGCGCCAGTATGAGCGAGGACAAGAAGCGTGCCCTCGCCGCCCTGCTGGCCAAGCACCAGGTGCCGCTGATCGAGGACGACGTCTACGCCGAACTGTACTTCGCTGCCCAGGCGCCGAAGCCAGTGAAGGCGTTCGACAGCGAAGGGCTGGTGATGCACTGCAGCTCCTTCTCCAAGAGCCTGGCGCCAGGCTACCGGGTCGGCTGGGTGGCCGGCGGGCGCTACGCCGAGCAGATCGAGCGGCTCAAGCTGATGACCAGCCTGTCAGCCTCCGTGCCGGCCCAGGCAGCCATTGCCGACTACCTGCAGCACGGCGGCTACGACCGCCATCTGCGCAAGTTGCGTCACGCGCTGGAAAGCCAGCAGCACGCGATGCTCGCCGCCGTGGCCCGGCACTTCCCCGCCGCCACGCGCGTCACCCGGCCCAGCGGCGGCTACTTCCTCTGGCTGGAACTGCCCGAGCACATCGACGCGCTCAAGCTGTTCCAGCTCGCCCACGCCCAAGGTATCAGCCTCGCCCCTGGGCCGATCTTTTCCGCGACGCGGCGTTTCGGCCACTGTCTGCGCCTGAACTACGGCCATCCCTGGACGACAGCCAGCGAGCAAGCGATGGAGACCCTAGGGCGGATCATTCACTCGCTGCAGGGCTGAAGGCTTCTGCTGTCAGACTGATCCGCACATTCGGAAACGATCTGTACCTGTGCGGCGCTTTGTCGCAGGCATTACCCTGACAGGCAGGAAACCCGGACGAGGGAAGCTGCCATGGAAGCGGAAGGCCTGATGATCCTGCTCACAGTGAGCGCCGCGCTCGGCGTGCACCTGTGGGTGCGCTGGTACCTGCGTCGCGGCATGGCGCCGCGCTCAGACGAGTGGCTCGCCTGAGCTGCTTTTTTGTAGGAGCGAGCTTGCTCGCGAAACGCCCAGCATCGATGCCGCCGGAACCCTGTTCGCGAGCAAGCTCGCTCCTACGAAGAGCATCAACTGCATCGCGCTCGGCGCGTACTCGCGGATGCACGGGAATCAGTGGCTGCCCTGAAACACTGGGCGCAGCCGGCGGTGATTGCTATACAGGCAAGGCCGACTGATCACTTTCCACGGATGGCCCGATGAACCTCTGGCAACGCGACCTTAGCCACTCCCCCTACGCCGAGCCGGTGCGCGCCGAGCAGTTCGACGTGCTGCGGCGCAACTCGCCCTTCTCCATCATCGCCGCCTACCTGGTCGCCGGACTCACCACCTGGGTGCTCAACGGCGCGCTGCCGCTGGAATCGCTGCTGGCCTGGTTCGCCGCGCAGACCCTGCTGGGCGGTGCCCGCCTGTGGCTGCTGCGGCGCTACGACCAACTGCGCGACAGCGGCGCCGGCCCCCGGCGCAGCTGGCTGGTCCTGGTGATGATCACCACCGGCCTCTCGGGCCTGCTCTGGGGCCTGCCCGCCGCCTACTGGATGACCGTGCTGCCTCCCTCGATGCAGATGTACGTGGTGGTCGTTCTGCTGGGCTTGGGCACCGGTGTGATGAATGCCTACAGCATCGTCCTGCCGCTGTTCTACCTGTTCATCGTGCCGGCCTTCACCCTGCCCTTCGCCAGCCTGCTGGTGCTGCTGCCGGACGTCCTGAGCAAGACCCTTGGCGCGGCGGCACTGGTCTACGCCTTCACCATCTGCGCCTTCGCCTATCGCTTCCACGCGACCTTGGTGGACTCGCTGCTGCTGCGTTTCGAGAACATCGAACTGCTGCAGAGACTGAGCATCGAGAAGGAAGCTGCCGAACGCAGCGACCAGGCCAAGACCCGATTCCTCGCCAGCGCCAGCCACGACCTGCGCCAGCCCACCTACGCGCTCGGCCTGTACCTGGGCGCCCTGCAGAAGCAGGCGCTGGACGATGCCAGCCGCAACCTTGTCGAGCACATCTCCCGCGCCCTGGCGGCGCAGGGTTCGCTGTTCGATGCGCTGCTGAATATCTCGCGGCTGGATGCCGGCATCGTCCAACCCAACCTGCAGGCCTTCTCCCTCGCCGAGTTGATCGAGCGCATCGCCGGAGACTGCCGTGTACAGGCGACCGACAAGGGCCTGAGCCTGCGCGTACGGTCCGGCGCGCCTTTCGTGAAGTCCGACCCGGCGCTGATCGAACGCATCCTGCGAAATCTGGTGGAGAACGCCATCCGCTACACCGAGCAGGGCGGCGTGCTGATCGGCTGGCGCCGCCGCGGCCGTCAGGTACGCGTGGAGGTCTGGGATAGCGGCCCGGGAATTCCCGAGCGCGAACAGCAGAAGGTGTTCTGGGAGTTCCACCAGTTGGACAACCCCGAGCGCGATCGCAGCAAGGGCCTCGGCCTCGGGCTGGCCATCGTCCAGCGCACCGCGCGGCTGCTCGACCATCCGCTGGCGCTGCATTCGCGCGAAGGGCACGGCAGCGCCTTCATGATCAGCCTGCCGCGCGCCACCGCCGTGCAGCCGCGCCAACCGGAAATCCTGCCGCTGCGCACGGTGGCGGGCAGCGACAAGCTGATCTACCTGATCGAAGACGATGCGGAAAACCGCGAAGGGCTGCGCCTGCTGTTCCAGAGCTGGGAATACCGGCACGTTATCGTTGCCGATGTCGCCGATCTGCTGGCCGACGCGACGACCGCCGCGCACAAGCCAGACCTGATCATCAGCGACTACCGCCTGCGCGACCACCAGACCGGCATCGACGCCATCACCCGCCTGCACGAGCATTACGATGACGACTGGATAGCCGCCGTGCTGGTCACCGGCGACACCGACCCGCAGTTGCTCGCCCAGGCCTCCGCCCATGGCTGGCCGCTGCTGCACAAGCCGCTGGCCGCGGAGCAGTTGAAGGCGATGATCGACGAGCAGCTTAGCGAACTCGAAGCGCTGGACGATTGAACCCAAGGGTACCTGTAGGAGCGAGCTTGCTCGCTCCTACGAAATGCAACGCGCCGACTTGTGCGTGGCCTGGTGTCGAATGGCGAGCCTGGCCCCGCGTTGGAGCGGACTTCGTCCGCGATGGGTTGGCCGGGCTCCCTGGCGCGCCGGAGCAACGTCAGCGCGATCGCGGACAGAGTCCGCTCCTACGCTAGGCCTCGCCCAGCAGTAACCTCTGGAAAAGCATCACGGCCGATACAGATGCGCGTGCCCCGCGCTGTACAGCGACGAATCGGCAAATCCCTCCGCCCCCAGCACCTTGCCCACCAGGATCAGCGCCGTGCGGCGGAAGCCCTTGGCTTCGGCCTTGGCCAGGATGTCGCCGAGGGTGCCGGTGACCTGGTCCTGGTCCAGCCAGCTGGCGCGGTGGATCACCGCGATCGGGCAATCGGCGCCGTAGTGCGGCAGCAGTTCGGCGACGATGTTCGGCAACTGCCCCACGCCGAGATGAATCGCCAGGGTCGCACGGTGCTGCGCCAGCTCGGCAAGGGATTCACCTTCGGGCATGCGCGTCTTGTGGGCGTAACGGGTAAGGATCAGCGTCTGCGAGATATCCGGCAGGGTCAGCTCGCAACCCAGGATCGCCGCGCAGGCAGAGGTGGCGGTCACGCCGGGAACGATCTCATAGGGAATGCCCAGCGCACGCAGGTGGCGAATCTGCTCACCGATGGCGCCGTACAGCGACGGGTCGCCGGAGTGCACTCGGGCAACATCCTTGCCTTCGCCATGGGCCTGGGCCAGCAGTGCGACGATCTCGTCCAGGTGCAGTTCGGCGGTATTCACCACGCGTTCGGCGCTGTGCCCTTCCAGCACCGCCGGCGGTACCAGCGAGCCTGCGTAGAGGATCACCGGGCAGGAACGGATCAGCCGCTGGCCCTTGACCGTGATGAGTTCAGGGTCGCCGGGGCCGGCACCGATGAAATGGACCGTCATGGCTGCTCCTGTATGAGTTCGACGGGGATGAAAGCCAGCGCGCAGGTGGCTTGATCGCTGCGCCGTTTGCCCACCAGCAGGCGTGCCGGCGCACCGCTTTGCGCCTCGGCCTGTAGCAATGCCGCCGCCTCGGCTACGCTGGCGCTCCCGGTGGCGGCGCGCACGGTTTCGGAGGGCTCGCCCAGGCGCTTCTCGCATGTCGCGAGCTGTTGCGGCGTGAACAGTGCCAGCGGTAAGTCGAGCGCGGTGGCCAGCGCGACAAGCCCGTCTTCGTCGGCCTTCAGCGTGGCGCTGGCCAGCGCGGTGAGGTTCGACTCGTCGAGTCCGACTTCCGCCAGCGTTTCGCGCAGCAACTCGCGCAGTTCATCGAGCGAGCAGCCACGGCGGCAACCCAGGCCGGCAACCAGCGTCATTCTCTATCTCCAGAAAACAAAACCCCGCAGGCGGCCGAGCCGGCTGCGGGGGTCGAGCATAACGCGTGGATCAGGCCGACGGCGCGAAGCGACGGAACAGCCAGGCCGCGACCAGGCCCAGGGCTGCCCAGAACACCGCGTTGGTGACCAGCGAGGCGACGATGAACTCATGGGCGAGGCTTTCCGGCGCGAGGCTGGAATGCACTTCCGGCTGCGGCGCGCCGATCACATGCGGTACCACCAGCAGTGCGGCACCGACGATCTTCAGTGCCCAGTTGCGGCCGAACACCAGCAGCGCGAGGCCGGCGGCGGTGGCGGCGGCCGTGCCGATCCACCAGGTCTGCCGCAGGTTCAGGTCGGCGGCGGCGGTGCCGGGGACTTCCGGCGGCAGGCCCAGAGACGGAGCCAGGGTGAACACGGCGAAACCGGCCAGGCCCCAGAGCAGGCCTTCGGAGGTCTTGCCCGGCTCGCGCAGGGTGAACAGGCCGGCCAGCATCAGGGCGAAGCCCACCGCGACCACCAGGTTGCCGCCGGTGGTGGAGAGGATGCGCTGCCAGCCGTCTTCCGGTTCCCAGGCTTGCGCGTCATGGTGGTGGCCAGCGGCAGCACCCTCGGCATGCTCATGAGCGTGCTCCTCGACCAGCGCGGCGGCCGGCTCGGATTTCTCATAGGTTTCCGCCTTGAGGATCAGCGGGGATACCCACAGCAACTGGACCACGGTGAGTACCAGCGCCGCGATCAGACCGGCGAAACCGGCGGTCTGGGCGATACGTTTGATCATTGCAATTCTCCAGGCGAGACGAGGCCTCGAACGCTGCGAACGCGCGACCGGGAGTGCCTCGAATTCGCTGCGCTTACGCGCAGGCGGTGCACATCAGTGGCAGGGGAAACCAGCGCTGTGGCGGGTGTCGTGCGCGGCGTTGTGCACCGCTTCCAGATGCGAGAAGCCGGCGAAATACACCAGCAGCGCGCCCAGCAGGCTGGCGCCAACGGCCAGGCTGATGCGCTTGGAAAGGGGGATGGAAGTGCTCGACGCGTGCGTCAGGGTGCTGCTGGACATGAACGTTCCCTCTGAAGATCAAAGTAAGAGAACGCAGAGGTTGAACGCATTCGAACGCGCCGGAAGGACGCGCCACGGCCTGCGCCCGCCCACCGCGGGTTTGCCAAAAAACGAAAGCTCCAGGCCGGTCTCCGGGCTTGCGACGTTGGCTCGTGGCCAAGCGGGTCAGTCTTCCCATGCGTGCGCACAGTGACTACTGATGACCCTACGATCGCCTACCGTTGCGGGGGCAGCGCCGGACTGGTCCTTGCGGACGCACCGGCTTCCCGTTTCACCTCGCGCGCGGCGCGAGACACCTGAAACCGCGCTAGCTGACCACGGCAGCCGGCAGGCGTCAACCGATCCCCGGCGATTGACCGACCCGTCTACGCTGCGTAGCCTTCCTCCCTTCGAGGTTCTCCGGCGCTGGCCGGAGCTAAGAGGGAACGTGGAAATCTTCGGATGCGCCACGGCTGCCCCCGCAACTGTGAACAGCCTGTCTCTTCATGCGCCACTGCCGATTCGGGCGGGAAGGCGAGGAGACGCCAAAGGGTTGTGAGCCAGGAGACCTGCCTCGTCACCGGTTTTCGATCTGCTGCGCGTCGGCCATACTGCGTTGGAGGATCGCCGTGGACTGCTAGTCAACTCCGCATCCCCGGCGATCCTCCGCCTAGCCTGGCTCTAGCTCGCGAGATCCGGAACCGGTTCGTTATCAACAGACAACCGGGCGGGGTGATCCGGTGGCGACCTTCGTTGCGCGGCGAACCCGCGCGCGCGCCCTTCATCCGCCTTCCAACTTCCGCTTGCGAGGCGCGCATGAAAACCCTGGCCAAACTCCCCGTCACCATCGTCACCGGCTTCCTCGGTGCCGGTAAGACCACCCTGCTCCGCCACATGCTCAACAATGCCGAAGGCCGCCGCATCGCGGTGATCGTCAACGAATTCGGCGAGCTGGGCATCGACGGCGAAATCCTCAAGCAGTGCTCCATTGGCTGCAGCGAAGAAGAAGCGGTCGGCCGCGTCTTCGAACTGGCCAACGGCTGCCTGTGCTGCACCGTGCAGGAAGAATTCTTCCCGGTGATGCGCGAGCTGGTGGCGCGCCGCGGCGACCTCGACCAGATCCTCATCGAGACCTCCGGCCTGGCCCTGCCCAAGCCGCTGGTGCAGGCCTTCCAGTGGCCGGAAATCCGCAACGCCTGCACCGTGGATGCGGTGATCACCGTGGTCGACAGCCCGGCCGTGGCCGCCGGCACCTTCGCCGCACACCCCGAGCAGGTGGACGAGCAGCGCAAGCAGGACCCGAACCTGGATCACGAATCGCCGCTGCACGAACTCTTCGAAGACCAGCTCGCCAGCGCCGACCTGGTGGTACTGAACAAGGCCGATCTGCTCGACGCCGACGCGCTGGCCCGCGTGCGCGCCGAAGTCGCGGAAGAACTGCCGCCGGCGGTGAAGATCGTCGAAGCCAATTCCGGCCAGCTGCCGCTCTCCGTGCTGCTGGGTCTGAATGCCGAAGCCGAACTGCACATCGACAGCCGCCCGACGCATCACGACCACGAGGGCCATGAAGATCATGACCACGACGAGTTCGACTCCTTCCATGTCGACCTCCCGGAAGTGGAAGAGCGCGCCCTGTTGGATGCCCTGAACGCGCTGGTCGAGCGCCACGCCGTGCTGCGCATCAAGGGCTTCGTCGCCATCCCCGGCAAACCCATGCGCCTGCTGGTGCAGGGCGTCGGCAAGCGCTTCGACAAGCACTTCGACCGCGCCTGGCGCAGCGATGAAACCCGCGGCACGCGCCTGGTGGTGATCGGCCAGGAACTGGACCAGGCCGCCATCGCCAACGAGCTGCGTACCGCCCTCTCCTGATCGTGTAGGAGCGAGCTTGCTCGCGAACCAACCTCGCAGCGGGGCAATGTTCGCGAGCAAGCTCGCTCCTACGAAGAGCCACCATCGAGCAAACCCATGCATCTGCTGCGCACCCAACCCGGCGGCTTCGTCCCCGACGACGGCATCGCCGACCTGGCCCAGACGCCCGCCGACCTGGTGATCCTCTGCAGCGGCGACTCGCACCTGGCGCTGCTCGCCGAGGCCGCCCGCGAACTGCCGGAGGATTACCCGAGCCTGCGCCTGGCCAACCCCATGCAGTTGCAGAACCACGCCTCGGTGGACCTCTACGTCGACGAGGTGCTGCAGCACGCCAAGGTCATCCTGATTTCCGTGCACGGTGGTGTCGGTTACTGGCGCTACGGCATGGAGCAGTTGGTGGCGCTGGCCGAGCGCGGCGTCACGCTCATCGCGGTACCCGGCGACGACAAACCCGACCCCGAACTGGCCGCCTTGTGCAATGTGCCCGCGCACGACGCCGAGCGCTTCTGGCAGTACCTGCGCCAGGGCGGCATGGACAACGCCCGGCAATTCTTCGCCTGCCTCGCCAACCGTCACCTGCAACGCGATTACGTCTGGAGCGAGCCACAAACCCTGCCGCGCGTGGCGGTCTATCACCCGCAAGTGGGCAGTTGCGCCCTCGCCCGCTGGCAGGCCGACTGGCACCCCGAGTCCCCGGTGGCCGCCTTGCTGTTCTATCGCACGCACCTGCAGGCGGCGAACACCGGCTTTATCGACACCTTCTGCAAACGCCTGCAGGCCCAGGGCATCAACCCGCTGCCCATCGCCGTGGCCAGCCTCAAGGAAGCCGCGTGCCTGGCGACGGTAGAAGGCCTGCTCGATAGCGCCGACGCCGAGCTGATCATCAACACCACCGGCTTCGCCCAGTCGAACCCGGAAGCGCCACAGGAACGCCCTTTCAGACGCGACGTGCCGGTGCTGCAAGCCATCTGCTCGCTGGATAACCTCGACCTCTGGCGCGCCAACCCGCAGGGCCTCGGCCCGCGCGACCTGGCCATGCACATCGCGCTGCCGGAACTGGATGGCCGTCTCATCACCCGGCCGATCAGCTTCAAGGGCCTGGCCTGGCGCAGCGAGCGCAGCCAGAGCGACGTGGTCTGCTACCTTTCGCACCTGCCAGGCATGGACTTCGTCGCCGAGCTGGCGCGGCGCTGGATGCTGCTGGCTCGCAAGGCCAATGCCGACAAGCGCGTGGCGCTGATCCTGGCCAACTATCCAACCCGCGATGGCCGCATCGGCAACGGCGTCGGCCTCGACACGCCGGCCGCCGCATTGAACATCCTGAGCGCGCTGGAGGCTCAGGGTTATCCGGTCGCCGGTTTGCCCGATTCCGGCACGGCGCTGATCCAGCAACTGCTCGGCGGCGTCAGCAACGACCTCGACAGCCTCGACCTGCGCCCCTGCGCGCAGAGCCTGGCGCTGGACGACTACCTCGCCTGCTTCGCGCGCCTGCCCGCGGCCAACCAGCAAGCCGTGCGCGAGCGCTGGGGCGAGCCGCAACAGGACCCGATGTTCCGCAGCGGCCGGATGATGGTCGCTGGCCTGCGCTTCGGCCTGGGCTTTGTCGGCATCCAGCCGGCGCGCGGCTACCAGCTCGACGCGGCGGCGATCTACCACGACCCGTCACTGGTGCCGCCCCACGGCTACCTCGCCTTCTACTTCTGGCTGCGCGAAGTGTTCGGCGCCGATGCTGTGATCCACGTCGGCAAGCACGGCAACCTGGAATGGCTGCCGGGCAAGGGCGTCGGGCTCTCGGAAGAGTGCTGGCCGGACGCGATCCTCGGTCCGCTCCCCAACCTCTACCCCTTCATCGTCAACGATCCCGGCGAAGGCGCACAGGCCAAGCGCCGCGCGCAAGCCGTGATCATCGACCACCTGATGCCGCCGCTGACCCGCGCGGAAAACTACGGCCCGCTGCGTGACCTTGAACGGCTGGCCGACGAGTACTACGACGCCTCCCTGCTCGACCCGCGCCGCGCCAGCGAGCTGCGTGGCGACATCCTCACGCTGGTGCGCGAGACCGCGCTGGACCGCGAGCTGGGCCTGCAACTGAGCGACGACCCGGAAAGCTGGCTGCCGCAGTTGGACGCCTACCTCTGCGACCTCAAGGAATCGCAGATTCGCGACGGTCTGCATGTGTTCGGCGAATCGCCCGTGGGCGAGTTGCGCCGCGACACGCTGCTGTCGCTGGTGCGCATTCCGCGCGGCGACGGACGCGGCGGCAACGCCAGCCTGTTGCGCGCACTGAGCGAGGATTTGCAGCTGGGTCGCGACCCGCTGGACGAAGCTTTCGCCGAGCCGTGGGAAGGTCCGCGCCCTGACTTGTTGACCGCCGTCAGCGACGAAACCTGGCGCAGCAACGGTGACACCCGCGAGCGCCTGGAGCTGTTCGCCCTGCGCCTGATCGACGGCTCGGTCAGCGCGCCCGGCAGCGCCAGCGCGGCGGTCCTCGCGCAGTTGCAGCAGCAGATCGCACCGACCCTGGACGCCTGCGGCGCCAGCGAAATCGGCCACCTGCTCGCCGGTCTCGCCGGCCGCTTCGTGCCGCCCGGCCCCAGCGGCGCACCCAGTCGCGGGCGGGTCGATGTGCTGCCCACCGGGCGCAACTTCTTCACCGTGGACGTGCGCAACCTGCCCACGCCCACCGCCTTCCGCCTGGGCTTCCAGTCCGCCAGTCGCCTGCTCGAACGCCACCTGCAGGACCACGGCGACCACCTGCGCCAGCTCGGCCTGTCGGTGTGGGGCACGGCAACCATGCGTACCGGCGGCGACGACATCGCCCAGGCCCTCGCGCTGCTCGGCGTGCGTCCGGTGTGGCAGGCCGGCAGCCAGCGCGTGGAGGATTTCGAGATCCTGCCGATCAGCCTGCTCGACCGCCCGCGGGTCGACGTGACGCTGCGGGTCTCGGGCTTCTTCCGCGATGCCTTCGCCAACCTGATCCGCCTGTTCGACGCCGCCGTGCAGGCCGTCGCCGCGCTGGACGAGCCGGACGATCTGAACCCGCTGGCGGCCCGTGTGCGTGCTGATCAATCTCGCCTGCTAAGCGAAGGTCTGGATGTCGACGAAGCTCGCCGACAGGCCGGCTGGCGCATCTTCGGCGCACAGCCCGGCGCATACGGTGCCGGCGTGCAGGGCGTAATCGAATCGCGCCAGTGGGACAGTCGCGCCGACCTCGCCGAGGCCTACCTGAACTGGGGCGGCTACGCCTACGGTGCCGGCGACGACGGCACCCCGGCGCGCGAGTGCTTCGCCCAGCGCCTGTCCGGCCTGCAGGCGGTGCTGCACAACCAGGACAACCGCGAGCACGACATCCTCGACTCCAACGACTACTACCAGTTCCAGGGCGGCATGCTCGCCGCCGCCGAGGTCATCCAGGGCCAGGCGCTGGCCAGCTACCACGGCGACCACAGCCAGCCGGACAACCCGCGCATCCGCACCCTGAAGGAAGAACTCGGCCGCGTGGTGCGCGCGCGCGCGGTGAACCCGAAATGGGTCGCCGGCATGAAGCGCCACGGCTACAAGGGTGCCTTCGAACTGGCCGCGACGGTGGACTACCTGTTCGCCTTCGACGCCACCAGCGAGCTGGTCGACGACCACCAGTACCGCCTGCTGGCCGACGCCTACCTGCTGGACGACGACACCCGCGAATTCATCCGCCAGCACAACCCCGAAGCCCTGCGCGACATTGCCGAACGCCTGGTGGAAGCGCAGCAGCGCGGGTTGTGGGAAGAGCCAGGGGAATACCGCGAGATGCTGGAGAACCTGCTGGTGGATAGCGAGGAGCAGTGAGGAATTTCCAGCTTTTGTAGAAGCGGACTCCGTCCGCGATGGTATCCGGCGTGATGCAGACCTATCGCGGACAAAGTCCGCTCCTACACAACAGCGCGGCATGGCGCATTGACGTGTAGGAGCGAGCTTGCTCGCGGACCCGCCCAGACCCTGAGTTGCCGGGAAACTCGTTCGCGAGCAAGCTCGCTCCTACGAAAAGCATTCGAGCGTAGGGCGCACAACCGTTCGCGGTTGTACGCCGCACCATCGACATCAACCGCGACGCAGGCGCTCTGCGGCATTCAGCAGCAGCGCCTCGGTGCCGCTCCAGCCCAGGCAGCCGTCGGTGATCGAGACACCGTAGCGCAGTTCACCGGACAGCGGCTGGCAGCCGTCGAACAGGTGACTCTCCAGCATCACGCCGCGCAGCGAGGCGTCGCCGGCCAGGCGCTGGTCGAGCACGCTGTCCAGTACCGCCGGCTGGCGCAGTGGGTCCTTGCCGCTGTTGGCGTGGCTGCAGTCGACCATGATGCTCGGATCGAGGCCGAGCTTCTCCAGCCCCTGGCGAATCTGCTGCACGCTGGCCGCATCGAAGTTCGGCCCGGCGTGGCCGCCGCGCAGCACCAGATGGGTGTCCGGGTTGCCCTGGGTCTGCACCAGCGAAGGCCGGCCCAGCGCATCGATGCCGAAGTGCTGGTGCGGGTGCGCGGCCGAACGCATGGCATCGGTGGCGATGCCGATGCTGCCGTCGGTGCCGTTCTTGAAGCCCACCGGCAGATCGAGACCACTGACCATCTCGCGGTGCACCTGGGATTCGCTGGTGCGCGCGCCGATGGCGGCCCAGCCCAGCAGGTCGTCGAAGTAGCCGGCCACTAGCGGTTGCAGCAGTTCGGTGGCGATCGGCAGGCCGCGTTCGAGCATGCCCAGCATCAGCCGGCGCGACAGTTCCAGGCCGCCGGCCATGTCGCCGCTGCCGTCCAGTTGCGGGTCGTAGACCAGGCCTTTCCAGCCGATGGTGGTGCGCGGCTTTTCGACGTAGGCGCGCATCACCAGCAGCAGCTGGTCGCTCACCTGCGGCGCCAGTTCGGCGAGGCGGTCGGCGTATTCGAGGGCGGAAACAGGGTCGTGCAGCGAGCAGGGACCGATAACGACCAGCAGGCGCGGGTCGCGGCCATCGAGCACGGCGCGGATCGCCTCGCGGCCTTCGCGGACGCGGTGGGCCATGGCGGCGGACAGCGGCAGGCGCTGGCGCAGTTCGGCGGGGCTCGGCAGCGGCTGTTCGCGGCGGCGGGCGGAGGGCAGCGGGAGGTCGAGGACTTCGGCGGAGGCTGCGTGTTCGGGGCGGATCAGGGCGGAGGTGGAAGCGTTCATCTGACTGGCATCCTTGGCCGGCGCGGTGGTCTATCCGCGCTCGGCGCTCTATCTAAGTGTTCGTGGCAAGGCTCGTTGGGTGGCACGCAGCGCGCTGCTAAATCGCCAGTCGGAGTTGCGGTAATAGCGGTAGTTGGTGGTGTTCATGTGTCGATCCTCTGTCCGGGCGTTTTGGCCCGATTCAATTTGTTTGCAATGCGTTGGCCTTGTGGGCCGGAAAAACAAAAACCCCGGTCGGGTTGCCGACCGGGGTTTTTGGGAAACTGTCTGGTTGGCGACCCTGCTTGCTAGGGCGCCTGTGGGGTATCAGGCGCGCCTTTGGCTAAACCAATACCCATAGAAGAAATAGCCGGCAGCAGCGGCCAGGACCTGCGCGCGAGCAACCACGGAGCCAATGGCACCGGGAAGGGCGAGGGACTGGATGGACAGGCTGGACGGCATGATGTTCTCCGTGGAAGTGGAGCCAAGTTACTGCATCGCGACGTGCCGATCAATGACTTGGCTCTATCGTTCTGATGGACATTGGTCGCACCTCCTACGCTCGGTTCGCTACCATGCACGGACGAAATCCGCAGGAAATCCCCATGAGCGCCCTTCCCCATTTCCCACTGGCAGCCGTCGTCGGCGCCGATGAGCTGAAACTGGCCCTGTGCCTGGCGGCCATCGACCCGGCCATCGGCGGCGTGCTGATCGAAGGGCCGCGCGGCATGGCCAAGTCCACCCTGGCGCGCGGCGTCGCCGACCTGCTGGATGGCGGGCGCTTCGTCACCCTGCCGCTGGGCGCCAGCGAGGAGCGCATCGTCGGCACCCTCGACCTGGACGCGGCACTGGGTGAAGGCCGCGCGCAGTTCTCCCCCGGCGTGCTGGCCAACGCCCACGGCGGCGTGCTCTATGTGGATGAGGTGAACCTGCTGCCCGACCATCTCGTCGACCTGCTGCTCGACGTGGCTGCCAGCGGGGTCAACCTGATCGAACGCGACGGCCTGTCCCACAGCCACCCGGCGCGCTTCGTACTGATCGGCACGATGAACCCCGAGGAAGGCGAACTGCGCCCGCAACTGCTGGATCGCTTCGGCCTCAAGGTGCAACTGGCAGGTGCGCCCGCGCCGACCGAGCGCGCCGAAATCGTCCGCCGGCGGCTGGCCTTCGACGCCGATCCGCAGGCTTTCGTCATAAGGTGGCAAGGCGCGCAACAAGCGCTGCAACAACGCTGCAGCGACGCTCGCCGGCAACTCGCGGCGATTGCGCTGGATGACCGCGCCTTGAACGACATCGCCGAGCGCTGCCATGCCGCCGGTGTCGACGGCCTGCGCGCCGATCTGGTCTGGTTGCGCGCCGCCCGCGCTCATGCGGCGTGGCGCGGGGCTGACGCCATCGAGGCGGAGGACATCGATGCGGTGGAACACTTCGCCCTCGCCCATCGCCGTCGCCACGCGCCGTCACCATCGGCAACGCCTCCGCAGTCCGCCTCCAGCCAATCGCAAGCGCCGTCCACCCCATCCAACGGCGAGGGCCAATGGGGCGAACTACCCGCGCAGAGCATCGCCATGGGCGAACGCCGGCAACTGACGGGCTGGCCAAAAAAGTCCTGAGCATCCGCCCGCGCCAGGCCCCAGGCGCGGATGCCCACCCCCGACCCGGCCAGCTCGCCGGCGGCCGCAGCGGCGCCCGCCAACAGGGCACGCACGGCCGTATCGATTGGCCTGCCACGCTGCGCAATGGTCGCCCGCGACACCGCGCAGACCTGGTGCTGCGCGCCCGCAGCCGCAAGCCCGGCGAGCTCTGGCTGGTGATAGTCGACGCCTCCGCCAGCACCCGTCGCCACGGCGCCCTCGCACAAGCCAAGGGCCTGCTCGCCGACACCTTCGAACAGGCCTATCGCCAACGTGCGCGTCTCGCCGTGCTGCACGCCACCGGCACACAAGCGCGTTGGTTGTGGCAGGGCCAGAAGGCCTCTGCGCAGCTCCAGGACTGGCTGGAAGCGCTCGGTGCCGGTGGCGGCACTCCGCTGATCGAGGCACTTGAGCGAGCTCGGGAATGGCTGGACAAGCGCCAGCGACAGAAGCCAGGCGAGCACCAACGCCTGCTGATACTGACCGACGGCCGCCTGCGTGACTGGCCGGCGTTGCAGCCGATGGACTGCCCGACTGTGCTGGTGGATATCGAAGGTGGCGCGGTACGGCTTGGCCGCGCACAAAAACTGGCCGGCGAGCTGGGCGCAGAGTATCGGCGGATCGCTGAAATTTCCGGCTCCTATCGCTAGAAGCCCCTCACCCTTTTCCAGAGGAAGAGGGAACAGTCCTGCGCGCTCTGATCGACCAACGTTCGCCGGTTACCGCCGATACACTGCCCACTCCGAACGGCCTCCTCTCCCTCTGGGAGAGGGCTGGGGTGAGGGCAATCTCGCAGCATCGCGATATTCGCCCTCAAGGCTCCCCATTGCGCCCATGCTGCAAGAACCCCGGTCGCTCGCTCAGCCGCTCGTAGTAGGCCGCCACAGCCGGTAGATCGGGGCGCTGCATGGGCGTCAGGTACCAGCGGTTCACCGACAGACCGAGTACCACATCGGCGAGACTGAAGCAGGCACCGGTGACGAAGGCGCCGGTGCGCTCCAATTGCCGGTCCAGCAGGGCCATGCAGTGATTCCACTGCGCCTCGCTCAGGGCGATGGCGGATTCGTCAGTGTGGCTGGGACTGTTGCGCACCCTGGCCATGAACACGTAGCGCCAGGCGCTGTTCAGTTCGGTTGCCTGCCAGCCCATCCACTGCTCCACCAGCGCGCGTTCGCGCACGGAGGTGGGTAGCAGTTCATCGAGCGGATACTGCGTGGCGAGGTAGCTGCAGATGGCATTGGACTCCCAGAGCACGAAGTCGCCATCGACGAGGACCGGCACCATGGCGTTGGGGTTGAGCGCGATGAATTCCGCCGAGGCAGTCGAACGGAAGCCCGTGCCCCAGTCTTCCCGTTCGTAGGACAGGTTCAGTTCGGCGCAGGTCCAGAGCACCTTGCGCACGTTGATCGATGAAGCGCGGCCGAGGATTCGCAGCATGGTGTCACTCCCTGTGATAACCGGGGCCCAGCATAGAGCCAGGTGCGTTGGCGGAGAAGAGACGTTACAGCCCCGTAGGAGCGAGCTTGCTCGCGAACCACTACGAAGCTGTGAACTCCCTGGAACAGGTCGCCCCACAGAGCCTTTGTCGTAGCTCAGTGGCATAAGCGCTGACGGCTCGGAGTAGGCCGATGGGTTTGCGAGCAAGCTCGCTCCTATAAAAGTCGGCCCGCCAAGGCAGCCCACAGCGACTCGACGCTATCGAACTCCCGGTCCACTCTCGGCAGCGCCGGCCGCGCCAGGATCAGCACCGGCACATCACGCTCGCGGGCGACCTGCAGCTTTGGTTCAGTCGCCTGACTACCACTGTTCTTGCTGACCAGCACGTCGGTGCCCAGGCGGGTAAATAGCTCGCGCTCGCCCTCCAGGGTGAACGGCCCGCGCGCGCCGAGCACCTCGGCACGCGCGTTGCCAGGCAGGCTTTGCAGGCAGCGCACGGTCCAGTGCTGGTGGGCGGGAATCTCGTCCAGGTGCTCCAGCGGCTCGCGACCCAGAGTGAACAGCGGACGGTGAAACGCCTTCAGTGCCTCGATCAGCGCCCCCCAATCGGCGACCTGCCGCCAATCGTCGCCCTCGCCCGCCTCCCAGCCGGGGCGGCGCAGCGCCCAGCACGGCACGCCGGCCAGTTGCGCAGCGCGGGCGGCGTTGGCGCTGATCTGCGCGGCGTAGGGATGGGTCGCGTCGAGCAACAGGTCGAAACCGCGTTCGCGGATGTAGTCCGCAAGGCCTTCGGCGCCGCCGTAACCACCGACGCGCACCTCGCAGGCCAGATCGTCCGGCACCTTGCCCAGGCCGGCGAGGCTGTAGAGATGCTGCGGCCCCAGGCGCCGCGCGATGGCCAGCGCTTCGCCGATACCGCCCAGTAGCAGGACTCGCTTCATCGAACCTCCAGCGCTTCGCCCACCAGGTTGCCCTGGCGGTCGATGGCGAAGACTTCCAGTTGTACTTCGGCGGGCACGATGCGTCGGGCGAAGGCCAGTGCGCGGGCGCAGACGGCGTCACCCAGAGCGATGCCCTCGGCGCGACAGAGCGCCAGCGCCTGCTGGCTGGTGTTGGCGTCGCGCATGCGTTGCTGCAGGTCCGCCGAGGCGCCGATGTCCGCCGCCCACTCGGCGAGCTGCGGCAGGTCGATGCTGGAGTGCCGACTGTGCAAATCCATGTGGCCGGCGGCGAGCTTGCTGATCTTGCCGAAGCCGCCGCAGACGCTGAAACGCTCCAGCGGCACCTTGCGCAGGTGCTTGAGCGCTGCACCGGCGAAGTCGCCCATCTCGATCAGCGCCGTGTCGTCGAAACCGTAGCGACGGCGCATGGCATCCTCGCTGGCGTTGCCGGTGCAGGCGGCGAGATGGCGGAAACCGTTGGCGCGGGCGACGTCGATGCCCTGCTGGATCGACGCGATGTAGGCCGAGCAGGAGAACGGCCGGACGATGCCGGTAGTGCCGAGGATCGACAGGCCGCCGAGAATGCCCAGGCGCGGGTTCATGGTCTTGAGCGCCAGCTCGGCGCCGCCCTCGACATGGATGGTGACGTCGAAGCCACCGGCATAGCCGCACTCGGTCGCCAGCGCAGCGAGGTTACCCTGCATCATCTGCCGTGGAACGGGATTGATTGCCGGCTCGCCCACCGCGAGCACCAGCCCCGGCTTGGTGACGGTGCCGACGCCTTCTCCAGCGTAAAAACGCACGCCCGGCTCATTGCTCAAGGCGACGCGCGCAAAGACCAGCGCACCGTGGGTCACGTCCGGGTCGTCGCCGGCATCCTTCAGCGTACCGGCTTCGGCGCCGCCAACCGTGAGGCGGCAGAACTCCAGGCGCAGGGTCGCGCTGCGCTCTTTGGGCAGGCTGATCTGTGCGGCGTCCAGCGCTTCACCGGTCAGTAGCAGGCGCGCCGCCGCCAGGCTGGTGGCGGTGGCGCAACTGCCCGTGGTGTAGCCGCTGCGCAGCGGGCGAGGTTCTTCGGGCGTCTCGTCACGCATGGTCATTCAGCCTGGGGCTTGTGCACTTCCAGCAAGGTGATCGGCAACGCCGCGCGCCAGGTATCGAAACCGCCGAGCGGCTGGGCCTGGGACACCGACAGACGAGTCAGCTCGCCGCCAAGGCGGGCGCGCCAGCTCAGCAGCATGGACTCGCTCTGCAGGGTGACGGCGTTGGCCACCAGTCGGCCGCCAGGCTTGAGTTGCTCCCAGCACTGCTCGAAGACACCGGGCAGGGTTACACCACCGCCGATGAAGATCGCATCCGGGCGCTCCAGTCCCTGCAATGCCTCCGGCGCAGCGCCGCAGACCAGTTGCAGCGCCGGCACACCGAGGGCGTCGCGGTTGAAACGGATATGTTCCTGGCGCCCGTCGTTGGCTTCGATGGCCAGCGTGCGACAGCTCGGATGTGCGCGCATCCACTCGATGCCAATGGAGCCGCAGCCGGCGCCGACATCCCAGAGGAGCTCGCCGGGCTTCGGTGCCAACCGTGCCAAGGTCACGGCGCGGACGTCGCGCTTGGTCAGTTGGCCGTCATGGCGGTAGGCGTCGTCCGGCAGGCCGATGGTCAGGGGCAGACGAACCGCGTCGACGCCGGCTACGCACTGCACAGCCACCAGGTTCAGTGCAGCCATCTCGCTCTGCGACCAGTCGCTGGCAAGCCCGTCGATACGCCGCTCCGCCTCACCGCCCAGGTGTTCCAGCACGCTGAGGCGACTCGCGCCGAATCCTCGTTCGCGCAGCAATGCGGCGATCGCCGCCGGGCTGCTGCCGTCGTTACTGAGGATCAGCAGCCTGGCGCCGTCGTGGATCTGCGCGTTGAGTGCGGCCAATGGGCGTGCCACCAGCGACAGCAGCGCGCAATCCTGCAACGCCCAGCCCAGGCGCGCCGCTGCGAGGGAGGCAGAGGACGGCGCGGAAAGCACGAGCATTTCCTCGGACGGAATCTGACGGGCCAGGCTAGCGCCGACGCCGAACCACATCGGGTCACCGCTGGCCAGCACGCAGGTCGGCTCACCGCGCCGGCGCATCACCGGTTCCAGGCTGAACGGGCTCGGCCAGGCCTGGCGATGAGCGCGCAGACAATGCGGCAGCAGCTCCAGCTGGCGTGGCGCGCCGATCACTTCGCTGGCGGCGAGCAGGGCGCGGCGCGCGGCCTTGCCGAGGCCGGCATAACCGTCCTCGCCGATGCCAACGATGGTCAGCCAGGGCGTCATGAAATTTCCTCGAAGGTGCGACGATCGATCCGACGGGCAGGCTTTTCCTGCCTTCGGGCAAAGCAGGCATAATACCCGCTTCGTCGGTGCTCGTAGGACGCTTCGCAATTGAACAGCGAAGCATCCGAGAGCCGAAGAGGGAACACGGTTGAACCGTGGCTGCCCCCGCAACTGTAAGCAGCGAGTCCGCGCAATCCGACAGCATGAAGCGCATTTTCATGCGGTCGATCAGGCCACTGGGCAACCGGGAAGGCCGCGCTGGATGAGGACCTGCCAGCCAGGAGACCTGCCGACGAAACCAGTCGCGCGTGCAGACATCGAGCGGGGTGTATCGGTGTCGTGAAGTCCCCTATGGGGGATTCGCAGGTCACCGCGACCCAGCCCTGGTGACCTCAGTGCCCGAATTCTCAGCTCCGCCCGTCCGTCCGCATGCCTGCCCCGGCCTGCTGCGCATCGTGGCCTCCCGCGATGGCGGCATCTGCCGCATCAAGCTGCCCTGTGGGCAACTCGACGCCAGCGCCGCGCGAGCCATCGCCCTGGCCGCCGAGCGCCATGCCGATGGCGTGCTGGAAGCGACCAATCGCGCCAACCTGCAGATTCGCGGCATACGCACCGGCACCGAACAGGCGCTGAGCAGGGAACTGCTCGCCGCCGGTCTCGGCCCGCGCGAACTGGCGGCGGACGATGTGCGCAACCTGCTGGTCAGCCCGGCGCTGGGCCTCGACGCCGCCACGACTTTCGATGCAGCTCCCCTGGCCGGCCAACTGCTCGATCTGCTGGAGCGCACACCGCGCTTCCACGGCCTGTCGCCCAAGTTCGGCATCCAGCTGGACGGCGGCGAAGCGCTGGCGATGCTGGAGCATCCCAACGATCTCTGGCTGTCGGCCATGTCCGGCGACGCGACGCCGCTGTTCGCCTTCGGCTTGGCCGGTTGTCCGCCGCAGCACGAAACGGATGCCCCTGCCCTCGCCGCCGTGACAGCCAAGCAGGTACCGCTGCTGGTGGAAAGCCTGCTGCACCTCTTCCTCGATCTTGCCGGCGACGGCCAGACGCGCATGCGCCACCTGCGCGAGATGCTCCGCGATGAAGTGCTGCTGGAGCGCCTGCAGCAACGCCTGCCCTTCCAGTTGCACCTCGGGCCGGCTGTGGATAACTGGCGTCGTCCTGTACCGCGGGCTTTCGGCCATCTCGGGATTCAGCCGCAGCGCCAGCCGGACCGCGCCATGGTCGGTGCGGGATTCATCCTCGGACGCCTCGACAGCACCCTACTGTTCGGCCTTGCCGATCTCGCCGAGCGATTCAGCGCCGGACAACTGCGTCTGACGCCGTGGCAAAGCCTGATCCTCCCCGATGTATCCCTGACCGACGCTCCCGTCGTACTCGCCGCGCTGGCCAACCTCGGCCTGGTGATCGATGCCGGTCAACCGCTCTCGCGCCTCGTCGCGTGCAGCGGCTCCAGCGGTTGCGCGCGCGGGCTGGCCGACACCAAGGCCGACGCCCTGCGCCTGGCCGAGCGCCTGCGTCACGCACCGCCGGCCGGCGTGCACCTGTGCGGCTGCCCGCGCTCCTGCGCCGCCGCCCACGTCGCCCCCTACACCCTGCTGGCCGTCGCCGACGGCCGCTATGACCTGTTCCGTCGCGCCGACGGCATGGCCGGCTTCGGCCAGCCGCTGGCGCGCAACCTATCCCTCGATGCCGCGGGCGACCTGCTCGCCGCACCCGGAGTTTCCACCGATGCTTGATTACATCCGCGACGGCCAGGCGATCTACCGCCAATCCTTCGCCACCATCCGCGCCGAGGCCGATCTCACCGGCATCCCCGCCGACCTGGAAAAGCTCGCCGTGCGGGTGATCCACGCCTGCGGCATGGTCGACGTCGTGCAGGACCTGCGTTTCTCCGCCGGCGCCGGGGCCATCGGCCGTGCGGCCCTGGCCGCTGGTGCGCCGATTCTCTGCGATGCACGGATGGTTGCCGAGGGCATCACCCGCGCACGCCTGCCGGCACACAACGAGGTGATCTGCACCCTCAATGATCCGGACGTCCCGGAGCTCGCCCGCGAGCTGGGCAACACCCGCTCGGCGGTGGCGCTGGAGCACTGGCGTGAGCACCTGGAAGGCAGCGTGGTGGTGATCGGCAACGCGCCGACTGCCCTCTTCTACCTGCTGGAAATGCTCGATGCCGGCGCACCGAAACCGGCACTGATCCTTGGCTTCCCGGTGGGCTTCGTCGGCGCCATGGAGTCCAAGGACGCCCTCGCCGCCGACAGCCGTGGCGTGCCCTACGTAATCGTGCGCGGACGCCGTGGCGGCAGCGCGATGGCCGCTGCGGCGGTGAATGCCCTGGCCACGGAGGTGGAGTGATGACCGGCCGCCTCATCGGCCTGGGCGTCGGCCCGGGCGACCCGGAACTGCTGACCCTCAAGGCCCTGCGCCTGCTGCGCGCCTCCCCGGTGATCGGCTACTTCGTGGCCAAGGCCAAGCACCACGCAGGCCAGGGCGGCAATGCCTTCGCCATCATCGAGCAGCACCTGCTCGATGAGCAGCAACGCCTGCCGCTGGTCTACCCGGTGACCACCGAGAAACTGGAGCCGCCGCTGACCTACGAAGGCGTGATCAGCGACTTCTATGACACCGCTGCCGAGCAGGTGGCGATGCACCTGGAAGCCGGTCGCGACGTGGCAGTGATCTGCGAGGGCGACCCGTTCTTCTACGGCTCCTACATGTACCTGCACGACCGTCTTTCGCAGCGGTATGACACCGAAGTCGTACCCGGCGTCTGCTCGATGCTGGGCAGCGCAGCGGTGCTCGGCGTGCCGCTGGTGTATCGCAACCAGAGCCTGTCGGTACTCTCCGGCGTGCTGCCGGAAGACGAACTCAAGCGCCGCCTGGCCGACGCCGATGCGGCAGTGGTGATGAAGCTCGGCCGCAACTTCGACAAGGTCCGCCGCGTGCTCCGCGAGCTGGGCCGTGACGGCGGCGCCCACTACGTCGAACGCGCCACCATGCGCGAGCAGCGCATCGTGGCGTTGGACGACGTCGACCCGATGGCTTCGCCGTACTTCTCGATGATCGTCATTCCCGGCCAGCGGTGGAACGGCTGATGCGCGCTGCCATTGTCATCCTCGGCCAGGGCGCGCTGGCCACCGCGCGACGCCTGCAGGACGTTTATCCACAGGCACGCGTATTGGGTCTGAAAGACCGCGTCGAAGGCGCCGATGAGTCCTACGCTAATTTCGGCGATACCCTGCGCCAGCTCTACCGCGACGACACCTCGATTATCGCCCTGTGCGCCGCCGGCATCGTCATCCGCACCCTCGCACCCCTGCTCAGCGAGAAGGGCGCGGAGCCGCCGGTGCTGGCCGTGGCCGAAGACGGCAGCGCCGTGGTGCCGCTACTCGGCGGACTCGGCGGGGTGAACCGCATGGCCCGCGAGATGGGCGCCGCGCTGGACGTGGCGCCCGCCATCACCACCAGCGGCGAGTTGCGTTTCGGCGCCTGCCTGCTCGACCCGCCGCCGGGCTATGCGCTGGCGGACATCGAACAGGGCAAGCGCTTCGTCTCCGACCTGCTGGGCGGCGATACTCTGCGCATCGAGGGCGATGCGCCCTGGCTGGACGAGCTGGACCTGCCGCTGGCTGACGACGCCGCGCATACCCTGCGTATCGATGCCCGCGCCGAGGGCATCGCGCAGAACGAGCTGCGCATCCATCCGCGCATCGTCCTCGCCCACGTCACGCTGGTGGACTCGCAACTGCCCGAGCGCATCCGCCAGGGCCTGGCACAGGCCGGCCTGGCCGAAGCGTCGCTGGCCGCCGTGGTCGCGCCACGCTGCCGCATGGCCGATCCGGCGCTGGCCATTGCTGCCGCAGAGCTGAATGTTCCGCTGCGCTTCGTCGAGCAGGACGCGACGCTGCCGCCGGAAGTGCTGCACGGCGATTCCTTCCATCTGCACCGCGCCGCCACCCCGCTGGAAGCCCAGCGCATCGGCCAGCCGCGTGGGCGGCTCAGCGTCATCGGCCTGGGCCCCGGCGCCAGCGACTTCATGATCCCGGCAGTGCGCCGCGCGCTGGACGAAGCCCAGGACCTGCTCGGCTACGAAACCTACGTGAGGATGGCCGAGCCGCTGCGCGACGACCAGGTGCGCCACTGCACCGACAATCGCGAGGAAATTCAGCGCGCCCGCCACGCCTTCGAACTGGCTGCCAGCGGCCGGCGGGTGGTGGTGATTTCCTCCGGCGATCCCGGCGTGTTCGCCATGGCCGCTGCGGTGATGGAGGCCCTGCACGAAAGCAGCGATCCGCACTGGCATGGCGTAGAGCTGGAGGTACTGCCGGGGGTGTCCGCTGCGCTGGCCGCTGCGGCCAAGGCTGGGGCACCGCTGGGACATGACTTCTGTCTGATTTCCCTGTCGGACAATCTCAAGCCCTGGGAAACCATCGAGACGCGCCTCGACCATGCCGGCGCCGCCGACCTGGCCATGGCCTTCTACAACCCGATCTCCAAGGCGCGGCCATGGCAACTGGGCCGGGCACTGGAAATCGTCCGTCGCCACCGCACACCGGAAACCCTGGTGGTGCTCGGCCGCGACATCGGTCGCCCGGCGGAAGCACTGCGCGTCGTCACCCTGGGCGAACTGGTACCGGAGATGGTCGACATGCGCACCCTGGTGATCATCGGCTCGTCCCTGACCCGGCGCTTCCCCCGTGCCGGTGGTGGCGACTGGGTCTACACGCCGCGCTGGTACCGCTGAGGAAAGGCACGAGGCCTATTTGTAGGAGCGAGCTTGCTCGCGAACAGATTTCCCGGCAGCTCCGGTGCCGAGCAGTTCGCGAGCAAGCTCGCTCCTACAGGAAACACCGGAGCCTCAGACATATCTTGCAAATGGCCATCGCCTTGTTGAAAATGCGACAAATTATCATTTGCAACCTTCGCGCGCCCATGCCCTCGACCTTCGACGTCCAGTCGCTCTACAGCGACCATCACGGCTGGCTGCACAACTGGCTTCGCGGCCGGCTGGGCAATGCCGCCGATGCCGCCGACCTGGCCCAGGACACCTTCCTGCGCGTACTGCTCAGACCCGAGCGCAGCGAACTGCACACACCGCGCGCATTCCTGCGCACCGTTGCCCGCGGCCTGGTCATCGATCACTGGCGACGCCAGGAGCTGGAGCGCGCCTACCTCGACTCCATCGCCCATCTGCCGGAAGCGCAAGTGCCCTCAGCGGAAGACCGGCACAACATCCTGCAACTGCTGGAAAACATCGCCCGCCTGCTCGACGGCCTCAAGCCAAAGGTGCGCAGCGCCTTCCTGCTGGCCCAGTGCGAAGGCATGCCCCACGCGCGAATCGCGGAGGAATTGGGCGTCTCGGTACGCTCGGTGGAGCGCTACATCGCCGAAGCGTTGTTCCACTGCTACCAGCTACGGTACGCCGAGTGAGCGGCGCCAGTGCCACGCCCGACCCACGGGTGGTGAAACAGGCCATCCAGTGGACCCTGCGCCTGAACGGCACTGCCGACCCCGAACTGCTCAGCGCCTGCGAGCACTGGCGCCAGGCCAGCCCGGAGCACGAAACCGCCTGGCTGCGGGTGCAGGCGCTGAACAGCGAACTGGCCAGCGGTTACCAGGCCGTGCCTGGCGCCCGCGTGGCACTGGAGACGCTGGAGAACACCAGCCAGCGCCTGCAACGGCGCCAGGCGCTCAAGCTGCTCTCGACCTTTGCCATCGGCGCCTCCGCGCTATGGCTGGCCCGCGATGTCACGCCCTGGCAGCGCTGGATGGCGGACTTCAGCACGGGGATCGGCGAGCGCCAACGTTTCACCCTGGCGGACGGCAGCATCCTGCAACTGAACACCGACAGCGCAGTGAACGTGCGCTTCGATGCGCGCCAGCGCCTGCTGATCCTGGAGCGCGGCGAAATCCTCCTGAGCACGGCGCAGGACGCCGCGCGGCCGTTGCGGGTGCGCAATCGCGATGGTCTGTTCGAGGCCCTGGGCACCCGCTTCGTGTTACGCCAGGACGAACACTCCACGCGCCTGAGCGTCGAGCACGGCTCGGTGGCGATCGCCCCGCGCGTGCGCGGCCGGACCACCGCCATCGCAGAAGCCGGGCAGACCTACCAGATCAACGGCGACAGCGCGCTGCTGGCCCAGAACGGCGATATGGACAGCGCCGCCTGGGCTGACGGACTGATCGTTACTCGTGACATGCGCCTGGCGGGCTTCCTCGCCGAGATCGGTCGCTACCGCCATGGTCATCTGCACTGCGACGAGAGCGTGGCCGACCTGCGGCTCTCCGGCGTGTTCCGCCTGGACGATACCAATCAGCTACTGGCCCTGCTGCCGCGTACGCTGCCGGTGCGGATAGAGAAGCGCACGGACTGGTGGGTGACGGTCAGCGCACGCGGCTGAGCATCTTGGGTAGGGGCGGACTTCGTCCGCGATAGGTCCGCATTGCGCTGGAGGCCATCGGGGACAGAGTCCGCTCCTACATATGCTTTCAAATAACATTTCCTCGCAATCGAGAATTATTTTTGTCGGGTTTCGCCAGCTCGGCCGGCAAGGAGGAATAACCCGATCATTTCCCCGCTAACGGAAGCCCCAGCATGCCAGCCGCCCCCCTCCCGATGCCCGCCCCCGCCCTGCCCCGCACCAGCCGGCTGGCCCATGCCGTGCGCGGCGCCCTGCTCTGTGCGAGCCTCGGCGCCAGCCTGCCGCTGAGCGCCTTCGCCGCAGACGCCGCGGCCATGACCAGCAGCCGCGCCTACGCGATTCCGGCTGGGCCGCTGGGCGAGGTGCTGAACAGTTTCGCTCGTGAGGCGGGGATCACCCTGTCGGCGACCCCGGAGCAGACCCGCGGCCTGAGCTCGGCCGGACTGAATGGAACCTACTCGGTGGACCAGGGCCTGGGCCGTCTGCTGGTGGACACCCCGCTGGAAGCGGTGGACCAGGGCAACGGCAACTATGTGCTGCGTCCGGCCGCACCGACCGACGTGCTGGCCATGCCCTCCAGCGACGTGTTCGCCCTGGGCAACGCGCTGGGCGAGGAAGACGGCTACCTGGCGACCCACAGCCAGATCGCCACCAAGACCTCCAAGTCCCTGCTGGAAACCAGCCAGAGCGTCTCAGTCATCACCCGCGAGCAGATCGACGACACCGCTTCCAAGACCGTGCAGCAGGCCATGCGCTACACCCCTGGCATCTTCACCGGCCAGGTCGGCGCCTCGAACCGCTACGACTATGTGGTGATGCGCGGCTTCGCCGACAACAGCGTGGACAACATCTACCTCGACGGCCTGAAGGCCATGGGCGACAGCGGCACCTTCAGCTCGATGCAGATCGACCCGTACTTCCTGGAGCGCATCGACGTGCTCAAGGGTCCCTCCTCGGTGCTCTATGGCCGCAGCCTGCCCGGCGGCCTGGTGGCGTTGACCAGCAAGAAGCCGCTGTACGAGGATTACCACCAGATCACCGGTACCGTCGGCAACATGGGCCAGAAGGAAATGGGCTTCGACTTCAGCGGACCGCTGGATGAGGAAAAGCGCATCGCCTATCGACTGGTCGGCCTGGGCAAGGGCTCGGACACCCAGTTCGACCACGTCAAGGAAGAGCGCTACGCCATTGCCCCGACCCTGGCCATCGACTTCACTGACGACACCACGCTGACCCTGCAGGGTTACCTGCAGCACGACCCGAACGGCGGCTACCACGGCGGTGTACCGGCGGATGGCGCACTGTTCCACCACAACGGCCAGAAGATTTCCCGCGAGTTCTTCGACGGCGAGCCGAGCCAGGACGACTTCGACCGCACCCAGCGCATGTTCGGCTACCAACTGGAGCACCGTTTCGACGACGTGTGGAGCGCGCGGCAGAACTTCCGCTATCTGGATTCGGACGTCGACCTCTCGCAGGTCTACGCCTACGGCTGGACCGCACCCGACCAGAACACCTTGAATCGCTATTACTCAGGCGCCAGCGAGCACCTGCAGGCGTACATCATCGATAACATGGCCCAGGCCGAATTCAACACCGGCATCGCCAAGCACACCCTGCTGATGGGCCTGGACTACCAGAAGCGCCGCACCACCGTGGACTGGCGCTCCGGCTCGGTAGCGCCACTGGACGCCTTCGATCCGCACTACGGCAACGACGCCATCAGCTACTACCCGGACGACAACCACACCCGTCGCCTGGAACAGACCGGCGTCTACCTGCAGGACCTGATCGACATCGACAACTGGCGCTTCTCCCTGGGCATGCGCGAGGACTGGGTGACGGTCGAGGACAAGAATCGCAGTAGCGGCAGCAAGGCCGACGACGACTGGAAGAAATTCACCGGGCGCATCGGTGCGCTGTACCTGTTCGACAACGGAATCGCGCCGTACATCAGCTACTCCGAGTCGTTCAACCCCAACGCCTACTCCGACCAGTCCGGCACGCCGCTGGAGCCGACCGAGGGCAAGCAATGGGAAGCCGGCCTGAAGTTCCAGCCCGAAGGCAGCCGCAGCCTGTACACCGCGTCGATCTTCCACATCACCCAGGAGAACGTCGCCTCGAAGGAGCCGCAGGACAACTTCTACACCTCCGTGGGCGAAGTGCGCTCCCAGGGCCTGGAACTGGAAGCCCATACCCAGGTCACCGACAACCTCAAGGTGCTCGGCAGCTACACCTACACCGACATCACCTACACCAAGTCGCTGGACGGCAACCAGGGCCACACCCCGAACCAGGCGCCCAAGCACATGACGTCGCTGTGGGCGGACTACGGCTTCAATGCCGGCCCGCTGGACGGCCTGACACTCGGTGGCGGCGCTCGCTATGTCGGCGAGACCTGGGCAGACAAGGAGAACACCCTGCGCGTACCGGACTACACCCTGGTGGATGCGCGCATCGGCTACGACCTGTCGCGCGTCGGTCTGAAGGGCCTGGATGTCAGCCTCAACGCCAACAACCTGCTGGACAAGGACTACGTGGCATCCTGCTACAGCCTGGATTTCTGCTACTTCGGCGAGAAGCGCAACGTCACCGCAACGGTGAACTACCAGTTCTGATTGCATGCCGCCCGGGTCGCCGGGCGGCATTCTTGTAGGAGCGAGCTTGCTCGCGAACGCATCACGCCATGCCGATACGGCTCGCGAGCAAGCTCGCTCCTACAGAAAAAAGAGCCCCGTGGCGCGGCCGTCGGCCCGGGGCCTTCATACCTTAGAACTCTGCCGCGTGGCGGTAACGCGCTTCCAGCTCCAGGGAAACCCGGTAGGCCTGCGCCTCGCCTTCGGTGTGGAAGATGCCGACCAATTGCCCCTCCTGGTACACATCCCAGCAACGCCCGCCGTGGGCGCGGAACTCGCGGGATTTATGGTCGTCGTCACGCTCGGTCACTGTAATGCTCATGTCTTTCTTCTCCGGTTTTGCCGTACATCAAGGCAGCTCCAGAATCATTCAGTTAGCTAGCTAATTAAATAGCTGCCGTCGAGAAAGACTTTTACGAACATTCGCCAAAACGAGCGTCCCACAAACGCAAAAGCGCAGCTCGAAGGCTGCGCTTTTGGGGGGACAAACCGTTCGGTTTAGAACGGAATATCGTCGTCGAAGCTGTCGTAGTCCGGAGCCGGTTGCGGCGCGGGCTGGGACTGCTGCTGCGGCGCAGGGCGCTGGGCCTGCTGCGGACGCTGCTGTTGCGGCTCGCGGGGAGCGCGCGGAGCGTCATCGCCACCGGCGCCCGGACGGCCACCCAGCAGCTGCATGTTGCCGTTGATGTCGACCACGATCTCGGTGGTGTACTTGTCCTGACCGTCCTGGCCTTGCCACTTGCGAGTACGCAGGCTGCCTTCGACGTAGATCTGCGAGCCCTTGCGCACGTACTCGGCGACGATCTCAGCCAGACGACCGAAGAACACCACGCGGTGCCACTCGGTACGCTCCTGCTGCTGGCCGGTCTGCTTGTCCTTCCAGCTCTCGCTGGTGGCCAGGGTGACGTTGGTCACCGCGTTGCCGTTGGGCATGTAACGGGTTTCCGGATCGCCACCGACGTTACCCACCAGAATGACTTTGTTAACCCCACGGGCCATGACGCTCTCCTAAAGGCTTCAGCACGTCGCCTGCTCGGCGCCGGCGAGGCGCTCGAGGGACGTGCGATCAACTTGTTGGGAATCTACTTTGACATAAGCGGCCGCTTCTTCAACGACCACCATCACATCGCTCACACCGGGCAATGCCTTGAAACGCTCAGCCAACGAAGCATCGCGCAGGGCCTCATCGGAGAGAGGCAGGCGAATACTCGTTACATAAGGCGGTTCACGCATGGTAACAGCAATCGCCAGCCAGATGGCAGCCAGCACCGCGCAGCCGATGAACACCCCGTCGAGCCCACCATGCTGGAACATCCAGCCCCCCAGGATGCCGCCCACGGCGGCGCCGAGGAACTGGCTGGTGGAGTACACGCCCATTGCCGTGCCCTTGCCGCCCGCCGGCGACACCTTGCTTACCAGCGACGGCAGCGAGGCCTCCAGCAGGTTGAACGCGGTGAAGTAGACGACGATGCCGAACACCAGTTCCTTGAGGCTGTTGCCGAACTCCCAGAAGAACAGTTCGCAGAGCATCAGGGTCGCCACTGCGCCAGCCAGCACGCGTTTCATCTGGCGCTTCTTCTCGGCGTAGATGATGAACGGGACCATGGCGAAGAAGCCGATCAGCAGTGCGGTCAGATACACCCACCAGTGCTGCTCCTTGGGCAGCCCGGCGCGTTCCACCAGCGCCAGCGGCAACGCAACGAAGCTCGCCATGAGAATCGCGTGCAGTACCAGGATGCCGACATCCAGGCGCAGCAGATCGCCATTCTTCAAGGTTGGGATCAGCGACTGCTTGGCGACGCTGGACTCACGATGCTGCATGCGGTGATCGGGCACCGGCACCATGAAGAGAATGATCAGGATACCCACCAGCGCCATGCCCGAGGTGAACCAGAACAGCCCGTGCAAGCCGAACCAGTGGGTCAGCACGGGGCCGGCGACCATCGAGGCGGCGAAGGAGACACCGATACTCATGCCGATGATGGCCATGGCCTTGGTCCTGTGCTGCTCGCGGGTCAGGTCCGAAAGCAGCGCCATGACCACCGCGGAAATCGCCCCGGCGCCCTGGATCACCCGACCGGCTATGACGCCCCAGATAGTGTCGGAACTGGCGGCTACACCGGCGCCGATGGCGAATACCAGCAGGCCGACGACGATGATCGCGCGGCGACCGATTCGGTCGGACAGCGTGCCCAGCGGAATCTGCAGTACCGCCTGGGTCAGGCCGTAGGCGCCCATGGCGAAGCCGATCAGGGCCGGCGTCGCGTCAGCCAGTTCCATACCGTAGGTCATCATGACCGGCAGCAGCATGAACATGCCAAGCATACGGAAGGCATAGAGCAGGGCCAGGCCGGAGGTCGCCCGGAGTTCTGTGCCACTCATGCGCTCAGTGTGGGAATCGTGCATAGGCCCCTCGTGGGAAGACGGATGTCGGGAATGCGCTCAACAGCTCCCGTGACGGCGCGGCCTTCCAAGCCGCAAAGGGCCGGCTGTCGCCAGCGCCGAAAAATAGCCGCGCATTCTACCAGCCCAACGGTCCAAGGGCACACACGCGCTACTTTGCCGCGTGCCGGAAACGCCCCGTATAATCGATAGTTTTCGCCCGCCATGCGAGGCTGCAGTGGACAAGATCCTCATCCGTGGGGCACGTACCCACAACCTGAAGAACATCGACCTGACCCTGCCACGCGACAAGCTGATCGTGATCACCGGCCTGTCCGGTTCCGGCAAGTCTTCCCTGGCCTTCGACACGCTCTACGCCGAGGGCCAGCGCCGCTATGTGGAATCCCTGTCGGCTTATGCCCGGCAGTTCCTCTCGATGATGGAAAAGCCCGACGTCGACACCATCGAGGGTCTGTCGCCGGCGATCTCCATCGAGCAGAAATCCACTTCCCACAACCCGCGTTCCACCGTGGGCACCATCACCGAGATCTACGACTACCTGCGCCTGCTCTATGCGCGCGTCGGTATTCCTCGCTGCCCGGATCACGACATCCCGCTGGAAGCGCAGACCGTCAGCCAGATGGTCGACCAGGTGCTGGCGCTGCCCGAAGGCCGCCGGCTGATGCTGCTGGCCCCGGTGATCCGCGAGCGCAAGGGCGAGCACCTGGCGGTGTTCGACGAGATGCGCGCCCAGGGTTTCGTCCGCGCCCGCGTCAACGGCAAGCTCTACGAGCTGGACGAAGTGCCGAAGCTGGACAAGAAGCTCAAGCACTCCATCGACGTGGTGGTGGACCGCTTCAAGGTGCGCGGCGACCTGCAGCAGCGCCTGGCCGAGTCCTTCGAGACGGCGATCAACCTGGCGGATGGCATCGCCCTCGTCGCGCCCATGGACGATGAAGAGGGCGAGGAAATCATCTTCTCCGCGCGCTTCGCCTGTCCGATCTGCGGCCACTCGATCAGCGAGCTGGAACCCAAGCTGTTCTCCTTCAACAACCCGGCCGGCGCCTGTCCGACCTGTGACGGCCTGGGCGTGAAGCAGTTCTTCGATGCACGCCGAGTGGTCAACGGCGAGCTGACCCTGGCCGAAGGCGCAATCCGCGGCTGGGACCGGCGCAACGTCTACTACTTCCAGATGCTCGGCTCGCTGGCCGGACATTTCGGCTTCAGCCTGGAAGAGCCCTTCCAGAATCTCGATCCGGAGCACCAGAAGTTCATCCTCAACGGTTCGGGCCGCGAGAACGTCGAGTTCCGCTACCTCAACGACCGGGGAGACATCGTCAAGCGCGCGCACCCGTTCGAAGGCATCCTGCCGAACCTGGAACGTCGCTACCGCGAAACCGAGTCGGCCACCGTGCGCGAAGAGCTGGCCAAGTTCCTCAGCACCCAGCCCTGCCCGGACTGCCACGGCACCCGCCTGCGCCGCGAAGCGCGCCACGTATGGGTCGGCGACAAGACCCTGCCGGCGATCACCGCAATGCCGGTCGGCACCGCCTGTGACTATGCAGAAAGCCTGACCCTGACCGGTCGCCGCGGCGAGATCGCCTCGAAGATCCTCAAGGAGATCCGCGAGCGCCTGCAGTTCCTGGTCAACGTCGGTCTCGACTACCTGACCCTGGACCGTAGCGCCGACACCCTCTCCGGCGGCGAGGCCCAGCGTATCCGCCTGGCCAGCCAGATCGGCGCCGGCCTGGTGGGCGTCATGTACATCCTCGACGAGCCCTCCATTGGTCTGCACCAGCGCGACAACGAGCGCTTGCTGGGCACCCTTACCCACCTGCGTAACCTCGGCAACACGGTGATCGTCGTCGAGCACGACGAGGACGCCATCCGTCTCGCCGACTACGTCGTGGACATCGGCCCCGGCGCCGGCGTGCACGGCGGACAGATTGTCGCCGAGGGCACGCCGCAGCAGGTCATGGATCATCCGGACTCGGTCACCGGTGCCTACCTGTCTGGCCGCACCAAGATCGTCGTGCCGGCCGAGCGCACCCCGCGCAACAAGAAGCAGTTGCTCAAGCTCAAGGGGGCGCGCGGCAATAACCTGCAGAACGTCAACCTGGAAATCCCGGTCGGCCTGTTCACCTGCATTACCGGCGTTTCCGGTTCGGGCAAGTCGACGCTGATCAACAACACCCTGTTCCCGATCACCGCCACCGCGCTCAACGGCGCTACCACGCTGGAGGTCGCACCCTACGACTCGTTCGACGGCCTGCAGCACCTGGACAAGGTGGTGGACATCGACCAGAGCCCGATCGGCCGCACCCCGCGCTCCAACCCGGCGACTTACACCGGGCTGTTCACGCCGATCCGCGAGCTGTTCGCCGGCGTGCCGGAAGCCCGCTCGCGCGGCTACGGCCCCGGGCGCTTCTCATTCAACGTCAAGGGCGGCCGTTGCGAGGCCTGCCAGGGCGACGGCGTGATCAAGGTGGAGATGCACTTCCTGCCGGACATCTATGTCCCCTGCGACGTCTGCAAGGGCAAGCGCTACAACCGCGAGACCCTGGAAGTCCGCTACAAGGGCAAGAGCATCACCGAGGTGCTGGACATGACCATCGAGGACGCTCGCACGTTCTTCGACGCCGTGCCGGCTATCGCTCGCAAGCTACAGACACTGATGGACGTCGGCCTGTCGTATATCAAGCTGGGCCAGAGCGCGACCACGCTGTCCGGTGGTGAAGCACAGCGGGTGAAGCTGTCTCGCGAGCTGTCCAAGCGTGATACCGGCAAGACCCTGTACATCCTCGACGAGCCGACCACCGGCCTGCACTTCGCGGATATCCAGCAACTGCTCGACGTGCTGCATCGCCTGCGCGACCACGGTAATACCGTGGTGGTGATCGAGCACAACCTGGACGTGATCAAGACTGCCGACTGGCTGGTCGACCTCGGCCCCGAGGGCGGCTCCAAGGGCGGCCAGATCATCGCCACCGGTACGCCGGAGCAGGTTGCGGAGATGGCGGTGTCGCACACCGGACACTTCCTCAAACCACTGCTGGAGCGTGACCGGGCCTGATCCGCAACGGCGGGAAAAAAGCCCCTGTCGCCGATCGGCGCAGGGGCTTTTTCTTGTGCTCTTCGTAGGAGCGAGCTTGCTCGCTCCTACGAAAACAGTGGCCGCCCGCGCAATTGAAAAAGCCCCCGACGCGTTGGCGCCGAGGGCTCTTTCAGACTGAGCCGCAACTCAGATCTGCGACTGCAGATAATTCTCCAGGCCCATCTTGGCGATCAGGCCCAGTTGCTGCTCCAGCCAGTAGGCATGGTCTTCCTCGGTATCGGTGAGCTGCACACGCAGGATATCGCGGGTGACGAAGTCCTTGTGCTTCTCGCACAAGGCGATGCCCTTGGCCAGCGCGGCGCGTACGTGGCGCTCCAGCTTCAGATCGGCTTCCAGCATCTCCGGCACGGTCTTGCCCGGGTGGATGTCGTCCGGGCGCATGCGCGGCGTCCCTTCAAGCAGCAGGATGCGGCGCAGCAGCGCGTCGGCGTGCTGGGTTTCCTCTTCCATCTCGTGGTTGAGACGCTCGTAGAGCTTGGTGAAGCCCCAGTCCTCGTACATGCGCGAATGGATGAAGTACTGGTCGCGAGCGGCCAGCTCGCCGGTCAGCAGCGTGTTGAGATAATCGATAACCTCGGCGTGGCCTTGCATCAGCCTTCTCCCTGGGACGTGACAGCAAATTAAACGGCGCTATGGTCGCGACTGGCCATGACCGGGGTCAAGTCCGCAATGCCCCATAAATGCAACCGCCCTCCGAAGAGGGCGGTTGGTGGAACGCTTTGAGTTTAGTCCAGCTTCAGGCCCAGAGCCTTGGCGACCCCTTCGCCATATGCCGGGTCGATCTTGAAGAACAGCGCCAGCTGGCGACGCTGGATGGCTTCCGGCACGCCCGCCATATCGCCGGCAATGTTCTCGTACAGACGTTGCCGCTGAGCTTGGTCGAACAGGCGGAACAGCGCAGCCGGCTGGCTGTAGTAGTCATCGTCGACGCGGTGGTTCCAGTGGTCGGCGCTGCCTTCCAGAGTCAGCGGCGGCTCGGAATAGTCCGGCTGTTCCTGCCACTGGTTGAAGCTGTTCGGCTCGTAGGTGACAGTCATGTCGCCGTTGTTGCCGTCCACCCGCATGGCGCCGTCGCGGTGATAGATACGCGGATTGTTGCGCGCGGCGTTCACCGGGATCTGGTGGTGGTTCACACCCAGGCGGTAGCGGTGCGCATCACCGTAGGAGAACAGGCGCCCCTGGAGCATCTTGTCCGGCGAGAAGCCGATTCCGGGGACGATGTTCGCCGGGGAGAAGGCGGACTGCTCGACCTCAGCGAAGTAATTCGCCGGGTTGCGATTCAGCTCGAAGTAGCCCACCTCGATCAGCGGGTAGTCGCCGTGCGGCCAGACCTTGGTCAGGTCGAACGGGTTGTATCGGTAAGTCGCCGCGTCCTTCTCCGGCATCACCTGCACGTACATCTTCCAACGCGGGAAGTCGCCCCGATCGATGGCGTCGTACAGGTCGCGCTGCGAGCTTTCGCGGTCTGCGCCCACCAGCTTGGCCGCCTCCTCGTTGCTCAGGTTTTCGATACCCTGCTGGGTTTTGAAGTGGAACTTCACCCAGAAGCGCTCATTGCTGGCGTTGATGAAGCTGAAGGTATGGCTGCCGAAGCCATGCACGTGACGGTAGCTGCGCGGCAGGCCGCGATCACCAAAGTCGATGGTCAGTTGGTGCAGCGCTTCAGGCAGATGCGAGAAGAAGTCCCACTTCATCGTGGCGTTGCGCAGGTTGGTGCGCGGATCACGCTTCACCACATGGTTCAGGTCGGGGAATTTCAGCGGATCGCGGAAGTAGAAGACCGGGGTGTTGTTGCCCACCAGATCCCAATTACCTTCCTCGGTGTAAAACTTCAGGGCAAAGCCACGGATATCTCGCTCGGCATCCGCCGCACCACGCTCGCCGGCAACGGTGGAGAAACGCAGGAACAGCGGGGTCTGCTTGCCCACCTGGGAGAACAGCTTCGCGCGGCTATAGCGCGTGATGTCGTGGGTGACGGTGAAGGTGCCGTAGGCGGCGGAGCCCTTGGCGTGCATGCGACGCTCGGGGATCACCTCACGGTCGAAGTGCGCCAGCTTCTCCAGGAACCAGACGTCCTGCAGCAGCATCGGGCCCCGCGGGCCGGCGGTCTGGACGTTCTGGTTATCGGCGACCGGCGCTCCGGCAGCGGTCGTCAGGCGGGTGTTGTCACTCATCGTTACTCTCCTCAACGGCGGGGTGTTCGTTAGCCGGCGAATCACGAAGGCTGTGAGCGCGGCCCGACATCCCAATCGGACAATTAAGCGCCTCCACCGGCGTTCTGGCTGTTGATCCAGCTCAGCAAGCAGTAGAAGTCGGCGTCGTTAAGGATCGGTGACAACGGTATTGATCAGCCAATTTATTGATTCGAGCCGATCGATAGAGAAAAACTTTTCTTCAGACGATAAAAAACCGGGCACAGGGCCCGGTTTCTTATAAGGCGTAAACCTTACTCTGCAGCTTCTACTGCTTGGCCGCCAACAGCGCGGTCAATCAGTTCGACGTATGCCATGGGGGCATTGTCGCCGGCGCGGAATCCGCACTTCAGGATGCGCAGGTAGCCGCCCGGACGGTTGGCGTAGCGCTTGCCCAGCTCGTTGAACAGCTTGCCTACGGCTTCTTTCGAACGGGTACGGTCGAAAGCGAGACGACGGTTGGCAACGCTATCCACTTTAGCCAGGGTGATCAGCGGCTCGGCAACGCGACGCAGTTCCTTGGCCTTGGGCAGGGTGGTTTTAATCAGCTCGTGCTCGAACAGCGACACAGCCATGTTTTGGAACATGGCCTTGCGGTGCGAGCTGGTACGGCTCAGGTGACGACCACTTTTACGATGGCGCATGGTTCAATTCCTTTCCAAACTTTACGTTCGGTAGCTACGACGATCAGGCAGTAGCCTTGTCGTCTTTCTTAAGACTTGCCGGCGGCCAGTTGTCAAGGCGCATACCGAGGGACAGACCGCGAGAGGCCAGAACGTCCTTGATTTCGGTCAGGGACTTCTTACCCAGGTTCGGCGTTTTGAGCAGCTCTACTTCGGTGCGCTGAATCAGGTCACCGATGTAGTAGATGTTCTCTGCCTTCAGGCAGTTGGCCGAACGGACGGTCAGCTCAAGATCATCGACCGGACGCAGCAGGATCGGATCGATCTCGTCTTCCTGCTCTTCAACGACGGGTTCGCTGTCACCTTTGAGGTCCACGAACGCTGCCAGCTGCTGTTGCAGGATGGTAGCGGCGCGACGGATAGCCTCTTCAGGATCCAGGGTGCCGTTGGTTTCCAGATCAAGGACCAGCTTGTCCAGGTTGGTACGCTGTTCGACACGGGCGTTCTCGACCACGTAGGCAACACGACGTACGGGGCTGAACGAGGCATCGAGCTGAAGACGGCCAATACTGCGGCTTTCGTCTTCATCACTCGAGCGGGCATCAGCCGGCTCGTAGCCACGGCCACGAGCGACTTTCAGCTTCATGTTCAGCGCGCCGTTATCGGCCAGGTGGGCGATAACATGGTCACCGTTGACGATCTCGACATCATGATCCAGCTGAATATCGGCAGCGGTCACCACACCCGAGCCCTTTTTCGCCAGGGTCAGCGTCACTTCGTCACGGCCGTGCAGCTTGATGGCCAGGCCTTTCAGGTTGAGCAGGATCTCGATGACGTCTTCCTGCACACCTTCGATGGCGGAGTACTCGTGGAGTACACCGTCGATCTCGGCCTCGACTACTGCACAGCCAGGCATGGAGGACAACAGGATGCGACGCAGCGCGTTGCCCAGGGTATGGCCGAAACCACGCTCGAGGGGCTCGAGGGTGATCTTGGCGCGGGTTTGGCTGACCACCTGCACATCGATGTGGCGGGGGGTCAGGAACTCATTTACCGAACTCTGCATGGATGCACCTATTTTCTAGCCCTTACTTGGAGTAGAGCTCGACAATCAGGTTTTCGTTGATGTCGGCGGACAGATCGGCACGAGCCGGGACACTTTTGAAGGTGCCAGCTTTCTTCTCCGAGTCCACGTCGACCCACTCAACGCGACCGCGCTGGGCGCACAGGTCCAGAGCTTGAGCGATACGCAGCTGGTTCTTCGATTTCTCGCGAACAGCAACGACGTCGCCAACTTTGACCTGGTAGGACGGTACGTTTACGGTCTGGCCGTTGACGCTGATGGTCTTGTGGGACACCAGCTGACGGGATTCGGAACGAGTGGAACCGAAGCCCATACGGTAGACGACGTTGTCCAGACGGCACTCAAGCAGCTGCAGCAGGTTTTCACCTGTGGAGCCCTTGCGGCGGGACGCTTCCTGATAGTAGCCACGGAATTGACGTTCCAGAACGCCGTAGATGCGGCGAACTTTTTGCTTCTCGCGCAGCTGCAGGCCGTAGTCGGACAGGCGACCACGACGCTGGCCATGCTGGCCGGGAACTTGTTCTGCCTTGCACTTCGAGTCGAGGGCACGAACGCCGCTCTTCAGGAAGAGGTCAGTGCCTTCGCGGCGGGACAGTTTGCACTTGGGACCAATGTAACGAGCCATTTCTCACTGTCTCCTATTACACGCGACGCTTTTTCGGCGGACGGCAGCCGTTATGCGGGATCGGGGTTACGTCGGTGATGCTGGCGATCTTGTAACCGCAGGCATTCAGCGCACGAACAGCCGACTCGCGGCCCGGGCCCGGGCCCTTGACGTTTACGTCAAGGTTCTTCAGACCGTATTCCAGAGCAGCCTGGCCGGCACGCTCGGCCGCTACCTGGGCAGCGAACGGAGTGCTCTTACGCGAGCCGCGGAAACCCGAACCACCGGAAGTGGCCCAGGACAGAGCGTTGCCCTGACGGTCGGTGATGGTAACGATGGTGTTGTTGAAGGACGCGTGGATATGCGCGATCCCGTCAACCACCGTCTTTTTGACTTTCTTGCGAGGACGAGCAGCAGGTTTTGCCATGACTATATTCCTAAGCGATTACTTGCGGATCGGCTTACGCGGGCCCTTACGGGTACGCGCGTTGGTCTTGGTACGCTGACCGCGAACCGGCAGACCACGACGATGACGCAGACCGCGGTAGCAACCGAGGTCCATCAGACGCTTGATATTCATGTTGATTTCGCGACGCAGGTCACCTTCGGTGGTCAGTTTGGCCACTTCGGTACGCAGCGAATCGATCTGCTCTTCGCTCAGCTCTTTGATCTTTACAGCCGGGCTGATGCCGGTGGCTGCACAGATGCTCTGTGCGGTAGTGCGACCAACACCATAGATGTAGGTCAGCGAGATAACAGTGTGCTTGTTATCCGGAATGTTTACGCCTGCAATACGGGCCATTCAGAAAAACTCCAATTGACAGCTACCCGGCGCCCAGGGAGCCAAGAAAGGGCGCGGATATTAGCGCTGTAAAAACAAATAATCAACCCGGCAGCACACTAGCTGCCGGGCTATCACGCGTGAATCACACTCAGCCTTGGCGCTGTTTGTGACGCGGCTCCGAGCTGCAGATCACGCGTACGACGCCTTCGCGACGGACGATCTTGCAGTTACGGCACAGCTTCTTAACCGATGCACGAACTTTCATCAGTGACTCCTCGAACCTTACGGGTCAGCGCAGCAGACCGCTGCCATAGCCCTTCAGGTTGGCTTTCTTCATGAGGGATTCGTACTGGTGAGAAACGAGGTGCGATTGTACTTGGGCCATAAAGTCCATCACAACCACGACCACGATCAGCAACGAGGTCCCGCCAAGGTAGAACGGTACGTGAGCAGCTACGACCAGGAACTGGGGCAGCAGGCACACAGCCGTCATGTACAGGGCACCGAACATGGTCAAACGGGTCAGTACGCCATCGATATAGCGAGCCGACTGTTCGCCCGGACGAATACCCGGAATAAATGCACCGGACTTCTTGAGGTTTTCCGCCACGTCCTTCGGGTTGAACATCAGCGCCGTGTAGAAGAAGCAGAAGAAAACGATCCCTGCACTAAACAGCAGAATGTTCAGCGGCTGCCCCGGAGCGATCGCTTGCGCGACGTCCTGCAGCCAACCCAGGCCTTCCGACTGACCGAACCAGGCACCCAGGGATGCCGGGAACAGCAGAATGCTGCTGGCGAAGATCGCGGGAATCACACCCGCCATGTTCACTTTCAGCGGCAGATGGCTCGTTTGGGCAGCAAACACCTTGCGACCTTGCTGGCGCTTGGCGTAATGCACGGCAATACGACGCTGACCACGCTCGATGAACACCACGAACGCGATGATGGCCACGGCCAGCAGGCCGATGGCGATCAGGGCGAAGATGTTGATGTCACCTTGACGCGCGGACTCGAAGGACTGGCCGATTGCTCGGGGCAGACCCGCGACGATACCGGAGAAGATCAACATGGAGATGCCGTTGCCGACACCCCGCTCGGTGATCTGCTCACCCAGCCACATCATGAACAGTGCACCCGCCACGAAGGTGGTGACCGACACGAAGTAGAAGCCGAAGTCGTTGGAGAAGGCCACACCCTGGCTACCCAGACCAATGGACATGCCAATGGCCTGGACGAGTGCCAGGGCGAGAGTTGCGTAGCGGGTGTACTGGCTGATCTTGCGACGCCCAGACTCACCCTCTTTCTTCAACTGCTCCAGCTGCGGGCTGATAGCGGTCATGAGCTGCATGATGATCGACGCCGAGATGTACGGCATGATCCCCAGTGCAAAGATACTCATGCGCTCCAGCGCGCCGCCGGAAAACATGTTGAAGAGGCTAAGAATGGTCCCCTCGTTCTGCCGGAACAGTGCCGCCAAGCGATCGGGGTTGATGCCCGGGACTGGGATATGCGCGCCGATCCGATAGACGATGATCGCCAGGAACAGGAAACGCAGACGTGCCCAGAGCTCGGACAAACCACCACCGTTGCTCAGCGCAGAGAGAGCACCTTGCTTAGCCATTTAGTCCTCGATTTTGCCGCCAGCTGCTTCGATAGCCGCACGAGCGCCCTTGGTGGCGCCGATGCCTTTCAGAGTGACCGCGCGAGTAACGTCGCCCGACAGCATGACTTTCACACGCTGTACGTTCTGGTTAATCACGTTGGCATCCTTCAGGGCCTGCACGGTTACGACATCACCCTCAACCTTGGCCAGTTCGGAAGTGCGCACTTCTGCGCGATCCATGGCTTTCAGCGAGTTGAAGCCGAACTTCGGCAGACGACGGTGCAGCGGCTGCTGACCACCCTCGAAGCCCGGAGCAATGGAGCCACCGGAGCGGGAGGTTTGACCTTTGTGACCACGGCCACCGGTCTTGCCTAGACCGCTACCGATGCCACGGCCCGGACGGTGCTTTTCGCGACGGGCACCCGGCGCGGAACGCAGATCGTTCAGTTGCATGGATTAACCCTCCACACGCAGCAGGTAGTAGGCCTTGTTAATCATGCCGCGGTTTTCAGGAGTGTCCTGAACTTCGACGGTGTGATTAATGCGACGCAGGCCGAGGCCTTTGACGCAAGCCTTGTGATTGGCCAGACGGCCGTTCAGGCTCTTGATCAGGGTAACTTTGACAGTTGCCATGGTTAGAGAATCTCCTCGACGCTCTTGCCACGCTTGGCCGCTACCGACTCAGGGGACTGCATGTTCTTCAGGCCCTTGAAGGTTGCGTAGACCACGTTCACCGGATTGGTGGAGCCGTAGCACTTCGCCAGAACGTTCTGCACACCAGCAACTTCCAGGACAGCCCGCATGGCGCCGCCGGCGATGATGCCGGTACCTTCGGAAGCCGGCTGCATGTACACCTTGGAGGCGCCATGGGCGGACTTGGTCGGGTACTGCAGGGTGGTGCCGTTCAGATCAACCTGGATCATGTTGCGGCGAGCAGCTTCCATTGCCTTCTGGATAGCGGCCGGCACTTCACGCGCCTTGCCACGACCGAAGCCAACACGGCCCTTGCCATCGCCAACCACGGTCAGCGCGGTGAAGGCGAAGATACGGCCACCTTTTACGGTTTTGGCGACGCGGTTCACTTGAACCAGCTTCTCGATGTAGCCTTCGTCGCGCTTTTGATCGTTGTTTGCCATAACTTAGAACTCCAGACCGCCTTCACGAGCGGCATCAGCCAGGGCCTTGATACGACCGTGGTACTTGAAGCCAGAACGGTCGAACGCCACCTGAGTGACGCCGGCAGCCTTGGCGCGTTCCGCGACCAGTTGACCAACTTTCTTGGCTGCGTCGACGTTGCCAGTGGCAGCTTCGCGCAGTTCTTTGTCCAGGGTCGAGGCGCTGGCCAGGACCTTGCCGCCGTCGGCTGCAATGACCTGGGCGTAGATGTGCTGGGAGGAGCGGTACACGCAGAGGCGTACGGCTTCCAGTTCGCGCATCTTCAGGCGAGCCTTGCGAGCGCGGCGCAGACGGGTTTCTTTCTTGACGCTCATTTGCTATGCCCTACTTCTTCTTGGCTTCTTTACGAAGGACGACTTCGTCGGCGTAACGCACGCCCTTGCCTTTGTACGGCTCCGGCGGACGGAAGTCGCGGATTTCCGCGGCAACCTGGCCAACCAGCTGCTTGTCGATACCCTTGATCAGGATGTCGGTCTGGCTGGGGGTTTCCGCGACGATGCCGGCAGGCAGTTCGTAATCAACCGGGTGGGAGAAGCCGAGAGCCAGGGACAGCACTTGGCCTTTGGCCTGCGCTTTGTAACCAACACCAACCAGCTGGAGCTTGCGCTCGAAGCCCTGGCTGACGCCGATTACCATGTTGTTGACCAGAGCGCGGGTGGTACCGGCCATGGCACGGGTCTGCTGGTCGCCGTTACGCGCAGCGAAACGCAGCTCACCGTTGTCCTGAATGACTTCGACGGACGGATGTACTTTCAGCTCGAGAGCGCCTTTGGCACCCTTGATCGAAAGTTCCTGACCAGCCAGCTTGATTTCAACGCCGGCGGGCAGAATGACGGGGTTCTTAGCAACGCGAGACATGCTGTTTCCCCTTAGAACACAGTGCAGAGCACTTCGCCACCGACGCCAGCGGCACGGGCAGCACGGTCAGTCATCACACCTTTGTTGGTGGAGACGATCGAAACGCCCAGGCCGCCGCGAACTTTCGGCAGCTGGTCTACGGATTTGTACTGGCGCAGGCCAGGACGGCTGATTCGCTTCACTTCCTCGATGACAGGCTTGCCTTCGAAGTACTTCAGCTCGATCGACAGCAGAGGCTTGGCCTCGGCGGTGACTTGGAAATCCGCAATATAGCCTTCGTCCTTGAGGACTTTGGCGACTGCCGCTTTCAGCTTGGAAGACGGCATGCTCACGACGGTCTTCTCAGCCATCTGGGCATTACGGATGCGAGTTAGCATGTCTGCTAACGGGTCCTGCATACTCATGGGCTTAATGCTCCTGATACAAAAGATAAGCCTTCAACTTCATAACTCGCCCTCAAAACGCCAGGCGAGATAAAACCCGGGCTCGGGGGAGCCGGGTATTCTAGAGATCGCTCAAAAACGAATCAAGCCCCACAAGGGGGCTTGCTTCGCAAAGCGATCAACGGAGCCGTTACCGACTCCGCTTATCACTTACCAGCTGGCTTTCACCAGGCCCGGTACGTCACCGCGCATAGCCGCTTCACGCAGCTTGTTACGGCTCAGGCCGAACTTGCGGTAGTAACCGTGCGGACGACCGGTCAGACGGCAACGGTTACGCAGGCGGCTGGCGCTCGCGTCACGCGGTTGCTTCTGCAGGGCGACCTGGGCGTTCCAACGATCTTCCGCAGTGGTGCTCGGATTAACGATGATCGCTTTCAGCTCGGCACGCTTTTTGGCGTACTTGGCTACCGTGCGCTGACGCTTCAGCTCACGGTTCTTCATGCTCTCTTTAGCCATGGTCCTACTCCAATCAGTTGCGGAACGGGAATTTGAAGGCGCGCAGCAGCGCACGACCTTCATCATCCGAACGCGCGGTAGTGGTCAGAGTGATATCCATACCGCGGAGGGCATCGATCTTGTCGTAATCGATTTCCGGGAAGATGATCTGCTCTTTGACGCCCATGCTGTAGTTGCCACGGCCGTCGAAGGACTTGGCATTCAGACCGCGGAAGTCACGAACGCGCGGCAGGGAGATCGACAGCAGACGGTCCAGGAACTCGTACATGCGATCGCCACGCAGGGTGACTTTAACGCCGATCGGCCAGCCTTCACGAATCTTGAAACCAGCGATGGACTTACGAGCGTAAGTCACGACCGGCTTCTGACCCGCGATCTTTTCCAGATCAGCTACGGCGCTCTCGATGACTTTTTTGTCGCCGACAGCTTCGCCAAGACCCATGTTCAGGGTGATTTTGGTAACGCGCGGAACTTCCATCACGTTCGCCAGCTGAAGCTCTTGCTTCAGCTTGGGAGCGATTTCCTTCCGATAAATTTCTTTCAATCGTGCCATGGTGATCTACCTAGCTCCCTCAAGCCTGAACCGGTTTCTGGGTCGACTTGAAGACACGAATCTTCTTACCGTCTTCGACTTTGAAACCAACGCGGTCAGCCTTGTTGGTTTCAGCGTTGAAGATGGCGACGTTGGAGACGTGCAGAGGCGCCTCCTTCTCGACGATCCCGCCTTGCTGGTTGAGCATGGGGTTGGGCTTGGTGTGGCGCTTGACCAGGTTCACACCGCCAACAACCAGACGGTCGTCAGCCAGAACCTTGATCACTTTGCCACGCTTGCCCTTGTCCTTGCCGGCAATGACGATGACTTCGTCGTCACGACGAATTTTTTGCATGACGGCTACTCCTTACAGCACTTCAGGGGCAAGGGAGACGATCTTCATGAACTTCTCAGTACGAAGTTCACGAGTCACCGGCCCGAAGATACGGGTGCCGATCGGCTCCTGCTTGTTGTTCAGCAGGACGGCGGCGTTGCCGTCGAAGCGAATGATGGAACCGTCGGTACGACGTACGCCGTGCTTGGTGCGAACGACCACGGCAGTCATTACCTGGCCCTTCTTCACCTTGCCACGCGGAATTGCTTCCTTGACGGTGACCTTGATGATGTCGCCAATGCCGGCGTAACGGCGGTGGGAACCGCCGAGCACCTTGATGCACATTACGCGACGCGCGCCGCTGTTATCAGCGACTTCGAGCATGGATTGAGTCTGAATCATCTTCTATCTCCGACCCTTAGACTTCAACCGCGCGCTCAACGACATCAACCAGGGTCCAGGCCTTGGTCTTGGCCAGCGGACGAGTCTCGCGAATGGTGACCAGGTCACCAATGCGGCACTGATTGGTTTCGTCGTGTGCGTGCAGTTTGGTCGAACGCTTCACGTATTTGCCGTAGATCGGGTGCTTAACGCGGCGCTCGATCAGAACGGTGACGGTCTTGTCCATCTTGTCGCTGACGACGCGGCCAGTCAGCGTACGGACGGTTTTCTGAGCTTCAGCCATGATTACTTACCTGCTTGCTGGTTGAGCACAGTTTTCACGCGAGCGATGTCGCGCTTAACCTGCGAGAGCAGGTGAGACTGCCCCAACTGGCCAGTTGCTTTCTGCATGCGCAGATTGAACTGGTCGCGCAGCAGGCCGAGCAGTTGCTCGTTCAGCTGCTCAACGGATTTTTCACGAAGTTCATTCGCTTTCATCACATCACCGTCCGCTTAACAAAGGAGGTGGCGAGCGGCAGCTTTGCAGCAGCCAGGGCGAATGCCTCACGCGCCAGCTCTTCGGATACACCCTCGATCTCGTACAGGACCTTGCCCGGTTGAATCTGGGCTACCCAGTACTCGACGCCGCCTTTACCTTTACCCATACGTACTTCCAGGGGCTTCTTGGTAACAGGCTTGTCGGGGAATACGCGAATCCAGATCTTGCCGCCACGTTTAACGTGACGGGTCAGCGCACGACGTGCGGACTCGATCTGACGCGCGGTGAGACGGCCACGGCTGGTTGCCTTGAGGGCAAACTCGCCGAAGCTGACTTTAGAACCGCGATGAGCCAGGCCACGGTTGTGACCGGTCATTTGCTTGCGGAACTTCGTACGCTTGGGTTGCAGCATTTGCGTACTCCTTACTTAGCAGCTTTTTTACGAGGAGCGGGCGCTTGGGGCTTCAGCTCTTCCTGGCGGCCACCAATGACCTCGCCTTTGAAGATCCAAACCTTCACACCGATCACACCGTAGGTGGTGTGCGCTTCGTAGGTTGCGTAGTCGATGTCGGCACGCAGGGTGTGCAGGGGCACACGACCTTCGCGATACCACTCGGTACGAGCGATTTCAGCGCCGCCCAGACGACCGCTTACCTGGATCTTGATGCCTTTGGCACCAATGCGCATGGCGTTCTGTACAGCGCGCTTCATGGCGCGACGGAACATAACGCGACGCTCCAGCTGCTGAGCTACGCTTTGCGCAACCAGCATACCGTCGAGTTCCGGCTTGCGGATCTCTTCGATGTTGATGTGCACCGGCACACCCATTTGCTTGGTCAGGTCCTGACGCAGCTTCTCAACATCTTCACCTTTCTTGCCGATCACGATGCCGGGACGAGCGGTGTGGATGGTGATACGTGCAGTCTGAGCCGGACGATGGATATCGATACGGCTTACGGACGCGCTTTTTAGTTTGTCTTGGAGATACTCACGTACCTTCAGGTCGGCGAACAGATAATCGGCGTAAGTGCGCTTATCTGCGTACCAAACGGAGGTGTGCTCCTTGACGATACCCAGGCGGATGCCATTGGGATGTACTTTCTGACCCATCTGATCGACTCCGTTACTTGTCCGCAACCTTGACAGTGATATGGCAAGACCGCTTGACGATGCGATCAGCACGGCCTTTGGCACGCGGCATGATGCGCTTGAGCGAACGACCTTCGTTGACGAAGACGGTGGAGACTTTGAGATCGTCTACATCGGCGCCTTCGTTGTGCTCGGCGTTGGCAACGGCCGACTCCAGCACTTTCTTCATGATCTCGGCGGCTTTCTTGTTGCTGAAAGCCAGGAGGTTGAGCGCATCGCCCACCTTCTTCCCGCGGATCTGGTCGGCGACCAAGCGGGCTTTCTGGGCGGAGATACGAGCGCCCGAGAGCTTAGCGGCTACTTCCATCTTCCTTACCCCTTAACGCTTGGCTTTCTTGTCCGCAGCGTGCCCACGATAAGTGCGGGTAGCAGCGAACTCGCCGAGTTTGTGACCGACCATGTCTTCGTTGACCAGGACCGGCACGTGTTGACGGCCGTTGTGGACAGCGATGGTCAGACCAACCATGTGCGGCAGAATCATCGAACGGCGCGACCAGGTCTTGATCGGCTTGCGGTCGTTCTTTTCCACCGCCACTTCGATCTTCTTCAGCAGGTGAAGATCGATAAAAGGACCTTTTTTCAGAGAACGTGGCACTGTCGTATCCCTCTATTTACTTGCGGCGACGGACGATCATGTTGTCGGTACGCTTGTTCGCGCGAGTCTTCTTACCCTTGGTCTGAAGACCCCACGGCGATACCGGATGACGACCAGCAGAGGTACGACCTTCACCACCACCATGCGGGTGGTCGACCGGGTTCATGGCAACACCACGAACGGTCGGGCGAACGCCACGCCAGCGTTTGGCACCGGCTTTACCCAGCGAACGCAGGCTGTGCTCGGAGTTCGAGACTTCGCCCAGGGTCGCACGGCAGTCAGCCAGGACTTTACGCATCTCACCGGAACGCAGACGTACGGTTACGTATGCACCTTCACGGGCAACCAGCTGAGCCGAAGCGCCAGCGGAGCGAGCGATCTGAGCGCCTTTGCCAGGCTTCAGTTCGATACCGTGGATGGTGCTACCAACCGGGATGTTGCGCAGCGGCATGTTGTTGCCGGCCTTGATCGGAGCGCCGATACCGGAGATCAGTTGATCGCCAGCCACCACGCCTTTGGGGGCGATGATGTAACGACGCTCGCCGTCCGCGTATTTCAGCAGAGCGATGTGAGCAGTACGGTTCGGATCGTATTCGACGCGCTCAACGATGGCAGGGATGCCATCCTTGTTGCGACGGAAGTCGACCAGACGATAGTGCTGCTTGTGGCCACCACCGATATGACGGGTGGTGATACGACCGTTGTTGTTACGGCCGCCCGACTTGGACTTCTTCTCGAGCAGGGGAGCGAACGGAGCACCTTTGTGCAGGTCCTGGTTCACTACCTTGACGACGAAACGACGACCAGCGGAAGTCGGTTTGCATTTAACGATTGCCATGATGCACCCCTTTACTCAGCGCCAGCTGCGAAATCGAGATCCTGGCCCGGCTGGAGAGCGATGTACGCTTTTTTCCAGTCGTTACGCTTGCCCAGGCCGCGAACGGTACGTTTGGTCTTGCCCTGAACGTTCAGGGTGGTGACGCGACGTACTTTCACGCCGAACAGGCTTTCTACGGCCTTCTTGATTTCCAGCTTGGTTGCATCAGTGGCAACCTTGAAAACGAATTGGCTGTTGCCGTCCGCCAGGCCAGTGGCCTTCTCGGAGATATGCGGGCCCAGCAGCACTTTGAATACGCGTTCCTGGTTCATGCCAGCAGCTCCTCGAACTTCTTCACGGCGGACACGGTGACCAGCACCTTGTCGTAGGCGATGAGGCTGACCGGATCGGAAGCCTGGACGTCACGCACATCGACGTGGGCCAGGTTGCGAGCTGCCAGGTACAGGTTCTCATCGACGCCTTCGGTGACGATCAGTACATCTTTCAGGCCCAGGCCTTCCAGCTTGCTGACCAGACCTTTGGTCTTCGGTGCATCGACAGCGAAGTCGGCAACGACAACCAGACGGTCCAGACGAACCAGCTCAGAGAGGATGGAGCGCAGAGCAGCGCGGTACATCTTCTTGTTGAGCTTCTGGGAGTGATCCTGGGGCTTGGCCGCGAAGGTCGCGCCGCCGCCACGCCAGATGGGGCTACGAATGGTGCCGGCACGAGCACGACCAGTGCCCTTCTGACGCCACGGCTTCTTGCCACCACCGGAGACTTCGGAACGAGTTTTCTGAGCCTTGGTGCCCTGACGGCCGCCAGCCATGTAGGCTACGACTGCCTGGTGAACCAGGGTCTCGTTGAATTCGCTACCAAAAGTACGCTCGGAAACTTCGATCGCCTGAGCGCCATTTACATTCAGTTGCATCTCAGCTTCCTCTCTTAACCGCGAGCCTTGGCTGCCGGACGCACCAGCACATCACCACCGGTAGCGCCGGGAACGGCACCTTTGACCAGCAGCAGATTGCGCTCTGCATCGACACGCACGACCTCAAGGGATTGAACGGTTACACGCTCAGCACCCATGTGGCCCGACATTTTTTTGCCCTTGAACACTCGACCAGGAGTCTGGCACTGGCCGATGGAACCCGGGACGCGGTGGGAAACGGAGTTACCGTGGGTGTTATCTTGACCACGGAAGTTCCAGCGCTTGATGGTACCGGCGAAGCCTTTACCCTTGGACTCGCCAGTAACGTCTACCAGCTGACCGGCCTGGAACAGGTCGACAGAAATGGAATCGCCTGCCTTGAACTCCTCTTCGCCCAGACGGAATTCCCACACGCCGCGACCGGCGGCGACATTCGCCTTGGCAAAGTGACCGGCTTGCGCCTTGGTCACGCGAGAAGCACGACGCTCGCCAGCAGTTACCTGCACAGCGCGATAGCCATCGCTTTCTTCGTTTTTGAACTGGGTGACGCGATTCGGCTCGACCTCAATGACCGTGACCGGAATAGAGACACCATCTTCGGTGAAGATGCGGGTCATGCCGCACTTACGACCGACAACACCAATTGTCATCTTTAGAACCTCTTTAGTGTACGGGGCTTTCACCCGCTATGGCCGCCCATTTCAGAGCGTTACACGACCAATGCCGAAGGCATTAGCCGAGGCTGATCTGTACTTCGACGCCAGCAGCAAGGTCGAGCTTCATCAGCGCGTCGACGGTTTTGTCGGTCGGCTGAACGATATCGAGAACACGCTTGTGGGTACGAATTTCGTACTGGTCACGAGCGTCCTTGTTGACGTGCGGGGAAATCAGCACGGTGTAACGTTCCTTGCGGGTCGGCAGAGGAATCGGACCACGCACCTGAGCGCCAGTACGTTTCGCGGTTTCCACGATTTCCTGGGTAGATTGGTCGATCAGGCGGTGATCAAAAGCCTTCAACCGAATACGGATTTGTTGATTTTGCATTTGACCTCAGACTCCAAGTTGCCATTCCCAACGGACGGACTCCGCCCGTTAAAAGGAGGCGCAATTGTACGGATGCGCCTGGAGGGTGTCAATATTTAACCAACTCAACGAAAAAGGGACCCCGAAGGGTCCCTTTTTCTGGAGCAGATCAGCGATTACTCGATGATCTTGGCAACCACGCCGGCGCCAACGGTACGGCCGCCTTCGCGAATCGCGAAGCGCAGACCATCTTCCATGGCGATCGGAGCGATCAGGGTGACAACCATTTTCACGTTGTCACCCGGCATTACCATTTCAACGCCTTCCGGCAGTTCGCAGTTGCCGGTTACGTCGGTGGTACGGAAGTAGAACTGCGGACGGTAGCCTTTGAAGAACGGGGTGTGACGACCACCTTCTTCTTTGGACAGCACGTACACTTCGCACTCGAACTTGGTGTGCGGCTTGATGGTGCCCGGCTTGGCCAGAACCTGGCCACGCTCTACGTCTTCACGCTTGGTGCCACGCAGCAGGACGCCAACGTTCTCACCAGCACGACCTTCGTCGAGCAGCTTGCGGAACATTTCAACGCCGGTGCAGGTAGTTTTGGTGGTCGCCTTGATACCGACGATTTCCACTTCTTCCTGGATCTTGACGATGCCACGCTCAACACGGCCAGTTACCACGGTGCCACGACCAGAGATCGAGAATACGTCCTCGATCGGCATCAGGAACGGCTTGTCGATGGCGCGCTCGGGCTCGGGGATGTACGAGTCCAGGGTTTCTACCAGCTTGCGCACGGCGGAAACGCCCATCTCGTTGTCGTCCTGGCCGTTCAGGGCCATCAGAGCGGAACCGATCACGATCGGAGTGTCGTCGCCCGGGAAGTCGTAGGTGTTCAGCAGATCGCGAACTTCCATTTCGACCAGTTCCAGCAACTCGGCGTCGTCAACCATGTCGGCCTTGTTCAGGAACACGACGATGTAAGGAACGCCTACCTGGCGGGACAGCAGGATGTGCTCGCGGGTCTGCGGCATGGGGCCGTCAGCAGCCGAGCAAACCAGGATCGCGCCGTCCATCTGGGCAGCACCGGTGATCATGTTCTTCACGTAGTCGGCGTGGCCCGGGCAGTCTACGTGAGCGTAGTGACGTACCGGCGAGTCGTATTCAACGTGAGAGGTGTTGATGGTGATACCACGAGCCTTCTCTTCCGGCGCGTTGTCGATCTGGTCGAAAGCGCGAGCGGAGCCACCCCAGGTCTCGGAGCAGACCTTGGTCAGAGCAGCGGTCAGAGTGGTTTTGCCGTGGTCAACGTGACCGATGGTGCCGACGTTGACGTGCGGTTTGTTACGTTCAAATTTTTCTTTAGCCACGAGAGTAACCTCTACTAAAAGAGCTGAATCAAGCTTGTTTTTTAGCCAGAGCTTCGACGACGTTCGCCGGAGCTTCAGCGTACTTGGAGAATTCCATGGAGTAGCTAGCGCGACCCTGGGACATGGAACGCACGTCGGTTGCGTAACCGAACATCTCGCCCAGCGGAACCTCGGCACGGATAACCTTACCGGAAACCGAGTCTTCCATCCCCTGAATCAGACCACGACGACGGTTCAGGTCACCCATCACGTCACCCATGTAGTCCTCAGGAGTCACCACTTCCACTTTCATGATCGGCTCCAGAACCTTGCCGCCGCCCTTCTGGGCCAGCTGCTTGGTCGCCATGGAAGCGGCGATCTTGAACGCCATCTCGTTGGAGTCGACGTCGTGGTAGGAACCATCGAAGACGGTCGCCTTCAGGCCGATCAGCGGATAACCGGCGACAACGCCGTTCTTCATCTGCTCTTCGATGCCTTTCTGGATGGCCGGGATGTATTCCTTCGGAACCACACCGCCCACGACCTCGTTGGTGAAGACCAGGCCTTCGGTGATGTTGCCCTTGTCGTCCACATCCGGAGTCGAGAAACGAATCCAGCAGTGACCGAACTGACCACGACCACCGGACTGACGAACGAACTTGCCTTCGATCTCGATGTTGTCCTTCGAGATGGTTTCGCGGTACGAAACCTGCGGCTTGCCGATGTTCGCCTCAACGCCGAATTCACGCTTCATGCGGTCGACGAGGATGTCCAGGTGCAGCTCACCCATACCGGAGATGATGGTCTGGCCGGTTTCTTCGTCGGTCTTCACGCGGAACGACGGGTCTTCCTGAGCCAGCTTGCCGAGGGCGATGCCCATCTTCTCCTGGTCAGCCTTGGTCTTCGGCTCAACAGCTACCGAGATTACCGGCTCCGGGAAGTCCATACGCTCGAGGATGATCGGCTTCTCGATGTCGCACAGGGTGTCACCAGTGGTGACGTCCTTCATGCCGATCAGAGCAGCGATGTCGCCAGCGCGTACTTCTTTGATCTCGTCACGCTGGTTGGCGTGCATCTGCACCATACGACCAACGCGCTCTTTCTTGCCTTTCACGGAGTTGATAACCGAGTTACCAGACTCCAGAACGCCCGAGTAGACGCGAACGAAGGTCAGAGTACCTACGAACGGGTCAGTGGCGATCTTGAATGCCAGAGCCGAGAACGGAGCATTGTCGTCAGCAGGACGATCGTCCTTCGGAGCTTCGTCGCCGTCGTCAATGTGATCCGGGTGGATACCCTGGATTGCAGGGATCTCGGTCGGAGCAGGCAGGAAGTCGATCACGGCGTCGAGAACCAGGGGCACGCCCTTGTTCTTGAACGACGAGCCGCAGACAGCCGGTACGATTTCGCAGGCGATAGTACGCAGACGCAGGCCAGCCTTGATCTCTTCGATCGACAGCTCACCCTCTTCCAGGTACTTGTTCATCAGCTCTTCGTTGGCTTCGGCAGCAGCCTCGACCATGTTGTTGCGCCACTCGGTGGCCAGCTCAACCATATCCGCAGGAATTTCTTCCTCGCGGTAGGAGGTGCCCTTGTCGTCTTCGTTCCAGTAGATGGCCTTCATCTTCAGCAGGTCAACCTGACCCTGGAAGTCATCTTCTGCACCGATAGCCAGCTGAACCGGGACCGGGGTGTGACCCAGACGATTCTTGATCTGGCCGACGACGCGCAGGAAGTTGGCGCCGGCGCGGTCCATCTTGTTCACGTAAACGATACGCGGAACACCGTATTTGTTGGCTTGACGCCATACGGTTTCGGACTGCGGCTCAACGCCGGAGGTGCCGCAGAACACAACGACAGCGCCGTCCAGTACGCGCAGGGAGCGCTCAACTTCAATGGTGAAGTCTACGTGGCCGGGGGTGTCGATGACGTTTACGCGGTACTTGTCGTACTGGCCGCGCGAACCTTCCCAGAAGGTCGTGATCGCAGCGGAGGTGATGGTGATACCACGCTCCTGCTCCTGCACCATCCAGTCGGTGGTAGCAGCGCCGTCGTGCACCTCACCCATCTTGTGGCTGAGACCTGTGTAGAACAGGATCCGCTCGGTAGTGGTGGTCTTGCCCGCGTCAACGTGGGCACAGATACCAATGTTCCGGTAGCGGTTGATTGCTGTGTTACGAGCCATAAAGCCCTCGCAGAAGTGTTGTTGCCGTAATTAGAAGCGGTAGTGCGAGAACGCTTTGTTGGCCTCAGCCATACGGTGCACGTCTTCGCGCTTCTTGACAGCAGCGCCTTTGCCTTCAGCGGCATCCAGCAGCTCGCCAGCGAGGCGCAGAGCCATGGACTTCTCGCCACGCTTGCGGGCGAAGTCCACCAGCCAGCGCATGGCCAGTGCATTACGACGGGACGGACGTACTTCGACCGGAACCTGGTAAGTAGCACCGCCGACACGGCGGGACTTCACTTCGACCAGCGGAGCGATGGCGTCGAGTGCTTTTTCGAAGATTTCCAGGGGGTCGCCTTTACCGCGCTCTTTGACCTTGTCCAGAGCACCGTAAACGATACGCTCGGCAACGGCTTTCTTGCCGCTTTCCATCACGTGGTTCATGAACTTCGCCAGAATCTGGCTTCCGTATTTCGGATCGGCCAGGATCTCACGTTTGGCCGCTACACGACGTCTTGGCATTGATAAGCCCTCAAACGGTCTTCAGGTAATCCGGGACTTGATGCCCGACCTTACTCTTATCGACTCAGCAAATAGGAAAACAAAATTACTTCGGACGCTTCGCGCCGTACTTCGAACGACCCTGCTTACGGTCTTTGACACCGGAGGTGTCCAGCGAACCGCGCACGGTGTGGTAGCGAACACCCGGAAGGTCCTTTACACGACCGCCACGGATCAGCACTACGCTGTGCTCTTGCAGGTTGTGACCTTCACCGCCGATGTACGAGGAAACCTCGAAACCGTTGGTCAGGCGAACACGGCACACTTTACGCAGTGCGGAGTTCGGCTTCTTCGGGGTGGTGGTGTATACGCGGGTGCATACGCCGCGACGCTGAGGGCAGTTCTGCAGGGCAGGAACGCCGCTCTTGTCGACCAGGCGCTTGCGCGGCTTGCGCACCAGCTGGTTGATAGTTGCCATCTATAGCTCCACTGATTGTCTTACGACACTTAAAAACGAAAATGAACAGAGCAAGCGCCCTGCCAATTTTCGGGGTACAAGATACTAAAGAGCTTACGGATTCCAGTCAAGACAAAGCCCCGGTTGTCAAGACAACCGGGGCTTCGTTTGAGGCTTAGTTACCGCTCAGATTGAGCGCTTCGGCCAATGCTGCTTCGGCCTCGCTCGCGCTCACACGCTGCGGTTTGCCGAGTTCACGCTGACGCTTGCGCTCGCTGTGGTAAGCCAGACCGGTACCTGCCGGGATCAGACGACCCACGACCACGTTTTCCTTCAGGCCGCGCAGGAAGTCGCGCTTGCCGGTGACCGCTGCCTCGGTGAGGACGCGAGTGGTCTCCTGGAAGGATGCCGCCGAGATGAACGACTCGGTGGACAGCGAGGCCTTGGTGATACCCAGCAGAACGCGCTCGTACTTGGCCGGGAACTTGTCCTGGGTACCCAGTACTTCGTTCTCTTCCAGCACGTGAACCAGTTCGACCTGGTCGCCCTTGATGAAGGACGAATCGCCCGACTCGGCCACTTCGACCTTGCGCAGCATCTGGCGCAGGATGGTCTCGATGTGCTTGTCGTTGATCTTCACGCCCTGCAGACGGTAAACGTCCTGGATCTCGTTGACGATGTACTTGGCCAGCGAGCTCACGCCCAGCAGACGGAGGATGTCGTGCGGGTTGCTCGGGCCGTCGGAGATCACTTCACCACGGCTTACCTGTTCACCTTCGAACACGTTCAGGTGACGCCACTTCGGAATCAGCTCCTCGTACGGATCGCTACCGTCGGTGGGAGTGATGACCAGGCGGCGCTTGCCCTTGGTTTCCTTGCCGAAGGAGATGGTGCCGCTGATTTCCGCCAGGATCGAAGGCTCTTTCGGACGACGAGCTTCGAACAGGTCGGCAACGCGCGGCAGACCACCGGTAATGTCGCGGGTCTTCGAGGTTTCCTGCGGGATACGCGCGATAACGTCACCGATACGCACTTTCGCGCCATCGTTGAGGTTGACCAGGGCGTTCGCCGGCAGGAAGTACTGGGCCGGTACGTCGGTACCCGGCAGCAGCAGATCCTTGCCAGCGGCGTCGATCAGCTTCACGGCCGGACGAATGTCCTTGCCGGCAGCCGGACGATCCTTCGGATCCATCACTTCAATGTTGGTCAGACCGGTCAGTTCGTCGGTCTGGCGCTTGATGGTGATGCCCTCTTCCATGCCCACGAAGGCCACGGTGCCGTCCATCTCGGTGACGATCGGGTGGGTGTGCGGGTCCCACTTGGCTACGATGGCGCCCGGGTCGACCTTGTCACCTTCCTTCACGGAAATCACCGCACCGTACGGCAGCTTGTAGCGCTCGCGCTCACGACCGAAGTCGTCGGCTACCGCCAGCTCGCCGGAACGGGAAACCGCTACCAGGGCGCCGTCGGCACGCTCTACGTGCTTCAGGTTGTGCAGGCGGATGGTGCCACCGTTCTTGACCTGTACGTTGTCCACGGCAGAAGTACGGCTGGCCGCACCACCGATGTGGAAGGTACGCATGGTCAGCTGGGTACCCGGCTCACCGATCGACTGGGCAGCGATAACGCCGACAGCCTCACCGATGTTCACGCGGTGACCACGGGCCAGATCGCGGCCGTAGCACATGGCGCAGATGCCGTGACGGGTTTCGCAGGTGATCGGCGAACGTACAACGACTTCGTCGACGCTCATCTGCTCGAGGAAATCGACCCACTTCTCGTCGATCAGGGTACCGGCTTCGACGATCACGTCGTCGCTGCCCGGCTTGAACACGTCGCGAGCAATTACGCGGCCGAGGACGCGCTCACCCAGCGGCTCTACCACGTCGCCGCCTTCGATGTGCGGGGACATGACCAGGCCATGCTCGGTACCGCAGTCGATCTCGGTGACGACCAGGTCCTGGGCCACGTCGACGAGACGACGGGTCAGGTAACCAGAGTTCGCGGTCTTCAGTGCGGTATCCGCCAGACCTTTACGAGCACCGTGAGTGGAGATGAAGTACTGGAGTACGTTCAGGCCTTCACGGAAGTTCGCGGTGATCGGGGTCTCAATGATGGAGCCGTCCGGCTTGGCCATCAGGCCACGCATACCGGCCAGCTGACGGATCTGGGCCGCGGAACCCCGCGCACCGGAGTCCGCCATCATGTACATGGAGTTGAAGGACTCCTGGTCGACCTGCTTGCCTTCGCGATCGGTCACCTTCTCTTTCGAGAGGTTGGCCATCATCGCCTTGGACACTTCGTCGTTGGCCTTGGACCAGAGGTCGATCACCTTGTTGTACTTCTCGCCCTGGGTTACCAGGCCGGAGGCGTACTGGCTCTCGATCTCCTTCACTTCCTCGGTGGCGGCATCGATGATGCGAGCCTTTTCGTCCGGGATGACGAAGTCGTTCACGCCAATCGACACACCAGAGATGGTCGAGTAGGCGAAGCCGGTGTACATCAGTTGGTCAGCGAAGATGACGGTATCCTTCAGACCTACCACGCGGTAGCAGTGGTTGATCAGCTTGGAGATCGCCTTCTTCTTCATCGACTGGTTGACCACGTCGAAGGGCAGGCCGGCCGGGACAACCTGGAACAGCAGCGCACGGCCGACAGTGGAGTCGACGATACGGGTGTTGGCGGTCAGGGAGCCGTCTTCGTTCTTGATCTTCTCGTTGATGCGCACTTTTACGCGGGCGTGCAGGGACACTTGGCCGCTGCGGTACGCGCGGTCAACTTCCTGCAGGTCTGCGAAAGCCATGCCCTCGCCCTTCGCGTTGATCGCTTCACGGGTCATGTAGTACAGACCCATTACCACGTCCTGCGACGGAACGATGATCGGCTCGCCGTTGGCGGGCGACAGAATGTTGTTGGTGGACATCATCAGCGCGCGTGCTTCCAGCTGAGCCTCGAGGGTCAGCGGAACGTGCACGGCCATCTGGTCACCGTCGAAGTCGGCGTTGTACGCGGCGCAGACCAGCGGGTGCAGCTGGATGGCTTTACCTTCGATCAGTACCGGCTCGAACGCCTGGATGCCCAGACGGTGCAGAGTCGGCGCACGGTTCAGCAGTACGGGGTGTTCGCGGATGACTTCAGCGAGAACGTCCCACACTTCCGGCAGCTCGCGCTCGACCATCTTCTTGGCGGCCTTGATGGTGGTGGCCATACCACGACCTTCCAGCTTGCCGAAGATGAACGGCTTGAACAGCTCTAGGGCCATTTTCTTCGGCAGACCGCACTGGTGCAGACGCAGGGTCGGGCCTACGGTAATTACCGAACGACCGGAGTAGTCCACGCGCTTGCCGAGCAGGTTCTGACGGAAGCGACCTTGCTTGCCCTTGATCATGTCGGCCAGGGACTTCAGCGGGCGCTTGTTCGAGCCAGTGATGGCACGGCCGCGACGACCGTTGTCCAGCAGGGCATCGACGGCTTCCTGCAGCATGCGCTTTTCGTTACGCACGATGATGTCCGGAGCTGCCAGGTCGAGCAGGCGCTTCAGACGGTTGTTACGGTTGATCACGCGGCGATACAGATCGTTCAGATCCGAGGTCGCGAAGCGGCCGCCATCCAGCGGAACCAGCGGACGCAGGTCCGGCGGCAGCACCGGCAGGACGGTCAGCACCATCCACTCGGGATGGTTGCCGGAGCCCTGGAAGGCTTCCATCAGCTTCAGGCGCTTGGACAGCTTCTTGATCTTGGTTTCCGAGTTGGTCTGCGGAATCTCTTCGCGCAGGCGGCCAATCTCGTGTTCCAGATCGATAGCGTTGAGCAGCTCGCGAACGGCTTCTGCACCCATGCGGGCGTCGAAGTCGTCACCGAACTCTTCGAGGGCTTCGAAGTACTGCTCGTCGTTCAGCAGCTGGCCCTTCTCCAGGGTGGTCATGCCCGGATCGATTACCACGTAGCTCTCGAAGTAGAGCACGCGCTCGATGTCACGCAGGGTCATGTCCAGCAGCAGGCCGATACGGGACGGCAGGGACTTCAGGAACCAGATGTGGGCGACCGGCGAGGCCAGCTCGATGTGGCCCATGCGCTCACGACGCACCTTGGCCAGCGCGACTTCCACGCCGCACTTCTCGCAGATCACACCGCGGTGTTTCAGGCGCTTGTACTTACCGCACAGGCACTCGTAGTCCTTCACCGGGCCGAAGATCTTGGCGCAGAACAGGCCATCGCGCTCCGGCTTGAAGGTACGGTAGTTGATGGTCTCCGGCTTCTTGACTTCACCGAAGGACCAGGAACGGATCATCTCGGGCGAGGCCAGACCAATACGGATGGCATCGAACTCTTCGATCTGACCCTGGTTTTTCAACAGATTAAGCAAGTCTTTCAAGGCCTTTCCTCCTCACGGACCCGGTGCGACCGGCCTTGACCAGCCGCACCGTTTGACGTCACGTGTTATTCGGTTTCCAGTTCGATATCGATGCCGAGCGAGCGGATCTCTTTGATCAACACGTTGAAGGACTCGGGCATGCCGGCCTCCATGCGGTGATCCCCGTCCACGATGTTCTTGTACATCTTGGTACGGCCGTTCACGTCGTCCGACTTCACGGTCAGCATTTCCTGCAGGGTGTAGGCGGCACCGTAGGCTTCCAGCGCCCAGACCTCCATCTCCCCGAAACGCTGGCCACCGAACTGCGCCTTACCACCCAGCGGCTGCTGGGTAACCAGGCTGTAGGAGCCGGTGGAACGTGCGTGCATCTTGTCATCGACCAGGTGGTTCAGCTTGAGCATGTACATGTAACCAACAGTGGTCGTACGCTCGAACTGGTTGCCGGTGCGGCCATCGAACAGACGCATCTGACCGCTCTCCGGCAGATCGGCCAGCTTCAGCATGGCCTTGATCTCGCGCTCCTTGGCACCGTCGAACACCGGGGTCGCCATGGGCACGCCGCCCTTGAGGTTGTTGGCCAGAGCGAGGATCTCGTTATCGTTCAGCTCGTCCAGGCTTTCCTGGCGGCCGCCGATTTCGTTGTAGATCTCGTTCAGGAACACACGCAGCTCGGCGATCTTGCGCTGCTCTTCGAGCATGCGGTTGATCTTCTCGCCCAGACCCTTGGCCGCGAGGCCCAGGTGGGTTTCGAGAATCTGGCCGACGTTCATACGCGACGGTACGCCCAGCGGGTTCAGAACGATGTCGACCGGAGTGCCATGCACGTCATGCGGCATGTCTTCGACCGGCATGATCACCGAGACCACACCCTTGTTACCGTGGCGGCCTGCCATCTTGTCGCCCGGCTGGATGCGGCGCTTGATAGCGAGGTAGACCTTGACGATCTTCAGTACGCCCGGAGCCAGGTCGTCGCCCTGCTGCAGCTTGCGCTTCTTGTCTTCGAACTTGTCGTCCAGCATCTGACGGCGGTCGCTGATGTAGGCCTGGGCCTTCTCCAGCTGCTCGTTCAGAGCATCTTCCGCCATGCGCAGCTTGAACCACTGGCCGCGCTCGAGGCCGTCCAGGTACTCATCGGTGATCTCTGCGCCTTTCTTCAGGGCAGGACCGCCGTCGGCCTTGGCACCGACCAGAGCGGAACGCAGACGCTCGAAGGTTGCGCCTTCGACGATGCGGAACTCTTCGTTCAGATCCTTGCGGATCTCGTCCAGCTGCATCTTCTCGATGGACAGGGCACGGCTGTCGCGCTCTACGCCATCACGGGTGAAGACCTGTACGTCGATGACGGTGCCCTTGGTGCCGGTCGGCACACGCAGGGAGGTGTCCTTCACGTCGGACGCCTTCTCACCGAAGATCGCGCGCAGCAGCTTCTCTTCCGGAGTCAGCTGGGTCTCGCCTTTCGGGGTGACCTTGCCGACCAGGATGTCGCCGGCCTGTACTTCGGCGCCGACGTAGACGATGCCCGCTTCGTCCAGCTTGTTCAGCGCAGCCTCACCCACGTTCGGGATGTCCGCGGTGATTTCTTCTGGGCCGAGCTTGGTGTCACGGGCAACGCAGGTCAGTTCCTGGATGTGGATCGTGGTGAAACGATCTTCCTGGACCACGCGCTCGGACAGGCAGATGGAGTCTTCGAAGTTGAAGCCGTTCCAGGGCATGAACGCTACGCGCATGTTCTGACCCAGAGCCAGTTCACCCATGTCGGTGGACGGGCCGTCGGCCAGGATGTCGCTGCGCGAAACCTGATCACCCTTCTGCACCAGCGGACGCTGGTTGATGCAGGTGTTCTGGTTGGAACGGGTGTATTTGGTCAGGTTGTAGATGTCGACACCGGCTTCGCCAGTCTCGACTTCGTCGTCGTTCACGCGAACCACGATACGGCTGGCATCGACCGAGTCGATCACGCCGCCGCGACGGGCAACCACGCAGACGCCGGAGTCACGGGCGACGTTGCGCTCCATGCCGGTACCTACCAGCGGCTTGTCGGCGCGCAGGGTCGGTACAGCCTGACGCTGCATGTTCGAACCCATGAGTGCACGGTTGGCGTCGTCGTGCTCGAGGAACGGAATCAGCGAGGCAGCGACGGAAACGACCTGCTTCGGCGAAACGTCCATGAGGGTGACGTCTTCCGGCGCCTTCACGGTGAACTCGTTCAGGTGACGTACGGCGACCAGTTCGTCGATCAGTTGGCCTTTTTCGTTCAGGGTCGCGGACGCCTGAGCGATGACATGGTCAGCTTCTTCGATCGCGGACAGGAAGACGATGTCGTCGCTGACCAGACCTTCCTTCACCACGCGGTACGGGCTTTCCAGGAAGCCGTACTTGTTGGTGCGGGCGTAGGTAGCCAGGGAGTTGATCAGACCGATGTTCGGACCTTCAGGGGTTTCGATCGGGCACACGCGACCGTAGTGAGTCGGGTGTACGTCACGAACCTCGAAGCCCGCGCGCTCACGGGTCAGACCACCCGGGCCGAGTGCGGAGACGCGGCGCTTGTGGGTAATCTCGGAGAGCGGGTTGTTCTGGTCCATGAACTGCGACAGCTGGCTGGAACCGAAGAACTCCTTGATCGCGGCAGCCACCGGCTTGGCGTTGATCAGGTCCTGCGGCATCAGGCCTTCGCTTTCGGCCATCGACAGACGTTCCTTGACCGCGCGCTCTACACGCACCAGGCCAACACGGAACTGGTTCTCGGCCATCTCGCCGACGCAACGGACGCGACGGTTACCCAGGTGGTCGATGTCGTCGACGATGCCTTTACCGTTACGGATGGCAACCAGGGTCTTGAGAACCTCGACGATGTCTTCCTTGCTCAGGACGCCAGCGCCTTCGATCTCGGTACGACCGATACGACGGTTGAACTTCATGCGGCCGACGGCGGACAGGTCGTAACGCTCAGCGCTGAAGAACAGGTTGCCGAACAGGGTCTCGGCAGCTTCCTTGGTCGGCGGCTCACCGGGACGCATCATGCGATAGATCTCGACCAGCGCTTCCAGTTGGTTGCTGGTGGAATCGATCTTCAGCGTGTCGGAGATGAACGGACCGCAGTCGATGTCGTTGGTGTACAGGGTTTCCAGACGCGCAACCTGGGCCTTGGCAATCTTCGCCAGGGCATCGACGGTCAGCTCGGTGTTGCACTCGGCGATGATCTCGCCGGTAGCCGGGTGCACGACAGCCTTGGCCACGGTACGGCCAATCAGGTAGTCGAACGGCACTTCCAGCTGGCTGATGCCGGCCTTCTCGAGCTGGTTGATGTGGCGCGCGGTGATACGGCGGCCCGCTTCAACGATGACCTTGCCGGCAGCATCCTTGATATCGAAGCTGGCGATCTCGCCACGCAGACGCGACGGCACCAGCTCCAGATTCAGGGTCTCGCCCTTGATCTCGTAGACGTTGGTGTCATAGAACGCGTTGAGGATTTCCTCGGTGCTGTAGTTCAGCGCGCGCAGCAGGACGGAAGCCGGCAGTTTGCGGCGACGGTCGATACGAACGAACACGCAGTCCTTCGGATCGAACTCGAAATCGAGCCAGGAGCCGCGGTAAGGAATGATGCGAGCGGAGTACAGCAGCTTGCCGGAACTGTGGGTCTTGCCACGGTCGTGGTCGAAGAACACACCCGGGGAGCGGTGCAGCTGGGAAACGATGACGCGCTCGGTACCGTTGATGATGAAGGTACCGTTCTCGGTCATCAGGGGGATTTCCCCCATGTAGACTTCTTGTTCCTTGATGTCCTTGATCGCTTTGTTCGACGATTCTTTGTCGAAAATGATCAGGCGCACTTTCACACGCAGCGGGACCGCAAAGGTCACACCGCGCAGCACGCATTCCTTGACATCGAAGGCCGGCTCACCGAGACGGTAGCCGACGTATTCCAGGGCAGCATTGCCGGAATAGCTGATAATCGGGAAGACGGACTTGAAGGCCGCATGCAGGCCGATATCTCGGACCTGGTCCTTGCTTGCACCCGCCTGCAGGAATTCGCGATAGGAATCCAGCTGGATGGCCAGCAAATACGGCACATCCATGACGTCCGGCAACTTGCTAAAGTCCTTGCGGATACGTTTTTTCTCAGTGTATGAGTAAGCCATCAGCGTTCCCCAGCTTGGTCACCTGCTTGTTTGGCCTCTCCCGCACAGGGGAGCAGCCCAAAAATCGTGCAAACCCTAGGTTTGCGCCGCCACGCGTGGCGGGATTTTCACGTTATGGGGGGCACCTACGGCACCCCACCCATAACGGAAAAAGGCCGGTGGCAATTGCCACCAGCCATCAGCCTGTCGCTTAACGCTCGGGCTGTCGACGCAAGGTACGAACTTACTTGAGCTCGACCTTGGCGCCTGCTTCTTCCAGGGCTTTCTTGGCAGCTTCGGCTTCTTCTTTCGAAGCGCCTTCCTTGACCACGCCCGGGGCGCCGTCAACGACAGCCTTGGCTTCTTTCAGGCCCAGACCGGTCAGTTCACGAACGACCTTGATCACGTTCACTTTCTTGTCGCCAGCTTCGGCCAGGACGATGGTGAACTCGGTTTGCTCTTCAGCAGCGGCAGCAGCCGGGCCAGCAGCAGCAACGGTAGCGGCAGCAGCGGTAACGCCGAACTTCTCTTCCATCGCCTTGATCAGTTCAACGATCTGCATGACGGACATTTCGGATACGGCGGAGATGATGTCTTCGTTGGTCAGAGCCATGACTCTAATTCCTGTATTGGGTGACGGCCTAAGGCCATCGAATTAAACAAAAAAGGTTGAAAGGAGATGCCGAGCCTTAGGCTGCAGCTGCTTCTTTCTGATCGCGAATTGCCGCCAGAGTACGAGCCAGCTTGCTGGTAGCGCCTTGGATCACGCTCATCAGCTGTGCAACAGCTTCGTTGTAGGTCGGCAGGGTCGCCAGCACGTCGATCTGATTGGCTGCGAGGAACTGACCCTCGAACGCGGCCGCCTTGATCTCGAACTTGTCCTGACCCTTGGCAAACTCCTTGAAGATACGAGCGGCAGCGCCCGGATGTTCGTTGGAGAAAGCAATCAGGGTCGGGCCCTTGAACACGTCGTTGAGCACTTCAAACTGAGTGCCTTCAACGGCGCGCTTGAGCAGGGTGTTACGTACGACTTTCACGTACACACCAGCTGCGCGGGCCTCTTTACGGAGTCCGGTCATTGCGCCGACAGTCACGCCGCGTGCATCAACCACGACAGCGGACAGACCGGCTTTGGCAGCCTCGTTGACTTCAGCGACGATGGCCTTCTTGTCTTCGAGTTTAATTGCCACGGGTTTACTCCTGGATGTTACCGATTCGTCCAGCCGGAGCCGGACGGCGTTTTGGTGTCTGATTCGGTAAACGAATCGGGAGCACCATCTGCGTAGGCTTGAGGTTTAAGGCTTGCGCCGCCTACGGTCTTGGATAGCCCCCGCCAGGCAGGGACCCCAATACCTGCGAGCAGTGGGCGAACCCACTGCTCGACTTAGTTCATCAGCCTTCCAGCGAAGCCTGATCGATCTGCAGACCCGGGCCCATGGTGGTGCTCAGGGTGACGCGCTGAACGTACACGCCCTTCGAGGAGGACGGCTTCAGACGCTTCAGATCGCTCAGCAGCGCTTCCACGTTCTGCTTCAGCTTGACCGGCTCGAAGTCGATCTTGCCAACGGAAGCGTGGATGATGCCGTTCTTGTCGGTACGGAAACGCACCTGACCGGCTTTGGCGTTCTTGACGGCGGTAGCGACATCCGGAGTCACGGTGCCGACTTTCGGGTTCGGCATCAGACCGCGCGGGCCCAGTACCTGGCCCAGCTGGCCAACAACACGCATGGCGTCCGGGGAAGCGATGACGACGTCATAGTTCAGGTCACCGGCCTTCATTTCGGCAGCCAGCTCGTCCATGCCAACCTTGTCTGCACCAGCAGCCAGGGCAGCTTCAACACCAGGACCCTGGGTGAAGACGGCAACGCGTACGGATTTGCCGGTACCGTTCGGCAGAACGGTGGCGCCACGTACGACCTGGTCGGATTTACGCGGATCTACGCCCAGATTGATGGCGATGTCCACGGACTCCTTGAACTTGATGGTCGACAGCTCGGCCAGCAGCTTGGCGGCATCTTCGAAGCCGTATTGCTTGCCCGCTTCGATTTTCTCGGCGATAGCCTTTTGACGCTTGGTCAGCTTAGCCATTACACACCCTCCACGTTCAGGCCCATGCTGCGCGCGGAGCCAGCAATGGTGCGTACGGCAGCGTCCAGGTCAGCAGCGGTGAGGTCAGCCTGCTTGGCCTTGGCGATCTCTTCCAGCTGAGCACGGGTAACGGTGCCGACTTTCTGAGAGTTCGGACGAGCGGAACCGCTGGTGATGCCAGCTGCTTTTTTCAGCAGGACGGCAGCGGGGGTGCTCTTGGTTTCGAAGGTGAAGCTACGGTCGCTGTAAACGGTGATGATCACAGGAGTCGGCAGACCCGGCTCTTGGCCTTGGGTCTTGGCGTTGAACGCCTTGCAGAATTCCATGATGTTCACGCCGTGCTGACCCAGAGCCGGGCCAACGGGCGGCGACGGGTTGGCCTGGCCGGCCTTAACTTGCAGCTTGATGTAAGCCGTGATTTTCTTAGCCATTTGCTACTCCAAATGCGGGTCAAGCGCCCTGTCGGGCTCCCCGGTTGCTTTCGCGTTTTATCCCAAGGACGACAAAACCCCGCAGCCTAGGGCTGCGGGGTGTGGGATTCAGTGTGCCAGTTAAACTTTCTCTACCTGGCTGAACTCCAGCTCTACCGGAGTAGAGCGACCGAAAATGAGCACAGCGACCTGGATGCGGCTCTTTTCGTAGTTAACTTCTTCGACGACACCGTTGAAATCAGCGAACGGACCATCGATGACACGAACGGTCTCACCCGGCTCAAACAGAGTCTTCGGCTTCGGCTTGTCGCCGCTATCGGCAACACGACGCAGAATGGCATCAGCTTCCTTGTCGGTGATCGGTGCCGGCTTATCGGCAGTACCACCAATGAAGCCCATGACGCGAGGAGTGTCCTTGACCAGGTGCCAAGTACCCTCGTTCATTTCCATCTGCACCAGGACATAACCCGGGAAGAATTTGCGCTCACTCTTGCGCTTCTGGCCGTTCCGCATCTCCACAACTTCTTCGGTGGGGACGAGAATCTCACCAAACCCATCTTCCATGCCGGCCAGTTTGACCCGCTCGATCAGCGAGCGCATGACATGCTTCTCGTAACCCGAGTAGGCATGCACAACGTACCAACGCTTAGCCACGGAACACCCTTAACCTACGATCATGGAAACCAGCCAACCTAGCAGGGAGTCGAGCCCCCAGAGCACCAGCGCCATTACAAGCACTACTGCCACTACGATCAGCGTGGTCTGAGTTGTCTCTTGACGAGACGGCCATACAACCTTGCGAATCTCGGCGCGCGCTTCCTTAGCAAGAGTAAAGAATGCACGCCCCTTGACGGTCTGCAGCGAGACGAAACCCGCGACAGCCGCCATCACGAGGATACCGAGAACGCGATAGAAGATCGGTTGCGCGGAGTAATACTGGTTGGCAACCACAGCCACCACCACCAGCACTGCAACCACAAGCCACTTCAAGAGATCAAGACGCGACTCTTTGGCTTCTACCTTCGCATTCATCTGCTAGGAATCCCGTTTAAAGAAGTGCCAGATCTTGAAAAATCTGGCAGGCCAGGAGGGAATCGAACCCCCAACCTGCGGTTTTGGAGACCGCCGCTCTGCCAATTGAGCTACTGGCCTAGAACAAAGTCAGGCCGACCATTATGCCGGCCCGAGAGGGAAAGATCAATCGATTATTCGATGATCTTGGCAACCACGCCGGCGCCAACGGTACGGCCGCCTTCGCGAATCGCGAAGCGCAGACCATCTTCCATGGCGATCGGAGCGATCAGGGTAACAACCATTTTCACGTTGTCGCCCGGCATTACCATTTCAACGCCTTCCGGCAGTTCGCAGTTGCCGGTTACGTCGGTGGTACGGAAGTAGAACTGCGGACGGTAGCCTTTGAAGAACGGGGTGTGACGACCACCTTCTTCTTTGGACAGCACGTACACTTCGCACTCGAACTTGGTGTGCGGCTTGATGGTGCCCGGCTTGGCCAGAACCTGGCCACGCTCTACGTCTTCACGCTTGGTGCCACGCAGCAGGACGCCAACGTTCTCACCAGCACGACCTTCGTCGAGCAGCTTGCGGAACATTTCAACGCCGGTGCAGGTAGTTTTGGTGGTCGCCTTGATACCGACGATTTCCACTTCTTCCTGGATCTTGACGATGCCACGCTCAACACGGCCAGTTACCACGGTGCCACGACCAGAGATCGAGAATACGTCCTCGATCGGCATCAGGAACGGCTTGTCGATGGCGCGCTCGGGCTCGGGGATGTACGAGTCCAGGGTTTCTACCAGCTTGCGCACGGCGGAAACGCCCATCTCGTTGTCGTCCTGGCCGTTCAGGGCCATCAGAGCGGAACCGATCACGATCGGAGTGTCGTCGCCCGGGAAGTCGTAGGTGTTCAGCAGATCGCGAACTTCCATTTCGACCAGTTCCAGCAACTCGGCGTCGTCAACCATGTCGGCCTTGTTCAGGAACACGACGATGTAAGGAACGCCTACCTGGCGGGACAGCAGGATGTGCTCGCGGGTCTGCGGCATGGGGCCGTCAGCAGCCGAGCAAACCAGGATCGCGCCGTCCATCTGGGCAGCACCGGTGATCATGTTCTTCACGTAGTCGGCGTGGCCCGGGCAGTCTACGTGAGCGTAGTGACGTACCGGCGAGTCGTATTCAACGTGAGAGGTGTTGATGGTGATACCACGAGCCTTCTCTTCCGGCGCGTTGTCGATCTGGTCGAAAGCGCGAGCGGAGCCACCCCAGGTCTCGGAGCAGACCTTGGTCAGAGCAGCGGTCAGAGTGGTTTTGCCGTGGTCAACGTGACCGATGGTGCCGACGTTTACGTGCGGCTTGTTACGCTCAAACTTTTCTTTAGCCATCTTGACCGCCTCCCGTAAGGATTTGAGAAAGTCACGTCACCATTAAAACAAAGGCAGATATTTTCATATCTGCCTTTGCGAGATGGAGCTCATGAGCGGATTTGAACCGCTGACCTCACCCTTACCAAGGGTGTGCTCTACCAGCTGAGCTACATGAGCAAGACATAAGCAACAAACTTGGAGCGGGTAGCGGGAATCGAACCCGCATCATCAGCTTGGAAGGCTGAGGTTCTACCACTGAACTATACCCGCGGAGCTTGCAGCTCACGCTTGAAACTGGTGGAGGGGGAAGGATTCGAACCTTCGAAGTCTGAGACGTCAGATTTACAGTCTGATCCCTTTGGCCGCTCGGGAACCCCTCCGAGTGAGGCGGCATTCTACAGCCTGCCACCGCGTTGTCAACTGTTTTTCTTTAAAAAACTTGAGCTTAGCTCTTCGACAACGGCTTCCAGTGCTTGACCTTTTCAGGTCGCCCCTGTGAAGCGGGCGCCATTCTATTCAAACTATTGAGGGCTTGCAACGTTTTTGCACGGCATTGTTTGTTTTTGCAGTTCAGGGAAATCCGGAGCCAATTGGCGCACCAGGGCATCGTCCACCAGACGCCCGCTTTCCGCGGTTATCTGCGCCCAATAATCATGCTGCGAACGAGCCAGCTCGCGCACCAGAGCATCGTAACCAGCGGACTTCAGACGCTCCACGACACTGTCAGCGGAATCCTTGCGCTGGAAGATCCCCAGGGATATTCCGTCAGTCAGGTCGCCCTCAGTGATGATATAGCTATCGATCTTGCGCGCCTGTAGCTCGCGAAGCTGCCACAGCGAAGCCTGGCGCGACGCCAGAGGCGGCAGATACACCCAGTAATCGACGCCAGCCGTGGCATCCACTGACTGCACCGAAGCCTGGACATCCAGGCTCAGCAAGCGCTGAACCAATTGCCGAGCACGATCTTCAGCCGGAAAGCTCCCCAGGTACACGCAAGCGGACGCAGGGGCAGTCGCTGGTCTCTCTTCTGCCTGCCGGCGCTTTGGCGCCTCGGCTGACTCACTGAGCAGGCGGATATTCTTCTGCTCGCTGTGGAACAAACTCAGCGGCGTAATCTCCTTGGGACGCAATGGCGCCTGCTGTTGATGCCAGACGAAATAGAAGACGTTAAGAGCAAGCAGGAAAAGGAAGAACCAACGCATCGATCAGACTCACTCGATCGGACAGGCGAGCGCCAGGCCGAGAAACACCAGGTCCGGAAGCACGACGGCGCGAGCGGACTCATCCTTGACGAGCTCGGCATCGCCCCCGGTCAGATAGACAGCACAATCCTCGCCCAGCAGCTTGTTGGCCAGCGCAATCTGCTCACGAACGAATCCGCGCAACATCAACACACAACCACGCTCCACAGCCTCGGACGTTTCCTGTCCTGGCAGCAGGTTCTGCAATGCCTCGTGGGCAGCCTCGTCGTCATATCGTATGCGGCGCGTGTGCGTGCGCAGCTGACTGCGCATCAGCGGCATACCGGGCGCAATGTACCCCCCCAGGTGCTTGCCGGCGGCATCAACGAGATCCGAAGTCACCGCGGTACCGAGATCAATCACCAGGCAACCACGACCGGCGAGGCAATGACCAGCCACAAGAGCCAGCCAGCGATCCATACCAAGTCGCTGATACTCCCGATAGCCGTTGACTACGCCACTGAGCTCAATTGCGGGCGAAGCAATCTGCACCGTAATGGAAAATGCGCTCTCCAGACCGATACGAAGCCCGTCCGTCTCCTGCTCACTGCGCACACTGACCATACGGCAGTAGCGAATATCCACTACCTCGCTGGCCTTCAACTGTTCGAGCAGGGCCTGGTCGGAGTCAGCCACACCACCAGCGACGGTCACCAGGTCGTGTTTTCTGACCACTCGCCACTTGATCAGGCTATTTCCGCAATCCAACTCAAGAATCATCCGACAACCTCAGACTCAGCTCGCCTCCGCTGTAGCTCTGCTCCTTACCATCGACCAGCAGGCGCAGCGCGCCCCTCTCATCGATACCAAGCGCAAGCCCAACGATATTATTGGCGGCAGTGGACAACGTGACCTGCCGCCCCTGCCATAGATGAAGGGATTCCCACTCTTCGCGGCTGGCGGCAAATCCGCGCTCACGGTGGCGGGAAAGAACATGTGCAAGCTGCGACTCCAGCGCCTGCAGCAACTCATTCCGGTTAACCAGTCGCCCCAGCGACTCGCGCATTGAGGTCCAGGGCTGGTCAATGGCCTCCGCCTTACGCATGTTCACATTGATTCCGACGCCAATGGCGACACTGCAGATATCGGCGGGATCACCCGTGAGCTCCAGCAGGATGCCAGCAATCTTCTTGCCGCCAACCAGTACATCGTTGGGCCACTTGAGACCGACACTCTGCACACCCAGCGCCTGGATGGCCCTGGCGACCGCAAGACCAACGACAAGGCTCAAGCCCTCCAGCTCCTGAGCACCTCCGCGGACGGCGATACCCAGGGTGTAATAGAGGTTGGCGCCGAAAGGACTCTCCCACTGGCGCCCTCGCCTGCCCCGCCCGGCAGTCTGCCGCTCCCCCAGGATAGCGAAGGGCGCCGCGGCTCCGGCGGAGAGGCGCCGCAGCACCTCGGCATTGGTGGAGTCGATGGAAAACAGGACATCGAGCGGCCATGGACCGGAATCAGACCTGGGCGCAACAATACTGAACGGCTCTTCAAGGCGATAACCACGGCCGCGCACGCGCTGCACGACCACTCCGTAGTCACGCTCGAACCCTTCAAGACGTTTCCAGACGGCGCTGCGACTTACTCCGAGCAGAGCACCCAGCTCCTCTCCAGAATGAAAGCGGCCATCGCTCAGCAATTTCAGCAAGGTCTGCATATCACCCCCGCAACAGTCAGGCACGCATCATATAGAGGCATGCCTGAATTGCCTACGCAGCAATTGGCTCAGTTTTCCCGCGCGCAAAAGCAAAACCCCCGGCCAGCGATGCTGACCAGGGGTCTTGGGATAGGAGCTTGACGATGACCTACTCTCACATGGAGAAACTCCACACTACCATCGGCGATGCGTCGTTTCACTACTGAGTTCGGGATGGGATCAGGTGGTTCCAACGCTCTATGGTCGTCAAGCAATTCTTTATGGACGCTCGTGGCAGATGCACACGCTCATCCAGATTCGGGTATGTGACAGGTATTTGCGGTTCACACGAACTTTCGGTTCGTTACGTCTTCACCGTACAACACACAAATTGTTTGGGTGTTATATGGTCAAGCCTCACGGGCAATTAGTATCGGTTAGCTCAACGCCTCACAGCGCTTACACACCCGACCTATCAACGTCGTAGTCTTCGACGGC
>NZ_JBLUQA010000005.1:0-578583 GCF_048068295.1 Pseudomonas sp. NY15435
GGGCTTTGTTGTGCTTCTGTGGGTGAGGGCCCCCACCCCCCCCCCCCGCCCGCGGGGGGGGGGGGGGGGGGGCGCCCCCCGCCAGCCCCGCCCCCGACCCAACAGAGGAACACGAAAAATGCTCAACCAACTCCGCCCCGCCATCGCCTCGCTGGTACTGCTCAGTGCCGTCACCGGCGTCGCTTACCCACTGGCCGTCACCGGCATCGCCCAGGTCGCGTTCCACGATCAGGCCAACGGCAGCCTGGTGCGTGATGACCAGGGCAACGTACGCGGCTCGGCCCTGATCGCGCAGAAGTTCGACGGCGCCCAGTGGTTCCATTCGCGCCCCTCCGCCGGCGACTTCGCCACCGTCTCCAGCAGCGCCAGCAACCTCGCGCCCGGCAACCCGGCGCTGGCCGAACGCATCGCCAAGGACGCCGCTGCCCAGCAGATCGGTGCGCAGCCGGTGCCGCTGGCGCTGGTCACTACCTCCGGCAGCGGCCTCGACCCGCAGCTGCCGCCCGCTGCCGCGCTGTACCAGGTGCCACGCATCGCCCTGGAGCGCGGCGTACCGGCCGCGAGCCTGGAGAAGCTGGTGGAGGCGAACACCGAGCGCCCGCTGATCGGCCCCGCCGTGGTCAACGTGCTGGCGCTGAACATGGCCCTGGCCAGCCTGCCTCGCTAGACTCCAGCGCCAGAGCCGTCCAGGTCGATGCACAAGGTCACCAACCTGTAGCGGACCGCTCCCTCTCCCCTCTGGGAGAGGGCTGGGGAGAGGGGAGGCTCTCCCTGGCAAAACATCAAGCGAGCGCCGAAAGCGCCCCGAGGATAGCGACATGACCGACCCCAACCGCGCCGACGCCCTGCTGGCCGACCTGCCTCCCATGGGCCGTGGCCGCCTCAAGGTATTCCTCGGCGCCGCGCCGGGCGTCGGCAAGACCTACGCCATGCTGCTGGCCGCCCAGAGTCAGCTGCGCCAGGGCGTGAAGCTGCGCGTCGGTGTCGTGGAAACCCACGGTCGTGCCGAGACCGAGGCATTGCTCGCCGGCCTGCCGCAACAGGCGCTCAAGCGCTCCGTCTACCGTGGCATCATCCTGGAGGAAATGGACCTCGATGGACTGCTCAGCGAGCCGCCGACGCTGGCGCTGGTGGACGAGCTGGCCCACAGCAACGCCCCCGGCAGCCGCCACGCCAAGCGCTGGCAGGACATTCAGGAACTGCTCTCCGCCGGCATCGACGTCTACACCACGGTCAACGTCCAGCACCTGGAAAGCCTTAACGATCACGTCCGCGATATCACCGGCGTGCAGGTTCGCGAAACCGTGCCCGACTGGGTGCTGCAGGAAGCCTACGAACTGCTGCTCATCGACCTGCCGCCGCGCGAGCTGCTGGAGCGCCTGCGCGAGGGCAAGGTCTACGTGCCCGAGCAGGCCCGCGCCGCCATCGACGCCTTTTTCAGCCAGACCAATCTCACCGCGCTGCGCGAGCTGGCCATGCAGACTGCCGCCGCGCGGGTCGATGCCGACCTTGCCCATCGCTACCGCCAGCAGGGCGGCGAGGCGCCCGCCGTGCGCGGGCGCTTGCTGGTCGGCGTGGACGGCGAACACAACGCCGAGCGCCTGGTGCGCCACGCTTGCCGCGTAGCCGAGCGCCGGCACCTGCCCTGGTCGCTGGTGCATGTGGATACCGGCGAGGCGCGCAGCGAAGAGTCGCGCATGCAACTGCAGAGTGCCCAGCAACTGGCGGAGCGCCTGGGCGGCGATGTTGTCGAACTGCGCGGTGGCGAAGTCGCACGAACCCTGGTCGAACACGCCAAGGAACGTCGCGCCACGCTGTTGCTGGTCGGCCGCTCACGACAACGCTGGTACCGCCAGCTGTTCGGCGGCGGGCTCGCCGCGCGCCTGCTGCGCCTGGGCGACGGGCTGGAAATCAGCGTGCTCGACAGCGAGGCCGATCTCACTCCGCCCAAGGTTCGCGCGCAAGCGCCCTGGCCCTGGGGCAATTACCTGCTCGCTGCGCTGGCCGCTGCCTGCGCCAGCGCACTGGCTTGGGGCGTGGCCAGCGTGCTGGAGCTGCCGAACATCTCCCTGGTCTTTCTCGCCGCGGTGCTGCTGGTGGCGGTGCGCAGCAGCCTGGGTCCGTCGCTGGCCTGTGCGGTGCTGTCGTTCCTGGCCTACGACTTCCTGTTCATACCGCCGCATTTCTCCTTTTCCATCCAGCGCGAAGAAGACGTCCTGACCCTGCTGTTCTTCCTGCTCATGGCCGGCCTCACTGGCAACCTCGCGGCTCGCCAGCGCCGGCAACTGCAAGCGCTGCGCGAGACGCAGGAAGAGACCAGCCAGATGCTCGAGCTGTCGCGCAAGCTGACCGCCGCCACTGACCGCCAGGCGGTGATGGCGGCCGCAGTGCAACAACTGGGCGGCTGGGAGGGGCTGGATATCTGCCTGCTCGGCCGGGTCAACGGCGAGTGGAAACTGGAGGGTGGCCTCAACCGCACGCTGGAAGACCAGGAACGCGCCGCCGCCGACTGGGCCTGGCAGCACGACCAGCCCGCGGGACTGGGCACTGGCACGTTGCCGGGTGGACGCTGGTGGTGGTGGCCGCTGTCCGGCGAGGACGGCCCGCTGGCACTGCTGGGCGTCAGCCCGCGCGATTCGCAAGCTTTGCCTGGGGCGCGCCGTCGTCTGCTGGCTGCTCTTGGTCAACCGTTGGCGCAAGCATTGGCCCGCGCGCGGTTGGCTGAGGACCTCGAAGCCGCGCGTCTGCACGGCGAAACCGAACAACTGCGCAGCGCGCTGCTGGCCTCGGTCAGCCACGACCTGCGTACGCCGCTCACCTCCATGCGTGGCGCCATCGATAGCCTGCTGGCGCTGGGCGATGCGATCCCACCGCCGGATCGCCGCGAGCTGCTGGAAAGCACCCGTGACGAGGCCGAGCGCCTGGACCGCTACATCCAGAACCTGCTGGACATGACCCGCCTCGGCCACGGTGGCCTGAAGCTGTCGCGCGACTGGGTGTCGCCCGGCGACATCGTCGGCAGTGCGCTCAACCGCCTGCGCGCCGTGGTCGCCCCCTATCGCGTGGAAACCCGCGTGCCGCCGGAGCTGCCGCTGCTCTATGTGCATGCCGCGCTGATCGAGCAGGCGCTGGTCAACGTGCTGGAAAACGCCGCGCGCTTCTCTCCGCCGCAAGGCCGCCTGCGGGTGGCGGTGGAGCAGGGCGAGGAGGAGTTGCGTTTCCTGGTCAGCGACGAAGGGCCGGGCATTCCGCCGGCCGAGCGCGAGAAGATCTTCGACATGTTCTACACCGCCGCGCGAGGCGACCGTGGCGGGCAGGGCACCGGGCTGGGCCTGGCGATCTGCCAGGGCATGGTTGGTGCCCATGGTGGGCGGATCACCGTCGAGGATGGCATCGACGGGCGCGGCACCACCCTCGTGTTGCACCTGCCGCTGCAACAACAGCCGGACCTGGAGCAGCTTGATGCTGCTGTCTGAAAGGCTCAAGCTGGACGCCCCCAGCCATCCCGGACTGCCGATGAACGCCAGCGCCGCCACCATCCTGGTCGTCGACGACGAACCGCAGATCCGCAAGTTCCTCCGCATCAGCCTGAGTGCCGGCGGCTACAAGGTGCTCGAAGCCGGCACCGGCGAAGAGGGCCTGGCCCAGGCAGCGCTGGGCCGCCCGGACCTGGTGGTGCTCGATCTCGGCCTGCCGGACAAGGACGGCCAGGATGTGCTGCGTGAGCTGCGCGAGTGGTCGCAGGTGCCGGTGCTGGTGCTCTCGGTGCGCGCCAGCGAAAGCGAGAAGGTGCTGGCGCTGGACAGCGGCGCCAACGACTACGTGACCAAACCCTTCGGCATCCAGGAGTTTCTCGCGCGCATCCGCGTGCTGTTGCGCCAGGGCGCGAGCGGCGAGACGCAGGAAGCAGTGGTTGCGGTGGGGCCGCTGAGTGTGGATTTCTCCTATCGTCGTGTACTGCTCGATGGCGAGGAAGTCTCGCTGACCCGCAAGGAGTACGCCGTACTGTCGACCCTGGCGCGCCACGTTGGCCGGGTGGTCACCCAGCAGCAACTACTCAAGGACATCTGGGGGCCGACGCATACCGAGGACACCCACTACCTGCGCGTAGTGGTTGGCCATCTGCGGCAGAAGCTCGCCGATGATCCGGCGACGCCGCGATTCATCGTCACCGAGGCTGGTGTCGGTTATCGCTTGCGCGAGGCCTGATCGCGCGACGTACGTTCCCGCGTAGGAGCGGACTCCGTCCGCGATGTGTGTGCCTCGCGCCTTTGTTTCCCGCGCCGCTCCGGAGCGCGCATTGGCTTCCTGTTTCGCCCCCTCGGGCGACCTCCTTTGGCAAACGACCCAAAGGAGGCAAAGGTCTTGCCCCAATCATCCGGTTTTTCGCTTGGGGCGAAAAATTCCCTCGTTGAATCGAAGTTTCAGGGGCACGCTGCGAAGGGCCGTCCCTGGCCCATCGCAGCTCTCGCGGCATCCATGCCGCTCAACCCCTGAAACTCCGCTTCAACGAGGCCTCCTGAACGGGGCGTTCGGCGTGCGCGGGTATTTCTCTGGAAATCTTCAAAAGCCAGAGCCAGAGCCGCGCGGGTTGGGTTTCTGTAGGAGCGAGCTTGCTCGCGAACCCGCACGGCACCGGATCAACTGGTCAGTAGGGATTCTCCGCCTCATACCGATCCAGCGTATCGCTGGCGATCTGCCGGCCGAGGGCGATGAGTTCCGGGGCCTTGTAGAACTCGAAGAAGCGGCAAACGCGCTTGGGCACGTTGATCAGGATGTCCGGTGGGTAGCCGGCGATCTTGTACTGCGCCAGCGACGTCTGCATCACCTCGAAGCTCTGGTTGACCAGTTCCAGCAAGGAGGCCGGGCTGCTGCTGTCGATCACGTGGCTGCCGGTGGCCGAGCGCGGTGACCCTTTGGCCTGCGGGGCGGCGGCGGGTTGCTGCATCTCCGGTTCTGCGGGCTCTTCCGAGGCGGCCGGCACCGGGTGGAGCAGGGCGTCGGCGATCAGTTCGGGTGGCGGCTCGACTTCGCCTCGGCGGAAGAAGCTCAGCTTGTTCGACAGCCCCGAAATCACCGAATCGAAGCGCCCCTTGAGCGCAGCGGGCCGCTCGATCACCGGCAGCGAGTACTGGCGCTGGTTGGTGGCGTTGAGGTTGACCGCGACGATCAGGTCGGCATGCGTCGAGACCACCGGGACGATGGGCAGCGGGTTGAGCAAACCGCCATCCACCAGCATGCGGGTGCCCTGCATCACCGGGGTGAACAGGCTGGGGATCGCCGCCGAGGCGCGCATCGCCTGGTGCAGGCAGCCTTCCTGGAACCAGATTTCCTGCTGGTTGGTCAGGTCGGTGGCGACCGCTGTGTAGGGAATCGGCAAGTCCTCGATGTTGATCTCGCCAAGCAGTTCGTGAATCTTGCCGAACACCCGCTCGCCGCGGATGGCGCCCAGGCGGAAGCTAACGTCCAGCAGGCGCAGCACGTCGAGGTAGTCCAGGCTTTCCACCCAGTCGCGGTACTCGCCCAGCTTGCCGGCGGCGTAGATGCCGCCGATCACCGCGCCCATGGAGCAGCCGGCGATGCACACCACCTCATAGCCGCGCCGTTCGATTTCCTCGATTACGCCAATGTGCGCATAACCTCGGGCTCCGCCGGAGCCAAGCACCAGCGCAATCTGTTTTGACATAGGGCAACTCCGCGTTACGAACTGCCCGACGATACGCCGGGGGTGACGGCCTCGCCAAGCCGGGCTTTGCTAGAATCGGCGTTTGATTTCCCTGCCGGAGCCTCCCGATGAGCGAACCGATCCGCCTGACCCAGTACAGCCATGGTGCCGGTTGCGGCTGCAAGATTTCCCCCAAGGTGCTGGAGGTGATCCTCGCCGGCAGCGGCGCGCAGAACCTCGACCCGAAGCTGTGGGTCGGCAACGCCTCGCGCGATGACGCGGCTGTCTACGAAATCGACGCCGAGCGCGGCGTGGTATCTACCACCGACTTCTTCATGCCGATCGTCGACGATCCTTTCGACTTCGGCCGTATCGCCGCCACCAACGCCATCAGTGACATCTACGCCATGGGCGGCGACCCGTTGATGGCCATCGCCATCCTGGGTTGGCCGGTGAATGTGCTGGCGCCGGAAATCGCCCGCGAAGTGATCGCCGGCGGCCGCAAGGTCTGCGACGAAGCTGGCATCCCGCTGGCCGGCGGGCACTCCATCGACGCGCCCGAGCCGATCTTCGGTCTGGCCGTCACCGGTCTGGTGGAGAAGCGCTTCATGAAGCGCAACGACACCGCCACCGCCGGCTGCAAGTTGTACCTGACCAAGCCGCTGGGCATCGGCATTCTCACCACCGCCGAGAAGAAGGCCAAGCTGCGTGCCGAGGACGTGGGCGTCGCCCGTGACTGGATGTGCACCCTGAACAAGCCCGGCGCGCGCTTCGGCAAGCTCGACGGCGTGAAGGCGATGACCGACGTCACCGGCTTCGGCCTGCTCGGCCACCTGGTGGAAATGGCTGACGGTAGCGGCCTGACTGCCCGCGTTCGCTACGACGCCGTGCCGCGCCTGGCCAGCGTCGAGTACTACCTGGAAGCCGGCTGCGTGCCCGGCGGCACCTTGCGCAATTTCGACAGCTACGGCGAGCGCATCGCGCCATTGCCGGAGCTGCACAAGCTGTTGCTGTGCGACCCGCAGACCAGCGGTGGCCTGCTGGTGGCGGTTGAGCCCGCGGGCGAGGCGCAGTTCCTCGCCACGGCCAAGGAGCTGGGCATGGACCTGGCGCCCATCGGCGAACTGGTTGGCCGACAGAGCCACGCGGTCGAGGTGGAGTGATGCGCGACAACACCCGCCACTACCGCGAGCTGTTCCTCGGTGATGTGAAGATGATGGACGTGCGCGCCCCGGTCGAGTTCGGCAAGGGCGCGTTCCCAAACGTGGTGAATCTGCCGCTGATGAACGACATCGAGCGGCAGAAGGTTGGCACCAGTTACAAGCAGCACGGCCAGCAGGCGGCCATCGCCCTGGGCCACGAACTGGTCTGCGGGCAGCTCAAGGCCGAGCGCATCGAGGCCTGGGCGAACTTCGCCGCGGCCAATCCCGAGGGCTACCTGTACTGCTTCCGTGGCGGTCTGCGTTCGCAGATCACCCAGCAATGGCTCAAGAGCGAGGCGGGCATCGAGTATCCGCGCGTGGTTGGCGGCTACAAGGCGATGCGTGGCTTCCTCTTCGACACCACCCGCGCCGCCGTCGAGGAATGCCAGTTCGTGCTGGTGGGCGGCCTGACCGGCACCGGCAAGACCGAGGTCATCGCCCAGCTGGCCAACAGCCTGGACCTGGAAGGCCACGCCAACCATCGCGGCTCCGCTTTTGGCCGTCGCGCCACGCCGCAGCCGGCGCAGATCGATTTCGAGAACCGCCTGGCCATCGACATCCTGAAAAAGCGTCATGCCGGCATGGAGCAGTTCGTGCTGGAGGACGAGGGGCGCATTGTCGGCAGCTGCTCGGTGCCGCTGGAGCTGTACCAGGGCATGCAGCACTACCCGCTGGTGTGGCTGGAGGACAGCTTCGAGCAGCGCGTGGAGCGCATCCTCAAGGACTACGTGGTGGACCTGTGTGCCGACCATGTGCAGGTGGTGGGCGAGGAGGGTGGTTTCGACTCCTTCGCGGCGTACCTGCGCAAGAGCCTGTCGGGCATCGTCAAGCGCCTGGGCGGCGAGCGTTACCAGCGCCTGGCGGCGATCATGGATGCGGCCCTGGAAGAGCAGAAGCACAGCGGCGCGGTGGACCTGCACCGGGGTTGGATCGAGGGGCTGCTGGGCGAGTACTACGACCCGATGTATGCCTTCCAGCGCGAGAGCAAGGGCGAGCGCGTGGAGTTCCGTGGGACGCAGGACGAGGTCGTGGAGTATCTGAGGTTCCGCGCGGAGCGTTAGCTCTTTTGTAGGAGCGAGCTTGCTCGCGAACAGATTTCCCAGCCAATCCCGTGCCTGGGCGGTTCGCGAGCAAGCTCGCTCCTACAAACAAAGCGCTCCGCGCTATTGGCACCTGGCTGCATCCGGCTTTTGCAGGTGCGGGCTCTGTCCGTGATCGCTTCAACGCCGCAGCGGAATCAGCGGCTCTTGCCGTCATACTCCTTCACCGTCAGCCCTGACAGCTCAACGCCGGGCAGGCAGCGCACGTTGATCGCCGCCATCGGCGTGCCGTCCGGCGCGCTGGCGTAGGCCAGCGGAGCACAACCGCAGGTGGGGCAGAAACGATGCTCGATGCGGTGGGTGTTGAACGTATAGGTGCTCATCGCACTCTCAGGAGTCGTCAGCTTCAGCTTGCCGCGCGGCACGAACCATAGCAGCGAACCCTTGCGCCGGCAGATCGAGCAGTTGCATGACACGACTTCACCGACATCCCCTTCCACTTCGAACGCGATCTGTCCGCAATGGCAACTACCCTGATGCACCATGATCCTTCTCCTGTCGGGATATCCCGTGGTCAAACAGTGTAGTAGTCGCTTGAATGCCATCCGTCCGATGGCATACTGCGGCGCCGTCCGGCAGGCCTCTGCGCCGCGTTCTAAGCTGGATTCACCCCCGAACACCTCCAGGAGTTTCGTCATGCCGCGCATTCCCCTGATCATCGCTCTGCTGCTGGCCGTCGCCGGCTGCTCGGGCAAGACCGTCAACCGCGACAGCTGCGCCAACGAACTGAACGCCGCCTGGCACGAACTGGACCTGGCCAAGGCCGAAGGTTTTGCCGGCACCGTCAGCTACTCGAAGGCCCTGGGCCTGCTGACCGCTGCCAAGACCCAGCAGCAGGTCGAGGCCTACACCGGCTGTTCCGACAAGGCCAGCCGCGCGCGCTTCTACATCAAGGAATCCCGCGCCGGCCGCTGAGCCATCGCGCAGGCGGGCCGCTAGCTGCGGCCCGCGCCTTGCCGCCGCATCACCCACCGTCTTGTCCGGATCTGCCCATGCAACTCGACTTCACTCAACTCTCCAAGGCCGAGTCCTACCGCTGGCTGGCCTCCACCGTCACGCCGCGGCCGATCGCCTGGGTGACCACGCTGTCCGCGGACGGCAAGAGCAACCTCGCGCCGTTCAGCTTCTTCCAGGTGATCAGCGATTCGCCGCCGACCCTGCTGGTCAACACCAGTGTGCGCGAAGACGGCAGCGTCAAGGACACCCTGCGCAACGTGCGCGAAACCGGCGAGCTGGTGATCCACCTGGTCAGCGCCGCCCAGGCCGAGGCCATGAACGCCACCGCTGCCTGGCTGCCCCACGGCGACAGCGAGATCGAGCACGCCGGCATCGCCACCCTGCCCAGTGAACGCGTGGCACCGCCCCGCGTCGTGGGTGCGCCGGTGGCCTTCGAATGCCAACTGGCGGAAATCATGCCTTACCCGGCGCAGAACCCCTCCAGCATGCTGATCTTCGCCCGCGTGCTACTGGCGCACATCGACGAGTCGGTGATGCAGGACGAGCGCCACGTCGACCCGGCGAAGCTGGATCTGGTGGGCCGCCTGGGCGGCACCCAGTACAGCTACACCCGCGACACCTTCAGCATGATTCGTCCCAGGTAAGCGCGAGTGCCTGGCGCCGTGGCGTCAGGCGAACTCCAGTTCCAGGCCGAGATGCCAGTGGATGCCGCCCATGTGCGCCACGTCCAGCCGCTCGCCGAGGGCGAAGAGTTCCGAGAGCAATTCGTCGCGGCGGCCGAGTTCCAGCGCGTTGTCGTGAATCAGGCAGACGATGCCATGCATCAGGCGCCAGCCGGCCTGGGCATCGAACCAGCAGTCCAGCCACTCGCCCTGGACTTCGTCGCAGGCCAGCGGGCAGACGAAGCGGCGGATCGGCAGCAGCCCGCGGGCCAGCAGCAACGGATCGAGGCGCCGCTGCTCGCGGTACAGCTCTGGCAGCTGGAGTTCGCGGGCGAATCCCGCCAGCGGGCGCTGCAGGACCAGTTGGTAGTAGGCGTTCATCCGAGCACCTGGAATGGAAGGTCAGAGATCGGAATCTGAACGGTCGGGTAGGTAGGTCGCTGTCGGCTCTATCTGTATCCGTTGTGGGAAAGTGCTGTTCAGTGTTCTGGATACGACCTCCACGTATCTCTGTGCAGCATCACCGTGCCATCACCGCCGCGCCCTCTATCCAGCCAATGGGCGGCGCTCCTAATGTTCCGCCCACAAGCACCGATAACGAGCAGGAGACCTTCGAGGATTTCCTGCAACGCCATTGCGGATGGGGGGAGTAGCCATGGTTGACTTCGTGCAGCGTCGTCTGGCCGACATGGGCACGGCGAAGAAACTGGCCATCGGTTTCGGCCTGGTGCTGCTGCTCACCGCCCTGGTGGCGGTGATCGGCGTGAGCTCGCTACGGACGATTTCCCAGCGCTTCGACCTGCTCGGCGACATGTCGACCATCAACCGCGAACTGCTGGAAATGCGCCAGAGCGAGAAGGACTTCGTGATCGACGCCAGCGACGCCTCCGCCAAGCGCCTGCGCGAGCACGCCGGCAACCTCGGCGAAGCGGTGGCACGGCTCAAGTCGCAGCCGGACCAGGCAGCGGCAATGACGCGTGTGGAGCAGGGCATCTCCGACTACCTCACCGCCTTCGCCAGTTTCGAGAAATCCAGCAGGAGCCGGCGCCTGTCGCTGGACGCCGCCACCTGGTCGGTGAACGGCGCGTCCAACAGCCTGGACATCCTGCAATCCAGCCTGGCCGACGACGGTGCCTACGAGCTCAAGGACTCCCAGGGTCAGAAGGGCGAGGAACTGTTGCAGCAGGCCGCGCAGGTCAGCCAGCTCTACCGTCTGGTGCTGCAGGGTCTGAACGAGGCCCGCTCGCGCCTGGAAGCCGGCAGCAAAGAGAACGCCGACGGTGAGAATAACGAGGGCGGGCGCATCAAGTCCGCCGCCGAAGCGCTGGCGCTGTCGGCCAAGCTGCAGGAAGCGATCACCGACCCAACCTACGTCTCGGTGCTCAAGGACGTCATCACCAACATCAACGCCTTCGTCGAGAAGCTCGACGAGTACACCGCCAGCCTTGAGCAGGAAAAGCAGGTTCACGCGCAGATGAATGAACGCGCGGCTCAGGTCATGCAGCAGGTCGACGACGCCTACGCCGCCCAGCACGCGGCCATGCAGACCCAGTTGCGCACCAACACGCTGCTGATCGTCGCATCGGCCGCCCTGGCGCTGCTGGTGGGCGCGCTGGCGTCGCTGCTGATCACCTGGATGATCGTGCGGCCGCTGCGCCAGGTGATCGGCATGGCCCGCCGCATCGCCGAGGGCGATTTGAGCGTGAGCGTCGAAGTACGGCGCAAGGACGAAGTCGGGCAATTGATGGGCGCGGTGGGCAGCATGGCTGACAGCCTGCGCGGCATTGTCAGCCGCCTGAGCGATGGCGTCGGGCAGATCACCGCCTCCGCTCAGGCGCTGTCCAGCGTTACCGAGCGCACCCAGCACGGCGTGAACTCACAGAAGGCCGAAACCGACCAGGTCGCCACGGCGATGAACCAGATGGCCGCCACTGTCCACGACGTGGCGCGCAATGCCGAGGAGGCAGCCCATTCCGCCGAACAGGCCGACGGCAAGGTCGCCAGCGGGCAGGACGTGGTGCGCCAGACCCTCGGTCGCATCGAACAACTGGCTGACGCGGTGCGTGCGGCCACCGACAGCATCGAACAGCTCGGCCGTGAGAGCCAGAGCATCGGCAGCGTGCTGGACGTGATCAAGAACGTCGCCGAGCAGACCAACCTGCTGGCGCTCAACGCCGCCATCGAGGCTGCGCGAGCAGGCGAGCAGGGCAGGGGCTTTGCCGTGGTGGCCGATGAAGTGCGGGCGCTGGCGCGACGCACCCAGCAGTCCACCGCCGAGATCGAGACGCTGATCGCTGCCCTGCGCAATGGCGCCACCACGTCCGTTCAGCGTATGCAGCGCAGCCACGCGCTGGTGGAGATGACCGTGGGTGACGCGGTGCAGACCGAGGCCGCGCTGGGCAACATCGCCTCGGCGGTGGCGGTGATCCACCAGATGAACCAGCAGATCGCCGCTGCCTCTGAACAGCAGAGCGCGGTGGCCGAGGAGATCAGCCGCAGCGTCACCAGCATCCGCGGCATCGCCGATGAATCGGCGCAGGCCATGGAGTCCACCGCATCGTCCAGCGTCGAGCTGGCCCAGCTCAGCCGCGAACTACAGGGGCTGGTCGGGCAGTTCCGCCTGTGATGCCCGGGCGCTCGCCGCCTGCTCGCGCTTGCGCTGCTGGTGCCAGCGCCGGTAGGCGGTGACGCCGGCCCGCACCGAGCTGAACACCAGCGGCGGCTTTACCTCGCCCAAAGCGCCGGAGCGCTTGAGCATCGCCAGCGTCTCGCCGGTGACCCGAGCCAGGGACAGGTGTACGCCCTGGGCGTCGAGGGTCTGCTGCACTTCGCGCAGGGAGGTCAGGCCGCTGATATCCAGGTTGAGAATCCCCTCGGCGTTGAGCAGCACGGCACGCGCATTCGGCGCCTGGGCAACCACCTCGAGGATGCGTTGCTTGAAGTAGTCGGCATTGAAGAACAGGATCGGCGCGTCGAAGCGGTAGATCACCAGCCCCGGCAAGGTGCGCGCGTTGGGGTACTGCTCGACCTCGACCTGGCCGTCGATGCCGTGCACCCAGCCCATCACTGCGTCGTGCGGGCGATAGGTAAGGTAGAGCAGGCGCAGCAGGGCGAGCATGATGGCGACGAAGATGCCCGGCAGCACGCCGACGCTGAGCACGCCGGCGGTGGTCAGCACGCACAGGCCGAACTCGAAACGGCTCAGCGCCCAGAAGCCGCGCAGCGCGCGGAAGTCGATCAGTCCCCAGCCGGCCATCAGCAGCACCGCGCCCAGCGCCGGCATCGGCACCCAGCCCAGCGGTTTGCTGAACAGCAGCAGGACCAGGCCGATCACCAGCGCGGCTACCACGCCGACCATCTGGCTCTTGCCGCCGACCATGTCGTTCACCGCGGTGCGCGAGTCGGCGCCGCTGATGACGAAGCCCTGGGAAATCCCCGCGCCGATGTTGGCCATGCCCAGCGCCATGAATTCGTGGTTGGCGTCGATGGCGTAGCCGTGTCGGGCGGCAAAGCTGCGCGCGGTGAGCATGGCGCTGCAGAAACTGACGATGGTGATGCCCATGGCATCGCGGAACAGGCTGCCCAGTTCCTCGACGCTGGTCTTGGGCCAGCTCAGGTGAGGCAGGCCCTGCGGTACTTCGCCAAGCAGCTTGATGCCGTACTGGTCCAGGCCGAACAGTGCGGCGACCAGCGAGGCGAACAGCACGCCGACCAGCGCACCGGGAATCTTCGGGTAGCGTCGCGGCAGCAGGATCATCAGCGCCAGCGTGCCGACGCCCAGTGCCAGCGTCGGCAGGTGCGTGTCGGCCAGGTTGCGCACCAGGGCGATCAGGCCTCGGACAAAGCCACTGGTTTCGCTGTGGTAGCCGAGGATCTTGCCGAGCTGCCCGGCGATCAGGCTCAGGCCGATGCCGTTCAGATAGCCCACCAGCGTCGGCCGTGAGAGGAAGCTGGCAACGAACCCGGCGCGGGCGAAGCCGGCGGCGATGGAGAGCGCGCCGACCATCACCGCGACGATCATCGACAACTGCAGCAACCGTTCCGGGTTGCCGGCCGCCAGCGGTGTGATGGCCGCCGCGACCATGGCGGCGGTGGCGGCATCCGGGCCGACCATCAATTGCCGCGAGCTGCCGACGATGGCGTAGATCAGCATCGGCAGGATGCAGGCGTAGAGCCCGACCTGCGGCGGGAATCCGATGATCTGCGAATAGGCGATGGCGGTGGGAATCTGCACCGCGGCCACCGACAGGCCGGCCTGGATATCGCGCGGCAGCCAGTCGGAACGGTAGTGCAGCAGGCTGTCCAGGCCGGGCAGCCAACGGGCGAGCAACATCGAGGGATCTTCCTTGGAATCGACCAAGGGAAATCCTAGCCGGAAAGGCTCAACAGAGCTTGTCGGAATTCATCGAGATAGAGCGCAGAAGTGGGGAGGGTGCCCTGTAGGAGCGAGCTTGCTCGCGAACGTTCCTCCCTGGGATACCAGGGCTGTGCGGGTTCGCGAGCAAGCTCGCTCCTACAAGGTTGCCGGCTGCCCGCCGATGATCGGCTACGGGTAGGAGCGGACTCCGTCCGCGATACGTCCGCATCGCGCCGGAAGCCATCGCGGACGAGATCCGCTCCTGCGTAACACCAGCAACGCCAGCGGCGGTCAGACCTTCAGCACCAGCTTGCCGAAGTTCTCGCCGCTGAACAGTTTGGCCAGGGTTTCGGGGAAGGTTTCCAGGCCCTCGACGATGTCTTCCTTCGACTTCAGCTTGCCTTCGGCAATCCAGGTCGCCATGTCCTTGAAGCCTTCCTGGAAGCGGTGGGCGTAGTCCATCACCACCATGCCTTCCATGCGCGCGCGATTGACCAGCAGCGACAGGTAGTTGGCCGGGCCGCGCACGGCTTCCTTGTTGTTGTACTGGCTGATCGCGCCGCAGATCACCACCCGCGCCTTGGGCGCCAGGCGGGCCAGCACGGCATCGAGGATGTCGCCGCCGACGTTATCGAAGAACACGTTCACGCCCTTGGGGCACTCGCGCTTGAGGCCGGCGTTGACGTCTTCGGCCTTGTAGTCGATGGCGCCGTCGAAGCCCAGTTCCTCCACCAGATAGCGGCATTTGTCAGCGCCGCCGGCGATGCCGACCACTCGGCAGCCCTTGATCCTGGCGATCTGCCCGACCACGCTGCCCACCGCGCCGGCGGCGCCGGAAACCACCACGGTGTCACCGGCCTGGGGCAGGCCGACGTCGAGGAAACCGAAATAGGCAGTCATGCCGGTCATACCCAGCGCCGAGAGGTACAGCGGCAGCGGCGCACGCTGGCTGTCGACCTTGTAGAAGCCTTTCGGCTCGCCGAGGAAGTAATCCTGCACGCCGAGGGCGCCGTTCACTTCGTCGCCGACCTTGAAGTCCGGGTGCTGCGAGGCGATCACCTTGCCCACGCCGAGGGCGCGCATCACGTCGCCGATGGCCACCGGGGCGATGTAGGACTTGGCGTCGTTCATCCAGCCGCGCATGGCCGGGTCCAGCGAGAGGTACTGGTTCTTCACCAGGATCTGCCCCGGGCCGGGCTCGCCGACCGGGGTTTCCACGTAGGCGAAGGTGTCGCGGGTGGCGGCGCCGACCGGGCGCTGGGCGAGCTGGAACTGGCGGTTGATCTGGGCAGGCATGGCAGTGGACTCAGTCAGGGGGAAAGCCTAGGTGATAGTCCGCCCGCCGCGCCACGGCAAGTTCCGTCCGCCGGGGGAATGTCCGCTCATTGGTTCCAGTGATCCGGGCTCGCCGGAATCATCATCGCCGTGGATGCAGCGACGCCGCCCCGCCTGATAGTGCTTCGCGCCGCTGGAGCGCTGGCTAGACTGCAGCGGTTATTTCCCAACCCGCTTCGAGGTTCGCTCATGAGTCAGCTGCTTTCCGGCCAGGTTGCCCTGGTCACTGGCGCCGGTAACGGTATCGGCCGCGCCACCGCCCAGGCCTTCGCCCAGCAGGGCATGAAAGTCGTGGTTTCCGACGTCGACGCCAAGGGCGGCGAAGCCACCGTCGAGCTGATCCGCGGCGCTGGCGGCGAGGCCACCTTCATCCGTTGCGACGTGACCCGCGACGCCGAGGTCAAGGCGCTGGTGGAAGGCACTGTGGCTGCGTACGGCCGCCTGGACTACGCCTTCAACAACGCCGGCATCGAGATCGAGAAGGGCAAGTTGGCCGACGGCGAGGAAAGCGAGTTCGACGCCATCATGGGCGTCAACGTGAAGGGTGTCTGGCTGTGCATGAAGCACCAGATTCCGGTGATGCTGGAGCAGGGCGGCGGCGCCATCGTCAACACCGCTTCCGTCGCCGGCCTGGGCGCCGCGCCGAAAATGAGCATCTATGCGGCCTCCAAGCACGCGGTGATTGGCCTGACCAAGTCCGCCGCCATCGAATACGCGAAGAAGAAAATCCGCGTCAACGCGGTGTGTCCGGCGGTGATCGACACCGACATGTTCCGCCGCGCTTACGAGGCCGACCCGAAGAAGGCCGAGTTCGCTGCTGCCATGCACCCGGTGGGCCGCGTCGGCCGCGTCGAGGAAATCGCCTCTGCCGTTCTTTACCTTTGCAGTGACAACGCTGGCTTCACCACCGGCATCGCGCTGCCGGTGGATGGTGGGGCGACGGCGATCTGACCGATGGGGGGAGCTCGGTGTGCGGGCTTCCCCTCACCCCAACCCTGGCTGCGCGCCCCGCTCCGAAGGGAGAGGGGCAGGCCCTTGCACCAACGCTGCCACGTCACACCTGTAGGAGCGAGCTTGCTCGCGAACGGATTTCACGGTCGCTGCGGTGCTGGGCGGTTCGCGAGCAAGCTCGCTCCTACAAAAGGACAAAGCTCCGCACATTCCCGCCGCGTTCGCTACAAACTTTTGCATTCAGTTACAGGATGAAGTGGTTTTGGCCCGCAAGGCCAGTTACAAGCGCCCAAGAGGCCGAAACAATCGGCCCACCCCAGTTGGAGAATAATGACAATGACCAACGATCCCTTGCTGACGCTATTCATGCCCATTGCCCTGGGCATCATCATGCTGGGCCTCGGCCTGTCCCTGACCGTCGCCGACTTCGCCCGCGTGGTGCGCTATCCCAAGCCCGTGCTCATCGGCCTGGTCTGCCAGATCATCCTGCTGCCGCTGGCGTGCTTCCTCATCACCGTGGGCTTTGCTCTCGAAGCAGCGCTGGCCGTGGGCATGATGCTGCTCGCTGCGTCCCCCGGCGGCACCACTGCAAACCTCTACAGCCACCTGGCCCACGGCGATGTGGCGCTGAACATCACGCTGACCGCGGTGAACTCGGTGATCGCCATCCTCACCATGCCGCTGATCGTGAATATGTCGCTGCTGTACTTCATGAACGACGGCCAGACCATCCCGCTGCAATTCGGCAAGGTGCTGCAGGTCTTCGTCATCGTGCTGGGCCCCGTTGCCATCGGCATGCTCGTGCGGCGCCTGCTGCCCAGCGTGGCGGCGGCGCTGCAGAAGCCGGTGAAGATTCTCTCCGCGTTGCTGCTGGCGGTGATCATCGGCGTAGCCGTGACCAAGGACTGGCAGACCTTCCTGACCTATGCGCCGATCGTTGGCGCTGCGGCCCTGAGCTTCAACTTGCTCAGCCTTGCCGTCGGCTATTGCGTGCCGCGCCTGCTGAAACTGTCCAAGCCGCAGTCCATCGCCATCGGAATGGAGATCGGCATCCACAACGGCACGCTTGCCATCGCACTGGCGCTCAGCCCCATGCTGCTGAACAACAGCACGATGGCCATTCCGGCGGCGATCTATGGCGTGCTGATGTTCTTCACCGCTGGCCTCTTTGGCTGGTGGGTCAGCCGGGGCGTGGCCAAGGCAGCGCCGGAGCAGGCGACTGCCTGACTGATCGTGCGCTCCCTTTCTGCTAAAGGGAGCGCACGATCAGTGCTCTTAAAAGGATTTTTCCTACACGGTGATAGGGACATTACGGCAGGGCTAATTCCTACGTGAGAACAGAATTTGGCTATCTCCTCCATCAATGACGGTGGTTGGGAGCCAGTTCACTCATGTAGGAAACTCCGATGAAAAAGTCCCTGATCTCCCTCTCCACTCTGCTCGCTCTTGCCGCTTCCGCGATGCAGGCCCAGGCATCCGACGGCACCATCACCTTCAACGGCAAGGTCCAGGACGTCACCTGCACCATCCAGATCAACGGTGCGGGCACCGGCGACGGCACCGTCACTCTGCCGACCGTTTCGAAGTCGTCCCTGGCGGGTGTCGGCACTACCGGCGGTGATACCAACTTCACGATCGACCTGTCCGGCTGCAGCGGCAGCGATGTCAGCGGCAACCCAGGCGTTGCCGTGTTCTTCGAGCCGGGCGCCAATGTCAACGCCCAGGGACGCCTGACAAACACCGGCAGCGGCGCTCAGGAAGTCGACCTGGCTATCTTCCGCAACGGCTCTCCCTTGCAGCTGGGGGCCTCGCCGGCCACGGCCTTCACCAATATCACCGGAACCGGCGTCACCATCCCCTTCACCGTGAAGTACTACTCCAACTCGGCTACGCCGAGCGCGGGCGAAGTGAGGTCCAGCGTTACCTACTCGATCGTTTATCCGTAATTCGGACGCGTCACCGTCAATGGGAAGCGAGGGCTGGCGATCAGCCCTCGCTGGTGGCGGCTCATTTACTTCTATGACGAGGTCTCCATGAAGCGCGCTTTTCTTGGCTTGGGGTTGCTGCTGTCGGCCTGTCTGGTGATTGGTCAGGCTCAAGCCTCTATCGTGATCACCGGTACCCGTGTGGTCTACGACGCGGCCCAGCGGGAAGTGACGGTCAAGCTCAACAACGACGGACAGTCACCGATGCTGGTGCAGTCCTGGATCGACGAAGGCAACCTACAGGCAACGCCCGATACCTCCGCGGCACCCTTCGTGCTTACACCGCCCATAGCCCGGATCGACCCGAACAAGGGCCAGGCGCTGCGGGTTCGTTTCACCGGGCAGAAGGCCCTGCCGCAGGACAGGGAGTCGCTGTTCTGGCTGAACGTGCTGGAGGTCCCACCGTCCTCGGCTGAAGGGCAGAATCGTTTGAAGATCGCCTTCCGTAGCCGCGTGAAGTTCTTCTATCGCCCCGCCAACCTGCCCGGCAATGCCACGGCGGCCGCCGAGCAGTTGCAGTGGCGCGTGCTGCGCAATGGTTCGGAGTGGGCGCTGGAGTGTCGCAATGACAGTCCCTATTACGTCACCCTGGGAAAAGTCAGCATGAACGGCATCAGCCCGACGCTCGACATCAATTCCTCCCTGCTGGCGCCTGGCGAACGCAAGATGATTCCGCTCAAGGGCGCTGCCGCCGCCACGGGCAAGGTTGACTACACGAGCATCACCGACCTGGGCGCCGTGCTCCAGTATTCCCAGCCCCTGAAACCCTGATCGCTCGGTCCCGGGCTGTCCCATTAGTCGACGGTTGCCCGGTTGCTCCTCGGTCAAGGCAAGCGGTCCTGGCGGCAACCGGGCACATCGCTTCTTCTGGTTGCCCAGATCGATAGTTCGCTACCTGTTGGGATAATTCCTACAAGCATGTCGGTTTTATACGGTAGGGCAATTCCGGTGCTGGACGGAAACTCATTCCATCGCCTCCGCACGGTCACCCCGGCGCAGAGCACCACTACCGCAGGTCTCAGCCCATGAAAACGCCGCTGAAAGTTGTTCCAGGACAGCCGCCACCGCGTCGCAGGTTTCGGATCGACGCGCATCTGATCCGGTAGATCTCCCGCTACCAGCGCTATCCACCCGACCTCTTCCAACACCCGCACCGCGCCGGGAGGGGATCGGCATGCCCGCAACCCTGGGGCCGTCCGCAGGACACTGGCGAGGTTCAGTCATGAACAGCACCTTCCGCAATCCGTTGCAGGAACGCCTGGCGTTCTCGCTCAAACCCCTGGCACTGGCTGTCTGCCTGCTGGGTGGCCTGTACAGCGGTTTTGTGCTGGCGGAGCCGGGTGAAGGTGCAGTGGCCAACTTCGAGAGTGACATGCTGTGGGGGCAGGGCGCGCGCTCCATGAACCTGTCGCGCTTCAGCCAGAGCAACCAGATCGAGCCCGGCACCTATAACCTCGATGTGCTGCTCAATGGTACGGCGCTGGGCACGCAGGACATCCGCTTCGTCGCCGGTGACCGGCCCAATCATGCCAAGGCGTGCTTCTCACGCCTGCAACTGGAGCAGTTCGGCGTGAAGCTCGACCAACTGCCGCCGGACAAGCTCAGCGCTGATTGCCTTGATCCAGCGGCCCTTGTCGAGGGCGCCAGTGCAACTGTCGACGTGGGCGAGCAGCGCCTGGACGTGAGCATTCCCCAGGCCATGCTGCGGCGCAATCCGCGTGGCTACGTCAGCCCCGAGCGCTGGGACCGCGGCGTCAACGCCGGCTTCCTCGACTACAACCTCAGCGGCTACCAGAGCAATGGCCAGGGCAGCGATCAGCAGAGCGCCTATGCCAGCCTCATTGGCGGGCTGAACCTGGGCGACTGGCGCCTGCGCCAGCGCTCGTCACTCAACTGGGGGCAGGACGGCAAGTCCCTGCAGAACCTCGCCACCTTCGCCCAGCGCGATGTCGACTCGCTCCGCTCTCAACTGACCCTCGGCGATGCCTATACCGATGGCGACCTGTTTGACTCGGTTCCCTTGCGCGGTGTCCGCCTGACCAGCGACGAGCGCATGCTGCCCGACTCCCAGCGTGGCTATGCGCCGATCGTTCGTGGTATCGCCGCTACCAATGCCCGGGTCACCATTCGCCAGAACGGCTACATCATCCACGAGGAAACCGTTGCCCCAGGCGCCTTCGAGATCCGCGATCTCAACCCCACCAGCGACAACGGTGACCTGGATGTGACGGTGACCGAGGCCAGTGGTCAGGAAAACCATTTCACCGTGCCGTTCTCCTCGGTGGCTCGCTCCCTGCGCCCAGGCGTCTCGCGCTACAGCACAAGCGTCGGCCAGGTGCGGGATCTCACCTATGGCTACAGCCCCTACGTCGCCCAGGCCACCTACCAGCGCGGCATCACCAACAGCATCACCGCCTACACCGGCAGCTCGATCTCCGATGGCTACACCTCCGCGCTCCTGGGGGGCGTGCTCAATACCGAGTACGGCGCCTTCGGCGCGGACCTGACCCAGGCCAGCACAGACCTGGAGGGGAAGCAGTACAGCGGCCGCTCGTTGGGCATCAGCTACAACAAGATTCTGCAGAGCACCGGCACGCATTTCACCGTCGCGGCCTATCGGTATTCCACCGATGGCTATTTCGGTCTCAACGATGCCCTGACCGCTCGTGACCAGGTCCGCGAGTACGGCGACGAGAAGGGGGGGGCCGATGCTGTCCGCCGCGCCCGGAGCCGCAGTGAAATCAACATCAGTCAGAACGTCGGGAGCGGCTACCTGTTCGCCAGCGGATCGGTCCAGAACTACTGGAACGACACTGGCTTCGATACCCAGTACCAGGCCGGTTACAACCGCAACTGGAGCTGGGGCAGCGCCTCGGTCAGCGCCTCGCGGACCCAGGATGCCTTCGGTGCTTCGGAGAGCCAGGTTCTGCTCAGCGTCTCGCTGCCCATCGGCAAGACCGGCAGCAATCGCCCGTATCTCACCAGCAGTGTCAGTCGCAGCAGCAGCGGGGCGAGCAACCTGCAGAGCACCTTGAGCGGCACCGCCGGCAAGGAAGGCCAGGTCAACTACGGCGTCACCGGCGCCTACGACAGCCCGGCTGCTGGCCAGAGCGCCGCCAGCCTCAGTGGCAATGCCCAGTACCGCAGCTCCTTTGGCACGCTGAGCGGCTCGGTGAGCCAGGGCAACGACTACCGTCAGGCCTCCGCAGGCGTTGCCGGTTCGGTGGTCGCCCACCCCAACGGTGTCACGTTCGGCCAGTCCCTGGGCGACAGCATCGCCATCATCGATGCCCCTGGTGCAGCCGGCGCCCAGGTCAGCAATGCCAGCAACCTCAAGCTCGATGGTCGCGGGCAGGCCGTCGTGCCATACCTCACGCCCTACCGTATCAACACCCTGGAACTGGACCCCAAAGGGCTATCCGATGACATCGAGCTCAAAAGCACCGTAAAGGATGTAGTGCCTCGTAGCGGGGCGGTGGTCGTGGTTCCGTTCGATTCGATTAGTGGCCATGCGCTGCTCATCCAGAGTCGGCAGACGGACGGCAGCCCGCTGCCCTTCGGCGCCAGTGTCCTCGATGAGAGAAACCAGGAAGTCGGTGTGGTCGGACAGGGCGGCAAGATTTTTGTCCGGGTCGCCAGCGACCATGGCGAATTGCGAGTCCCGGTCGAGGGGGACAGGTACTGCACCATTCACTACAGCACTCCGGCAGACAGGAGCCGAGACACGGGAGTGTCCTTGGAAACCATCGATGCGCTATGTGCTGCTCAATCCGGAGCCCCGCAATGATCCTGACCTCAATCAAGTCCTCTGTAGGTTGCCTGCTGATTGCTCTACTGGGTGCGGGCCTCAGCCCTGCCGAGGCAGCTGTGACCTGTACGCCCACGGCCGGTATAACGCTCAACCTGCCGGCTACCATCACCGCACCGCGCGACCGCAGCTTCGGTACGCCGCTGACGGCCTGGATTACCTCCTCCGTTACCCGTATGGAGAACGGCTGCACAGCCAACGACACGTCGACAACCTATGGTCAAGCCCAGGGGGCGCTCGTCGCCACCGGCAAGACGATCGTGGACGGCGGATCGACCTACACGGTCTATGCCACTTCGCTACGTGGCGTCGGAGTGATCATCAGTGCCCGGGACAACTACACCTCCCTGACGCCCGTCACGCCGACACCCACTGACCTGGTGAAGGGATGGTCGACATTCTGGGACTTCGCAGCGTCCGTCCGGTTGGTCGCGACAGGCGAACCGATCACTACCGGCACGCTGGCTGCGACAACGATCGCTAACGCCTTTGTCGCAGAAAAGAGTTCAGGAAGTACATCGGCCACTGCACCTATCAAGATCACCAGTACCAGCCTCACTGCCCAGACCTGCTCGGTAGATGCAGGCTCGATCAACATTCCCGTCAGCCTCGGAACCACGAGCGCGCCAGGCCTTGCCGGCCCTGTTGGGACCACCTCTGGCAACGCCAGCTTCAATGTACGTCTCAATTGCAGTACCGGTATGAACGTCTACATGACCCTGACGGACGCCAACAACCTTGGCAATCTGACTGACACGCTCAGTCTCAGCCCATCGGCGACTCAGGCTCGCGGCGTCGGCATCCAGATCCGGCGCGACGGAACGCCGGTGCGCTTCGGGCCGGACTCATCCGTCGCTGGCAATATGAACCAGTTTTCCCTTGGCGCATCACCCAATGGCGCCCTGGTGGTGCCATTCACCGCCAACTACATCAAGACGGCAGTGGCGGTGACGCCGGGGGACGCGAATGCCGTGGCTACCTACACGCTGTCTTATCAGTAGATTGAGGACGTTGTATCCAGGTGGGCGTCGCGGCGATTCTCATGCAGCCCATCATCCTGGGTGGCCGGTGGGGCGACGCCGGCGCTGATACGCACGCGTAGCTCAATCCGCCCAATGCCACGCGGGCGCATCGAACATGCCCTGGTCGCGGATGCGCGTCTGGCCCAGTTCCTTGTCCAGGTGCAGACCATTGCACTCGGGGTATTCCTCCAGCGTGGCGATCAGCCGGCTGGCGTGGGACACGACCCAGACCTGGGTGTGCTTAGAGGCCGCGATGATCAGGCGTCCCAGGGCCGGCAGCAGGTCCGGGTGAAGGCTGGTTTCCGGTTCGTTGAGGACCATCAACGACGGCGGGCGCGGGGTGAGCAGGGCGGCGACCAACAGCAGGTAGCGCAGGGTGCCGTCAGAGAGTTCTGCCGCGCTCAGCGGGCGCAGCAGGCCGTATTGCTTCAGCGCTACGGCGAAGCGTCCGCCGGGTTGGCAGTCGATCTGCAGCTCGGCGCCGGGGAAGGCGTCGCTGATAGCGGTTTCCAGTGCACGGGCGTCGCCGATTTCGCGGATGGTCTGCAGCGCGGCGGCGAGGTCGCGACCATCGTGGTGCAGCACCGGCGTGCGGGTGCCCAGTTGCGGCTGGCGCGCAGGGGCGTCGGCGTCGGTGCGGAAGTGGTCGTAGAAACGCCAGCCGCGAATCTGCTCGCGCAGCAGCAGGGCTTCGGGGCAGTCCGAGCCGCTGCCGATCTGCGTGAACAGACTGTCGAAGGTCGGAATGTGCTGCTCCAGTACCTGCCAGCTGCGGCCTTCGCGGGCACGCAGCATCGGCCCATTGCGTTCCACCAACTGTGAGGCGGGGCGATACCAGGGGCCGGCCCAGATGCTTTCGTGCTTGATCTCCGGGTCCAGACCGAAGGCGCTGATCACCGGTGGTGGTGGCAGGCCGAGGGCGATGGCGTAGCCGAAGTCTTCACCGGAAAAACCCAGGCGCAGACGCTTGACCTCATTGCGCGGGCCGCCCTGGACCTCGACTTCGCCCGTGCGCATGCGCCTCGAATGGCTTTCCGGCCCGGCCCAGAAGGTGGATTCCAGCCCGCCCTCGCGGGCCAGTGCATTCACCACGCCGCCTTGTGCCGTCTCGGCGAGCAGGCGCAGGGCGCGATAGAGGTTGGATTTGCCGCTGCCGTTGGCGCCGGTGATCAGGTTCAGCCGGCCCAGCGGCAGCACCAGCGAGTTGATCGAGCGGTAGTTGGCAACGGCCAGGGTGTGCAGCATGCGGGCGGTCCGGTTCAGGCAATCGCCCGCATGCTAGCAGAAGGGCCTTTCCAGTCAGGGGATCAGGGAGCGCGGCGCCAGTTCAGCACCAGTTGGGTCAGCAGGCCGGCCACCAGTCCCCAGAAGGCCGAGCCGACGGAGAACAGGGTGAAGCCCGAGGCGGTGACCAGGAAGGTGACCATCGCCGCTTCACGCTGGCGGGCGTCGGCCATGGCGTTGGTCAGGCCGTTGGTGATCGAGCCGAGCAGGGCCAGGGCGGCGATGGACAGCACCAGCGCCTTGGGCAGCGCGGCGAACAGGGCCGCCAGGGTGGCGCCGAAGATGCCGGCGATGCCATAGAACAGCCCGCACCAGAGCGCCGCGGTGTAGCGCTTGTGCGGGTTTTCGTGGGCTTCCGGGCCGGTGCAGATGGCCGCGCTGATTGCAGCGAGGTTGATGCCGTGGGAGCCGAAGGGCGCCAGCAGCAGCGAGGCGATGCCGGTGGTGGAGATCAGTGGCGAGGCAGGCACCTGGTAGCCGTCGGCGCGCAACACGGCGAGGCCAGGCATGTTCTGCGAGGCCATGGCGACGATGAACAGCGGAATGCCGATGCTGATGGTGGCGGCCAGCGAGAAGCTCGGCGTGGTCCACACGGGGCGGGCGATTTCCAGCTGGAAGTGGCTGAAGTTGAGCAGGCCGAGGAAGCCGGCCAGCGCGACGCCCACCAGCAAGGCGGCGAACACCGCGTAGCGCGGCGACAGGCGCTTGGCGATCAGGTAGCTGACGAACATCGCCACCACCAGCGCCGTCTGCTGCTGCGCGGCGTTGCAGATCTCGATGCAGATGCGGAACAGCACGCCGGCCAGCAGCGCCGAGGCGAGCGAGCCGGGCACCTGGCGCATCAGGCGGTCGAAGCTGCCGGTGACGCCGCAGATGGTGATCAGCGCGGCGCACACGATGAATGCGCCGATCGCTTCACCGTAAGGTACGCCGGGCAGGCTGCTGATCAGCAGCGCGGCGCCGGGGGTGGACCAGGCGATGACGATGGGCGTGCGGTAGCGCAGGGTCAGGCCGATGGTGGTCAGGGCCATGCCGATGGACAGCGCCCAGATCCACGAGGAAATCTGCGCGGTGGAGAGTCCCGCCGCCTGGCCGGCCTGGAACATCAGCACCAGCGAGCTGGTGTAGCCGGTGAGCATGGCGACGAACCCGGCGACAATGGCGGCGGGGGATGAGTCGGCCAGCGGGCGCAGGCGCGTGGTGGCGGGTGTGGTGTCAGTCATGCACGAACTTCCATCAGGTGCGGGTCAGCAGGGGGTAGAGCGAGGCGACCAGCAGCGCCGCCATGCCGAAGTTGAACAGGCGCAAACGCAGCGGGTCTTCCAGCCAGCGCCGCAGCAGGCTGCCCAGTATGGTCCAGACGCCCACGCTGGGCAGGTTGACCACGGCGAACAGGGTGGCGATCAGCACCACGTTACCGATCCAGCTGTTGGCTGGCAGGTAGGTGGCGATGGCGCCGACAGCCATCACCCAGGCCTTGGGATTGACCCACTGGAACGCAGCGGCCTGGAGGAAGGTCATCGGTCTGGCGGCGTTCTCGCCTTTCGCCTCGGGCGCGCCGGAACGCGCGATCTTCCATGCAAGATACAGAAGGTACGCGCCGCCGGCGTAGCGCAGCGCCGTGTAGCTGGCCGGGAAGCGTTCGAACAGCTGGTGCAGGCCCAGGCCCACGGCGACCACCAGCAGCAGGAAGCCGATGCTGATGCCAAGCATGTGCGGAATGGTGCGGCGTACACCGAAGTTCACGCCCGAGGCCAGCAGCATCATGTTGTTGGGGCCGGGCGTGATGGAGGTGACGAAGGCGAACAGCACGAAGGCGCCGAGGAGTTCGATGGGCATGGCGGAGTACCGGTCTTGTTCTGGGAGCTACTTTTTCTGAAGCCTTGTGTTGGAGGTCCCTTTTCCCTGAAGTGAGAGGGAACTGTATGGCACAGGTTGAAACAAAAGTGTCGGCCGGTACGGACAGCTCCCTCTCCCTTCAGGGAGAGGGCGGGGGAGAGGGCTCGCCCCCACGCGGGATCTCAATTGGAACCAGACTAATCCCGCCACCGCGAAGCTGTCCCATAACAGCCAGCGGCCGAGTGGCCCGTACAGTGCCAGCGGCAGTGGCGTGGGCGCGGGTGCGCCGGTATGGTGCGGGAAAGCCGTACAACTGATGGAAGATCGCCACCATGGAAGAGAATCCCTACGCCGCGCCCAGGGTCGAGCTGGTGGATCAGAGCGCTCCGGGGGCTTTCCTTGCCGGGCGCTGGAACCCCGGCCACCTGCGTCTGCTTGGCTGGCTGAGCCTGGCGCTGCTGCTGTGCAACCTCGCGCTGTTCACCCTGTCCTTCGCCGCCGCGCTGCATGAGTCGAGTACCTGGCAAGGCTACGAACTCTGGGTCGGCGTGCTCAGTACAGTGCTGGGTTGCTTCCTGCTGTGGCGCACCCGCAGCTTTCTCGAGGATCGCTTCAATGCCCGCGGGTTGGCCTGGCCGGTTGGGCTGTCGATTGCTGTCGCGTTGGTGATGCAGGTCTACAGCGTGGTTTTCGACGAGCAGCTCAGCGGCGAGCTCAATGCTGCGCTGATGGGCTTCATGGGGCTGTTCGTACCTACGGGCATCGTGACCTTGTGGTATGGCATCCGCCTGCTGAAGATCGAGTTGCCGTACCCGTCGGTGAAGGTCATGGGCTGGCTGGAGGTCAGCTCTGGCGTATGCCTGCTCAGCGTGCTGCTGTTCCTGCCCGGCACCGCGCTGGCGATGGCCAGCCTGCTGCCGCTGGCGCTGATGTTCCTGCGTGCCGCCCGCGAGCTGGAGGGCGCCGCCCGCTAGTCGTCCTGCGAGCGGGCGATGGCCTGGTTCACCGCCAGCCAGCCTTTCACCGCTTCTTCCCCGGCCTCGCCAAAGGCGCGTTGCAGCAGGCGCTCCTGCTCGCGGCGCAGGGCCTTTTCCAGCTTGCCGCCTTCGGCTGTCAGCGCCAGCAGGCGCCGGCGCTTGTCGTTGTCGCAGGCTTCGCTGCGAATCAGGTCGCGCTCGAGCAACTGGCGCAGCGGCACGTTCAGCGCCTGCTTGGTCACGCCAAGGGCGGCCAGCAGCTGGCTGACGCTCAGCCCCGGGTTGCGCGCGATGAAGAACAGGATGCGGTGGTGCACCCGGCTGAGCCCGCGACGGGCGAGCATCTCGTCGGGTTTTGCGGTGAAGGCGCGGTAGCTGTAGAAGAAGGCCTGGATCGCTTCGAGCTGCAGGTTGTTTTTTGTTAGGTCAGGCATATTGACGTATCCATCTCGGGCGTCGTAGCTTCGGTCAAGCAGTTTGACTCATTCTTCCGTGCTCCCGCTACCGGTGACCCCCATGGCCTTCTCCGAACGCATCGCCCGACTGAAAAGCTCTCTGATCCGTGAAATTCTCGCCGCGGCGCAGCGCCCGGAGGTGATGTCCTTCGCCGGTGGCCTGCCCGCCGAGCCGATGCTGCCGAAGGTGAACTGGGATGCCATGCCGGCGAGCATGGGGCAGTACGGCATGAGCGAAGGGGAGCCGGCGCTGCGCGAAGCCATCGCCGCCGAGGCACGCGCGCTGGGCGTGCCCTGTGAGGCGAGCCAGGTGCTGATCGTCAGCGGCTCGCAGCAGACGCTGGACCTGGCCAGCAAGCTGTTCATCGACCCGGGCACCGAGGTGCTGCTCGAAGCGCCGACCTACCTCGCCGCGCTGCAGGCCTTCCAGCTGTTCGGCGCTAACTGCCTGACCGTGCCATTGGGCGCCGAAGGCCCGGACGTTGCCGCGCTGCGTCAGCGCCTGGAAACCAGCAAACCAGCCTTCGCCTACCTGATCCCGACGTTCCAGAATCCGTCCGGCGTGCGTTACAGCGAACAGCGTCGCGATGAAGTGGCCGCCGTGCTCGACGAGTTTGGCGTGACCCTGATCGAGGATGAGCCCTACCGCGAGCTGGTGTTCGACGAGGGGGCTGCGACCCCGCTGGTCAGCCGTCTGAAGCAGTCGAGCTGGATCTATACCGGCACGGTGTCGAAGACGCTGCTGCCGGGCCTGCGCGTGGGCTTCCTGATCGCCACACCGGACCTGTTCCCGCACCTGCTGCGCCTGAAGCAGTCCGCCGACCTGCACACCAACCGCGTCGGCCAGTGGCAGGCGCTGCAATGGTTCGGCACCGAGGCCTATCGCGGCCACCTGGCCGAGCTGCGTGATTTCTACCGGATTCGCCGCGACGCCATGCAGAAGCAACTGGAAGAGCATTTCGACGAACTGGCCGAATGGCACGTGCCCCAGGGTGGGCTGTTCTTCTGGCTGAAGCTCAAGCAGCCGCTGGACACTCGCACGCTGCTGGATGCGGCGCTGGCGCAGAATGTGGCCTTCATGCCGGGTGAGCCTTTCTTCACGCAGCCGGATGCCAATCCCGGCTATTTGCGGCTTAACTTCAGCCACGTGGCGCCGGAACGTGCCGGCGAAGGTTTGCGTCGCCTGGCCGCGGTAATCCGCGACGGCCAGGCCCAGTGAGGAGATGAGCATGTACACCGTTTACGGCGATCGACTGTCCGGCAACTGCTACAAGGTCAAGCTGGCCCTGCACCTGCTCGGCCTGCCTTATCAGTGGCGCGAGGTCGATATCCTCAAGGGCGAGACACAGACCGCCGAGTTCCTGGCGATGAACCCCAACGGCAAGGTGCCGGTGCTGCAGCTCGAAGACGGCACCTGTCTGTGGGAATCCAACGCCATCCTCAACTTCCTCGCCGATGGCAGCGATCTGTTGCCCAGCGAACCGCGCCTGCGCACCCAGGTGCTGCAGTGGCAGTTCTTCGAGCAGTACAGCCATGAGCCCTATGTGGCGGTGGCGCGCTTCATCGAGTTCTATCTCGGCCTGCCCGAGGAACGCCGTGAGGAGTACGCACGCTGCCACAAGGGCGGCTACAAGGCGCTGAAGGTGATGGAAAAGCAGCTGGAGCAGACGCCCTATCTGGTGGGGGACCGTTACTCCATTGCTGATATCACCCTGTACGCCTACACCCACGTGGCGCACCAGGGCGGCTTCGACCTGTCGAACTTCCCGGCGATCAACGCCTGGCTGGCGCGGGTAGCCGACCACCCGCGGCATGTGGCGATGCAGGACTGATCGCCACGCCCAGCCATCGAAACGCCGCTTCCCAGGAAGCGGCGTTTTTCGTTGTGTGCCGAGCATTTTTGTAGGAGCGAGCTTGCTCGCGAACGGAATGTCCGGCCGCTCGGTGGTTCGCGAGCAAGCTCGCTCCTACAGGTCGATCCGAACTTCTGTGTGAAACAGGCGTTTTGCCATCAGACAAATCCGAAAAAACCGCTCTAAACCGCTGATTCCGGTGCTTTGGGGTTGACCGGCATCATGGCGGCGTTTTGTCGCCCTCCCTAATCTGGACGTGCTGCCATGCGGGATGTACCGATGTGGCCGGGCGCGAGCGGCAGGCAGTGTCGTTGTCCGGCATGGGGAGGGGGAAAGATGGCCTATCTGGTCTGGCAGGCGGATCTCGATACCGGGATCGGAGTGATCGACGCACAGCACAAGCGCATCGTCGAAATGATCAACCAACTGCACGAGGCCCAGGCCCATCACGACCGAGCGATGCTCGGCGGCGTGATCGAGGAACTGGTCGACTACACCATCTCGCACTTCGCCTTCGAGGAAACCCTGCTGGAGGACTCCGGCTACCAGTTCACCCGTGCGCACAAGAAGGTCCATGAACTCTTCATCAAGCGCGTTTCCGACTACCGCACGCGCTTCGAGGCCGGCGAGGACGTCGCCGAGGAACTCAAGGGCCTGCTCGGCCGCTGGCTGTTCAACCACATCCGCAACGACGACGCCAATTACGTGGACGCGGTGAAGGCGACCATGCACGAGCTGACTCGCGACCAGGGCCACGGCGGCTGGCTTTCGCGCTCGATGAAGCGATTCTTCGGCTGAATCGCCGCATGTTTGGGCAGTGAATGCCGACGCGAATCGCCCCTGGCTGGCTATGCTCTGTGCACAACTACAAGCAATGCCACGGGGGTATTCGCGTATGAAGACGCTGTTGAAGTCACTGTTGCTGCTTTCTTTCCTGTCGTCCTTTTCCTTGTTCGCTATGCAGGCGAACGCCACCTCGCAGACGGATGACCAGCGCGCCAAGGCGCTGCTGTCCAAGGCGGTGGCCGCCTACAAGCAGGAGGGCGACAAGGCCTTTGCCGCCTTCAGCCGCCAGGGCGAATTCGTCGATGGCGACCTCTACGTGTTCGTGGTGGACAGCAAGGGCACCATGCTCGCCAGCGGCGGGCCGTCGGTGGTGCTGATCGACCGCGACGTGTCCTCTACCCTCGATCCCTCGCTCCAGGAGCAGTTCGCCAAGGCATTGAAGTCGCCGGAGACCGGCAAGGTGCAGCAGGCCGACTACCGCTGGAAGAACTGGGCAGACGGCAAGGTGGAGCGCAAGCACGTCTATTACCAGCGCGTCGGCGAGCGCTTCCTGGCTGTGGGCTACTACATCCCGCGGGCCTCGGCGCAGCAGGCGGCGGCGATGCTGGACAAGGCGGTGAAGGCCGTGGAAGCCGATCCGGAAGGAACCTTCAAGAAGATCACTGCACGGGACAAGGCCTTCATCGAAGATGACCTCTACGTCTTCGTGGTCGACCTGGATACCTCGAAGTTCGTCGCCCATGGCTTCAACACCCGCATGGTCGGCACCGACTTCGACTCGCTCAAGGACCCGGGCGGCAACCCCATCGGCCACGCCATGCTGGAGCTGGTTAAGGCCAAGGGCGAAGCCGAGTTCGAGTACCAGTGGCGCAACCCGGTGACCAGCAAGGTGGAAAACAAGCACGCGTTCCTGCGCAAGACCGGCCACTATCTGGTGGCGGTGGGTTACTACACCCGCTGAACCACGGATGCCAGGCACAAAAAAACCGGCCCTCGGGCCGGTTTTTTCATGGCGGCGGTTCGCGATCAGCGGATCAGGCTGAGGAACTCGCTGCGGGTGGCGGCGTTCTCGCGGAACTCGCCGAGCATCACGGAGGTGACCATCGAGGAATTCTGCTTCTCCACGCCGCGCATCATCATGCACATGTGCTTGGCCTCGATCACCACGGCCACGCCCAGCGCACCGGTGACCTGCTGTACGGCCTCGGCGATCTGCCGCGACATGTTTTCCTGGATCTGCAGGCGGCGGGCGTACATGTCGACGATGCGCGCGACCTTGGACAGGCCCAGCACCTTGCCGTTGGGGATGTAGGCGACGTGGGCCTTGCCGATGAAGGGCAGCAGATGGTGCTCGCACAGCGAGTAGAGCTCGATGTCCTTGACCAGCACCATTTCGCTGTTGTCGGAGCTGAACAGGGCGCCGTTGACGATCTCCTCCAGCGTCTGCTGGTAGCCGCGGCAAAGGTACTGCATGGCTTTGGCGGCACGCTTGGGCGTATCGACCAGACCTTCGCGGGTGACGTCCTCACCGAGCTGGCTGAGGATCGCGGAGTAGTTTTGTTCCAGGGACATGATCTACCTGTGGCAATGACAAAAATAAAAACCGTGGCGCAGGGTAGGGCGCTCAGCCTTGGCTGGCAAGGCCCGCGCGCCGGTTGGCGCGTTATGGCAGGTGGTTTGTCGCCAGGCGCTGCGCCCAGCCCTCGGCCCATTGCGCCAGCGGCAGGCAGTGTAGCGCCAGCTCCTGGCCCTGTTCGGAAAGCTGGTAACCGTCCGCGCCGTTTTCTACCAGTTGCGCCTCACGCAGTTCGCCCAGACGGGTGTTGAGCACCGAGGGCGAGAGACCTTCGCAGCGTGCCTGCAGCTCGCGGAAGCTCGCCGGCCCCTGGTGCAGCTCCCAGAGCACACGCAGGCTCCAGCGGCGGCCGAGGAGGTCGAGTAGCGCCATGATCGGCCGGCCGCTGTCGGAGCCACGTACGGGGTGGCCGGGGAGGGGAAGCGTCATCGATTCTCCTTGCTACTTTTTCAGTAGCGGTCTAGTTTGAGTGCTACTTAATTGATAGCAGCCGGAGGCGCATCATGACACAGCCGCGTATCGAGCCGTTGCAACCGCCGTTTGCCGAAGACATGCAGGCCGCCTTCACACGGATCATGCCGCCGGGCGTGGAGCCGCTGAAGCTGTTCCGTACGATGGCGCATAACCCGCGGGTGCTGCAGCGCTTCTTCGCCGGGGGGTTGCTGGATCGCGGCAGCATCGCCCTGGAGGACCGCGAGTTGCTGATACTGCGCACCACCGCGCGCTGCGGCGCGGAATACGAGTGGGGTGTGCACGTGGCGTTCTATACCGGCAAAACCGGCTTCAGCGACGAGCAGTTGGCCGACACCTGCCGCGCGACACCGAACGCTGCATTGTGGAGCCCTGCGCAGCAGGCTCTGCTGGCGCTGGCGGACAGCCTGCACGACAGTTCGACCGTGAACGACAAGCTGTGGGCGCAGCTGAACATGTACTTCAATGCTGACCAGTTGATCGAGTGCCTGATGGTGGTGGGGTTCTACCACTCGGTGTCGTTCGTGGTGAACGGCCTGAAGGTGGAGCGGGAAAGCTACGGTGCGCGTTTCCCGGCCTGATTACTCGTCGCGGCCTTCGAGCATGTTGCGCCGCAGCATCACGTAGATGGCGCCAGTACCGCCGTGGCGCGGCAGGCAGGAGGCGAAGCCGAGCACCTGCGGGTGCTGGCGCAGCCAGGTGTTCACGTGGCTCTTCACCATCGGGCTGCGGCCGTCGATGCGCGCGGCCTTGCCATGTGTGACGCGGACACAGCGGATCTCGAATCGGGTGGCTTCGGCAATGAAGTCCCAGAGGGTTTCGCGGGCGGTTTCGATCTTCATGCCATGTAGGTCGAGGCTGCCCTCGAAGGCGATCTGGCCGGCCTTGAGCTTGCGGATCTGGCCTTCCTGGACGCCGTCGCGGGCCCAGTAGAGTTCGTCTTCGGGGCCGACGTCGATGACGAACTGGTCGGACAGGCCGTCCACCCGGATGTTCTCGGTGCGCACCGTCGCGTTCTGCCGCAGCTCCTTGAGTTGCTTGCGGTCGGCCTTGGGTTTGCCGGTGTCGGCCTGGTCCACGGTGATGCGCTTGACGCCGCGCATTTCGCGGGCGAATTGGGAATAGTCGTCGTCTTGCATGCGCACCTCCTCGAAGAGCCGCGCAGTCTAACGGATCGTGCCGGTCCTACGGAAATCGGCCACGCCGCTTGCCGGCGATCAGTTTCGGCGTTTCATCAGCCGTGGCGACAGGCTCAGGCCTTCGCGACCGCGGGCACGGCGGCGGGCAGCGCGCCAGAAGGTGACGCCCAGCCACAGGCAGAACAGGCCGATCACCAGTAGCACGGCACCGGCGCCCGGTTCGATGTGCAGCACACCCACCGCGGGCTGGCGGCGGAGCAGGGCGGCGACGCCGGCCATGGCGGACAGGATGCCGAAGGTAGCGATCACCGCGGCGATCGCGGCGGCGAAGCGCCAGCGCCAGCGGCCCGGACGTTTCGGGCGCAGGCTGGGTGGATCGAATTTCTCGGTCATCTTCATCCCGACTTCCTCATCTGTTGAACGAGGCTATGACCGGTGGGGATGGGTGGGGTTCCAACCCCAGGGTCGGGAAGCGCGGCGAACCCGCTGGGTGAGCGGGCTCGCGTGCTTTCGCGCCTAAGCTGAGCCTAACCCCGGGCGCTTGTCGCTGCCGCCCGTCGGGATGAGTGGCGTCAGACCAACGCCTGGGCCTGTGCGACCACGGCGGCGAAGTTGTCGCCCAGGGCGGCGATCTCCGCGCGATGCAGGTCGCGGGCGGCGAGTACGCCACCTTCGGGAGTGGGGATGTCGCGGGTGGCGCAGGCCGCATCCACAAGGGTGCAGCGGTAGCCGTAGTCCTTGGCGGCGCGGACGGTGGTGCTGATGCTGGAGTGGGTCATGAACCCGCAGACGATCAGGTCCAGACGGCCGCTGGCCTGCAGGCGATCATGCAGGTCGGTGCCGGCGAAGGCGTTGGGCAGGCGCTTGTCCACCACCACCTCGCCCGGCAACGGGGCCAGCTCCGGCAGGAAGCGGCCGCGCGGGCCCTGTGGGTCGAGCAGGCCGCCGACCACGCCCAGGTGGTGCACGTGGACGATCGGAGTGCCCATGTTCCGGGCCGCCTCCAGCAGCAGGCGAATCTGCGCCACCGCGGCGTCCAGGTCGGGCAGCGCCAGCACGCCGCTGCGGTACTCCTCCTGGGCGTCGATGATCAACAGAGTGCTCTGGCGCAGGGTGGCCGGCGGATAACCGCGCCCACTGATCTGCAGCATGCTGAGCGGATGGGACATGTCACGACTCCTGTAAATGCATGTTCACTCATTGTGGGCCGTAACGCGTCCGCTGTGAATCTTTGCGAACTCGCGCCAAAGTGGTATTGGCATTCTTCGTCGGAACTGCCTGAAGGCGCCCCAGGACCCCCGCGTTCCGCTAGAATGCGCCCCTTTTTGCGAGCTGCGAGGAATGCCGCCGTGACCGAATCCCGTTTGCTGACCCTGCGTGACCATATCCGCTGGGCTGTCAGCCGCTTCCACGCCGAGGAACTGTTCTTTGGCCACGGTACCGACAACGCCTGGGACGAAGCCCGCCAGCTTGTACTGGGAGGACTGCACCTGCCCTGGGAAATGGCCGATGCCTACCTGGATTGCCGCCTCGAGGACGAGGAGCGCGAATACCTGATGCACCTGCTGCGCCGGCGTATCGAGGAGCGCGTGCCGACCGCTTATCTGCTGGGTGAGGCCTGGTTCTGCGGCATGCCCTTCGTGGTGGACGAGCGCGTACTGGTGCCGCGCTCGCCGATTGCCGAGCTGATCGAGCGCCGCTTCGAGCCCTGGCTGGCGCACGATCCTGAACGCATCCTGGACTTGTGCACCGGCTCGGGCTGCATCGGTATCGCCTGCGCCAGCGCTTTCCCGGAGTCCGAGGTGGTGCTGGGCGACCTGTCGTTCGATGCCCTGGAAGTGGCCAACATCAACATTGAGCGCCACGAGCTGGGCGAGCGCGTCTACACCGTGCAGGGCGATGGCTTCGAAGGCTTGCCGGGGCAGCGTTTCGACCTGATCGTGTCGAACCCGCCCTATGTTGACGCCGAAGACTTCGCCGACATGCCTGCCGAGTACCACCACGAGCCGGAACTGGGCCTGGCCTGCGGCAACGACGGCCTGGACCTGGTGCGGCGCATGCTGGCCGAGGCTGCGGATCACCTGACCGAGCGCGGCACGCTGGTGGTGGAAGTGGGCAATAGCCAGGTGCACGTGGCGGCGCTGTACCCGGAAGTGGACTTCACCTGGCTTGACTTCGAATACGGCGGCCACGGCGTGTTCCTGCTCTCGGCGCAGCAGTGCCGCGAGCATCAGGATCTGTTCAAGGCGCGGGTAAAGGCCTGATCCACTCCAAGGGTGGGCTGAATCTGTAGGAGCGAGCTTGCTCGCGAACGGATTTACCGGTTGGTGCGGCGCTTGCTCGGTTCGCGAGCAAGCTCGCTCCTACAAAAGAATGCTTCGACGTGGGGCTCAGTCCGCTCCCACGCAGAGGTCGGCTTTGGGTAGGAGCGGACTTCGTCCGCGATCACTCGCCGGCCACGCCTTCAGTGCGTGGCAATCCAGATCAGCAACCCCGCCTGGAACACTGCGAACACCGTCAGGCAGGCGATGGTGAAGCGCAGGCTGGTGTCGTCGCGGCGGAAGGTTTCGATGCGCTGTTCCAGTCTTCGGATTTCGTTGGCCTGGGTGGCGAGGTTCTGGTCGGCCTGTTCCAGCATGGAGCCTGCTTCCAGCAATGGGAGTATCTGCACCTTCTCCTTGTGCCAGTCGTCGTACAGCTCGCTGACCCGGCCGACGCTGTAGCGCGCCTTCAGCAGTCGTGAATCCTCGTAGATCACGTCGAAGCCCTGGGCGCGCAGGAAGTGGTCGCGGCGCTGGCGGGCCTCTTCGTTGGGCACATCCTTCATCGCCAGGGCGCCGCCCTCGACGCGATAGTGCGACCACTTCTTTTTCGCCCAGGCCACGCCCTGAGCCAGCAGGAAACGCCCCAGGCCGCGGTTCAGCGGCTCGGTGGCAAAACCTGCGTCGGCGCCAAAGCGCACTTCCTTGCTGCGGTGGTCCGCCCAGACCTCCAGCAGGTTCACTTCCTTGCGCAGCACCTGGCCGGGCACCTGAATGGTCAGGCGCAGCAGGCTCTGCTCGGCATTGTGGCGTTCCACCCGGCCGAGTTGCACGAAGCGCAGCGGTCGCGCGCCGGTGGTGCGGTCGGTGGGCAGTGGCGCCAGGCGCAGCAGGCGATAGTGTTCCGGCGCCAGCTCCGCCCACGGGTGCGGGCGGGCAGCGGCGCTCTCGTCGGCGGCGACGGCAATCTGTTCGGCTTCGGTCATGGGGGGCTACCTCGGGGCCTGGTGGGCGTGACCAGGGCTCTCCCGTGGTTTATCGACGCACCGGCGGATTTCTTGAGACGTTCGCTCCAGATTCTGCAAGCGTGCCACCCGGCAGGGTCTGTGCCTGCCGGATGAAAGTCGTGACGCGCTCCACCAGCTCGCGGGCCAGCGGCAGGTTGGGGGTGTTGTAGGAGGCGAGCTGCTGCGGACCGCTGGTCGGAACGATGCGCAGGATGTGGTTCATCCCCGAAATCAGGTGGAAGTCGCTGTCGGGCTTGGCGCGCTTGAGTGCCTGGGCATCCTCGACGCCGACCTGGATGTCGTTGGTGCCCTGCAGGATCAGGGTGGGTAGCTTCAGTTGGGCGAAGGCGTGGGCCGGGTCCTGGCGGAACAGCGAGATCAGGTAGGGCTGCACGCTGGGGCGGAACAGTACGTTCAACGGCTCCGGAACCTTGGGCTGGCGCTGCCCGGCCTGCAGGCTGTCGATCAACTGGTCGGCCTGGGCCAGCAGGGGCGGGGGCAGGCGGCCCTGCAACTGCTCGCGCAGGACCTCGCCGATGGGGCGTGCACTGCCGGCCAGGGATATCAGTGCCTCGGCATGGGTGCGTGGCGCGGCGAGGCTGGCAATCAACGCGCCTTCGCTGTGGCCGATGAGAATCTGCCGGCCGAAGCGTGGGTCGTGGGCCAGCTTGTCGCTCCAGGCCACCACGTCGCTGACGTAGGCCTCGACGCTGAGCTCTTCCTCGCGCGGCGACGCCGGCAGGCTGCGGGCTACACCGCGCTTGTCATAGCGCACGCTGGCGATGCCGTTCTCCGCCAGCGCTTCGGCCAGCTTGCGCAGGTAGGCATTCTGCCCGCCCTCGGGATTGTTGCCGTCGCGGTCGGTGGGGCCGGAGCCGGCAATCAGCAGGGCCACGGGCGGGGGGCTCTGGGGCTGGGGCGATCGCGCCTGGGGCAGCAGCATCGTGCCGCGCAGCACGCCGTGGCCCGTATCCAGGTCATAGGGGCGTTGCAGGATGCTGGAGGGGGCGGCCTGGACGAAGGAGGCAAGGAAGATAAGGCAGAGTAGGGCGAGACGGCGCATCGAGGACTTCGCGATGGGGCTGATGGCGCTTTGATCCTCGCGGGCGGCGAAGGTTCGCAGGGCGGATTGACGCAGGTATACTGCTCGGCCTTTTCGAATCCCAGTATTTTCGCGGAGCCTCGCATGTCCGGCAACACCTACGGCAAGCTGTTCACCGTCACCACCGCTGGCGAAAGCCACGGCCCGGCGCTGGTCGCCATCGTCGACGGCTGCCCGCCCGGCCTGGAGATTTCCCTGGAAGACCTGCAGCGCGACCTGGATCGCCGCAAGCCCGGCACCAGCCGCCACACCACCCAGCGCCAGGAAGCCGACGAGGTGGAAATCCTCTCCGGCGTGTTCGAGGGCAAGACCACCGGCACCCCGATCGGCCTGCTGATTCGCAACACCGACCAGAAGTCCAAGGACTACTCGGCGATCAAGGACCTGTTCCGCCCGGCCCACGCCGATTACACCTACCACCACAAGTACGGCATCCGTGACTACCGTGGCGGCGGCCGTTCCTCTGCGCGCGAGACCGCCATGCGTGTGGCCGCCGGCGCTATCGCCAAGAAGGTCCTGGCGGGCATGGGCATCAGTGTGCGTGGCTACATGAGCCAGCTCGGCCCGATCGAAATTCCCTTCAAGACCTGGGACAGCGTCGAAGACAACGCCTTCTTCAGCCCCGATCCGGACAAGGTGCCGGAGCTGGAGGCGTACATGGACCAGCTGCGCCGTGACCAGGATTCGGTCGGCGCGAAGATCACCGTGGTCGCCGAAGGCGTACCGCCTGGCCTGGGCGAGCCGATCTTCGACCGCCTGGACGCGGAACTGGCCCACGCGCTGATGAGCATCAACGCGGTGAAGGGCGTGGAAATCGGCGCCGGCTTCGCCAGCGTCGCCCAGCGTGGCACCGAACACCGCGATGAGCTGACCCCGGAAGGCTTCCTGTCGAACAACGCTGGCGGCATCCTCGGCGGCATCTCCTCCGGCCAGCCGATCATCGCCCACCTGGCGCTCAAACCGACCTCCAGCATCACCACCCCCGGTCGTTCCATCGACGTGAACGGCGCCCCGGTGGACGTGATCACCAAGGGCCGCCACGACCCCTGCGTGGGTATCCGTGCCACTCCCATCGCCGAGGCGATGATGGCCATCGTGCTGCTCGACCACCTGCTGCGCCATCGCGCGCAGAATGCCGACGTGAAGGTCGGCACCCCGGTCCTCGGCCAGCTCTGATCGACTTGAGCCCTGCGCGAGCCGCACGGTTCGCGAAGGGCTCGTCGCGCCGCCGATGACGCAGGTTCCCTACTGGCGGCTGTCCAGTTTTTACTTCTTCTACTTCTGCCTGCTGGGCGGAACGGCGCCGTTCCTCGCGCTGTATTTCCATCACCTGGGCTTTTCCAGCGCGCGGATCGGCGAGCTGGTCGCCATCCCCATGCTGATGCGCTGCGTGGCGCCGAACCTGTGGGGCTGGCTGGGCGACCGCAGCGGCCAACGGCTGGCCATCGTGCGCTTTGGCGCGGTGTGCACGGCGTTGTGCTTCGCCGGCATCTTCTTCGGCCACAGTTACGCGTGGCTGGCATTGATCATGGCCGGTCACGCGTTCTTCTGGCACGCGGTGCTGCCGCAGTTCGAAGTGATCACCCTGGCGCACCTGAGCGGGCGCACCGAGAGCTACAGCCGTATCCGCCTGTGGGGCTCCATCGGCTTCATCTGCACCGTGGTCGGCCTGGGCTGGCTGTTCGAGTTCGCCAGCCTGGACGCCTATCCGCTGGCGCTGCTGGCTATCATGCTCGGCATCGTCGGCGCCAGCTGGTGGGTGCCGAATGCCCAGCCGCCGGCACGGCAGGACGAGGCCAGCGCTGGCGGCTTCCTCCAGCAACTGCTCAAACCCGGCGTTCTCGCCTTCTATCTGTGCGTGTGCCTCATGCAGCTGTCCCACGGCCCGTACTACACCTTCCTGACCCTGCACCTGGAGGCGCTCGGCTACGCCCGCGGGCTGATCGGCCAGCTCTGGGCGCTGGGTGTAGTGGCCGAGGTACTGCTGTTCCTGATCATGCCGCGCCTGCTCAAGCGCTTCTCGCTGCGCCAGGTACTGGTGGCGAGCTTCCTGCTGGCGGCCTTGCGCTGGTTGCTGCTGGGCACGCTGGCCGGACACCTGCCGGTGCTGCTGTTCGCCCAGTTGCTGCACGCCGCGACCTTCGGCAGCTTCCACGCCGCCGCCATTCATTTCGTCCAGCGCAGCTTCCAGGCGCGCCAGCAGGGCCAGGGTCAGGCGCTCTATGCCGCACTGGCGGGAACCGGCGGCGCGCTGGGCGCGCTTTACTCCGGCTACAGCTGGGGTAGCCTTGGCCCTGCCTGGACTTTCGCCATCGCCAGCATTGCCGCGCTGGCCGCCGCCTTCATCATCTGGACCCGTCTGAACGAGGACCCGCATGAACGACACCCGTGAACAGCTGACCCGGCAAATCATCGACGCCGGTCGCTTCCTCTATGGCCGCGGCTGGTCGCCGGCCACCAGCAGCAATTATTCGGCGCGCCTGGCCGCCGACCGCGCGCTACTCACTGTTTCGGGCAAGCACAAGGGCCAGCTCGGCGAGGACGACGTGCTGGAAACCGACCTCGCCGGCAACAGCCTGGAGCCGGGCAAGAAGCCTTCGGCGGAAACCCTGCTGCACACCCAGCTCTACACCTGGCGCCCGGAGATCGGCGCGGTGCTGCACACCCATTCGGTGAACGCCACCGTGCTGTCGCGCCTGACCGCCGGCGACCGCCTGGAGCTGGAAGACTACGAGCTGCAGAAGGCCTTCAGCGGCGTCACCACCCATGAAGGCCGCGTGACCGTGCCGATCTTCGACAACGATCAGGACATCGCCCGCCTGGCCGCCAAGGTGCAGCCCTGGCTGGAGGCACATCCGGACTGCCCCGGTTACCTGATCCGCGGCCACGGCCTGTACACTTGGGGCCCACGCATGGCCGATGCCCTGCGCCAGATCGAAGCCTTCGAATTCCTCTTCGAATGCGAACTGAAAGTACTGAGCCTTCGCGGCGGCACGCGCTGAGCGAATCCGGCCCGCTTTTGCGGAAATAGCCCAGAAGGATAACGACCATGAGCAGCCTGACCGTCTACCACGAGTCCAACCCCGAGCAGCCACTGAAGCTGCTGACCCACGCCGAGGACATCGCTTCCACCCTCGGCGAGCTGGGCGTGCGCTTCCAGCGCTGGGCGGCCAACGCCCCGATCGTCCCCGGCGCCAGCCAGGAAGAAGTGATCGCCGCCTACCAGCACGAGATTCGCCGCCTGCAGGAAGAGGAGGGTTACGTCACCGTCGACGTGGTCAGCCTCACCGCCGATCACCCGCAGAAGGACGAATTGCGCGCCAAGTTCCTCGACGAGCACCGCCACGGCGAGGACGAGGTACGCTTCTTCGTCGCCGGCCGCGGGCTCTTCACCCTGCACATCGAGGACCACGTCTACGCCGTGCAATGTGAGAAGAATGACCTGATCTCGGTGCCCGCCGGCACCCGCCACTGGTTCGACATGGGCGAGCGCCCGCACTTCGTCGCCATCCGCCTGTTCAACAACGCCGAGGGCTGGGTTGCGAAGTTCACCGGCGACGAGATCGCCAAGCGCTTTCCGTTGCTGGAAGACTGATCTCCCCGTAGCCGGGGAGGGTGGACTGTTTCCTGCACTTCGTAGGAGCGAGCTTGCTCGCGAACAGTGTTGCCGGCCCACTCGGTTCCATGCGGTTCGCGAGCAAGGACTGGGCGCCCCCCTCGGTCCTACATGTCATCCCGCCTGGGTTAAAGGCGGGTTTTTGGAGTTTCCATGTCCATCAAAGCCATCCTCACCGACATCGAAGGCACCACCAGCGCGGTCAGCTTCGTCTTCGACGTGCTCTTCCCTTATGCCGCCGCGCACCTGCCGGACTACGTGCGTGAGCACGCCGCCGATCCCGCCGTGGCTGAGCAGCTCGCCGCCGTGCGCGCCGACAGTGGCGAGGCGAACGCGGATACCGAACGCTGTATCGAAATTCTCCTCGGCTGGATCGCCGAAGACCGCAAGGCCACGCCCCTCAAGGCGCTGCAGGGGATGGTCTGGGAGCAGGGCTACCGCGCCGGCCAGCTCAAGGGCCACGTCTACCCGGACGCTGTTGACGCGCTGCGCCACTGGCACGCCGAGGGCTACCAGCTGTACGTCTATTCCTCCGGCTCGATCCAGGCGCAGAAACTGATCTTCGGCTGCTCCGAGGCTGGCGACCTGTCGCCGCTGTTCTCCGGCTACTTCGACACCACCAGCGGGCCCAAGCGCGAGGCCGAGTCCTATCAGCGCATCGCCGCTGCCATCGGCCTGCCGGGCGAGGAAATCCTCTTCCTCTCCGACGTGGTTCAGGAACTGGACGCCGCACAGCAGGCCGGCCTGCAGACCATCGGACTGGCCCGCGAGGGCGGCGTGCTGGAAGGCCACGACACCGTGGCCAGCTTTGCGGTGATCGACCCGGCCCGCGTCTGAGCCTAACCGTTGGCCCATGCCCGTGCCGTTGTGGCACGGGCGGCTATGCTGATCAAGCCGACATTCTCCTGGAAGGATCTTCCATATGGGCTCGACCCTGAGTGGCCTGATCAGCCTGATTATCTTTGCCCTGGATATCTGGGCGATCATCAACGTAGTGAAAAGCAACGCCGAGATGCCGATGAAGATCATCTGGATCCTGGTGATCGTCATCCTGCCGGTGCTGGGCCTGATCATCTGGGCGGTGGCGGGCCCGCGGGGGAATGTGAAGATCTAGCGCTCCCTGCAGGAGCGGGCGCTGCCCGCGATCCGTCGGCAGGGCCGATGATTTCTTTTGCTCTGATGTGATAGGTCTGCTGCGTGGGCTCGGGTGTTTCTGCACCGCATCGGCGTGCGCGCGGAATCTGTGTTTCGCCCCCTCGGGCGACCTACTTTGCCAGACGACGCAAAGTAGGCAAAGGTCTTGCCCCAATCATCCGGTTTTTCGCTTGGGGCGAAAAATACCCTCGTTGAATTGAAGTTTCAGGGGCACGCCGCGAAGGGCCATCCCTGGCCCATCGCGGCTCTCGCGGCATCCATGCCGCTCAACCCCTCAAACTCCAATTCAACGAGGCCTCCTGAACGGGGCGTTCGGCGTGCGCGAAGGTTTCTCTGGAAGCCTTCAGAGCCAGAGCCAGAGCCAGAGCCAGAGCCAGAGCCAGAGCCAGAGCCAGAGCCAGAGCCAGAGCCAGAGCCAGAGCCAGAGCCAGAGCCGGGGAGCAGGTGCTCTTCGTAGGAGCGAGCTTGCTCGCGAACCGCACGACACGGTCATCCCTGTAGGAGCGGACCTTGTCCGCGAAATCCCACCATCAGCTCCAAAATACCCGATTAATCGTCAGTCGAACCGGTAATGCATCCGCACACAACCCGGCTCGATGACCTTGGCCGACAACAGCGTCGGCGACACCCGCAGCCCGCTGGCGGGGAACAGCGGAAATCCGCCGCCGATGATCTCCGGCATCACATAGATTTCCAGCTCATCCAGCGCCCCGCGCTCCAGGAAGGCCATCTGCAGCTGGCCGCCGCCGAGCATCCACACGTCGCCATCGTCCAGTGCGCGCAGTTCCGCGATCAGTGCCTCGACATCGCTGCGAGTTTCCAGCGGACCCTTGGGTTGCTCAATAGGACGCGAAGTCACTACTACAACCCGCTGTTCGGCGTACGGCCAGGGGCCTGGGTCGGCCGCGAGGAAGTCGTAGGTCGCGCGGCCCATGACCACGGTGCCAATGCGCCGGAGGAATAAGTTGTAGTCATGTTCCCCCAGCTCGAGCTGGTCATGCTTGAACAGCCAGTCCAGTCCGTGTTCCGCGGTAGCGATGAAGCCGTCGAGGCTGCTGGCGATGTAGCCGAGAATCCTGGCCATCCTGGGTCTCCTTGGGTAATCTGCGCACCAATATATAAATGAATGTTCATTTATAGAAGAGGGTGGCATGGCTCGAACCAAGACGGTGAGCGACGAAGCGATACTCGACGCCGCCATGGCGCTGATGGTGCGGGAGGGGCCGGAGGCGATCACTTTCGCTGCTGTGGGCCGCGAGGTCGGGCTATCCGCCGCGACGCTGGTGCAGCGGCATGCAACCAAGGCTGAGTTCCTCCGTGCCGTTCTGTTGCGCGCCTGGGACCAACTGGATACGCAGACCGCGCGCCTCGACGAGAGCGCCGAGCTGAGCCCCGAGGGCGCGGTGCGGATGCTGGTGGCGATGTTCCCGGTGGGAGAGGGCGAGACCGACTACGCGGAGGGGTTGCTGATCCTGCGCGAAGACATGCGTGATCCGCTGTTGCGCGAACGGGGGGCACAGTGGGGCGTCGCGCTGGCCAAGGCGTTGGGGCGGCGGTTGAGTGACGATCCGCAGCGGCAACCGGTACTCGGCCGGCTGATGGCCAGCCAATGGCAGGGAGCGCAGCTGTGGTGGGCTTTCGAGCGCCAGGGCGATCCCGCCAGTGCCATCGGCGAAGAGTTGCGCCGCTGGTGTGATGTTGTGCTGAAGGCGGAAAGGGTTGCGGGATAAGGCGCCGGGATGGAGACTCGTTCGATGCATTACTGCCTGATCGAAACAGACCTCGGCTGGTTCGGGCTCGCCTGGAGCCCGGAAGGAATCACGCGTGCCTATCTGCCGGGCGACTCCGTGCATAGCGTGCGCGAGCGCTTCGACAAGCTCGGCAGTGAGACCGCCCACTGGCCGGCGTTCATCGACGAGGCGCGCCGGCTGATCCTGAGCTATGCACGGGGCGAGGCAGTGTCCTTCGACGCGCTGCCGCTGGACCTGTCGGGGCAAAGCGATTTCCACCGCCGTGTCTACGACGACATTCTCCAGCTCGGTCGCGGCGAGACCACGACCTACGGCGAGATCGCCCGGCGTCTGGGCGATGTTGGCTTGTCCCGCGCGGTGGGGCAGGCGATGGGTTCCAATCCGATTCCGCTGATCATTCCGTGCCACCGCGTGCTCGCCAGCGGCGGCAAGACCGGCGGTTTCTCCGCGCCGGGCGGTAGCTCCTCGAAGATGCGCATGCTGGCGCTGGAGGGCTACGAGGACCCGCAGGCGGCGCAGACCGCCTTCGATTTCTAGGCCGGAGCTCTCGGGGCGGACTGCCAGGCCGACTCCAGCGCGCCTTCCAGGCGCAGCAGCAGTTCCTTGCGTGGCAGGCCGCCGGCATAGCCGGTGAGGCTGCCGTTGCTGCCGATCACCCGGTGGCAGGGGACGATGATGCTGATGGGGTTGGCGCCGTTGGCCGCGCCCACCGCGCGGATCGCCTTGGGCCGGCCGATGCGTCGTGCGAGTTCCGCGTAGACGGTGGTGTAGCCGTAGGGAATCTCCAGCAGCGCCTGCCAGACCTGGCGCTGGAACTCGGTGCCGCCGGTATTGAGGCGCACATCGAATCGCTGGCGCTTGCCGGCGAAGTACTCGTCCAGCTGGCGCGCCACATCGTCCAGCAGCGGGCTGCCTTCGTGCCAGTCCGGCTGCGGGTAATGGCGGACTTCCAGATCCATGTAGAGCATACGCAGGCCGCGTTCGTCGCCGGCCAGCAGCAGGCGGCCGGTGGGGCTGTCGTGGTAGCGGTAGTGCATGGTCATCCTCCGGTGCGGCCGGCCTGGGAATAGGCGTGCCACAGATAGACGGCGGCATAGGCGCGCCACGGCCGCCAGGCTTCGGCGCGGCGTTGCAGCTCGCGGGCAGTGATGCCTTCTGCGCCCCAGACCGGTGACTTGAGCAGGCCCAGGTCGGCGGCGGGGAAGGCGTCCGGATCGCCGAAGGCGCGCAGGGCGACGTACTCGGCGGTCCAGGGGCCGATGCCGGGGAGGGCGCAGAGGCGCTTCACCAGGTCCTCGGCGCCGTCTTCCACGTGCAAGGCCAGCGCGCCGCTGGCGCAGGCGGCAGAAAAGCGCTGCAGGGTCTCGACGCGCTTGCCGGGCATGCCGATGCCGGCGAGGTCGGCTTCGGCCAGGGCCTCGGGGGTGGGGAACAGACGGGTCGGCTTGCCTTCGACGTCGCCGGGCAGCGCTTCGCCCAGGCGCTGCACCAGCCGCCCGACGATGGTTACCGCAGCTTTCACCGTGACCTGTTGGCCGACTATGGCGCGCACGGCCTGCTCGAACGGGTCGAACGCGGTGGGCAGGCGCAGGCCGGGAGCCTGCAGCAGGAGTGGCCCGAGGACGGTGTCACCGCCCAGGTGCGCGGCGATGTGGGCGGGATTGCTGTCCAGGTCGAACATCTTGCGCGCCCGCGCCGTCAGCGCTTCGGCATGGGCGGCCGGCAGGTGCAGTTCCAGTTCCAGCTCGGCGCGGTCCTCCACGGGGGCCACGCTGAACCAGCCGCTATCCGCGCCCAGCCGCACGCTGCGGGCATAGCGCCGGGGCGACAGGCATTCGACGCCAGCCAGGCTGCGCAGGGCGAAGTGGTCGTGGAACTGCTGCCAATCCCAGGGCGCGTGGTAGGACAGGCGGATGATCCGGGGGGCGGGGGCTGTGCTTTTCATGCAGCGACCTTACCTGTTGCGCGCCGGGCTGTCCTCCCGCGCCTGACTTTCAAACTGGCGTGGTCGGGCTCCTTACAGGGCGCGCCGACGGCAGGGTTCGACCTGTCATCTTCCGGCACGTAGAATGCGCGCCTCTTTCGGGGCGGCCCGGCCGTCCCCTCCTAGTGTCTTGTCCCGACGGGAGCCCACTGCATGCACGATTACCAGGAAACCCTCTACGACGGCTATGGCCAGCGTTTCAGCGTCGACAGGATGCTCCACGAGGTGCGCACCGAGCACCAGCACCTGGTGATCTTCGAGAACGCCCGCATGGGCCGCGTGATGGCGCTGGACGGAGTGATCCAGACCACCGAGGCCGACGAGTTCATCTACCACGAGATGCTCACCCACGTACCGATCCTCGCCCATGGCGCGGCCAAGCGCGTGCTGATCATCGGCGGTGGTGACGGTGGCATGCTGCGCGAGGTGTCCAAGCACGCCAGCGTCGAGCACATCACCATGGTCGAGATCGATGGCACCGTGGTCGACATGTGCAAGGAATTCCTGCCGAATCATTCCCAGGGTGCGTTCGACGATGCACGCCTGAACCTGGTGATCGACGACGGCATGCGCTTCGTCGCCACCACCACGGAGAAGTTCGACGTGATCATCTCCGACTCCACCGACCCGATCGGTCCGGGCGAAGTGCTGTTCTCGGAAAACTTCTACCAGGCCTGCCACCGCTGCCTGAACGAGGGCGGTGTGCTGGTGACCCAGAACGGTACGCCTTTCATGCAGCTGGACACCGTGCGCAACACCGCCGGCCGGATGAACGGCCTGTTCGCCGACTGGCACTTCTACCAGGCGGCCGTGCCGACCTACATCGGCGGCTCGATGACCTTCGCCTGGGGCTCGACCAACCCGGCGCTGCGCAAGGTCGATGCGGGCACCCTTGCCCAGCGCTTCGCCGCCAGTGGCATCCAGACCCGCTACTACAACCCGGCCATCCACCAGGGCGCCTTCGCCCTGCCGCAGTACGTGCTGCAGGCCATCGGCAAGCCGGCCAACGACTGATCCAGCGCTGCCCGTCGTGCTTATCGCGCGGCGGGCAGGGGCGCAATGCCCGACATTCCCGCCCATCGGGACATTTTCTTCACATGCCGTCCGGCACTCTGCCCGCCGTCAGGCGGTCCCACCTGCGCCGGTTCTCGCTCGCATCATCTCGAAACGAATACCCGCTCAGGCTTAATGTCCGCTTAAGGCGCGCACAATAGAATGCGACGCCGCTGCTTTTGCGGTGTAATGCCGCAGCCTTTCGCGCTCGCGCGGGCAAGTCATCCTGCCCGGCCATGGCGACGCTCCTTCGAACCCTGAACGTTCACAACGGAACCAAGAAATGGGCCAATCAGAAGTCCTGACCAACCGCCAGACCGGTGCGAGCCTCACGCGGCCCACCGTGTCCAGCCACCTGGCGTTCACCGCGCTCAGCGTCCTTGCGCTGATGGTGATGTTCTCCCTGCTGCGCGTGGCGCTGCTCGTCTATAACCGCGAGCTGATCGGCAGCACCCCGGCGTCCACCTTCGTCGAAGCCTTCATCACCGGCATGCGTTTCGACATCCGCGCCGTGGTCTACATCGTCGCCCCGCTGGTCTTCGCCATCGCGAGCGTGCGTGCCATGGGCTGGCGCTGGCTGTGGAAGACCTGGCTGACCATCGCCGCGAGCATCACGCTGTTCCTCGGCGTGCTGGAGATGGACTTCTACCGTGAGTTCCACCAGCGCCTGAACAGCCTGGTGTTCCAGTACATGTCCGAAGACCCGAAGACGGTCATGAGCATGATCTGGTACGGCTACCCGGTGGTTCGCTACCTGTTGGCCTGGGCCTTTGCCACCTGGCTGCTGTACCTGGTGTTCCGTGGCATCGACCGCGCGACCCGTCCGGATGCTTCCGGTCCGTCCGCCGCCGCCTGGTATCTCCGCGTGGCCGTGATGCTGGTGGTGATCGTGGTCTGCGTGGTCGCTGCCCGCGGTACCCTGCGCCAGGGCCCGCCGCTGCGCTGGGGCGACGCCTTCACCACGGATTCGATGTTCGCCAACCAGCTGGGCCTGAACGGCACCCTGAGCCTGATCAAGGCTGCCGAAAGCCGCTTCCTGTCCGAAGACCGCGACAACATCTGGAAAGCCACCCTGCCGGTGGACCAGGCACGCGATGTGGTGCGCCAGATGCTGGTGATGCCGGACGACAAGCTGGTCGACGCTGATGACGCCGCCGTGCGCCGTGACTACACCCCGCCGGCCGATGGCACGCTGCCGATCAAGAACGTCGTGGTGATCCTCATGGAAAGCTTCGCCGGCCACTACGTTGGTGCGCTGGGCGGCAAGGGCGATATCACCCCTTACTTCGACAAGCTGAGCAAGGAAGGGCTGCTATTCACCCAGTACTTCTCCAACGGCACCCACACCCACCAGGGCATGTTCGCCACCATGGCGTGCTTCCCCAACCTGCCGGGCTTCGAGTACCTGATGCAGACGCCCGAGGGCGGCCACAAGTTCTCCGGCCTGCCGCAGCTGCTGTCGGCGCGCAAGTTCGAGGACGTCTACGTCTACAACGGCGACTTCGCCTGGGACAACCAGTCCGGCTTCTTCGCCAACCAGGGCATGACTTCGTTCATCGGCCGTAACGACTTCGTCAATCCGGTGTTCTCCGACCCGACCTGGGGTGTGTCCGACCAGGACATGTTCGCCCGCGGCAACGAGGAACTGGACAAGCTCGCAGCCACCGGCAAGCCGTTCTATGCCCTGCTGCAGACCCTGTCCAACCACGTGCCTTACGCACTGCCGAAAGACCTGCCGGTGGAGCGCGTGACCGGTAACGGCAGCCTCGACGAGCACCTGACGGCCATGCGTTATTCCGACTGGGCGCTGGGGCAGTTCTTCGAGAAGGCGAAGAAATCGCCGTACTACAAGGACACCCTGTTCGTGGTCGTCGGCGACCATGGTTTCGGCAGCCCCGAGCAGCTGACCGAGATGGACCTGTTCCGCTTCAACGTGCCGCTGCTGCTGGTGGCTCCGGGCATCCAGGAGAAGTTCGGCGCGACCCGCGACACTGTCGGCACCCAGATCGACATCGTGCCTACCATCATGGGTCGCCTGGGCGGTGAAGTGCGCCACCAGTGCTGGGGTCGCGACCTGCTGAACCTGCCGGCTGGCGACAAGGGTATCGGCGTGATCAAGCCGTCGGGTAGTGAGCAGGTGGTCGCCGTGATTTCCGGTAACCGCATCCTGATCCGTCCGAAGGAAGGCGATATTCGCGTCTACGATTACAAGCTGGGCAGCGACTTTGGCGTGAAGCGCGTGGACGGCGCCGCCGACCAGGAAAGCCTGCGCGTGCGCCTGGAATCGTTCATCCAGACCGCGACCAAGAGCCTGCTGGACAACACCGCTGGCGTGGTGGACGGCAAGCCTGACGTGAAGTAATCGCGCAGTCAGTGAAAAGGGGCCTTCGGGCCCCTTTTTTCATGGGCGAGGGTTTTGCCTTCTGTAGGAGCGAGTTTGCTCGCGAACCGCTCTGGCCTGGTGGTCTCGGAGTTGTTCGCGAGCAAGCTCGCTCGTACAGAAAACGCCGGGCCAGAGGGCTTGGTGTCGGAATGGACGACAGAATCTTCAGTAAGAAGAGGTTATAAAGTAAGACCACATCGGTCTAATGGATTATAAGAAAAGTCAGTATCCTCCCGGCCACACCACGAGGTGATCGTTTCGCCAGTCAGGACGCGTAGATGGATTTCGGCAATATCGGGTTTGTAGTCGCGGGTCTTGTCGTAGGCTTTATCGTTGGAATGACCGGTGTCGGTGGCGGTTCGCTGATGACGCCGATTCTGCTCTGGTTCGGTATCAACCCCGCCGCCGCGGTGGGCACCGACCTGCTCTATGCCGCCATCACCAAGTCCGGCGGCGTCCTGGTCCACCGCAAGAACGACAACATCGACTGGCGCATCACCGGCTGGCTGGCCTTGGGCAGCGTCCCGGCAGCGGCGCTGACGCTGCTGTTCCTGCATAGCCTGCACACCGATACCGCGGCGATGAACGCGGTCATCAAGAACGCCCTGGGCGTCGTGCTGCTGCTCACCGCCCTGGCCGTGCTGTTCAAGAAGCAGGTGCTGGCCTTCGCCCAGCGTCATGCCGGCGACAGCTTCCACTTCAGCGGCCCCCGCCTGAATACCCTGACCGTGATCACCGGCGCCATCCTCGGCGGCATGGTTGCGCTGACGTCCATTGGCGCCGGTGCCCTGGGTACCGTGGCGCTGTTCATCCTTTATCCCTTCCTCGCCACCCGCCGTCTGGTGGGCACCGAGATCGCCCACGCCGTACCGCTCACCCTGGTCGCCGGCCTCGGCCACGCCAGCATGGGCAACATGGACTGGGGCCTGCTCGGTTACCTGCTGATCGGCTCGCTGCCGGGCATCTACATCGGCAGCCACCTGGCCGGGCGTATTCCGGACGGCGTGCTGCGCCCGTGCCTGGCGATCATGCTGGCGATGATCGGCTACAAGCTGGTCTTCTAAGCTCGCTTCTCGAGACGCCTCAGCCGCGGCGGAAACGCCCTGGGGTCACGCCTTTCCAGCGGCGGAAGGCGTGGATGAAGTTCGACACCTCGCCATAGCCGAGCCGCTCGGCAATCTCCTCCAGACGAATCGCCCCGGTGGCCAGCAACTCCTCGGCCAGCGCTTGGCGCACCTCATCCAGCAGGGCACGATAGCTGCTGTCCTCGGCCTCCAGCCGGCGTCGCAGCGTGCGTGAGGTCATGTGCAGTTCGTCCGCCAGTTGCTCCATGTCCGGCAGCCGTCCCGGCGTGCCCAGCAGGCGATCGCGAATCTGCCCGGACAGCCCGGTGCGTACCTGCCGGCGAGCGAGCAGGGCGCGGCATTGTTCCTCGCAGCGCCGAGCTACTTCCGGGTTGGCGCCGGGAAGAGGCAATTCAAGAATGCGGCTGTCGAAGACGATGCGGTTCTCCACCTGGCCAAAAAGCGGCGTCACCCCCAATTCATCGATGTAGGGCTGCAGGTCGGCCGGTGCTTCGCGGCGAAACAGCGCCTGGCGGATCGGCGGCGGCTGGTTGGTGAGGTCGCGCTGGATGCGCAGCACTCCGCCGCCGTCGCGGTCGATGAGAAAGTCGCGCAGGTCTTCCGGCACGGCGGAGTCATCCAGCACCAGGTGCGCCTCGCCGTCGTGTTCCTCCAGCGTCATGCGGTGGAAGGCGTAGGTCAGGTCGAGGTAGCGCAGGCCCAGGTGCGCCGCGCTGAGGAAGGTCGAGCTGCTGAGCAGCGCGAAGCCCCAGATGCCGTAAGTATTGAGGTGATAGCGCAGCCCGGCCTTGAGCCCGATGCCTGGGCGCTGGCCGATTTGCCGGTTGATGTTGCGCAGCAACTCCAGTTCCTGGATCGCGTCGACTTCCGCACCCGGGTCGGCGAGCACGCCGATGTCAAGGCCAGTGCCGTCCAGGCACTGCTCCAGGGTCATGCCGTGATCGAGGGCGAACTGGGTCATGAGCTGCACGCTGATGGCGCTGCGCCGGGGCGACCAGGGTGGAGTGGTGGGCATCGGAACCTCGGATGTCAGGATGACCGAAAATCAGGGGTGACCGAAAGTCACAATTTTCTGTCCGACTATGCCATAACTCGTGGCGGGAAGTCGCACTAGGATGGTGTCATCCGCCGCTGTGCGGACTTCGAAACCGGGAGCACAACAATGACAACACCATCCCGTCGATCGGCCGCCCCGCGCGTGCTGATCATCGGCGCCGGCTTCGCCGGCCTGGGCCTGGCGATCCGCCTGCAGAAAGCTGGCATCCAGGACTTCCTGATCCTCGAGAAGGCTGCCGACGTCGGCGGCTGCTGGCGCGAGAACGTCTATCCAGGCGCTGCCTGCGATGTGCCTTCACACCTGTATTCCTTCTCCTTCGAACCCAAGGCTGACTGGTCGCGCAAATTCGCGCCCCAGGCGGAAATCCTCGAGTACGCGCGGCACTGCGCCGACAAGTACCGTTTGCGCGAACGTATCCGCTTCAACTGCGAAGTGAGCGAGGCCAGCTTCGATGAAGCGGCCGGTGAGTGGCAGGTGACCTGCGCTGACGGCGAGGAGCTGCGCGCCCAGTCGCTGGTGTGCGCCCTCGGCCAATTGAGCCGTCCGCTGATCCCGAAGCTGCCAGGCATCGAGCGCTTCCGGGGCAAGGCCTTCCACTCCGCGCAGTGGGACCACCAAACGCCGCTGGACGGCAAGCGTGTCGCGGTGGTCGGCACTGGCGCCAGCGCCATCCAGTTCGTCCCGCAGATTGCGCCGAAGGTGGCTGAGTTGTTGCTGTTCCAGCGCAGCGCCGCCTATGTGATTCCCAAGCCGGACCGTCCTTACGCCGACTGGGAACGCCGTATCAAGTCGCGCCTGCCCTGGCTGCAACGCCTGGATCGAGGCCTGAAGTACATCCAGCACGAGGCGCGGGCGCTGGCCTTCACCGTGTTCCCGCCAATGATGAAATTCATGCGGATCAGCTTCCACCTGCACATGCGCAAAAGCATCAGCGACCCGCAGCTGCGTGCTCGGTTGCAGCCGGACTATCCCATGGGCTGCAAGCGCATCCTGATCAGCAACGACTACTACCCGGCATTGGCGCGCAGCAATGTGAAGCTGGTGGATACCGGTATAAGCGAGGTCACCGAGGACGCCATCGTGACCCGCGACGGGGTACGCCACCCGGTGGATACGATCATTTACGGTACCGGTTTCGCCGCCACCGAGTTCCTCGCGCCGATGCGTATCACCGGCCTGGGCGGGCGCGAACTGAACCAGGCCTGGAGCGACGGCGCCGAGGCTTACAAGGGCATCAGCGTCAGCGGCTTCCCCAACTTCTTCATCCTCTATGGGCCGAACACCAACCTGGGGCACAACTCCATCATCTACATGCTGGAGAGCCAGTTCCCCTATGTGCTCGGCTGCCTGCAACGGATCCAGCGCGAGGGCCTGAAGTACCTGGACCTCAAGCCACAGGCGCAGCAGGGCTTCAACCGCCAGTTGCAGCACGACCTGCAGCACACCATCTGGGAGCGCGGTTGCAGCAGCTGGTACAAGACCGCAAGCGGCCGCAATACCGTGAACTGGCCGGGCTTCACCTTCCGCTACCGCCAACAGACCCGTCAGCCGGAGTTCGCCGACTATGACTGCATCCGTTGAACCCCAGGTGCCGCTGTCGACCCGCCAGAAACTGCTGACGGCCATCCTGCGCGGCACGCTCAACCTGCTGTTCCGTGGGCTGATGGGCCCGCAATTGCCGGTAAAGGCGCAGCGCGCCCTGTTACGCGGACTGACCGCCGCAACGCTGACGCCCCGTGGTGTACGCAGTGAGCAGACGACCCTGGGCGGCGTGCCCGCCGAAGTCTGGCGGCCGGAAGCGGTGAGCGAGGGCAGGGTGATCCTTTACCTGCACGGCGGCGCCTACCTGGTCGGCTCGCCGGCCACGCACCGGGCGATCACCGCCAACCTGGCGCGGCGCTGCAAGGCCGAGGTCTGGGTGATCGACTACCGCCTGGCCCCCGAGCACCGCTTCCCTGCCCAGCGCGAGGACGCCGTAGCGGCTTATCGTGCATTGCTCGACAAGGGCATCCCCGCACCAACCATCGCGGTAGCCGGCGACTCCGCCGGCGGCCACCTGACCCTGCAGTTGGCGCTGGAAGCCAAGGCGCTGGGCCTGCCGATGCCAGGTGCGCTGGTCACTTTCTCGCCGGTGACCGATCTCTCCGGCGAGCATTTGCACGCCCCGGCGGCGGGCGATCCGCTGATCACCCGCGCCTGGATGGACAGCGCCATGGAGATGTTCTGCCCGCCCGGCGTGCCCCGCGCGGACGCCCAGTTGTCGCCGCTGCACGCTGATCTCAGCGGCCTGCCGCCGCTGCTGATCCAGGTTGGCGAGGACGAGGTGTTGCGCAACGACAGCCTGCGATTCGTCGATGCGGCACGGCGTTACGGCAACACCGTGCAACTGCAGCGCTTTCCCGGCTGCTGGCATGTGTTCCAGGCTCACGCCGGCCTGCTGGACGTGGCCGACCGTGCCTTGCAGGACGTCGCCCATTTTGTCGCCAGCCATCTACAGGTCGCCCCCTTGCAAGGAGTGCAGCGATGAACACCATTCTGATCAGCGGGGCGGCCTCGGGCATCGGCGCCGCCACCGCGAAACTGTTTCATCAGCGCGGCTGGCGCGTTGGCCTGATCGACCTCAATCCCGAACCGCTGGCGGCGCTGGCTGCCGAGCTCGGCGGCGCCTGGCAACGGGCGCTGGACGTCACGGACGCCGAGGCTGTGACGGCGGCGGTGCGCGGATTCGCCGACGCACACGACGGCCATCTGCGCCTGCTGTTCAATTGCGCGGGCATCCTGCGTTTCGGCCGCTTCGAGGACATCAGCCTTGCCGAGCACAACCGCATCATCGCCATCAACGTGCAGGGCGTACTCAATTGCTGCTACGCCGCGCTGCCGTACCTCAAGCGCACGCCGGGCGCGCAGGTGCTGAACATGGGCTCGGCATCCGGGCTCTATGGCGTGCCGCAGATGGCCAGTTATTCGGCCTCGAAGTTCGCCGTGCGCGGGCTGACCGAGGCGCTGGAGCTGGAGTGGCGCGAGCTGGGCATTCGCGTCGCCGACCTGATGCCGCCGTTCGTGCGCACGCCGATGGTCGCCAGCCAGACCTTCGAACCGCCGGTGTTGCGCCGCCTGGGCGTCACCCTGGTGGCTGAGGATATTGCCCAGGCCGCGTGGCGGCAGGCCCAGAGCGGCGGCGTGCATCGGCCCATTGGCGCGATGTTCCGCGCGATGTACTGGTCCGGCCAGCTGTCGCCACCGGCGATCAACCGTTGGGTGATGGCCTGGCTCAGCCGTGCCTGAGTAGACTGGAGGGGCGGCGAAGGAGGCCGTCCCATGCAGCGAAATCCGGAACCCCAGCCTTCGGCCTGGCAGCGCGTGCTGCAGGACATCACTTCACCCTTCGACCGCATCAGCGAGATGACCTATGGGGTGATCATGACCCTGACCATCATCTCGGTGATTTCCGCCGCCAGCGGCGGGGCCAGCCGGCAGGATCTGATCGTCGCTGCACTGGGTTGCAACCTGGCCTGGGGGCTGGTGGACGCGATGCTGCTGCTGGTGCGTCTGCGGGTCGAGCGGGTGCATCGGCACGGCCGCCTGCGAGCCCTGCGCAGGACGTCCAGTGATATCGATTTCCGCGAGGGCCTCGACGAGTTCCTGCCGCCGCGGCTGGTGGCTGCGCTGCAACCAGACGAGGTCTGGCGACTGCGCCAGCGGCTGATGCGCTCGGACCTGGGTACCGGGCAATTGCGTCATGGGGGCGCGGAAGTCTGGCTGGCGGCGCTGCTGATCGTGCTGCTGGTCAGCGGCATCACGCTACCGCTGATCCTGCCGCTGTGGCTGGTGCCAGATGATCTGCTGGCGCTCCGCCTGGCCCAGGGTATCGGCGTGGTCATGCTGTTCGGCTTGGGCTGGCTGCTCAGTCGCTGGTCCGGCGACTCACCCTGGCCGGGGGCGCTGGGTTTCATGGCGCTGGGCGTGGCCATGACAGGCCTGTGCATAGCGTTGGGCGGCTAGCGACGCGGGATGGCGCCTTTCTGCCGCCCGTCGCCGCCGAACGGCGCGAAGCGCCAAAGGAGCGGCAGGTCGCGAGCTCAGGCGCTACTCTGAGAAATGTGGCCGGGACATTTCCGCGGCGCCATTCGTCGCGTTCGGCGGAGTTGGCCACCATTTCGGGGGACGTTGCGTCATTTGACGTTTCCCGGCGGCACACTGAAGTGCCCGGAATACGCCCTTGCAGGGCGTGTTCGTTGGCGGGGAATACACTCTGAACGTCTCGACAGGAGGTGCGTACCATGGAAAAGCCCCTCTCGGAGGATATCAGCGTCAACGTGTTGCGCCGGATGAAGGAAGGTGGCTTCGATTTCGCACGCATTCATCCCATCGACTTTTTCGCCATCTTTTCCGATGAACAGAACGCCCGCAAAGCTGCCCGGCAGTTTCGCGGCGAGTCGCTGAGAACCCAGGTCGAAGCCCGCGATGACGGCGGCTGGAGCCTGCAGATCAGCAAGGTGATGTTCGCCACCCATGCCGCCATCGGCGATTTCGAACACGACCTTGAGGAAGTCGTGGTGCCACTGGGCGGAATTCTCGATGGTTGGGGTGTGACCCAGGAGGTCACCTCCCTGCGTTGATCGCAACACGTCGTTGAGCCGTCGCGCGACGGCCGATCTTCTACCCGCGCTCTTTACCCGTAAGAATGAAAATGCGCGCTGTCGCCAGCAGTGACGGCGCGCCTTTTTTCGCCTGGGCAACGGCGCCTGCGCGGCAGCCGTGCAAGGACAAGCTTGCGGACACGCCAGGTTTCTTCATCGCCACCGATGCGGCAGACTGCCGCGCGGAGGTGACCATGACCGATATCCTGATCCTGACCCACGTCGATTTCTGCCCGCCCGGCCACCTGGGCGCGGTGCTCGACCGTCTGCAACTGCCGTTCGATGTGCTTCGCGTCGACCTGGGCGAGCTGGAAGGCTACGACCTGGAGCGGCCCAAAGCGGTGGCCATCATGGGCGGGCCCATGAGCGTGAACGACGAGCTGCAGTGGCTGCGCGACGAGATCGCCGCGATCCGCCGTTTCATCGAGCGCGACGTACCGATGATCGGCCACTGCCTGGGCGGCCAGTTGCTGGCCAAGGCGCTGGGCGCCGACATCCACCGCCTGCCGTACACCGAGCTGGGCTGGCAGCCCATGCGGCGCCAGGAAGCGCAGAGCCCGTGGCTGGCGCACCTGCCTGAGGAATTTCCGATCTACCAGTGGCACGGCGACACCTTCGACATTCCCGAAGGTGCCACCCGCGTGCTGTCCAGCCCCTGGTGCGAGAACCAGGCGTTCAGCTATGGCGAGCGCATCCTCGGCCTGCAGGGGCATCCGGAGATGACCGAAGAACTGGTCAGTGATTGGGTCAACGGTTTCCCGGAGTACCTCGATCCGAGCCAGCCGAGCCAGGAAAGCGCCGAGGTGATGCTTGAGGGCCTGCCGCAGCGGGTCGCGGCGATGAACCAGGTGGCGGAGGGGTTCTACCGCCATTGGTTGAAGCTGGCCGGGTTGATCTGATCCGGCGATCTTTGCGGCGCTGGGATATCGCGGACGGAGTCCGCTCCTACGCAGAAGCGGGCTCTTCGTAGGAGCGAGCTTGCTCGCGAACAACCCCCGCTACGGGGCCAGGGTTCGCGAGCAAGCTCGCTCCTACAGGTCAGGTTCACGCCGTAGGGCGTACAACCGTTTGCGGCTGTACGCCGGTGTCGCGGCTCAGTGCTTGAACATGATGTGCCGCGCCACGGTGTAGTCCTCCAGGCCGTACATGGACAGGTCCTTGCCGTAGCCGGACTGCTTGAAGCCGCCGTGGGGCATCTCGCTGCACAGCATGAAGTGGGTGTTCACCCAGGTGCAGCCGTACTGCAGCCGCGCGGCCACCCGTGAGGCGCGGCCGACATCCTTGGTCCACACGGACGAGGCGAGTCCGTAGTCGGAGTCGTTGGCCCAGCGCACGGCTTCGTCCGCATCGCTGAATGGCGTTACCGACACGACCGGGCCGAACACTTCGCGGCGGACGATCTCGTCGTCCTGCTGGGCGTTGGCCACCACCGTGGGTTCGTAGAAGAAGCCCTTGCCGCTGACCACCTTGCCGCCGGTAGCGATCTGGATATGCGGGCTGGCCTTGGCACGCTCGACAAAGCCGGAGACGCGGTCGCGCTGGGCCGCGGTGATCAGCGGGCCGAGTTCGGTATTCGGGTCATTCTGCAAACCCGTCTTGAGACTCGATACCGCGCTGGCGAGATCCGCGACGAAGTTGTCGTAGACCTTTTTGCCGGCGTAGATACGGCACGCGGCGGTGCAATCCTGCCCGGCGTTGTAGAAGCCGAAGGTGCGGATGCCGGCAATCACGTCCTCCAGGTCTGCGTCGTCGAACACGATCACCGGCGCCTTGCCGCCCAGCTCCATGTGCAGGCGCTTCACGCTATCGGCGGCGCTCTTGATGATGGCCTTGCCGGTACCCACCGAGCCGGTCAGCGAGACCATGCGCACCAGGTCATGGCTGACCAGCGGGGCGCCCACGCTCGGGCCGCGACCGAAGACCATGTTTACCACGCCGGCGGGGAACAGCTCGGCGATGAATTCCGCGACGCGCAGGGCGGTCAGCGGCGTCTGTTCGGAAGGCTTGAGCACCACGCAGTTACCGGCGGCCAGGGCCGGGCCCAGTTTCCACGCGGCCATCATCAGCGGGTAGTTCCAGGGCGCGATGGAGGCGACCACGCCCACCGGGTCACGGCGAATCATCGAGGTGAAGCCGGGCAGGTACTCGCCGGCGGCGGAGCCGGGCAGTACGCGGCAGGCACCGGCGAAGAAACGGAACACATCGGCGATGGCCGGGATCTCGTCATTCAGCGCGGCGGCATAGGGCTTGCCGCAGTTGTCCGATTCCAGCTTCGCCAGTTCCTCGGCGTGCTCCTCGATACGGTCGGCCAGGCGCAGCAGGAGCATGGCGCGGTCTTTCGGCGCAGTCTGCGACCAGCCGTCGAAGGCAGCGTCGGCGGCGCGCACCGCGGTGTCCACCTGGGCTTCGCTGGCTTCGGCGATCTGGCCGATCACTTCGCCCGTGGCGGGATTGAGGACGTCCAGCTTCGTGCCTTCGCCGGCGACGAATTGGCCGTTGATGAGTAGTTTGGTTTGCATGGGGGCTCCTCTCGTCAGTGGGGGTTCCCTCTCCCCAGCCCTCTCCCTGAAGGGAGAGGGAGCTTTTCGTGCCGGCTGAAACCGTGGTTTCCTCCTGCGCCGATCCAGTCCCCTCTCCCTTCAGGGGGAGGGTTAGGGAGGGGGCGCATGGCACAAGGTCACTTGCCACTCCCCGCCACATCACTGGTCCCGCGTGTGAGGTAGTACGCGCCGAGGATCGGCAGCATGGTGGCGAGCATCACCAGCATGGCCACGACGTTGGTGACAGGCACGTCGCGCGGGCGGGTCAGTTGGTTGAGCAGCCACAGCGGCAGGGTGCGCTCGTGGCCGGCGGTGAAGGTGGTGACGATGATCTCGTCGAACGACAGGGCGAAGGCCAGCATGCCGCCAGCCAGCAGCGCCGTGGCGATGTTCGGCAGGATGATGTAGCGGAAGGTCTGCCAGCCGTCGGCGCCCAGGTCCATGCTCGCCTCGATCAGGCTGAAGGATGTGCGGCGGAAGCGGGCGATCACGTTGTTGTAGACGATCACTACGCAGAAGGTCGCGTGGCCGATGACGATGGTCAGGAAGCCGGGCTCGATCCCCAGTGTCTTGAATGCCGAGAGCAGGGCGATACCGGTGATGATGCCGGGCAGGGCGATGGGCAGGATCAGCATCAGCGAGATGCTCTCCTTGCCGAAGAAGTCGCGGCGGTACAGCGCACCGGCGGCAAGGGTGCCGAGGATCATGGCGATCAGCGTGGCCACGCAGGCGATCTTTACCGACAGCCAGATGGCATCGAGCACATCGCCGCGGCCGAAGGCGATGCTGAACCACTTCAGCGTGAAGCCCTGCAGCGGGAAGCTGTAGGCCGACTCCTCGGTGTTGAAGGCGTAGAGCAGGATCACCAGGATCGGGAAGTGCAGGAATACCAGCCCGCCCCAGGCCGCCAGGCGCAGGAACCAGGAGGGGCGATCGGTGGAGTGGGCATCAGAGCGCATCGAAGGCCCCCAGCCGTTTGGCGATGGAAAGATAAACGGCAATCAGCACGATGGGCACCAGGGTGAAGGCCGCCGCCAGCGGCATGTTGCCCACCGCGCCTTGCTGGACGTAGACCATGGTGCCGATGAACAGCCCGCTGGGGCCCACCAGTTGCGGGATGATGAAGTCACCCAGGGTCAGGCTGAAGGTGAAGATCGAGCCGGCCACCACGCCGGGGAAGGCCAGCGGCAGGATCACCTGGAAGAAGGTCTGCCGGGGATGCGCGCCGAGGTCCGCCGAGGCCTGCAGCAAGGAGGGCGGCAGGCGCTCCAGGGCCGCCTGGATCGGCAGGATCATGAACGGCAGCCAGATGTAGGTGAATACCCAGAAGCGTCCGATGTGCGAAGTCGACAGGGTGTTGCCGCCCACGCCGGGCACTTCCAGCAGCAGGTCCAGCAGGCCGAGCAGATGCAGGTGTTCGATTACCCAGTAGAGGATGCCGCCTTTGGCGAGGATCACCGTCCAGGCGTAGGCCTTGACGATGTAGCTGGCCCACATCGGCAGCATCACCGCAATGTAGAAGAAAGCCTTCTCCTTGGGCCCGGCATAGCGCGCCATGTAGTAGGCAATGGGGAAGGCGAGGATCGCGCTGGCCACCGAGACGGTAATTGCCATGCTGAAGGTGCGCAGGACAATGTCGTAGTTGGCCGGGTTGAACAGCGCCTTGTAGTTGGCCAGGGTCAGGTCCGGCGTCACCGCCATGGTGAAGTCGTCGAAGGTGTAGAAGCTCTGCCAGAGCAGGGCGAACAGCGAGCCGATGTAGATCACCCCGAACCACAATAGCGGCGGGATCAGCAGCAGCAGCAGGTAGAGCGTGCTGCGCCGGTAGAGGAAGCTGGAGATCGCCCTCACGACGCCGGCTCCTCGAGCAGCGGCACCAGCGCGCTGCGTGCCCAGCAGGCGGTCACCGCATCACCCGGTTTCGGCCTCTGCTCCTCGCGCTCGCCGTTGGGCAGCGCGGCGACCAGGCGCACGCCGTTCTCCAGTTCGATCTCATAGCGGCTGCTGGCGCCCATGTACTGCACGTCGAACAGGGTGCCGCTGACTTCCAGTTCGCCTTCGCCGGCGCGGCCGAAACGCACGTGTTCCGGGCGCAGCGAGTACGGGCGGGATTCGCCGAGCAGGCGCTGGGCGAGATCGCCGCGCAGCACGTTGGCGGTGCCGACGAACTCGGCGACGAAGCGCGTGGCCGGGCGGCGGTAGAGATTGCCGGGGGTATCGACCTGTTCGATGCGGCCCTTGTTGAACACCGCCACGCGGTCGGACATGGACAGCGCTTCGCTCTGGTCATGGGTGACGAAGATAAAGGTGATGCCCAGCTGGCGCTGCAGTTTCTTCAACTCCACCTGCATCTGCTCGCGCAGCTTCAGGTCCAGCGCGCCGAGGGGTTCGTCCAGCAGCAATACGCGCGGTCGGTTCACCAGCGCTCGCGCCAGCGCGACGCGCTGACGCTGACCGCCGGAAAGCTGCGCCGGTTTGCGCTTGCCGTAGCCGGCCAGGGCGACCATGCCGAGGGCTTCCTCGGCGCGGTGGTAACGCTCGGCCTTGGCCACGCCCTTCACCTTCAGGCCGTAGGCGACGTTGTCCAGCACGTTCATGTGCGGGAACAGCGCATAGTCCTGGAACACCGTGTTCACGTCGCGCTCGTAGGGCGGCAGGCCCGCCGCTTCCGCGCCATGGATGCGGATGGAGCCGGAGGTGGGCTGCTCGAAGCCGGCGATCAGCCGCAGGCAGGTGGTCTTGCCCGAGCCGGAAGGGCCGAGCATGGAGAAGAACTCGCCGTCACGAATCTCGATGGACACCGCATCGACGGCGCGCACCTCGCCATAGTGACGGCTCACGTCAGTGAACTGGACGGCTGTGGTCATGCTGCGGGCTACCTGCGTGGCGGGGGCTGCATCAGAAAAGGTAGCGCATGGGGGAAAGGGCGCTTGTTCAGCCGGAGAACAGGGTGTAGCTGGTAGCGCGTTCCCTCTCCCTAACCCTCTCCCTGAAGGGAGAGGGGACTGTTCGGCATGTGCGGTTGGTTCATCGCTTAATGCGAAAGCGAAGTATCCGGCTGACTCTGTATTCAGCTTTCGCTCGGATGACCCCCTCTCCCTGAAGGGAGAGGGGACTGTTCGGCATGTGCGGCTGGTTCATCGCTTAATGCGAAAGCGAAGTATCCGGCTGACTCTGTATTCAGCTTTCGCTCGGATCGCTCCCTCTCCCTTTAGGGAGAGGGCTGGGGAGAGGGGCTTTCCGGCGCGGAGTACAGCGTCACCTCCCACCCATGATCGCAATGTAGTCCTGCGTCCACCGGCTGTACGGCACGCACTGCCCCTGCTCGCACTTGGCTTGCGGGGTCTTCCAGAAGGCGATGCGGTCGAACTGGTCGTAGCCATTGGTGGCGCAGCCTTTTTCGCCGAGCAGCTGGCTACCGGTGCAACCGTCGGGCGCGGCGGGGACCGAGCCGAACCAGGCGGCGACGTCACCCTGCACCTTGGGTTCCAGCGACCAGTTCAGCCACTTGTAGGCGCACACCGGGTGTTTGGCGTCCGCATGCAGCATGGTGGTGTCGGCCCAGCCGGTGACGCCTTCGCCAGGGATGGTCGAGGCGATCGGTTGCTTCTCGCCCTGCAGCGCGTTCACCTGGTACGGCCAGGAGCCTGACGCGGCCACGCCTTCGTTCTTGAAGTCGCTCATCTGTACCGTCGCGTCGTGCCAGTAGCGGTGGATCAGCTTCTGCTGCTCGCGCAGCAGCTTGAGGGCGGCGGCGTACTGCTCCTCGTTGAGCTCGTAGGGGTCCTGGATGCCCAGGGCGGGCTGGGCAGTCTTCAGGTAAAGCGCGGCGTCAGCGATGTAGATCGGGCCGTCGTAGGCCTGCACGCGGCCCTTGTTGCTCTTGCCGTCAGGCAGCTTCTGCTCGGTGAACACCACGCTCCAGCTTTCCGGCGCCTTGGGGAAGACCTTGGTGTTGTACATCAGCACGTTCGGCCCCCACTGGTAGGGCGTGCCGTAGTGCTTGCCGTCCACCGTGTGCCAGGGCGCGTCCTGCAGACGCTGGTCGACGTTCTTCCAGTTGGGCACCAGGGCGATGTTGATCGGCTGCACACGCTTGCCGTAGACCAGCCGCAGCGAGGCGTCGCCCGAGGCGGTGACCAGATCGTAGCCACCCTTGGCCATCAGGCTGACCATCTCGTCGGAGGTAGCGGCGGTCTTTACGTTGACCTTGCAGCCGGTGTCCTTCTCGAACTGGCTGACCCAGTCGTAGTTCTTGTCGCTCTCGCCCCGTTCGATGTAGCCGGGCCAGGCAATGATATCCAGCGCGCCTTCGGGGTTACCGAGCTGCTTGAGCGCCTCGGCGGCCTGCAACGTGCCGCTGGAGAGCAGGCTGACGCCGGCGAATGCCAGCGCCGCGACTTTCGTTGAAAACAATTGCACGGATGACATGGACGGACTCCTGTTGTTCTTCGTTGTGGGAGCCACTGCGATACCAGCGCGCAGAAATTTGGCACCTCTGTTGATCGCTGCATGTCCATAGCGAATGGACACGCTCTTGCAGCGTAGTTCCGGGCCCATAGGCTGACAAGAAAGCCCCTGGCGCCCCGCAAAGGCCCGCCCGCCGGCGCTCGCGGCCCCAAACGGGGCGAGCTGGGGCGGGCGGCCGGGAAAAGCGCACCGAGCTGGTGCGAGGTGCATCGGCAGCCTTTGCAAGTCATTGAACCAACAGGAAATCGACCTCTGGCACGGGCCTTGCGACGGCCTTCGCAGCCGAGGACGAGCGGCAACAAGGAGTAGAAGATGGCTCGGGTGTTCTATGACGAAATGCATGACGCCGCTGGCGCCTGCCGACCGCACTACACGGAGTTCGCCCGCTGGCTGGCGGACATGCCCGGCGAACAGCTGCAACAGCGTCGTCGCGAAGCCGACCTGCTGTTCTATCGCGCCGGCATCACCTTCACCCTTTACGGCGACGACCAGGGCACCGAGCGCCTGATCCCCTTCGACACCATCCCGCGCAGTATCCCCGCCAGCGAGTGGAAGATCATCGAGGCCGGCTGTATCCAGCGCGTCCAGGCGCTCAATCTGTTTCTCGCCGATCTCTACCACGACCAGCGCATTCTCAAGGAAGGCCTGATCCCGCCCGAGCAGGTCCTGGCCAACGACCAGTACCAGTTGGCCATGCAGGGCCTGGACGTGCCCGGCAACGTCTACGCGCACATCGCCGGGATCGATCTGGTTCGCGACGGCAATGGCGCCTACTACGTCCTCGAGGACAACCTGCGCACGCCCAGCGGCGTCTCCTACATGCTGGAGAACCGCAAGATGATGATGCGCCTGTTCCCCGAGCTGTTCGGCGCCCAGCGCATCGCGCCCATCGACCACTACCCGAACCTGCTGCTCGACACCCTGCGCCAGGCCAGTGAAGTGGAGCAGCCCTGCGTGGTGGTGCTGACGCCTGGCCGCTTCAACAGCGCCTATTTCGAGCACGCCTTCCTGGCCCGCGAGATGGGCGTGGAGCTGGTGGAAGGCGCTGACCTGTTCGTCCGCGACGAGCGCGTCTATATGCGCACCACCTCCGGCCCGATGCCGGTGGACGTGATCTACCGGCGGGTGGACGACGACTTCCTCGACCCGCTGGCCTTCAACCCCGATTCCATGCTCGGCGTGCCCGGCCTGCTGGCCGCCTACCGCGCCGGCAATGTGGTGCTGGCCAACGCCATCGGCACCGGCGTGGCCGACGACAAATCGGTCTACCCGTACGTGCCGGAGATGATCCGCTTCTACCTCGACCAGGAACCCATCCTGCACAACGTGCCGACCTGGCAATGCCGCCGTCCGCAGGACCTGTCCCACGTGCTGGCGCATCTGCCCGAGCTGGTGGTGAAGGAGGCCCAGGGCTCCGGCGGCTACGGCATGCTGGTCGGCCCGGCGGCCAGCACGGCGGAAATCGAAGCCTTCCGCGCCCGGCTGATGGCGCGCCCGGAGGCCTATATCGCGCAGCCGACCCTGAGCCTGTCGACCTGCCCGACCTTTGTCGAGAACGGTATCGCCCCGCGTCACATCGACCTGCGGCCCTTCGTGCTGTCCGCGCCGGACAACGTGCGCCTGGTGCCCGGCGGGTTGACCCGCGTGGCGCTGCGCGAAGGCTCGCTGGTGGTCAACTCGTCACAAGGTGGCGGTACCAAGGACACCTGGGTAGTCGAGGACTGACACCATGCTGAGTAGAACCGCTTCCGACCTGTACTGGATGTCGCGTTACCTGGAGCGCGCCGAGAACCTCGCGCGCATGCTCGACGTGTCCTACTCGCTGTCGCTGATGCCTCAGGATGGCCGTGGCGATGGCCTGGAGGAGCTCGCCATGCCGCTGCTGATCACCGGCAACCTCGACGCCTATCTCGCCCGCCACGGCGAGCTGCACGCCGAGCGCCTGTTGAACTTCTTCGCCCTGGATGCGCAGAACCCGGCGAGCATCTATTCCTGCTTCGGCGCGGCCCGCGCCGGTGCTCATGCGGTGCGCGGGCGCATCACCACCGACATGTGGGAAAACATCAACGCCACCTGGCTGGAGATGCGCGACATCGCCCACCAGGGCCTGCTGCGCTACGGAATCAGCCACTTCTGCGAATGGGTGAAAGACCGCTCGCACCTGTTCCGTGGTGCCACCTTCGGCACCAGCATGCGCAATGACGCTTTCCACTTCATCCGCCTGGGCACCTACATCGAGCGCGCCGACAACACCCTGCGCCTGCTCGACGCCCGCCACCAGGTGCTGGGCGAACACAGTGCCGGCCCAGCCGAGGGCTCGGCGCGCGGCTATTACCAATGGACGGCGCTGCTGCGCGCGCTATCGGCTTTCGAGGGCTACACCGAACTGTACCGCGACGCCCTCAATGCACGGAACATCGCCGAACTCCTGCTGTTGCGCGAGGACGTACCGCGCTCGCTGCTGGCCTGCGCCGAGGAACTGCGCCAGATACTCGCCAGCCTGCCCGGCGCCAACGGCCGTCCGGCCCAGCGCCTGGCCGCCGAGCTGGAAGCGCGGGTGCGCTACACCGGCATCGACGAGGTGCTGGGCAACGGCCTGCACCCCTGGATCACCGACCACATCGGGCTGGTGCGCCAGCTCGCCAACGCCATTCACAGCTCGTACCTGGAGGCCGCATGAAACTCTCCATCCGCCATGACACCACCTACCGCTACGAAGACCAGGTGCGCGCGAGTATCCAGTACCTGCGCCTGACCCCGCAGGAAAGCGAGCGCCAGCATGTGCTCGACTGGCAGTTGCACCTGCCGCGTCCGGCGCATCCGCAACGCGACGCCTACGGCAACATCCTCCACGTGCTGACCCTCGACGAGCCCCACGAGGCCATCGCCATCGCCGCCCACGGCAACGTCGAAATCGACGTGGAGAACGAGTGCGAGCACGATCACTTGTCGCCGCTGCCGTTCCTGCGCAGCACCCGGCTGACCCAGGCCGATGGTGCGTTGCAGGAGTTTGCCCGCGCCCAGTGCGCCGAGCGCCGCGACCGCAAGGCCATGATCCACCTGATGCAGGCGTTGAATGAGCGCATTGCCTACGTGCCTGGCTCGACCCAAGTGGACAGCACCGCCGCCGAAGCCTTTGCCGCCGGGCAGGGCGTCTGCCAGGACCACGCCCACGCCTTCCTCGCCTGCCTGCGCTATCTGGGCGTGCCGGCGCGCTACGTTTCCGGCTATCTCTACACCGATGTCGAGGAGCACCTCGCCAGCCACGCCTGGGCCGAAGCCTGGGTCGGCGACGCCTGGTACAGCTTCGACGTGACCAACGTGCTCGACCGCCCCGAGCGCCACCTGAAACTGGCCGTCGGCCTGGACTACCTCGACGCCTGCCCGGTGCGCGGCATGCGCCGGGGCGGAGGCGGCGAGCAGATGCACGCCCGCGTCACCGTTGCGCCGGGGCACCTGCAGCAGATGCAGCAGGCGCAGCAGTGAGGATGCGTGGCACAAGCGCCGGCACCGGCATAAGATCGGTGCCAGTTCCTACCGCCATGAGAAAGCCATGACCTACTGCGTCGCCATGAACCTCGCCCAGGGCCTGGTCTTCGTTTCCGATTCGCGCACCAACGCCGGCGTCGACAACATCGCCGTATTCCGCAAGCTGCACATCTTCGGCACGCCCGGCGAACGTCTGATCGTGGTGCAGAGCGCCGGCAACCTGGCCACCTCGCAGTCGGTGATCAGCACGCTGCGCCAGCGCATGGGCAGTGACGGGCTGAACCTGGGCAATGTCGAGAATCTGTTCGAGGCGGCCCGTTTGGTGGGCTCGACGCTTCGCGAAGTGGTCGACCACGATGAGAACATTGGCCAGAACCAAGGCGTCGACCTGGGCAGTTCGTTCCTCGTCGGCGGGCAGATCGGCACCGAGGTGCCTCGCCTGTTCAACGTCTACCCGCAGGGCAACTTCATCGAGTCGTGCCGCGATACGCCTTACTTCCAGATCGGCGAGAGCAAGTACGGCAAGCCGATCATCGACCGCGCCATGAGCTATGCCACGCCGCTGGAGCAGGCGCTGCGCTGTGCGCTGATCAGCTTCGACTCGACCATCCGCAGCAACCTCTCGGTAGGCATGCCGCTGGACCTGCTGGTGTACCGCGAAGGCAGCCTGGAGGTGCCGGCGGGGTACCGGATCCAGGAAGGCGATGCGTATTTCGAGGGGATTCGCGGGCAGTGGGGCGCGGGGTTGCGCCAGTTGCTCGGCGAGCTGCCGGCGCCGCCGGGGGATTACTGGCACTGACGGTTTGCTGCGGGGTGGGTTCGCGAGCAAGCTCGCTCCTACAGGGTTAACGCAGGAGCTCGCTCGTTGTAGGAGCGAGCTTGCTCGCGAACCCACTGCCGTGCTGATCTGTCCGATCAGCTCCCGGCTTTAACTTTCCGCCCGGCCATGTGCTTCAGGTAGGCAACGATCTGGTCCAGTTCCTGCTCGCTGACCACATCGGTGGCAAAGCCCTTCATTCGCGCCTCCGGCCAGTGCCGCAGGCTCTGCGGGTCGCGGATGTACTGCTTGAGGTAGCCCGCGGCGAAGTACTCGGTGGGATTGTGCGGCAGGTTCAGGTCCGGGCCGAATTGCGAGTCGCCGGCGCCGTTCAGGCGATGGCAAGCCAGGCAGTTCTTCTGGAACTGGGCAAAGCCCTTCTGCACTGAATCGGGCGCATTCTTCGCCGGCAGCAGCGCCGGGAAACGTTCTGCCAGGGGCTTGAGGTAACGGATACTGGCAACCTGGAACGGCCACTGTTCCGGGCCAATGCCGGCGGCTTTCGGGTCGGTCCACACCAGGTAGAACGGCCCGGCTGACGGCTTGCCGTCGCCCAGCTTTGGCCAGGGTTTGTCGGCTTCCTCGATGGCCAGCCAGGCGCGCGAACCTTTTTCCGCCAGCAGCGGCGCCGCCGGCAGTTCGGCGGCAAAACCATCCAGCGCCACGGCCTGCAGATGATCACCGGGTTTCAGGCCTTGCAGCAGCGCCGCCAGAGGTACCGCGCGGTAATGCATGGTGCGGTTGTAGGAAACGTCGGCGGGAATCTCGATGTCTTGTGCCTGGGGATCGGCCAGCAATTGCTCGCTGGTCAGGCTGTGCTTGCCATCGGGCAGTTCCAGGGTGAGCGTCGCGGCGAAAGTGGTGGGGCAGAGCAGGAGCAGCGTCAGCAGCAGTGGGCGCATGGCGGGTTCCGGTGGGCGGGTGGGCCGCGGAACATTAGCAGAGGTGCGGGCGCAGCAGGAGGTGGGTGGCTCCCGCGCTGCGTTGACCGTGGCTCGCGAATGGCGGCACGCGGTACGCAGCGGCGGGGTAGCCGGGTGTTGGCCCTAGCCGACCAGACGACTCAGATTGGGGATGATCAGTACAACGGTGGTTGCGAAGACGATCAGGCTAGCCTGACGCCATTTTCTCGATTGTTTGTCCATGATGTCCTTCCGCCTTTCTTGTTCTTGGCACGGCTCACTCACGGCCTGTTGATAGTGGCGCTCATGCCTTGGCTTCTGGTTTCTCGAGCCGAGCCGGCAAAACCCGGCAACGGCACTCTTCGCATCATCTGCACGCTTTTCATTCACTGCACATCGGAGTCTAAGCCTAGTGCCGCGCGGGCTTAGACCGTCTGGCAGCAAGTGATGCAGTTCCAGGCATATTCCCTCTATATGACCGGGGCGTGACAGCTCTGTTCAGCTTTTCGACCGTTCGTCCGCCTGCGCCGTCAGCCCCTGTCCAGAGCCTTCGAAGCCGCCACCGTCGGTCGGTGGCTGAGCGTGGCGGTCAATTGCGCTGAGCGCTGCGGTCATTGCCCCTGGCTGTCACGCCGCTAAGGTAGGCCGACACGCCACGCCTGCGTGACGACAACTCTAAGAGAGAACGCCATGACCGAAGCATTCATTTACGACGCGGTGCGTACTCCCCGCGGCAAAGGCAAGAAGGACGGCGCGCTGCACAGCGTCAAGCCAGTCAACCTGATGGCCGGTGTCCTGCGTGCGCTGCAGCAGCGCAACCAGCTCGATACCGCCCAGGTCGACGACATCGTCCTGGGCTGCGTGACTCCGGTGGGCGACCAGGGCTCGGACATCGCCAAGACCGCTGCGCTGGTGGCCGATTGGGACGAGCAGGTTGCCGGCGTACAGATCAACCGCTTCTGCGCCTCGGGCCTGGAGGCGGTCAACCTGGGCGCCATGAAGGTGCGCTCGGGCTTCGAGGACCTGGTGGTAGTCGGCGGCGTGGAATCCATGTCCCGCGTGCCCATGGGCTCCGACGGCGGCGCCTGGGCGCTGGACCCGGAAACCAACCTGCACACCAGTTTCGTTCCCCAGGGCATCGGCGCCGACCTGATCGCCACCCTGGAAGGTTTCAGCCGCGCCGACGTCGACGCCTTCGCCCTGCGCTCCCAGCAGAAGGCCGCCAAGGCTCGCGCCGAAGGACTGTTCGCCAAGTCGCTGGTGCCAGTCACCGACCAGAACGGCATCGTCCTGCTCGACCATGACGAGTTCATCCGCGGTGATTCCACCCTCGAAGGCCTCGGCGCGCTCAAGCCCAGCTTCGAGATGATGGGGCAGATGGGCTTCGACGCCAGCGCACTGCGCAAGTACAGCTTCGTCGAGCGCATCGAGCACGTGCATACGCCGGGCAACAGCTCCGGCATCGTCGATGGCGCCACTGCCATGCTCATCGGCTCCGAAGCCAAGGGCCGCGAGCTGGGCCTGAAGGCCCGCGCGCGTATCGTCGCCACCGCGGTGACCAGTACCGACCCGACCATCATGCTCACCGGCCCCGCGCCGGCGACCCGCAAGGCACTGGCCAAGGCAGGGCTGAAAGCCGAGGACATCGATCTCTATGAAGTGAACGAAGCCTTCGCCTCGGTGGTGATGAAGTTCATGAAGGACATGGGCGTGCCGGAGAGCAAGGTCAACGTCAACGGCGGCTCCATCGCCATGGGCCACCCGCTGGGCGCCACCGGCTGCATGATCCTCGGCACCCTGCTGGACGAGCTGGAGCGGCGCAATCTGCGCTATGGCCTGGCCACTCTCTGCGTGGGCGGCGGCATGGGTATAGCCACCATCATCGAACGAATCTGATCGAGTAGGAGCGAGCTCGCTCGCGAACAGCCCAGAGCTTCGCGAGCAAGGACTAGGCGTCCCCCTCGCTCCTACTGGTCTCCCACCCTTGGGAAGAGAACAAAAATGACTGATGCCATCCGTTATGAAAAAGGCCAGGACAACATCGTCGTCCTGACCATGGACATGCCCGGCCAGAGCGCCAACACCATGAATGGTGCGTACCGCGAGGCCATGGCCGCCACCGTTGCGCGCCTGGAAGCCGAGAAGGGCTCGATCGCCGGCGTGGTGATCACCTCCGCGAAGAAGACCTTCTTCGCCGGCGGCGACCTCAATGAACTGATCAAGGTGACCAGGGCCGACGCCCAGGCTTTCTACGAAGGCATCCTGGTGCTCAAGGGCCAGCTGCGCCGCCTGGAAACCCTCGGCAAGCCCGTGGTCGCTGCCATCAATGGCGCGGCCCTGGGCGGCGGCTGGGAAATCTGCCTGGCCTGCCACCACCGCATTGCCCTGGACGAAAGCCACGTCCAGCTCGGCCTGCCGGAAGTCACTCTGGGCCTGTTGCCCGGCGGTGGCGGCGTGGTGCGCATGGTGCGCCTGCTCGGTCTGGAGAAGGCCCTGCCGTACCTGGCCGAAGGCAAGAAAGTGCGCCCGGACCAGGCGCTCAAGGCCGGTCTAATCCACCAGTTGGCCTCCAGCCGCGAGGACATGCTGGCCAAGGCCCGCGAGTGGATCGCCGCCAACCCGGCCGCCAAGCAGCCGTGGGACACTACCGGCTACAAGATCCCCGGCGGTACGCCGTCCAGCCCGGCCGTGGCACAGATGCTGGCCATCGCCCCCAGCGTGTTGCGCGACAAGACCAAGGGCTGCTTCCCGGCGCCGGAGAAGATCATGTGCGCGGCCGTTGAAGGCGCCCAGGTGGACTTCGACACCGCCCAACTGATCGAGGCGCGCTACTTCACCGAGCTGACCACCGGCCAGGTGGCGAAGAACATGATCGGCACCTTCTGGTTCCAGCTCAACGAGATCAATGCGGGCAAATCGCGCCCGCAAGGCATCCCGCCGCAGCAGACGAAGAAAGTCGGTGTGGTCGGTGCGGGCATGATGGGCGCGGGCATCGCCTACGTCTCGGCGGCCGCCGGCATCGATGTGGTGCTCAAGGATGTCTCCCTTGAAGCAGCAGAGAAGGGCAAGGCCTATTCCGCCGGCCTGCTGGACAAGAAAGTGGGCAAGGGCCAGATGGGCGCCGAGAAGCGCGATGCCTTCCTCGCCCGTATCAAGCCGACCGCCAGCGACGCCGACTTCGAAGGTTGCGACCTGATCATCGAAGCCGTGTTCGAGGACCGTGGGCTGAAGGCCAAGGTCAGCGCCGCTGCCGAGTCCGCTGCCCTGGCGGATGCGGTGATCGCCTCCAACACCTCGACCTTGCCGATCACCGGCCTGGCCGAAGCCGTGGCGCAGCCGCAGAAATTCATCGGCCTGCACTTCTTCAGCCCGGTGGACAAGATGCCGCTGGTGGAGATCATCCGCGGCGAGAAGACTGACGACGTCACCCTGGCCCGCGCCTTCGACTACGTCCTGCAGATCAAGAAGACCCCGATCGTGGTTCACGACAGCCGCGGCTTCTTCACCTCCCGCGTATTTGGCACCTTTACCAACGAAGGCCTGGCCATGCTCGGTGAGGGCGTGTCGGCGGCGATGATCGAAAACCGGGCGCGCCAGGCCGGCATGCCGGTGGGCCCGCTGGCGATCAGCGACGAAGTGTCGATGAGCCTGATGACCCACATCCGCGAGCAGACCCGCAAGGACCTGGAAGCCGAAGGCAAACAGTTGCCCAGGCACCCGGCGTTCTCCGTGGTGGACCTGATGGTCAACGAATACAAGCGTCCGGGCAAAGCAGCCGGCGCCGGTTTCTACGACTATCCCGCCAACGGCAGGAAGCACCTGTGGCCGGAGCTCAAGCAGCGCTTCGAGAAGGCCGACGCGCAGATATCCGCCGAAGACGTGCGTGACCGCATCCTCTTCGTGCAGGCCATCGAGACGGTGCGCTGCGTGGAGGAGGGCGTGCTGACCTCCACCGCCGACGCCAACATCGGCTCGATTTTCGGCATCGGCTTCGCGGCCTGGAGCGGCGGCGCGCTGCAGTTCATCAACCAGTACGGCCTGAAGGACTTCGTCGCCCGCGCCCAGTACCTGGCCGAGCAATACGGCGAGCGCTTCCTGCCGCCGGCGCTGCTGCTGGAGAAGGCGGCGCGCAACGAGCGGTTCTGAGCGTACGTGTAGGAGCGAGCTTGCTCGTGAACCACCCTCGCTGCGGGGCCGTTCGCGTGCGAGCTCGCTCCTACAAATCGTCGCTCCACAAAACCGGCCCGAGTGGCCGGTTTTTTCTTGCTTGCTCAGGTCGTAGGATGGCGCCTTCCGACTCGCCAGGACCGCACCGATGAATGCTCCCGCCCTGTTGATCATCGACCAGCAGCAAGGCATGCGCACTAGCCCCGAGCCGCGCAACAACCCGCAGGCCGAACTGCGCATCGGTGAGCTACTGGCAGCCTGGCGCCAGGCAGGCTGGGCGGTGGTGCATGTGCGGCATATTTCCCGTACACCAGGCTCACCGTTCTGGCCGGGCCAGCCCGGCGCGGAATTCCAGCCGGAACTGGCGCCGCTGAACCACGAGCACGTGGTGGAGAAGAACGTCCCCGACGCCTTCATCAACAGCGCCCTGGAACGCTGGCTGCGCGTGCGCGGCATCGAATCGGTGGTGATCTGCGGCGTCAGCACCAACAACTCGGTGGAAGCCACGGCGCGGACGGCGGGCAATCTGGGCTTCGCCACCCAGGTGGTGGCGGATGCCTGCTTTGCCTTCGAAAAACGCGATTTCAACGGTGTGCTGCGCAGCGCGGAGGAGGTCCACGCCATGTCCCTGGCCAACCTGCAAGGCGAATATGCGCACGTGCTGGATGCGAACTCGGTCCTGCGTGAGCGGTCACTGGACTGAATCCTTGCCAACCGGCCGTCACCCCTGTGCGCCGGTGCAATTGAAGGAAGTCGGTTTTTCCGGTATTTCCCCTGAAATTCCTGCACAAGAATCGGCCTCGGCATCTTGTGCGGTGAAAAAATAGGGCGTAATTTTCACGCGCGTTTTATCAGTGTCAGGAAAACCATCCTTATCAGCCGCTAACCCCCCAGGAATCACCCCTGCATGTCGTTGCACATCTGCATTCTGGAAACCGACATCCTCCGCCCCGAACTCATCGATCAGTACAAGGGCTATGGCTGGATGTTCCAGCAACTGTTCGCCAAGCAACCCGTTCCGGCCGAGTTCAAGGTCTACAACGTGGTGGAAGGGCATTACCCGCCCGAAGATGAGAAGTTCGACGCGTACCTGGTGACCGGCAGCAAGGCGGACTCCTTCGGCACTGATCCCTGGATCCAGACCCTCAAGGACTATGTACTCAAGCTCTACCAGCGCGGCGACAAGCTGCTGGGCGTGTGCTTCGGCCATCAGTTGCTGGCGCTGGTGCTGGGCGGCAAGACAGAGCGCGCCAGCCAGGGCTGGGGCGTGGGTACGCACGACTACTGCATTGAGGAACAGCCGGAGTGGATGAGCCCGTCGCTGGGCGATGGCCTGACCCTGCTGATCAGCCACCAGGACCAGGTCACCGAACTGCCCCACGGCGCGCGTCGCATCGCTTCCAGCGACTTCTGCCCGAACGCCGCCTATGCCATCGGTGACCAGGTGCTGTGCTTCCAGGGCCACCCGGAGTTCCAGAGCGACTACTCCCAGGCGATCCTGGAGCTGCGCAAGCACATCTTCAGCGAGCCGATCTTCCAGTCCGGCATCGACAGCCTGGCGCGCCCGCACCAGGGCGCTGTGGTGGGCGAGTGGATGATGCGCTTCGTCCAGCAAGGCCGTGACCAGAAGAAGAAAGCCGAGAAGAAAAGCGCGGCCTGATTCCTGCCGTGTTGACTGAAAACGCCGCTCAATCGAGCGGCGTTTTCGTTGGTGCCGTGGGACATCGTTCCCGGTTGGATAGGTGCAGAGCCGAGCCGATCGCGGACAGAGTCCGCTCCTACACCCGCCGGCAAGCGTAGGAGCGGACTCTGTCCGCGATTGCCTCCCGGCTGGCGCGGATCACAACCAATCCGCCTGTTTGAAACTGATGTACAACCCGACGCAGCCCAGCACCAGCAAACCCATGATCAGGAAGTAGCCGTAGTGCCAGTGCAGCTCCGGGATGTATTCGAAGTTCATCCCGTAGATGCCGGCCACGGCGGTGGGGAACGCCAGGATTGCCGCCCAGGCTGCGAACTTGCGCTGCACCACGCTCTGTCGTGATGATTCCAGCGCCAGTCCGACTTCGATGGTCTGGCTGGCGACGTCGCGCAGGGTGGTGAGGTCTTCCAGCAGACGGTTCACGTGGATCGCCACGTCGCGAAAGTAAGGCCGCATCTGCTTGTCGATGAAGGGGAAGTCCAGGCGCTGCAGCTCCTGGCAGATCTCCACCATGGGCGCGGCATAGTGCTTGAGCTTGAGTACCTCGCGGCGCAGACCGTAGATTTTCTCGATCTGCTCCTGGGTCAGCGATTTGCGCAGCACCTGCTGCTCCACCTCCTCGATTTCCCCACGGATCGCCTCGACCACCGGCTCGTAGTTGCTCATCACGAAGTCCAGCAGGGCATAAAGCACGAAGTCGGTGCCATGGGCCAGCAGCAGCGGTCGCGCTTCGCAGCGCTGTCGGACCTGGGCGTAGGACTGGGAAAAGCCGTGGCGCGCGCTGATGATGTAGCCGATGCCCGCGAATAGGTGGGTTTCGACGAACATCAGCCTGCTATCGGCGCGGATCGGTGAATAGATGACGATGAACAGCGCATCTCCGAAGGTTTCCAGCTTCGGCCGGCTGTGCTTTTCCAGGGCGTCGGACACGGCCAGTTCGTGGAGGTTGAACTGCCGTTGGAGGTTGAACATCTCTTCCGGCGTAGGCTCCTGCAGGCCGGTCCAGACGAAGTGGTCGGGCTGGCACGCCCAGCGGTAGCCGTCCTCGAGCGGGATGTCGGAGACCTTGCGGCCCTTGCTGTAGACGGCGGAAGCGATGACTCGGCCCATGCTGAAGCCCACCCTGCTGTGAATCTGGTGTGGAGTCGGGAGTCGTTCTGCAGGGATTGAGTGTTGGCCAGCCTGGCGCGACGCGCCAGCGAAGAAGGGTCAGGAGTGCGGTCTGAGCGCTTCCTGGAGGCCCTGCAATGCCACGGGCACCGCCTGGTTGAAGCGTTCGAAGAGCCCGCTGCGGTCGATGTTGTCCACCGGGGCGTGGCGCGCGCCGTCGAAGCCGGCAGTGAGGGCGGTAACCACCAGGGTCACGATGGTGTAGAGCCCCAGGGCGGCGAGTGCGCCGTTGCGGGCATAGCGGTGGGCTTGGCGATTCATGCTGGCGACTCGGGTCCGGGTAAGTGATGGCCCAGTGTCGCTTTGGTCATTTCGATTGAATAACGATGCCGGTTGGTTCCGAGTATCAGGCGCATTGATAGATGGCGGCGCGAGTACCAGGCGCAGGGCGGTGGGCGGCGGGATGACGTCGGATGTTTCCGGGACTCTGGCGGGCTTCATGGCTGCTTGACCCTCGTCAAGGAGGGGGAGGTTACCCGGCGTAACGTGGAAATCAGGTGGTGGCGCGAGGCTGCCACGGACTTCCCGGACGCAAGGAACTTCCCATGATTCGATACGTTGAAGGCGACATTCTGCTGAGCAAGGCGCAAGTCATCGCCCACGGCATTGCGCCGCAGGACCATTTCGACAGCGGGCTGGCGCTGGATCTGCGCGAGCGCTGGCCATCGATGGTGCGCGACTACCGTCACGCCTCGCATTCGAACGCGCCTAAGCCGGGCTCGATCTGGATCTGGTCGGGTGTTGACGCGGACGGTTCCACCCGCTGCATCGCCAACCTGCTCACCCAGGGCATGCAAGGCGACGGGCGCGCGGCGAAGCCGGCCGGAGCGACAGTGGAGAACGTCGGCCACTGTTTGAAGGAGTTGGCCAGGTACCTGCAAAGCGAGCATGTTGAAAGCGTGGCGCTGCCGCGCCTGGCGACCGGTGTTGGTGGGTTGGACTGGAAAGAGGTGAAGCCGCAGGTAGAGCGGTACCTGGGCGACCTGGATGTCAGCGTGGTGGTCTATGAGACCTACCGCCGAGGTGTGGTGGCCGTCGAAAATCTCTGAGGTTGCGTCATTGACCCTGAAAGGCCCGGCATCACGCCGGGCTTTTCGCTTCGGGCTCGACTGCATGACGTCACCTGCTGCAGGCGGCTGGTGGGGTGTGAAGGTTTCAGCCTTGCTTGGAGGCGGCTTCGACGTTCACTTGGCTGGCGGACTGCTCGGATTGCTGTTGCTGGATAGCGGCCTGGGTCATGTGAACCATGCGGTCCTGCATCAGCGGGGACTCTTCGGCGAAGCTGGCCTGGGCGGCAAAAGCGGTAGCGGCGGCCAGTACGCTGGCGGCGATGATGTTGAGTTTCATGATGAACACCTCCGGGTTGGTTTTGCTTGGGTTCATCTATAGGTTAATGCGTAATAATTTTTGAAAAATAGCAAACAGGATTAATCAGTGTTGCCTTTTGAGTAACAGTGGTGGCATGAAAAAGCCCGGCACATGGCCGGGCTTTATTCCTCGAGCGATCAGGCCAGGTGGTTCCTGTCCAGCTCGATGGACTTGTCGAGGGTTTCCAGCAGCTGCTTGCGCACTTTCAGCTTGGTGTTGCGGTGCGCTGTCATGTTCAGCTTCTTCAGGTGCTGGGCGGCCTCCAGGGCAGCAGCTTGCAACTGTTCGGCCGGGACCACCTTGTCGAGGAAACCGGCGTCCACGGCGTCGCGCGGGTTGAACATCTCGGCGTTCACCACGGAGCGGGTGAAGGCGGAACGGCGCAGGCGATCACGAGCCAGCTCGATGCCGACGTGGTGCATGGTCATGCCGATGGCTACTTCGTTGAGGCCGATCTGGAACGGGCCGTCGACGCCAATGCGGTAGTCCGCCGAGAGCAGGATGAAGGCGCCCTTGGCCACCGCGTGGCCGGTGCAGGCGACGATGACCGGGAATGGGAGGGACAGCATGCGGCGGGCCAGGGTAGAGCCGGCGGCCACCAGGTTCACGGCGTTTTCCGGACCGGAGGTCATCACCTTGAGGTCATAGCCGCCGGAGAGGATGCCCGGCTGGCCGGTGACGATGACGATGGCACGGTCTTTCTCCGCCTGGTCCAGGGCCTGGTTGAAGGCTTCGATGACCGCCGGGGAGATGGCGTTCACCTTGCCGTTGTTCAGGGTCAGGGTGGCGATGCCGTCTTCGAATTGGTAGCTGATCAGCTCACTCATGGCAGAGAGTCCTGGGTTGGAGTCCTTGGGTTGGAAGTGGCCAGAACATACTGACGCAGGGCAGGGGCGTAAAGCGTTTTGGCTGACTGATGAGTCAGCCGCATGCCACGAAAATCGGCCGATTTCTGTGCGCTATGCACGCAATTTCCGACGGCGCTCGTGGAGAGGTTCAGGGTGTGCTGTTAAGCTGCCAGTATCCCTGCGTCCCGCTCTCGCACAATCCAGGATGTGCCTTCCATGTCGAAGATTCTCAAGTGGTCTCTTTTTGCCGTTGTTGCGATCGCCCTCATCATCAAGGCGTCGCTCTGGCTCTCCGTACGCAGCGTGGTGAACGACGCCATCGCCCGCGTTTCGCCGTTCATGGAAATTACCTACGGCGGCATTTCCTCGTCCTTCGACGGCCGGGTGGGCCTGCAGAACGTGGTGATCAGGGTACCGATGGCCCATGACAGCCTGAAGGTCGCCCATGCCCAGCTGAAGTTCAACGGCCTGCGTGAACTGCTCAGCTTCAAGGAGCGTCTGGGTGACGGCAAGCTGCCGGAGCAGATGGCAGTGGACCTGAAAGGTGTGGAACTGCAGATTCACGGCCCGTTCATGCAATCGCTGTATGCCCAGCCGGCGGAGGCGAGCGCTTTCACCGCGATGAGCGAAGTGGCCTGCGGCAATGTGCACAACATCGGTGTCGATGAGCTGCTGCAGATGGGCTACCGCACCCTCGAATCGGACATCGAATTCTCCTACCGCATGCAACCGGGCGCGCAGACCCTGACCTTTGACCTGCGCAGCGATACCCGCGACATGCTGGATATGCACACCAGCATGACGCTGATGAACGTCTCCGAACGCCCCGGCGACATGCGTGTGAACCCGCCGCGGGTGTCGCAGTTGGTCGTCGAGATGAACGACAACCAGTATCAGCGCCGCGTCAGCGAGTTCTGCCGGGGCAAGCTCGGCGTGGACCAGAAAGCGTATACCGCGATGGCGCTGGAGCAATTCGACAAGGCCCTGCGCCAACAGCGCATTGCCCTCGACAAGCCACTGCTCGAAGCCTACGGCCGCTACCTGAGCGATCCGCGCTCGCTGCGCGTGGAGCTGACGCCCACCGAAGGCATGGCCTGGGACGGTCTGCAGTTTTTCGAGCCTAAGGATGTGATCCAGATGCTGCATCCGGTCGTCTTAGTGAACCAGGAGTCGGTCACACCGCTGGGGTTCGCCTGGGTCGATCCGCTGAAGAAAAAAATCACGCCGGAAAGCCAATATCAAATGGTTTCGGCCCCGGAAACGGTTGAGTCGCAGGCCAAAACGCAGCAATATGAGTTCGTTAGCGTTGAAAGCCTTGCCCAGTACACCGGCAAGCGTCTGCAGTTCATCACGTTTGATGGTGCGTATTACCAGGGTGTGCTGCACAAGGTGGAGAACGGCCGAGTCTATATCACCGTCATGATTGGGACGGGCTCGGCAGAAATGTTCCTCCGCCTGAACAAGATCAATCAGGTGCGGGTCATGTTGTGAGGCCCCCGGAAGGAGAGAGCAAGTGAGTGAGTCGTTGTCCATCCAGCATGATGAAACCAGCCACCAGTTCGTAACGACTGTTGATGGTCATCGCGCCTATCTGGCCTACATGGATCTGGGCAAGCAGACGCTCGACATCTATCGCACTTTCGTTCCCGACAGCCTGCGTGGCCGTGGCATCGCCGCCGCACTCACCGAGCATGCGCTGCAGTTCGCCGAGCGCAAGGGCTACAGCGTCATCCCGTCGTGCTCCTACGTCGAGCGCTACCTGGAGCGCCGCCAGCGCCACACCGATACCGCGCTCTGAGCTTCAGGGCGCAGAAAAAGCCCGGCAAATGCCGGGCTTTTTTGTGCCTGATGCAATTCCATCCCCGACATCGGCGGCAGCTTTGTAGGAGCGAGCTTGCTCGCGAACCGCTTGAAGCTGGTATAGGCGGAAACTCCGTTCGCGAGCAAGCTCGCTCCTACATGGGCCAAGAAAAAAGCCGGGCATATGCCCGGCTTTTTCATTGCCGCTGGAAGCGTCAGCCGCGCTGACGCTTGGGCAGGACGTCCTTGAGCTTGGTGTGCATGCTGCGCACGGCCTTCTCGGTGGTGTCCCAGTCGATGCAGGCGTCGGTGATCGATACACCGTACTGCAGCTGGCACAGGTCCTTCGGGATCGGCTGAGCGCCCCAGCCCAGGTGGCTTTCCACCATCAGGCCGACGATGGAGTTGTTGCCTTCGGCGATCTGGTTGGCGACGTTGTCCATCACCAGCGGCTGCAGGGCCGGGTCCTTGTTGGAGTTGGCGTGGCTGCAGTCGACCATCACGTTCAGCGGGATCTTCGCCTTGGTCAGTTCCTGTTCGCACAGGGCGACGCTGACCGAGTCATAGTTCGGCTTGCCGTTGCCGCCACGCAGCACCACGTGGCCGTAGGCGTTGCCCTTGGTAGTGACGATGGAGACGCCGCCTTCCTGGTTGATGCCCAGGAAACGGTGCGGGCTGGAAACCGATTGCAGGGCGTTGATCGCCACGGTCAGGCTGCCGTCGGTGCCGTTCTTGAAGCCGACCGCCGAGGACAGGCCGGAAGCCATCTCGCGGTGGGTCTGGGATTCGGTGGTGCGCGCGCCGATGGCCGACCAGCTGATCAGGTCCTGCAGGTACTGCGGGGAAATCGGGTCGAGCGCCTCGGTGGCGGTGGGCAGGCCCATTTCGGCGAGGTCGCGCAGCAGCTGGCGGCCGATGTGCAGGCCGTCCTGGATCTTGAAGGAGTCGTCCAGGTACGGGTCGTTGATCAGGCCCTTCCAGCCGACGGTAGTGCGCGGCTTCTCGAAGTACACGCGCATCACCAGGAACAGGGTGTCGGAGACTTCCGCGGCCAGCACCTTCAGGCGCTCGGCATACTCGTGGGCGGCCTTGATGTCGTGGATCGAGCAGGGGCCGATCACCACGAACAGGCGGTGGTCCTTGCCGTCGAGGATGTCGCGCACGACTTGGCGGCCGTTGGCGACGGTGCGCAGGGCGGCGTCGGTCAGGGGGATTTCGCGCTTGAGCTGCTCCGGCGTGATCAGTGTCTCGTTGGAGGCAACGTTAAGGTCATCGATCTGTAAATCAGCCATCGTGGTACTCAATCAGGTCACGGGTGCCGGCCGCCAGGAATCCCCGTGCGAGGGGCGCAGGCAAATGTGTCGCTAAGGGGAACCCGAACCTTAACCGTTCAGGCCTCGCCTCGACAATGGTTCGATGCAGGAAAATGCCCGCAACACGGGCATTTGCGCGACTTTCTGCGGGGCGGCGATCAGACCGCGCAAAACAATGGGAAGTCGGCGGCGTTGCGCGCGATCCATTCCAGCGCCAGGTCCTCGATCGGCTGCTCGTCGCCCAGCACCTGTGCCTGCTGGCGGCGGTAATGCTCGATCTGGCAGACCTGCTCGATCATCCGGGCGCGAAACAGGGTGTCTTCGTCGATGAAGGCAATGCCCACGCGGTAGTCGCTGCTCTGCTTGCGGCTCCAGGCGATGACGCCTGGATAGCGCGCGGCGTCGCCCAGCAGGGGGATGCGCAGTTCGATGGAAGTGCCGCGGCGAAAACCCCGCGGTGAATTGCACGCCACGCCGCCGAGGCTGATATTGTGCAACCGCTGGCGCGGCAGGAAGGTCTGCTTGCGGATGACCAGCTCGACCGGAAGGTCGCAAGGGTGACGCAGGAACTGACGCATGACGGAACGCTCCGACTGCAATCTTTATAGTGGTGGCACCTTGAGTATAGTGCCGGCCCTGGAGCTGACTGACCTGGATGCCGACCGCCGGCTGCTGGAGCTGCCGGGCGTTTCGCTGCTGGTTTTCACCGGCGCGGGCTGCTCCACCTGCCGCTGGGCGCGGCAGGCTTTGCCGCAGTTCCACTTGCCGGTGGACCGCCTGTGCTGGATCGACGCGGGGCACAGTGGCGGGCTGGTCGAGCGCTATGAAGTCTTCCACCTGCCTTCCCTGTTCCTGGTGCGCGACGGCCATTTCCTGGGCCCGGTCCACGCACCGTTGCGCCCCGAACCCCTGATCCAAGCCCTGCGCGCTGCCTTGTTGCGCCCTGTTGAGGAATTGCCTTGATGAATCTGCGAATCGGCATCATCGGAACCGGCGCCATTGGCGGTTTCTATGGCCTGATGCTGGCCCGCGCCGGCCATGACGTTCATTTCCTGCTGCGCAGCGAGTATCCCGCCGTTGCGCAGAACGGCTTGCGCCTGAACAGCCAGGTGCACGGCGCGCTGAGCCTTTCGCCGGTGAATGCCTACGATGACGCGACGAAGATGCCGCCCTGCGACTGGCTGCTGGTGGGCGCCAAGACCACCAGCAATGCCGAACTTGCGCCGCTGATCATTCAGGCCGCCGCGCAGGGGGCCAAGGTCCTGCTGTTGCAGAACGGCCTCGCAGTGGAGGACGAACTGCGTGCGCTGTTGCCCGAGCACATCCATCTGCTGGGCGGGCTCTGCTTCATCTGCGTTCACCGCGCGGAGCCGGGCGTGATCGAGCACCAGGCCTTCGGTGGAGTGAACATCGGCTATCACTCCGGCCCAGCGCAGGAGGCCGAAGCGCGCCAGGCGATCGTGGAGGAGGGCGCCGCGCTGTTCCGCAGCGCCGGCCTGGACTCCAACGCCATGCCCAATCTGGAGCAGGCGCGCTGGCAGAAACTGGTCTGGAACATTCCCTACAATGGCCTTTCCGTGCTGCTCGACAGCGGTACGCGGGCGATCATGGATAACCCTGACAGCCGCACCCTGGTCGCCGAGCTGATGGAGGAAGTCATCGCCGGCGCCGCCGCTTGCGGGCACTTGCTGCCACAGGGCATCGTCGGCGCGATGCTCAGCTCCACTGACGCCATGCCGGACTACCTGCCCAGCATGTACCATGATTTTGCCCAGGGCCGGCCGCTGGAGCTGGGTGCTATTTACGCCGCGCCGCTGGAGGCTGCACGCCGGGCCGGGCGTGAACTGCCGAAGATCGAGGCGCTGTATCGCGCGCTGCGCTTCATCGACGCGCGCAACCAGGCTCGCTGATGAACGCCGGGGGAAGCATGGCAAAAGGACTGGGCGACAAGCTGGTGGTGGCGATTTCCTCGCGGGCGCTGTTCGATCTGCGGGAGAGCCATCAGGTCTATGAAAGCGAAGGTGTCGAAGCCTATCGCCAGTACCAGATCGCCCGCGAAGACGACGTGCTGCCGCCGGGCGACGCCTTCGCCCTGGTGCAGAAGCTGCTGGCCCTCAACGGTGGAACCGAGAGCGCGCCGGTCGAAGTCATCCTGGTTTCGCGCAACAGCGCCGATACCGGCCTGCGTGTGTTCAACTCCATCCAGCACTATGGCCTGGGCATCTCCCGCGCCGCCTTTGTCGGCGGCCGCAGCCCCTATCCCTACCTGAAGGCGTTCAACTGCCACCTGTTCCTCTCCACCCATATAGAGGATGTGCGCAATGCGCTGGACGCCGGCTTTGCCGCCGCGACCATCCTTTCCGGCGGTGCCCGCCGGGAGGCCAATGGCGAGTTGCGCTTTGCCTTCGACGGCGATGCGGTGTTGTTCTCCGACGACTCCGAGCGCGTCTACCAGCAGGGCGGGCTGGACGCCTTCCAGACCCACGAGCGCGAATCCGCCCGCGAGCCGCTTCGTGGCGGGCCGTTCAAGCCCTTCCTGGCAGCACTCAACCGCGTGCAGCAGGCCTTCCCGCAGGAGTCCTGCCCGATCCGCACGGCGCTGGTCACCGCGCGTTCCGCACCGGCTCACGAACGGGTGATCCGCACGCTGCGCGAATGGGACATCCGTTTGGACGAATCGCTGTTTCTCGGTGGTCTGGACAAGGCCGCTTTCCTCGAGGCATTCGCCGCCGACGTATTCTTCGACGACCAGCCGATGCACTGCGAGAAAGCGCGGGATGTGGTGGCGACCGGCCATGTTCCCCACGGCGTCAGTAACGAGAAGAAGGTCGCCGGATAGCCACCTGGCCGCGACATCCGGCCTTCTCGGAGCGATTCGCGTTCTCCTGCTACGCTGCTGGATAGGCCCCGCCGCGCAGGCAGTCGAGGAGGCCGCATGATCCGAACGATTCTTTACGCCACCGACCTCGGTCTTTACGCCCCCTACGTCCTTCAGCACGCACTTTCGCTGGCCCGCGCCTACAGCGCCGAGGTTTACGTCGTGCATGCGGTGGAGCCGCTGGGGCTGTTCGCCGAGTCCGTTCTGCAGACCTACCTGGACGAAGGCACGCTGAAGGAGATGCGCACCAATGGCCTGACCAACGTCATGGGCAGCATCGAGCAGCGGGTGATGGAAGGGTTCCGCGATGAACTGGGGGAAGCGCGCCAGGACGCCGAGCTGATCCGCTCGGTGCGCGTGATACAGGGCGATGCACCGATGGTGATTCTCGACGAGGCCAAGCGCCTGGACGTCGACATTATCGTTGCCGGCAGCCACAGCCATGGGGAAGGGCTGAATACGCCGCTGGGGCGCACCGCCGCGCGCCTGGTGCAGCTGGCCGAGGTGCCGGTCTACCTGGTGCCGATGCTGCAGCATCGTTGAATGCTTTGTGACGATATGTCGGACAAGCCCGGAATTTCCGTAGGGCTTTAGACGAATGGCATGCAGGGCAAAAAAAAACGTCTAGTTTTATTCCTTAAACCATTAATATGGTTATAAAACGATAAGCCCTTGATCGCGGGTCGCGACATTCATTTCGAGGAAAGTCCATGAAGCTTCAGCAACTGCGCTATATCTGGGAAGTCGCGCACCACGATCTGAACGTCTCCGCCACTGCCCAAAGCCTGTATACCTCCCAGCCCGGCATCAGCAAGCAGATCCGCCTGCTGGAAGACGAGCTGGGCGTCGAAGTCTTCGCCCGTAGCGGCAAGCACCTGACCCGCGTCACTCCGGCCGGTGAGCGAATCATCACCACCGCCGGCGAAATCCTGCGCAAGGTCGAGAGCATCAAGCAGATCGCCCAGGAATTCTCCAACGAAAAGAAGGGCACGCTGTCCATCGCCACCACCCACACCCAGGCGCGCTATGCGCTGCCCGGCGTAATCAGCGGCTTCATCAAGCAGTACCCGGACGTCTCCCTGCACATGCATCAGGGCACGCCGATGCAGATCGCCGAAATGGCTGCCGACGGCACCGTCGACTTCGCCATTGCCACCGAGGCGCTGGAGCTTTTCGGCGACCTGATCATGATGCCGTGCTACCGCTGGAACCGCTGCGTGATCGTGCCCCAGGGCCACCCGCTGACCAAGGTGCCGAAGCTGACCCTGGAGCTGCTTGCCGAGCAGCCCATCGTCACCTACGTATTCGGCTTCACCGGCCGCTCCAAGCTTGACGAGGCCTTCAACCAGCGCGGCCTGGTGCCGAAGGTAGTGTTCACCGCCGCTGACGCCGACGTGATCAAGACCTACGTGCGACTGGGCCTGGGCGTGGGCATCGTGGCCCACATGGCGGTCGATCCGAAGCTCGACAGTGACCTGGTGATGCTCGATGCCAGCCATCTGTTCGAGTCCAGCGTGACCAAGATCGGCTTCCGTCGCGGCACCTTCCTGCGCGGCTTCATGTGCGACTTCATCGAGAAGTTCGCCCCGCACCTGACCCGTGACCTGCTGGCCAAGGCCGTGCAGTGCCACAACAAGACTGAGCTGGACGAGCTGTTCGACGGTATCGAACTGCCGATCTACTGATTGCGCGCGGGTTTCCGTTTGATGCCGTAGCCTGTCTGCTCCAGAAAAAACGCCGCGATCCTCCCCGAGAGTCGCGGCATTTTTCATTGGCCGGTTCTCGAGGCTGCAGGTCGACCCCTGACGCTTTCTGTAGGAGCGAGCTTGCTCGCGAAAGGAGCTACCGAGCACGCCGATGTGGGTCTGTTCGCGAGCAAGCTCGCTCCTACAAAGGCGCCTGTTTCAGCCGATACGCCAGCGCAGCAATTGTTGGTCTGTTCGCGAGCAAGCTCGCTCCTACAAAGGCGCCTGTTTCAGCCGATACTCCAGCGCGGCAATTGTTGGTCTGTTCGCGAGCAAGCTCGCTCCTACAAGGTGCCCTGTTTCAGCCGATACGCCAGCGCAGCAAAAGCAGGGCGGCGAATGCCAGCGCCGCGCCGACAAGGAAGGTCCAGCTGGCGCCGAAGCTTTGCCATAACCAGCCGGCCAGCACGCTGGCCATCAGCATGGCGATGCCGCTGGCGAGGTTGAACACACCGAAGGCGGTGCCCTTGAGGTCCGCTGGCGTGGTGTCGGCGATCAGCGTCGCCAGTAATCCCTGGGTAAACCCCATGTGCAGGCCCCAGAGTGCGACACCGAGGAGCATCAGCGGCGTGCTGTCTGCCCCGGCCAGCAGCAGGTCCGCCGCCACCAGCAATAGCATGCCGATGGCCAGCAGGCCGGTGCGGTCAGTGCGGTCTGACCACCAGCCCACCGGGTAGGCCGAAAGCATGAACAGCAGGGCCATCACCACCATCACCACTGGCGTCCAGGCCATCGGAAGGCCGATATCCTGGGCGCGCAGCACCAGAAAGGCTTCGCTGAAGCGGGCGAGGGTAAAGACCGCGCCGATGCCGACAACCCACCAGTAGCGCGTCGGGAAGCTGCGCAGAGCGTCGCGATGGATCGGCGAGCGGAAGCGATGCGTGCCTTCGGCGTGCTCGGGTTCCTTTACGAAGAAGACAATGGCCAGCACCGCGATAGCGGCCGGAATACAGGCAAACCAGAACACCAGCGGCAGATTGTTGCCCAGCCAGAGCATCAGCACGATCGCCAACAGCGGGCCGGCGAAAGCGCCGACGGTATCCATGGACTGGCGCAGGCCGAAGCAGGCGCCACGGATCGATGGCGGTGAGACATCGGCGATCAGGGCGTCGCGGGGTGCGCCGCGGATGCCCTTGCCGATGCGATCGAGCAGGCGCGCGGCGAAGATGGTCTCGCCCGAGGTAGCCAGCGGAAACAGCGGCTTGGACAGCGCCGCCAGGCCGTAGCCGAACAGCACCAGGCCCTTGCGCCGGCCGAGGAAGTCACTGATGGCGCCGGAGAATACCTTGACGATCAGCGCGGTGGCCTCGGCGATGCCCTCGATCAGACCTACCGCGACCATGCTCAGCCCCAGGCTGCCGACCAGGAACAGCGGCAGCAGGCTGTGCAGTAGCTCGGAGGACACGTCCATGAACAGACTGACGAACCCCAGCGCCCAGACAGTGCCGGGAATGCGAGGGCGTGGACGATCCGAGCTGTCGGCCATGGTGAAACATCCTTGGAGGGGAGAACAGTCTGGCCGATCGACTATCAAGAAAGCGTCAAGTCAGACGCTTACAGGCACGTACTCATAGACGGTCAAGATCGTCGCGCTGGGCCAGTTCGGCCAGGGCTTCGCGGGAGTCCAGCGGTAGCTCGCCACGGCCTTCGAGCACTTCGTGCAGGAAGCTCATGAACACCGTGTAGACGACCTCGCGGCCGTCATCGTGGCGGACGACGAAGAAGGGCGCGGTGTCCACTCCATACTGGGCCGCGACCAGCCAGCCGGTGCTGGCTGGGTTGCGCTCGTCGGCGACCAGGGTGCGGTCGATACGATTCAGGTGACCGCCCTTGACCAGGCGTTCGTGGACTTCGCGGCACTTGCGGCAGTCCTGACCGTCGGCCAGGACCTTCTTCACCAGGGTGATGCGCATGGGATCGGCTCCGCCGCAGGCATGCAGGCGTCCGATCCTGGGCTGCGGGCTGACAGGGAAATTTCCGTCAGCCGAGGGTAAGGCTTCAGGCCTTGCTGATCAAATTGCCGGCGTGCAGGCCGCACTCTTTCTGCGTGGCTTCTTCCCACCACCAGCGGCCTTCGCGCTCGTGCTGGTTCGGCAGCACAGGGCGGGTGCAGGGTTCGCAGCCGATGCTGATGAAGCCGCGCTCGTGCAGGTTGTTGTAGGGGATTTCCAGCATGCGGATGTAGGCCCAGACTTCCTCGCTGCTCATGTTGGCCAGCGGGTTGAACTTGACCAGCGGTTTTTCCGGAGTGGAGAAAGCGCCGTCCAGTTCGACCACGGCGACCTGGCTGCGGGTGCCGGGGCTTTGGTCCTTGCGCTGGCCGGTGGCCCAGGCGGTCACGGTGGACAGCTTGCGCTTGAGCGGCTCGATCTTGCGGATGCCACAGCACTCGCCGTGGCCGTCCTTGAAGAAGCTGAACAGGCCCTTCTCCTTGACGAACGGTTCCAGCAGGCGCGGGTCCGGGGTCATCACGTCGATGGCGATGCCGTAGTGCTCGCGGACCTGCTCGATGAAGCGGTAGGTCTCCGGGTGCAGGCGGCCGGTGTCCAGGCTGAACACCTTGACGTTCTTGTTGAGCTTCCAGGCCATGTCCACCAGCACCACGTCCTCGGCGCCGCTGAAGGAAATCCACAGCTCGTCGCCGAAGTGCTCGAAGGCAAGCTTCAGGATGTCCTGTGGGGCTTTGCTGGCATAGCTCGCGGCGATTTCCGCGATATCGAACGGGAGGCTCATCAGGCGGTATTCCTAGTTTTAATGGCGCAGGGGCGCTCTGTGGGCGCGATGGTAGCAAAGAGGCGGATATGCCCCTAAATAACCATCAGGAAGGTGGACTGTGGTGTTTGGGTATAAGTGCCGCGTTGCGCCGCTTGGAGCGAGCCGCTAGAGTGCCGCCTCTCAAGTCAATCCTGCGGGGAAATCGTTCGTGGAAATCGCCTGTCTCGACCTGGAAGGGGTTCTGGTTCCGGAAATCTGGATCGCCTTCGCTGAAAAAACCGGTATCGAAGCGCTGAAGGCGACGACCCGCGATATTCCGGATTACGACGTGCTGATGAAGCAGCGTCTGCGCATCCTTGACGAGCACGGCCTGAAGCTGTCCGACATCCAGGAGGTGATCGCCACCCTGAAGCCACTGGAAGGCGCGGTGGAGTTCGTCGACTGGCTGCGCGAGCGCTTCCAGGTGGTGATCCTCTCCGACACCTTCTACGAGTTCTCCCAGCCGCTGATGCGCCAGCTCGGTTTCCCGACCCTGCTGTGCCACAAGCTGATCACTGACGAGACTGATCGCGTCGTCAGCTACCAGCTGCGCCAGAAGGATCCGAAGCGTCAGTCGGTCATCGCCTTCAAGAGCCTGTACTACCGTGTCATCGCCGCTGGCGATTCCTACAACGACACCACCATGCTCTCCGAAGCTCACGCCGGCATCCTGTTCCATGCGCCGGAGAATGTGATTCGCGAGTTCCCGCAGTTCCCGGCGGTGCACACCTATGAGGACCTGAAAAAGGAATTCCTCAAGGCGTCCAACCGCCAGCTCAGCCTGTAAGATCGGCCGAGACGAAAAAGCCCCGCAAGTGCGGGGCTTTTTCTTTCCGGCAGTTTTTTGTAGGAGCGAGCTTGCTCGCGAATTGCCCCAACATCGATGTGGCCGGTGGATCTGTTCGCGAGCAAGCTCGCTCCTACAGTCGTTCGGCCTGCGGCATCAGCGTTACAGGGCCGTAGGGCGGATAACGTTCGACGTTATCCGCCGATCAGCCTTGGCGTCAGTCCGCTCTGGAGTTCCGCCGGGCGTAGGCCCTACAGGTTCTCCAGCGTCCGCAGCAGCACACCCACCTTGGTCAGCGATTCCTCGTATTCCTCTTCCCATTTTGAGTCGGCCACGATACCGCCGCCTGCCCAGCAGCTCGCCTGGCCGTCTTTCACCAGCACGGTGCGGATGGCGATGGAGCTGTCCATCTCGCCGCGCACGTCGAGGTAGAGCAGGCTGCCGCAGTAGATGCTGCGCTGGGTTGGTTCCAGCTCGTCGATGATCTGCATGGCGCGGACCTTCGGCGCACCAGTGATGGAGCCGCCCGGGAAGCTGCCTTCGAGGAGGTCCAGTGCATCCTTTCCGTCCGCCAGTTCGCCACGCACGCTGCTGACCAGATGGTGCACGTTGGGGTAGGTCTCTACCGCGAACAGCTCGGGCACGCGCACACTGCCTGGGCGGCAGCTGCGCCCCAGGTCGTTGCGCAGCAGGTCGACGATCATCAGGTTCTCGGCACGGTCCTTCTCGCTGGCGAGCAGGGCTTCGGCATTCCGCTGGTCGGCCTCGGGCGTGTCGCCGCGCGGGCGGGTGCCCTTGATCGGGCGGGTTTCCACCTGGTTGCCGTGGAGCTGGATGAAACGCTCCGGCGACAAGCTGAGGATCGCGCCTTCAGGCAATGCCATGTAACCGGCAAAAGGAGTAGGGCACGCCTCGCGCAGCGCTCGGTATGCCAGCCACGGGGAGCCGCTGCAAGGCGCGCGGAAGCGCTGGGTGTAGTTCACCTGATAGCAGTCGCCGGCGAGGATGTAGCTGTGCACGCGCTCCAGTGCCTCGCGGTACTGCTCGCGGCTCAGGTCCGGGCGGAATGGCGCGCCAAGCCCAAAGGGCGGCAGCGCCTCATCGTCGCGAGCCCCTTCGAACAGGGCGATCAGGCGCTCCCGCTCGCTCCTTGCCAGCGACGGGTGGAACACCAGTTGGCTACTGCGTTCCTCGTGATCGGTGATAAGCGCCCAAGCGTACAGGCCCAGGCGCGCATCGGGGAGGGCGAGGTCGTCGAGGTTCGGCTCGCGCAGGCGCTCGACGCGCCGACCGAAGTCATAACCGAGATAACCGATCATTCCGCCGACGAATGGCACTTTGTGATTGTCCGGGACTTTTGCCTCGCCCAGGCTCTGCAAGGCGGATCTTGTGCGAGCGAAAAAGCTCTTGGCCGATTCGTCGGCAGTCGGTGCCAGTTCTGCCAATGGCCAGGCGCTCAGAAGGTCATAGCGTCCACGTGTGGCAATGGGGCGGCCGGCGTCCAGGAGAACGGCACCAGGTGCCCGATGGATCAGGGCGAAGCGTTCGCCCGGGTCTTCCCGGTAAGGAAGCGGGTACAAAAAACAGTCAGGCATGGGTAACAGCGTGCAGGCAATTGAGGTGATCAGGTCGGCTGAAGTGTCGATCCTAGAGCTATTTCTTCGGTTTACGCAGGAAACGCATTCTGATAAGAAGTGACGAATCCCACGCGGACAGTGCTCCGTACCAACAACGATAATGACATAGGGATACAGGCCGTGGATGTAGTGCTCGAGCCCGCAGCCGGCAGCCTTCTGCGCTCCAGATTAACACCCCCCCGGGTGCCTGCTGATTATTTGATTCGTCCCGAGGTCCAGAATGCCCTGGACCGACATCCTTATGCCTCGATACTGCAGTTCTGCGCCCCAGCCGGTTTCGGCAAGACCACCGCGCTGGCGGCACTGGCCGGCAGGCGTGCCAGTGAAGGCCATCAGGTCGCCTGGCTCTCCCTTGAGGGTGATGACGACGACCCCGGCCGTTTCTGCCTGAAGCTCATCCAGGCGTTGGCCAGCGCTGTGCCGGGCACCGGCGAGGACGCGCTGGGCTATGTGCGCAACACCATGCGCGTGCCCGTGGTCGCGGTCATGGAAAGCCTGCTGATGGACCTTTCCCGCGACGAGCGCAAGGTACTGCTGGTACTCGACGACCTGCATGAGATCACCCATTCCGACGTCTTCGCCGGCCTCAATCGCCTAGTGCAATACGCCCCGCCAGGCCTCACCCTGGCGATCGGCAGCCGTTCGCAGCCGCCGCTGAACCTTGCCACCTGGCGCGCCAAGGGGCTGCTGCTGGAAGTTGGCCAGGACGAGCTGCGCCTTTCCCGCGACGAAACCCGCGAATACCTGGCCCGTGATGGCCTGCAACTCGAAGATAGCTGCCTGCAGTCGCTGCACAACCAGACCGAAGGTTGGATGGCGGGGGTTCATCTGGTCAGCCTGTGGCTACGCCAGCAGCCGGGAACACCGGAAGATCTCAAACTGTTCAGCAGTGACAAGGCGGCGGTGGGCGATTACCTGCTGCGCGCGGTGTTCGAGCGCCTGCCGGCCGATGTGCAGGACGCATTGCTATCACTGGGGATCGCCAATCGCCTGAATGGCGACCTGGCCAACACGCTGGCCGGTCGCCAGGACGGCCAGGCGCTGCTGGAGCACCTGGACAGCATGCAGCTGTTCCTCCTGCCGCTGGACCGTGATCGCCAGTGGTACCGCTTCCACCAGTTGTTCGCCGATTTCCTCCGTGCGCGCCTGCGCGAGCGCGACCCGGAGCGCTTCAAGCAACTGCATTTCAACGCCAGCCTTTGGTTCACCAACCATCACATGCCGACCCTGGCCATCGAGCACGCCTGCCTCGCCGAGGACCCGGAGATGCTCGCCGCGCTGGTGGACGGGTGCGGCCTGGAGCTGATCAACCGCGGCCAGCTCTACCTGATTTCACGCTGGCGCAAGCACGTGCCGGACGAGATCGCCGAGCGCTACCCGATCCTCGTGCTCAGCGACGTCTGGACCCGCGCCACGGAGCTCAGCCTGCCTGAAGCCAATCGCATGATCGATGAGCTGCTGGCGCGCTGGGGCGACTCGCGCGGCAACGGCCCGATGGGCAATCAGTACCTCTCGGCGCTGGCGGTGAAAGCCGTGCTGGCCTTGCAGAAGGATGACCTCGAACAGTGCATCACTCTGGCGCGCAAGGTGGAGAGCCAACTGGGGCAGAATTCGGCATTCCTTGAAGGCGCCATCCTGCTGATCGGCGCCTTCGCCCAGGTCATCCGCGGCCAGGCGGAGCAGGCGCGCCGCCTGATGGGGCTGGCGCAACAACGCAATCACTTCCTCGACGGCCGCTACCTGCACATGCAGCAGTGCACCATCGAAGTGGTGCTGGCGCTGGAACAGGGCCAGGTCAAGCAGGCGCAGATGCTCATCGAGCGCGTGCGCGAGCAGGCCATGCCGTTGTTCGACAAACGCTCCCAGGCCCTGGCGCTGCCGGCCATCGCCGAAGCGCTGACGGCTTACTACCGCACCGAACTGGACGGCCTGGAAGATCGCCTGCGCTGGGCGTTGGGCCGGGTCGACGTGGTCAACCCCATCGATCTGTACGCACAGGGCATGCAGTGCCTGGCGCGCATCCAGCGCCTGCAGGGGCGCGGCAAGGAGGCGCTGGCCACGCTCGGGCTGATGCAGACCCTGGCTTCGCGCAACCAGTCCTGGCGCTTCTTCGCCATGGCGGTGGGCGAGGAGATCAACCTGATCCTCCAGGAAACCGCCACCGATCGCTGCAAACGCGCCGAGCAGCGCCTCAAGGCGATCGATTGGGTGAAGCTCGCCAGCCATTACAAGCAGATGCCGTTCAACCCGGTGCTCTGGGTGCAGGGCATCAGCCGCGTGCGCCTGCTCCAGGCGCGCGGGCACTTCAGTGAGGCGCTGCACGAAATCACCCAACTGCGCGGCATGCTGCAGGCGGGCTGGCACGGCCTGCAACGGCTGCGCCTGGACCTGCTGGCGGCTCTGAGCTACCAGCGCCTGGGCTACCAGGAACGTTCCCACAGCCTGCTCGGCCAATGCCTGGTCGGCGCCGAACGGGAAGGGGTGCGGAGCATTTTCATCGAGGAAGGCGAGGGGATTCGCCAGTTGCTGCAGCAGCTGGAGTCCACCGAGCGACAACCGGCACTGCAGGTCTTCATTCGTGGAATGTTGACCGTCTGGCCGGGGCAGGAAGCACGCAGGTCGCCCGAGGTGCTCGAAGAAGGTCTGACTGACCGAGAGCGCGAAGTGGTATGCCTGGCGGCCCAGGGACTCTCCAACGAGGAGATCGGCCAGCAGCTGTCGCTGGCCCTGGGCACCGTCAAATGGCACCTGCACAACATCTACGAGAAGCTCAAGGTGCGCAATCGGACCCAAGCGATACGCCGTGCCCGCGAGCTGAGTCTGCTCTGACATGACGACCCTGACCACATTGCCGCAGCAGCCTACGCCGCTGCTGCGCACCAAGCTGTTCCCGCCGCGCACCGACAGCGTTTCGCTGCTGCAGCGGCGGGCATTGATCGACCGCCTCTACGCCAACCGCACGCAGCGCGTGCTGATCCTCAGCGCCCCAGCCGGCTTCGGCAAGAGCACCATTCTCAGCCTGTTCCGCCAGCGTTTGCTGGAGGGCGGTGCACGGGTTGCCTGGATGTCCTGCGACGAGGGCGACAGTGAGCCGCAGCGCCTGGTGCAGTACCTGGTGGCGAGCATCCGCAGCGTCGAGGCGGACTTCGGCACCAACACCTCGAACCTGCTGCAGTCGGACATGACTCTGCCGCTGGAAGGCATCATCGACGCCTTCCTTTCCGATCTGCGCCGTCTCGACGGGCCGCTCTACCTGCTGCTCGACGACTTCCACCAGATCCGCCACCCGGCCCTGGCCCACGGCGCGCGCTACCTGATCGAGCACCTGCCGGACAATATCCGCCTGGTTACCAGCACCCGCTACCGCCCACGCTTCCTGGTGGACGAGCCGGGCCTGGCGCCCTGGGCTTTCTGCCTGAGCGGCGACGATCTGCGCCTGACCCGCGAGGAAACCGACACCTTCCTCACCGAACTCAAGGGCCTGGCCCTGAGCGACAGCGAGCTCAAGCTGCTGCACAAGCGCACTGAAGGCTGGATCACCGCGTTGCACCTCGCCGCCCTGGCGCTGGCGCGCAACCCGGATCGCGCGGCGCTGCTCAAGGGGCTTTCCGGCACCGAACGCGACCTCGCCGACTACCTCGCCGAGGACGTGCTGCGTAGCCTGCCCGAACCCTTGCAGCAGTTTCTCGACCAGACCTCGGTGCTCGACGAATTCTGCGCCGAACTGTGCAATGCCCTGACCGGGCGCCGCGACGGCCTGGATATGCTGATGCGGCTGCAGAACGAGCAGCTGTTCATCATCCCGCTGGACGACCAGCGCGAGTGGTTCCGTTACCACCACCTGTTCGCCGAATTCCTCCAGGGCCGCCTGGCGCGCAACTCCGACCCGACGCCGTTGCTGCATGCTGCCGCGCGCTGGTGCGAAGGGCGTGATATGGCCGACCGCGCGATCAAGTACGCCCTGCGCGCACGCGACTATGCCTTCGCTGCCGACTTGCTGGAGCGCCAGGGCGCCAAGCTGATTGCCGGCAACCGGGTCTACGGCATTCTTGGCATGCTCAGCAGCATTCCCGCCGAGGTGATCCGCGAGCATCCGGTGTTCCAGATTTTCTATGCCTGGCAGTTGGCCTTCGAACAGAAGTTCGCCGAGGCCGAGGCGCTGATCGAAGAGCTCAGCGGGCGGTTGCTGCAAGGGCAGGGCAAGGTGCGCCACTTCGGCATGGCCGAGCTGCTCGCCGTGGCCCAGGTGCTCAAGGCACTGGTGCTGCTCTATCAGGACAAACTGGAAGGTTGTCTGAAGGTGGCGCGCCAGTGGTTGGCGTTGGTGCCGGGTAATCAGCCGGTGTTCCGCGCCAGCCTGTCGTGCATCCAGGCGGCAGCCTATGCGCTGCTGGGCGACTACGCTGAGGCGGCCAATGCCATCGGTGTGGCCCGCGATTGTCTGCGCATGGCCGACAGCGAATACCTGCAGGTCGTGGTCAGCATGATCGAGGCGCTGATCTGCAAGGAGCGCGGCGAGCTGGAGCGCGGCCGGACCATCGCCGAAAGCGCGCGCAGCCGCGTGGAGCGCGTCTTCGGTCGGCGCAGCCGGGTCGGTGGGCCGCTGTCGCTGGCCTATGCCGACCTGCTGTACGAGCAGGATCGCCACGCGGCGATCCTCGCCGAACTACCGCTGGCCACCACCTGGCGCGACGTCGCCACGCCGGTGGAACTGATCAGCCGAGGCAAGCTGGTGATGGCCAAGGCGCGATTCTTCGCCGGCGAGGCCGAACAAGGGTTGGCGCAGCTCGACGAATGGCTGGTTGGCCTGCAGTCGCCCGGCTATGAACGGGTGCATGCGCTGGCGATGAGCTGCAAGGTGCAATTGCTGCTGTGGATGCGTCGGCCCAACGAGGCCGAGCGGGTCTGCCTGCAACTGGAACGGCACCTGTCCGGACTCAATGCCGAACGCTATGCCGACGCCCATACCGCCCTGGTCCTGGCCGAAGCGCGCCTGGCGCTGTCGGAGCGTCGTGCCGAACGGGCGCAGCAGCGTCTGGAATCGTGCCTGGCGGGCTTTACCTCGCCCTATCAGCGCGACCGGCGGCTGCGTCTGTCGCTGTTACTTTCTGTGGCGTATTGGCAGAAAGGTAACAGCGAAAAAGCCTTTGCCTTGTTCGCCCCCACCCTCGAGGAAGCCTGGAATCTGGGCTACCGGCGGCTGTTCCAGGATGACGCGCTGTGGCTGCTGCCGCTATGGGATGCCTGGAAGGGTGCCGAGCCCAAGCGCGCATCGGCCTGGCAGGGGGTAGCGGAAATGCTCCGCGAGCAGTGCCGCAGACTTTCCGTCGACCCGGAAAGTTTCGATGAAAATCAGGATGTTAGCCATCGCGAACGGGAGATTCTGCGGCTCGTCGCGGCGGGTTTGTCGAACCGGGATATCGCCCAGGCGGTGCATCTGTCGGAGGCCACCATCAAGTGGCATCTGCACAACCTGTTCGCCAAGCTCGGCGTGCGCAGTCGGACCCAGGCGGTACTCAAGGGGAAGAGTCTGGGATTGCTGAGCGAAGCTTGAGTCAGACGGTTGGTTTGCGCCATCCCTTGGATGGGCTGGCAGGTTCACGGCGGGTCAGTAGCTTGGAGATCAGGACGCGAAGCCTCGTGCTTCACGAATCCATGCCCGCGGCGCCTAAGGAAGAAGTCGGGGGTCTGGAAGATCGGCAGCAGCCGGTCAACCTGCAGCGGGGTAGGACGCCCCTTGCAGTGCCTGGGGCAACCCCACCTGAACACTGGAGAGTTATAACAATGAAAATCAAGCAACTGGTTCTTGCAAGCGCAGTTCTGGCCGCTCCGTTCCTGGCACATGCCGACATGAAATCCATGGATGACGCTGCACTGTCCGGTATCACCGGCCAGGATGGCATCAGCATTTCCGGTACCTTCAACGCCTCCATCGGCGCTGTCACCTACAAGGACGCCGACACCAACGGCGGTTCCCTGGTCCTGCAGGGTATCCACCTGCCGAGCGTGACCATCGCCGACAACGCCCCGATGACCGTCGACGTGGTGAAAACCAACATCACTCCGGTTGGCGGCGGCACCGCCGTTGCCACCGAGCAACTGGCCATCGGCCTGCCCACCGTGACCGGCGACGTCACCATCGACGCGGTCAAGGTCGGCACCGGCGGCGCCAGCATCGGCTCGCTGACCGTTTCCAACCTGAACCTGGCCGGTTCGACCGTGAAGGTCTGGGGTCACTGATCCCAAGGGTGAAGCGCAGTCCCCCTTGCCGGCGTCTGCCGGCAAGGGTCTTCCAGGATTGATTTCCAGTATTTGAAGAGAGGGGTGGGATGTTCGAGATTCTGCTGGGAAGCCTGCTGGGCCTGTTCGGTTTTACCCAGGCCGTGGATACCAAGCCGCAACAGCAGGGCACAGTGAACATCTCGCAGCCGCTCACGCCCAACGGTCCCTTCCGCGAGTCGGTCCAGCTCGAGCCGATGAGCCAGGTGCAGTTCCGCAACGTCATCCGCCAGGCCTACGACTACAGCTGCGGCTCTGCAGCGCTGACCACGCTGCTGGATTACTACCTGGGCCGCAACCTGGAAGAGCGTCAGGTCATGGAAGGCCTGATCAAGTACGGCGAGGCCGACAAGATCGTCCAGCGCCGTGGATTCTCGCTTCTGGACATGAAGCGCTACGCCGCCGCACTGGGCTACAAGAGTGGCGGCTTCCGTGCCGAGTTCTCCGACCTGGACTCGCTCGAACACCCGGCGCTGGTGCCGATCCACTATGCCGGCTTCAAGCATTTCGTCGTGGTCCGCGACGTCTACAACGACCACGTTTTCGTTGCCGATCCTGCCTTGGGCAACATCAGTTTCACCCGCGCCCGTTTCGAGGAAATCTGGGACCAGAACGTACTCTTCGTCATCTACCCCAGCGGCCAGGAGCCCAGGAACGCCCTGGAGCTGCGCGAGGCCGACCTGCGCCTGGTGGACGACCGGACTGTCAGCCTGCTGGCTTTCCGCGAATTCCCGGAGATGAGCAAGGTCACCCAGAACCAGATTGGCGAAGCCGCCACGAATGGAGATGTCCAGTACATCCGGCGCAAGTGATCGCCCGATCGGCCCATACGAATAAGAACAAGACCAGGGGATAGCAACATGGATTTCAAGGGGTTTGCGTGCGTTGCCGCTCTGGCCTTGCTGGCAAGTACCAGCACATTCGCCGAAGAAGCGACAACCGAAGACGCGCGAGATGCGCTGGCCAAGAAGGATACCGACGCCGACAGCGCCAAGGCGTTGGAGCAGGTATTCCAGGCAGCCGAGAAGAGCTACACCCTGCTCAAGAAGGGTGAGCGCCAGCTGACCTACGGCTTCGACTACACCCTGATGCGCGACACCCGTCTGCAGGCCGTGCGCAGTGGCGAGAACGTCTACAGTGTGCTGGCCCAGAGCGAGGCGCAGCACACCTTCACCAACTCCTTCACCTTCGACTACGGCATCTGGGACAACCTGACTTTCAGCATGCGCCTGCCGTTCGTGGCCAAGTACGACACCGAGCGCGACATCCATGCCTACAGCCTGGGCGACGTCTCCGCGACCCTGCGCTGGCAGCCCTGGGCCGCGCGCCGCGGCCGGCCGGTCACCACGCTCTACGCGACCCTCGGCCTGCCCACTGGCGACAGCCCGTACAAGGGCAACGTGCAGGACGACGTATCCACCGGCGCCGGTTACTACAGCCTCGGCGCGGGGGCCAACATGTCCTACGTGATCGACCCGGTCGTGCTCTACGGCTCGCTCGGTTACACCTACAACATGAAGGTCGACGACATCCACCAGAACCAGTTCGGCGAAGAACTGGAGAAGGTGGTACCGGGCGATACCCTCAACTTCGCCATGGGTATGGCGTACGCGCTGTCCTACGACGTGTCCCTGGCCACTTCCTACCAGATGGCCTACTCGTTCAAGAACAAGTACTACTTCAACGACCGCACGGTCGAGGCGCCCGAGCAGACCAGCGCGATCATGAACTTCTCGCTCGGCCTGCGAACATCGCCGGATTACATCGTCAACGTGAACGCCGGTTTCGGTCTGACCGAAGACTCGCCGGATGTACTGCTGGGGGTTTCCCTGCCCCTGGATATCCAAGGCCTCAAAGCCCAGTAACCGACGAGCGACCACCACATGACTATGCGCATTTCGCCCCTCGCGGTGGCGATGGCAGGGGTAGGGTTTGGCTGGGCGACGCTGGCCAACGCCCAGTTGGCCAACGACCTGACCATCGGCAACCCCAAGGCCATGGCCATGGCCAACGCGGTCACGGCCGACTCCACCGGCATCGACGCGGTGCACTACAACCCCGCCGCCCTGACCAAGCTCAAGGGCCGTCAGACCCAGATCAAGCTGATCACCGGGGTCATGGATATCCGCGCCGGCTTCAAGGCGCCGCCGGATTACGGCTCTTCCTCCTTCGGCCTGGACGACGACCCGGTGGCGGGCGAAAACAGCCGCACCCTGACCCCGACCATGTACCTGCCCGGCCTCGGCGGCATGACCGACATGCCACTGCTGGTGGCGCCGCTGGCTGGCTTGTCGATCAACCCGCCGGGCTCCAAGTTCACCTTTGCCACCAACGTCTACGCGCCCCAGGCCCTGGGCTATTCGCGCGATTCGGACAGCGATCCGGCGCGCTACGAAGGCCGCCGCGTCTCGCTGCAGCGCATCACCTACTTCTCGCCCTCGGTGGGCTACGAGGTCAACGACGACCTGTCGGTGGGCTTGAGCGTCGGCTTCTCTCACCAGGCCATGGCGCTGGACACCGACTTCCGCAACCCAGGCCTGCTCACCGGCCTGCTGCAGACCCTGCACGACACTACCTGCGTGCCCGGCGCCCAGGAGATCGTCGAACTGGTATTCAACGTCTGTGGCGGCCGCATCGGCCCCTACGACTCATTGGCCAACCTCAAGCTGGACATGCAGCAGACGCTCTCGCCCAGCTTCAACCTGGGGGTGCTCTGGGAGCCCTACGATTGGCTGGCCTGGGGCGCGACCTACCAGAGCGAGTCGCGCATGCACCTCAAGGGCAAGTATCGCGTCGACTACACCAAGGACTGGCAGGGCTTCTGGTCGGGCATGCAGAGCTCGGTGTTCGGCGCTTTCCTCAGTCCGCTGTTCCCCTACGGCAACGCCGAGGAAGAACATGGCGTGGCCACGCTGAACATGGTCAACCCGGACAGCTTCTCCACCGGCATCAAGCTGCGTCCGTTCGACAAATGGCAGTTCAACTTCGACCTGAAGTGGACCGACTACAGCGACTGGAACAAGCTGGAAATCGAATTCGACAAGGAACTCGACCTGCTGCGCATCGCCAAGAACTTCGCACCCAACGGCGCCACCGACCACAGCATCATCCTCGACCGTGGTTACCAGGACACCTGGAGTTACGCCATGGGGATGCAGTACGACGTCAACGACCGTCTGCAACTGCGCGCCGGCTACGAGTACCGCCCCTCGGCAATCCCCAAGGACAAGGCCGATGCCCTGGTGCCCATCGGCGACGCCGACCTCTACGGCCTGGGCCTGGGCTACCAGTGGGACAAGGACACGGTGATCGACCTGGGCTTCAACTACTTCGTCTCCAAGCAGAGCATCAAGGCAGGCACCAGCTGCAACCTGAACTGCACCGGCATCGACAACCTGGTCTACAACCCCTATGCCGGCCTCGACGTCAGCACCACGGTGAAGGCCTACGTCTTCGCCATGACTTACCGCACCACTTTCTGAGGGCTTGAACATGAGCAGGCTGACCCTCCTGATTTCCTGCTGCGCCGCCATCGGCATGAGCGCGTCGGCGCAGGCAGCCAGCGGCCGCTACTTATCGTGGATCGACGACAGCGGCCAGGTGCACAACACCTTCGTCGACGCCAACTACGCCCAGCAGCAGCGCCAGGCGGACAAGCGTATCGACCAGAGCGATCGCGCGCGGCTGATCGATCTCAGTGCCACCCAGTGGCCGGGCAGCCGGCCGGCGGGGGAGAGTAAGCGCCGCTACTTCACCTGGGTGGACGCCCAGGGCAACCTGCAGAACAGTTTCTATGCTGCCGGTCAGGTGGCACCCGGCCGTGCCGACTACGTGCTGCCCAACGGCGACCACTCCTCCGAGTACATCGACGCGGAGTCCTATGAGGATCGCGGTTTCGTCCGTAGCGAAAACGGCAACCCTTACTTCACCTGGGTCGACGACAAGGGCCAGGTGCGCAACTCGCCGATCACCGCGGAGCAACGTGGCGAGATGTTCCGTCGGGGCGAGCAGGGCGGCAGCAACATCGCCTTCACTGAAGGCCGCCAGATCGACTTGAAGACGCGCCCGAGCAACTTGCCGGGGCTCGATGGCGCGGGCGAGCAGACCGATGCCATGAAGGCGCTGCTCAAGGGCAGCGGCAAGACCCTGGATGACCTTTACGTCGACCTGCAGCGGCGTTGCTGCGATCAGATGGGCGACGGCGATTTCACCGAGTTGTCGGCGGAGGAACCGCGCTACGAGGAGCTGAACAAGTTCTCGCCGAGCTTCGACTTCCCCATGGGCAAGAGCTATTTCGTGGCGATGAAGCTGCCCAGCTCCCAACGCGTCTACGGCCTGCGCGTGCGCAGTTTCGCCAATCACCAGGTGGTCTACCCGTCGCTGCTGTTCCTCGATGAACAGAAGCGCCCGACCCGGCTGGTGAGCGATGCGGTGTACAAGCTGAACCCGGAAACCTGGTACCGCTATGCGTTCATCGAGGGGACCATCCCGGTGCGCGCCAACCAGGGCGAGCGCTACGTGCTGCTGCTCACCACCGACGAGGACCGCAGCCTGCAGACCCTCGACAACAAGCCCTACAAACGCCCGCTGGAAGACCTGGCGGTGAACGAGGCGGGGATGAAGGTGCGTGAGCACGGCGACCAGGGCGGGTTCGAGCTGGCAGTGGTGCGCTGAGCTGATGCTCTTTGTAGGACCGAGGGGACGCCTGGTTCTTGCTCGCGAACCGCCCAACTGCGGAGTCGCCGCGGAGTCCGTTCGCGAGCAAGCTCGCTCCTACAGTCCTGCGCCACCGCTCATTGTCGGAGCGCCCCATGGTCGCGATCGCGGGCACCGGAGGGCAATAAAAAAGCCCGGCATTTTTGCCGGGCTTTTTCATGGGGCAGGGCGCCTCAGACTTCCTTCGGATGCACGTGGCCGAAGAGTTGCTGGGAGAAGCGCACGCGCTCCTCCACGGTCTCCTTCACGCCCTTGGCTTCCAGTTCGGCGATATGCGCTTCGACGGCATGGGTGCGCAGGGTGAGACCGCAGTCGTTGGCGATCTGGATGTTCAGGCCGGGGCGTGCGTTGAGTTCGAGGATCAGCGGGCCCTTGTCCTGGTCCAGCACCATGTCCACGCCGATGTAGCCCAGGCCGCACAGCTCGTAGCAGCCGGCGGCGAGCTTCATGAAGCCGTCCCAGTTGGGCAACTGCACGCCGTCCACCGCATTGGTGGTGTCCGGGTGCTTGCTGATCTTGTTGTTCAGCCAGGTGCCGCGCAGGGTCAGGCCGGTGGCCAGGTCCACACCCACGCCGATGGCGCCCTGGTGCAGGTTGGCCTTGCCGTTGGACTGGCGGGTCGGCAGGCGCAGCATCGCCATCACCGGGTAGCCCATCAGAACGATGATGCGGATGTCCGGCACGCCTTCGTAGCTGATGCTCTTGAAGATCTGGTCCGGGGTCACCCGGTACTCGATCAGCGCGCGGTCGCGGTGGCCGCCCAGGGAGTACAGGCCGGTGAGGATGCTCGACAGCTGGTGCTCGATTTCCTCATGGCTGATGATCCGCCCGGAGACCGTCTTGTAGCGCTCTTCGAAGCGGTCGGCGATCACCAGGATGCCGTCGCCGCCGGCGCCCTGCGCCGGCTTGATCACGAAGTCGCTGCGCTCGCCGATGATTTCCGGCAGGCGTTCGATCTCCTTCTCGGTGGAGATGATCCCGTACATTTCCGGTACGTGGATGCCCGCCTCGATGGCGCGCTGCTTGGTGATGATCTTGTCATCGACGATCGGGTACAGGTGCCGTTGGTTGTACTTCAGCACGTAGTCCGCGTTTCGCCGGTTGATGCCCATGATGCCTTTGGCTTCCAGGGCTCTCCATCGCTTGATCAGGCCGAACATGGCTTAGTCCTTGAGGAAGGCTTTGAAGCGGAACAGTTCGGTCAGGCGGTATCCGCGGTAGCGACCCATCGCCAGCATGAACGACACCAGGATCAGCAGCACGGCCGGGAAGGTGAACACGAAGTACACCAGCTCCGGTACGCGCATCAGGATGTGCGCCAGTGCAGCGGCGAACAGTGTTCCGATGGCGGCCTTCATGGCGTGGGCGGCGCCGCGTTCTTCCCAGGTGATCGACAGGCGTTCGATGCTCATGGTCAGGATCACCATCGGGAACAGGGCGACCGACAGGCCGCTCTCGAAGCCGAGCTTGTGACTGAGCAGGCTGATGGCGGCGATCATCACCACCACGAAGGTCAGCACCACCGACAGGCGTGGCAGCATCTGCAGCTTCAGGTGTTCCAGGTACGAGCGTAGCGACAGGCCCAGCGCGGTGATCACGGTGAACAGGCCGATACCCCACTGCAGGCCGGTCTCGCGGAAGGCCAGGGCGATCAGCACCGGGGTGAAGGTACCCAGGGTCTGCAGGCCGATCAGGTTGCGCAGCACCAGGATCACCAGTACACCGAACGGGATCATGATCATGATCTGGAAGGTCTGCTGGGTGGACAGCGGCAGGCCGTACAGCGAGTACTCGAGGAAGGCTGCGTCGGTGTTCTCGTCCGACAGCTTGGCCAGGCGGATGGCATTCATCTCGCTGCTGTTGAGGCTGAAGCTGACCTGGGCCTTCTTGCCGCCCTCGATGGACAGCAGGCTCTCGTCACCCAGCCACCAGATCAGGCGGTCGTTGGGCAGGCCGCGTTCGCCGGTTTCCGGGTTGAAGTACAGCCATTCCTTGCCGTTGTAGCTGCGCAGCCAGAGTTCGGGCTGCTGCGGCTGGTTGGCGATCAGGCGGATGGTGTGCACGCGCTCCAGCGGCACGTGGGCCACCGCGAGCAGGGTCTCGACCACGTGGGAGCGCTTGTCCAGGCTGGTGTCGCCGGCCAGCAGCAGTTTCACGTTGTCATCGTTGAGGTTGTTGGCGCGCTTGATCGCTTCGCTGACGAAGGTCTCGACGTCCGCCGAGTGCTGGCGGATGGGCGCGATCAGGGCTTCGGCGGCGATCTTGTCCGGGCCTTCCAGGGGCAGGCTGTCACGGAAGATCGGGCCCTTTTCCTTGGCCTTCTCGCTGGCGCCGGCATAGCGCTTGGTCAGCACCAGGCGGTAGTAGAGGGTCTGCTGGCCGGTGGCGCGGCGCGAGGACCAGGTGACCTTGCGGTTGCCATCGGAGCGGTTGATGCCCACGCCGTAGTTGTTGGAGACGAAGCTCTCGTTGAGGCTGACGTAATCCTGGGTCAGCGGCGGTACGAACATCTGCACCTTCACCGGGGTCTTCGGCGTGGCGACGAACTCGACCTTGGCGTCGATGTTCCATAGGTCGTCGGTCTCGGCCTCGGTCATGGGAATGCCGAGGACGAAGATCTGGTAGGCGGTGATCGCGACGCCCAGCGTCAGCAGGATGGCGATCAGGACCTTCAGATGCAGGGTAAGAGAGCGCATGGGATTACTCGGCAGGTTTCGCTACGGGTTGGCAGCCGGGCTTGCCGGCGGCGTATTTCAGGCTCGGGTCGACCAGGGCGCCGAAGCGCTTGAGCGCGTCGGAGCCGATCAGAAGCGGGTATTGGAAGGCGCTGCGGTCGGTAAGGTTCACTTCGATGGTGCGCAGGGCCTTGCCCATGCACAGCTCGAGCTCGATTACCGGACGCGCGGTGTAGGCCTTGCCTTCGTCAGGATCGTAGTCACCGTGGCGGCGCTTGATCTTGCTGATGCGCGCCAGGGGCTTCTCGATCGGCTGGCTGTCGGCGGTGTCGGTGGCCAGGTAGAAGCGCACCCAGGTCTCGCCGTCGCGCTTGAAGCGCTTGATGTCGCGGGCACTGAGGGATGCGGTCTTGGCGCCGGTGTCGAGCTTGGCGGCCAGTTCGATGTCCAGGTCGTTGATCCGGGCGTATTCGTTCAGGCCATAGACGGCCTTGCCGGCAGCGGCGCTGATGCCGGGTAGCAGGAAGATGCTCAGGAAAAGGAGCAGGGCTGTGGGCTTGAGTCTCATGGGCCTTGATGAGTGAGTGGCCGCAAAGCCTTGAAAAGAAACGCCCCGGTCGTCACCCCATGTGGCTGTGGCCGGCATGCCGGCCGGCGGGGCCTGGTGACGCCAGGCAATAGCGCGGCGAATTCTATCATGTGGTTTTTCGCTGGCGACAGTCGGTTGGCGCCTTGGCAGGGTATTTGTTTCAGGCTCATGACAGCCCGGAGCATGCTCCGGGATTCCCCTGAGCCCGTCCGGCTGACAGGCGGCCGGAAGGGCTCGGGAAGGGTTCAGTCGCTCAGGGTTTGGTTTCCGGCAGGGTCACCTCTGTCCAACTGCTGTCCGGGTCGAAACGGGTCATCTTCATGGCGATCTTGCTGCTCTCCGGTCCGAGGTTCTTGGAGAAGATTTCGCCATCGTGGCTGATCATGAAGCTCATGACACCGCTGTCGCCGTACTTCACCGGCCAGGCAACCAGAGCGAAGCCGCGGGTCATCTTGCCGCCGATCAGATAGTCGTAAGCGCCGCCGGGCGCCGAGGGGCCCTGGGCGGTGAGGATGCGATAGTGGTAGCCATGCCAGCCATCACCGGGCAGCTCGTCGCCGAACAGTGGGCCGAGCGGACTTTGCGCGCCACCTTCTTCTTCCGGCCAGTACAGGCCGTCATGCTGCCCGTCACTGCTGACGAATTTCTGGGCGTACTCCAGAACCCCGTCACCATTGCGGTCGACCTCAGCGAAGTCCATCTGCGCGTCGTGGTAGGCCTGTACGGCCTCCAGTGCCGATTCCTCATTGCGGCCGATGCGGCGGATGCGGATTTCCTCGCCGCCAGCCTTGGCGTTGAAGGCCCAGCCTTTTTTCTCGTGGACGATTGGCAAGGGCAGGGTCCAGGGATCGTTGCCGACGACCAGGTGGGCGAGATGGGGGTTGTCCTTCTCGATCTGATGCTTGTCCTTGTAGTGCGCGAGGAAGGCGTCAACCTCGGCGCGGTCGATGCCCGCCGTGGGGATGTAGCTCTGCCAATCATTGCCCAGCAGCGCCGCGAGGCGCTCGGGATCGGCCTTTTCGGTTCCCAGGGCGGCGACGAAGGCATCTGCGGCCGCGTCGGGGGTGGGGAAGCTTTCCTGTGCCAGCAGGCTGGCGGGCAGGGCGGCGAGGAGGGCGAGCGCCAGCAGGCGCGATGCGATGGGCATGGCTCGTCTCCTATCGGCGTCCGCCGCCACGCGGTGCGCGGGCGGGGCGTTGCACGGTATGGCCGGCGCGGGCGGCCTGCGGGCGACTTGCCGCGGCGCGACTGACCTGGCCCCGGTTGGCGAATTCACGGGATTGTCTCGGGTTGTTGGCACCGGCGAAGGCATTGTTGCGTGGGGCCTGGGTTCGGGAGTGCTGCTGGCGCGCCTGTTCGCGGATCTGCTGATTGTTCTGCGCCCGAGGCCGCTGCTGAGCCTGTGCGCTGCGGTTCTGTGCCACGTTCTGCGCGCGCTGACGGGCTTCGGGATTGTTCTTCAGTTCGCGCGTGGCGTTCTGCGCGCGCTCACGGGCCTGATTGACGTCGCGCGGCTCGCGATTGGCTTGCTGGGCGCGCTGCAGGGCTTGCGGGTTGTCGCGCAGGTCGCGGGTGGCTGCCTGGGCTCGTTCCCGAGCCAGGGCGTTGTTCGCGGCAGGTGGGGCGATGCCGCGTTCAGCCAGGCTCTGCTGCGCTCGTGAGCGCTCCTGAGCGCGGGTTGAGTCGAACCCGCGCATTGCTTCGCGCTGTTCGCCGCCGGCCAGCCGCCGGTTGTACTGCTCGCGGCTGCGGTTGTCGCGGTAGGGCACCCCGTTGCGGTAGGTCGGGTCATGGCGCCACGCGGCACGGTTGCCATTAACGTTCTGGCTGAACTCGCGATTCACGTTTCGATTGACGTTCCGGTTGCTGTTGAAGTTGTTGTAGTGCTCAACGTCCACATCGATCTCATGGTCGTCCCAGTCGCAGTCGCCCCAGAGCGAGCCGACGATGGCGACGCCCGCGCCAAATGCCAAACCGCTGGCCAGCGCGGTGGCGACGGGGTATTGGGGCGGTGGCGGATAGTAGACCGGCGGGCTGGACGGGTAGGCCCAGGTGCCATAGACCTGCGTGGGGTTGTAGCTGGGGACGTAGACTACTTGCGGATCGGCGGGCTCGATGATGATCGTCTGCGCTGGCGCTGCCTGCTGAACGACCTGGGTGCCGCCGGATGCAGGCTGGGCCGGGGCCGGTGGCGCCGGTTTCACGGTGACGGTCTGTTGCTCGTTCGACTGCAGGTTGCCGGCCGCCTGGGCCTGGCGGCGCAGGCGCTGGATGGAATCCATCACCGCGTCGGGCTGGGCGAGGAAAGCATCGCCTACGCGCTGCACCCAGACCGGGTCCTGGCCCAGCGTGGCCAATGCCAGCGGGAAAGCGACCAGCGATTGCACGCTTGGGTCCCATGGCTGATCTGCCACCTGCTTGACGGCGTCGTCGCCACTGACTTTGGGGTGAGCTTTCGACCATGCTGCCGCGTCGGCGACGTTGCCGGGATAGGTGGTCGCCATAAGGACCTGGGCCAGCAGGGAATCGGGATACAGCGCCAGGGGGGCGAGCATCTGGTCCAGTTGCTCGGTGCTGAACACCGCCTGGGCTTGTTGCTCCGCCGCTTGAGTAGCGGGTGGCGTGGCTGGCGGCGCGGGCGCAGCAGCCGGGGCCGGCGGTGGCGGCGCAGGCGTAGCGGCGGGCTGGGCGGCGGCGGGGGTGCTAGGGGGTGGCGTCTTGGCGTTGGGTGGTTCGTCCGAATCACAACCCGACAGCGCCAACAACACGACCAGCATCAGATACTGACATTCTCGCATGGCGCTCTCCTGTGCCGTTGCCGTGGAATGCCCGCCCCATGACCTGAGTCATGGGGAAATCGTGGGTCTGGAGAATGATAGGCGCAGCGGCGAAAAGCTGCCGAAAAGACAACGGCCGGGATGGCCGGCCGTCGAAAGGAGGGAGTGCGAGGCGCGGTGGTTACTTGAGGCGGCGCTCGACGCCTTTTTCCACCAGGATCTTCGCGGAGATTTCCTCCACCGAGAAATGCGTGGAATTGATGTAGGCGATGTTCTCGCGGCGGAACAGGTTTTCCACCTCGCGAACCTCGAATTCGCACTGGGCGAAACTGGCGTAGCGGCTGTTGGGCTTGCGTTCGTGGCGGATGGCGGTGAGCCGGTCCGGGTCTATGGTCAGACCAAACAGCTTGTGCTTGTAGGGCTTGAGCGCGTTGGGCAACTGCAGGCGCTCCATGTCTTCTTCGGTCAGCGGGTAGTTCGCCGCGCGGATACCGTATTGCAGGGCCATATAGAGGCAGGTGGGCGTCTTGCCGCAGCGCGAGACACCGACCAGGATGAGGTCGGCCTTGTCGTAGTAGTGGGTGCGGGCGCCGTCGTCGTTGTCGAGGGCGAAGTTCACCGCGTCGATCCGCTCCATGTAGTGCGGGTTATGGCCGATGCTGTGGGATTTTCCGACGGAGTACGACGAGTCTGAGGATAATTCTTGCTCGAGCGGGGACAAAAAGGTCGAGAAGATGTCAATCATGAAACCGTTGGATTGCGCAAGGACCGAACGGATCTCACGATTGACGATGGTATCGAAGATGATCGGTCTTGCCCCGTCTGCCTCCGCAGCCCGGTTGATTTGCTGTACCATGACGCGCGCTTTTTCTTCGGTATCGATGTAAGGTCGCGTCAGTTTGGTGAAGTTGATGTTCTCGAACTGCGCCAGAAGGCTCTGGCCGAGGGTTTCGGCAGTAATGCCGGTGCCGTCGGAAATGAAGAATGCAGTTCGTTTCATGTGCGCTGCGGGCCTTATTAGGTAGGATTGAATCCTGGTTATGATAGGCCCCACGTTTGCAAGGCCCTTTGCCGGGGCATTCTCACCCATTTTTCCGGCTCCGGCCAGAAGGGTGGGGCCGCTCCGACTTGTATGACCTTTTCCAACACTTAGTGGAGAGATCACCTTGGTAGAGTACGTAGTTTCCCTCGATAAGCTCGGCGTCCACGATGTCGAACATGTGGGGGGCAAGAACGCATCCCTGGGCGAAATGATCAGTAACCTCGCCGGTGCCGGCGTTTCCGTACCGGGTGGCTTCGCCACTACCGCCCAGGCCTACCGTGACTTCCTCGATCAGAGCGGCCTGAATGATCGCATCCACGCGGCGCTCGATGCCCTCGACGTGGACGACGTCAACGCCCTGGCCAAGACCGGCGCGCAGATCCGCCAGTGGGTGATGGAAGCCGAATTCCCCGCCCGTCTCGACGCCGAGATTCGCAAGGCTTTCGCCGAGATGGCCGGCAGCAACGACAACATGGCCGTGGCCGTGCGTTCCTCCGCCACCGCCGAAGACCTGCCGGACGCGTCCTTCGCCGGTCAGCAGGAAACCTTCCTGAACATCCGCGGCGTGGACAACGTGATCCGCGCGGCCAAGGAAGTCTTTGCCTCCCTCTTCAACGACCGTGCCATCGCCTACCGCGTGCACCAGGGCTTCGACCACAAACTGGTCGCCCTGTCCGCCGGTGTGCAGCGCATGGTCCGCTCGGAAACCGGCACTGCCGGCGTGATGTTCACCCTGGACACCGAGTCCGGTTTCCGTGACGTGGTGTTCATCACTGGCGCCTACGGCCTCGGCGAGACCGTGGTGCAGGGTGCGGTGAACCCCGACGAGTTCTACGTCCACAAGCCGACCCTGGAAGCCGGCCGCCCGGCCATCCTGCGCCGCAACCTGGGCAGCAAGGCCATCAAGATGATCTACGGCGACGAAGCCAAGGCCGGCAAATCGGTCAAGGTAGTCGACGTGGAGAAGGCCGACCGCGCGCGCTTCGCCCTGTCCGACGCCGAAGTGATCGAGCTGGCCAAGCAGGCCCTGATCATCGAGAAGCACTACGAGCGTCCGATGGACATCGAGTGGGCAAAGGACGGTGACGACGGCAAGCTGTACATCGTGCAGGCCCGCCCGGAAACGGTGAAGAGCCGTTCCAGTGCCAACGTGATGGAGCGCTACCTGCTCAAGGAAAAAGGCAAGGTCCTGGTCGAAGGCCGCGCCATCGGCCAGCGCATCGGTGCCGGTCCCGTGAAGGTGATCCACGACGTTTCCGAGATGGACAAGGTCCAGCCGGGCGATGTGCTGGTCTCCGACATGACCGATCCGGACTGGGAACCCGTGATGAAGCGCGCCAGCGCGATCGTCACCAACCGTGGCGGCCGTACCTGCCACGCAGCGATCATCGCCCGCGAACTGGGCATCCCGGCAGTCGTCGGTTGCGGCAACGCTACCCAGGCGCTGAAGGATGGCCAGCGTGTGACCGTTTCCTGCGCCGAAGGCGACACCGGCCTGATCTATGAAGGCGAGCTGGGCTTCGACATCCGCCAGAACTCGGTCGATGCCATGCCGGAGCTGCCGTTCAAGATCATGATGAACGTCGGCAACCCCGACCGCGCCTTCGATTTCGCCCAGCTGCCGAACGAAGGTGTGGGCCTGGCCCGCCTGGAATTCATCATCAACCGCATGATCGGCGTGCACCCCAAGGCGTTGCTGAACTTCGCCAGCCTGCCCGCGGACATCAAGGAAAGCGTCGAGAAGCGCATCGCCGGCTACGACGATCCGGTTGGCTTCTACGTCGAGAAGCTGGTCGAGGGTGTCAGCACCCTGGCCGCCGCCTTCTGGCCGAAGAAGGTCATCGTGCGTCTGTCGGACTTCAAGTCCAACGAATACGCCAACCTGATCGGCGGCAAGCTCTACGAGCCGGAAGAAGAAAACCCGATGCTCGGCTTCCGTGGCGCTTCGCGCTACATCAGCGAGTCCTTCCGCGACTGCTTCGAGCTCGAATGCCGCGCGATGAAGAAGGTCCGCAACGAAATGGGCCTGACCAACGTCGAGCTGATGGTGCCGTTCGTGCGTACCCTGGGCGAAGCCTCTCAGGTCGTTGACCTGCTGGCCACCAATGGCCTCAAGCGTGGCGAGAACGGCCTGCGCGTCATCATGATGTGCGAGCTGCCCTCCAACGCCCTGCTGGCTGACGAGTTCCTCGAGTTCTTCGATGGCTTCTCCATCGGCTCCAACGACCTGACCCAGCTGACCCTGGGCCTGGACCGTGACTCGGGCATCGTCGCGCACCTGTTCGATGAACGTAACCCGGCGGTGAAGAAGCTGCTCTCCAACGCCATCCAGGCGTGCAACCGCGCCGGCAAGTACATCGGCATCTGCGGCCAGGGTCCGTCGGACCATCCGGACCTTGCCAAGTGGCTGATGGAGCAGGGCATCGAGAGCGTGTCGCTGAACCCCGACTCAGTCCTCGACACCTGGTTCTTCCTCGCCGAAGGCCAGTCCTGACGGTTCCTTCTCCATCCTGAGAAGGGCGGGTGATTTCACCCGCCCTTTTTTATGCAAGCGATTCCATGCAAAGCAGCAGTCAACTCTTTCCCGTCGCGCTGGTGAGCGCCGAACTGCGGGGCGACCTCACCGAGGACGTCTACCGCCTCAAGCCAAACAACAGCCCCGACTCCAGCGTCGAGCTGGCAGTCACCCGTCTCGGTCGTCCGGATGGGCGCCGTGGTGTGCCTGTGATCCTGTTGCATGGCAGTTTTTCCAATCGCCGCTTCTGGTTCTCCCCCAAGGGCATCGGCCTGGGCGCGTACCTGGCGCGTGCGGGGTTCGACGTGTGGATTGCCGAGATGCGTGGCCACGGCCTGTCGCCGCGCAACGAGGACTACGATCGCAATCGGGTGGCCGATTACGCACGCTTCGACCTGCCCGCCATCGCCAATTTCGTGGTTGAGCAGAGCGGCCAGGCGCCGCACTGGGTCGGCCACTCCCTGGGTGGCGTGACCCTGGCTGCCGCGCTGGGCGGCGGTTACCTGGACGAGCGGCAGGTGGCCAGCGCAGCGCTTTGCGGCAGTCAGATCAGTCGCACCTACTGGCCTCTGAAACTACCACCGGTGGCATGGAGCGGGCGTTTCCTGCTCAAGCGCATGGGCGGTCTGTCTGGCGCCCGCCTCAAGCGCGGTCCGGAAGACGAGCCCCTGGGGCTGGCCCTGGAAGCATTGCACTGGTACAGCCTGTTCGGCCGTTTTGGTGAAAAGGACAACGACTGGTGGAGCGGGCTGCAGAAGGTTTCCCTACCGGTGCTGGCCATCGGTTCCGATGGCGACATCCAGGATCCGGCCTGGGCTTGCCGCAAGCTGCTGGAGCAGTTTGGTTCCCAGGTCCGGCAGTTCCTGCACCTGGGCAAGCGCCAGGGCTTTTCCGAGGATTTCGGTCACGTCGAGATGCTTATCAGCAAGGGTGCGCAGCGTGAGGTCTGGCCCTTGTTGCAGTACTGGCTGGAGCACGGTGCGTTGCCTGAAGGGCAGGGCGCCCTGGCCCAGGCTTGAGCTTGGCGCGGCAGGGAGTAGACTGTGACGCCATTGCGGCTTTCGGTCACATCCAGGCCTGAAACCCTGCCGGATTTCATCAAGAGGAGCTTCTCCATGCATTACGTCACCCCCGATCTGTGCGATGCCTACCCGGAGCTGGTCCAGGTCGTCGAGCCGATGTTCAGCAACTTCGGCGGGCGGGACTCCTTCGGTGGCGAGATCGTCACCATCAAGTGCTTCGAGGACAACTCGCTGGTCAAGGAGCAGGTCGAGAAGGATGGCAAGGGCAAGGTACTGGTGGTGGATGGCGGTGGCTCGCTGCGTCGCGCCCTGCTGGGCGACATGCTGGCCGAGAAGGCCGCCAAGAGCGGCTGGGAAGGCATCGTGGTGTACGGCTGCATCCGGGACGTCGACGTGATTGCACAGACTGACCTGGGCGTGCAGGCACTGGCCAGCCACCCGATGAAGACCGACAAGCGCGGTATCGGCGACCTGAACGTCGCGGTGACCTTCGGCGGCATCACCTTCCGCCCGGGCGAGTTCGTCTATGCTGACAACAATGGCATCATTGTTTCGCCTAAAGCATTGAAAATGCCGGATTAATTCGAACCTTCCAGTAAGAGTCCGGTCAATGCCGGAAGCGAAAGCTTCCGGCATTTTTCATGGGGCTCGCGAAGGCGACCTCAAGCGAAGGAAAGGGCATGCAGCAGTACGAGAGCGGCACGGAACGCGGACTGATCGACGGCTTTGTGCTGGATGGTCGCGGCGGCGGCCGGCGAATCACTCGCAGCGAATTACCGTTGCTGGATCTCAAGCCCGAGGAAAGCCTCTGGGTGCACTGGGATCGCGGCGTACCCGAGGCCCAGGCCTGGCTGCGCGAATCCAGTGGGCTGAACGAATTCGCCTGTGACCTGCTGCTGGAGGAGGCTACCCGTCCGCGCCTGGTGGACCTGGGGGGCGAGCGCTTGCTGCTGTTCCTGCGCGGGGTCAACCTGAACCCTGGCGCGGTGCCGGAAGACATGGTGTCGCTGCGCGTCTACGCCGAGTCGCAGCGCGTCATCTCCCTGCGCCTGCGCCCGCTCAAGGCGGTGGCCGACCTGCGTGCCGACCTGGATGCCGGGACCGGCCCGAAGACCGCCTCCGAAGTCGTGCTTTACCTGGCTCATTACCTCACCGACCGCGTCGACACCCTGATCGGCGGCCTTGCCGACCAGCTCGATGCCATGGAAGAGGCAATCGAAGAAGACGAGCGCAGCATCCCCGACCAGCACCAGTTGCGCACCCTGCGACGACGCGCCGCAGGCTTGCGCCGTTACCTCGCGCCGCAGCGGGAAATCTATTCGCAGATGATCAGGTACAAGGCGTCCTGGACGGTCTCCGATGACGCCGACTACTGGAACGAGCTGTACAACCGACTGACCCGCAACCTGGAAGAACTGGAGCTGGTGCGCGAGCGTATCAGCCTGATCCAGGAAGCCGAACATCGTCGAATCACCGAGCGGATGAACCGCACCATGTACCTGCTTGGTATCATCACCGGCTTTTTCCTGCCCATGAGCTTCGTGACCGGGCTTCTGGGCATCAACGTCGGCGGAATTCCGGGCGCGGACGCGCCTTATGGGTTTGTCGCGGCCTGCTTCCTGATTGGCGGCCTGGCTGCGTTCCAGTGGTGGATATTCCGACGCCTGCGTTGGCTCTAGGTGTGACTTTTGAGGTGGTGAGGGCGTCAAGCACCTCACACAGGCGAGGTGCGCATGCACGACCCATTTGAAGAATCCCTGCGCGATCTGCTGCGAATGCCCCCGGAACAGCCGGGGGACGATTCGCGTCTGGATCGCGTCCTGAAGACCGCCAACCGGCAGGTGGGTGCGGGCGATCTGTTCAGCCTGATGGGGCACTGGCTCCAGGCCCTGTCCATCGGCGTGAGCCGAGGCGCCGCGCATCTTGCACCTGTCTCGCGTCACGCGCAGAATTCCGCCCCTTCCGCTGACAAGGCCGACTGAACATGCAATTCGACATCTGGACGCAAAGCCTGCTCACCGCCATGAACACCCTGTGGGGCAAGCTGGCCGGGTTCATTCCGAACCTGCTCGCCGCGCTGGTGATCGTGCTGCTCGGCTTCGTTGTCGCCAAGTTGCTGGACGCACTGCTGTCCAAGCTGCTCGCCAAGCTCGGCCTCGACCGCCTGATGGCAGGCACCGGCCTGACCAAGCTGCTGTCGCGCGCGGGCATCCAGGTACCGGTTTCCACACTGATCGGCAAGATCGTCTACTGGTTCGTGCTGCTGGTGTTCCTCGTCTCCGCCGCAGAGTCCCTGGGCCTGCAGCGCGTCTCGGCGACCCTGGACATGCTGGCGCTGTACCTGCCCAAGGTCTTCGGTGCGGCTCTGGTACTGATCGTCGGCATCCTGCTGGCCCAACTGGCCAACAGCCTGGTGCGCGGCGCCGCCGACGGCGTCGGCCTGGAGTACTCCAATGGCCTGGGCCGAGTCGCCCAGTGGCTGGTCATCATCATCAGCATCTCGGTGGCCATCGGGCAGCTCGAGGTGAAGACCGATCTGCTCAACTACATCATCGCCATCGTGCTGATCACCATTGGCCTGGCCGCCGCGCTGGCGCTGGGGCTGGGCAGTCGCGAAGTGGCGGGGCAGATCATCGCAGGGATCTACGTGCGGGAGCTGTATCAGGTCGGACAACAGGTGAAAGTGGCGGATGTCGAAGGCATCATCGAGGAAATTGGTACCATCAAGACTATCCTGCTGACAGATGAGGGTGAGCTGGTGTCGATCGCCAACCGCATCCTGCTCGATCAGCGTGTAACCAGTCGCTGAAGATGATGACCGATTGCCGGTACGGCTTCCCGAAAGCCGCGCCGGACGCTGACTTGACCTGGCCCGACCCGACTTGAACAAGCCGCAATCACTGTCCTTGCGCTATGACCCGCGCCAGCTCACCGACGAGGAGCTGGTGGAGCGTTCTCACGAGGAGCTTTACCACGTGACGCGGGCGTATGAAGAGCTGATGCGGCGCTACCAGCGCACGCTCTTCAACGTCTGCGCGCGCTACCTGGGCAACGACCGGGACGCCGATGATGTGTGTCAAGAGGTCATGCTCAAGGTGCTGTATGGTCTGAAGAACTTCGAAGGAAAGTCGAAGTTCAAGACGTGGCTGTACAGCATCACTTACAACGAGTGCATTACCCAGTATCGGAAGGAACGGCGCAAACGCAGATTGCTCGATGCGCTGAGTCTGGATCCAGTCGAGGAAGCTTCTGAAGAGAAGACGCCAAAAGTCGAAGAACGGGGTGGGCTAGACCGCTGGCTAGTTCATGTCAATCCCATTGATCGGGAAATCCTCGTGCTTCGATTTGTTGCGGAACTGGAGTTTCAGGAGATCGCCGACATCATGCACATGGGGCTCAGCGCCACAAAAATGCGCTACAAACGTGCACTCGATCGAATGAGAGAAAAGTTTTCGAATGTGACGGAATCTTAGTCCGGGAAATATTGTCTCTCTGTTTGGCAAGTTCTGATAAACTTGCCACCCAAGTTGTACGGCCTATGGTTAGGACAACTTATTGACCACCAAGATGGGGATTTAACGGATGAAACTGAAGAACACCTTAGGCGTCGTAGTTGGCTCGCTGATCGCCACCTCCGCTATCAACGCGTTCGCCCAAGGCGAAGGCGCTGTCGAAGTCGAAGCCTTCGGCAAGCGCTACTTCACCGACAGCGTTCGCAACATGAAGAACGCGGACCTGTACGGCGGTTCCGTAGGTTACTTCCTGACCGACGACGTCGAGCTGGCTCTGTCCTACGGTGAGTACCACGACGTACGTGGCACCTACGAGACCGGCAACAAGAAGGTCCATGGCAACCTGAGCACTCTGGACGCCATCTACCACTTCGGTACCCCGGGTGCCGGCAACCTGCGTCCGTACGTTTCCGCAGGTATCGGCCACCAGAGCCTGACCAACATCAACTCCGAGAACGGCAGCCGTCAGAACCTGACCATGGCCATGATCGGTACCGGTCTGAAGTACTACTTCACCGAGAACTTCTACGCCAAAGCCAGCCTGGACGGTCAGTACGGTCTGGAGCAGCGCGTCAATGGTCACCAGGGCGAGTGGATGGCTGGCCTGGGCGTTGGTATGAACTTCGGTGGCGGCGCCAAGCCGGCCCCGGCTCCCGAGCCGGTTGCTGAAGTCTGCTCCGACTCCGACAACGACGGCGTCTGCGACAACGTCGACAAGTGCCCGAACACCCCGGCCAACGTCACCGTTGACGCCAACGGCTGCCCGGCTGTTGCCGAAGTCGTTCGCGTACAGCTGGACGTGAAGTTCGACTTCGACAAGTCCAAGGTTAAAGAGAACAGCTACGCTGACATCAAAAACCTGGCTGACTTCATGAAGCAGTACCCGTCCACCTCCACCACCGTTGAAGGCCACACCGACTCCGTCGGCACCGACGCCTACAACCAGAAGCTGTCCGAGCGTCGTGCTAACGCCGTTCGTGACGTACTGGTCAACGAGTACGGTGTTGAAGGCGGCCGCGTAAACGCTGTTGGTTACGGTGAGTCCCGTCCGGTTGCTGACAACGCAACCGCCGAAGGCCGCGCTGTTAACCGCCGCGTAGAAGCCGAAGTGGAAGCCCAAGCCAAGTAATTGGTCTGAGCTGACGAGAAAAACCCGGCCCAGGCCGGGTTTTTCTTTGCCTGCAGAAAAGTGAGCTCAGGCAGTGCAGGCCCGGACGGCCTGCTGGGCTGCGGCGGCGACTTCGCCAATCACCAGGATCGCCGGGCTTTTCAGGGTGAAGCGCTGGGCGTCGTCCAGCATGTCCGCCAGGTGGCTGCGGTACTCGCGCTGGGCGGGCAGGGAAGCATTCTCGATCATCGCCACCGGCGTGTTGGCAGCCATGCCTCCCTCAAGCAGGCCGTCGCGGATTTCCGCCAATTTCGCTACGCCCATGTACACCACCAGTGTGGTGCCGCCCTCGGCCAGGCCGCGCCAGTTCAGCGGGCTGTCATCCTGGGTATGTGCAGTCACCAGGGTCACGCCCCGGCTGACACCGCGCAGGGTTACGGAGATGCCGCACTGAGTAGCGGCTGCCAGTCCTGCGGTGATGCCGTTGACCAGTTCGCACTCGACTCCTCGCGCGGCAAGCCAGTCGGCCTCTTCGCCGCCCCGGCCGAAGATGCACGGATCGCCGCCTTTAAGACGAGCCACGCGGCGCCCCTGGCGTGCGTAGCGCAGCATCAGGCGATGGATGAAATCCTGCGGTGTGGAGCGGCAGCCGCCGCGTTTGCCGACAGCAATGACTTGCGCGGCAGGGCAGTGCTCCAGCACTGCAGGATTGACCAGGTCGTCGATCAGCACCACGTCGGCCTGCGCCATGGCCCGCACGGCCTTCAGGGTCAGCAACTCCGGATCGCCGGGGCCAGCACCGATCAGCCAGACTTTTCCACTCATGTCGTTCTCCTCAGACTGCCGTCTTTGCGACTTGATTCAGGCGGTGGCGGCCAGCGGCTTCTGAAGCAGCAGGCGCTTGATTTCCGGTACGCAGGAGCCGCAGGCGGTCCCGCACTTGAGCTCGCATTTGAGGCCTTCCAGATCCAGGCCTTTCTCGATGCCGGCCTGGATGCGGCTTTGGCTGACGTTCAGGCAGTTGCACAGGGTCTTGTCCGCTGCCGTGGTGGGCTTGCCGGGGGCGGCGCTGAGCGGGGCGAGCAGCCAGCGGCGCAGCTCCTGGTCGGCACGGCCTTCCTTCCACAGTTCGCGCAGCCAGGCGCGGGCGGCGGTTTCGCCGGCCAGGCGCAGCGAGACAATTCGAGATTGTTCGATGCGCACGCGTTTACCGACGGTGCGGCGCGGGTCGTCATAGGCCATGACCGGGCCCTCGCCGAGGTCGAGCAGGGCATCGATGCGGGCCAGCCACTCTGCGCAGGGCGCTTCTGCGTGCGCGGCGCGAATCACCAGGGCCGGGCGCTCACGGCCGGTGGGGCTGAAGCTGGCGTAGCGCAGCTCTTCGAACTGCGGGCGCAGGGCATCGAAACGCTTCTGTACGTTGCCTTCCACGAGCGCGAAGAATTGCCAGGGCAGCTCGACGCGGCTGACTTCCACGGTGGCGTGCTTGAGCTCCGGCTGGCGCGACAGTGGGTCCACCGCCGGCAGCGTGAGTACATTGATGCCCAGTCCCTTGAGGAAACGGTCGCCCCAGTGCATCGGCAGGAAGGCCTGGCCTGGGCGAAGGCGGTCGTCTGCCTGCACCGGCAGCACCAGTTCGCCACGGCGGCTATGCAGGCGTACCAATTGACCGTCACTGATGCGTCGGCGGCGCAACTCGTCCGGGTGCAGACCGAGCACGGCCTCTTCCACGTGGCCGAACAGTTGCGGCGCTGTCCCGGTGCGGGTCATGCCGTGCCACTGGTCGCGCAGGCGGCCGGTGTTGAGGATCAGCGGGTAACGCGCGTCGCGCTTTTCCTTCGGAGGGCGGTAAGGTTCGGCGATCAGTCGGGCGCGGCCGTTCGCGGTGGGAAACTGTCCATCGTCATACAGGCGCTTGGTGCCTTGCTGCGCCCCAGAGCGGAAGGGCCATTGCTGCGGGCCACGGGTGTCCAACAGCGCGTAGTCGATGCCGGAGAGGTCGAGGTCGCGCTCACGGGTCAGCAGTTTGTATTCATCGAACAGCGCGGACGGCGAGTCAAAGTCGAACAGGCCGGGCTCACCAGGGCGCAGGCGCTGCTGCAGGCGGCGGGCGAAGTCGCAGACGATGCTCCAGTCCGCCCGCGCCTCGCCGATTGCCGGGATGGCCGGGCGTACATGACTGATGCGGCGCTCGGAATTGGTCACGGTGCCTTCCTTTTCGCCCCAACTGGCGGCTGGCAGCAGCAGGTCGGCGTACTGGCAGGTTTCGCTGGTGGTGAAGGCTTCCTGGACGATGACGAAAGGGCAGGCGGCCAGGGCTTCGCGCACGCGGGTCTGGTCCGGCAGCGATTGGGCCGGGTTGGTGCAAGCGATCCACAAGGCTTTGATGCGCCCATCGCGCACTGCGTCGAAGAGTTCGATGGCACTCAGTCCGGGGTTCTCCGGCAGTTGTTCGACGCCCCAGTAAGCGGCGACTTCCGCGCGGTGCTCGGCATCAGCGGCTTCGCGGTGACCAGGCAGCAGGTTGGACAGGCTGCCGGTCTCGCGCCCGCCCATGGCGTTGGGCTGGCCGGTAAGGGAGAAGGGGCCGGCGCCAGGGCGGCCGATCTGCCCGGTGGCCAGGTGCAGGTTGATCAGCGCGCTGTTCTTCGCGCTGCCGGCGGTGGACTGGTTCAGGCCCATGCACCACAGCGAGAGAAAGGATGGCGCCTGGCCGATCCACTGTGCGGCGCGTTGCAGGTCGTCCACGGCGATGCCGCAGATTTCCGCCACGGCCAGCGGACCGTAGTCGCGTACCAGGGCTTTCAGTTCGTCCAGTCCATCAGTGTGGGCGTCGATGAACGCGCGGTCGATCCAGCCCTCCCAGAGCATGATGTGGAGGATGCCGTGGAACAGTGCTACGTCAGTGCCGGGCAGGATCGCCAGGTGCAGGTCGGCTTGTTCGGCAGTGTCGGTGATACGCGGATCGATGACGATCAGCTTCTTCTCCGGGTGTCTGGCGCGCGCTTCTTCCAGGCGGCGGAACAGCACCGGGTGGGCGTAGGCCATGTTACTGCCGGCGATCATCACGCAGTCGGCCAGCTCGATATCCTCGTAGCTGCAGGGCGGAGCGTCGGCGCCCAGGCTGCGTTTATAGCCGACCACCGCCGAGGACATGCACAGGCGCGAGTTGCTGTCGATGTTGTTGGTGCCGACCAGGGCGCGGGCGAGCTTGTTGAAGGCGTAGTAGTCCTCGGTCAGCAACTGGCCGGAGACATAGAAGGCCACGCTGTCCGGCCCGTGCTCGCGGATGGTTTCGGCGAAGATGCCGGCCGCGTGTTCCAGCGCGGTGTCCCAGTCCGTGCGGCTACGCGCCAGGTCCTTGCCAAGACGCAGTTCCGGGTAGTGCGCGCGGGCGTTTGCGTCGCCGCTGAGGTGCAGCGTCGAGCCCTTGCTGCACAGGCGGGCGAAGTTGGCCGGATGCTGCGGGTCGCCTTGCACGCCCAGGATGCGCTCGTCGTCGTGCTCGATCAGTACGCCGCAGCCGACGCCGCAGTAGCAGCAGGTAGATGCGGTGGTGCGACGGTTCTGGTTCATGGCTCGACCTCGTTCGGCTGACTCAGGCGCAGATGCTCAGGGGTGCACGCAGGGCCAGCAGCACGCGACCATCCTCGACCTTCACCTCGTGGCGATGGGCGCAGCCCTGGTCGGGGGCGACTGCCTCGCCGCTGGCCAGCTCGATCTGCCAGTTGTGCAGCGGGCAGGCCACGCGCTTGCCGTAGATCAGCCCCTGGGACAGCGGGCCGCCCTTGTGCGGGCAGCGGTCGTCGAGGGCGAAGACTTCGTCCTCGGAGGTGCGGAAGATCGCGATGTCGCCCTGGGGGCCGGCGATGACGCGCGAGCCCAGCGGGTTGATGTCGTCCAGGGCGCAGATGTCGAACCAGTTCATGGGGTGTCTCCAGCAATCGGATGGGAAGGGCCCCGATGGCGGGGCCCGGCGGGCAGTCAGGCGGTTTCCAACTGCTTGAGCGGAATCCGTTCGAATTCCTTCTTCAGCGGCTGCTGGGCAATGCGTTCCTGCCACGGGTCCTGCTCCAGCGACAGGGAGAACTGCAGGCGCGCATTGAGCGCCCGGCGGTTTTCCGGGTCTTCCAGCACGGCTTTCCTGATGCGTTCCATGCCGACCCGTTGCAGGTAGTGCACGGTACGTTCGAGGTAGAAGGCTTCTTCGCGATAGAGCTGGAGGAAGGCACCGCTGTACTCGCGGACTTCGTCGGAGGTCTTGAGCTTGACGAAGAACTCCGCCACCTCGGTCTTGATCCCGCCGTTGCCGCCGATGTACAGCTCCCAGCCCGAATCCACGCCGATGATGCCAATGTCCTTGATGCCGGCTTCGGCGCAGTTGCGCGGGCAGCCGGAGACCGCCAGCTTGACCTTGTGCGGCGACCACATGTTGAACAGGTCGTGCTCAAGATCGATGCCCATCTGGGTCGAGTTCTGCGTACCGAAGCGGCAGAACTCGCTGCCCACGCAGGTCTTCACGGTGCGGATGGACTTGCCGTAGGCGTGGCCGGAAGGCATGTCCAGCTCCTTCCAGATCGCCGGCAGGTCGTCCTTCTTGATGCCGAGCAGGTCGATGCGCTGGCCGCCGGTGACCTTGACCATGGGCACCTGGTACTTGTCGGCGACGTCGGCGATGCGGCGCAGCTCGGCGGCGTTGGTGACGCCACCCCACATGCGCGGAACCACCGAGTAGGTGCCGTCCTTCTGGATGTTGGCGTGGGCGCGCTCGTTGATCAGGCGTGACTGCGGGTCGTCCTTGGCTTCGCCCGGCCAGGTGGAGATCAGGTAATAGTTCAGCGCCGGGCGGCAGGTAGCGCAGCCGTCCGGGGTGCGCCAGTCCATGAAGCGCATGGCGCTGCTCAGGGTGATCAGGTGATGGTCGCGGATCGCCTGGCGCACCTGGCCGTGGTTGAGGTCGCTGCAACCGCAGATGGCTTTCTCGCTCTTGGGCTTCACGTCCGCCGCGCCGCCCACGGTACTGATCAGGATCTGCTCCACCAGCCCTGCGCAGGAGCCGCAGGAACTGGCGGCCTTGGTGTGCTTTTTCACCTCGTCGACGCTGAACAGGCCGTTCTCCTGGATCGCCTTGACGATGGTGCCTTTGCACACGCCGTTGCAACCGCAGACTTCGGCGCTGTCGGGCATGCTCGCCGCGCTGCTTTGGCCCTGGTGGCCGACGTCGCCCAGACTGCTTTCGCCGAACATGAGGTGGTCGCGGATCTGCGCGACGTTGTGGTTCTCGCGGATCTGCCGGAAGTACCAGCCGCCGTCGGCGGTATCGCCGTAGAGGCAGGCGCCGACCAGTACGTCATCCTTGATCACCAGTTTCTTGTACACGCCGCCGATGGGGTCGGAGAGGGTGATGGTCTCGGTGCCTTCGCCGCCCATGAACTGGCCGGCGGAGAACAGGTCGATGCCGGTGACCTTGAGCTTGGTGGAGGTCACCGAGCCCTGGTAACGGGCGAAGCCGAGCATGGCCAGGTGGTTGGCGCAGACCTTGGCCTGCTCGAACAACGGCGCCACCAGGCCGTAGGCGATGCCGCGGTGGCTGGCGCATTCGCCCAGCGCATAGATGCGCGGGTCATAGGTCTGCAGGGTGTCGTTGACCAGGATGCCGCGGTTGCAGGGCAGGCCGGTCTTTTCCGCCAGTTCGGTGTTGGGGCGGATGCCGGCGGCCATTACCACCAGGTCGGCGGCGATCACTTCGCCGTCCTTGAAACGGATGGCGCAGACGCGGCCGCTGCCGTCGTCGAGCAGCTCTTCGGTGAGGGTGTTCAGGCGGAAGTGGATGCCGCGCGATTCCAGCGCTTCCTGCAGCAGCTTGCCGGCGGTGCGATCCAGCTGGCGCTCCAGCAGCCAGTCGGAGAGGTGCACCACGGTGACGTCCATGCCGCGCTGCTTGAGGCCGTTGGCCGCCTCCAGGCCGAGCAGGCCGCCGCCGATGACCACCGCGTGGCTGTGGCTGACGGCGGTGTCGATCATGGTCTGGGTGTCAGCGATGTCGCGGTAGCCGATCACGCCCTGCAGACGGCTGCCCGGCACTGGCAGGATGAAAGGGTTGGAACCGGTGGCGATCAGCAGGCGGTCGTACTCGGCCTCGGTGCCGTCTTCTGCATAGACCTTGCGGCGATGACGGTCGATGCGGGTGACCTTGCGGTTGAGCAGCAGGCGGATACCGTTCTCGCTGTACCAGTTGAGGTCGTTGAGGACGATGTCCTCGAAGGCCTGCTCGCCGGCCAGCACGGGCGAGAGAAGGATGCGGTTGTAGTTGGGGTGGGGCTCGGCGCCGAACACGGTGATGTCGTAGAGGTCGGGCGCGATCTTCAGCAGTTCTTCGAGGGTACGCACGCCGGCCATGCCGTTGCCGATCAGTACGAGCTTGAGCTTTTTCATGTCAGGGCTCCGTCACGCAAAGCTGAAACACGGAAAACAAAAAAGGCGTCCCGCCGGTTACCCAGCGAGGACGCCTTTGTCCAAGTCCCGTTCGATCGGGAAGTGCGAGCCTCTTCGTTGAGGGACGCGCTTTTGTAGATTGTTGCTGGGGTCATTGCAGGGGCTGTGCCAACTTGCCTGGGCCCCGGTTTCCGGCGCTTCCGGGTGGATCGTCCGACTTATCGGCCTTTCTGCTGCACTGCGGTGAGGCGGTCTGAACCGAACTGGTGCGCCTTCACCCTCCGTGCAACAACCAGAGCAGCAGCCCCAGGTTGATCGCCAGCGAGGCCAGGGCGATGCCGCGCCAGACCCGTAGCGGCTCGCGTTCCAGCACGGGGCGCGGGCGTGCCGGGGCCTGCCGTTCGCCTTGCTCCAGGGCGAGCAGGCATTCCTCGGCAGTTTCGAAGCGCTGTTGCGGCTGCACGGAAGTCAGTTTCGCCAGCCAGTTGTCGAGCCAGGCGGGCACGTCCGGGCGATAGCGGCTGGCCGGGGTGAGCGTGCCGAAGCGCGGATGCTGGAAGGCTTCGATCTCGCCGTAGGGGTAATGGCCGCACAGCAGGCGATAGAGTGTGACACCGGCGGCGTAGAGGTCCTGACGGGCGTCCGGCGCCGCGCCCTGGAAGGATTCCGGTGCCAGGTAGCTTGGCGTGCCAGGCAGGTCGTGCGGGTCTTCCTGCGACAATCCCGGGCAGTAGGCCAGGCCGAAGTCCAGCAGGCGCAGCTCGCCGTCGTCGGCCCAGTGCAGGTTCTCCGGCTTGATGTCGCGGTGCAGGATGTTGCGCCGGTGCAGTTGGCCCAGGCCACGCAGCAAGCGCTGGGCGAGGTCCAGCCAGTCGGGGAGGGGGAGCGGGCCGTTGAGTTTCAGGTGCTCGTCCAGCGTCTGCCCCGGGTACTCGCGCATCACGTAGTAAAGGTGCTGGCGCTGCGGCAGGCTGTGCAGCTCGGGAAAGTAGCGACCCTGCACGCGGCGCAGGAACCACTCCTCCAGCAGCAGCGCCTGGGCAGCTTCCGGGGAGTCACGCAGCGCCGGCGGCAGGGTCTTGAGCAGCCAGGGGCGACTCTGCCGGTCGCGCACGCGGTAGATCAGCGACTGGCGCGACTGGGCCAGCTTGCCGATGACCTGCCAGCCTTCGAATTCCTGGTCGTCTCGCAACGTGGGTGGTGCGGGCCAGTGGTCGAGCTGGGCGAGGGCGTCGCCGAGGCTCGCGGGCGGCAGTTCGTCTACTCGCAGGAGCAAGGCGCTGGCGTTGTCCTGGCTGCCGGCCAGATGTGCGGCGCTGACCAGTGCGTCGGCGCAGGCTTGCAGGCTCTGTGCGTCCTCCAGCAGGCGCTGGATGGCGCTGTCGCCCAGGGCGGCCCAGATGCCGTCGCTGACCAGCAGAAAGCTCTGCCCGGCTTCCAGTTCGCCATCACAGTAATCCACGATCAGGTGCTGATCGAGGCCCAGTGCGCGCTTGAGCACGTGCTGCATGCCGGGCTGTTCCCAGACGTGATCCTGAGTCAGGCAATCCAGAACGCCCGCGTGCCAGCGATACAGGCGGCAGTCGCCGACATGGGCAAGGGTAAAGCGCCGGCCTCGTAGAACCAGCGCAGTGAGGGTCGTTAGCAGCGGCTGGCCACCGCCGTTGGCCTGTAGCCAGCGGTTCTGCGAGATCAGCAGGCGGTCCAGGGCCTGGGCGACGGCCCAGGTCTCGGGGGTGGCGTAGTAGTCGACGGCCAGCGCCTCCAGTGTCAGGCGCGCGGCCAGGCCGCCGTCGGCGCAGTGGCTGACGCCGTCGGCGATGGCGAACAGATGCCCCTTGCTGGCGGCCAGCCCGGCGGGCGGGGTGACCACCCGCAGGGCATCCTGGTTTTCGTCTCGCGGGCCGGTGGCGCTGGCCTGGCCGAAGCTCAGGCGCAGCTCTTTGTAGGAGCGAGCTTGTGACCCACAGGGATGTGGGGAATGCCGAATATTGTCGGGAACAGAGTCGGCCTCGCGAACGCCTGTCGCGGTGACCTCCGCATGAAGCGGTTCGCGAGCAAGCTCGCTCCTACAGGCCATGCTCAGACTCGCGCCGCGGTAACGGCGGCGCTGCCCCAGGTGGTGCGCCAGCGAGCTTTCACGGCGTGCAGGCCGAACCAGGCGAGTACACCGAGGCTGGCGAACAACCACAGGCCGATCTGGTAGTCACCGGTGGCTTGCTTGATTGCACCCAGGCCCGCCGTCAGGCAGAAGCCACCGATACCGCCAGCCATGCCTATCAGGCCGGTCATCACGCCGATGGTCTGGCGGAAGCGCTGCGGCACCAGCTGGAACACTGCGCCGTTGCCCGCGCCGAGGCTGAGCATGGCGACCACGAAGAGGCTGAGCGCAGCCACCGCGCTGGGCAGGTGGAAGCCGACGGCGGCAATGCAGATCGCGGCGACGGTGTACATCACCAGCAGGCTGCGGATGCCGCCAATGCGGTCGGCCAGGGCACCGCCCAGTGGACGCATCAGGCTGCCGGCGAAGACGCAGGCGGCGGTGTAGTAGCCGGCTGTCACCGGGTCGAGGCCATATTGGTCGTGGAAGTAGCCGGGCAGGGTGCTGGCAAGGCCGAGGAAGCCGCCGAAGGTGACGCTGTAGAAGAACATGAACCACCAGCTATCACGGTCGCCCAGGGCCTTCAGGTAATCCCCCAGGGATTTTGCCGGCGGCCGCTCCGGGGCGTTGCGGGCGAGCAGGGTGAACACCACCAGGGTCGCCAGCAGCGGGATCAGCGCGAAACCGAAGACGTTCTGCCAGCCGAAGGCAGCGGCGATGGCCGGGGCGAACAGCGCGGTCAGCACGGTCCCGGAGTTGCCGGCGCCGGCGATGCCCATGGCCTTGCCCTGGTGCTGCGGCGGGTACCATTGCGACGCCAACGGCAAAGCCACCGCGAACGAAGCGCCGGCCATGCCCAGCAACACACCGAGAATCATCGCCTGCTCCAGGCTGTGGATGCCCAATTGCCAGGCGCCAAACAGCGCGCAGATGACGATCACCTGGCCGAGGATGCCGGCGGCCTTGGGCGACCAGCGATCGGCCAGCAGCCCCATTAGGAAGCGCAGGATGGCGCCGGAGAGGATCGGCGTGGCTACCATCAGCGCGCGCTGCTGGGTAGTCAGTTGCAGATCGGTGGCGATCTGCACCGCCAGCGGGCCGAGGACGTACCAGACCATGAAGCTCAGGTCGAAGTACAGGAAGGCGGCAAACAGGGTCGGCGCATGGCCGGCTTTCCAGAAACTCGTGTTCATCGAACACCTCATCAGCAACGGTAGAGGAGCCCGGTCGTGCGCCGCGTGGCAGCCGCCGGGTTCGAGAAGGTCGTGGGGGCTGATGACGTTTTGACGCAAGCCGCGTTGCTGCGACAAATCACGCCAGGCTAGGCGCGGGATGCAGGAAATGGTCATTCCCTTTTCAAGTCCCGCAACGACGCATGGCGCCGTCGCGGTCGCGGTCGCGGCAAAACGTCATCAGACCCCAGTGCCCCTGCGCCGGGGCAAACGAAAAAGGCGTCGCTCCACCCACCGCACTGTGCGGGTGTGGATGCGACGCCTTTGTCGAAGTCGGGTAATCGCCGTTGATTACCATCGCCTTGTGCAGAGCAAGGCGCGGGCCAAAAGGGGAAACGTAGTCGGATCAGCAAGTTAGTAGATGGTCAGGTTCTACGTTTGTGCCCCAACGGGGCGCACGCGCGAATGACGTGCTCCCCGTTGGGGCGATTCAGGGCGCTGGCGGGGACGGGAAAATCACCACCGGCCCCTTGGGCGTCCCGCCGGGCGGTACGTAGTCAGGAGCCCTGTTTCCGGCTGCACCAAGGTGGCGGACGTAGCGATAGATTCCGCGCAGGTCGGCTTCGTCCATGATGCGCAGCGTGTGGGATGGCATCGGCGGACGGAAGTTGGCCTGGCGCGCTATGGCCAGCCATTGCTCTTCGTCATAGGCCTGCATGGCCAGGCGCAGGTTGCCGGCATACGTGGTGCCCCAGGGGCCGCTCCAGCCGAGCTGGTCACCGGTGAGCCAGGTGTTTTCCGGGACCTTGTCCGGAGCGAGGATGTAGCCGGCGGTATGGCAGTCGTTGCAGCCGGCGACCTGCACCAGATAGCGGCCGCGCTGCACCGGGTCGGTTTCCGCCGCCAGGGCGAGTGAAAGCAGGGAGTGGAAGGGTAGGCACAGACAACCGGACAGCGCGCCCACCCGAAGGAAGGACGGCATGCTGGAATCTCCTCTGAAGGCTGATGGGTACAACTCCAGAGGTATAGCGCGCCGCCGCTTCGCTTGCTGCTCAGTCGATCCGGTTGACGTTGGGGAAGGTGTCGCGGAAGGCCTCGGGGATCGGCACGACCTTGTTGGTCTTGTAGTCGAAGAACACGAAACCGGACTTGGCCATGGCCACCAGGGTGTCGTCGGCCGGGCGGGTGATGCGGAAGATGATGTCGCCGCCGTACTTGTTGAAGTCCATCACGCCGACCTCGAACAGCAGTTGGTCGCGGGCGTGGGCCTCGGCGCGGTAGGTGGTGGCCAGGTCGGTGACGATGATGCCCGTCTCGCGGATACCGTAGTCGAACAGGAAGCGCGCGCGGGCCTCGGAGATCATTGAGATCATCGAGTCATTGCCCAGGTGGTTGGCGCCGTTGATGTCGGTGACACGGACGGTGAGCTTGGTGGTGTAGATGAAGAGTTCTTCGGGGAATTCCAGTTTCAGGCGGGCCATGGGCGCTCTCGATGACAATGCGGCGGGCAGTGCGGTGGTTGTGTGGGCGTGCCTTGCATTCTACGCGCAGCCCGCCCGCCCCGCGCCTCATCAGGGCAGTGAATGGCGTTTCAGCGATGCGCCATGTTCAGGTGGAAGATGGTCACGCGTGCGCCCTCGCTGCTGTTGCCGTAGTTGTCGTTGATGTAGGCGCCGGCCTTGAAGTAGAGCAGTTGCTTGGACCAGGTGGTGCTGAGGATCTTGCGGTAGTAGTTGGCGCGGCCGTCGGAGGTCTCCACGCGGATTGCCAGGTTTCCCACCGAGGTGACGCGCAGGCTGTAGTTGAAGGCCTGGTCCAGGGCGATATTGTCGATCAGCGGGACGTTGATGCTGGCGCTGTCGTCAGGGTGGTTGCGCACCAGGGCTTCCAGGCGCCCACTCTGCAGGGTGGGCAGGTAGTGGTACTGCAGCTTGACCAGCGGTTCGCCGTTGCCGGTGTAGGGCGAGCGGCTGTGGATCTGGCCAATGATGATCTTGTTCTTCGACGGCACCTGCTGGACGCTCATGGTGACGCGCAGTTCGTTATCGCCCTGGTTGTAGTACCAGTTGGAGACTTCGCCGTTTGGTGTGGTCTCGCGCAGCTCGCTGCGTGGGTAGACGCTGTCTGAGGTGTGCGAGCCAGTGACGGGCACCCAGAACACCACTTGGCTGCCGCCGCGCTGGAAGTAGCGGCTTTCATAGCCTCTGGCGATCTGTTGGGTGGTGACTTCGGTGGGGCTTGGGTCGGTAGGAACGCTGAGGTTCCAGGTGCTGAGGTCGATCATGGGCTTGCCCTTGCTGGGCCGCGAGTGCGGCGAGGTCGGGTGGCGCCGAGGTGCCTAGCCGGCGGCGACCACTGCGATGCGTCATCGAACCCTGCCGATGGCGCTCCGGGGCCCGGCCAGATGACCGGGCGGCCGCAGCATAGGGCCTGACCAGCGAGGCGGGGGCCATCTGAGTGGCTGGCGAAATGATCGCGCCTTGCCGCCGCTGGCAGTTGGCCGGCCTCACCTTTTCAAGGTCAGTGCCCCAACATCTCGTGCATAGCGATGATCTGTTCGGCCACCTGCACCAGTTTCTGCTGACGGCCCATGGCCTGGCGGCGCATCAAGGTATAGGCCTCTTCCTCGGCGCAGCCTTTCATCTTCATCAGCAGGCCCTTGGCGAGCTCGATGCGCTTGCGCTCGGCCAGTTGCTGCTCGCGGGCATGCAGTTGGGCGCGCAGGGCCTGGTCGCTCTCGAAGCGCGCCATGGCAACGTCGAGGATCGGCTGCAGGCGCTCGGCCTGGATGCCTTCGACGATGTAGGCGCTGACCCCGGAGCGGATGGCCCGGCGCATCACCTGCGGATCGTGCTCGTCGGTGAACATGACGATGGGGCGCGGCTGGTCGCGGCTGACCAGCACCACCTGTTCCATCACGTCGCGGCCGGGGGATTCGGTATCGATGAGGATCACGTCAGGGTGCAGGGCTTCCACCCGTCGCGCCAGGTCGACCGTGAGGCCTGATTCGTCGATGACTTCGAAGCCACATTCGACCAGGGCAGCTTTGAGGCGCCCGACCTTCTTCGGGGTGTCGTTGATCAGCAGGACGCGCAGCATGCTCAACCTCGCTCCGCCAGGGCATTCAGTTCGAAGCTGTGGGCGTAGCTGGCCGGATCGCTGCCATCCCAGAGGCGGCCGTCGATCAGGGTCGAGGCGCGCATCTCGGCGTTCGGCACGCTGACGCCGACGGCGCTGGCAGCTTCGCGATACAGGTCGAGATGCTGCACCTGGCGGGCGATGCCGAGGTAATCGACATCCTCACGCAGCAGGCCCCAGCGGCGGAACTGGGTCATGAACCAGATGCCATCGGAGAGCCAGGGGAAAGTGGTCTGGCCGTTGTTGAAGAAGCGCAGTGGGTGGGCATCCTGCCAGGCGTGGCCGAGGCCATCCTCGTAGCGGCCGAGCAGACGCGGCTGGATGCTGGCGAGCGGGGCGTCGACGTAGTCTTCGCTGCTGATCAATTGGGCAGCGCTGCGCAGGTTGTCCTCGCTGGTCTCGATGAATCGACTGGCGTCGAGCAGGCTCATCACCAGCGCGCGGGCGGTGTTGGGGTATTGCTCGACGAAGGCGCGAGTGGTGGCGAGCACCTTTTCCGGGTGGTCCGGCCAGATCTGCTGGCTGGTGGCGAGGGTGAAGCCCATGCCTTCGTCCACCGCCAGGGCGCCCCAGGGGCCGCCGGCGCAGAAGCCGTCGATGCGTCCGGCTTTCAGGTGCTCGACCATCTGCGCCGGCGGCACGACCAGGCTGCGCACATCCTGCAGGGGATGGATGCCGTGGCTGGCCAGCCAGTAGTAGAGCCACATCGCATGGGTGCCGGTGGGGAAGGTATGGGCGAGAGTGAGTTGCGCACCGTTCTGGCGCACGTGGCGTTGCAGTGCTTCAGCAGAGGTCACGCCGTCACGCATCAGCGGAGCGGAAAGGTTGATCGACTGGCCGTTCTGGCACAGGCCCATGAGCACAGCCATGTTGGTGGCCGGTGCGCCGCCCAGGCCCAGTTGCAGGTCGTAGATGAGACCGTAGAGGCTTTGCGCCGCATCCAGCTCGCCGCTGAGCAGGCGGTCGCGCAACCCGGCCCAGGAGTTCTGCCGCTGCAGGTTGAGGGTCAGCCCATAGGGCTGGCCAAAGCCCTGGGTTGCGGCGACCACCAGCGAGGCGGAGTCGGTGAGGGCCATGAAGCCCAGGTTGAGCGCGGTCTTCTCCGGCGCATCGGAGCCGGCCACCCAGGCCAGGCTGTCCGGCAGTGAGCTGGTGCTGCTGTCGATCATCTCCACCTCTGAACGCACTCTCAACACAAAAAAGCGCCGCGCCACCTGCCATCAAGGGGAGGTAGCCGCGACGCCATTGTCGGAGCGATCCGCCTTTGGATCGCAGTTGTCAGGAGTGCAGCAAGGGCTGTGCCAGGGGCGGTGCGGAAAAAAGAAGCCCCGCCATGGAGGGCGGGGCGCAGAGGAAGGGAGCGCACCTCTGGAGGGTTCCACAAGGGCACCTGAGCACGGATATCGGCAGGAGCCTGCTGTCCACCTTAGCCCCGGACGCTCCCGGTGCAACCGGTCAATAAGTATTAGGCCCATCGTTAGGGTAGGGTTGAAGCCCTCTATTTCGGGCTTTACAGAAAAGAAAAGCCCCGCACGAGGCGGGGCTTTTCATCACGCTAGGAGTCTCAGACCTGAACGGCCGGGATCTTCGCGTTGGCTGCAGCTTCGCGGAACTCGGCGATCTGGTCGAAGCTCAGGTAGCGGTAGATATCGGCAGACATGCTGTCGATGTCCTTCGCGTAGGCCATGTACTCCTCGACGGTCGGCAGCTTGCCGATGATCGAAGCGACGGCGGCCAGCTCGGCGGATGCCAGGAACACGTCGGTGGCGTCGCCCAGACGGTTCGGGAAGTTACGGGTCGAAGTGGAGACCACGGTCGAACCGGTCTGTACGCGAGCCTGGTTGCCCATGCACAGCGAGCAGCCCGGCATTTCCATGCGCGCGCCAGCCTTGCCGTAGATGCCGTAGTAGCCTTCCTCGGTCAGCTGGTGGGCGTCCATCTTGGTCGGCGGAGCCAGCCACAGACGGGTCGGAATGCCACCCTTGACCTTGTCCAGCAGTTTGCCGGCAGCGCGGAAGTGACCAATGTTGGTCATGCAGGAACCGATGAAGACTTCATCGATCTTGCGGCCTTGCACGCTGGACAGCAGACGGGCGTCGTCCGGGTCGTTCGGAGCGCAGAGTACCGGCTCCTTGACGTCGGCCAGGTCGATCTCGATGACCGCGGCGTACTCGGCGTCCTTGTCGGCTTCCAGCAGTTGCGGGTTGGCCAGCCAGGCTTCCATCGCTTGCGCGCGGCGCTCCAGGGTGCGGGCGTCGCCGTAGCCTTCGCCGATCATCCAGCGCAGCAGAGTGATGTTGGACTTCAGGTACTCGGCAATGGCCTCTTCCGGCAGCTTGATGGTGCAACCGGCAGCCGAACGCTCGGCGGAGGCGTCGGACAGCTCGAAGGCTTGTTCGACGGTCAGGTCGTTCAGACCTTCGATCTCGAGGATGCGGCCGGAGAAGATGTTCTTCTTGCCTTTCTTCTCGACGGTCAGCAGGCCAGCCTGGATCGCGTAGTAGGGGATGGCATGGACCAGGTCACGCAGGGTGATGCCCGGCTGCAGCTTGCCCTTGAAGCGCACCAGAACCGATTCCGGCATGTCCAGCGGCATGACGCCGGTGGCAGCGGCGAAGGCCACCAGGCCGGAACCGGCCGGGAAGCTGATGCCGATCGGGAAGCGGGTGTGCGAGTCGCCGCCGGTGCCGACGGTGTCAGGCAGCAGCATGCGGTTCAGCCAGCTGTGGATGATGCCGTCGCCCGGACGCAGGGAGACACCGCCGCGGGTCATGATGAAGTCCGGCAGGGTGTGGTGGGTCTTGACGTCGATCGGCTTCGGATAGGCAGCGGTGTGGCAGAAGGACTGCATCACCAGGTCGGCGGAGAAGCCCAGGCAAGCCAGGTCTTTCAGCTCGTCGCGGGTCATCGGGCCAGTGGTGTCCTGGGAACCGACGGTGGTCATCTTCGGTTCGCAGTAGGTGCCCGGACGTACGCCCTGGCCTTCGGCCAGACCGCAGGCGCGGCCAACCATCTTCTGGGCGAGGGTGAAGCCCTTGCCACTGTCGGCAGGCGCTTCCGGCTTCTTGAACAGGTCGGACGGAGCCAGACCCAGCTCGGCACGGGCCTTCTCGGTCAGGCCACGGCCAACGATCAGCGGGATACGGCCGCCGGCGCGGACTTCGTCCAGCAGAACCGGGGTCTTCAGCTCGAAGGTGGTGACCACTTCGCCGCTGTCATGACGCACGACCTTGCCTTCGTACGGGTACACGTCGATGACGTCGCCCATGGCCAGGTTGGTGCAGTCGAATTCGATCGGCAGGGCGCCGGCGTCTTCCATGGTGTTGTAGAAGATCGGGGCGATCTTGGTGCCGAAGCAGAAGCCGCCAGCACGCTTGTTCGGAACGTAGGGGATGTCGTCGCCGAAGAACCACAGCACCGAGTTGGTGGCGGACTTACGGGACGAACCGGTGCCGACCACGTCACCGACGTAGGCAACCGGGAAACCCTTGGCCTTGACGGCTTCGATCTGCTTCAGCGGACCGACCGCGCCCGGCTGGACCGGTTCGATGCCGTCGCGGGCCATTTTCAGCATGGCCAGGGCGTGCAGCGGGATGTCGGGGCGCGACCAGGCGTCCGGAGCGGGGGACAGGTCGTCGGTGTTGGTTTCGCCGGGGACCTTGAACACGGTCAGGGTCAGCTTCTCGGCGACGGCCGGCTTGGCCTTGAACCACTCGCCTTCGGCCCAGGATTGCAGCACGGCCTTGGCGGCGGCGTTGCCTTTCTTGGCGCGCTCGGCGACGTCGTGGAAGGCATCGAACATCAGCAGGGTGTGCTTCAGTTGCGCGGCGGCAACTTCGGCCAGCTCGGCGTTATCCAGCAGCTCGACCATGGTGGCGATGTTGTAGCCGCCTTGCATGGTACCCAGCAGCTCGAGGGCGCGGGTCTTGGAGAGCAGCGGGGAGGTAGCTTCACCCTTGGCAACGGCGGACAGGAAACCAGCCTTGACGTAGGCAGCTTCGTCAACGCCCGGCGGTACGCGGTTGGTGATCAGGTCGAGGAGAAATTCTTCTTCGCCGGCCGGCGGATTCTTCAGGAGTTCGATCAGACCAGCGGTCTGTTCGGCGTTCAGCGGCTGGGGCACGACGCCCTGGGCGGCACGCTCTTCTACGTGTTTGCGATAGGCTTCAAGCACAGTATTTCCCTCATCAGTGGTCCCGGAGGACGCGTATCCAGGAGACCCCTCCGATCCATTCGTCAGGCATGGTGGACGGTAATCCACTGACCTACGACGGCACCGGCGATCTCCGGGCAGAAGCTGTTTTCAAAGTTTTACGCCGGTGGGGCCTGGGACGTAGTGGGCTGGGCGCTTGAGGGAGGCGCCCAGACCGTGCGGCTGCCGGAATCTGTGCTTCGTGACGCTTTGAAAACAGCTTCTTTCGGACAATGACGCCAAAAAGGCGCAGCCATTCTAATGGAATTAATGGGCCTTGGTAAGCCGATTTGCGTGGTGCCCGAGGGTGATCTTGCCTAGACAAAGGGCTAACATGCCCGCTTTGCCAGCTATCTGTTCAGCCATGTCTTCGCAACGCATCAAAACCCCCTGTGTCGGGCTCTGCTCGACGGTCTATGGCGACCTGGTCTGCCGTGGCTGCAAGCGCTTCCACCACGAAGTGGTGAACTGGAATCGCTACGGCGACGAGGAGAAGCGGGCGGTCCTGACCCGTCTGGAGATCCTGCTGACGCAGGTGATGATGGCCAAGCTGGAAGTCTTCGATGCGCCCTTGCTGCGCAGCCAGCTAGAGCAGCGACAGATCCGCTTCGTGCCTGAACAGTCGCCGTATTGCTGGGCCTACCAGCTAATCGCTCGCGGCTCGCGGATGATCAACCAGGTGGAGGCCTACGGCCTGGCGCTGCTGCCGGAATTCCGCGAATGGCCGCTGCCGGACCTGCGCGACGCCATCGACAAGGAGTTCTTCATCCTGTCCGAGGCACATTACGAGCGCTATATCGCGCCGAGCTTCCTGGCTGGCGCGCTGGAGTCGCGGGTCTGATCTCTTCTGGCTAATAAAAAAAAGCGCCCGGACGGGCGCTTTTGCTTTCTGTAGGAGCGAGCTTGCTCGCGAACCTTTTCCCGCCTGCTGCGATGCTGGGCGGTTCGCGAGCAAGCTCGCTCCTGCAGGTTGGGTCTCAACGTGATCGTCAGGGTTTGGCGACCAACTCCTCCAGGTGGGCGATGATGTCGTCCGGCTTGAGGACCAGGATGTCGCTTTCCAGCGTATCGAGAACCACTTCCGCGGTGTTGCCGATCAGCGCGCCGGCGAAGCCGGTCCGCGCCACGCTGCCGATCACTGTCACCGCCGCGTCGAGATTGTGCGCGGCGCGGGGAATCAGCACGTCCGCCGGGCCTTCCTCGATGTGCAGGTGCTGGTCGTCGACGCCGTATTCGGCCTGAAACGCCTTGCAGGCCTCGCGGTACTTGGCCTCGATGGTCTCGCTGAGCTGGAAGGTCGGGTCGGCGGCCGAGAGCATCGGCGAGGGGTGGGCACTGATCACGTGCAATTGGCCATGGGCGAGGCCGGCGATGTCATAGGCGTGGCTGACGATCCCTGAGTGCAGGGTGCGGTGCTCGATGTCGTTGTTGCCCACGTCCACGGCGGCGAGGATGTTACGCCCCGCCCAGGGCAGGCTGGTCTTCACCAGCAGCACCGGTGACGGACAGAAGCGCAGCAGCTTCCAGTCGTCGGGAGTGAGCAGGGCTTTCTTCAGCGGGTTGTCCGGGCTGTGCTGCTTGATCACCAGCCCGCAGCCTTCGGCCTGCTGCTCGGCGATGATGGTCTGGTGCAGGTTGTCCTTCCAGGCTTGGCGGCTGGAAGCGCTGAAGCCCTCCTGGCGCAGCACCTCGGCGACTTCCTCGAGCTTAGCGCTGTAGTCGGCGCGCCGCTCGCAGGCCAGCAGGTGCAGGTGCGACTGGGTCACGCTGGCGATCAGGCGGGCCCGTTTCAGCGCGAGACCTTCCGGCTGGTCCGGGTCCACGACTACGAGGATGCTACGGATGGCTTGCATGATCGTCTCCCTTCGTGCGCGTTGTTTATGTGGAACAACTGTAGTCGGGATATCGCCGTCATGACGTTGAGGCATATCAAGGGCGGACGCTGGTTCCGCGCGGCTGCATTCGTATAATGCCCCGCATTTATGACACCGGCCAGCCGGTGGAACGCTTCGTTGGAGTTGAGCATGCTGTCTGAAATCAGGGAATTCCTCGGTTGTGCCACGCCGGATTCGTGGGTGGAAGCCGCACTGCGGGATCAGGCGGTGATGCTGATCGACCACAAGAACAACGAGTTCAAGGCCGCCAGCACGGCCCTGGCCCTGATCGCCAAGTACAGTGCCCACGAGGAGCTGGTGAACTTCATGTCGCGCCTGGCCCGCGAGGAATTGCGCCACCACGAGCAGGTGCTGGCGATCCTGAAGAAGCGTGGCATCCCGCTGCGGCCGATTTCCGCCAGCCGCTATGCCTCCGGCCTGCGCGCCGTGGTGCGCAACCACGAGCCGCACAAGCTGGTGGATACTCTGATCGTCGGCGCTTTCATCGAGTGCCGCAGTTGCGAGCGTTTTGCTGCGCTGGTGGATCATCTGGATGTTGACCTGGCCAAGTTCTACGGCTCGTTGCTCAAGTCCGAGGCGCGGCACTTCCAAGGTTACCTGAGCCTGGCGCGTCGTTATGGCGATGATGCGGACATCGATCGCCGCGTGGTGGAGATTCGTGAGGTGGAGGCTGGCCTGATCCAGTCGCCGGACAGCGAGTTCCGTTTCCACAGCGGCGTGCCGGTCGAGCTGGCAGCCTGATCTTTCTGCCGAAATAAGAAAGCGCCCGACTGGGCGCTTTTTCATTTCGGCTCTTCGTAGGAGCGAGCTTGCTCGCGAACCAGCCCAGCGCCGGAGCTTCTGGGAAATACATTCGCGAGCAAGCTCGCTCCTACAAAAGAGTCGAACTCAGTCCTTCACCTTCAGATCCAGCGCCAGATCGCGCGCGGCCTTGGTGGCCAGCACCCCCATCAGTTGGCCGATCTCGTCCTGGCGGCTGCTGGCGCTGGTCGGGCCGCCGGCCATCATCACGCTGGGCACCGGCGCCTGGGCGGCGGCCTCGGCCCATACCTTGTTGATGGCGATCAGTGCGTCGAGTTTGGGCTGCAGCGCGCCGTCCGCCTTGATCACCGCTTCACGGGCGTAGGCATCAGCGTCGGCGGTGATCTTGGTGGCCTGGGCGGTCACGGCGGCCTTGTCGCGCAGCAGTTCGGCGGTCTGTTTCTCGATCTCGGCGCGCTGCTTCTCGCGCTCGGCGTTGATCACCGCCAGTTGCTTGTCGGTTTCCGCCTGGGTGGTGCGCTCGATCTGGTCGCGCAGGGTTTCCTGGCGCTTGGCTTCCACTTCCTTCTCGCCGCGGGCGGTGACCAGCAGCTTCTCTTCCTCTTCCTTCAGACGGTTCTGGCGGGCTACGGCCAGCTCGGCCAGGGCCTGCTGTACCTTGACCATGCGCTGCTTGTACTGGGGGTTCGGATCGACGTTGGTGATGCGCGCTTCCACCACTTCCACGCCGAACTTGCGGAACTGCTGCTGTTTGCGCACCGGGATGCCCTTGGCATCGGTGACCTTCTCGGTGACGAACTGACTGGCGTTGTTGTCGCCGAAGCTGCCTTGCTCGGTGCCGGCCTGAAGGATGGCGGTCTGGTGGGGCAGGGGGCCGCGCGGGCCGCGGACTTCCTTGCGCTTGATCAGGTACAGGCCGTCGTTGAGCTGGTTCTCGAACTCGGCGGCGAATTCGCTGCGGGCGCCGGCGTAGTAATCGTCGGCGCTCATCAGCGAGGCGGTGGCCTGCAGGGTTTCCTTGATCGCCGGCACCAGCGCGGTGCGGATGAAGTTGTCCGGGTTGCGGTATTCCTGGGCCATCTTCAGGAAGGAGTCGCCACCGGGAAGGCGGAAGCGCGCCGAGGACTCGACCTTGGCGTCGACGTTGCCGAGGAACACGATGGGGAAGGCTTCGATGGTGGCGCCGAGGGCGTCGTTGTCGGGGTTGTTGTCGTTCTCGTCCATGACCAGCACGGACTGCACGCTGATCGCCTTCTTCCAGGTGGTGGCGCGGCCGAACCACTTGGTGGCGTAGCCCACGTCGTCGACGATCTTCTCTTCGCCGAAGATGGTGCGCACGTGGGTCATGTAGCCGGCTTCGTTATAGAAGAACACCCCGTTGAACAGGACGAAACCGACCGCGGCCACCGCCAGCGGCGCGGCGGCATATTTGATGAGGCTTTCCTTGGATACCAGCATGGTTCTTCCTTGAGTGAGCAAAGCGGCGATGCTGCGCAAGGCCGCCAGTGCCGGTCAAGAGGAAACCTCTGACAGTGCGTGTAGGTTGGCGTCGGAAGGCCACCATGGCAGTGGCCGGCGCTCTCAGAGCGGGAAGGGCGCCTGCTGCAACCCCTGGTCGTCCGCTTCCAGGGCCCAGCCCTGACGGTCCCAGTCGCCGAGGACGATGCGCCGGGCAGGGCGTCCGTCGATCTCCAGCTCGTGTACCGCAGGGCGATGGGTGTGGCCGTGGATCAGGATGCGTACGCCCTTGTCGCGCATGATGCGCTCCACTTCCGCCGGGGTGACGTCGACGATCTCGCTGGCTTTCATGCTCGTCTGCGCGCGGCTTTCCTTGCGCAGCTTGCGCGCCAGCTTGTGGCGGGTGGCCAACGGCAGGTTGCGCAGGATGAACAGCGTGAGCGGATTGCGCAGCCAGCGGCGCAGCTTCACGTATGCCTCGTCGAGGGTGCACAGACTGTCGCCGTGCATCAGCAGGACCTTTTCGCCGCCCAGGTCGATCAGGCTCGGGTCGCGCAGCAGGGTGCAGCCGGCCTCGCGGCAGAACGCCTTGCCGATCAGAAAGTCGCGATTACCGTGCATCAGGTAGATGCGTGTGCCGCTGTCAGACAGTTCACGCAGGGCACGGGCGATGGAGTGCTGGAACTCGTCCATGCCGTCGTCGCCGATCCAGGCTTCGAAGAAGTCTCCGAGGATGTACAGCGCTTTGGCCGTGCGGGCGCGGGTAGACAGGAAATGCAAGAACGCCCGGGTAATGTCCGGGCGTTCCGCTTCGAGATGCAGGTCCGAGATGAACAGGACGCTCATCGACTCACTCGCCGAGGATTTCGGCTTTCTCGATGATCACGTCGTCGGCCGGCACGTCCTGGTGGCCAGAGCGCATGGTGGTGGCCACGCCCTTGATCTTGTTGACCACGTCCATGCCGTCCTTCACCTGGCCGAATACGCAGTAGCCCCAGCCCTGAACGGTCGGTGCGCTGTGGTTGAGGAAGTCGTTGTCAGCCACGTTGATGAAGAACTGAGCGCTGGCCGAGTGCGGCTCCATGGTGCGGGCCATGGCGACGGTGCCGATCTTGTTGCCGACGCCGTTGTTGGCTTCGTTCTTGATCGGCTTGTTGGTGCTCTTCTGCTTCATGCCCGGCTCGAAACCGCCGCCCTGGATCATGAAGTTGTTGATCACACGGTGGAAAACGGTGTTGTCGTAATGGCCGGCCTTCACGTACTCCTTGAAGTTGGCCACGGTTTCGGGCGCCTTGTCGTCGAAGAGTTCAAGGGTGATATCGCCGAAGTTGGTCTGCAGTTTGACGGTGGTAGTCATCAGGGAATTCCGCTCTTTGGAAAAATCGAAGGCCTGTCAGGGGGTTGACAGCTTCGGCTATGATAAGCGCTTTGGTTTGGCTGGCCTACCCTGGCCGAACACCAGCATGATCAAGGACACCATGAGCAAGCCTACCGCCGATACGAAAGAAGCCACTGTTGCCGCCAACTTCCTGCGCCCGATCGTTGCGGCCGACCTGGAAAGTGGCAAGCACCAGAAGATCGTCACCCGCTTCCCGCCGGAGCCCAACGGCTACCTGCACATCGGTCACGCCAAGTCCATCTGTCTGAACTTCGGCCTGGCCAAGGAGTTCGGCGGTGACTGCCACCTGCGCTTCGACGACACCAACCCGGCGAAGGAAGACCAGGAGTACATCGACGCCATCGAGGCCGATGTGAAATGGCTGGGCTTCGAGTGGGCTGGTCAGGTGCGCTATGCGTCCAACTATTTCGACCAGTTGCACGACTGGGCGGTCGACCTGATCAAGGCCGGCAAGGCCTTCGTCTGCGACCTGAACGCCGAGGAAATGCGAGCCTATCGCGGCTCCCTGACCGAGCCGGGCAAGAACAGCCCGTTCCGCGAGCGTTCGGTGGAGGAAAACCTGGACCTGTTCGCCCGCATGAAGGCCGGCGAGTTCCCGGACGGCGCCCGCTCGCTGCGCGCGAAGATCGATATGGCCTCGCCAAACATCAACCTGCGCGACCCGATCCTCTACCGTATCCGCCACGCTCATCACCACCAGACCGGCGACAAGTGGTGCATCTACCCCAGCTACGACTTCACTCATGGTCAGTCGGACGCTATCGAGGGCATCACCCACTCCATCTGCACCCTGGAGTTCGAGGATCACCGCCCGCTGTACGAGTGGTTCCTGGCCAACCTGCCGGTCCCGGCGCAGCCGCGCCAGTACGAATTCGCGCGCCTGAACCTGAACTACACCATCACCAGCAAGCGCAAGCTCAAGCAACTGGTCGATGAAAAGCACGTGAATGGCTGGGACGACCCGCGCATGTCGACCCTCTCCGGCTACCGCCGCCGCGGCTACACCCCAGCGTCGATCCGCGCCTTCTGCGACATGATCGGTGTGAACCGTGCCGGCGGCGTCGTGGACATTGGCATGCTGGAATTCGCCATCCGTGACGACCTCGACGCCAACGCTAGTCGTGCGATGTGCGTGCTCAAGCCGCTGAAAGTGGTCATCACCAACTATCCGCAAGGCCAGGTCGAGAACCTCGAACTGCCGCGCCATCCGAAGCAGGACATGGGTGTGCGCGTGCTGCCGTTCAGTCGCGAGATCTACATCGACGCCAGCGACTTCGAGGAAGTCCCGCCGGCCGGCTACAAGCGCCTGATTCCGGGCGGCGAAGTGCGCCTGCGCGGCAGCTACGTGATCCGCGCCGACGAAGCCATCAAGGACGCCGCCGGCAATATCGTCGAACTGCGCTGCAGCTACGACGAGAACACCCTGGGCAAGAACCCCGAGGGCCGCAAGGTCAAGGGCGTGATCCACTGGGTGCCGGCTGCCGAGAGCGTCGAGTGCGAAGTGCGCCTGTACGACCGCCTGTTCCGCTCCGCCAATCCGGAGAAATCGGACGAGGGCGGCAGCTTCCTCGACAACATCAACCCCGACTCCCTGGTGGTGCTCAAGGGCTGCCGCGCGGAGCCGTCGCTGGCCAGCGCCACTGCCGAGGATCGTTTCCAGTTCGAGCGTGAAGGCTACTTCTGCGCGGATGCCAAGGACTCCAAGGCTGGTGCCCTGGTGTTCAACCGCACCGTGACCCTGCGCGATTCCTGGGGGCAGTAAGGGATGGCTGACTTGCAGATCTACAGCACGCTGTCCAAGACCAAGGACAGCTTCAAGCCTTTGGTGGGTAACCAGGTGCGGATGTACGTGTGCGGCATGACCGTGTACGACTTCTGCCACATCGGCCACGCCCGTGTGATGGTGGCGTTTGACGTCATCGCCCGCTGGCTGCGCCATCGCGGCTATGACCTGACCTATGTGCGCAACATTACCGACATCGACGACAAGATCATCCGTCGCGCCCAGGAGAACGGTGAGTCGTTCGAAGACCTGACCGCCCGCATGATCGCCGCGATGCACGAGGACGAGGCGCGCCTGTCGGTCCTGCGTCCGGACATCGAGCCGCGCGCCACCGGCCATATTGCCGGCATGCACGAGATGATCCAGACCCTGATCGACAAGGGCTACGCCTACGCGCCGGGCAACGGCGACGTCTACTACCGGGTCGGCAAGTTCGCCGGCTACGGCAAGCTGTCGCGCAAGAAGATCGAAGACCTGCGCATCGGTGCGCGGATCGAGGTCGACGAATCCAAGGAAGATCCGCTGGACTTCGTGCTCTGGAAGGGCGCCAAGCCGGGCGAGCCGAGCTGGGAATCTCCGTGGGGCGCCGGTCGTCCGGGCTGGCACATCGAGTGCTCGGTGATGTCCACCTGCTGCCTGGGCGAGACTTTCGACATCCATGGCGGCGGCCCGGACCTGGTGTTCCCGCACCACGAAAACGAGATCGCCCAGAGCGAGGCGGCCACTGGCAAGCTCTACGCGGCCAGCTGGATGCACGCCGGCGCGGTACGTGTGGATGGCGAGAAAATGTCCAAGTCCCTGGGCAACTTCTTCACCATTCGCGAAGTGCTGGAGAAGTACCATCCGGAAGTCGTGCGCTTCCTGCTGGTCTCCAGCCACTACCGCAGCCCGATCAACTATTCCGAAGACAACCTGAAGGAAGCCAAGGGCGCGCTGGAGCGTTTCTATACCGCGCTGCGCGGCTTGCCGCAGGTGACGGCCGAGGGGGGCGAGGAGTTCGTCGAGCGCTTCGGTGCGGCGATGGACGACGACTTCGGTACGCCGGAAGCGGTTGCCGTGCTGTTCGAGATGGTCCGCGAGGTCAACCGCCTGCGTGAGAGCGATCCGGCGGCAGCGGCTGCACTGGCGGCGCGCGTGCGTGAGTTGGGTGCGCTGCTGGGGGTTCTACAGTTGGATGCCGACGAGTTCCTCCAGGCTGGCGCGGCTGGCAAGGTCGACGCGGCGCAGGTCGAGGCGCTGATCCAGGCTCGCCTGGATGCACGTGCGGCGAAGAACTGGGGCGAGTCCGACCGCATCCGCGATGAGCTGACCGCTCTGGGCGTGGTGCTGGAAGACGGTAAGGGCGGTACTACCTGGCGTCTCGCCGAGTAATCGCTACCCGCAAATGAAAAAGGCCGCTGATCAGCGGCCTTTTTCTTGCGCGTCGACAACCGGTCAGGGGTGCAGGTGTTCGGCAGCGTACAGGGTGTTTTCCAGCAGGCAGGCGCGGGTCATCGGGCCGACGCCGCCCGGCACCGGAGTGATCCAGCTGGCACGCTCGGCGGCCACGTTGTATTCCACGTCGCCGACCAGCTTGCCGTCTTCCTGGCGGTTGATGCCCACGTCGATGACGATGGCGCCTTCCTTGATCCACTCGCCTTTGACCAGACCCGGCTTGCCGGCGGCGACGACCACCAGGTCGGCGCGGCGCACGTGGTCGGCCAGGTCGCGGGTGAAGCGGTGGGTAACGGTGACGGTACAGCCGCCCAGCAGCAGTTCCAGCGCCATGGGGCGGCCGACGATGTTCGATGCGCCCACTACCACTGCATCCAGGCCGTACAGGTCGACGCCGGTGCTTTGCAGCAGGGTCATGATGCCTTTCGGGGTGCAGGGGCGCAGCAGCGGGATGCGCTGGGCCAGGCGACCGATGTTGAAGGGGTGGAAGCCGTCCACGTCCTTGTCCGGGCTGATGCGTTCCAGCAGCTGGGAAGCATCGAGGTGGGCGGGGAGGGGCAACTGGACGAGGATGCCATCGATGGCCGGGTCGGCGTTCAGGCGGTCGATCAGCGACAGCAGTTCTTCCTGGGTGGTGCTGGCGGGGAGGTCGTACGCCTGGGAGAGGAAGCCGACCTCTTCACAGTCCTTGCGCTTGTGCGCGACATAGACCTGAGAGGCGGGGTCGCTGCCGACCAGGATCACAGCCAGGCCAGGGATGCGCAGTCCTTGCTGGCGGCGTTCATTGACGCGTTGGGCAATCTGCTGGCGGAGGCTGGCGGCGATCGCTTTGCCGTCGATCAGTTTTGCAGTCATGTCGGGGGGATAACCATTAAGGCGGGTGAAAAGAAGGCGCGCATTTTCGCATGCTGCCTCCATAAGGCAAAGGCGGGAGCCCGTGATTTGGCGTAACTCCTTTATCTCTTTGAATTTTTTTTAAAAAAGTTGTTGACGGGGTATGGCCTCATCGATAACATGCGCCCCGCTTGCCGAGCACAGCCTGAAACACGAAAGAGGCGGTGCCAACCGATTCGGTGGTTTCCACTGGGTCTGCTTAGCAAGGGTTGCCGCCACTAAAGCGCCCGTAGCTCAGCTGGATAGAGCATCCGCCTTCTAAGCGGATGGTCGCAGGTTCGAGTCCTGCCGGGTGCGCCAAGTGGCGTTCGGTACAAGCAAATGTAATATGGTGGGCGTAGCTCAGTTGGTAGAGCACAGGATTGTGGCTCCTGGTGTCGTGGGTTCGATTCCCATCGTCCACCCCATATTCCGAAGCGCCAGGCCCAGAGCCTGGCGTTTTCGTTTCTGCGGTACCCTGCGGACGTGGTGAAATTGGTAGACACGCTGGATTTAGGTTCCAGTGGCGCAAGCTGTGAGAGTTCGAGTCTCTCCGTCCGCACCATCTTCTTTCCATAAGCTCTCGCATCCGTGAATTCCCGCAGCTTCCAGTCAGGGTGACTTCTGCATTTCTAGCTACTAGAATGCTTGCCCTTGATTCTGGGAGCCGGAAGGACCGGCTTACGTCTGTGCCACGAGGAATATCCATGCAAGTTTCCGTTGAAAGCACCTCCGCTCTTGAGCGCCGCATGACCGTTGGCGTGCCGGCCGAGCGCATCGAGACCGAAGTCAACAAGCGTCTGCAGCAGACCGCTCGTCGCGCCAAGGTTCCTGGCTTCCGTCCCGGCAAGGTGCCGATGAGCGTGATCCGTCAGCGCTACGAAGCCGCCGCTCGTCAGGAAGCCCTCGGTGACCTGATCCAGGAAACCTTCTACGAAGCCGTGGTCGAGCAGAAGCTGAACCCGGCCGGTGCCCCCTCCGTCGAGCCGAAAGTGTTCGAGAAGGAAAAGGGCCTCGAGTACATCGCTACCTTCGAAGTCTTCCCCGAGTTCCAGGTTGCCGGTTTCGACGGCATCAAGGTTGAGCGCCTGCAGGCTGACGTGGCCGATGCCGACCTCGACAACATGCTGGAAATCCTGCGCAAGCAGAACACCCGCTTCGAAGCCGTTGACCGCGCCGCTCAGAACGACGACCAGGTAAACATCGACTTCGTTGGCAAGATCGACGGCGAAGCCTTCGCTGGCGGTTCCGCCAAGGGCACCCTGCTGGTGCTGGGCTCCGGCCGCATGATTCCGGGCTTCGAAGAAGGCCTGGTCGGCGCCAAGGCCGGCGAAGAGCGCGTTCTGAACGTGACCTTCCCCGAGGACTATCAGAACCTGGACCTGGCTGGCAAAGCCGCCGAGTTCACCGCTACCGTCAACAGCGTCGCCGAGCCGAAGCTGCCGGAACTGAACGAAGAGTTCTTCGCTCTGTTCGGCGTGAAGGAAAGCACTCTGGAAGGCTTCCGCACCGAAGTTCGCAAGAACATGGAGCGTGAGCTGCGTCAGGCCATCAAGTCCAAGGTGAAGAACCAGGTGATGGAAGGTCTGGTCGAGACCAATCCGATCGAAGTTCCGAAAGCCCTGATCAGCAACGAGGTCAATCGTCTGCGCGTCCAGGCTGTCCAGCAGTTCGGTGGCAACATCAAGCCCGACCAACTGCCGGCCGAGCTGTTCGAAGAGCAGGCCAAGCGCCGCGTCGTGCTGGGTCTGATCGTCGCCGAGCTGGTCAAGCAGCACGAACTGAAGGCTGACGAAGCCCGCGTTCGCGAAATGATCGAAGAGATGGCTTCGGCTTATCAGGAGCCGGAACAAGTTGTTTCCTGGTACTACAAGAACGACCAGCAACTGAACGAAGTTCGTTCGGTTGTACTGGAGGAACAAGTTGTAGATACTGTCCTGCAGAAGGCCAATGTGACCGACAAGCAGGTATCCTACGAAGACGCGGTCAAGCCTGCAGAAGCTCCGCAAGCGGCCTGATCCAGCGCTTCGTTCGATTGTCACAAGCCAGCCTTCGGGCTGGCTTGTGCGTCTATAGAGACATGACTTTTTATTAGGGAGTGATCGTCGGACATGCATAATCCTTATATGCCGCAAGTTCCGAACATTCAGGCCGCTGGTGGTCTGGTGCCGATGGTGGTGGAGCAGTCCGCCCGCGGTGAGCGTTCCTACGACATCTATTCGCGCCTGCTGAAGGAGCGGATCATCTTCCTGGTCGGCCAGGTCGAGGACTACATGGCCAACCTCGTGGTTGCCCAGCTGCTGTTTCTCGAAGCCGAGAATCCGGACAAGGACATCCACCTCTACATCAACTCCCCGGGTGGCTCCGTGACTGCTGGCATGTCGATCTACGACACCATGCAGTTCATCAAGCCAGACGTCTCCACCATCTGTGTGGGCCAGGCGTGCAGCATGGGTGCCCTGCTGCTGGCTGGCGGTGCCGCTGGCAAGCGCTACTGCCTGCCGCATTCGCGCATGATGATCCACCAGCCGTTGGGCGGCTTCCAGGGCCAGGCCTCGGACATCGAGATCCACGCCAAGGAAATCCTCTTCATCAAGGAGCGCCTGAACCAGGTGCTGGCGCATCATACCGGCCAGCCGCTGGACGTCATCGCCCGCGATACCGACCGTGACCGCTTCATGAGCGGCGACGAGGCCGTCAAATACGGTCTGATCGATCAGGTCTTCACTCAGCGTCCTTCCGCCAGCTGAGTCTCCCCGCTGTACCGCGGCCGGTAATCCGGCCGCTCGCGGGCTTGAAAATGCCTGCGAATGCCTTCATCTTGTCCTTCACGTATATCCCCGATTGGAACGATCGAATGACTGACACCCGCAACGGCGAGGACAACGGCAAGCTGCTGTATTGCTCCTTCTGCGGCAAGAGCCAGCACGAAGTGCGCAAGTTGATTGCCGGCCCCTCGGTCTTTATCTGCGACGAGTGCGTTGACCTGTGCAATGACATCATCCGTGAGGAGGTGCAGGAAGCACAGGCGGAGAGCAGTGCGCACAAGCTTCCGGCGCCGAAAGAGATCCGCACCATCCTCGATCAGTACGTGATCGGCCAGGAACGTGCCAAGAAAACCCTGGCAGTAGCGGTTTACAACCACTACAAGCGCCTCAACCAGCGTGAGCGCAAGGACGACGTCGAACTGGGCAAGAGCAACATCCTGCTGATCGGGCCGACCGGCTCGGGCAAGACCCTGCTCGCCGAGACCCTGGCGCGCCTGCTCAATGTTCCCTTCACCATCGCCGATGCCACCACCCTCACCGAGGCTGGCTACGTGGGCGAGGACGTCGAGAACATCATCCAGAAGCTGCTGCAGAAGTGCGATTACGACGTCGAGAAGGCCCAGATGGGCATCGTCTACATCGACGAAATCGACAAGATCTCGCGCAAATCCGACAACCCGTCGATCACCCGCGACGTGTCCGGTGAAGGCGTTCAGCAGGCCTTGCTGAAGCTGATCGAAGGCACCGTGGCTTCCGTACCGCCTCAAGGCGGCCGCAAGCACCCGCAGCAGGAATTCCTGCAGGTCGACACCCGCAACATCCTGTTCATCTGCGGTGGCGCGTTCGCTGGCCTGGAAAAGGTCATCCAGAACCGTTCCACCAAGGGCGGCATCGGCTTCAACGCCGAGGTTCGCAGCCAGGAAGCGGGCAAGAAGGTTGGCGAGGCGCTGCGTGAGGTTGAGCCGGAAGATCTGGTGAAATTCGGTCTGATCCCCGAGTTTGTTGGTCGACTGCCGATCATCGCGACCCTTGACGAGCTGGACGAGCCTGCGCTGATGCAGATTCTGACCGAGCCGAAGAACGCGCTGACCAAGCAGTACGCCAAGCTCTTCGAAATGGAAGGCGTGGACCTGGAGTTCCGTCCGGACGCGCTCAAGGCCGTTGCCCGTCGCGCGCTGGAGCGCAAGACCGGCGCCCGTGGCCTGCGTTCGATTCTCGAAGGCATCCTGCTCGATACCATGTACGAGATCCCCTCGCAGAACGATGTCAGCAAGGTGGTGATCGACGAAAGCGTCATCGAGGGCTCCTCCCAGCCGCTGCTGATCTACGAGAACAGCGAGCAGCCGGCCAAGGCTGCACCTGACGCCTGAAACCAGAAGGGGGCCCTAGGGCCCCTTTTTTCTTCCCATCTACCGCGCTTGTTTTTTCCCAGTCCTAACCCCATCTTAGGCCGAAGGGTCCAATCCCATCGTTTTGGCCAAGTGCCGCTGTAGAGCCGAATATCATGAAAACACTCGTCGAGTTGCCCCTGCTGCCCCTGCGTGACGTAGTGGTGTATCCGCACATGGTCATCCCGCTGTTTGTGGGCCGTGAGAAATCCATCGAGGCCCTCGAGGCCGCCATGACCAGCGACAAGCAGATCCTGTTGCTGGCGCAGAAGAATCCGGCCGACGACGATCCGGGCGCGGACGGCCTGTACCGCATGGGCACGGTGGCCACCGTCCTGCAGTTGCTCAAGCTGCCCGATGGCACCGTCAAGGTGCTGGTCGAAGGCGAGCAGCGCGGCCAGGTAGAGCGCTTCATCGACGAGGAAGCCTACTGCCGCGCGGAAGTTTCGATCATTGATGAGGTCTCCGTCGGCGAGCGCGAATCCGAAGTCTTCACCCGCAGCCTGCTCAGCCAGTTCGAGCAGTACGTGCAACTGGGCAAGAAGGTCCCGGCCGAAGTCCTGTCTTCGCTCAACAGCATCGATGAGCCCGGCCGCCTGGTAGACACCATGGCTGCGCACATGGCGCTGAAGATCGAGCAGAAGCAGGAAATCCTCGAGATCACCGAGTTGTCCGCCCGCGTCGAGCACGTGTTGGCCATGCTGGATGCCGAGATCGACCTGCTGCAGGTCGAGAAGCGCATTCGCGGTCGCGTGAAGAAGCAGATGGAGCGTAGCCAGCGCGAGTACTACCTCAACGAACAGATGAAGGCCATCCAGAAAGAGCTGGGTGACATCGATGAAGGCCACAACGAAGTCGAGGAGCTGAAGAAGCGCATCGACGCCGCCGGCCTGACCAAGGAAGCCCTGGCCAAGGCCACTGCGGAGCTGAACAAGCTCAAGCAGATGTCGCCGATGTCCGCCGAGGCGACCGTGGTGCGTTCCTACATCGATTGGCTGGTCAACGTGCCGTGGAAGGCCGAGAGCAAGGTGCGCCACGACCTGGACAAGGCCGAGGACATCCTCGATGCCGACCACTACGGCCTGGAAGAGGTCAAGGAGCGCATCCTTGAGTATCTCGCCGTACAGAAGCGCGTGAAGAAGCTCAAAGGCCCGGTACTCTGCCTGGTTGGCCCGCCCGGCGTAGGCAAGACCTCGCTGGCCGAGTCCATCGCCCGCGCGACCAACCGCAAGTTCGTGCGCATGGCCCTGGGTGGTGTGCGTGACGAGGCCGAGATTCGTGGCCACCGTCGGACCTACATTGGCTCCATGCCCGGTCGTCTGATTCAGAAAATGACCAAGGTCGGCGTGCGCAATCCGCTGTTCCTGCTCGACGAGATCGACAAGATGGGCAGCGACATGCGTGGCGATCCCGCGTCGGCGCTGCTGGAGGTGCTCGATCCGGAGCAGAACCACAACTTCAACGACCACTACCTCGAAGTCGACTACGACCTCTCCGACGTGATGTTCCTCTGCACGGCGAACTCCATGAACATTCCGGCAGCATTGCTGGACCGCATGGAAGTCATCCGCCTGCCGGGTTACACCGAGGACGAGAAGATCAACATCGCCTCGAAATATCTTGTACCGAAACAGACTGCGGCCAATGGTCTCAAGAAGGGCGAGGTGGTCTTCGAGGAAGCCGCTACCCGTGACATCATTCGCTATTACACCCGTGAAGCCGGTGTGCGTAGCCTTGAGCGCCAGATCGCCAAGGTCTGCCGCAAGGCGGTCAAGGACGGTGGCAAGGCCAAGCGCATCGACGCCGTGGTGACTCCGGATTCGCTGGAAAACTACCTGGGTGTGCGCAAGTTCCGCTACGGCCTGGCCGAGCAGCAGGACCAGATCGGCCAGGTGACCGGCCTCGCCTGGACCCAGGTGGGCGGCGAATTGCTGACCATCGAGTCGGCCATGGTTCCCGGCAAGGGTGCACTGACCAAGACCGGCTCGCTGGGCGACGTCATGGCGGAGTCAATCACCGCCGCGCTGACCGTGGTTCGTAGCCGTTCGAAGAGCCTGGGCATAGCCCCGGACTTCCACGAGAAGCACGATATCCACATCCACGTGCCCGAAGGCGCGACCCCCAAGGACGGCCCTAGCGCGGGCATCGGCATGTGTACCGCGCTGGTCTCAGCGATCACCCAGATTCCGGTCCGCGCGGATGTTGCCATGACCGGTGAGATCACCCTGCGTGGTCAGGTGCTGGCCATTGGTGGCCTGAAGGAAAAACTTCTCGCTGCGCACCGCGGTGGAATCAAGACTGTGATCATTCCCGAGGAAAACGTACGAGATCTTAGGGAAATTCCAGATAATATTAAGGCCGATCTCGTTATTAAACCGGTTAAATGGATTGACGAGGTCCTGCAAATTGCGCTGCAATACGCCCCGGAGCCCTTGCCCGATGCGGCTCCCGAGATGGTTGCAAAGGATGAGAAGCGCGAGTCTGATTCCAAGGAGCGAATCAGCACGCATTAGTTGGGGGGCTTTCTTGACACTGTTTTTGAGCCCTTGTTATAAAGCGGCACTTGCTTTGTCAGTTGGCAAACCAGCACCTGCTTTTGCTTACACCTAACACATAGAAACATACTCAACAGAAATAAGGGGACTTAGAGTGAACAAGTCGGAACTGATCGATGCTATCGCCGCATCTGCTGATATCCCGAAAGCTGTTGCCGGTCGCGCTCTGGACGCGGTGATCGAGTCCGTAACTGGCGCCCTGAAGGCTGGTGACTCCGTCGTACTGGTCGGCTTCGGCACCTTCGCTGTCAAAGAGCGTGCTGCTCGCACCGGTCGCAACCCGCAAACCGGCAAGCCGATCAAGATCGCTGCTGCTAAGATCCCGGGCTTCAAGGCCGGTAAAGCCCTCAAGGACGCTGTCAACTAAGCGTCTTTTTGGACTTGACCTGGACCGGTTCAACTTCGGTTGGGCCGGTCACGGAGCGATGACCCGGCTGGCGTAGGTCGGTTGGAATCATCAGGGGTCACGGGCTCAATGCCCGCAAGCTCCACCAGTTACGAGAAGGCGCATCCTCGGATGCGCCTTTCTTATATCCGCCTTTTTTCCACGCCGCGCCGCCATTGAAGGTGGGTCGTGGCCGCGTCGGGGGCCGCATGCTGCAAAACATCAGGGACAATTCCCAAGGCTGGATCACCAAGACCATCCTGGGCGTGATCGTTGTCCTCATGGCTTTGACCGGGTTCGATCAGATCATTCGCGCAACCCACCACGAGAACGTCGCTGCTCAGGTCAACGGTGAAGACATCGGTCTGCCGGAACTGCAGCAGGCTGCGGACATGCAGCGTCGCCAGTTGATGCAGCGCCTGGGCAAGGACTTCGATTCGTCCATGCTCGACGACAAGCTGCTCAAGGATTCCGCGCTGAAGTCGCTCATCGAGCGCAAGCTGATCCTGCAGGCCGCGCAGAACGACAAGTTCGCCTTCTCCCAGCAGGCGCTGGACCAACTGATCCTGTCGACCCCTGAGTTCCAGGTGGACGGCAAATTCAACGCTGACCGCTTTGACCAGGTCATCCGCCAGATGGGCTATGACCGCATGCAGTTCCGCCGCATGTTTGGCGAGGAAATGCTGATCGGTCAGCTGCGCGCCGGCATCGCCGGTACCGGCTTCGTCACCGACGACGAGCTGAACGCCTTTGCTCGCCTCGAGAAGCAGACCCGCGACTTCGCCACCCTGACCGTCAAGGCCGACCCGGCCAAGAGCAAGGTCGAGGACAGCGAAATCAAGGCCTACTACGACGCCCACAGTACCGAGTTCATGACCCCTGAGCAGGTCACCATCGACTACATCGAGCTGAAGAAGTCCGCCTTCTTCGATCAGGTCGAAGTGAAGAAGGAAGACCTCGATGCCCTTTATCAGAAGGAAATCGCCGGCCTGTCCGAACAGCGCGACGCCGCGCACATTCTGATCGAGGTGAACGACAAGCAGAACGACCAGCAGGCCAAGGCCAAGATCGACGAGATCAAGGCGCGCCTGGACAAGGGCGAAGACTTCGCCAAGCTGGCCAAGGAGCTGTCCAATGACACCGGCTCCGCCGCCAACGGTGGCGACCTCGGCTTCGCCGGTCGCGGCGTGTATGACCCGGCCTTTGAAGAGTCGCTGTACGCGCTGAAGAAGGGCGAAGTCTCCGCCCCGGTGAAGACTTCCTACGGCTGGCACCTGATCAAGCTGCTGGCTGTCGAAGCGCCGGAGGTTCCGACCTTCGACAGCCTGAAGGCCAAGCTGGAGCACGAAGCCAAGACCCAACTGGTCGAGCAGCGCTTCGTCGACGCCACCAAGCAACTGGAAAGCTCCGCCTACGAGGCTTCCGATCTGGGCCAGCCGGCTCAGGACATGGGCCTGAAGGTGCAGACCAGCAAGCCGTTCGGCAAGGAAGGCGGCGAGGGCGTGACTGCCAATCGTCAGGTCATCCAGTCCGCTTTCAGCCCGGAAGTGCTGGAAGAGGGCGCCAACAGCGGCGCCATCGAGCTGGACCCGGACACCGTGGTCGTGCTGCGCGTGAAGGAGCACCACAAGCCTGAGCAGGAAACCCTGGAGCAGGTGAGTGCCGATATCCTCAAGCGCCTGCAGGTCGAGCACGCTGCCACCGATGCCAAGGCTCGTGGCGAAGCACTACTGGCGGGGCTGCGCGACGGCAAGATTCCGCTGACCCAGGCTCAGGAAGGCCAGCAGTGGAAGGTCGTGGAAGCGGCTGCCCGCGGGCAGGAAGGTGTCGATCCGGTCGTGCTGCAGAGCGTGTTCCGCATGGTTCGCCCGGAAGGCGCCGACAAGCCCAGCCTGGGCGGCGTCGCGCTGCAGAACGGTGACTTCGTGCTGGTCAAGCTCAGCGGTGTGAGCGAGCCAGACGCCAAGCCGACCGAGCAGGAGAAAGCGATGTACCAGCGCTTCCTTGCCTCGCGTAGCGGTCAGGATGATTTCTCGGCCTTCCGTCGCTACCTGCAGGACCAGGCGAAGATTGAGAAATTCGACGACGCCAAGAAGTAACTGACAAGGGCCGCGCAAGCGGCCCTTGTTCTTTCAGGCAAAAGAAAAGGCCGCATCAGCGGCCTTTTCTTTGTTCGGTTGAAAGCCTTAGTCGTCGCCCAGCGGGCCCATAGCCGTGGTGTTGAAGCCGCCGTCGACATAGAGGATTTCGCCGCTGATGCCGCTGGCCAGGTCCGAGCAGAGGAAGGCGCCGGCGTTGCCGACTTCCTCGATGGTTACGTTACGCCGCAGCGGCGTCTGGCGTTCGTTGGCGGCGAGCATTTTGCGGAAGCTCTTGATGCCCGAGGCGGCCAGGGTGCGGATCGGACCGGCGGAGATGGCGTTGACGCGGGTGCCCTCTGGGCCAAGGCTGCCGGCCAGGTAGCGCACGCCGGCTTCCAGACTGGCCTTGGCCATGCCCATGACGTTGTAGTTGGGCATCGTGCGTTCGGCGCCCAGGTAGGAGAGGGTGAGCAGGCTGCCGTTGCGACCCTGCATCAGCTCGCGACCGGCCTTGGCCAGGGCGACGAAGCTGTAGGCGCTGATGTCGTGGGCGATGCGGAAGCCGTCGCGCGTGGTGACATCGGTGAAGTCGCCGTCGAGCTGGTCGCCTGGCGCGAAGCCCACCGAGTGGACGATGCAGTCCAGGCCGTCCCACTGCTTCGCCAGCGCGGCGAACACGGCGTCGATGTCTGCGTCGCTGGCCACGTCGCAGGGGAAACACAGTTCGGCACTGGAGCCCCAGCCGGCAGCGAACTCCTCGACGCGGCCCTTGAGCTTGTCGTTCTGGTAGGTGAAGGCGAGCTCGGCGCCTTCCCGGTGCATCGCCGCGGCGATGCCGGAGGCGATGGACAGCTTGCTGGCGACACCGACGATCAGTACGCGTTTACCGGCTAGAAATCCCATGTTCAGTGTTTCCTTGTCTGCTGCTGGCTCAGGCTTGCGTGGGCACCATGAAGGCTGCTTCCAGCAATTGCTGTGTGTACGCGTGCTGCGGCGCGGCGAAGACTTCATCGGCCATGCCCTGTTCGACTACCTTGCCGTGGCGGATCACCATCAACTGGTGGCTCAGGGCTTTCACCACTGCCAGGTCGTGGCTGATGAACAGGTAGGTCAGGTTGTACTTGGCCTGCAGCCCACGCAGCAGTTCGACCACCTGGCGCTGCACGGTGCGGTCCAGTGCCGAGGTCGGCTCGTCCAGCAGGATCAGCGCCGGCTTCAGCACCAGGGCGCGGGCGATGGCGATGCGCTGCCGCTGGCCCCCGGAGAACTCATGGGGATAGCGGTGGCGGGTATCCGGGTCAAGCCCGACTTCCTTCAGCGCTTCAATGATCGCCTGCTCGCGCTCTTCGACGGTGCCCATGCCATGGATATCCAGGCCTTCGCCGACGATCTGGCCTACCGACATGCGCGGGCTGAGGCTGCCGAACGGGTCCTGGAAGACTACCTGCATCTCGCGCCGCAGAGGCCTGACTTCCGCCTGGTTCATACCTTCGATGGCCTGGCCTTCGAAGCGGATGCCGCCTTGGCTGTTGATCAACCGGAGGATGGCCAGGCCCAGGGTCGACTTGCCCGAACCGCTCTCGCCGACGATGCCCAGGGTCTGGCCGCGCGGCAGGCTGAAGTCGATGCCATCCACCGCCTTGACGTGGTCGACGGTCTTGCGGAACACGCCTTTCTTGATCGGGAACCACACGCGCAGGTCGTCGACCTCCAGCAGCGGCGCACCGGGCTCGTTCTGCGCGGGGGTACCGCTGGGCTCGGCGCCGAGCAATTCGCGCGTGTAGGGGTGCTGCGGGGCCGTGAAGAGGGTATCGCAATCGGCCTGCTCGACGATGCAGCCGCGCTTCATCACACAAACGCGATGGGCGATGCGCCGGACCAGATTGAGGTCGTGGGTGATCAGCAGCATGGCCATGCCCAGGCGCTGCTGCAGGTCGCGCAGCAGGTCGAGGATCTTCAGCTGTACCGTGACGTCTAGCGCCGTGGTCGGTTCATCGGCGATCAGCAGTTCCGGCTCGCAGGCCAGCGCCATGGCGATCATCACCCGCTGCCGCTGGCCACCGGAAAGCTCGTGCGGGTAGGCCTTGAGGCGGCTGGCGGGGTTGGGGATGCCGACCAGATCCAGTAGCTCCAGCGTGCGTGCACGGGCCTGGTTGCCGCTCATGCCCTTGTGCAGCGCCAGCACTTCGCCGATCTGTTTCTCGATGGTGTGCAGCGGGTTCAGCGAGGTCATGGGTTCCTGGAACACCATGGCGATGCGGTTGCCGCGGATGCCGCGCAACTTGCGCTCGGGCAGCTTGAGCAGGTCCTTTCCGGCGAACTGGATGCTGCCGGAGGGATGGCTGGCGGTAGGGTAGGGCAGCAGGCGCAGGATGGAATGCGCGGTGACCGACTTGCCGGAGCCGCTTTCGCCCACCAGTGCCAGGGTCTCCCCTTTTCGGATGTCGAAACTGATGTGTTCCACCGCGCGTACGTGGTCGTCGCCGCAGAGGAAGTCGACGGACAGGTCGCGGACTTCGATGAGGTTCTCGTTCTGGCTCATGTCACTTCCTCGGGTCGAAGGCATCGCGGGCGGCTTCACCGATGAACACCAGCAGGCTCAGCATTACGGCCAGCACCACGAAGGCGGTGATGCCCAGCCAGGGCGCCTGCAGGTTGGACTTGCCCTGGGCGACCAGCTCGCCCAGCGACGGCGCGCCGGCGGGCAGGCCGAAGCCGAGGAAGTCCAGGGAGGTCAGGGTGCCGATCGCGCCGGTGAGGATGAAGGGCATGAAGGTCAGTGTTGAAATCATCGCGTTGGGCAGGATGTGGCGGAACATGATCGCGCCGTTACGCATACCCAGGGCTCGCGCGGCGCGCACGTATTCCAGGTTTCGGCCACGGAGGAACTCGGCGCGTACCACGTCCACCAGGCTCATCCAGGAGAACAACAGCATGATTCCCAGCAGCCACCAGAAGCTCGGCTGCACGAAGCTGGCGAGGATGATCAGCAGGTAGAGCACCGGCAGGCCCGACCAGATTTCCAGGAAGCGTTGGCCAAGCAGGTCGATCCAGCCGCCGTAGAAGCCCTGCAGGGCGCCCACTGCGACGCCGACGATGGAGCTGAGGACGGTGAGGATCAGGGCGAACAGCACGGACACGCGGAAGCCGTAGATCACCCGCGCCATCACGTCGCGCGCCTGGTCGTCGGTGCCCAGCCAGTTTTCCGCAGTGGGGGCGGAGGGCGCCGGCACGCGCAGGTCGTAGTTGATGGTGTCGTAGCTGTAGGCGATCGGCGGCCAGAGGATCCAGCCGTTCTTCTGCGCAATCTGCTCGCGCATGTACGGGCTCTTGTAGTTCGCCTCCATGGGGAACTCGCCGCCGAAGGCGGTTTCCGGGTAACGCTTGACCACCGGGAAGTACCACTCGCCGTCGTAGCGGATCGCCAGTGGCTTGTCGTTGGCGATCAGCTCGGCGCCCAGACTCAGGATGAACAGTGCGAGGAACAGCCAGAGCGACCACCAGCCACGCTTGTTGGCCTTGAAGCGCGCCCAGCGGCGCTGATTGATGGGAGACAGGCGCATCGGATTACTCCCGGTTCTCGAAGTCGATGCGCGGATCGACCAGCGTGTAGAGGACGTCGCTGACCAGCTTCATGATCAGGCCGAACAGGGTGAAGATGAACAGCGTGCCGAACACCACCGGGTAGTCGCGGTTCAGCGCCGCCTCGAAGCTGAGCAGGCCCAGGCCGTCGAGGGAGAAGATCACTTCGATCAGCAGCGAGCCGGTGAAGAAGATGCCCAGCAGGGCCGAGGGCAGGCCCGCGATGATCAGCAGCATGGCGTTGCGGAATACATGGCCGTAGAGCACGCGACGCTCGGTGAGGCCCTTGGCGCGGGCGGTGACCACGTACTGCTTGCCGATCTCGTCGAGGAAGCTGTTCTTGGTCAGCAGGGTGATGGTGGCGAAGTTGCCGATCACCAGCGCGGTGATGGGTAGCGCCAGGTGCCAGAAGTAGTCGCGGACCTTGCCGCCCCAGGTCAGCTCGTCGAAGTTGTTGGAGGTCAGCCCGCGCAAGGGGAACCAGTCCCAGTAGCTGCCGCCGGCGAACAGTACCACCAGCAGGATGGCGAAGAGGAACGCAGGGATGGCGTAGCCGACGATGATTGCCGAGCTGGTCCAGACGTCGAAATGGCTGCCGTGGCGCACCGCCTTGGCGATACCCAGTGGGATCGACACCAGGTACATGATCAGCGTGCTCCATAGCCCCAGGGAGATGGACACGGGCAGCTTCTCGACGATCAGGTCGGTGACCTTGGCGTCGCGGAAGAAGCTCTGGCCGAAGTCCAGGTACACGTAGTTCTTGAGCATGATCCAGAAGCGTTCGGGCGCCGGCTTGTCGAAGCCGTACATCTTCTCGATTTCCTTCACCAGCTCCGGGTCCAGGCCCTGGGCGCCGCGGTAGTGCGTGCCGGCAGCTGCGACTTCACCGCCGCCGCCGGAGATGCGCCCAGTGGCGCCGCCGCTGGCGGCATCGAAGCCTTCCAGCTTGGCGATCATCTGCTCCACCGGGCCGCCGGGGGCCGCCTGGATGATGATGAAGTTGATCAGCAGGATGCCGAACAGGGTGGGGATGATCAGCAGCAGGCGCCGCAGGATGTAGGCCAGCATCAGTTGGTCCCTTGGGCGCCGGCGCCATCAGCCGGCGTTTCGGCCGCAGCCTTGGTATCGGTTTTGCTCGGCTCGGCCTTCTCGCGGGCTTGCCACCAGGTCTGCAGCGCGTAGCTGTAGGGCGGGAGTTTTTCCGGGTGGGCGATGCGGTTCCAGTAGGCGATGCGCCAGTTGCCCAGGTACCAGTTGGGCACTACGTAGTGGCCCCAGAGCAGGGCTCGATCCAGCGCGCGGGCGTGGCGTACCAGGCTTTCGCGGGAGTCGGCGTTGATCAGGCCTTCCACCAGGGCGTCGATGCCCGGGTCGCGCAGGCCGATGAAGTTGCGGCTGCCGGGCTTGTCGGCGCTGCTGGAGTGCCAGAACTCGCGCTGCTCGTTGCCTGGCGAGCTGGACTGCGGCCAACTGCTGACGATCATGTCGTAATCCCGCGAGCGCAGGCGGTTGATGTACTGCGAGACGTCGACCCGGCGCAGTTGCATGTCGATGCCCAGCTCGGCGAGGTTGCGCTTGAAGGGCAGCAGCACGCGCTCGAAGTCGGCCTGGGCGAGCATGAACTCGAAGCTCAGCTGCTTGCCGTCCGGACCGACCATCTTGTCGTTCTCGATCTTGTAGCCGGCCTCCAGCAACAGTTGGTAGGCCTTGCGCTTCTGCTCGCGGATGATGCCGCTGCCGTCGCTGGTGGGCGGCACGTAGACCTGGGTGAAGACCTGCGGCGGCAGCTTGTCGCGCAGCGGTTCGAGGATTTTCAGCTCTTCCGCGTCCGGCAGCTCCTTGGCGGCCATCTCGGAGTTCTCGAAGTAGCTGCCGTCGCGCAGGTAGGAGCCGAAGAACAGCTGCTTGTTCGTCCATTCGAAGTCGAACAGGTTGGTGATGGCTTCACGCACGCGCGGGTCCTGGAACACCGGGCGGCGGATGTTGAAGGCATAGGCCTGCATGCCCCACGGGTTGCCGTTTACCGGCTCCTCGCGAACGATGCGGCCGTCGCGCACGGCGGGCGAGTCGTAGGCGGTCGCCCAGTTCTTAGCGATGCGCTCGTCGTTGAAGTCGAACTGCCCGGCCTTGAAGGCTTCCAGCGCGACGGTCAGATCGCGGTAGGACTCCACCACCACGGCGTCGAAATTGTTGAAGCCGCGGTTCACCGGCAACTTGTCGCCCCACCAGTCCTTGACCTTCTCGTAGCGAATCGAGCGGCCGGCCTCGACCTTGGCGATGCGGTACGGACCGCTACCCAGTGGCGGCTCCATGTTGGTCTTGTTGAAGTCGCGGCTGGCCCACCAGTGCTTGGGCAGGATCGACAGCTGGCCGAGGATCAGCGGCAGCTCGCGGTTGTCGCCGTGCTTGAAGTCGAAGCGCACGCGCAGCTTGTCCTCGGCCACCACCTTGTCGACGTCCGCATAGTAATTGCGGTACATCGGGTCGCCATCCTTCATCAGGGTCTCGAAGGTGAACACGACGTCTTCGGCGGTGACCGGAGTGCCGTCCTGGAAGCGTGCCTCGGGGCGCAGGTAGTAGCGGACGAAGCGGTGCTCCGGGTCCTTTTCGATCTTTTCGGCGAGCAGACCGTATTCGGTGAAGGGCTCGTCGAGAGAGTGGAAGGTGAGGGTGTCGTAGATCAGGTTGATCTGCGGGGCCGAGTTGCCCTTGGCGATGAAGGGGTTGAGGCTGTCGAAACCGCCGAAGTCGGAGAGACGCAACGTGCCGCCCTTGGGCGCATCGGCATTGACGAAGTCGAAATGCTTGAAGTTCGCCGGGTATTTCGGCGCCTCGTCATACAGGGTGATGGCGTGCTGCGGCGCGGCCTGCGCACTGCCCAGCAGTCCCAGCAACAGGCCGGCGCAGAGCGCGGCGCGGCGGGGGCTTTTCATAGGGTTTTCTCCTGGTCTTTTTGCCACCAGGCTCGCAGACCCAGCGTGTAGGGCGGCGTGGTGACGAAGGCGAAGCGGTTGCGGTACGCCAGTCGGTGCTTGTTCAGGTACCAGTTGGGAATGCTGTAGTGCTGCCACAGCAGCACCCGGTCCAGGGCGCGGGCCGCAACTTCCTGCTGGTCGCGATCGGTGGCGCCGAGGAGTTTTTCGAGCATCGCGTCCACCACGGGGTTGGCGATGCCCGCATAGTTCTTGCTGCCCTTGACCGCCACCTGGCTGGAATGGAAGTACTGCCATTGTTCGAGGCCGGGGCTCAGTGTCTGGGGCAGGGTCATCAGAATCATGTCGTAGTCGAACTGGTCCAGACGCTGTTTGTACTGGGCGCGGTCCACGGTGCGCAAGCTCGCATCGATGCCGATGCTGGCGAGGTTCTCGCGATAGGGCTGAAGTATCCGCTCAAGGCTGGGGTTGACCAGCAGGATCTCGAAGCGCAACTGCTTGCCGCTGGCGTCCAGCAGACGATCGCCGGAGAGCTTCCAGCCGGCTTCGCCCAATAGACCCAAAGCGTGGCGCAGGGTTTCCCGCGGAATGCCGGCGCCCTTGGTAACCGGCACCGTGAAGGGGCGCTTGAAGAGTGCCTCGGGCAGTTGCTGGCGGTACGGGGAGAGCAGCAGCCACTCCCTGCCCTGGGGCGCACCGGTGGCTGCGAAGGTGCTGTTGGGGTAGTAGCTGCTGGCGCGTACGTAGGAGTCGTTGAACAGCGCGCGATTGGTCCATTCGAAATCGAACATCATCCCCAGTGCCTCGCGCAGGCGGCGATCGGCAAAGGTTGCGCGGCGGGTGTTGAGGAACAGCGCCTGGGTCTGGGTAGGGATCTGGTGGGGGATTTCCACCTTCACCACGTCCCCCCTGCGCACCGCCGGGAAGCGATAGTTGCTGCGCCAGTTCTTCGCCTGGTGCTCGATGTAGATGTCGAATTCGCCTGCCTTGAAGGCTTCGAAGGCGATGCCGGCGTCGCGGTAGAAGTCCACCTCGACGCGATCGAAGTTGTACTTGCCGCGGTTTACCGGCAGGTCCTTGCCCCACCAGTCCTTGACCCGCTCGAACACCAGCCGTCGACCTGGCGCCACTTCGGTGATCCGATACGGCCCGCTGCCCAGTGGCGGCTCGAAGGTGGTCGCCTGGAAGTCGCGGCCCTTCCAATAGTGCTGCGGCAGCACTGGCATCTCGCCCAGGCGCAGGATCAGCAGCGGGTTGTCATGGCGCTTGAAGACGAAGCGGATGCTCTGCGGCGAGAGGATGTCGACCCGCTGCACTTCCTGCAGGTTGGTGCGGTACATCGGGTGGCCATGCTTGAGCAGGGTGCGGTAGGAAAACGCCACGTCGTAGGCGGTGATCGGCTTGCCGTCGTGGAAGCGCGCTTCCGGGCGCAGGTTGAACACCACCCAGCTGCGATCGTCGGCGTACTCCACACTGCGGGCGATCAGTCCGTAGCTGGAGGCGGGCTCGTCGCCGGACGGGTCATACAGGCCGGTGCCGACCATCAGCGGTTCGTTCAACTCGCTGACCCCGTACTGCAGGAAGTCCGCGGTGCTCACCGGCGGGCTGCCCTTGAAGGTGTAGGGGTTCAGGGTGTCGAAGGTGCCCAGGCCCATCAGTCGCAGCAGGCCGCCCTTGGGGGCCTTGGGGTTGACCCAGTCGAAGTGATCGAAGTTGGCCGGGTACTTGAGGTCGCCGAATTGCGCGTAGCCGTGGCTCTCGGTGATCTGGGCGGAGGCGGGGAGGCCCAGGAATAGTCCCAGGAGCAGGAGAGACAAGCGACGCATCAGGCGTAGGATCCGATCCCGGCTGGCTGAAGGAGGTTAGCGTCGTACAGTAGCAGCTTGTCCTTGCTGCCAGAAGACATGCGGCCGGGGCTGTGCGCCCCGGCGCAGGGTGACACTCAGCGGCTGGCGGTATCGAGATACAGGGTGATGGTCTGGCCCGGCTTCAGGGCTCGGCCACTGCGGGGGTTCCAGCGCTTGATGTGCTGCATCTCGACGTTGAAGCGCTTGGCGATCAGGTACATCGAATCGCCCTGCTTGACCTTGTAGTAGGTCGCGGTGTCCTGCTTGGACTTGCTCTTGCTGCTGGAAGCCAACTGGGTGGCGGCGGCGCTCTGCAGCTTGAGGGTCTGGCCGGGCTTGACGCCATGGTTGTCCAGGCCGTTCCAGCGCTTGAGGTCTGCAACCTCGACGCCGTTCTTCTTGGCGATGTTCCACAGAGTGTCGCCATTCTTCACGGTGTAGCTGCGAGTAGTGACGCGGGCGCTGGCGATGGTCTTCGAGCTTTCCACCTGGGCCAGTTGGCGCGGGCTCTCCGGCTCGATGACCGGGCGGCCGGGCTGGCCGGGGATCACCAGGGTCTGGCCGTTACGCAGGCGGTTGGCGCTCAGGCGGTTGGCGGCCTTGAGCTCCGCCACGCTCAGGCGGTAGCGCTGGGCGATGCTGTGCAGGCTGTCACCCTTGCGCACGCGATAATGACCATTGTTCGAGGCCACCAGGGGCTTGAGCTGTACTGGCTCCAGGTTCGCGACGCCTGCCTTGAGGGAGTCGGCCTTGTCCAGCGGCACCAGCAGATGATGCGGGCCATCCAGGGTCACGCCGCGTTTGAAGGCGGGGTTGAGCTGCTGGAGTTCATCCTGGTCCAGATCGGCCACTGCGGCGACCTGGGAAAGGTCCAGGCCCGGCTTGACGCGAATCGAGGTGAAGTAGGGCTGGTTGGCGATCGGGCTGAGGTTGATGCCGTAGATGGTCGGGGCATTCACCAGCTGCGACAGGGCCAGCAGCTTGGGCACGTAGTCCTGAGTCTCCTGCGGAAGGGGCAGGTTCCAGTAGTCGGTGGGCAGGCCGAGGCGCTCGTTGCGCTCGATCGCGCGGCTGACGGTGCCTTCGCCGGCGTTGTAGGCGGCCAGCGCGAGCAGCCAGTCGCCGTTGAACATGTCATGCAGGCGGTTCAGGTAGGTCAGCGCGGCGTTGGTCGACGCGGTGATGTCGCGGCGGCCGTCATAGAAGTTGGTCTGGCGCAGGTTGAAGTGCGTGCCGGTGCTCGGGATGAATTGCCACAGGCCCACGGCCTGGGCGCGCGACACGGCCATCGGGTTGTACGAGCTCTCGATCATCGGCAGCAGCGCGAGCTCCAGCGGCATGTCGCGCTCTTCCAGTCGCTCGACGACGTAGTGCATGTAGGGCGCACCGCGTTCGCTGGCATTCTCCAGGAACGACTGGTTGCTCATGAACCACAGGCGCTGGCGTTCGATACGCGGGTTGGTATTGAGCTGGTCCTGTAGCTGGAAGCCGCCGCGCATGCGTTCCCAGATATCGTTCTGGGCCTGGTTCCATGCCGGCGTGAACTGCACGTCGACGGCGCGCGAGGCGCTGCGGGCCGGGCTGTTGCTGGCGACCTGGCTGGTCGACTGGCAGCCCGCCAGGCCCGCTGCGAGCAATACAATGGAGACTCGGATGGCACGTGCCAATGCGTCTAGATCGGAGGTATTTCTGGTCTTGGGCGGCATTGGCTGATGACTTTGTCCGGGGCAAAAATTTCGGCGATTCTAGAAACCGGGCCAGCCCTGGTCAAGATTTCGCCAGTCCTCAGAACTGGTCCTTCCAGCGGCGAATGGTCGCAAAGACCTCTTCCGGCGTGCGGATTTGCTGGCCGTCCCGCTCGTCGGCCATTTTCTTAACGGATGTTTCTGACACACGAAGGAAAGGATTCGTCGCACGTTCCAGGGCAATGGAAGAAGGAAGGCTGATCTTCCCCTGTTCACGCCAGCGACTGACCTCTTCGAAGCGCGCCAGGACTTCCGGATTCTCCGGTTCCACTGCGCAGGCGAAGCGCAGGTTGCTCAAGGTGTATTCGTGGGTGCAGTACACGGCGGTATGGCCGGGCAGGGCGGCCAGCCGGCTCAGCGAGGCGTGCATCTGCGCTGGGGTGCCTTCGAAGAGGCGGCCGCAACCGGCGGCGAACAGGGTGTCGCCGCAGAACAGCAGCGGTTGCCCGTGGTTGTCGCCGAAGTACGCGATGTGGCCCAGGGTATGGCCGGGTACATGGAAGACCTCGAACGTCAGGCCGAGCACTTCGACCCGGTCGCCATCCTCCAGCGCCACGTCGCGCGCCGGTATCTTCTCCCCGGCCGGGCCCAGCACGCGGGCGCCGGTTTCGGCCTTCAGTCGGGCGACACCGCCCACGTGGTCGGCATGGTGGTGGGTGACGATGATGTCGGTCAGCTTCCAGCCCGGATGGGCCAGTAACCATTGCTCGACCGGTGCGGCGTCGCCCGGGTCGACCACCGCGCATTCGCGGCGGGTCACATCCTGCAACAGCCAGAGGTAGTTGTCGGAAAAGGCGGGAAGCGCATCTATCTGTATCATGGGTGGAAAGTCGCCAAGTGGTGGGCATTGGCGCATAGTAGTGCGGATACGCACTTTTGTGTCGCGCTGTCCCACAGGGGGTAGTGATGATCGAAGAACCCTTCGCTCAGGCCGATGCCGACTGGCTGGAGCTGATCGACCAGGCCCGTCATTGGCTGTCCGGGCCGATCGGCGGAATGATGCTCGCCGAGGAACAGCGACTGCTGATCGACGAGCTGGAGCGCTATTTCGGTGGCTACCTGGTGCATTACGGGCCGCATGCGGAACTGCCGGCCAGTGTTGGCAACATCCAGCGCGGCGTGCGCCTCGGGCCGCCGCTGCCCGGCGTGGAAATCGCCTGCGACGAGGCGGCCTGGCCTTTGGGCGAGCACGCCGCCGATGTGGTGCTGCTGCAGCACGGCCTGGATTTCTGCCTGTCACCGCACCGCCTGCTGCGCGAAGCCGCGCGCAGCGTGCGCCCTGGCGGGCACCTGCTGGTGGTCGGGGTGAACCCCTGGAGCGCCTGGGGCATCCGCCACTACTTCGCCCGCGATGCCTTGCGCCGCGCCCGCTGCATCTCGCCGAACCGGGTCTGCGACTGGCTCAACCTGCTGGGCTTCGCGCTGGAGAAACGCCGCTTCGGGTGTTATCGTCCGCCGCTTGCATCGGCGAAATGGCAGGGCCGTCTGGCCCGCATGGAGACCTGGGGCCCCGTCCTGCAGGGCTCCGGCGCCGGCTTCTATCTATTGGTGGCGCGCAAGCTGGTGGTCGGACTTCGACCCCTGCGCCAGCCCCGTCGCGAGCCGCGTGGCCAACTGGTGCCGCTGCCGGTGGCCAAGGTCAGTCGCCGCGATTCCGAGTCCTGAAAGCGAGCCAAATGAGCGAAGAGAAAGTCGAGATCTATACCGACGGCGCCTGCAAGGGCAACCCGGGCCCGGGTGGCTGGGGCGCCGTGCTGTTCTACAAGGGCGCCGAGCGCGAACTGTGGGGCGGCGAGGCCGAAACCACCAACAACCGCATGGAGCTGATGGCCGCCATCATGGCCCTGGCCGCGCTCAAGCGGCATTGCGACGTACGCATCGTCACTGACTCGCAGTACGTCATGCAGGGCATTACCGAGTGGATGGTCAACTGGAAGAAGCGCGGCTGGAAGACCGCCGCCAAGCAGCCGGTTAAGAATGCCGACCTGTGGCAGGCGCTGGACGAGCAGGTGAACCGGCATACTGTCGAATGGCGCTGGGTGCGCGGCCATACCGGCCACCCCGGCAACGAGCGTGCCGACATGCTCGCCAACCGTGGCGTGAGCGAGCTGCCGCGCTAAGCGTCCGGCTATCAGAATCAAGTTCGCCGGGACCCGTCCGGGCGAATCAACTGCAAGAAGGTTTCACACAGAATGCGCAGCGTCGTACTCGATACTGAAACGACCGGTATGCCGGTCACCGACGGTCACCGGATCATCGAGATCGGTTGCGTCGAACTCGACGGTCGCCGCCTGACAGGCCGGCACTTCCACGTCTACCTGCAGCCCGACCGCGAGATCGACGAAGGCGCCATCGCGGTCCACGGCATTACCAATGAATACGTCAAGGACATGCCGCGCTTCCGCGAAGTGGCGGATGACTTCTTCGAATTCATCAAGGGCGCCCAGCTGATCATCCACAACGCGGCGTTCGACGTTGGCTTCATCAACAACGAATTCGCCCTGCTGGGGCAGTCCGAGCGTGCCGACGTCGCCGACTATTGCGGCATCCTCGATACCCTGTTGATGGCCCGTGAGCGCCATCCGGGTCAGCGCAACAACCTCGATGCCCTTTGCAAGCGCTACGGCGTCGACAACTCCGGCCGTGACCTCCACGGCGCACTGCTCGACGCCGAGATTCTCGCCGACGTCTACCTGGCGATGACCGGTGGCCAGACCAGCCTGTCGCTGGCTGGCGATGGTGCGGCCGGGGATGGCAGCGGGCGCGCCACTGCATCGGCGATCCGTCGCCTGGCGGCCGAGCGCGGGCTGACCCGAGTGATCCGCGCCACCGATGCCGAGATCGAGGCGCACGTCGCGCGCCTGGCGGTGATCGAGAAATCCGCAGGCGGCCCGTCGCTGTGGGCACAGATGGAAGCGCCGAAGGAGTAATCCTTCGTGCTACCTGAAAAAGGCCCCTGAACAGGGCCTTTTTCATTTCTGCGCAGCGCTTTTCTGTAGGAGCGAGCTTGCTCGCGAATGGAGTTCCCAGAGAGCTCCGGTGTTGGGTGGTTCGCGAGCAAGCTCGCTCCTACCGATATCAGGACGAGCCCCATTCCAGACCTGTCGGCAACGCGACGTTTTATTACAGCCGCAAGCCGAGCGCATTCCCCTACATTCCGTGAGTCCATACTCTGAAAGGGATCGACGCCAGTCGTACGTCCATTCAGGGGTTCACAATGTACAAAGACTTAAAATTCCCCATTCTCATCGTCCATCGCGACATCAAGGCCGATACCGTGGCCGGCGACCGGGTGAGGGATATCGCGCGGGAACTGGAGCAGGACGGCTTCAGCATCCTTTCCACTGCCAGTTCCGCCGAGGGGCGCATCGTCGCTTCGACCCACCATGGTCTCGCCTGCATCCTGGTCGCCGCCGAGGGGGCGGGGGAGAACCAGCGCCTGCTGCAGGACGTGGTGGAGCTGATCCGCATGGCGCGGGTACGCGCACCGCAGCTGCCGATCTTCGCCCTTGGCGAACAGATGACCATCGAGAACGCGCCGGCCGAGTCCATGGCTGACCTGCACCAGTTGCGCGGCATCCTTTATCTGTTCGAAGACACTGTGCCCTTCCTCGCCCGTCAGGTCAGCCGCGCCGCGCGCAAATACCTGGAAGGCCTGCTACCGCCGTTCTTCCGCGCTCTGGTGGAGCACACCGCGCAGTCCAACTATTCCTGGCACACGCCAGGTCATGGCGGCGGCGTGGCCTATCGCAAGAGTCCGGTGGGGCAGGCGTTTCACCAGTTCTTCGGGGAGAACACCCTGCGTTCGGACCTCTCCGTCTCGGTGCCCGAACTGGGCTCGCTGCTGGATCACACCGGCCCGCTGGCCGAGGCGGAAGCCCGCGCCGCGCGCAATTTTGGCGCCGACCACACCTTCTTCGTGATCAACGGCACCTCCACGGCGAACAAGATCGTCTGGCATTCCATGGTCTGTCGCGACGACCTGGTGCTGGTGGACCGCAACTGCCATAAGTCGATCCTCCACGCGATCATCATGACTGGCGCCATCCCGCTCTACCTGACACCGGAGCGCAACGAACTGGGCATCATCGGGCCGATCCCGCTGTCCGAGTTCAGCCGCGAATCCATCGTCGCGAAGATCGAAGCCAGCCCGCTGGCCCGCGGCCGCGAGCCCAAGGTGCGGCTGGCGGTAGTGACCAACTCCACCTACGACGGCCTTTGCTACAACGCGCAGATGATCAAGCAGGCCCTGGGCGACAGCGTCGAGGTGCTGCATTTTGACGAGGCCTGGTACGCCTACGCGGCCTTCCATGAGTTCTACGATGGCCGCTACGGCATGGGCACCAGCCGCGATGACAGCGGCCCGCTGGTGTTCACCACTCATTCCACGCACAAGATGCTCGCGGCCTTCAGCCAGGCCTCGATGATTCACGTGCAGGACGCCGGCGCTCGGCGCTTCGAGCAGGCGCGCTTCAACGAAGCCTTCATGATGCACATCTCCACCTCGCCGCAGTACGGCATCATTGCCTCGCTGGACGTGGCCTCGGCGATGATGGAAGGCCCGGCAGGGCGTTCGCTGATCCAGGAAACCTTCGACGAAGCCCTGAGCTTCCGCCGCGCCCTGGCCAATGTGCAGCAGAGCCTCGCCGAGGACGACTGGTGGTTCTGCGTCTGGCAGCCGCCGGGCGTCGAGGGCACCGACGAAGTGAAGACCCGCGACTGGGTGCTGGAGCCCAACGCCGACTGGCACGGCTTCGGCGACGCGGTGGAAGATTACGTGCTGCTCGACCCGATCAAGGTCACCCTGGCCACGCCGGGCCTCACCGCCGGCGGCCGCCTGGACTCGCGAGGGATTCCCGCCGCGGTGGTCAGTCGCTTCCTCTGGGAACGCGGGCTGGTGGTGGAAAAGACCGGGCTGTATTCCTTCCTCGTGCTGTTCTCCATGGGCGTGACCAAGGGCAAGTGGAGCACCCTGGTCACAGAACTTCTGGAGTTCAAGCGCAGCTATGACGCCAACCAGCCGCTGGCAGACGCCCTGCCCAGCGTCGCCCAGGCAGGCGGCGCACGCTACGCAGGCATGGGCCTGCGCGACCTGTGCGACGAGTTGCACCGCTGCTACCGCGACCATGCCACGGCCAAGGCGATGAAACGCATGTACACGGTGCTGCCGGAAATCGCCATGCGCCCGGCGGATGCCTACGCGCAGCTGGTGCGCGGTGAGGTCGAAGCGGTGCCGATCGATCGTTTGGAAGGGCGCATCGCGGCGGTGATGCTGGTGCCATACCCGCCAGGTATCCCGCTGATCATGCCGGGCGAGCGGTTCACCGAATCCACCCGCTCCATACTCGATTACCTGGCCTTCGCCCAGAGTTTCGAGCGCAACTTCCCCGGCTTCGACTCGGACGTGCATGGCCTGCAGGTGCGCGAACTAGACGGTGAGCGGCGCTATACCGTGGAGTGCTGCAAGTGACCGTCCGGCTCCTGACAGAGGTGACATACATCACTGTATGAAAAGTGGAACTATCCTTGTGCGCATCGGTAAAGGGAGAAATTGAGGAAAAAGGGAGGTTTCCCCTATGCGCTGTCCCATGACGTTGCCGAACGAGAGTGAGCGCCTGAACGCTCTCTCCGACTATGGATTCGACGACGAAAACCTGCTGCCGAGCCTCGACCCGGTGGTGCAGATCGCCGTGCGCATGTTCGGCATGCCAGTCGCCGCGGTGAACATGATCGGTAGTGACCATGTGTTCTTCGCCGCTGCCACCGGAATCGGCGAGGTCGACATGGGCCGTGACGTGTCCTTCTGCGCCCACGCCATTGCCCAGGACGGCGTGATGGTGGTGGGCGATGCCAGCCGCGACGAACGCTTCCATGACAACCCTCTGGTCACCGCGCCCAATGGCGTGCGCTTCTACGCCGGCGTGCCGCTGTTGTCGGTGGAGGGGCAGGCGCTCGGCGCCCTTTGCATCATCGACAGCCAGCCCCACGAGGACTTTTCCGGCGAGGACCGCGAGCGCCTGGTCGAGTTGGCGCGCATGGCATCGGACCGGCTGGAGTTGCGGCGCATCGAAGTCGCTTCGTCGCGCACCCGGCCTTTGTTCGAGGAGTACGCCGGCACCTCGCCCACGCCCGTGGTGTGGTTCGACTGCTGGGGCGAGATCGGCGCGTGGAACGAGGCGGCGGCCAACCTGTTCGGCTACGACCTGGTCGAAGGCAGCGGTCAGGCTTTCGAACTGTTGTTGCCTGAGCGTCAGCGTCTGTCATTCCGTGCGCTGATCAGTGGAGCCAGCGATGCCACTTCCCTGGACGGCATGGCCGTGCCGGGGGAAATCACCGGCGTGCGCAAGGACGGCTCCGAGCTGTCCCTGGGGCTGACACTGTTCAGCTGGTCGGAGAAGGGCAAGCTCAAGTTCGAGGCAGTGCTCAAGGACCTCACCGCTCGCCACCAGGAAGAGGAGGCGTTGCGCCAGTTGGCCAGCGTCGACGTGCTCACCGGCCTGGCCAACCGTGGCCAGTTCTACCGGCGCACCGAAGACGTGCTGGTGCAGTCACGCCCGGCGGCGGTGCTGATGATCGACCTGGACGGCTTCAAGGACGTCAACGACTCCCTCGGCCACGCCGTGGGGGACGGAATTCTGCGACAGGTCGCCGAGCGCCTGGGTCGGCTGGCCACCGCCGGCGCCACGGTGGCACGCATTGGCGGCGACGAGTTCGCCATTCTCGAGCCGAACCTGCTTTCCCCTGAACATGCCATGCGCTTCGCTCAGGCGGTGATCGCCAGCATCGCCGAGCCGATCATCATCGACGTCCACGAAGTGCGGGTCGCCGCCAGTTGCGGTGTGGCGCTGGCGCCGTTGCACGCCCAGGAGGCGCTGGAGCTGGTGGGCAATGCCGACCTTGCGCTGTTCAAGGCCAAGAGCAGCGGGCGCAGTCACGCCTTTGTGTTCGTCCCGGCGCTGAAGATGGAAGCGGCGGCACGGCACCTGTACGGAATGGAGTTGCACCGCGCCGTGGCCAACGGTGAGTTCCTGCTGTTCTACCAGCCTCAGGTGAGCCTGCGCGACGGCTCGTTGCGGGGCGTCGAGGCGCTGATCCGCTGGCAGCATCCGCAGCGCGGACTGCTCTCGCCGGCGGCCTTCCTGCCGTCGCTGGAGGGCGGGCCGCTGGCGGCCATCGTTGGAGCCTGGATTCTGGATGAAGCCTGCGCCCAGGCGGCTTACTGGCGGCGCAACGGAGCGCCTGACCTGCGTATGGGGGTGAACCTGTTCGGCGCGCAGTTCCGCATGGGCAACCTGGTCACCCAGGTCCTCGAGGCGCTCGAGCGACATGGCCTGCCGGCGGAGGCGCTGGAGCTGGAAATCACCGAGAACATCGTGCTCAACCACGACGACACCGTGCTCAGCACCCTGCAGAGCCTGCGTTCCTATGGGGTCGGCATCGCCTTCGACGATTTCGGCACCGGCTACGCGTCCCTCAGCCTGCTCAAGACCTACCCGCTGAGCCGCATCAAGATCGACCGCACCTTCGTCATCGGCATGCTTGAAACCCAGCAGGATCTTTCGGTGATCCGCGCGATCCTCGACATGGCCCGCAGCTTTGACCTGGAGACCATCGCCGAGGGCATCGAAACCACCGCCCAGCGCGATCGTCTGCGCGCCGAGCGTTGTACTGAAGGGCAGGGTTACCTGTTTGCCAAGCCGATGCCTGCGATGCAGTTCGAGCAACTGTACGACATCGGTACGCGGCAGTTCGGCTCGGCCTGAATGGCGGATTTTCCACAGCGATCTTGACCGTGCGGGGCGAAATCGCTCGAAATGGGTGGTTTCGTCCTGCAAAACGGTTTCCTCCTTTGCCCGGCGCTGTCTACCCTGTAGGACAGATCGCCGCTCTGCGATTTTTTTTGCAGGTAGAGAGCTCGAAGGGCAGGGCGATAAAACGAAAATACGGATCGCGGGCTTCTAAGGAGCGCAGATGGCGGAAGCGAAAAAGGGCAGCATGGGGTTCTGGAGCTGCACTGCGCTGGTGGTCGGCAACATGGTCGGGTCAGGGGTCTTCCTGTTGCCGTCGAGCCTGGCGGCGTTTGGTGGGCTCAGCCTGTTCGGCTGGCTGGTGTCGAGCACCGGAGCGGTGATCCTGGCCTTCACCTTCGCCCGGCTGGCGCGGCTCAACCCCGGTGCCGGCGGACCCTACGCCTATACCCGCGACGGCTTCGGCAGCTTCGCCGGTTATCTCTGTGCCTGGACCTACTGGAAAGCCGCGTGGATCGGCAACGCCGCCATCGCCGTCACGCTGGTGGGCTACCTGCGGGTGTTCCTCCCGGCGCTGGCCGACCCGTTGCTGATGGTCGCCACGGCCATTGGCGCCATCTGGCTGTGCACCCTGATCAACCTGCGCGGCATCACCGCCTTCGCCATGGTGCAGAACTGCCTGACCGCGCTCAAGCTGATCCCACTGCTGCTGGTGGGTATCCTCGGCTGGTTCCACTTCAATCCGGATTACCTGACCATTCCGGCGCCCAGCGAGCTGCCGAACATGGGGTACGCCCAGGCCATCGCCACCACGGCTGCGCTGACGCTCTGGTCCTTTATCGGCCTGGAATCGGCCACCGTGCCGGCGGACGATGTGCGCGACCCGAAGAAGACCATTCCCCGCGCCACGCTGTTCGGCACCCTGGCCGCTGCCGCGGTGTACATCCTGTCGATCACTGCGGTGCAGGGCCTGATGCCGCCGGAGGTTCTGGCCAAGTCCACTTCGCCTTTCGCCGATGCTGCGCGCATCCTCCTGGGCACCTGGGGTTACTACCTGGTGGCTGGCGGCGCGGTGATCGCCTGCCTGGGTGCGCTCAACGGCTGGGTGCTGCTGCAGGGCCAGATTCCGGTGGCGCCGGCCCGTGACGGGCTGTTCCCCGAGTCCCTGGGCAAGCTCAACAAGAATGGCGCGCCGGCCAACGGCCTGCTGTCCTCCGGGCTGCTGGTGACCGCACTGGTGATGGTCGATGGCCATGGTGAGCTGGTGGAGGTGTTCAACGTCATCATCCTGCTCGGCACCATGACCGGTGTGGTGCCTTACGCCTTCTGCACGGCCGCACTGCTGCAACTGCTGGCGACCAAACCCGAGTCCTTCTCCCCGCGTTCGCGCCCGCAGGTGCTGGCCATCGGTTGCCTGGGCTTCCTCTATTCGCTGTGGGCGCTCTATGGCACGGGCGAGCAGGCGATCTTCTGGGGCTTCCTGGTGTTCATGGCGGGCATCCCGATGTACACCTGGCGCCAGTACCGCAACCGCGCGCAGGGGCTGCCGCTGGCCGCCGGCGACTGATTGTCGCGGCGGCCACCTTCCTGCCAGATCAAGCAGTTGGTGAGCGAATTGCGAGCGGATTCACGACCGATGCCGTGGCCTGTGTCACAGACCGCGGCATCGACTTTTGGTCTTGCCTTGTTATAGTGGCGCGATGCCAAAAATCTGTATGCGGCACCCATAAGAACTGTTGGCCCGGGCTCCAGCGGCAGCGCGCCGCACCCAGACGAGAAGCAGGGCATTCCCGAGGACATCTCCCGTGACCGAATACAAAGCCTTCCGCGTTGAACTGGCGGACAAGATCGCCCATGTGCAGATCAATCGTCCGGAAAAACTCAACGCGATGAATGCCGATTTCTGGAAAGAAATCATCGATATCTTCCAGTGGGCCGATGAAACGGATGAAGTCCGCGTCGTCGTTCTCAGCGGCGCCGGCAAGCACTTCTCCGCCGGTATCGACCTCGCCCTGCTGGCCCAGGCCGCCAGCCACCTGGGCAAGGACGTCGGCCGCAACGCCCGCGCGCTGCGCAAGACCATCCTGCAACTGCAGGGCTCCTTCAACGCCGTGGACAAGTGCAGCAAGCCGGTTCTCGCGGCGATCCAGGGCTACTGCATCGGCGGCGGCATCGACCTGATCTCCGCTTGCGACATGCGCTACTGCAGCGCGGACGCGCAGTTCTCCATCAAGGAAATCGACATGGGCATGGCTGCCGATGTCGGCACCCTGCAGCGCCTGCCGCGCCTGATCGGCGATGGCATCATGCGTGAACTGGCCTACACCGGACGTAACGTCAACGCCGAGGAAGCGCAGCGCATCGGCCTGGTCAACAGCGTCTATGCCGACCATTCCGCGCTGCAGGACGGCGTGATGGAGCTGGCCCGGCAGATCGCCGCCAAGTCGCCGATCGCCATTCGCGGCACCAAGGAAATGATCGGCTACGCCCGCGACCACCGTGTCGAGGACGGCCTGGAATACATCGCCACCTGGAACGCCGCCATGCTGCAGTCCGCTGACCTGCAGGCTGCCATGATGGCGCACATGAGCAAGAAGACCCCCGAGTTCGCCGATTGATGTCCGTCCACTCTTCTTGCGCGCAGGAGGCGCACTAGGCCGATGGTTACTGGAGCCACGTCCCTCAGTCTGGTCCGCGACGAGCTGTTCGCGACGATGGAGGAGGCCGAGCAGAATCTCGAGCACTTCATCGCCGAGCGCCAGAACGGCAGCCTGCTGCAACACTCCGTTGATTGCCTGAGCCAGATTCGCGGCACGCTGAATCTCATCGAGCTGGCCGGCGCCGAACTGCTGGCGCAGGAAGCGCTGGACCTGGCCACTGACATCCCGACCGGGGTCAGTGAAGACCGTGACGGCCAGTTGGCTGCGCTCGGCAACGCGCTCTACGTGCTGCGCCGCTACCTGGAAAACCTCGAGGCGCACCGCCAGGAAATCCCTGAGCTTCTGCTGCCGGCGATCAACGACGTGCGCCAGGCTGCTGGCCAGCCTGCGCTGCCGGAGAGCTTCTTCTTCAGCGCGCGCCTGGACCTGCCGCGCCCGCTGCGCGCCGTCACCGCGCCGCAGGTGGAAGACCCTGCCCGTGAAGTCCGCCGCCTGCGGCAGATGTACCAGGTCGGCCTGGTGGGGCTGATCCGCGAACAGAATCTCTACCCGAGCCTCAAGCTCATGGGCCGTGCGCTGGGCAAGCTCGACGTACTGCTGGGCAGTGCGGCGCGCACCCGCCTGTGCTGGGTCGGCGCTGGCGCGCTGGAAGCGCTGGTCGACGCGCAGATGCTGCCACGCAAGACGCGCAAGCTGGTGTTCTCGCGCCTGGATCGCGAGCTCAAGCAACTGATCGCCAACCCGCAGTACGAAGCGCCGCGGCAGTTGCTCAAGGAACTGCTGTATCTCACCACGCTGGCCGACACCAGCGGCGTACGCGCCACCGAGCTGCGCCAGGTGTTCGGCCTGGCGCCGCTGCCGTTCACCGATCACCTGCTCGAAGACGAGTCGCAACGCCTGTCCGGCCCTGGCAAGTCGGTGATGCGCTCGCTGTCGGTGGCGATCCGCGAGGAACTCACAGCGGTGAAGGACCAGCTCGACCTGATCGAGCGCGGCGTGTCCCAGGCCGATGCGCTGGGCATCCTGCACGCCCAGTTGGGCAAGCTGGCCAAGACCCTGAGCATGGTCGGCCTGAACTCCGCGGCAACCTCGTTGCAGCACCAGCACGGCGTAGTTGCCGGCTGGGTCGCCAAGGGTGCGGTGGACGATCCGGCCGCGCTGAACTCCCTGGCCGATGCGCTGCTGTACGTCGAGAGCATGGTCGGCAACCTGGAGCGGGGCGAGCGCATGAGCGTGCGTCCGACGCCGGTTGGCGAAGATGATTCCTTCGCCGTCCACCAACTCGCCGAAGCACGCATCGTGGTGATCGACGAGGCCCAGGCGGGCCTGGCGCTGGCCAAGCGCGCGATCACCGCGTACCTGGAATCCAATGGCGACAAGCTGCACCTGGCCAACGTGCCGATCAGCCTGCAGGCAGTGCGCGGCGGTCTGTGGTTCCTCGGTCAGGAGCGCGCGGCATTGCTCGTGGGCGCCTGTGCCGATTACATTCAGGGGCAGATGATCGAGACGACCCAGATGCCGTCCGAGCAGATGCTGGAAACCCTGGCGGATGCGCTGACCGGCCTGGAGTACTACCTGGAGGGTGGAGCCATGATGCGGCCTGAAGGCCAACCCGACGTCCTGGACGTCGCCAGCGAGAGCGTCAAGGCCCTGGGCCTGACGGTGGCAGCCTGATGCGTACCGGGCGCTGGGAATCCTCGATGTTCGAGGTGGCGGCGACGGGTGGATGGGCGCTTGCCCATTGCCAGCAGCAGTTCCTCGCCGACAGCAACGGCGTGCTGTTCCCCCGTGACTGGCTCAAGCGCCAGGATCTTTCCGTACTCTCCGAGCACGCTGTCGGCCAGTTCGACGGCGAGCCGGTGTACCTGCTGGAAATCGACCGTACCGACCCGCTGGAGGGGGCCAGCTGGATCGGCCTGCGCCAGTTCATGATGCAGGCCGAGGAAGACATCTTCGCCATGCTCGGCTTTGCCAGCCAGATCGGTATCTGGTGGCGGCAGAACCGCTTCTGCGGCAGCTGCGGCCAGCCCAGCCAGCGCCTGCCTCGCGACCGCGCCATGCACTGCGAGAGCTGTGGCATCCAGCGCTACCCGTTGCTGTCGCCGAGCATGATCGTGCTGGTGACCCGTGGCGATGAAGTGCTGCTGGCGCGTTCGCCGCGCTTCGTGCCGGGGATGTACAGCACCCTGGCCGGCTTCGTCGAGCCGGGCGAGTCGGTGGAGCACTGTGTCGCGCGCGAAGTGCGCGAAGAGGTGGGCGTGGAGATCGGCAATATCCGCTACATGGGCAGCCAGCCCTGGCCGTTCCCGCATTCGCTGATGTTCGGCTACCACGCCGAGTACGTCAGCGGCGAGATCGTCATGCAGCCGGACGAGATCGAGGATGCCCGCTGGTTCCATGTCGACGAGTTGCCGCGCCTGCCGGCCGAGCGCTCCATCGCCCGTTACCTGATCGAGGTCTACCTGGCGCGCCGCGCCGGTCGTCCCGATCCAATCCTGCCCGGCGGCGCCTGAGTCCAGGCGCCGCTCCGGCCTGTCGCAGAACCTGGTTACGATCTCGCGAGCTAGCGCAGAACAAGGCAAAAACAGGCGAGGATGCAGAGTTTACGTGCTGTAAATGAGCAGTCCGAGCCTGTTTTTAACGCCGTTCTGCCGACGCGCAGCAGATCGTAACCGGGTTCTCAGGCTGCGGCGGTAAACCAGTGCTGCCAGGCCAGGCGCACGGTCAAGGCGAGCACCACCAGGATGAACACCGGACGGATGAACTTGGCGCCGCCGCCAATCGCCGTGCGCGCGCCGAAGTAGGCACCGATCATCAGCGAACTGCCCATGCACAGGCCCATCAGCCACACCACCTGACCCGAGGCGATGAACACCGCCAGCGCGACGATGTTGCTGACGAAGTTCATGCTGCGCGCCACGCCGCTGGCGCGTACCAGGTCCAGCGGGTACATCAGCAGGGTGCTGACGGTCCAGAAGGCGCCAGTCCCGGGGCCGGCCACGCCATCGTAGAAGCCCAGGCCGAGGCCCTGCGGCCACTGGCGGCGCTGGGCGATGCGTGGGTTGGCGTCCAGCGGCGCCTCGGGGGTCTTGCCGAACAGCAGGTACAGTCCGCAGCCGAACACCACCACCGGCAGCATGCGATTGAGCCACTCCGCCGGCATCAGGTGCGCGGCCCAGGCGCCCAGCGCGGCGCCAATGGCGGTGGCGATCAGGCCTTTGCGCCACTGGCGCGGCTGGAAAAGCTTGCGCCGGTAGAAGGTGTAGCTGGCCACGGCGGCGCCGAAGGTCGAGCTCAGCTTGTTGGTGCCCAGCGCCAGATGCGGCGGGACGCCGGCGGTGAGCAGGGCAGGAATGGTCAGCAGGCCACCGCCGCCGGCAATGGCGTCGATGAAGCCGGCGAGGAAGGCGACGCCGGCGAGAATGACGAGGGTGGTCGGGTCTACGACGAGTTCGAAGGGCATGGGGTTGGCCTTGATCAGGGGCCCGTCCAGCCACTCTTTTGTAAAGAGCGGGTGGCATAGGAAACGTTAACGGGCCCGAAAGCTGCGACGGTCTGGCTGGCCGCGCAGGGATGCGGTGCGCATAATGCCGGCAATTCTACGAGGAAGGAAATCATTCGATGCAGTACGACGGTCTGGCCTGGGTCGTAGCCTTCATGGCGCTGTTGGCCCTGATGGTAGCCGCCCGCATTCTGTTCGACCGTCACTGGTTCCTCGGCTGGCTGCGGGGAACGGCGGGAATGCTGTTCGTGGCCATCGCCGCGCTGGTAGCGTTGGTGGCATGGGACCTGCGTAGCTACGACCCGTTGCCGGCGGAACGCCCACTGGCGACGCTGAGCTTCCACAAGGTTGCCGAGCAGCGTTATGAGGTGACGCTGCTGCAGGGGAATGACGAGCGTCGCGTGGAACTGGCCGGGGATCTCTGGCAACTGGACGCGCGGGTACTGGACTGGAAAGGCCTGGCGCGGTTGATCGGCATGGCGCCGGGTTATCGTTTGCAGGACCTTTCTGGTCGCTTCCTGGCGGTTGAGCAGCAGGCCCTCGGGCGCAAGGTGTCGCTGGTTTCCGACGCGCCGGTAGTCGATCTCTGGCGCTGGCTGCGCGATGGCCAGCATGATCTGCTGACCTTCGTGCCGAAGGCGGGGCGGGTGAACTACCTGCCGATGGCCGATCAGGCGGTGTTTGCCGTGCGCTATGGTGCCAGCGGACTGACGGCCGAGCCGATGAATGCGGCGGCGAACCAGGCCCTCAAGGAATGGCAGTGACCTTGTAGGAGCGAGCTTGCTCGCGACCCCGCTTCACGCTGGAGACTCAAGGTGCGATGCGGTTCGCGAGCAAGCTCGCTCCTACGAAAAGCCCAATCGCCGCCAAAGAAAAGGGAGCCGATTGGCTCCCTTTTTTCGTATCCGCGATAACGCTTAGGCGAGGAAACCGCCGTCTACGTTCAGCGTTACGCCGGTGGTGTAGCTGGAGGCATCGCTGGCGAGGTACAGCACAGCACCGGCCATTTCGCTCGGGTCGGCCACGCGCTTGAGCGGGATGCGCTGCAGGGCAACGTTGCGGATGGCGTCGTTGCTGACCAGTGCGGAGGCGAACTTGGTATCGGTCAGGCCCGGCAGCAGGGCGTTGCAGCGGATGTTGAACTGCGCGCATTCCTTGGCAAAGACCTTGGTCATGCTGATCACCGCGGCCTTGGTCACCGAGTAGATGCCCTGGAACTCGCCCGGGGTGACGCCGTTTACCGAGGCGACGTTGATGATGCTGCCGCCACCGTTGGCCTTCATCAGCTTGCCGCCTTCGATGGACATGAAGTAGTAGCCGCGGATGTTCACGTCGACGGTCTTCTGGAAGGCCGACAGGTCGGTGTCCAGCACGTTGCAGAACTGCGGGTTGGTAGCGGCGTTGTTGACCAGAATGTCCAGGCGGCCGAACTGCTCGCGGATCTGTGCGAAGACGGCCTGGATCTGCTCCATTTCACCGATGTGGCAGGCAATCGCAGTGGCCTTGCCGCCGGCGGCGACGATCTCGTCGGCCACGGCTTGGCAGCCATCGATCTTGCGGCTGGAAACGATCACGTGGGCGCCCTGTTGGGCCAGCAGTTTGGCGATGGCCTCGCCGATGCCGCGGCTGGCGCCGGAGACGAAGGCAATCTTGCCGTCGAGGTCGAACAGTTGGGTCTTGGACATGGAAATTCTCCTTGTTTTGGGCCGCAAGAGTCGGCTGGCGACCGGCTGCGCGTCGGCCGTACTGCGTTGGAAGCCGGACTCAGATGCTCATTTACAATCGGTAAACTCCGCTCTTCGTCCGGCTTCCGCCTTGTACGGCTCTAGCTCGCCAGGTCGACAGTCGACTCTTACAGGCGGGACTTGCCGATGACCTGCAGGCTCACCTGTTCCAGCAGCTTGTTGGCGTGGATGAAGGTGGCGAAGCGTTTGTCCTGGGTCTGGCCGTGGAAGAAGCGGTAGTAGATCTGCTGCATGATGCCGGCCAGGCGGAACAGGCCGTAGGTGTAGTAGTAATCCAGGTTGTCGATCTGGATGCCGGCGCGCTCGGCGTAGTAGTCGGCGAACTGCTGGCGGGTCAGCATGCCCGGCTCGTGGCTGGGCTGGCGGCGCAGCATCTGCATCGGCTGCGGATCGCCCGCTTCGATCCAGTAGGCGAGGGTGTTGCCCAGGTCCATCAGCGGATCGCCAATGGTGGTCATCTCCCAGTCGAGCACGCCGATGATCTGCATCGGATTGTTCGGGTCGAGGATGACGTTGTCGAAGCGGTAGTCGTTGTGGACGATGCCCGGCTTGTGATGATCGGCCGGCATCTTCTCGCGCAGCCACACTTTCACCTGTTCCCAGGCCGGTGCGTCGGGGGTCAGGGACTTCTCGTAGCGATCGATCCAGCCGCCGATCTGGCGCTGCACGTAGCCTTCGGGCTTGCCCAGGTCACCCAGGCCGCAGGCGTTGTAGTCGACGTTGTGCAGGTCGACGAACTTGTCGATGAAGCTCTTGCACAGGGCGGTGGTCTTCTCGGCGTCGAGATTCAGTTCCTTGGGCAGGTCGCTGCGCAGGATGATGCCGTTGACCCGCTCCATGACGTAGAACTCGGCGCCAATCACCGATTCGTCGGTGCAGTAGGCGTACGCCTTGGGGCAGTAGGGGAAGCCATCCTTGAGCTGGTTCAGGATGCGGAATTCGCGGCCCATGTCGTGGGCGGACTTGGCCTTCTTGCCGAAAGGCGGGCGGCGTAGGACCAGTTCCTGGTTGTCGTACTGGATCAGATAGGTCAGGTTCGAGGCGCCGCCGGGGAACTGGCTGATGCGCGGCTGACCCTGCAGGCCGGGGATGTGGTCCTTGAGGTAGCCGTCGATCACGGCGGCATCGAGTTCTTCACCTTCGCGGGAGCGGATGGTCTGGTCGGTCAACGACATGCTGGTCCCTTCTTGTACTTGGCTTGTACTGGTCATCGCACCGCAGCGAAGGCGGCGGGCAAGGATGGCGCGCAAGGCGGCCTCTGCTGGTGCCTGATGAGTCGTGGCAGGATCAGGCAAAGCAATGATGGCGCCGGGTGATCATTGGCTAATCTAATGTCCGGCCTGATCCGTCACAAGCACGCAAAGCCGTTATTGGCGTTCGTGTTGGACCCCGATCAGGCTGCCTGATCCGAGCCTTGCAGCGGCGCGCGAGCATAAAAAAACCGGAGCCATGGACTCCGGTTTTTCGTGCTGCGCGGGCAGGCTTTCTCGGATCAGACCGGGAACAGTTCGCCCAGCTTCATCGCCAGCATCATGTCGCCTTCGGCGCGCAGCTTGCCAGCCATGAAGGCTTGCATGCCGTCGGTTTCGCCGCTGGTGATGCCCTTGAGGGTCTCGCTGTCCATGATCAGGGTGACGTTGGGGGACTCGGCGTCGCCCTGTACGACTTCGCAGGTGCCATCCTTGACGACCAGGTAGTGGTTGTCGCCGTCTTCGATGTTGAACTGGAACACCAGATCCAGGCCGGCGGCCGCGCTGGCGTTGAACTTGCTCTTCATGGTGGAAACGATGTCAGCAACACTCATGGTTCTATTCCTTTTCTAGGTTTTCTCGCGCGGCGCTCGGCGCCGCATTGGGCCGGTACTCAACGATAGGTGATGAGTTCCGGCGCCCTCAACAGTTCCAGATGCACGTGACTGTTGAAGGAAGCCAGGGCCACTTCGCTGCCGCGGAACTTCAGGCGGTTGAGCGAAGTGTTGACGATCTGCCAGTTGAGCTCGAAGGCGTTCAGCGCCGGAATGCCGGTCACCTGCTGGAGCACCGCGGTGATGGTGCCGCCGGAGGTAAACACGCCGATGTTGTCCTTGCCGCTGGCGGACTCCAGCAGGCGCTTGAGGCCGCCGTGCACGGTGTCGAGGAACTCGGCCCAGCTGACCAGGCCGTCCTTGTCGTGCTCGCCGGAAACCCAGCGGGCGATCACGGTGGAGAACAGGCGCTGGAACTCGGCGCGGTGGTCGGCGGCGTTGCGCAGGATGTGCAGCGCCTGCGGTTCGATCTCCAGCAGATCCGGCAGGTGCGCGCGGATCACCGCGTCGGCTTCGAATTCGTTGAAAGCGGAATCGATTTCCAGAGTCGGGGTGGCGATCCCGGCTTCGTTCAGCCGACCCATCACCGCTTCGGCGGTGTGGCGCTGGCGGCGCAGGTCGCCGGCAACACAGCGGTCGAAGCGCAGGCCGAGGCTGGCTAGGTGTTCGCCGAGGATTTCCGCCTGGCGCACTCCGGTGGCCGAGAGCACATCGTAGTCGTCGGCACCGAATGAAGCCTGGCCATGTCGAATCAGGTAGATGCTTCCCACGCGCAGTATCCCGGCAGGGCTGAAAGTTCCGGCGAGGTTATGAGGATCACCTGGGGCTGTCAACGAAAAAACATACGCTTGTTTGAATGGCATTCGCTGGACTGATACAGCGGTTTGCCAGCGCTGGTGGCGGGCCTGCGGCGTGGGTATGCTTGCGGGATTCACTGCGCTTGTCACGCGTGCGCGAACAGAATTGTAAAAGGGGATGTGAGTGGAGTTTCTAGCGGATTACGCGGGTTTCCTGGCCAAGACCTTCACCGTGGTGGTGGCCATCGTCATCGTCCTGGTGGTGATCGCCGCATTGCGCGGCCGTGGCCGTCGTGGCGGCAGCGGACACCTGGAGGTGCACAAGCTCAACGACTTCTACAAAGAACTGCGCGAGCGCCTGCAGCACAGCGTGCTGGAGAAAGCCAAGCTCAAGGCCCTGCGCAAGTCCGAGGCGAAAACGCTGAAGGACGCGAAAAAGAAGAAGGGCGGCGAGAAGAATCGCGTCTACGTGCTCGATTTCGACGGCGACATCAAGGCTTCGGCCACCGAGCAGCTGCGTCATGAAGTCACCGCACTGCTGACCCTCGCGACCCCGCGCGACGAAGTGGTGCTGCGCCTGGAAAGCGGCGGCGGGATGGTCCACGGCTATGGCCTGGCCGCGTCCCAGCTGGCGCGCATTCGCCAGGCTGGCGTACCGCTGACCGTCTGCGTCGACAAGGTCGCCGCCAGCGGCGGCTACATGATGGCCTGTATCGGCGAGCGCATCCTCTCCGCGCCCTTCGCCATTCTCGGTTCCATTGGCGTGGTGGCGCAGTTGCCCAACGTCAACCGCCTGCTGAAGAAGCACGACATCGATTTCGAGGTGCTCACTGCCGGCGAGTACAAGCGCACCCTGACCGTATTCGGCGAGAACACCGAGAAGGGTCGGGAGAAGTTCCAGGAAGACCTGGAAACCACCCACGAGCTGTTCAAGCGCTTCGTCGTCCACTACCGCCCGCAGCTGGCCATCGACGAAATTGCCACCGGCGAGGTCTGGCTGGGCCAGGCGGCGCTGGGCAAGAAACTGGTCGACGAACTCAAGACCAGTGACGAATACCTGGCCGAACGTGCCCGCGAGGCGGATGTCTACCAGCTCAGCTACGTGCAGAAGAAGTCCATCCAGGAGCGCTTCGGCGTCGGCGTCAGCGGCGTGATCGATCGCGTACTGGTGACCTGGTGGGACCGCCTGGGTCGCAGCCGCTTCTGGCAGTGACTCTTCTGGCAATGATTGTGCGTCGGGCGCCGGGATCGCGCCCGTTTATCGAATTCGAAAGAGGAGGGTCGAGATGAGTGCATTCAAGGCGTTGTGGGTCACGGAGAGCGCGCATGGCGTGTATGACCTGCAGGTGGCCGAGCGGCAGGTTGCCGATCTGCCGGCGGGTGAAGTGCTGGTACGGGTGAAGTATTCCTCGCTCAACTACAAGGATGCGCTGTCTGCCAGCGGTAACCGCGGCGTCACCCGCAAATACCCGCACACGCCCGGCATCGATGCCGCTGGTGTGGTGGAAGAATCCTCCGTGGGCGAATTCGCTGTGGGCGATGAAGTCATCGTCACCGGCTACGACCTGGGCATGAACACGCCGGGCGGTTTCGGCCAGTACATCCGCGTACCCGCGGCCTGGCTGATCAAGCGCCCACAGGGCCTTTCGCTGCGCGAATCGATGATCCTCGGTACCGCCGGCCTGACCGCCGCGCTGTGCGTTGACAAGCTGGAGCGCGCCGGCGTCACGCCGTCCGCCGGGCCGATCCTGGTCACTGGAGCCACCGGTGGCGTGGGCAGCATCGCGGTGATGCTGCTGGCGCAACTGGGCTACACCGTAGCTGCCGCCACCGGCAAGCTGGAGCAGGCCGAGCTGCTGAACCGTCTCGGCGCGCGGCAGATCCTCGACCGCGCCACCGTCTCCGATGGCGTCGACAAGCCGCTGCTGCGCGAGCAGTGGGCCGGTGCGGTGGACACCGTGGGCGGCGACATCCTGTTCAACGTGGTCAAGTCGCTGCAGTACGGCGGCAGCGTCGCCTGCTGCGGCCTGACCGCGGGTGCCGCCTTCAAGGCCACCGTGCTGCCCTTCATCCTGCGCGGCGTGAACCTGCTGGGCGTGGACTCGGTGGAACTGCCGCTGGTGGTCAAGGCTTCCATGTGGGACAAGCTGTCCCTGCAATGGAAGCTCGACAACCTCGAAGCGGCAGTGCGCGAGGTCAAGCTCGACGACCTGCCGGCCGCCATTCACCAGATTCTGGCCGGCAAGCTGGTTGGGCGGGTGCTGGTGACCCTCGATTGATGCCCTGGCTGGGCCTGGGGGTCACCCCAGGTCCGGCAGCAGGTAATCCGCCCACAATGAATCGGCAAACTGGCTACGGAAGAAGCCGAAATGGCCGATGCGCTTCACGCCGATGTCTTCCGGCGCGACTCTCTTCAGCGTTTTCGGCGAACTCCGGTAGAAGCCGTGCAGCGATTCGGTGTTGCGCCCGGACATCATCTCGTCGTCGGTGAACGAGATGGAGGTGATGGGCGTGCTGACCGATGAATAGGCCTCGCGCACCGCGCCGCCTTCCGCGCCCACCGAGTACTCGGGGTTCAGGCACCAGCGGCGCCATTGCTCGATCACTCCGCGCGGCAGGTCGCCGACCACGCCCAGGCGTTTGCCCGGGAAGTAGCCCAGCAGTGGCGTGATCGTCGGCGCCAGCAGATACCAGAGCAGCCAGGCCTTGTGCCGCAGTCCCTTGGTGTTCTCACGCCAGTAGCCGCTGCCGGTGGCGATGGTGAAGGCGCGGTGGATGCGCTCGGTGCCACGCACGAAGGGCAGTATCTGCCCGCCCAGGCTGTGACCGATCCAGAACACCGGCAGGTCGCCGGCGGCCTCGGCCACCGCGTCGAGCATCGCGCTGCAGTCGTGGTTGCCCCAGGCCAGGATGTCGATATCCAGGTCGCGCAGATGGCCGGTTCGGGACTTGCCCATGCCTGCGTAGTCGAAAGTCACGGTCAGGTAGCCGCGCGCGGCCAGCCAGTTGGCGAAGGCTGTGTAGAAGCGCTGCTCGACGCCCATCGCGGGGACGATCAGCACCGCTCCGCGGGCTTCGCCGGGCGGGTAGTACCAGTGGCTGGAGAGGCTGTGGCCGTTGCCGTTGTCCAGTGGGCGGGGGAGCGGTGTGATCATGGCGCGGTCCCTCAGGCCTGGCTGATGTACATGGTGATGTCGGCGCGGAAGACCTTCTTCTCGCCAACGTAGGCGAGCACTGGGACGATGACGTCGCCCTCCTGGGTCCAGTCGATCGCGCGGCCATCGGCTACGGCACGGACGTCACCCTCGGCCTTGGCCAGGTACTCCACGGTCATGCCGCGGGGAATCCAGCGGCGACCCTTGGGGATGGATACGTCAGTCATGGTCCCGGCAGCCAGCTCGGCGGCATTGCACAGGGCGATGGCGTGCACGGTGCCGATGTGGTTGAGCACTTCGCGGCGCTTGGGGAAGGTCACTTCCGCGTAGCCTGGGCGCAGTTCGACGAACTGCGGGGCGATGCTGGCGAAGTAGGGGGCGACCTGGCCGATCATGGCGCTGAACTGCGCGGGGCCGGCCTGCTGGTACATTTGCATCATCTGACTCATGGCAACTCCGGGGAAAAGCGGATTGAAGATGGATGCGCGCCCAGGCAGTATACGAAGACTAGAAATTAATTCTAGAAAAATATTCTAGAATTATGTTCGAACGGCTTTTCCAACAGGAACCCCATGGCCCGACCTTCCCGCAAAGACGACATCCTCCAGGCTGCGCTGGCCTGCTTCAGTGAATCCGGCGTGGACGCCACCACCATCGAGATGATCCGCGATCGCTCCGGCGCCAGCATCGGCAGCCTCTACCACCATTACGGCAACAAGGAACGGATCATCGGCGCGCTGTACCTCACGGGCGTTGGCCAGTACGCGGCGCTGCTGGACGCTGGGATCGAGGAGGGCATGAGCGCCGAGGCCTGCGTGAAGCTGTTCGTCACCTGCTACGTCGATTGGGTGGCGGCCAACCCGGACTGGGCACGTTTCATCCTGCACAGTCGTGGTCGTGTCGAGGCGGGAGAGGTGGGCGAGGCGTTGCGCGAGGCCAACCGCGAGCAGGGGCGGCGCATCGCCGGGCTGCTTTCCGAGCACCGCAAGGCTGGCGCATTCAAGGCGCTCGCGCCGGAATTGTTCAATTCGGTGGTGATTGGTCCGAGCCAGGACTACGCGCGCAATTGGCTGGCCGGGCGGACGAAGGTGGACCTGATCGATTGCCGGGATCAGTTGGCGCAGATTGCCTGGGAGAGTGTGCGGGCCTGATCCGTCGCGCTGGGCTGCACTATGTAGGAGCGAGCTTGCTCGCGAACCCGCTTGACTCCGAGGCCGCAGGTAACTCTGTTCGCGAGCAAGCTCGCTCCTACGAAAAGCCAAAGAAAAAGCCCCGCGATGCGGGGCTTTTTCATATCGGCCGGATCAGGCGAGCTGGCGGCGACGGAACAGCGGTTGCGGCTGGGTCACCGAGGTCTGGTAGACCTCGGAGAAGTCGTCCAGGCCAGCCAGCGCCGCTTGCGGATCGCGGTCGGCGCGGATGGCGTAGGCGTCGAAACCGCAGCTCTGCATGAAGAACAACTGGTCACGCAGCACGTCGCCGATGGCGCGTACCTCGCCCTTGTAGCCGAAGCGCTCGCGCAGCAGGCGCGCGGTGCTGAAGCCGCGGCCGTCGGTGAAAGCCGGGAAGTTCACGGCGATCACCTGGAACTTGTCCATATCACCGGCGATGGCCTCGGGCTCTTCGTCCGCATCCAGCCACACGCCCAGGCCGCCATCACGGCCGCGCAGCGCAGGGCCGTGTTCCAGCCACAGGTTCAGCGGGATGATCACGTCGTCGCAGTTGGGCACGGTCTCGAGGGTCGCGTCCTTGGGCAGCAGGTGCCAGCGGTCGTCGACGACCTCGCGGTTCTTAATGATTCGCTGCATATACGCGCTCCTTGAAGGGATCGATGCCGATGCGACGGTAGGTATCGAGGAAACGTTCCTCTTCGGTGCGCTGTTCCACGTAGACGTTGATGATCTTCTCGATCACGTCGGCCATCTGCTCCTGGGCGAACGACGGGCCGAGGATCTGCGCAAGGCTCGCCTCGCGGCTGGCGCTGCCGCCGAGGGAGACCTGGTAGAACTCCTCACCCTTCTTGTCCACGCCGAGGATGCCGATGTGGCCCACGTGGTGGTGGCCGCAGGCGTTCATGCAACCGGAGATGTTCAGGTCGAGGTCGCCAATGTCGAACAGGTAGTCCAGGTCGTCGAAGCGACGCTGGATGGCTTCGGCCACCGGGATCGACTTGGCGTTGGCCAGGGAGCAGAAATCACCGCCCGGGCAGCAGATGAGGTCGGTCAGCAGGCCCACGTTCGGGGTAGCGAAACCGTTCTCGCGCAGTTCGCCCCAGAGGGTGAACAACTGCGCCTGCTCGACATCGGCGAGGATGATGTTCTGGTTATGGCTGTTGCGTACTTCGCCGAAGCTGTAGCGGTCGGCCAGGTCGGCGACCACGTCCAGCTGCTTGTCGGTGATGTCGCCAGGCGCTACGCCGGTAGGCTTGAGCGACAGGGTCACGGCGACGTAGCCGGGCTTCTTGTGGGCGAAGGTGTTGCGGGTGCGCCAGCGGGCGAAGCCGGGGTTCTCGGCGTCCAGCTGGGCGAGGGCGGCATCCTGGTCTTCCAGGGCCTGGTAGGCCGGATCGACGAAGTGAGCGGCTACGCGCTGCAACTCGGCGTCGGTCAGGGTGCTGGGGCCGTCCTTCAGGTTCGCCCACTCGGCATCGACCCTCTGGGCGAAGACTTCCGGAGTCAGCGCTTTAACCAGGATCTTGATGCGCGCCTTGTACTTGTTGTCCCGACGGCCATAGCGGTTGTATACGCGCAGGATGGCGTCCAGGTACGACAGCAGGTGCTGCCACGGCAGGAATTCATTGATGAAGCTGCCGACGATCGGAGTACGGCCCAGGCCGCCGCCGACGGAGACGCGGAAGCCCAGCTCGCCAGCTTCGTTCTGCACCGCTTCCAGGCCGATGTCGTGCACTTCGATGGCGGCACGGTCGCTCACGGCGCCGTTGACGGCGATCTTGAACTTGCGCGGCAGGTGGGCGAATTCGGGGTGGAAGGTCGACCACTGACGGATGATCTCGCACCAGGGGCGCGGGTCAACGAGTTCGTCACGGGCGACCCCGGCGAACTGGTCGGTGGTGGTGTTGCGGATGCAGTTGCCGCTGGTCTGGATCGCGTGCATCTGCACGGTGGCCAGTTCGGCAAGGATTTCCGGCACGTCTTCCAGTTCCGGCCAGTTGTACTGGACGTTCTGGCGGGTGCTGATGTGCGCGTAGCCCTTGTCGTAATCGCGGGCGATCTGCGCCAGCTTGCGAACCTGCGTCGAGGACAGCAGGCCGTACGGCACAGCTACCCGCAGCATGGGCGCATAGCGCTGGATGTACAGGCCATTCTGCAGACGCAGCGGGCGGAATTCCTCGCCGGTCAGTTCGCCCGCCAGGTAACGGTGGGTCTGATCGCGGAACTGCTTGACGCGATCCTCTACGATCCTTTGATCGTATTCGTCATATACGTACATGAATCATCCTGCTGTCAGGCTATAGCGCTCAGGGCGTACTGCGTTTCCTAGCGCGCACGGCAACGCGCTCCACGCGGAGTGGGGCGCACGATACCAGTTCGGGAATATGCGCAAAAGTGATGTTTGAGTATATGGCGAGAACTTTCAGATCTAAGCCGCGCCAGGCTTGAAGCGCAGGCGGGACGGGGGCTTGAAACGGGGCGCCTGCGCTGCGCTTGCGCCGCTTCGCCTGTGGATTGGCGGCGGCGCAACAGGAGTCGATCAGGCCTCGCGCCCGTGGGCGGCATCGCGCAGTTGTGAGGTGTCGACGCGGACGAAGATCGAATCGCCGACGCAAGTCAGCACGTCGCCGGCATAGACTTCGCAGATGATCCGGCTCTTGCGGCCGACGTCGCCTTCGACGTAGGCCTTGAGGGTCAGCGGCACGCCCATGGGCGTCGGCTTGATGTACTTCACGCCCAGGTTGCCGGTGACGCAATCGATGCGCGGCAGGCTGCCTGGCTCGCGGCCTTCGGCGCGATAGTGGTAGGCCATCGCGGTCCAGTTGGAATGGCAGTCCACCAGCATGGCGATCAGGCCGCCGTAGACCAGTTCCGGCCAGCCGCAGTACTTGGCGTCGGGCAGGTGCTCGGCGACGACGTGGACGCCGTCCTCGTGCCAGCGGCTCTTGATGTGCAGTCCGTGTGGGTTGCTGCCGCCGCAGCCGTAGCAGACGCCTTCCGGCGCGACAGTGTCTTGCAGTGAGTCCACGTGCATGGTCCTTCCTTATCCACTTGCTTGTTCTTGTGACGGGATCGTGTCGAAACCGCAGACTAACGGCTTTGGCGGCCCGGCGGAAAGGAAAGCTGCCTTGAGGGGAGGGCGGAGCTGGTCTTAACTCTTGCCTGTGGTCCTTCAGCCAATAACGAGAAGATGGGGGAAGCATGAGCGAAGAAACGTCCCACAAGACCAGCGACAGCGTCGTCGATGCCCGCGCCGCATTCATCCTGATCCTGCTGGTGGTCGCGACCGCTGTGTTCTGGGTCAGCCACCAGTGACAGCGGTGCCGGCGGGCCGTCCTGCGGCCCGCCCGGTACCTCATCTCTCAGCCTGCTTTTCTACAGCCCGGCGAAATGCAGCACCAACTGCACCAGCCCATAGAGCAGAAGCACGAAGACCAGCGTGAAGAGAATGCCCATGGCGATGAAATGACTGGGCTTGCCGTGGGTGAAGTCGCGCGCGCGGTTGCGCCCGCTCTGCACGCCGAAGGCCGCTGCCAGCACGCTGTGCAGCATCTGCCAGAAGGTCGGCGGCTTGTTCTGTTGCTCATCCATCGTTCGTCCTCCTTTTGCCTGCAAGCCTAGCTCCTGAGGGCGTGAGCGCTAGAGTTCGATTTGCGTCCACTGGCGTTTCTGCCACATCACCGCGAAGATCGCCGAGGCGAGCCCGCGCTGCAGAATCTGCATGCTCCAGATTGCCAGCAACCCGCCGCCCAGCACCGGGCCGACCAGGTAGGCCAGCGGCAGGAAGAACAGCCACTGGTTGCCCAGGCTGACCGCCATCACCGTGCGCACAGCACCCGCGCCGAGCAGCGCCTGGGTCAGCACCAACGCCGTGGCGTCGATCACCATGCCCATGCCGGTCAGCATCAGCGGTACGCGGCCCAGTTCGATCAACGCAGGATCGCTGACGAACAGCCGCAGGATGGCCTCGGGAAAAATCCAGAATGGAGCGCCCAGCAGCGCCAGTCCGCAGGCCGCCACTTTCACCACGTCCCAGCCCCAGCGGTGCGCGCTGTCGAAATCACGCTCGCCCATGCTCTGGCTGACCAGGGTGGTCGCCGCCATCCCCAGGCCGACGCCGGGCAGGATCAGGAACAGCGCCAGGTTGATCAGTACGTGGGCTACCGCCAGTTCGCGGGTGCCGACCTGGGCGATGATCCAGAACAGCAGGGTGATGCCGGCAGCGAAGAAGAACTGCTGCAGCGAGTTGGGCAGCGACAGGCGCAGCATGGTGCGGACGTCCCGTTCGCTTGGCAGTCGCGGGTGGAAACCCTGGATACGGGCGTCGCGCCAGGTGATCCAGGCGTAGATCAGCGAGCCGATGTAGAGCGCCAGTGTGGTGCCCAGGCCGCTGCCCACGGCGCCCATTTGCGGCAGGCCGAACAGGCCGTGGATCAAGCTGTAGCTGATCGCCGCGTTGGCCAGGTGCATCACCACGAGCGTGCGCATGTACATGCCCGAGCGCCGGGTGCCATTCCAGTAGCCGCGGAAGGAGAAGTTCAGGCCTACGGCGAGCACCGACAGCGCGCGCCACTCGAAGTAGGGGATGCCCACCGCCAGCACTTCGGGGTCGTTGGACAAGGCGCGGACGATGGGTTCGGCGAACAGCAGGCAGATCAGCGTGATCGGCAGCGACAGACCCAGGGCCACCAGCAGCCCGCAGTTCAGCGGCGCGGCCAGCTCGTCGCTGCGGCCTTCACCCCGTCGGCGTGCCACCAGCGCCTGTACGCCGGCACCCAGGCCCATCACCAGGGAAATGGCGACGAAGTTGGCGTAGCTGCCGATGCCGACCCCGGCCAGGGATTTTTCCCCCAGGTGGCCGACCATGGCCGCATCCACCAGGTTGAGCAGGCTCTGGCTGAGCATCCCGCCGATGATCGGCAGGCCCAGGCTGAGGATGTTCTGGAACCGCTGGCGCTCTAGCATGGCGTCTCTGGGCAGTGAGCTCCGGCCTGTTGTGGAGGTTCGGCGGGCCCGTGCCGGTAGGGCGCCGCTGGGTGAAATCCTAGCTGAAGGGGGAGTGCTCCGCCCTCTTTTGCATCGGAATATGCCTACGAATATTGCGAAGTTGTTCCGGTGATATTTCCGGTATTTGTGTGAGGTGTGTCACGTTTTTTCGCCTTGGCGAATGAAAGCGACGTACTACGCTGAGACTCAATTGACTAGGGCAAACCTGTGCGAAAGCCAGGGACGCAAAGCCACCGATCTACAGCCCGCAAGGGCCATGACCGCGGGGTTGCCAAGCAGGCCGGACGTTCGTCCGTGCCCTCTGCGAGCTTGTGCTCGGCATCCCCAAACGTCCCGGTGAGCCTCCTGATCAACCCGTGCAGGTTGATGGTGTTTGTTGGCCCAAGGGAGCGCGCCGATGAATCAGCCAGTTCAGTACACCTACGGGTTCGCCCGGATGGCACTGCGAGATCAGGTGGTGTTCAAGTCCATTGTCGGTTTGCTCAGCGGCCGAACACTGGCGCACTGGGCCTATGTCGAAGGTCCGGCCGACCTGCTGGTGGAGGGCGAGGAGGGAGAGCCACGTGTGCAATTGCGCACCGCCGATGGCGAACCCTTCTGGGTGCACTGGCCGCTGCGCGCCAGCGAAGTCTTCGACTGTCTGGAGCGTGCGGCCCGTGCCATTGGCCATCGGCCAATGGAGATTCCCGGCGAAGCGTTGCGTCTGAAGCACTGGCCGGCGGCCTCTCTGCTCAAGGGTGATCATCGCTACGTGCGACTGGCCACGCTGCTCTGCGCTCGAGCCATGAGCCTGGATGAGTTGTGCGAGCGTTCCGGCGTTCCGCATCAGGTGGCGGAAAATTTCGTCCGTGTAATGGCCACCCAGGAAATGCTTCAACGCAGTGAGGCTCCGGTAGCATCTCCGTCGCAAACCACTGCACCCGTCGGCCTGCTGGCTCGCATCCGTCGCCACCTTGGTCTGGGCAGTGCTGCGGAGGACGGCCGATGAGGGAATACAAGATCCTCTTCACCGGCACCATGGGTGCCGGCAAGACCACCGCCATCGCCGCCATCAGCGATATCGAACCGGTCAGCACCGATGTGCAGAACAACGACCCCAGCCTGGACAAGGCGCGCACGACTGTCGGCCTGGATTACGGCGAAGTGGTGCTCGGCCCGGACGAGCGCCTGCGCCTCTACGGCACTCCCGGCCAGGCACGCTTCGCCTTCATGTGGGGGATTCTCGCACGCGGAGCGCTGGGACTGGTGATCCTCATCGACAACTCGCGCCCCGATCCGCTGGGCGACTTGCGGGTTTACCTGGACGGATTTGCCGATTGCATCGCCAGCGCGCCCTGCGTAATCGGCGTCGGCCGACTACCGGGCAATCCCAGTCCCGGCCTGGACGACTACGCCGCCGCCCTGGCGCAAACCGGGCACAGCTTCCCGGTGGTGGAAGTGGACGTGCGCGAAGCGGAGCAGGTGCGTCTACTGCTCGATCTGCTCCTGCTGCAACTGGAATGCACGGCGGCCTGAGGCCTGAAGTTCGCCACAGATTGGAGTCGACCATGGAACATGCCCTGACGAGCCTGCCGGAACGACTGCGTCACGACGCCGAACTGGCGCTGGACGAACTCGGCGCCAGCCTGGGCAGGTTGAGCGCGGCGGTGATTGCCACCACCGATGGTTTCGAAGTGGCCTCCCGCGCCGGCAAGGGGCTGGAGGTTTCCAAGCTGGCAGCGATGGCCTGCTCGATCTCTGCTCTCGGTGCCATGGTTGGCCAGGAGAGCGAAGTCGGGCCGCACCAGAACGTGATAGTCGAGGCGAGCGAAGGCTACATCGTCATCGTCGACATCCCGCACCCGAGCCACCCGATGATCCTCAACCTGGTTGCCGACCGCGAGGAGATGCTGGGGCAGGTGCTCTACCAGGCAAAGCGAACCGCAACACGGTTGGCAGATCTGTCGCTGGCCGGCTGAGACAACAGGCTTCGCGGCGCGCGCGGCTGCGGAGCCCGATAACAGGACGCGCACTCAAGGAGTTATCGCTATGGCAGCACTGCAACAATCGCTGGACGAACTGCTGAACCTGGATGGTGCCTTGGCGTCTGCCGTGGTGGATGCCAAGAGCGGCATGCTGCTCGGACAGGCGGGGGGGGGCGTGGATCTGGAACTGGCCGCGGCGGGTAACACAGAAGTGGTCCGTGCCAAGCTCAAGACCATGAAGTCCCTGGCGCTCAACGACGTAATCGAGGACATCCTCATCACCCTCGGCCGCCAGTACCACATCATCCGCCCGATGGCGAAGCACGAAGGCGTGTTCATGTACTACGTGCTGGACAAGGTGAAGGCCAACCTGGCGTTGGCTCGACGCAAGCTGCAGGAGGTGGAGGGGCAGATGGCTATCTGACGAATACGTCGGGGCGAAATCGTGGGCCAGCCTGGGAGGCTTGCCCACGTTTCTATTTGTGCGGGTATTACTCGAACAGGCCGTGCCAGCAGTCGCTCAATTCGCCCAGCTCGAAGGACTTCGCCCAGGACTGTTTCTCCAGCCACAGGCGAGTGGTTTCGCGATCGGCTTCGGTCAGGCTGCCAACGGCGTTCAGGCACAGGTAGCCTGTGAACTCACCGTCTTCAGTGGCGCCGCCGACGAAGACCCAGCCCTCGGACTCGACGAAAGCGATCCACTGGTCAAGCACGTCGTCCAGGTCGCCGCTGTAGTTCACTTCCAGGCTGAAGCCGAACTCCTGGAACTCGCCCAGGCGCAGTTTTTTCAGCAGGCGGCGCTTGCGCGGCTTGGCCATTTGTTCGGGGGTGAGGTATTTCATCGATGTCTCCTTGAGAAGCGCTAACCAGGCTTGGCGACCTGGATCCGGCAATCGCCAGCCGATCATGATACCACTCCTGGCCTTGGAGCCAGTTCATCCCCACAACAATGCGACATGGCGCTGTTCATTTCTCACCGGGGAGACCCCGTCATCCAGAAAAAGGCACCTGCAGGTGCCTTTTTCGGTATCCGCAGCCACTAAAGATAGAAAACCGTCAGCTGCGCCGTGCCACTAACCTTTCCACCCAACACTTGTGCGGCAGTGCCGGTGCGGAAGTACGACACGTTCATCTTGATCGGCAGGCTCGAATTCCCCGCAGCAGGACTGTAGTCGGACACCACATAACTGGAGTCGCCTAAGCGAATGGGCGCGGTGTTGGTCTCATTGGTGATGCGCAGGCCTACCCCCTTGGCCATGTCCGCCCCGGTGGCGTTCTGGAAGGTGCCGTCGGTCGCGCTGATGACCGGCATGATGGAGTCCAACTGGTATTGGATGGCGTTCATGCCTGCAGGGCAGTTCCGTAGTACGAACTGGAAAGGGGTCGTCTGTACGCTGGTAGCTGAGGCGAACACCGATTTATTGATGGTGGGCAACGTGATATTGCCGCCCTCGGCGCTGCAGCCCAATGCCTGAAACTGCACGGGACCGATGTTGTAGTTGGTGCTACCTGTCCCGGTGGAGAACGCGCCATCCACCTGTAGCGCGGTGTTGGTCAGGGTGAAACCTTGCAACATGCCGGCGGCGATCTTGCCTGTTTTGATCAACCGCGCCTGTACTTGCATGCCGAAGGTGTAGTCCCCGGTGCCACTGGTATAGCAGTAACGGTTGCTGTAGGGGATCGTTCCGGACGCGGCCACCCAGGGATACCAGCCTTGCATGCCGGCAGAGCCATCAATCGCTCCCTCACAGCCTGGGCCAGTGGTGTAGTAGCGCAATCCGTAAATGATTCCCACGCCAGGTGTTGCGGTTTGAAGAACTTTATAAGTCAAGCCGTTCTCGCTGTACGAACCGGCTTGGCTGAAAGTCGGGAATTTCAGGCCGATGCCAACCTGAGTATTATTACTGGCTGTGCAGGTGTAAGTATTTTGGGTGGCCGCCCCCATGACCCACCCAGAAAGCGGGACTAAAGCGGACGTGTTATCTCTGGGGACCGAAATTGGACTGGGGAAGTTGAAGGTTTCAACACCCGTTCCATTGAAGTTGCAGTTGAATGCGGCCATGGAATATGGGCTGCACAGCGGGATGGTCAATACACCTGCAACGCGAATCAGCTTCAGTAGCCGCTCGAGCGTCATCTTTCGGATCATGTTTTCGAGCCTCTGTGGGATTAAAAGATACGGGCAACTAGCCGTCGAAAGGTGGTGTTGCTGGCAAGTATCGTATTAATGCAGAGTGCGAAAAATAGTTCTGTCCGATTGGGCTGCTAAAGGTTAGGAGGTTTTCTCGCGAAATAGAGGATATTCTAACAGTGGTAGGGCGAGTGCCGGAAAGTTCTGTAGGGCTAACTATTGGTGGGGCTTATTTCCTGTCAGCCGCTGCCGGATTAATGTTAATTTCAGAAATTTGGCGGCTTTTATTTAGTTGGTGAGAAGCCGTAGCGGGATGGATGGTCGGCGAGAATCCAGTTCGGATACGCAGCGTGATAGGCCAGTTCGATATGGTTTGCCACCTGCTGTGGTGCATTTTCCCATGCCAGTTCTACAGGCGGGAAAATCCGGTGGCCGAAATGGCCCTTTGAAAAGGTCAAATGGAAGTTCACCAGCAAGGCATCGGCGTGGCTGCCGATGGTAAATACGCCGCGGTGTAAACGTGCCGGCCGACCCTGGATGGACACTTCCACCGTTTCCATCGGGAAGCGCTGCATCATATAAGGCGGTACATCGCTGAAAAGGACGGCTATCTTTTCCTGTCGTAGTGCACGCATCAGCCGCAGGCCTAACGCCGAGCGTTTTTCCTCATCGTAGGTGTGCAGCAGTCGCAAACCGGGAATCAATATATCCTCCCGATTTCCATAAGCCTGGCGCGGGCTGCCTGACACGACCGCTAGCTCGGCCATGTTCAGTTTCGCCCGTAGCGCGTCGACTACATAGATGTTGGCGTATTCGGATACGTAGTGAAAAGGCGAGATGATAATCGGCCGTTTGGGGTTGTCATGGCGAATTGCAGCAACCGTGTCGGCCAATTCCTGAGCGGTGGCCTCCAGCTCCGGACAATAGCCGCCGAGCCCCGACAAGCGACCTAAATGCATGCGCCGGTCAATCAGGGTCTCCAACTCACCGCTGGCCATGGTGCGCCAGACATTGCCCTGAGTCAGGCATTCGCTGTCGCGCCCCCATTCGTAACGCAACCGACCATCCCAGCGAACGCCGGAATTGAACAGGCTTCGGCAGCTCCATAATGTGACTGCCAGTGGCACCAGCCAACCGGCCGGCATTCTGAGCAGGATCTGATCGCGCCACCTGAGTCTTACACGCTCGCGCCTATTGGTCATGGGCGCTCAACCAGCTGTCGATGATCTGAATGTCGTCCAGGGTCAGCCCGGCGATTTCGGCTTTGAGCGCCAAAAAGGCGGAAAGCATGTCATAGACCGCCTTGGTCTGCTCCGAGCGGCTGGTGAAGACCGCTTCCTGAGCCCTCAGCACGTCCAGGTTGGTCCGGCTGCCAACCTTGAAGCCCATTCGGGTGGACTCCAGTGCGGCCTGATTGCCACGGATGATGTCTTCCAGCGCGGTGCTGCGGTCTCGTGCCCAGTTGAAGCGTTGGTACCACTCGCGTGCATCCGCACCTGATTTGCGGGTGGCCGCCAACAGGGTGTTCTGCGCTTTCTCTTCACCAGCGGAGGCTTGGCGAATCCGCGCCCGATTCTCTCCGCCGGTAAAGATCGGTGCGGAAATGGTCAGCATGGCGGTGTTGGTCGTGGTGGGTTCCGAGTAGCCTGAAGCGGCGCCCGAGGGTGAGTGACTGGCGCTCAAGTTGACCACGGGATAACGCTGCGCGCGGGCTTTCTCCACCTCGCCATCGGCTATGCGGGCCTGCAGTTGAGCGAGCTGGACGGGGAAGCTGTGGGATTGCGCCTGACGCACCCAGCGGTCGACCTCGGATGCCCTCAGCCAGAGCTTGGGCTTGCCCGCAGGCAATGTTCTGGGCGGTTCGATGTCTCGCCCAATCAGCGTCGCCACGACACTACGACTGGAGTCCAGTTCGCGCTCCGCATCCTGTAGTTGCAGTTGTGCCTCGCTCAGGCGCGAGGTGGCCTCCTGCACGTCGATGACCGTCGCTTCGCCGCCGGCCTGCAGTCTCAATGCCAAGGCGCGCTGCTCCGACACCGCGCGCAGATAGTCGGCGGCACGGGACACTCTTTGCGACGCCACGAGCATGTCCATGTAGGCAGTCGCGCTGCGCAGCATCAGGTCTTGCCTGGCGCTGGCGAATTCGAGCTCCGCCAAAGTGCTCGACATTCCAGCCTGCTTGAGATCTACCCAACGCTCCCAATCGAACACTGGCTGATTGAGCGTGATCATCCAGCCGTTCTGCCAGTAGCTCATTGTGGGAGCGTTATCCGTTTGCTGGCGGTTGTAGGTTCTTCCCCAGCCGCCGTCCAGCCGCGGCAGCAGGGCGGCTCTGGCCTTGGGAATCTCCTGGCGGGCCATGTCCAGCTCGCTGCCGGAGGCCGCCAGTTCGGCGTCATGAGCCAGCGCGTCCCTGACCGCGGACAACATCTCGCCGGCTGGTGCCAGCCAGGGCATCAGCAGCAGGCTCAGTCCCAGCACCTTGTGTATGACGCCTGCCCTCATACGTGGGATCTCTGGCGCGACTCGCGCGCAATGAGGCGTCCGTCGAGCAACTGGAAGCTGCAATCAAATCGCGAGGCGAGGGAGTGGTCATGAGTGATGACAATGAGTGTCCGCTCCAGGCTCAACAGCAGGTCGGCGATCTGCCCGACTGATTGCGGATCGAGATTGGAGGTGGGTTCATCAAGCAACAGCAGTTCCGCATCCTGATAGAGCGCCCGAGCCAGTAGCAGGCGTTGGCGCTGACCGGCGGATATATTGGCGATCGAATCGCTGATCACCGTTTGTGTCCGCATGGGTAACTGCATGACATCCGCCAGCAACCCGACGTCCTTGAGGAGCTGGTTGATACGGTTGTGATCGGCATTGGCGCTGAACAGGGAAATGTTGTCGGCGATACTGCCATTGAGAATCAGATCGCCTTGGCGCATCTGCGTCATGTGCTGGCGGATTTCATTGACGGCGAGGTTGGCATAGCTCACCTCGTTCAGACGAAGATCGCCGTGCTGAAGCGGTTCGGCTGCGCAAAGCATCTTGAACAGGGTGGATTTCCCCACTCCGGACGGACCGACTATGGCGATTTTGTCGCCCCGCCGTATCTCCAGGTTCACTCCGGACAGCACCTCGCGATCCGACAGTCCGTAGCTGAATGAGAGATCGCGCACCTGTATCGAGTCGAAGCGCTGCAGTAGCGTCGAGCGGGCCTTGGGGTCGGTGGCGGCATAGTGTTCCGATTCGTGCTCCACGATATCGGCAACCCGCTGCACGGGAACGCTCAGCATGAATCGACCAAACAAGGCGTTGATCGAGTTGGCCAGGCGTTCGGAAGCGAGCGACTTGTAGATCATGAACGAGTAGAACACGCCCACCGATACCTTGCCGTCGAGCATCAGCCCACTGGCCAGCCAGGTGATAGCGAGCAGGTCGGTGTACTCCACCAGCTTCAGCACGGCATCGCGGGCCGCAGCCAGCTTGGCGCTGTAAAGCGTGGCCGCCGCGTTGGCTCGGAACTTCGACATGAAGATGGCCGTGCGACGGATTTCACCGCAAGCCAGTTTGATCAGCGAAGCGCCGCGAATGGTTTCGATCATGGTGTCGTCGCATTGCGCCGAGCGCTCCAGGACCAGCATGTGTGCATCGCGCATCGGCACGTAAAGCGCGAACGCCGTACCCAGGTAGACGGCGAAGATGCTCAGCGCAACGCAAGCAAGCAGCGCGCTTTGCATCAGCATCAAGGCGATGGCGACGACTGCGACGACCAGGTCGATCCGCAGCGAGATAGCCGTTTGCACGGTATAGGTGTTGATCTCGTCCTGGGATTTCACACGGGCGAACAGGTCACCCACATTGCGTTTCTCGAAGTAGGAAATGGGATTGCTCAACAGCTTTCCCACCAGTCCCTGGGTGACGTTGACGCTGACCAGGGCGCCGGCCAGGGCTGTCAGATACTGCTGCACGAAGCGGCTGAAGGTGCCGATGGCGAAGATGCTGGCGAACGTCACGGCCAGAATGTGCAGCAGGTTGCGGTTGTCGCTCGTCACCACATGGTCGAGCACCAGGTTGCCGAAATAGGGCATGGCCAGTATCGCGAACTGGCTACCGATCGCGATGAACATCAACTTGATGATCTGGCTTCGCAGTTGGGGGTTCAAACTGCGCACGCGCGCGAGTGCGCCGGGTACGGGCGAGCGCGCGCGTATGCGCGGAAGCAGGGGCGTCGGGGCGCATTCGAGCAGGAAGCCGGACACGTTCGCCAGGAACATGTCCAGGGAGAGGCGGCGACGACCCGAGGCCGGGTCGATCACCACGACGTGGCCTCGACGGTATTTCTCGAATACCACGAAATGGGCGCCGCCAAAGTGCAGTATGGAGCCGGGCTTGATCGAGCGAAGGTCGTCCGCATCGAATTGGAATGCCTGGACGGCGAGGCCGAAATCGGTGGCCACGTCGTACAAATCCATCAACGTCAGGCCGTGGGAGGAAATGGGGCAATGCGCGGAAATTTCCCGCACCTCTGTCGCCCGGCCCAGGTGAGTCAGCACCATTGCCAGGCAGGCATAGCCGCAGTCGGCGACTTCGTTCTGGTATATGACCCGCACAATCAGCCTCGGATAATCTGGAAGAGAGGCTCAAGCACCCACTCTGCGATGGTGCGTCGCTCAACGACGACGCTGGCGGTACCCTGCATGCCAGGGAGGGCGCGCAGTGGCTCTGGAGATGCGCCGAAGGTGTCACTGGCCAGCGCCGCCCACGCCATGTAGTTGTTGGATTCCACGACTTTGGTTGCGTTGGCCGTGGAGGGGTTGTCGGTCTTGCTCATCGTGGTATCGGAAATCGATTCGATACGGGCTTGCAAGGCGCCGAAGCGGGCGTATGGGAAGGCATCGAGCTTGATGCGGACGAGTTGGCCTTCCTTGACGAACCCGCGTTGGCGGGACGGAATGTTCAGTGCCGCGACCAGTGGGCGCGTAGATCCGGTATGGATGACCAGGGCAATGTCTTCCGCCTGAAGCGAATGCCCGGCAACCAGACCCGAGAACGTGATAACGCCTTCATGGGGAGCGAAAATGGTGGTGTTCTGGCGGGAGGATTCGTAGCGCAGGCGAATGTCCTGCTCATCACGGAGCAACTGAGAGTCGGCTTCACGCTGCTGGGCTGCCAGTTCATGCTGGTTGCCGCGAAGCGTGGCTATTTCACTCATCAGCGACTGCCGCCTGGCGTCGCCCTGGGCTACTTCGGCGGCGCTCTGGTTGGCCTGCAGCCGCGCCTGGTCGACGCGATCAGCCGTCACATAATCGGCCATGCCCTGGATGCGATCGAGGGTGCCGCGGGCATCCGCAGCCATCTGCCGGGTACGTTGTTGTTGCTGCTCGATGGCGCGCAATTCCAGACGCCGGGCTGCTTCGCTGAATTCATTGGACTGAATGCGGGCGGCGAGGGTCGCGATACGGTCGTCATGCTGGCGCCGAACGGTAGCAATCTGTTCGTCACGCATCGTCTCGTCGAATGTTGCACGGGGAGTGCCGTCGCTTGAAAGGTTCAAGTCCCTGGCCAGTGTGAACAGCGGTTGACCCTGGCTGACAGTTTGCCCGGAGTGAACCTGAACGGCTGTCACCAATCCCGTGAGGCCACCGACCTTGATCTCGGAAGGGGATACGATTTCACAGGGAACATCGCGTTTGAGTTCAATCTCCTGGAAAAAGCCGAAGATAATGCTGAGCGCAACGATTGCCGACGTGAAATAGGTAATCCATCGCCAGGATATGTCGGTGAAACGCGGCAGTTTTTCTGCTTGGATACTCAAACTTTCGACCTTTATGTATTGCTCAGGGGCTTGGTTTTAATTGCCGGAAATCCAATCCCGTTTTCCAAAGCACAAAACGCTGCCCGGCATTTAACTGCCGGGCAGCGTTTTTCAGCCGTATCTGCTCGCTAATCCAATCTCATGCGTGCCGACGACTGGAAGTCGGGGCGACAGCGATCAAATGAGTGTTAGCAAAGCAAGATGCTGAATTATGGAGCGATGTTGCCGCCGCCGCCGGCGCTGCCGCCGCCGTCTACCGGCGGAACCGGGGTCGGGCATGGAGTGCATTTCTTCTTGCTCTTGCAGCAGCCGCCTGCCAGTTCGGACTTGATCAGATCATCGCGATTTACTTTTTTCATTTTCAGTTCCCTGAAATAGCGGGTTTAGAGGTAAAGCATATGTTGCGGTGTTGCTCTTTGTGGACGTCACTGAATTGAGTGCCAAAAGCTTTGATAAACGTATCGGATATGCTGTTTGCATGGTTGAACGTTTAATGAGGTGTTCCAATTTCTCGCAGTTTAAGTTCAGGTTCGAATGTGCAGGGTCGGTGCTTGATAAATCAATGCGCTGCAGTGCGATTAGCAGGAGGTTTCCTGAATTGAAAATTGCTGCAAGAGGGGTTGGGGATATGATCTTTTTTTGGCGGGGTGTCCGCAATAGCGAAGTAGTTGCGAATTCTGTAAGAAGCTTCTGGTGCGCCAGAATTTACTGAGGGGAGTTTTCGGTAATGAGGAATAACCAATTCATATATGGCCGTCTGGGGGCAGAAGACCCATGGCATTCCATGCGCAATATTGACGAGTGAAGTAGCTCGGAGAGAACGGTGAATCAAATCGAAAAGAACGAATGAAGCGGAGGAACAATTATCTGGATGTAATAAATGTCTACCGGGAATTCCACGGTAGACATTTATCAAGGCGGATTCAGCTATCGTAGCCCAGGTTTGGTGACAGCCAGCGTTCGCTGGTGCTGATCTCCTGGTCCTTGCGCGCGCTGTAGCGTTCTATCTGGTCCTTGTCGAGCTTGCCGACGGCGAAGTACTGGGCCTGCGGATGGGCGAAGTACCAGCCGCTGACGGCGGCGGCGGGGAACATGGCGTAGTGCTCGGTCAGGGTTACGCCGGACAGACCTTTCGGGTCGAGCAGTTTGAACAGCGTGCCTTTCTCGGTGTGGTCCGGGCAGGCCGGGTAGCCGGGCGCCGGGCGGATGCCGACGTATTGCTCCTTGATCAGCGCCTCGTTGTCCAGGTGCTCCTCGGGCTGGTAGCCCCAGTATTCCTTACGCACACGCTCGTGCAGCCACTCGGCGCAGGCTTCGGCGAGGCGGTCGGCGAGGGCCTTGACCATGATCGCGCTGTAGTCATCGCCTTGGGCCTCGTAGGCCTTGGCCACTTCCTCGGCGCCGATGCCGGCGGTGGTGATGAAGCCGCCGACGTAGTCCTTCACGCCGCTGTCCTTGGGCGCGACGAAGTCGGCCAGGCTGAAGTTCGGCTTGCCGTCGGGCTTGATGGTCTGCTGGCGCAGGTGGTGCAAGGTGGCCAGCTTGTGGCCGTCGTCGCCGTAGACTTCCAGGTCGTCGTGATGCACCTGGTTGGCCGGCCAGAAGCCCAGCACGGCGCGGGACTTGATCAGTTTCTCGTCGATCAGCTTCTTCAGCATCGCCTGGGCGTCGTTGAACAGGCTGGTGGCTGCCTCGCCCACGACTTCGTCGGTGAGGATGCGCGGATACTTGCCGGCCAGGTCCCAGGAGATGAAGAAGGGCGTCCAGTCGATGTACTCGGCCAGCACGTTCAGGTCGATGTCATCCAGTACCTTGACGCCGGTAAAGCTCGGCACCGGCGGCTGGTAACCGGCCCAGTCGAACTGCGGCTTGGCGGCGATGGCCTGCTCGTAGGTCAGGCGCTCGGTGCGGGCGCTGCGGTTGGCGGTGCGCTCGCGCACTTCGGCGTATTCCTCGCGCAGCTTGCGGGCGTACTCGGGCTTCATTTCCTTGGACAGCAGGGTGGTTGCCACGCCCACCGCGCGGGAGGCGTCGGTGACGTAGACCACGGCGTCGTTGCTGTACTGCGGGTCGATCTTCACTGCCGTGTGCGCCTTGGAAGTGGTGGCGCCACCGATCAGCAGGGGCAGGTGGAAATTCTGCCGCTGCATTTCCTTGGCGACATGGACCATCTCGTCCAGCGACGGGGTGATCAGGCCGGACAGGCCGATGATGTCGCACTTCTGCTCGCGGGCGGTCTGCAGGATCTTCTCCGCCGGGACCATCACGCCCAGGTCGACGATGTCGTAGCCGTTGCAGCCCAGCACCACGCCGACGATGTTCTTGCCGATGTCGTGCACATCGCCCTTCACGGTGGCCATGAGGATCTTGCCCTTGGCCTCGGGCTTGTCGCCTTTTTCCGCTTCGATGAAGGGAATCAGGTGGGCCACCGCCTGCTTCATCACACGGGCGGATTTCACCACCTGCGGGAGGAACATCTTGCCGGCGCCGAACAGGTCGCCGACCACGTTCATGCCGTACATCAGCGGGCCCTCGATGACCTCGATGGGGCGCGCGCACTTCTGCCGGCACTCCTCGGTGTCCTCGACGATCCAGGTGGTGATGCCTTTGACCAGGGCATGTTCCAGGCGCTTCTCGACGCTATGGCTGCGCCATTCCTCGTTCTCGACTTCCTTGGTGGCGCCGCCGCCCTTGTAGTTATCGGCGATGGCCAGCAGCGCTTCGGTTGCATCCGGGCTGCGGTTGAGCACCACATCCTCGACCTTGTCACGCAGTTCCTGCGGGATCTCGTCGTAGATCTCCAGCTGGCCGGCGTTGACGATGCCCATCGTCAGGCCGTTCTGGATCGCGTAGTAGAGGAACACCGAATGGATCGCCTCGCGCACCGGGTTGTTGCCGCGGAACGAGAACGACACGTTCGATACGCCGCCGGAGGTCAGTGCGTAGGGGAGGTTGTCACGGATGTACGCGCAGGCCTCGATGAAGTCGACCGCGTAGTTGTTGTGCTCCTCGATGCCGGTGGCCACCGCGAAGATGTTCGGGTCGAAGATGATGTCTTCCGGCGGGAAGCCCACTTCGTTGACCAGGATGTCGTAGGAGCGCTGGCAGATTTCTTCCTTGCGCGCCTGGGTGTCGGCCTGGCCGGCTTCGTCGAAGGCCATTACCACCACGGCGGCACCGTAGCGCTTGCACAGGCGGGCGTGGTGCTTGAACTGCTCGACGCCTTCCTTCATGGAGATGGAGTTGACGATGCCCTTGCCCTGAATGCATTTCAGGCCGGCTTCGATCACTTCCCACTTGGAGGAGTCGATCATGATCGGCACGCGGGAAATGTCCGGCTCGGAGGCGATCAGGTTGAGGAACTTCACCATGGCCGCCTTGGAGTCGAGCATGCCCTCGTCCATGTTGATGTCGATCACCTGGGCGCCGGCTTCCACCTGCTGCTGCGCGACTTCCAGCGCTTCGGCGTAGTTTTCCTCGCGAATCAGGCGGGCGAACTTGGCCGAGCCGGTGATGTTGGTGCGCTCACCGACGTTCACGAACAGCGAGTTGCGGTCGATGGTGAATGGCTCAAGGCCGGACAGGCGGCAGGCGCGGGGGATTTCCGGAATAGCGCGCGGCGCGTACTTGGCCACGGCCTTGGCGATGGCTTCGATGTGGCCCGGCGTGGTGCCACAGCAGCCGCCGATGATGTTGAGGAAGCCCGACGCGGCGAACTCCTCGACCACCAAGGCCATCTGCGCCGGGGTTTCGTCGTACTCGCCGAAGGCATTCGGCAGGCCGGCGTTGGGGTGGGCGGAGACGTGGGTCCCGGCCTTGGTCGCCAGTTCTTCCAGGTAGGGGCGCAGCTCTTTGGCGCCCAGGGCGCAGTTCAGGCCGACGGAGATCGGGTTGGCGTGGCGCACCGAGTTCCAGAAGGCTTCGGTGGTCTGGCCCGACAGGGTGCGGCCGGAGGCGTCGGTGATGGTGCCGGAGATCATGATCGGCAGCTCGACGCCCAGTTCTTCATAGACCCCCTGCACGGCGAAGATCGCGGCCTTGGCGTTGAGGGTGTCGAAGATGGTCTCGATCAGGATCAGGTCCGCGCCGCCCTCGATCAGGCCGCGGGTGGATTCGCTGTAGTTTTCCACCAGTTCGTCGAAGGTGACGTTGCGGAAGCCGGGGTCGTTGACGTCCGGAGAGATCGAGCAGGTGCGGCTGGTCGGGCCGAGAACGCCGGCGACGAAGCGCGGGCGGTCCGGGTTTTCGGCGGTCTTGGCGTCAGCCACTTCACGGGCCAGGCGCGCACCTTCCACGTTCATCTCGTAGGCCAGTTCCTGCATGTCGTAGTCGGCCTGGGACACGCGGGTGGCGTTGAAGGTGTTGGTCTCGAGGATGTCGGCGCCGGCATCGAGATAGGCCTTCTCGATAGCCTGGATGACGTCCGGACGGCTGAGCAGCAGCAGGTCGTTGTTGCCCTTCACGTCACTGGGCCAGTCGGCGAAGCGCGCGCCACGGTAGTCCTCTTCCTGCAGCTTGTAGCTCTGGATCATGGTGCCCATGCCGCCGTCGAGGATCAGGATGCGCTCCTTGAGGGCTTGCTGAAGGGCTTGCAGGCGTGCGGCACGGTCGATCATTGGGATACCTGGAAAAGGGCGTGACGAAAGGTCGCTGATGATATCAAACCTGCAGGAAATTTGACCGTCTCGGGTTTTACATGAGGATTGTTCATGTTCAGTCTTTGGTTGGAGCGCATTACAGCGGCACTCCCGCTAGAATCCGCTCCATCCTGATGTCCGGAGTCCTTCATGTCCCTGCGAGCCCGTTTCACGTTGCTCATCGCATCCCTGACGTTTTCGGCCCTGGCCCAGGCGGGAGGGCTGTCCTACACCAAGGACATCCAGCCGATCTTCACCGAGAAATGCGTGGCCTGCCACGCCTGCTACGACTCACCGTGCCAGCTCAACCTGACTGCCGCCGAAGGCGCCCAGCGCGGGGCGAACAAGCTGCCGGTCTACGACGGCGGGCGGACCAAGGCTCAGGACCCGACCCGGCTGTTCCTCGACGCCCATGGCGCGGATGCCTGGCGGCGCAAGGATTTCTGGTCGGTGCTCGACGGCCGCGGCAGCCAGGCTGCGCTGATGGCCCGGATGATCGACCTGGGACATGAGCATCCGTTGGTGCCCAACGCGAAGATTCCCGGCGGGCTGGACCTGTCGATCTACCGTACCAACCAGTGCCCGACGCCCGACAGCATCGACGACTTCGTCGCGAAGAACCGGCGCAGCGGCATGCCCTTCGCCGTCACCGGCCTGACCGACAAGCAGCTGTCCACCATCAAGACCTGGCTGGCCCAGGGCGCGCCGGTGGACGAGCAGGCGTGGCAGCCGGGTAGTGGCGAAGCACAGCAGATCGACGAGTGGGAAAGCTTCCTCAACCAGCCAGGCGCCCGCCAGAGCCTGGTGTCGCGTTGGATCTACGAGCACCTGTTCCTCGCCCACCTGTACTTCACCGAGCGCGGCGAGCCGGGGCATTTCTTCCAGCTGGTGCGCTCGCGCACGCCCAGCGGCCAGCCCATCGACCCCATCGCCACGCGGCGGCCGAACGACGATCCGGGCAATACCTTCTACTACCGCCTCTGGCCGATCCAGGGCGTGATCGTGCACAAGACGCACATCACCTATCCGCTCAACGAGGCGCGGCTCAAGCGCAACCAGGAGCTGTTCTACGGCACCGCCTGGACTACCGACAAGGTGCCCGGTTACGGCCTGCAGCACCGCGCCAACCCGTTCGTGACCTTCGAGGCGATCCCGGCGCGGGCGCGCTATCAGTTCATGCTGGATAACGCCGAGTACTTCGTCCGCACCTTCATTCGCGGGCCGGTGTGCCGCGGACAGATCGCCACCGACGTGATCCGCGACAACTTCTGGGCAGTGTTCCAGGACCCGGACCACGACCTCTATGTCACCGATCCTAAGTTCCAGCGGCAGGCCTCGCCGCTGCTGGCGCTGCCGGGGCAGATCGATGACGTGGGCGCCATGCTGTCGCAGTGGCGTTCCTACCGCGACAAGCGCAATCAATATGAGGAGCTGCGCCAGGACGTCTACGACGAGGCGCCGGCGCCGACCTGGGCCGACATCTGGGCCGGCAACGACAACGCCGTGCTGAGTATCTTCCGCCAGTTCGACAGCGCCTCGGTGCGCAAGGGCCTGATCGGCGGCGTGCCGCAGACCCTCTGGTGGATGGACTACCCGCTGCTGGAGCGCACCTACTATGGGCTGGTGGTGAACTTCGACGTGTTCGGCAACGTCGCCCACCAGGCGCAGACGCGGCTGTATTTCGACCTGATCCGCAACGGCGCCGAGCAGAACTTCCTGCGCCTGATGCCGGTTGGCGAGCGCAAGAGGCTGCTTGACGATTGGTACCAGAGCAGCGGCAAGTTGAAGATGTGGGCCGACTACTACAACTCCGACAGCGACGCGCCCACCGGCCTGTTCCTGCCGGAGAAGGGCGCCAAGCTGGCCTTCGCCAGGCAGTTGCTCAAGCACTATGTGGCGCTCAATGCGCGGCCCGACCCGATCAACCTGTGTGAGAACGGCGCCTGCTACCGCAACACCGTGGCTGCGCCGCTGCAGGACGCCGAGCAGGCCTTCAGCCGACTGGTCAGCCGCCCAGCCGCCGGCCTGCCGGTGATCGACCAGTTCCCCGAGGCGGCCATGCTGCGTGTGGAACTGCCAGACGGCCAGCGCGAGATCTACACCGTGCTGCGCAACCGTGCCCACAGCAACGTCGCTTTCATGATGGGCGAGTCGCTGCGATACCAGCCGGGGCTGGATACCCTGACCATCTACCCCGGCGTACTGTCGAGCTATCCGAACTTCATGTTCAACCTGAAAGCGGCCGAGGTGCCTGATTTCGTCAGTGCGCTGGAGCAGGTGAAGAACGCGAAGGACTTCGAGAGCGTTGCCGACCGCTGGGGCATCCGCCGCAGCCACCCGCAGTTCTGGTTCTACTTCCACGACCTGGACGCCTACCTGCGCGAAACCGAGCCGGTGGAGGCGGGCGTGCTGGACATGAACCGCTACGAGAACCTGTGACCGAGGTCATGTAGGAGCGAGCTTGCTCGCGAACCGCCCCACTGTGGGGGCGCGCGAGCAAGCTCGCTCCTACGAAAAGCCACGCTGCCCAGCTGCGAATTATTCCTACTAAAACGGTAGGGCTTTATCCCTCACCCCCCAATGGCGTAAACTGGCGCCACGTTTGCGAGGAGTTGCCATGAGCGCTATCACCATTACCGAAGCCGCACAGGATTACCTGGCCGAGCTGCTGTCCAAGCAGGACACTCCCGGCATCGGCATTCGCATCTTCATCACCCAGCCGGGCACCACGTACGCCGAAACCTGCATCGCCTATTGCAAGCCGGGCGAGCAGAAGCCGGAAGACACCCCGGTCGGCCTGAAGGATTTCACCGCCTACATCGACGCGATCAGCGAACCCTTCCTGGAAGACGCCATTGTCGATTACGCCACCGACCGCATGGGCGGCCAGCTGACCATCAAGGCGCCCAACGCCAAGGTACCGATGGTCAATGAAGACAGCCCCATCACCGAGCGCATCAACTACTACCTGCAGACCGAGATCAACCCCGGTCTCGCCAGCCACGGCGGCCAGGTGAGCCTGGTGGACGTGGTCGAGGACAACATCGCCGTGCTGCGTTTCGGCGGCGGTTGCCAGGGCTGCGGCGCAGTCGAGATGACCCTCAAGGACGGCGTCGAGAAGACCCTGATCGAGCGCATCCCGGAGCTGAAGGGCGTACGTGACGTCACCGACCACAGCAACCGCGAGAACGCCTACTACTGAGTGGGTGCGGGAGCAAAGAAAAGGCGACCTTCGGGTCGCCTTTTTTGTTGATGGAGTATCCGGAAGCAGTTTGCGTGGGGCGAATAACGCCCCAAGTGTTATCCGCCTTACGGACGGGTTCGCGAGCAAGCTCGCTCCTACAGGTCGAGCCGGGCGCTCCTGGTAGGAGCGAGCTTGCTCGCGAACCGCCCTGGCCCCGTCACCACCAATGCCGCAGCAAATTCAGCCCTGGCAGCCGGCCGGCTTGAGCACGCGCTGGGTCGAGGCCGGATTGGCTGCAAGTTTCTCCGCCGGGCGGCGTGGGCGCGGCACCAGTTCGCCGCCGCAGTTCGGGCAGCGGCCGTGCAGCACGTGCTCGGCGCAGTCGGGGCAGAAGGTGCATTCGAAGCTGCAGATACGCGCGTCCGGGCTGTCAGCGGGCAAGTCACGGTTGCAGCATTCGCAGTTGGGACGGAGTTCGAGCATGGCAAAGTCCTTTGCTGTGGATTGATGTCAGTGCAACTGGCCGAAGCGCTCGGCGTATTCCTGCGGGCTGATCGCCAGGTGCTTGTGGAAGGTGCGGCGCAGGTTCTCCGGATGGCCGAAGCCGCACAGCCGCGACACCGTGCTGATCGACGCCTGGGCGTCCTGCAGCAGCGCGCGCGCCGCTTCCAGGCGCACCCGCTCGACGTAGCGGCCGGGCCCCATGCCCAGTTCGCTGATGAACACCCGCGAGAGCGTGCGCGGGCTCATGCAGGCCTGCTCGGCCAGGGCTTCCAGCGACAGATCATTGCCCAGGTGGGCGGGAATCCATTCCAGCAGCGCGGCCAGGCGCGGCGTGCGGGTCGGCTCCGGGGTCAGCCAGTGACTGAACTGCGCCTGCCCGCCGGGGCGCTTGAGGAACATCACCAGCCGCCGTGCCACCGCCAGTGCCAGCGCGCGGCCGAGGTCGGCTTCCACCAATGCCAGGGCGAGGTCGATGCCGGCGGTGACGCCCGCCGAGGTGAATACGTGGTCGTCGCCGTCGCGGCGCTGCGGATCATAGGTGTGCAGGCGATCGCCCTGAACCAGCACTTCGGGAAAGCCTGCGCACAGTTTGTCGACATCCGCCCAATGGGTGGTGGCCGGGCGGCCATTGAGCACGCCGGCAGCCGCGAGGATCAGCGCACCGGAGCATACCGAGCCGAGACGGCGCACCTGGGGTTCGGCAGTGGCCAACCAGTGCAGCAGGTCGGTGTTTTCGCATTGCACCGGAACGCCCAGCCCGCCGGGGACCAACAGGGTATCCAGCGTGGCGGGATCGACTTCCCGCCACGTCTGATCGGCGCAGATGCGGATGCCGGCCGAGGTCGCGACCGGCCCGGCCTGTTCGCCCAGCACCAGCAACTCGTACAGGGGCGCGAGCCCCTGCCGCTGGCGCTCGACGTTGGCGGAGGCGAACACCTGCAGCGGTCCGGTGATGTCCAGGCTCATGACCTCGGGGTAGATCAGGCAGGCGATGCGGCGCGGCGATTCCATGGCAACACTCGTTCAGTGGATAGAATGAGTGTGGCGATGACCGGCGCTGGCGGCAACGTCAGTCACCCCACGAATCCTGCCAAATCAGCGGGCAGTCACCTTCGAACCGCCAAGACGGTAAGCGCTGGCATACAACACTGGCAGCACCACCAGCGTCAGCAGCGTAGCGAAACCCAGGCCGAACATGATCACCACCGACATGCTCTGGAAGAAGGCGTCCAGCAGCAGCGGCGCCAGGCCCAGGATGGTGGTCAGTGCGGTCAGGCAGATCGGCCGCAGGCGCGCGCAGGCGGCATTGACCAATGCCTCGCGCGCTGGCTGGCCGCTTTCGGCGAGGTTGTCGACTTCCTCCAGCAGCACGATGCCGTTGCGCACCAGCATTCCCGACAGGCTCAGCAGCCCCAGCAGCGCCATGAAGCCGAACGGGATGCCGGTGAGCAGGAAGCCGATGGTCACGCCGATCATCGCCAGCGGCACGGTGAGCCAGATCAGCAGCGCCTTGCGCGGTGAGGAGAACATCAGCACGGTGATGATGAACATCGCCAGGAAGGCCATCGGCAGGCTGCCGAGCACGCCGTTGCGGGCGTCGCCGGAGTTTTCCACATCGCCGCCCCAGGCCAGCTCGTAGCCCGGTGGCAGTTGCAGTGCCTCGATCTGCGGGCGCACGCGGACCAGCAGTTGCGAGGAGGTTTCGCCGCTCTGCGGGGCGACGTCGGCCATCACCGTCAGGGTGCGCTTGCGGTCCTGGCGCAGGATCAGCGGGTCTTCCCAGACACTGTCGAAGCCGCCGACCACCTGTTCGATGGGCAGGTAGCGCTGGCTCACCGGGCTCCACAGCATCAGGTCGTTGATCTGCCCGGCGTTCAGCTCGCTCTCGCGCACGACGATGGGCAATTGCTGGGTGCCGTCGCGGTAGATGCCTACCGCGAGACCGCTGAAACTCATGCGCAGCAGGCTGTCCAGGTCGCCCTTGTCGATGCCCAGTTCGCGGCCGCGGGCTTCATTGAACTGCGGGCGCACCAGCAGCGCGCGGGCCTGCCAATCGTGACTGACGCCGGTGGCGACAGGGTCGGCGGCGAGAATATCGCCCACCTGTGCGCCGAGGCGGCGCAGCACCTGCGGATCGGCGCCGGTCAGCCGCACTTCGATGGCGCTACCGCTGGAGGGCCCGAACATCAGGCGCTTGAGGCCGGTCTGCAGGTGCGGATAGCGCTCGTCGAGGTAGTGCTGCAGGTCGGCGATCAGGGCGGGAATCTGCGCGCGGTTCTCGGTGCGCACCAGCACCTGGGCGTAGTTGGCGTGCTGGCGTTCGGCGCCGTAGGTGAGGATGAAGCGCGGCGCGCCCTGGCCGATGCTGGTGACGGTGCGCTCAACGCCCGGCAGGGCGGTGATGTGCTGGTCGATCTCGGCGGCCAGGTCACGGGTGTGTTCGATGGCTGTGCCCTGGGGCAGCCACAGGTCAACGAAGAACATCGGCGTGTTGGCCGGCGGGAAGAAGTTCTGCCGTACCTGGGCGAAGCCCAGAAGGGACGCAGCCAGCGCCAGGGCCAGCACGCCCAGGGTCAGCGTGCGCTGACGCAGGCAGGCTTCCAGCAGAGCACGGTAGGCGCGATACAGCCAGCCCTGGTGCGGCTCGGCGCTGTCGCCTTGCACCGGCAGGTTGGCGAAGGCCCAGCGGGCGAACAGCGGCGCCAGGGTCATAGCGGTGACCCAGCTGAGCAGCAGCGACACCAGCAGCACGTCGAACAGCGAGCGGCAGTACTCGCCGGTGGAGTCCGAGGACAGCCCGATGGGGGCGAAGGCCAGCACTGCAATGACCGTTGCGCCCAGCAGGGGCAGGGCGGTGAGGCGGACGATGTGGCGGATCGCGACGTCGATGCCCTGACCGCGCAGGCGGCCCACCAGCACGCCCTCGACCACGACGATGGCGTTGTCCACCAGCATGCACAGGGAAATGATCAGCGCGCCGAGGCTGATGCGCTGCAACTCGATGCCCAGCAGGTACATCAGCAGCAGGCTGCCCAGCACGTTGAGCGCCAGCACCCCGGCGATCACCACGCCGCTGCGCAGGCCCATGAAGATCAACAGGGTGCCGACGACGATGCCCAGCGCCAGGACGAAGCTGAGCAGGAAGCCGTTCACCGCGCCGTGAACTTCCACCGCCTGGTCGTAGAACGGCGTCAGCTGCATGCCGGCGGGGCGTTCGCTTTCCAGCTGGTCGAGGCGCAGATGCACGGCATCGCCGACCTTCACGACATTGACCTGCGGGGCGAAGGCGATGCCCAGCGCCAGGGCGGGGTTGCCGTCGGCGCGCCAGAGGTGGCTGGGGGTATCGGTGAAACCGCGCTTGACCGTGGCGATGTCGCCCAGGCGGATCAACTGGGCACTGCCCGGCGCACTGACCAGCAGTTGTTCCAGCTCCGAGACGTCAGTGAATTCGCCGGTGGGGTGCAGACGAATACTCTCGCTGCCGACGCGCAGGCTGCCGGCGTCGGACACCACGTTCTGACGGGTCAGCAGGTTCACCAGGCGAGTCAGTGGCACGCCCATGGCAGTCATCTTTTCCTGCGAGACGTCCACCTGCACCTGCTCTGCCTGCAGGCCGGACACCACCACCTTGCTCACCCCCGGCACCAGCACCAGTTCACGGCGCAGGTAGTCGGCGTAGTCACGCAGCTCCTGGTAGCTGTAGCCCTTGCCGGACAACGACAGGAGAATGCCGTAGACGTCGCCGAAATCGTCGTTCACCTGCGGCGGCGAGACGCCCGGCGGCAGGTGCGGGGCGAGGTCGTTGACCTTGCGCCGCAATTCGTCCCAGATCTGCGGCAACTCGCCTGCGCGGTACTGCGGCTTCACGTTGACGGTGATCTGCGACAGGCCGGCGCTGGATATCGAAGTGAGCTTGTCGACGTAGGCCAGTTGCTGGATGGCGTTCTCCAGCGGATAGGTGACTTCTTCTTCCACCTGCTGCGGCGAGGCGCCGGCGTAGCGGGTGGCCACCACGGCGGTCTTCACGGTGAAGGCAGGGTCTTCCAGGCGGCCGATCTCGAGAATGGCGTAGAGGCCGCCGAGGGCCAGCAGGAGGATAACGATCCAGCTGCTGACCTTGTTTTTCAGAAAATAACCGGTGATATCCATTACAGCCCCCGCTCGCGTTGCCACGGGCGTACACGCTGGCCTTCACGCAGCTCGGCGGTGCCGGCGGCGACGATGCGCTCGCCTGGCTCCAGACCGGAGAGAATCTGGATGCCATCCGTGCCAGGTTGTCCGAGCTTCACTTCACGGCGCTCGACGTGCAGCGCCTCGCCTTCACCTTTCACTACCCATACCTGGCTCAGTCCCGGCGCGCTGTTATCGGCGCTGAACACCGCTTCCACCGGAACCCGCAGTAGCGCCGGGGTATCGCGGCCGAGCTGGGCGAAGTCCACCTCGACGGTGGCGCTCATGCCCGGCAGCAGGGTGACGTCCTTCGGGCGCTCGAGGGTGAGGGTGACGGTGTAGCTCAGCGTCGCCGGGTCGGGGCGGGTGCTGTGCTCCTTGTACTGCGCGGGGAAATCGCGACCGGGCACGCGGGCCAGGCGCACGATGGGCTGGTAGTCGCTGCGCAGGCTGGCGCCATCAACGCGTTCCAGCAGGCTTTCCGGCAGTTGGAACTGCACGTCATAGGTATCGGCGGATTGCAGGATGGCCACCGGCTGCTTGGGTTGCAGCATCTGGTGGTTCTGCACCGGCACCTGGGCGATGACCCCGGCGAAAGGGGCTTCCAGTCGCGCATAGCCGAGCTCCTGGCGGGCCAGCTTCAGCGCGGCTTCGGCGGAATCCAGCTGGGCCTTGCGCTGGTCCAGTTCGGCGCGGGCCACCAGCTGCCGCTCGTTGAGCGTGGCGACGCGCTGGTACTGGGCGCGGGCCAGGTTATAGCTGGCCTCGCGGTCGCGCAGGCGCAGGCGCAGGTCGGCGTCGTCCAGCTCGGCGATCTGTTGCCCACGCTCCACGCGCTGGCCCTGTTTTACCGAGAGGGTCTTGAGGTGGCCGGCGATGCGGAAGGACAGGTCGACTTCATCCGAGGCCACCAACTGGCCGGGGAACTGACGCATACCTTCGGCCGCAGCGGTGGGCACGCTGTAGAGCTTCACCGGGCGGACGGTTTCGACCGGCGCCGATGGCGTCGGACCACAGCCGACCAACAGGGTAGCGAGCAGAAGGCAGGCGGGCGTTTTCACGCGGGAATCCTCTGAATTTGAGCGGTGCGGCAAGGCTGCGCGCCGCTCGGAGAAATCCGTCTGACATGAGTCAAGGCCCGCCGGGGGCACCTGGGGAAGTTCAGCGCCGGTACAGGAATCGTTCAGAATTGACCGACAGCAACCCTCTCATCAGACCTTCAGCACACCACGAAAACCTCGTGCGGCGTAATAAGACTGCACGCCGTTGTGATAGGTGAAAACGCGCTCATAGCGGCGGTCGCCGAACAGCGCGCCGTCCAGCTTGCGCATCGAGCCGGGCGTGCGCAGCCAACTGGAAGTCTTCTGGTCGAAGCTGCCCAGCTCCTGCAACTGGCGGTACTGCGCTTCGTCCAGCAACTCGATGCCGATATGCGCTGCCAGCTCGGTGGCGCAGCCAGCGGGCTTGTCCTTCTTTCGCGCATCCAGCGCCTCGCGGTCGTAGCAGAGGCTGCGCCGGCCGACCGGTGTTTCGGCGCTGCAGTCGAAGAACAGGATGGCGCCGCTGGCGCTTTCGCGACCGACCACGTCGGGCTCGCCGCCGGTGGCTTCCATCTGCTCCAGTGCCTTCAGCTTGGCGGGCGCGGCCTTCAGGCGCGCCTGGACGTCCGCCCAGTCGATGCCCTTGTGACGCTCGGGATGTTGCTCGAAGCGGGCCTGCAGTGTCGCCAGCAGGGTGTCGTGCTGTTTCGCATTCATCTTGCATACTCTCGGCAGGGGCTGAAGGTCTGAGAGTAAAGCAGGATTTGCGCGGCCCGCCGCTCAGCCGGCGTCGGCCCAGCGCTCGCGTACGGCAAGGATGTCGGGCAGGCAGCCGAGGAACAGCTCTACCAGCTCCGGGTCGAACTGGCTGCCTTTCTCCCGGCGCAGCAACTCCACCGCCTCGTCGATGCTCCACGCCGGTTTGTACGGGCGCACGCTGGTCAGTGCGTCGAATACGTCGGCGATGGCGACGATGCGACCCTCGACGGGAATCTCCTCGCCGCGCAGGCCCTTCGGGTAGCCGGTGCCGTCCCAGCGCTCGTGGTGGGTGAGGGCGATGCTACGAGCCAGGCGCAGCAGGTTGGAGTCGTGCTCGCCGATGATGCGCGCGCCAATCTCCGGGTGCTGGCGCATCACTGCCCATTCGTGTTCGTCGAGCCGGCCGGGCTTCTGCAGGATGGCATCGGGAATGCCGATCTTGCCCACATCGTGCATGGGGGCCGCGTTGAGCAGGTCGTCGGCGGCCTTCTCGGAGTAGCCGGCGGCGCGGGCGAGGATATGCGCGTAGTGACTCATGCGGATGACGTGCAGGCCGGTCTCGTTGTCCTTGTACTCGGAGGCCTTGCCCAGGCGCTGGACGATCTGTAGCCGCGTCTCCCGCAGTTCTTCCACGCGCACCAGCGACAGGTGCGTGCGCACCCGTGCCCTGACGATGGGCGGGCTGACCGGCTTGGTGATGTAGTCCACCGCGCCGACCTCGAAGCCTCTGGCTTCATCCGGCACATCGGCCAGGGCAGTGACGAAGATCACCGGAATGGTACAGGTGGCCTGCTCGGCCTTGAGCCGTTGGCACACCTCGAAGCCGGTCATGCCGGGCATCATCACGTCCAGCAGGACCAGGTCCGGGCGCTCGCGATTGGCCAGTTCCAATGCCTTGTCGCCGTCCTTGGCGAACAGCAGGCGGTAGTCGTCCTGCAGGATGTGGCGCAACACCTGGAGGTTGGTGGCTTCGTCGTCCACCAGCAGCAGGCAGGGCCGATGATCTTGGGCGGTCTGGGTCATGCTTGCTCCAGGCGGGTGCCGAGGGTCCGGACCCATTCCAGGGCCTGGTCGAAGTCGAAATCGTCGATGGCGTAGCGCAGGGCTTCAAAGGCCTCGCGGTGTTCGCCTTGCGCAGTGCCCAGGCGCAGGCGCTCCAGCGCCTGGTCGTCGAGACCGCCACGGGAGAGCGCCAATTGCAGGGCTTGCAGCGCGCCGCGCAGGTCCTGCGAGGCCGCTTCGCCAACTGCTTCGGCGACGGCGTCGGGCACCAGCGGCACCGATTCACGGACAGTGGCGAACTCTGCCCGGACTCGCTCCAGTGTGGATGCAAGCTGTTCGGCCGAGCCATGGTCAGCCGCGCTTTCCAGTGCGCCGATGGCGCCGGCGAGGCGTGGCAGGGCGAGGTTGGCGGCGGCACCGCGCAGACGATGGGCGAGGGCGGTGATGCTGGTACGGTCACCATCGTTCACGGCAGTTTCCAAAGTCTCCAGGCTGGCCGCCTGCTCATCGAGGAAGCGCACGATGGCCCGCGCCATGGGCAGCGGGCCGCCCCACAGGCGTGCTCCGGCGGCCCAGTCCAGGGTTGCCAGCGGTGTGCTTTCGGTGGCCTGCGCGCTGCGCACCAGGGGCGCGGCACCGAGCAGACGGGCCATTTCATCCAGCAGGCCGGCGAGGTCCAATGGTTTGCTGGCGAAACCGTTCATACCGGCGTCGAGGGCATTCTGTCGATCGCGGTCGAGCACGCTGGCGGTGAGGGCAATGATTGGCACAGCCAGGACGCCGCGCTGTTGCTCGATGGTGCGGATGCGCCGGGTGGCTTCCAGGCCGTCCATGCCGGGCATCTGCACATCCATCAGGATCAGGTCGAAGTCCTGCGCGCTGTAGGCGTCAACGGCAGCCTGCCCGTCGCCGACGCTGTGCGGGCGATGGCCCAGGCGGCGCAGATTCAGCTCCAGCAACTCGACGTTCTGTGGCACGTCGTCCGCTACCAGGATGCGCAGCGGCGGCAGGCTCGGTGTATGGCTGCGGGCTGTCGGTTGCACGCTGCGACCGGCCGGCAACGGCAGGTCGACGGTGAACACGCTGCCCCTGCCCACTTCGCTTTCCACGGTGATGCGGCCGCCCATCAGTTCCACCAACTGGCGCGAGATGGTAGTGCCCAGCCCGGTGCCGCCGAAGCGCCGGCTCATGGAAGCGTCGGCCTGGGCGAAGGGGTCGAAGATGCGCTCCAGGCGGTCGGCGGCGATGCCGATGCCGGTGTCACGGATGGCCAGGCGCAGCGCACCGGGTTCGCCGCTGATGACCAGCCGGACTTCGCCACGCTCGGTGAATTTCACCGCGTTGCCCAGCAGGTTGGTCAGCACTTGTTGCAGGCGCAGCGGGTCGCCCTGGAAGTACTCGCCAGCGCGCTGGCCGTAATCGATCTGCAGGCTCAGGCCCTTGCGCTCGGCGGACAGCCGCAGCGCCGCGCAGACCTGCTCGCAGAGCTCCGGCAGGGAGAAGTCGAGCGCTTCCAGTTCGATGGCGCCACGGTCCAGCTTGGCGGTGTCGAGGATGTCGTTGAGCAGGCCCAGCAGCGAGCGCGAGGCGTTCTGTACGGTGGTCAGGTAGCGCCGCTGGTTCTCTTCCAGCGGCGAATCCAGCAGCAGCTCGGTGAAGCCCATGATGGCGTTCATCGGCGTGCGGATTTCATGGCTCATGTTGGCGAGGAAGCTGCTGCGCGCGGCGGCGGCCTGCTCGGCGCGGTCGCGAGCGCTGCGCAGTTCCTGCTCCATCACGCGGCGCGGGGTGAGGTCGGTGGCGAGCTTCACCACTTTCACCGGCTTGCCGTCGAAGTCGAGGATCGGGTTGTAGGTGGCGTGGATCCACACCTCGCGCCCGTCCTTGGCCAGGCGGCGGTATTCGCCGGCGCTGTACTCGCCGTCGCGCAGCCCCTGCCAGAACGCCCGGTACTGGGTGCTGGCGGCGATGTCCGGTGGGCAGAACAGGCTGTGGTGCTGGCCCAGCACTTCGGCTTCGGTGTAGCCGAAGAGCTCGAGGATGTTCTCATTGGCGGCGAGCACGCGGCCATCCAGGTCGAACTCGATCAGCGCCATGGCGCGGCCGATGGCGGTGACCTTGCCTTCGTACTCGTTGCTCAGCAACTTGGTGTCGGTCTGGTCGAGCAGCACGCCGTCGATCCACTGTGCCTTGCCGGCCTCGTCGTAGCTGGCGCTGCCGCCTTCCCAGATCCAGCGCTCGCGGCCGTTGCGGTCGAACAGGCGGTACTCGACGACGTAGCTGCGGCCTTCGCCGATGGCGCGCCGGACTTCCTCGTTCACCGCCGCCTGGTCATCGGGATGGTAAAGCTGGCTGAAGGTGATGCGCTGCTCGCTGAAGTCCTGTGCCGACCACCCGGTGACGGCCTCCACCGCATCGCTGACGAACAGCACGCTCCAGGCATCGTCCGGGAGTACCCGGAAGGCGATGCCGGGCATGTTGCGAATCAGCGAACGGTATTGTTCCTCGCTGGTGCGCAGGGCCTGCTCCATCACGCGGCGTTCGCTGATGTCGGCGACGAACACGACGAACCAGGGCTTGCCGTCGTGATCGGTGACGCCGAGGCTGACCCGTACGGGAAACTCGCGGCCATCGCGGGTCAGGCCTTCCAGCTCCAGCTCGGAGTTGTGGAACTGGCGTTCGCCGCTGCGTTTGTAGTTCTCCAGAGCGACGCGGAACTGGTGCCCATAGGCCTCGTTCATCAGCACCTGCATGGGTTGGCCGACCAGCTCGTGCGGTTGCCAGCCGAACAGGCGCAGGACGGCGTGGTTGACCGAGCGGATCACACCGCTGTGGTCGATGGTGAGGATGGCCTCGACGGCGGCATCGAGCAGCGAATCCAGGTGCTTGCGCCGGCGCTGCAGTTCCTGGAACAGCTGGCGGTAGCGCAGCAGGCCATTCACCGCGGCGACGCAGATGCTCAGGCTGATGGTGGCCATGGACACCGCCATCGCCAGGTAGAAGCTGCCCTGCACGCCTTGCGGCACGCCGAACTCCTCGCGGCCGACGAAGCGTGCGGCGGCCATGCCGGTGTAGTGCATGCCGGCAATGGCCAGGCCCATCACCACGCCGCTGGCCAGGATCGTCAGGTTCGGCCGCATCCGCCCGCGCAGACCGAAGCGCACCCACAGTGCAATAACCGCCAGCACCACGGCCACCAGAATCGACAGGGCGAACATCCAGGGGTTGTAGCGCAGCAGCGGGGCCATCTGCATCGCTGCCATGCCGCTGTAGTGCATGGCGCCGATACCCGCGCCGACCAGCACGCCGCCGCCGATCAACTGCAGGCGGCTGACGTTACGCCGAGCCAGCAGGCTCAGGGCGATCCACGAGGCGAACAGGCTCGGCAATCCGGAGGCGAGGGTGATCAGCGGGTCATAACGCACGGTCGCGCAGAGCTGGAAGGACAGCATGCCGATGAAATGCATCGCCCACACGCCACCGCCCAGGGCCACCGCGCCGGTGCCGATGGCCAACTGGCGGTAGAACGGGCTGCGCGCCAGCCGGGCCACACCCGACAGCTGCAGGGCCATGGCCGATGTGAAGATGGCGATGAGGATGGAGAGCAGCACCAGCGCCGTGTTGTGCTCGCCGAAAACCAGCAGCGAAGGGGTGTCGCCGCTGTAGAAGTATCGCTGCAGATCGAGCATTGAACGAAGACCGTACTGCGTGCCGAAGGCCTGGTGGAAGACGAGACGGAGGAGTCCGTGCGAAGCAGATCACAGGATGGCTGCAAATTGCCATCATTGTCGGTCGCTGCACCCGCGAAAGTCGCGCCACGACGGCGGATTCGGACGAGTGGAAAGCCAGGTTTCGGAATCGAAGCTGAAACGATGCAGCTGGTGGCGCGACCGATACCACGTTATCGGCGGCGGAGACGGGAAATTGAGCGCTTGCCGACGGCTGGCAGCGCCAATGAAAAAGCCCGGCGGGGCCGGGCTTTTTTGGTGGTACCTGTCTGCGGATCAGGCGGGCATGTGCCATTCCTGCAGGCGGTAGCCTTCGCGGTTCAGCTCGTCGCGGGCCTGGTTCAGCAGGCCTTCGAGCTGCTCCGGGTCGGAGTAGGCGGAGCTGGGAATGCGGGTGAGGCCCAGCAGACGGGTACCGGTGCGATCGAGGACGGACAGGTCGAGGCTGCCGTCGCCCCCTTGGTCAACCCAGGTCACACAATTGAAGGGTTGGAAGGCTCGTCCAGTGATCAGCAGAGCCTCGTTGAAACGAAGAGTCGCATGCATGGTTGTGATCTCTCTGCGTGGTAATCCATTGCGAAGGTGGCGAAAGCGGTTCATCCACTTTCGTGTTCGTTCACGCAATTGATGGTTTCAGAGTCGAAGAAAGTCACAGCCCATGTCGCGTTTGTACACAAAGTAGTCGCAAATCAATCCGAGTGAAACGCTGCAGGCCCCGTAATCCGTGGCCTGCAGCGCTATCGAGGGTGCGCCATCGCGCTGCACATACCGTTGGTCAGAAGCGATGAGCGGTCAGGCCTGCATGGCCCAGCCATCCACGTTCATTGCCGCCTGGCGCAGCGCTTCGGAGCGCGTCGGGTGTGGGTGGCAGGTGCGCGCGATGTCCTCGGCGGCGCCGCGGAACTCCATGGCCACGCAGTACTCCGCGATCATGTCGCCGACGTTCGGGCCGATCATGTGCACGCCGAGGATTTCGTCGCTGCGCTCGTCCGCCAGCACCTTCACGAAGCCCTCGGTCTCGTGGTTGATCTTCGCCCTGCTGTTGGCGGTGAAGGGGAACTTGCCCACCTTGTAGGCGCGGCCTTCGGCCTTGAGCTGTTCTTCGGTCTTGCCCACGGTGGCCACTTCCGGGTGGGTGTAGATCACGCTGGGGATCACGTCGTAGTTCACTTCCCCGGCCTTGCCGGCGATCAGCTCAACGCAGGCGATGGCCTCGTCCTCGGCCTTGTGCGCGAGCATCGGGCCGGAGGTCACGTCGCCAATCACCCAGATGCCCGGCACGCTGCTGCGGTGCTCGTGGTTCTCCAGCATGCCGCGCTTGTCGGTGGTCAGCCCCACGCTTTCCAGCCCGAGGCCCTGCGTATAGGGGCGGCGGCCGATGGCGAGCAGAACGTAGTCCGCCTGGATCGACTCCGCCGCGCCGCCGGCAGCCGGCTCCACGCTCAGGGTCACCTGCTTTCCACTGACCTTGGCCTGGGTAACCTTCGAGCCCAGCCTGAAACTCATGCCCTGCTTGGTCAGCGCGCGCTGGAAGGTCTTGGCGGTCTCCAGGTCCATGCCGGGGCAGATGCGGTCCAGGTATTCGATCACCGTGACTTCGGCGCCCAGGCGGCGCCAGACCGAGCCCAGTTCCAGGCCGATGACACCCGCGCCGATCACCACCAGGTGCTTGGGTACTTCGGGAATCGACAGCGCGCCGGTGGAGTCGAGGATGCGCTTGTTGTCGACTTCCACGCCCGCCAGCGGTGAGGGCTCCGAGCCGGTGGCGATGATGATGTCCTTGGCGGTGAGTGTGCTCTTGCTGCCATCGGCGGCGGTCACTTCCACCTTGCCCGGCCCGTCGATGCGGCCCCAGCCCTTCACCCAGTCCACCTTGTTCTTGCGGAAGAGGAATTCCACGCCCTTGGTCAGCGCGGTCACGCTTTCGGCCTTCTGCTTCATCATCTGCGCCAGGTCGAGCTTCGGCTTGACCTGGATACCGAGGTTGGCGAACTCGCCGCCGGCCGCTGCTTCATACAGCTCCGACGCATGGAGCAGCGCCTTGGATGGCATGCAGCCGACGTTCAGGCAGGTGCCGCCGAGGGTTTCGCGGCCCTCCACACAGGCCACTTTCAGACCCAGCTGGCCGGCGCGAATGGCCGCGTTGTAGCCACCGGGGCCGCCGCCAATGACGATCACATCGTATGCGCTCATGCAGTGTTCTCCGCAGTAGGAAAAGGGGTGAATCGAGGTTAGTCCTTGGCCGCCGGATCACCAGCGCCGGGCCTGGGAATAGCGTTACTCGATTTATATTACGAACATAATATATGATCCGGCGCAAGTCACGCGGACATGACAGAAGCGGCGGGGAGGGCGAAAATGCAAGGCTTTGGCGCCTCAGGTTCGTGCGCCGACGGAGAATTCATGAAGATCGACTGCGATTTCGACAGCGGCAACATCCAGGTCATCGCCGACAGTGACCCGCGCCACGTGCGCCTGGCGCTGCGCCCGGACACGAAAAGCCCGCACTTCCAGTGGTTCCACTTCAAGGCCGAGGGTCTTGAGCCCGGCCAGCAGTACCAGTTCAGCCTGACCAACACCCCGGCTTCCAGCTACACCGGCGGTTGGCCGGGATACAACGCCGTGGCGTCCTATGATCAGCGCGACTGGTTCCGCGTGCCCAGCACCTATGACTCCAACGGCCTGCACTTCAGCCTCGACGCCGAGCAGCCCCAGGCCTGGTTCGCCTACTTCGAGCCCTACAGCCGCGAGCGCCATGCCGAACTGGTGAAGCGCGCCCAGGCCAACGGTGCCGAACTGCTCGCCACCGGCCACAGCCTCGAAGGTCGCGAACTGCCCCTGCTGCGCATCGGCAAGGGCGAGGCGGGTGCACGCAAGATCTGGCTGATCGCCCAACAGCATCCTGGCGAGCACATGGCCGAGTGGTTCATGGAAGGCCTGATCGAGCGCCTCCAGTCCGCCGACACCGACATCCAACGGCTGCTGGAGCGCGCCGACTTCTACCTGGTGCCGAACATGAACCCGGACGGTGCCTTCCACGGCCACTTGCGCACCAACGCCGCCGGCAAGGATCTCAACCGCGCCTGGGCCGCGCCCAGCGCTGGGGAAAGCCCCGAGGTGCTGTTCGTTCAGGAGCAGATGGTGAAGTACGGCGTGGACCTGTTCCTCGACGTGCACGGCGACGAGGAAATCCCCTTCGTGTTCGCTGCCGGCTGCGAAGGCAACCCGGAATTCACCCCGCGCCTGGATCGCCTGGAAAGCCTGTTCCGCGAGCGTCTGGAGGCTAACGGCGAGTTCCAGAGTGTGCACGGCTATCCGAAAGACGCCCCCGGCCAGGCCAACCTCACCCTGGCCTGCAACCACGTCGGCCGCACCTACGACTGCCTGTCGCTGACCCTGGAAATGCCGTTCAAGGACCACAACCTGTCGCCCAATGCGCGCACCGGGTGGAGCGGGGCACGCTCGAAGGCGTTGGCCGGCGCGGTACTGACCACCATCGGCAGCCTGGTCGACGAGTTGCGCTGAGACCGAGTTTGCGGCGCGCAACCGTGTTCGGTTGCCAGCGTTGCACCGTCCCTTTGTAGGAGCGAGCTTGCTCGCGAACCGCAAACCTCCGGAGCCGCCGGAGAGCGTCGTTCGCGAGCAAGCTCGCTCCTGCAGAAAGGGCCTTTCCCGGCGACGTCCTACATCCTTGGCGGCTGACCGTTCGGTTAATCCGTCGCAGGCAGCCGTTGAATCTTCCTACCCGCGTGCTAATCCAAAGAGTGAGGCATACAAGTTCAGGAGGTAGGTATGACTCGACATCGCAAACTGTTGACCCCGCAGATCATCGAAGACCTGCAGGAACGCATGGATGCCCTGGAAGAACTGGACTTCAGAGAGCGCCGCGAAGTGCGCAAGAACCGCTCGGGCGAACACAGGCCTCGCACTTTCGCTGGCGCGGCCTGAGCAAGCGGGCCTCAGGGCCTGGCCTCACCGCTGGCGCCAGCCAAGGAGACACAGCAGGGCCGATTCGGCATTACGCCGGACCGGCCTTGCGTGACGAGCAACTCCGTCGCCCTTCATTTCGTCGGGACTGTGTCCGCTGTTCCGTGCCTTCGCTTCCCTTTCGTCATCCCTTTCCGTGCTAAAAGCGGCATTCCAGAGCGGTTCGTATCTGTAACTTCAGGCTTGCTACATAGCCTATGTCTTACAAAAAACCGACTGAAAACTTGAACTGCTTCACATAAAATCGAGTCTTCCGTTAGCGCATTTCGCTCTACCCGCAGCCGTCAGAAGTAGCCCCATGGAAAACCACAGTACCCCCCTGGGTCCGGTTCCTGCTCATCTGGTCCGTGAAGCCGTGGCCAAGAAGACAGGCCTGGGCTGGGTGGTCGAGTTCAATGTCGCCACCTGGCTCAACCTGGCCGTGCGTGACGACACCGCCATCGTCCTCAAGGTCAGCTACCTGGACGGCGAAAAGCCGCGGGAAGTGCTGGTCGACAAGGGCAGCATCTTCGGTGCCCAGCGCATCCTGCTCTGCGGCATTGCCCGCCTGGGGGTGAACCAGAAGCTCGAAGCCATGAGCCTGTCGTTGGAAACCCGCACGCCGATCCAGTCGCTGCTGGTCGAGGAGCTCTTCGTCCAGGCCGTCGAGCGCCAGACGGAAAAGAAGAACGGCACCCGCCGGTCGCGCTGAGCAGCCGTGGCGAGAGGCGCCGGTCGCTAGCCTGAGCGCTGCAATCGGAGGGCATTCCCGCCGTGCATGAAGCTTCGCCGGGCTTGCGATCTGCCGGCCGGAGCGGGGAACATCGCCTGGCCCCACTCGCCGCGCCAGGAAGCTCCATGCCCCTCGATATCGAACAACTCAAGCTCTATACCGCCCACCGCGGCATCACCATTCCCATGCTCGATTTCCTGCAGTTCCGCCATGCCCCGGCGGAGGACGGCAACGGGCCGGGCCGCCTGGTGGTGCGCGTCGAACCGCAGTACGTCAACGGCTGGGCCAATGCCCACGGCGGGTTGATCATGACCCTGCTCGACGTCGCCATGGCCCTGGGCGCCAGCGAGGCGGACGAAGCCTATCGGGGCGTGGTGACGGTGGAGATGAAGACCAGCTTCCTGCGTCCCGGCGGTGAAGTGGGCGAGGTACTGGAAGCCCACGGCAAGGTGCTGCACCGCACCCGCTCCATTGCCTTCTGCGAGGGCGAGTTGCGCAACAGCCAGGGCGTGGTGGTCGCGACGTCCTCCGGCACCTTCAAGTACGTCAACAAGCCGCGCCCCCTGGCCGACGCCTGAACCTTTTCCTTGCCGGCAGATAGCAGCCGTGGGCTGAAGTTCGCGGTCGCTTCCCGGCGTTGATGGCGCCCCGACATCAGCGCCGCTCGGCGGCCCGCCCGCCTTCTCAAGACCTTCCTGACTCAGCGGGTGTCCTATTCGGAGAACGCTCTAGCACGGGCTTTGTAAGAAATATCTTTCACTGGTTGTAATGAATTCGTCATAAAGCGTGACTACATTTTTCTGTCATGAAAGTGTCACTCGATGTGACTGAGCCAGTGACGGCACAAGGCAAACCACCATGCTGCTCGATGACAAGAACTTCCCACGACGCGTCCAGCGCGATCTGCTGGACGACCGCGACGAAGAGCTCGAACTCGAACTGTTCGACGAACTCTACGACTTCGAAGGGCTGCGTGAAGGCAGCCTGCAAACCCATGAAGAGCGCCTGGCGCGCCAGCGTTACTTCCACACCCTGTTCAGCCTGCAGGCCGAGCTGGTCAAGTTGCAGAACTGGGTGGTGAAGACCGGCCACAAGGCCGTGATCCTCTTCGAAGGCCGCGATGCCGCGGGCAAGGGCGGGGTCATCAAGCGCATCACCCAGCGCCTGAACCCGCGCGTATGCCGCGTCGCCGCGCTCCCCGCGCCCAACGACCGCGAACAGACCCAGTGGTACTTCCAGCGCTACGTTTCGCACCTGCCGGCGGCCGGGGAGATCGTCCTGTTCGACCGTAGCTGGTACAACCGCGCCGGTGTCGAGCGGGTCATGGGCTTCTGCACCGACGGCCAGTACGAGGAATTCTTCCGCAGCGTGCCCGAGTTCGAACGCATGCTCGTGCGCTCCGGCATCCAAGTCATCAAGTACTGGTTTTCCATCTCCGACGAGGAACAGCACTACCGCTTCCTCAGCCGCATCCACGACCCGCTCAAGCAATGGAAGCTCAGCCCCATGGACCTGGAATCCCGCCGCCGCTGGGAGTCCTACACCAAGGCCAAGGAAATCATGCTGGAGCGCACCCACATCCCCGAAGCCCCCTGGTGGATCGTGCAGGCCGACGACAAGAAAAAGGCCCGCCTGAACTGCATCCACCACCTGCTGGGCCAGATTCCCTACCAGGAAGTGCAGCAGCCCAGCGTCAACCTGCCCGAGCGGCAGCGCCATGAAGGCTACCGCCGGCACCCCACGCCGCAGGAGCTGCAGGTGCCGGAAGTCTACTGAGGCGCTTCCTGCATCAGCGATGCTTGCTCGCGAACCGCAGGCGGCTACCGGAGTACCCTAATCAAGTGTCCGAGGGCAGGATTTGCCCGGGAAATGCCGGAATGGCGCTTGCGAAGAATGTTCGCAGGAGAATGGCTCTTCTTCCTTCGCGAACATCATGAAAAAGCTTGTCGCTTTCCTTCCGATGCAGTGCGCGGCGGTGATTACTGCAAGTGTCGCTTAGGGATCGAAACTGATCTGAAGACGCAGGCAGAATTGGATGCTTACAAGGCTCGCTGAACTAAGTGGATTTGAAACAACAAGCCCGCACGTTAGCGGGCTTGTTGTTTCATTCCTCCTGCTGCTCCGATGCTTCCAGCAGCTTTACTGCACCTGATACCTCTCGGTGCAGCCTTACTCTCCGCCCACCCCATTGCGCTGATGCCGATAAACACTCACCGCCTCATAAACCGCCTTGCGAAGCCGGTTGATGCCGCCAATCGGTTGGTGCTCCGGCAGGGCGTGCCACGGGTTGTAGGAGATGTTGTCGCAGGCGAGGTTCTGCTCGCGGCTGTCGAAGTCTTGGGGCGGGATGCTGACGGTGGCGACGGTCTGGAAGGGGGCGTCGGATTCGCTCCATTCGACGCTGGTGTCTTCGATGGGCATGTATTTGCTCGGGTCCTGTTTCTGCACTTGCAGGGCAAAGCAGGCGGGCACGCGGTCGACCGAGAGCTGCTGGTACATGGCGGTGCGCAGGAAGTTGGGCAGTTTTTCGTTGAGCTTGGGTAGCTGGTAGGTCGGGCAGCCTTCTGCCTGCGGGATGACGCGGAACTTGATGTTGTTCGCCTCGCCCAGCTTGTACGGCGCGATGCCGTTGTAGCCGGTTTCGAAGGGGCTGTCGGGCGCGGGGGCGAGAGTCTGCAGGGCGATGACCAGGTGGCGGATTTCCCAGGTGCTGGGCTTCCAGCTGGGGAAGAAGGCGGCGACCTTCTGGCCGCTGGCCTGGGCGGCGAAGTTCTGCCGGTATTCGGCGACGTCACGCACGAAGAACACCGGGTGGTTGAACATGACGAAGTCCTGCTCGGTGTCGTGTCCTTTTCCGGGCATCAGCTTGGCGCCGGGGACGTCGAGCAGCTTGATCGCCATGCCGCGGGCGTCGCGGGCGCTGTCGAACTGCGGGTAGGCGTTGCCGTTGGAGAAACGGACCATAGCGTCCCACTTGTGGCCGGGCTCGGCGAACACGCCCTGGCGCAGGCCGGGGGCAATGTCGCTGGCGACCGTGACTTCGGCCTTCACGCAGCCGTGGGCCTTGGCGTGGGCGTCACGCAGTACGCGAGTGTTGTCGCGGTGCTGTTCGACGATGCGCACAGCGTCTTCGATGATGGCCTGGGTGAGCTGGGCTTCGCCCGGCGGGATTTCTTCCTGGGCGGAAACGGGGCCGGAGAATTTCCAGGCGTAGTAGAGGCTGCCGATACCCCAGCCGAGCAGGCCGATGGCGGCGACGGCGAGCAGCAGACGGCCGAGCCATTTGCCGAGGAAGAGCCAGATTCGGGTGAGCAGGGAGCGCATGGCACGGGGTCCTTTGGTCTTTTCTTTTTGTGGAGGGGATTCCGTTCCCTGGCCTGTGCGGGCTTGGTGTGGGGCGTTTCCCTCTCCCTAGCCCTCTCCCTGAAGGGAGAGGGGGTGGGGGCGGTGATTCGGTGGTGTTCGGGAGCTTTACCTGTAGGAGCGAGCTTGCTCGCGAACTGATTTTCCGTTGGCGCCGGAGCTGGTTGGGTTCGCGAGCAAGCTCGCTCCTACAAAAAATAAAAGACAGTTCAGCGCTGGACGGTCATTCGCACTTCGGCCCAGGCGTCCACGGCGGGGTGGGAACGTTCGGGTCGAGTTTTCTTTCGTACTCGGCGTTGCCCAGCACCTTCAGGTATTCCACCAGTGCCCAGCGTTCTTCCGGCGACAGGGCGCGACCGATGACGCCATCCTGGCGGCAGCCGTCGCGGAATTCGTGGCCGCGGTTGCTGTTGCCGGTGATGCTGGTCTTGTAGAGGAAGCCGCCGGGGAAGCGCTCGGTGCGGTAGCCGGCGAACTTGGGATCGTACTCGAAGCTGCCGACCCAGAACTGTGCGTCGCGCTCGGCCACCGGGGAGAGCATCTGGAACAGGTTGGGCACCGAGCCGTTGTGCAGGAAGGGCGGGGTGGCCCAGATGCCGTCCAGCGGTCGGGCCTTGTAGGCGCGCAGTTCGCGAACGCCGATGGGCAGGCCATAGCCGTTCATTTCCTGCTGCTGCTCCGGGCCGATATGCGCGTCGCGGTAGGCGCGCTGCTCAACGAAGGCGGTGACGTAGGCCAGGCCCTTGGCGGCGGAGATCTTCGACAGGTCCAGCGCTTCCTCGGGTTTGGGGATCAGCACGACGTTCATGTTCTGCAGCTCTTCCACCTTGAGCTTCAGCGGGCGGACGTCGAAGGTGTGGTCGGCGATGTTGTCGGCGGTAGTCGGGTCGGTGCCGATCTCGCTGGTGGGGACCATCTTCATCGCCCATTCGGGGACGCGCTTCTCGGCGATGGTGTCGGCGGCGCCCAGCGCCTTGATGTGCGGGCCGTGGCAGTAGACGCAGTTGGCCTGGAACAGGGCGCGGCCCTGGGAGGCTTTCTTCAGGTCGATCTCGCCGAAGACGTCCTTCGGCCAGGCCGGCGGCTTGAGCTGCTTGAGGGTTTCTTCCAGGGTGTAGAGGTCGCGCAGGCGCACGCTGGAGGCGTAGCGCTCATCGCCCATCACCGGCTTGCCGTCGCTCTCGAACATGCGCAGGGTGGCGCCGACACCGAGAGCTTCGCCGATGTTGCGCGCCATGGGCTGCATGGCCGAGCCGTTCCACTGCACCCAATCGAATTTCCAGATGTCCCAGACCTGCGGGTAGTTCACCGGGGCGTTGGCGACGCGGTAGTTGGAGGCGTCGATGCCGTCGCCGAACACGCTGTTGGCGATACGGCCGAAGGCGTCGGCGCGGCCGGGGCCTTCCAGGGTCGGGTAGAGGCCGCGGTGGGTGTCGTTCCAGGCAGTGGAAACGAGGGTGCCGAGCACGTTGCGCACGTCGCGCTTGAGCGCGGCCTTGCCCTTGGGATAGCGGTCGCCCAGCACGCCCTTGGCGAAGCGGTCGAACTTCCACGGTACGTAGTAGGTGGACGCGAGGCTGGCGCCCAGCGCCTGGCCGAACGCGCCGCCGCGCAGGGTGGGTACGGTGGAGGCGATGGAGTGCATGGCCGCGCCGCCGTCGATGCGCACGGCAGTTCCCTTGTAGCGCAGCTCGCCGGTGTGGCAGGCGGAGCAGGTGATGTCGAGGTACCAGGCGCCGGTCTCGCCGTCCTGGTGACGGGCGAAGCCGACCGGTAGGTTGCCGGGATTCTTGGCCGTGGCGGCCAGGGTGTCGTCAGGGGCGCGGCCGATCTGCTCGGGCTCGATGAGGAAGCCGAAGCGCGCGAGGTTCTCGGGGCTGGCGAACTTTTCCTTGGAGAACGGCTGCTCCAGATGAGTGAACCAGTCGTAACGCAGGCCTTTCACCTGGGTGCCCTGGGGCGTGTAGTAGTAGGTTTCGCGGTCCTGTTTGGACCACTGCTCATCGAGGTGGATCATCTTCTGCGGAGGGGTGTATTCCGGAAGATTGGGATGCGCGGTGTACCAGGCGATGACGCCCCCGATGAGCAAGAGCAGCAGAAGGACTGCAAGCAGGACGCGGCCAAGAATGCGCATCGAAACTTCCTTGTTATGTGTGCGAAAAAGAATCGGACGTTTATGCCAAGTACGCGCCGGCTTGGCAAGGTGATGCCGCACGGAAATCAGGGTTTTGTCGCCTGACTGAGATGCGATACAGGTGCTAGGCGCTCGGGCGCAGTTCCAGTAGCAGGCTCAGGCAGATTGCCGCGCCGATCAGCATACCGATCAGGCTGGCGATGATCAGTGGCCAGCGCAGACCGGGGCTGTCGTCCTCGTCATTGGGAATGCGCGCGTGAATGATGCCCCAGAGATTTTCCGGTGGCGGCAGTTCCGGCCAGGGTTCGTCGCTGGGCGGCGCAGAGGGATGGCCGGAGAGCTGGTAGAGCAGGGCGATCATCCAGTCCAGCGCGGCGATGCGTGTGGGGTGGTAGCGGTCGGCGTCGGTCCAGACGCGGAGGTAGGTATCGACCAGCAAGGCGTCGGCGTCTGTCTGATCGGTCTTCAGCTTCAGCGCCAGTGGGTAGAGCCGTGGGGCGGTGCAGCGATAGAGCGTGGCGAACGCGCGAGCGTCCCCGTCGCCGCTTTCGGCGAGCAGGTAGCTGAGGAAGTTGGCTTCGTCCGGGTCGATGGCGGCCTCCGGCGGTGTCGCGGCGAGCGGCGTGGCTGGAGGTTAAGGATAGTTCGCGGAGCTTCTATGTAGGAGCGAGCTTGCTCGCGAATGGCTTTACCGGTTGCTCCGGTGTCGGGCGATTCGCGAGCAGGCTCGCTCCTACAGAATGCGTCCGATCAGGCCACTTCCTCGAAAGGCAGCCCGACATAGTTCTCCGCGATGGTCGTGCGGCCGGCCTCGGAGCCGAGGAAGTAGTCGAGTTCGGTCTCCAGCATGCGCCGGGTGAAGGCGTCGCTGTCGGGGAACTGGTGCAGCATCGAGGTCATCCACCAGGAGAAGCGCTCGGCCTTCCAGATGCGCCGCAGGGCGATGGGGGAGTACTGTTCCAGCAGCTCGCGGCGGCCGTTGCCGCAGACCTCCACAAGAATGCGATACAGCGTGTTCACGTCGCTGGCGGCGAGGTTCAGGCCCTTGGCGCCGGTGGGCGGGACGATGTGGCCGGCGTCGCCGACCAGGAACAGCCGGCCGTATTGCAGCGGCTCCACCACGAAGCTGCGCAGCGGGGCAATGCTCTTTTCCAGTGACGGCCCGGTGATCAACTGCTGCGCGGCATCCTCGGGAATACGGCGTTTGAGCTCCTCCCAGAAGCGCCCGTCGGACCATTGCTCCACCTTGTCTTCCAGTCCCACCTGCAGGTAATAGCGGCTGCGGGTGGCGCTGCGCTGGCTGCACAGGCTGAAGCCGCGTTCGCTGCTGGCATAAATGAGTTCGTGGCTGACCGGCGGGGTGTCGCTGAGCAGGCCGAGCCAGCCGAACGGGTAGACCCGCTCGAAGACGCTCAGACGCTCGGCGGGAATGCTGCGCCGGGCCACGCCGTGGAAGCCGTCGCAGCCGGCGATGTAGTCGCAGTCCAGGCGTACGCGTTCGCCCTGGTGAGTGAAAGTGACGTAGGGCTTCTCGCTGGTAACGTCATGCAGCGCCACGTCGGCTGCTTCGTACACGCTCATCGCGCCGCTGGCCGCGCGGGCCTGCATCAGGTCGCGGGTGACTTCGGTCTGGCCGTAGACCATGACCTGCTTGCCGCCGGTGAGGGCCTTGAGGTCGATGCGTTCGCGGCGGCCGTTGAGGACCAGTTCGAAACCGTCATGCAGCAGCCCTTCGGCGTCCATCCGGGTGCTGGCGCCGGCTTCGCGCAGCAGGTCGGCTGTGCCCTGTTCCAGCACGCCGGCGCGGATGCGGCCGAGTACGTAGTCGGGCGTCTGGCGTTCGAGGATCACGGTGTCGACGCCAGCCTTGTGCAGCAACTGGCCAAGCAGGAGGCCGGCCGGACCGGCGCCGATAATGGCAACTTGAGTCTTCATGGGATGGCTCCTTGGAGAGCGCTGTTGTTTTTGTCTCCTGCATTTTTTGTGGATGGGATTCACCTTTGAAGGTAATTTCCAACAGTCTTCTTGGACTTTTCATGGATGTGGGCGGTGATCGAACAGCGCGCTGACAGACTTGTGCCGGTGTTCCGCCTGTATGGCGAAACCACCGCGTGGCCGACGCCGGATCTGATCCACTGCGAATCCATCGCCTCGCGCAGCCGCCTGCACGATTGGGAGATTCGCCCGCACCGCCATAGCGATCTTGTACAACTGCTTTATGTGCAGTCCGGTGAGGCGGAACTGGAAGTGGAGGGCCGGGTGACGCCGGTCCGCGAGGCGTCGTTGCAGGTCACACCGGCGCTGGCGGTGCATGGCTTCCGCTTCGCCGAGGACGTGCAGGGCTGGGTGCTGAGCATGGGGCTGCCGCTGGCCGAGCAACTGGGCGGACTGCTGGAAAGCTCCGTGCTGGAACGGCCCGCGTGCTACATCGTGGGCGAGGGTAAGCGTCATCTTGATGCGTTGTTCGAATCCATCGACCGCGAGTACGCCGAGCACGCGCCGGGCCGCGACCTGATGCTGCAGTCGTTGCTCAACATGCTGCTGGTCTGGCTCAGCCGCCGGGCGCTGGAACAGTCCCGCGCAGAGGCGAGCCAGCAGGATCGCGGCGTCGAGCATGTACATGCCTTTTCCCGTCTACTGGAGCAGGACTTCCGCGAACATCATCCCATCGAACACTACGCGGCGGCGTTGGGCATCAGCGCCGCGCACCTCAATGCGCTGTGCCGGCGCCTGGCCGGGCAGTCGGCCTTGCAGATGATCCACCAGCGCCTGCTGCTGGAGGCCAAGCGCAACCTGGTGTACACAGCCATGACCATTCAGCAGGTGTCGGACAGCCTGGGCTTTTCCGAACCGGCCTATTTCTCCCGATTCTTCAAGCGCTACGCCGGGGTTTCGCCCCGTGCGTTCCGCGAGCCGCGTTGAGCCGCCATGAATATCGATTCGCGTATCAAGTTCCGCCACCTGGTGTGTTTCCTCGAGGTGGCCCGCCAGGGCAGCCTGGCCCGCGCGGCGGATGCCCTGGCGGTCAGCCAGCCGGCGATTTCCAAGACGCTCAAGGAACTGGAGGACCTGCTGGAAGCGAGCCTGTTCGAACGCGGCAAGAGCGGCGCCAGTCTGACGGAAGCAGGTGTCGCCTTCCTACGCTATGCCGGCCCCTGCGTGCAGGCGCTGCGCGACGGCGTGAACAGCCTGCGCGGCGGCGAGTATGCTTCCAGCACCGTGCGCCTGGGCGTGCTCTCCACCGTGGAAAGCCTGCTGATGCCCGAAGTGGTGCGCCGCCTGCACGAGCGTCATCCGGCGTTGGTGGTCAGCGTGGTGACCGGGCCGAGCGCGCATCTGCTCTCGCAACTGCGTGTGGGCGAGTTGGACCTGGTCGTTGGCCGCATGACCGAAAGCCCGCAGATCCAGGGCCTAGCCTTCGAGCACCTGTACAGCGAATCCATGACCCTGGTGGCTCGCGCCGGCCACCCGCTGCTGGGCCGCCCGCTGCCGCCCTCGGCGCTGGACGACTGGCCATTGGTCATGCCGTTGGCCGGCACCACTATCCGCAAGTCTGCCGACAGCCTGCTGGTGCAAAGCGGCCTCGGCCAGCCACGCCAGAAGCTGGAAACACTCTCCACGGTACTCAGCCGCCGTTATGTATTGACCAGTGATGCGCTGTGGATCGCCCCGCTGGACTCGGTGCGCCTGGACCTGCGCTCCGGTGAGATGGTCGAGCTGCCGCTGGATGTACAGGAACCGGGCGGTTCGGTAGGGGTTTGCAGTAACTCCACGTTGCCGCTTTCCCTGGGCGCGCACTGGTGCCTGGAGGTGCTGCGCGAGGTGGGCGAGGCGTACCGGGAAGGGACTTATCCATAACCAATAGGTTATGGGTTGTCGGCATCTTTTCAGTTTTCGACGTGGATCATGCGGGCGACACTCCGTCGCACTGCCTGATGCAACAGGCTCCTATAAATCCAACAACAGGAGACCGACATGTCCGATGCGGAAAACAGCCGCTTCGTCATTCGTGACCGAAACTGGCACCCCAAAGCCCTGACGCCTGACTACAAGACCTCCATCGCCCGCTCCCCGCGCCAGGCGCTGGTGAGCATTCCGCAATCGATTTCCGAAACCAGCGGCCCGGACTTCTCGCACCTGAAGAGGGGCGAGCACGACAACGATCTGCTGCTCAATTTCAATAATGGTGGCCTGCCCATCGGCGAGCGCATCATTGTCTCCGGTCGTGTGATGGACCAGTACGGCAAGCCCGTGCCACACACGCTGGTGGAGATGTGGCAGGCCAATGCCGGCGGCCGCTATCGCCACAAGAACGACCGCTACCTTGCGCCGCTGGACCCGAACTTCGGCGGTGTCGGCCGTGCGCTGACCGACAGTGAAGGGCGCTACATCTTCCGCACCATCAAACCCGGCCCGTATCCCTGGCGCAACGGCCCCAACGACTGGCGCCCGGCGCACATCCACTTCTCCATCAGCGGCCCGTCGATCTCCACGCGGCTGATCACCCAGCTGTATTTCGAAGGTGATCCGCTGATCCCGATGTGCCCCATCGTCAAATCCATCGCCAACCCGGATGCGGTGCAAAGCCTGATCGCCAAGCTCGACATGAGCAACGCCAACCCCATGGACTGCCTGGCCTACCGCTTCGACATCGTGCTGCGCGGCCAGCGCAAGACACACTTCGAGAATCGCTGAGGAGGACCGACCATGCCTATCGAACTGCTGCCGGAAACCCCCTCGCAGACCGCCGGCCCCTACGTGCACATCGGCCTTGCGCTGGCTGCCGCCGGCAACCCGGCCCGTGACCAGGAAATCTGGAGCGAGATGGCCAAGCCCGGCGCGCCTGGCGAACACATTCTGCTGATCGGTCACGTGTATGACGGCAACGGTCACCTGATCCGCGATTCCTTCCTGGAATTGTGGCAGGCAAATCACGAAGGCGTGTACGACGCTGCCTTCGATCTGGAAAAGCCCTTCAACGGCTTCGGTCGCACGGCAACGACCTTCGACGCTGGCGAGTGGCAGGTGCAGACCATCAAGCCCGGTGTGGTGAAAAATGCCGCCGGCGTGCCCATGGCGCCGCACATCAACGTCTCGCTGTTTGCCCGTGGCATCAACCTGCATTTGCAGACGCGTCTGTACTTCGACGACGAGGCGCAGGCGAACGCGGTGGACCCGGTCTTGAACCTGATCGAGCAGCCCGAACGTCGGCAAACCCTCATTGCAAAGCGTTGCGAGGTGGACGGGAAGCTCGCTTACCGGTTTGATATCCGCGTCCAGGGAAATGCGGAAACGGTGTTCTTTGACTTCTGATACACGACTACATGAGACATCCGCCGAACCGGTCGCCGACCGCGTTCGGCGGCACTTCGCGGCCGCGCTCGACGAGCGCGGCTATCGGGCGGACGAGGCGCAGGTGACGGCGGTAGAGCACCTCGCCACCTGGCTCGACGACTTCCTCGCCGGTCGCCATGGCTTCCTGCGTAAGCCGGTGGCCGGCGTCTACCTGTGGGGCGGCGTCGGGCGGGGCAAGAGCTTCGTCATGGACCAGTTCTTCGCTGCCGCGCCCACGCAGGCCAAGCGCCGCGTGCACTTCCATGCCTTCCTGCAGGAGTTGCAGTCGCGCATGCTGGCGATTACCGGGCAATCCGACCCGCTGGTGCGTGTCGCCCGCGTCATCGCCGAAGAAACCAAACTGCTGTGCTTCGACGAATTCCACGTGCACGACATCGGCGACGCCATGCTGCTGGGGCGGATGCTGAAGGTGCTGGTGGATGAAGGCGTCGGCCTGGTCTGCACCTCCAACTATGAGCCGGAAAACCTCTGTCCGAATCCGCTGTACCGTGAGCGCTTCCGTCCGGCCATCGAGCTGATCGAAAAGCGCTTCGACGTGATCTCGGTGGATGCCGGGCAGGACTATCGCGAACACAGCACATCGCTGGAAGAGTGGGGCAGCTTTCTCTGGCCGGCGCGCGCCGATGATCTCGAACTGATCGGTTCCCGACTGGGGTTGGCGGCGGACGCGAAGTTCGACGAGGTGCTCAGCGTCAACCATCACCCCCTGAAAGTGCATGCCCATGATGATCACTGTGCATGGATGGATTTCAGCGAGATGTTCGAACGCCCGCGATCGGCCAGCGACTACCTCTGGCTGATCGAGCATTACCCGCGGATGGCCGTGAGCGGCCTTGGCCCGCTGGCGGACTACCCGCCGGATGTGAGCATGCGTTTCCTCAACTTCATCGACATCGCCTATGACCGGCAACTGAAGCTTCAACTGTTCGCCTCGGTGTCGCTGGAGGACCTGGCGGCGGGCGGCGCGGCGCTGGACTTCTCGCGCACACTGAGCCGGCTGCGGCAGTTGAAGCTGGAGCCGCTTTAGCGCGCGCGCGGGCTGTCGAGATTTGTTCGCGAGCAAGCTCGCTCCTACAGGAAACGCCTGCGTGCTCTTCGTAGGACCGAGGGGGACGACTAGTCCTTGCTCGCGAACCGAGGTCGGCGCCGATGTGCCGGTCGCTGGTCGGCGGATAACACTGGCGCGTTATCCGCCCAACGTCAGTCACTTCAGGCGGCACGGGCGCTGATAAGCTCTGTTCGATAATCGATCAGTTGTGTTGCGATAATCGCCCGTGCGTGTCGATAATCGCCCGGCATTCGCCTGCCAGGATAACAACAATGACCGACGCTCCCCGTGCCAGCCTGCCGCCCCTCGCGCCGCCAATCATCGCTTCGCCCGCCAAGCGCATCGAGGCTTTTACCGGCGACCCGAATTTCATGACGTCGCTGGCTCGCGGGCTGGCGGTGATTCACGCATTCCAGGAACGCAAGCGCCACCTGACCATTGCGCAGATCAGCCATCGCACCGAGATTCCGCGCGCGGCCGTGCGCCGCTGCCTGCACACGCTGATGAAGCTGGGGTATGTCACGTCCGACGGGCGTACCTATTCGCTGCTACCCAAGGTACTGACCCTTGGTCACGCCTATTTGTCCTCGACGCCACTGGCGGTCACCGCGCAGCCGATCCTTGATCGTCTGAGCGAGCAACTGCACGAGGCCTGCTCCATGGCGACGCTGGAAGGCGACGAAATCCTCTACATCGCTCGCTCCGCTACGCCGCAGCGCCTGATCTCGGTAGACCTGAGCGTCGGCAGCCGCCTGCCTGCCTACTGCACCTCCATGGGCCGCATTCTGCTCGCCGGGCTCAATGACGACGCGTTGGAGGATTACCTCGCCCACGCCGACCTGCAGGTGAAGACCAGCCGCACCGTGCACACCCCGGAAATGCTTCGCGCGAGCATCGCCGAGATCCGCCAGCAGGGCTGGGTGATCATCGACCAGGAACTGGAAGTCGGCCTGCGCTCCATCGCCGTGCCGCTGAAAGACTCCGCCGGCCAGGTGTTGGCCGCATTGAACGTCGGCACCCACGCCGGGCGCGTATCGAGGCAGGAGCTTGAAACGCGTTTCCTGCCGGTGCTGCTGGAAGCCAGCCGTGAGTTGGGGACGCGGCTGTTCCATTGAGTGGTCGCCGTATGCGGCCCTGAGGTAATCCCGTTCGCTAACCGCCCACAGGCGCGATTATCGAATTGAACGGCTGAACGTCTCTTCGTACTGTTGCTCAACCCGTCCAGCCGGACGGGCAATAACAACAATGAGCGTCAGCCATGGCCCCTGTGTGCCTGCCCCATCTGCCGGTCCGTGCGTCCTCCGGCTCGCGCCTCATTCCTGTCCAGCTTGCGGGAGTGCAGGGCGATCCAGCCGGCCTTCCCGCGACGACGCCCTCGCAGGAAGTCTTCGCATGACCAGTTCCGCCCACGTGCCCGCTGCCGGCACTCTCGACGTCCAGTCCTTCATCAACGCCCAGCCCCTGTCGCTGTACCAGTGCCGCATCGTGCTGCTGTGCTTCCTCATCGTTTTCCTCGACGGCCTCGATACCGCCGCCATGGGCTTCATCGCACCGGCGCTGACCCAGGACTGGGGCATCGACCGCTCCAGCCTCGGCCCGGTGATGAGCGCCGCGCTGATCGGCATGGTGTTCGGCGCCCTGGGTTCCGGCCCGTTGGCCGACCGCTTCGGACGCAAGGGCGTGCTGGTGGTGGCGGTGTTCCTGTTCGGCCTGTTCAGCCTGATGTCGGCCTACAGCAGCAACCTCGAAGAACTGATGGCGCTGCGTTTGCTGACCGGCATCGGCCTGGGCGCGGCGATGCCCAACGCCACCACATTGCTGTCGGAGTACACCCCCGAGCGCCTCAAATCGCTGCTGGTGACCAGCATGTTCTGCGGCTTCAACCTGGGCATGGCGTCAGGCGGGTTTGTCTCCGCCAAGCTGATCCCGGCCTACGGCTGGCACAGCCTGCTGCTGCTCGGTGGTGTGCTGCCACTGCTGCTGGCGGCGGTGCTGCTGGTGTGGCTGCCGGAGTCGGCGCGCTTCCTGGTGGTGCGCAATCGCGGCGCGGACAAGGTCAAGCGCGTGCTGGCGCCCATCGCGCCTTCCGAGGTGGTTGCCGCCCGTGACTTCAGTGTGCCCGAGCAGAAGACGGTGCAGAGCCGCAACGTGTTCAAGGTGATCTTCTCCGGCACCTACAGCGCGGGAACCCTGTTGCTGTGGCTGACCTACTTCATGGGGTTGGTGATCGTCTACCTGCTCACCAGCTGGCTGCCGACGCTGATGCGTGATGCCGGTGCGAGCATGGAGCAAGCCGCGTTCATCGGCGCGCTGTTCCAGCTCGGCGGGGTGCTCAGCTCGGTGGCGGTGGGCTGGGCCATGGACCGCTTCAATCCGCACAAGGTCATCGGCATCTTCTACTGCCTGGCCGGGGTGTTCGCCTACTTTGTCGGGCAGAGCCTGGGCACCGTGACGCTGCTGGCGACCCTGGTGCTGGCCGCCGGCATGTGCGTGAACGGCGCGCAGTCCGCGATGCCATCGCTGGCGGCGCGCTTCTACCCGACCCAGGGCCGCGCCACCGGGGTGTCCTGGATGCTCGGCATCGGCCGCTTCGGCGCCATTCTCGGCGCCTGGATCGGCGCAACCCTGCTGGGCCTGGGCTGGAACTTCGAGCAGGTGCTCACCGCGCTGATCGTGCCTGCTGCTATCGCCACGGCGGCGGTGGTGATCAAGGGGCTGGTGAGCCACGCCGACGCCACCTGACGGAAGCTTCCGACAGGGCCGCGATGCAAGGTCGCGGCCCTTCCTCCGGCGAGCTTTCCGAGCAGCTCGACGATCGACTGTCTGTCGGTGACTTTGACGTCAAAAGGATGAACGGTCGCTGAGCGTGTATGAACGGTCGAAAAAGTGCCTCGTTTCGTTGAATTGGATTCAACTCCCTGAAGAAATTGCTGTCGGACCAATAGCCAATCTTTGTCCTGGCACCCCGAAAGGGGGGCTCCATACGGGGCCCGGCCACCTGACCATCGTTGGAAAAGTCCATGTTTCTTCATGCAGTTGGATGCTCATTTCCCCGCCCGGATTCGTGGCGGGGCCCCGGACGCCAGGAAGGCTTCTCCCTGGTGGAGATGATGGTGGTTGTCGCGCTGCTGGCGATCTTCGCCGGCGTGGCGTTGCCGGGTTTCCGCTACCTGATCGAATCCAGTCGGGTGCAGAGTGGCGCCTCGACCCTGTACCGGTTGCTCCAGGCGTCTCGCGCTGACGCCGTGAATACTCGCCAGACCCTCACGCTCTGCCCCAGCAGCGGCAACCTGCAATGGGTGGTCGTGCGCGCCAGTACCTGTGGCTCGCTCGCCAGCACCCTGGTCAGCCAGCGCCTTGACCTGCCGGACAGCCTCAGCGTCAGCAGCAGCGTCAACACCCTCTCGTTCAAGCCCGATGGCACCGCTGCGGCCGCCGACCTGGGCATTTCCAGCAGCGGCACCAGCAAGGCGTTCAACATCAAGGTGGCGGCCTCGGGCTACATCAACCTGCAGGGAGCGAGCGCGCGATGAGCCGGCGCATGGCGGGGTTCAGCCTGGTCGAGGTCATGGTGGCCTTGCTGGTCACCTGCTTCGGCGTGCTCGGCATGCTGGCGATGCAGGGACGCACCATCGGCTATGCGCAGGACACGATCCTGCGCAGCAATGCCGCGGAACTGGCCGATGAGCTGCTGGAGATGATGCGCACGGACCTGTACTCCACGCAGGACGGCAGCTCCACCCAGGTGCTGCCGCCGACCAGTTGGGGTTACTACAAGGCCGCCAACGCGTCCTTTCCCGCTGCACCCAGCAGTTGCGCCTCGCTGGCGGCGCTGACCGCCAGCCAGCGCCTGGCCTGCTGGGCGCAGCGGGTGAACCAGGCGCTGCCGGGAGCCTCGGACCTTTCCAGCGAGTTCTACGTTTGCCGTACCAATGGCACCAGCAAGTGCAGTGGCAGCGGGTCGGCCATCGAGATCCAGCTGGCCTGGCGGGTGAAGGCAGGGGAGTGCCTGGATGCCAACGCCACCGGCGACAACACCATCTGCCGATATGTGCTGCGGGAGGAACCTTAGGATGCCTCGGCCAAGTGCGCGTCGGCAGGGTGGTGTAACGCTCATCGAATTGATGATCGCCATGGGCCTGAGCCTGTTCCTGATCCTGGGTGTGACCCAGATGTTCCTCGACGGGCAGAACCGCTCGCGCTACTTCGACGGCCAGGCGCAGAACCAGGATAACGCCCGCTACGCCCAGCAGATGCTCGAAGGGCGCCTGGCGAAGGCCGGATACCGGCGCCTGCCGTCCTCGCGAATGACCGCGGCGTTTCCCGCACAGACCAGCAACGGCTGCATTTTCACCGCCGGCCAGGCGCTGGTGCGGGTGGACGCCAATACCCTGTGCCTGCGCTACCAGCCGCGTGACACCAACGATACCGACTGCACTGGTGCCTCGCTGGGCAGCCGTAGCGGGGTGAACAAGCCCTACAGCACCTACAGCCCGAGCAACAACGTGGTCGAGAAGCTCACCCTGAGCAATGGGCAGTTGACCTGTAACGGCACCACCCTGGTGGAGAACGTCGTGGCCACGCGCTTCGACTTCGGTGTGGACGGCAGCAGCGACGAATTCAATCGCCAGGTGGCGCAGTACGTCGCCACCCCCGCCAGCGGCCAGACAGTGCGCAGCGTTCGCTATTCGTTGTTGCTCGCCAGCAGTGATTCGGTCAGCGGCGGCCTGGCCGCCACCACCTGCCAGCGCTGGCAGGACATCTACGGCAGCAAGGCCTGCACGGATGGCGACGGGCCCGTGCGGCGCATCGTCAGCGGTACCAGCATGTTGAGGAACCTGATGCCATGAACCGACATTCTTCCCGCCGGCAGCGCGGCGCGGTGTTGTTCGTCGCGCTGGTGATGTTGTTGCTGATTACCCTGGCTGCGGTCAGTGGCATGCGTGGCATGCAGTTGGAAGGCCGAATGACCGGCAACCGCCTGGAGCAGCAGCGCCTGATGAGCGCCGCCGAGTCCGCATTGCGCGAGGGGGAAGGGCGCCTGCGCCAGAGCAGCCGAGCGCTGGACAACTGCACGGCAGGGACCACGCCCTGTTTCACCGCGGCAGCGACGACCTACGCCACCGATTTCAGCAAATCCACTTTCTATACCGGCATGGACGGCGGCACCAGCCTGCTGCGCAGCGCGCGCTGGTACCTGCGCTACATCTCGAACAACTGCAAGGGTGGTGGGGGTGGCAGCGCCAACTCCTACCTGTCGAAGGGGCAGGTGGGGTGCACCTACTACTACGAGGTCAACTCCCAGGCCTACAAGGGAACGGCCACCAGCAAGGCCTGTGGTGCCGACGCGCTGTGCCTGCGCTCGACCTTCGGGCTGGTGATCCAGTGAATCGTTGCAGTCGTACAAGGATGCCGACGTCATGGCTTACTCCATGAGAATGTTGCGCGCGACGCTATTCCTGCTGCTCTCCTGCCTGGCTGGTGCCCCGGTCTGGGGCGCGTCCCTGGCGCAGACGCCGCTGTTCGTCAGCAACATCGCTCCGCCGATGAACATGCTGGTGGTCGGCCGCGATCAGAAGTTGTACTTCCCGGCCTATAACGATGCCTCCGACATCGACGGCGATGGCCAACTGGACACCTACTACAAGCCCGGCATCGACTACACCGGCTACTTCGACTCCTACAAGTGCTACATCTACGACGTGCTCAGCGGCACCTTCGCGCCGTCCAGCACCACCAGCACCAAGAAGTGCAGCGGTGCCCTGGGCCGCTGGAGCGGCGACTACCTCAACTACCTGACCATGTCGCGCCAGGACGTGCTGCGCAAGGTGCTCTACGGCGGCTATCGCTCCACCGACAGCACACTGTCGACGGTGCTCGAACGCGCCTTCATCCCCAACGATGCCCACAGCTGGGGCAAGGAGTACCTGAGCGTCGCCCGCGATGGCTACAGCCTGTCCGACTACACCCCGATCCCGGTCCCTACCAATGGCAAGTACGTGCTCTTCGCCAACACCTCGATCGGCTCCAGCACCCTGGGCTCGTACAACAGCAGCGCCGCACCGAGGCTGCGGATCATCACCAGTCTGCAGCAGGCCCTGCTCGGGACTTACCGGATCTGGGGCTGGGTCTCGCGGGAGTCGGCCCAGGGCACCAACACCCTCACCAGCACCACCAACAGCGACACCACCATCATTCCCGCCTACGACCTCAACGTCCGGGTGCAGGTGTGCGTGGCCGGCCTGTTGGAAAGCAACTGCGCCCAGTACGGCAGCCTCTACAAGCCCACCGGTGTGCTGCATGACTATGGCGCCGCCGACAAGATGTACTTCGGCCTGGTCACCGGCACTTACGCCAACAACCTGCGCGGCGGCGTGGTACGCAAGGCGGCGGCGTCCTTCAGCAATGAATACAACAGCTCCACCGGCCGCTTCCTGACCGATTCCACCACCGGAACCGGCTGCCTCAACGGCCGCTGCTACGTGAACAACAGCGGCATTGTCGCCAACCTCGACCGCCTGGTGTTCTCCGCCGGCTGCACCGACTCCAGCGGGTACAACCTCAACCCGCTGACCAACGGCAAGTGTGTCGACTGGGGTAACCCGCTGGGCGAGATGGCCTACGAGACCCTGCGCTACTACGCCGGCAAGGCACCCACCGCGGCCTACGCCGCCGGCACTGCCGACTCCAACCTGGGCCTCTCCAGCCTGACCAGCTGGAGCAATCCGTACAGCACCTATCCCTCCTGCACCCGGCCCTTCATGACGCTGATGAGCGACGTGAACCCGAGCTACGATTCCGACGTGCCCGGCAGCAGCCTTGGCACCGACAGCCAGCCGACCAGCGACATAAGCTTCAATTTCGCCAGCATCGGCGCGACCCTGTGGAGCCGTGAGGTAGGCGGTAGCGCCTCGGTGAACGTCGGCCAGTCCGGCGGCACCAACGACTCTGCGCCCACCGCCAAGACCGCCAGCAGTTTCGCCACCATCCGCGGGCTGGCCGAGGAACCCACGCGCCAGGGCAGCTACGCGACCTCGGCCGTGTCTTTCTTCGGTAGTCAGAACGCGTTGACCACCGTCGGCGCGAACAAGGTGCAGAGCTTCTCCATCGCCCAGTCCTCGACCCTGCCCAACATCCGCATCAAGACCAGCAAGGGCACGCTGCGGCTGGTGCCGTTCAGCATGAACGTCAGCCAGAACGTGGTCAGCCAGATCACTGGCTTCTACATCGATACCCTGGCCAAGGACAGCGCCGGCAACCTCACCTCCATCACCTTCCGCGTGGTCTACGACGACTCCGCCCAGGGCCGCGACTACGACATGGACGCCATCGTGCTCTACACTGTAACGGCCAGGAGCGACGGCACCGTGGACGTCACCAGTCAGACCGAATATTCGGTGGCCGGCGACGAATCGCACATGGGCTACACCATGGCGGGCACCACCAAGGATGGCGTCTACCTGGAAGTCACCGGCGGCGGCAGCGGCTCCGTGCGCAACAAGCTCGATACGCCTGACGGCAAGTATCCCGGCGACTGCTCGGCGACCGGCGTGACCTGTGCGCTGCTGCCTGGCCTCAATGGCAGCAGCGGGGCGCTCAGCGGCAATCGCCTGGCCTACCACTCGCGCAACTTCACGCCCTCGGCCACCACCGCCGTGACCAACCTGCAGGACCCCATGTGGTACGCCGCCAAGTACGGCAAGACCGACCTCACCAATTGGGACCGCGATGGCGACGGCGTGCCGGACAACTATTTCCTGGTCAGCAACCCGAGCAAGCTGGCCTCCCAGCTCAAGTCCGCGTTCGACGACATCCTCCAGCTCAACACCTCGGTCGCCGCCGTGGCGGTGGACTCGCAATCGCTGGACAGCGGCAGCTACACCTACGGCAGCAGCTTCGTCACCGGCGACTGGACCGGCGACCTGCTGAAGAAACAGCGCATCCTGACCACCAGCAGCTCCGGTGCGATCACCACAAGCACGACCACCTTGTGGCGGGCTTCGGCGCAACTGGGCACGCCCAGCGCGCGCAATATCCTGTTCGCCAAGAGCGGCTCGCTCACCGCGTTCAACTGGAGCAACCTGACTGCTGCCCAGCAGACTCAGCTCAACCGCACCGTCGCCGGTGTCGTGGACAGCCAGGGGCAGGCGCGGGTCGGCTTCCTGCGCGGCGAGAACAACACCTTCCGCACCCGTACGACGCTGCTTGGCGACATGATCAATTCGGCGCCGGTGCTGGTCAGCGGCTCCGACTACCTGGCTTCGCGCGCTGATGCCCTGGAAGGCAGCACGACCTACGCGGCGTTCGCCACGGCGCTGGCGGCGAAACCCTCTGTGGTCTACGTCGGCGCCAACGACGGCATGCTGCACGCTTTCAATGCGTCCACGGGTGCCGAAATCTTCGCCTTCATCCCCAGCGCGGTGATCCCCAACCTCAACGCCCTCACCGCGCCGGACTACGGCAAGCAGCAGGGCACCGAGCACCGCTATTTCGTGGACGGTACCCCGGTGGTGTCCGACGTCTACTACGGCTCGGCCTGGCACAAGGTCCTGCTGGGCAGTCTCGGAGCCGGCGGCCGCGAGGTGTTTGCGCTCGACGTCAGCGACCCCACCGCGCCCAGGCTGCTCTGGGAGTTCACCAGCGACAACGACAGCAGCCTGGGTTACACGGCGGCGCGGCCTTCCATCGCACGTCTGCACAACGGCAAGTGGGTGGCACTGGTGCCCAACGGCTACGACATTGGCAGCAGCAGCGCCTCGCTGCTGATCATTGACATCCAGACCGGCACGCTGCTGAAGAAAATCACCGCCACCCCAAGCCTGACCGCCGCCGAAACCGCCTCGTTGGATGCCCTCAACAATGGCCTGTCGCGGCTGTTCGTGGCCGACGCCAACAACGACGGCATCGCCGACTATGCCTATGGCGGCGATCTGCTGGGCAACCTCTGGCGTTTCGATCTGATCGACACCAGCCAGGGCGACCCGCTCAACAGCACCGCCTCGGAGGCGCGCTATGCCGTGTCCTTTGGCGGCAACCCGCTGTACGTCGCGCGCAATACCAGTGGCACGCGCCAGCCGATCACCACCGCGCCGTACCTGGTCGATCATCCCGGCGGCATCGGCTACATCGTGGCCTTCGGCACGGGCCGCTACCTGCTCACTGCCGACAAGACTTCCACCGCGCAGCAGAGTGTCTACGGCATCTGGGATCGCAAGATTGCCGGCGAAGCCACCAGCTCCTCGCTGACGGCCGCGCGCACGCGCAGCAACCTGCAGGCGCAGACACTCAGCGCGGGCACCCTCAACGGCACGTCGATCTACACCCTGAGCAACAACGACGTGGCCTGGTACGACACCTCAGGCAACACGGCCGACGCCAACGTCAACAAATGGGGCTGGTATTTCGACTTCCCGGTGGCCGGCGAACGGCAGATCTACGACATGACCCTCTACGGCTCCAGCCTCATCTTCACCAGTTCCACGCCGCAGACCGGTACCTGCGCCGCCGGCCTCTCCGGCACCCGCTACGCCATCGATCCGGAGCGCGGCGGGCTGGTGCCGTACAACGTCTTCGACCTGAACAACGACGGCACCTTCGATGCGCTCTCGGCCTTCATCACCGGAGGCGGCGACATTACCGTCTCGGGTGGTTACACCTACAGCGGCTCCGACAGCGGCACCACGGGCCTGCCGGATGCCATTCACACCAACACCGGCACGGTCAGCGGCCGGCGTACCTGGCAGATACAGCCGGCCAACTGACAAGGAGAAAGCATGAACGCACGTCGGCGGGAAAGGGGCTTTACCCTGATCGAACTGATGATCACGGTGGTGATAGTGGCGATCCTCGCCGCCATCGCCTTCCCCAGCTACCAGCGCTACGTGCTGCGCAGCCATCGCGTCGAGGGCCAGGCGCTGCTGAGCGAGGCGGCCGCCCGCCAGGAGCGCTACTACTCGCAGAACAACGCCTACGCGAGCACTGCCGCCGCGCTGAACATGACCAGCTACGTCAACGGCCTGCAGTACTACAGCCTGGCGATTTCCAACGTCACCGCCACCGGCTACACGCTCACTGCCACCGCCACGGGAGCCCAGGCCAAGGATACCCAGTGCTCTACCCTGACGCTCGACCAGGCCGGCACCCGTGGTAATACCGGCACGGGCACCGGCACCAGTTGCTGGCAATGAGTGCGTGATAAAAGCGGGCGATTGGCGAACACTGCGCCACAGGTCCAATTGCGCACGCCGGGAGCTGGCCCTAGGGTGAAGCGGATCAGCGGGCCTGCCTTGCACCTCGAGCGCCCGCGCGACCGTCCATCTCCGCCAATGCCCGTATTCCGGGCCACGGCATAGACTGGGCGCACGAGTCGCGACGAAGAGCGCGGCCAAACACAAGAGTGAGTGCCTGTATGCAAAGCCTGCTGAGCGAGCGCAGCCGCGTGTTCGAGCGTGCCGACCCCTATGCGGTGTCCGGCTACGTCAACCAGCATGTGGGCACCCACGACCTGCGCCTGCCGGCTCACGGCCATCCCCAGGCCAGCCTCAACCATCGCCGTTTCGCCAGCCTCGACCTGTGCCGCATCAGTTACGGTGGCGCGGTGCGCGTCACCTCGCCGGCGCTGGAAAGCATCTTCCACCTGCAGATACTGCTTAGCGGCCACTGCCTGTGGCGCGGCCAGCGCCAGGAACACTACCTGGCACCGGGCGAGCTGCTGCTGATCAATCCGGACGATCCGGTCGACCTGACCTACTCGGACGATTGCGAGAAATTCATCCTGAAGATTCCGGTGACCCTGCTCGAAGCCATCTGCGCCGAGCAGCGCTGGAATCATCCACGCGTGGGTGTGCGCTTCACCGAGAACCGCTACCAGCTGGGCGAACTGGAAGGTTTCGTCAACCTGCTGTCGATGGTCTGCCAGGAGTCTGAAGCCGGCGAACGTCTGGCACGGGTCGACGAGCACTACCAGCAGATCGTCGCCAGCAAATTGCTCACGCTGCTGAAGACCAATGTCAGCCGCGAGCCTATCGCCGGTGCCAGTGCCTCCTTCGAGCGCATCGAGGCCTACATCGAAGGCCACCTGCGCGAAGATATCGACGTCGAGGCTCTGGCGCGGCAGGCGTCCATGAGCCTGCGATCGCTCTACGCGCTGTTCGAGCGCCATGCCGGCGCCACACCGCGCCAGTACATCCGCCGCCTCAAGCTGGAGCGCATCCGCGCCTGCCTGGCGGACCCGGCCTGCAACGTCCGCAGCGTGACCGAGCTGGCGCTGGACTATGGCTTCCTGCACCTGGGGCGGTTTGCCGAGGGGTATCGGCAGCAGTTCGGGGAGCTGCCGTCGGAGACCTTCAAACGCCGAGCCTGATCCGCTCCAGCTGGTCGGCCCTGGCTCTAAGATTCGATTGGCGTGCAGTCTGGGTGTCCGGCGCCGCATCGGCGCGCGCGCGGACTCTTTGTTTCGCCCCCTCGGGCGACCTACTTTGGCAAACGCCCCAAAGTAGGCAAAGGTCTTGCCCCTCCATCCGGTTTTTCGCTTAGGCGAAAAATTCCCTCGTTGAATCGCAGTTTCAGGGGCACGCGCTGACGGGCCATCCCTGGCCCGACAGCGCTCTCGCGGCATCCATGCCGCTCAACCCCTGAAACTCCGATCCAACGAGGCCTCCTGAAAGGGGCGTTCCGGAGTGCTCGGAGGTCGCTCTGGAAGTCCTCAAGAGCAATCAGGAGCAGGTATTCCCTGTAGGAGCGAGCTTGCTCGCGAAGTCGCCTGCCACGTATCCCGCGCATCCGCTCACCAGCACGCCTGCACAAAACGGATACCACTCTGCACAAAGCGGATATTGCCCCCGCCAACCCAGCCCTAACCTGAGCCTGCCTGAACAATAACAACGGAGGCCCCGGCCATGTCCCTGGGTATCGACTACTTGCGTTCGCTGCTTGAGGAAAACCCCGAGGAGGGCGTCTACCGCTGCCGGCGGGAGATGTTCACCGACCCGCGCCTGTTCGACCTGGAGATGAAACACATCTTCGAAGGCAACTGGGTCTACCTCGCCCATGAAAGCCAGATTCCCGAGAAGAACGACTTCCTGACCACGATGATCGGTCGCCAGTCGATCTTCATCGCGCGCAACAAGGACGGCGTGCTCAACGCCTTCCTCAACGCCTGCAGCCACAAGGGCGCCATGCTCTGCCGGCACAAGTCCGGCAACCGCGCGAGCTACACCTGCCCGTTCCACGGCTGGACCTTCAACAACTCCGGCAAGCTGCTCAAGGTGAAGGACCCGGCCGAGGCCGGCTACCCGGAAGGCTTCAACTGCGAAGGCTCCCACGACCTGACGAAAGTAGCGCGCTTCGAGTCCTATCGCGGCTTCCTCTTTGGCAGCCTGAAGGCCGAGGTCAAGCCGCTGGTGGAGCACCTGGGCGAGTCGGCGAAGATCATCGACATGATCGTCGACCAGTCCCCCGAAGGCCTGGAAGTGCTGCGCGGGTCGAGCAGCTACATCTACGAAGGCAACTGGAAGCTCACCGCCGAGAACGGTGCCGACGGCTACCACGTCAGCTCCGTGCACTGGAACTACGCTGCCACGCAGAACCAGCGCCAGCAGCGCGAAGCCGGCGAAGAAGTGAAGACCATGAGCGCCGGCGGCTGGGCCAAGCAGGGCGGCGGCTTCTACTCCTTCGACCACGGCCACCTGCTGCTCTGGACCCGCTGGGCCAACCCCGAGGCGCGCCCCGCCTTCGAACGCCGCGACGAACTCGCCCGCGACCATGGCCGTGCCCGCGCTGACTGGATGATCGAGAACTCGCGCAATCTCTGCCTGTACCCCAACGTCTACCTGATGGACCAATTCAGTTCGCAGATCCGCATTGCCCGGCCCATCGACGTCAACCGCACCGAGATCACCATCTACTGCATCGCGCCCAAGGGCGAGAGCAGCGAGGCGCGCGCCCAGCGCATCCGCCAGTACGAGGATTTCTTCAACGTCAGCGGCATGGCCACGCCGGACGACCTGGAGGAATTCCGCTCCTGCCAGCAGGCCTACCAGGGCAGTGCCGGCGGCTGGAATGACATGTCGCGCGGGGCGAAACACTGGGTCGAAGGCGCCGATGACGCGGCGCGGGAAATCGACCTGGCACCTGCCCTGTCCGGCGTGCGTACCGAGGACGAAGGCCTGTTCGTGCTGCAGCACCAGTATTGGCAGCAGACCATGATCGATGCGCTCACCGCCGAGCAGGCCAAGCGTATTGCCGTGAAAGAGGAGGGCGTGTGATGAGCCGCTACGAACTCGTGCGCGATTTCCTCTACCGCGAGGCCCGCTACCTCGACGACAAGGACTGGGATGCCTGGCTGGAGTTGTACGCCGCCGACGCCACCTTCTGGATGCCCTCCTGGGACGACCGCGACCAGCTCACCGAAGACCCGCAGCGGGAAATCTCGCTGATCTGGTACGGCAACCGTGGCGGCCTGGAAGACCGCGTGTTCCGCATCAAGACCGAGCGCTCCAGCGCGACCCTGCCGGACACGCGCACCTCGCACAACCTCAGCAACATCGAGGTGCTCGGTGAGGCCGATGGGCAGTGCCAGGTGCGCTTCAACTGGCACACCCTGAGCTTCCGCTACAAGACCGTCGACAGCTACTTCGGCACCAGCTTCTACACGCTCGACGTGCGCGGCGAGCAACCGCTGGTCAAGGCGAAGAAGGTGGTCTTGAAGAACGACTACGTCCGGCAAGTCATCGACATCTACCACATCTGATTCGCCGTCAGGGCTGTGCGTCGCGCGCGTGGATTCGCCACGTGCGCCGCTGCCTGCGCGGCACCGAGGTGCACGCCATGAACCACAAGATCGCCCTTAACTTCGAAGACGGCGTTACCCGCTTCATCGACGCCAGCCCCAGCGAGACCGTGGCCGATGCGGCCTACCGCCAGGGCATCAACATCCCGCTGGATTGCCGCGACGGCGCCTGCGGCACCTGCAAGTGCTTCGCCGAAGCCGGCCGCTACGACCTGGGCCCGGAATACATCGAGGACGCGCTGAGCGAGGACGAAGCCGCGCAGGGCTATGTGCTCACCTGCCAGATGCGTGCGCAAAGCGATTGCGTGGTACGCGTGCCGGCTTCCTCGCAAGTCTGCAAGACCGCCCAGGCCAGCTTCGAGGCCAGCATCAGCGCGGTGCGCCAGCTCTCCGAAAGCACTATCGCGCTGTCGATAAAGGGCGAGTCGCTGAGCCGGCTGGCCTTCCTGCCGGGGCAGTACGTGAACCTGCAGGTTCCGGGCAGTGGGCAGAGCCGGGCCTACTCCTTCAGCTCGTTGCAGAAGGACGGCGAGGTCAGCTTCCTGATCCGCAACGTGCCGGGCGGCCTGATGAGCAGCTTCCTCAGCGGCCTCGCCAAGGCCGGCGACGCCATGTCCCTGGCCGGTCCGCTGGGCAGCTTCTACCTGCGCGAGATCAGGCGCCCGCTGTTGCTGCTGGCCGGCGGCACGGGCCTGGCGCCGTTCACCGCGATGCTCGAACAGATCGCCAAGCGCGGCAGCGAGCATCCGCTGCACCTGATCTACGGCGTCACCCACGACTTCGACCTGGTGGAGATGGATCGCCTGGAAGCCTTCGCCGCGTGCATCCCCAACTTCACCTGGAGCGCCTGCGTGGCCAGCCCGGAGAGCAGCTATCCGCGCAAGGGCTACGTCACCCAGCACATCGAGCCTGTGCACCTGAATGATGGCGAGGTGGACATCTACCTCTGCGGCCCGCCGCCGATGGTCGAGGCGGTGAGCGCCTACATCCGCGAGCAGGGCATCACGCCGGCGAATTTCTATTACGAGAAGTTTGCCGCCAGCGCTGCGTGAGTCCCCTTTACCCCGTCAGCCGGTGAGCGCCGCTTTTTGTAGGAGCGAGCTTGCTCGCGAACAGCTACGCAGCGGTGCATGGTTCGCGAGCAAGGGCTAGGCGCCCCCCTCGGTCCTACAGAGTGGGCACACCCCGACGTAACGAGGTCACTATGAACCGATTCAACAACAAGATCGCCCTCGTCACCGGCGCCGCCCAGGGTATCGGCCGGCGCGTTGCCGAGCGGCTGGTGGAAGAGGGCGCGAAGGTCATCGCCGTGGACCGCTCCGAGATCGTCCACGAACTGCAGGATGCCCTCGGCCAGCACGGCGAAGTCCTTACCCTGACCGCCGACCTGGAGCGCTTCGCCGATTGCCAGAGCGTGGTCGACCAGGCCATCGAATGCTTCGGCCGTCTCGATATCCTCATCAACAACGTCGGCGGCACCATCTGGGCGAAACCCTTCGAGCACTACGCCGAAGACGAGATCGAAGCCGAGGTGCGCCGTTCGCTGTTCCCCACGCTCTGGTGCTGCCGCGCCGCGCTGGTGCCGATGCTGGAGCAGGGTGCGGGCGCCATCGTCAACGTCTCGTCCATCGCCACCCGCGCGGTGAATCGCGTGCCCTACGGCGCGGCGAAAGGCGGGGTGAATGCGTTGACTGCCTGCCTGGCCTTCGAGACCGCTGAGCGTGGCGTGCGGGTCAACGCCACCGCGCCCGGCGGCACCGAGGCGCCGCCCCGGCGCATCCCACGCAACGCGACACAGCAGAGCGAGCAGGAGAAGGTCTGGTACCAGCAGATCGTCGACCAGACCGTGAGCAGCAGCCTGATGAAGCGCTACGGCAGCATCGACGAGCAGGTCGGCGCGATCCTCTTTCTCGCCTCTGACGAAGCCAGCTACATCACCGGCGTGACCCTGCCGGTGGGTGGCGGCGACCTGGGCTGAGGCGCGGCGATGTTGCGATTACGGCAGTGTTGCGCCGATCAGTTGCAGGCAGCGTTGCAGCGGCCCGCTGACGTCGCCGCGGCGCTGGCTGAGGATGATCGGCGAGACCGCCTCGGCGTCGGTCAGCGTGGCATAGCCGATGTCGGCGCGGTGCTGTTGCTGCACCGACGCCGGCACCAGCGCCACGCCCAGGCCGGCGGCGACGAGGCCGATGGCGGTCTGCAGTTCGTTGGTCCACTGCGCAACGCGCACGCTCAGGCCGTGATTGGCGAACAGCGCCAGTACATGGTCGGCATAGCTGGGGCGCGGGTTGGCCGGGTAGAGCACGAAGTCCTCGCCGGCCAGTTGCGCAAGGCTCAGCGGGGCGCCGAGCAGGTGATGCCCGGCTGGCAGCACGGCGACCATCGGTTCCTCGCGCAATACCTGCTGGGTAATGGCCGGGTCGTCGATGCGGATACGCCCGAAGCCGATGTCGATGCGCCCGCTTTTCAGTGCCTCGACCTGTTGCACCGTGGTCATTTCCTGCAGCCCCAGTTCCAGAGCGGCATCGCCGCGCAGCTCGCGGATCAGCTCGGGCAAGCCGTCGTACAGCGTCGAGGGCGCGAAGCCGATGCCGAACCATTGGCGCTCGCCACGACCAATGCGCCGGGTGCTCTCGCAGATGCTTTCCAGCTGCGCCAGCAGGGTGCCGGTCTGCTCGTGGAAGTAGCGTCCGGCGTCGGTCAGGCGCAGCGGCCGGCCGCGTTCCAGCAAGGGCACGCCGAGCAGCTCCTCGAGCTGCTGGATCTGCCGGCTCAGCGGCGGCTGGGCGATGTGCAGGCGCTCGGCGGCGCGGGTGAAGTTGAGGGTGCCGGCCACTTCACGGAAGTAGCGCAGGTGTCGCAGCTCCATGATACCTCCAGGGTATGCAACAAGACGGCATCGATATTGGACTGGCCGCAGGGCCCAGCGCAATCCTTCGTCAATCGTGAAAAGACCTTCCGGGTATCGCCAGTGCGTTGCCCGGTTCCACCAGAAACCCCAGAACGGAACGCCGTCCATGAGTAGCCCCGTCATCGAGCGCATCGAGTCGATCATCGTCGACCTGCCGACCATCCGCCCGCACAAGCTGGCCATGCACACCATGCAGCAACAGACGCTGGTGATCATTCGCCTGCGCTGCTCCGACGGCATCGAGGGCATCGGCGAAGCCACCACCATCGGCGGCCTGGCCTACGGCAACGAGAGCCCGGAAAGCATCAAGGCCAACATCGATGCGCACTTCGCGCCGCTGCTCCAGGGCCAGGACGCCAGCAACCTCAACGCCTGCATGCAGCGCCTGGACAAGTCGATCAAGGGCAACACCTTCGCCCGCTCCGGTATCGAGAGCGCGCTGCTGGATGCGCAGGGCAAGCGCCTGGGCCTGCCGGTCAGCGAACTGCTCGGCGGCCGCGTTCGCGACAGCCTGGAAGTGGCCTGGACCCTGGCCTCCGGCGACACCGCCCGCGATATCGCCGAAGCCGAGCAGATGCTGGACATCCGTCGCCACCGCATCTTCAAGCTGAAGATCGGCGCCAACCCGCTGGAGCAGGACCTCAAGCATGTGGTGGCGATCAAGCAGGCCCTGGGCGAGCGCGCCAGCGTGCGTGTGGACGTCAACCAGGGCTGGGACGAATCCCAGGCCATCCGTGGCTGCCAGGTGCTCGGCGAGAACGGCATCGATCTGATCGAGCAGCCCATCTCGCGCATCAACCGCAGCGGCCAGGTGCGCCTGAACCAGCGCAGCCCGGCGCCGATCATGGCCGACGAGTCCATCGAGAGCGTGGCCGACGCCTTCAGCCTCGCCGCCGACGGAGCCGCCAGCATCTTCGCCCTGAAGATCGCCAAGAACGGCGGCCCGCGCGCCGTGCTGCGCACCGCGCAGATCGCCGAAGCCGCCGGGATCGCGCTGTACGGCGGGACCATGCTCGAAGGCGCCGTCGGCACCCTGGCGTCCGCCCACGCCTTCATCACCCTGGAGAAGCTGACCTGGGCCACCGAGCTGTTCGGCCCGCTGCTGCTCACCGAGGAAATCGTCACCGAGCCGCCGGTTTACCGCGACTTCCAGCTGCACGTTCCGCGCACGCCCGGCCTGGGGCTGACGCTCGACGAAGAGCGCCTGGCGCGCTTCCGCCGTACCTGACTTTCAACCTGTTCCCGACTGCCCGATAGAGGAGATGACCCGATGCTGTTCCACGTGAAGATGACCGTGAAATTGCCCGTCGACATGGACCCGGCCAAGGCCGCCCAGCTCAAGGCCGACGAGAAGGAACTGGCCCAGCGCCTGCAGCGCGAAGGCAAATGGCGCCACCTGTGGCGCATCGCCGGGCACTACGCCAACTACAGCGTGTTCGACCTCGCCAGCGTCGAGGAGCTGCACGACACCCTGATGCAGCTGCCGCTGTTCCCGTACATGGACATCGAGGTCGATGGGCTCTGCCGCCATCCGTCCTCGATCCACTCCGACGACCGCTGATTTTCGTTCCGTACGACTCGACAAGAACAAGACTTGAGGATCGCACCATGACCGTGAAGATTTCCCAGACTGCCGATATCCAGAAGTTCTTCGAAGAAGCCAGCGGCGCCCTGAACGATGCGGGCAACCCGCGCGTGAAGAACCTCGTCCTGCGCATCCTGCAGGACACCGCGAAGCTCATCGAAGACATGAACGTCACCCCCGACGAATTCTGGAAGGCGGTGGATTACCTCAACCGCCTGGGCGCGCGCCAGGAAGCCGGCCTGGTCGTGGCCGGCCTGGGCATCGAGCACTACCTCGACCTGCTGCTGGACGCCCAGGACGCGGCGGTGGGTATCGAAGGCGGCACCCCGCGCACCATCGAAGGCCCCCTGTACGTGGCCGGCGCGCCGCTGTCCGAAGGCGAGGCGCGGATGGACGATGGCCAGGACGCGGGCACCGTGATGTTCCTTTCCGGCCGCGTGTTCGACCTCGACGGAAAGCCGCTGGCCGGCGCCGTGGTCGACCTCTGGCATGCCAACACCAAGGGCACATACTCCTACTTCGACAGCAGCCAGTCCGAGTACAACCTGCGCCGGCGCATCGTCACCGACGCCGAGGGCCGCTACAAAGCGCGCAGCATCGTGCCCAGTGGTTATGGCTGCCCGCCGGACGGCCCGACGCAGGAACTGCTGAACCAGCTCGGCCGCCACGGCCAGCGCCCGGCGCACATCCACTTCTTCATTTCCGCACCGGGGCACCGCCACCTGACCACCCAGATCAACCTGGCCGGTGACCAGTACCTGTGGGACGACTTTGCCTATGCCACCCGCGATGGGCTGATCGGCGAGGTGCGTTTCGTCGAGGATGCGGCTGTCGCCAAGGGGCGCGGTGTGGAAGGGCGTTTTGCCGAGATCGAGTTCGATTTCCAGCTGCAGCAGGCGGCTTCCGCCGATGCCGAAGACCGCAGCAATCGCCCTCGCGCCTTGCAGCAAGCCTGAAACCTGTAGGAGCGAGCTTGCTCGCGAACGGATTCCCCGGCCGCTCCAGCGCTGGACGGGTTCGCGAGCAAGCTCGCTCCTACAAAAGGCCGTGCCTTTCGCACACTCGTTCAAGTGGCAATCCATCCGCCCCGAGCAGCCGTTAGCCCCCTAAGAGAAGTGTTCGATATTCGCACCAATAGTCGATTATCGCATTGTTCGCCCATCCCCCCAGCGGTACCTTTTTCCCACCAGCACCACCCTACACAACGAGACCGACAATGGCTGAACTCCTGACTCTCCGCGAAGCGGTCGAGCGCTTCGTCAACGATGGCGACACCGTCGCGCTCGAAGGCTTCACCCACCTGATCCCCACCGCGGCCTCCCACGAGCTGATCCGCCAGGGCAAGAAAGACCTGCACCTGGTGCGCATGACGCCCGACCTGGTCTACGACCTGCTGATCGGCGCCGGCTGCGTGCGCAAGCTGACCTTCTCCTGGGGTGGCAACCCTGGCGTCGGTTCGCTGCATCGCCTGCGTGACGCGGTGGAGAAGGGTTGGCCGCGCGAACTGGAGATCGACGAGCACAGCCACGCCGACCTCGCCAACTCTTACGTCGCCGGCGCCTCGGGCCTGCCGTTCGCCGTGCTGCGCGCCTACGCAGGCTCCGACCTGCCGAAGGTCAACCCGAACATCAAGTTCATCAACTGCCCGTTCACCGGCGAGCAACTGGCCGCCGTGCCGTCGGTACGTCCGGACGTCACTGTGATCCACGCGCAGAAGGCCGACCGCAAGGGCAACGTGCTGCTGTGGGGCATCCTCGGCGTGCAGAAGGAAGCCGCCCTGGCCGCCAAGCGTTGCATCGTCACCGTGGAAGAAATCGTCGACGACCTCAACGCGCCGATGAACTCCTGCGTGCTGCCGACCTGGGCGCTGTCCGCCGTCTGCCTGGTGCCGGGTGGTTCGCATCCGTCCTACGCCCATGGCTACTCCGAGCGCGACAACCGCTTCTACCAGGCCTGGGACCCGATCGCCCGCGACCGCGACACCTTCAACGCCTGGATCGATACCTACATCCGTGGCACGAAAGATTTCAGCGAGTTTCGTAGCAAGCTCGCGGAGGCCAAGTAATGAGCGCCTACAGCACCAATGAAATGATGACCGTGGCTGCCGCCCGCCGCCTGAAGAACGGCGCCGTCTGCTTCGTCGGCATCGGCCTGCCGTCCAAGGCTGCCAACCTGGCGCGCCTGACTGCATCGCCGGACGTGGTCCTGATCTACGAATCCGGCCCCATCGGCGCCAAGCCCAGTGTGCTGCCGCTGTCCATCGGTGACGGCGAGCTGGCCGAAACCGCCGACACCGTAGTGCCCACCGGTGAGATCTTCCGCTACTGGCTGCAGGGCGGTCGCATTGACGTCGGTTTCCTCGGCGCGGCCCAGGTCGATCGCTTCGGCAACATCAACACCACCGTCATCGGCGATTACAACAAGCCGAAAGTGCGCCTGCCCGGCGCCGGCGGCGCGCCGGAGATTGCCGGTTCCGCCAAGGAAGTGCTGATCATCCTCAAGCAATCCCACCGCACCTTCGTCGACAAGCTGGCCTTCATCACCTCGGTCGGCTTCGGCGAGGGCGGCGACCACCGCCAGCAATTGGGCCTTCCCGGAAAAGGCCCGGTGGCGATCATCACCGACCTCTGCATCATGGAGCCGGAAGCCGGCAGCAACGAATTCATCGTCACCTCGCTGCACCCGGGCGTGACCCGCGAGCAGGTCGTCGAGGCAACTGGCTGGGCGATCCGCTTCGCCGACAAAGTCACCGAGACCATCGCGCCGACCGACGTCGAACTGGAAGCTCTGCGCGCCCTGGAGGCCCGCACTGCTGCCGCCCACGGTCAGCTGGGAGGTGAGGAATGAGCCGCGAGGTCTTCATCTGCGACGCCGTGCGCACGCCCATCGGCCGCTTCGGCGGCTCGCTGGCCGGCGTACGCGCCGACGACCTTGCCGCCGTGCCGGTGAAGGCGCTGCTGGAACGTAACCCGCAGGTCGACTGGGCAGCGCTGGACGAGGTCTACCTCGGCTGCGCCAACCAGGCCGGCGAGGACAACCGCAACGTCGCGCGCATGGCACTGCTGCTGGCGGGCCTGCCGGAGAGCGTGCCGGGCGTCACCCTCAACCGTCTCTGTGCCTCTGGCCTGGACGCGGTGGGTACCGCCTTCCGCGCCATCGCCAGCGGCGAGGCCGAGTTGGTCATCGCCGGCGGCGTGGAGTCCATGTCCCGCGCGCCCTACGTGATGGGCAAGGCCGACAGCGCCTTTGGTCGCGGGCAGAAGATCGAGGACACCACCATCGGTTGGCGCTTCATCAACCCGCTGATGAAGGCCCAGTACGGCGTGGACGCCATGCCGCAGACGGCCGACAACGTGGCCGACGATTACAGCATCAACCGCGCCGACCAGGACGCTTTCTCCCTGCGCAGCCAGCAGCGTGCCGGCGTTGCCCAGGCCAGCGGCTACTTTGCCGAGGAAATCGTTCCGGTGGTGATCAAGGGCCGCAAGGGCGAGACAGTGGTTGATACCGACGAGCACCCGCGCCCGGACACCACGCTGGAAGCGCTGGCCAAGCTCAAGCCGGTCAACGGCGAGGGCAAGACCGTGACTGCCGGCAACGCCTCGGGCGTGAACGACGGCGCGGTGGCACTGATCCTTGCCAGCGCCGAAGCGGTGAAGAAACATGGCCTGACGCCGCGCGCGAAAGTGCTCGGCATGGCCAGCGCCGGCGTCGCCCCGCGCGTGATGGGCATCGGCCCGGTGCCGGCGGTGCGCAAGCTGCTGGAGCGCTTGAACCTGTCGATGGGCCAGTTCGATGTCATCGAACTCAACGAAGCCTTTGCTGCGCAAGGGCTGGCAGTGACCCGCGAACTCGGCGTCGCCGATGATGATGCGCGGGTGAACCCCAACGGCGGCGCCATCGCCCTCGGCCACCCGCTGGGCGCCAGCGGCGCGCGCCTGGTGCTGACGGCCGTGCACCAGTTGCAGAAGACCGGCGGCAAGCTCGGCTTGTGCACCATGTGCGTGGGCGTAGGGCAGGGTGTGGCGCTGGTCGTCGAGCGCGTCTAGCTCTTGTAGGAGCGAGGGGGACGCCTAGTCCTTGCGCGCGAACAACCCCCGCTGCGGGGCTCAGGTTCGCGAGCAAGCTCGCTCCTACAGAGTCGTCCTCTGCGGTCATACTGTCCCGACCACGCCCGCCGATCTCCGGAGCTGCCTCGTGAGCACCAATCTTCTGTTCGACGCCTACTTCACCCAGCCCGCCATGCGCGCGATCTTCAGCGACCACGGCCGGGTGCAGGGCATGCTCGACTTCGAGGCCGCATTGGCTCGCGCCGAAGCCCGTGTGGGCGTTGTCCCGACGAGCGCCGTGGCGCCCATCGCCGCCGCCTGCCGCGCTGAACTCTACGATTTCGCGGCACTGGCCCAGGCCATCTGCAGCGCCGGCAATTCCGCCATTCCGCTGGTGAAGGCGCTGGGCAAGCGCATCGCCGCCGAGGATGCCGAAGCCGAGCGCTATGTGCATCTTGGCGCCACCAGCCAGGACGCCATGGATTCCGGGCTGGTCCTGCAACTGCGTGCCGCCATCGAGTTGCTGGAAAGCGATCTCGCCCAGTTGGCCGACGCGCTTGCCGTTCAGGCACAAGCCCAGGCCGGCACGCCCATGGTCGGCCGTACCTGGCTGCAGCACGCCACGCCCGTCACTCTCGGCATGAAGATCGCTGGCTGGCTGGGCGCGATTACCCGTCATCGCCAGCGCTTGAGCGAGTTCAAGCCGCGCCTGCTGTGCCTGCAGTTCGGCGGTGCCTCCGGCAGCCTCGCTGCCCTCGGTGAGCAGGGTTTTGCCGTGGCCGAGGCGTTGGCTGAAGAGCTGGACCTGCAACTGCCCGAGCAACCCTGGCACACCCAGCGTGATCGTCTGGTGGAGTTCGCCAGCCTGCTCGGCCTGATCGCCGGCAGCCTCGGCAAGCTGGGCCGTGATCTCAGCCTGCTGATGCAGACCGAGGCCGGCGAAGTCTTCGAGCCGTCCGCGCCGGGCAAGGGTGGCTCGTCCACCATGCCGCACAAGCGCAACCCGGTAGGCGCCGCGGTGCTGATCGGCGCGGCCACCCGCGCGCCGGGACTGGTCTCGACCCTGTTCGCCGCGATGCCCCAGGAGCACGAGCGCAGCCTCGGCCTGTGGCACGCCGAATGGGAAAGCCTGCCGGAGCTGTGCTGCCTCGTCTCCGGTTCCCTGCAACAGGCGCTGTCCCTCGTGCCGGGCCTGGAAGTCGACGCCGAGCGCATGCTCGCCAACCTCGATCTCACTCGCGGCCTGGTGCTCGCCGAAGCGGTGAGCATCGCCCTGGGCCAGCGCATCGGCCGCGATGCCGCCCACCATCTGGTGGAACAGTGCTGCAAGCAGGCGGTAAAGGACGGTGCGCACCTGCGCGCGGTGCTCGGCGCCAATGCCGAGGTCACTGCCCAACTGACTGCCGAGGAACTGGATCGCCTGCTCGATCCCGCCCATTACCTGGGCCAGGCGCGCCGCTGGGTCGACCGCGCGCTGGCCGAACATCAAGACCTTTCTTTGCGATAACTGGCTTTGCGATAACAGTCGCGATAGGAGCTTTGCATGCCTGCCGTACGTCTCGCCGATGGCGACCTGAACTACCTTCTTGAGGGGCCTGCTGGCGCCCCCGTGCTGGTGCTGTCCAACTCCCTGGGCACCGACCTGCACATGTGGGACGCGCAGGTCGCGGCCTTCAGCGAGCACTTGCGCGTGCTGCGTTATGACACCCGTGGCCACGGCGCCTCGCTGGTCACGCCCGGCCCCTACAGCATCGAGCAGAACGGCCGCGACGTACTGGCGCTGCTGGACGCGCTGGACATTCCGCGCGCGCATTTCTGCGGCCTGTCCATGGGCGGCCTGATCGGTCAGTGGCTGGGCATCCATGCGCCGGAACGCCTCGCGCGCCTGGTGCTGTGCAACACCGCCGCCAAGATCGGCACGCCCGAGGTGTGGAATCCGCGCATCGAGACTGTACTCAGCGGCGGTGCCGAGGCTATGCGTAACCTGCGTGACGCGTCGATCTCGCGCTGGTTCACGGCGGACTTTGCGGAAGGCTATCCGGGCAAGGTCGAGCCCATCGTCGGCATGCTCGCGCAGACATCGCCGGAAGGTTATGCGGCCAACTGCGCAGCCGTGCGCGACGCCGACTTCCGTGGCGAGATCGGCGCCATCACCGCGCCGACCCTGGTGGTCTGCGGTGCCGCCGATCCGGTGACCACCACCGATGACGGCCGCTTCCTGCAAGCGCGTATCCCCGGCGCCGAAATGGTGGAATTCCGCGCCGCGCACCTGTCCAACGTGCAGGCGGGGGATGCCTTCAGCCAGCGCGTACTGAGTTTCCTGCGCGCTTGATTGCTCTTCGTAGGAGCGAGCTTGCTCGCGAACCCCGACCCCTCAGCCGGATTGTTCGCGAGCAAGGGCTAGGCGCCCCCCTCGGTCCTGCAAGGTTCCGATTTGGAGTTTGAGATGGACGAAAAAGAACGCTACGAAGCCGGCATGCAGGTACGTCGCGCGGTGCTCGGCGATGCCCACGTCGACCGCAGCCTGGCCAAGCGCAACGCCTTCAACGAAGAGTTCCAGGAAATGATCACCCGCCACGCCTGGGGTGACATCTGGACCCGTCCCGGCCTGCCGCGCCACACCCGCAGCCTGATCACCATCGCCATGCTGATCGGCATGAACCGCGAGGGCGAGCTCACGCTGCACCTGCGCGCCGCGCGCAACAACGGGGTGACCCGCGAGGAGATCAAGGAAGTGTTGCTGCAGAGCGCGATCTATTGCGGCATCCCCGCTGCCAACGCCACCTTCCACCTCGCCGAGGCGGTGTGGGACGAGCTGGGTACCGAGTCGCTGGACGACGCCTGATCGTCAGCGCAGGCGTCCCCCGGACCACGCATCCGGGTGGCGTCTGATTTTGCCGGGAGGGTTCGCGAGCAAGCTCGCTCCTACAGGTTCGTTCCGCCGCGCTCTTCGTAGGACCGAGGGGGTGCCTAGTCCATACTCGCGATCCTGCCTGGGCATTGCGTATGACCAGCATTGGGCTCTTGTAGGAGCGGACTCCGTCCGCGATGGGTCTGCATCGCGCCGGAATCCATCGCGGACGGAGTCCACTCCCACGAGAGCAAGAGCCCCTAACCCTCTCCCGCAAGCGGGAGAGGGGACCGCCCGGGCAGGATGAAACCTAGACGTCAGCCGGCACGGACGGCTCCCTCTCCCTATGGGAGAGGGCTGGGGTGAGGGAAATGCGTAGGCACTGCGCTCCCCAGAGCCTCAGCTCTCCAGCTCCTTCCGGTCCCTGAACAACTCCAGCGCCTGCGGGTTGGCCAGGGCGTCGGTGTTCTTCACCGGCCGGCCGTGCACCACGTTGCGCACCGCCAGTTCGACGATTTTGCCGCTGATGGTGCGCGGGATGTCGGTGACCGCGAGGATCTTCGCCGGCACGTGGCGCGGAGTGGTGTTGCTGCGGATGGTCTGGCGGATGCGTTCCTGCAACGTCTCGTCCAACTCCACGCCATCACGCAGACGCACGAACAGCACCACGCGCACGTCGCCCTGCCAGTCCTGGCCGATGGCGATGGATTCCAGTACCTGCTCGACCTTTTCCACCTGGCGGTAGATTTCCGCCGTACCGATGCGTACGCCACCGGGGTTGAGCACGGCATCCGAACGGCCGTGGATCACCAGACCGCCGTGTTCGGTTTCCTCGGCATAGTCGCCGTGGGCCCAGACGCCGGGGAAGGTGGCGAAGTAGGCGTCGAGGAATTTCTCGTCGTTCTCGTCGTTCCAGAAGCCCACCGGGATCGATGGGAAGTGCTTCACACAGACCAGCTCGCCTTTCTCGCCGTGCACCGGCTGACCCGAATCGCCCCAGACCTCCACCGCCATGCCCAGCGCTTTGCACTGGATTTCCCCGCGCCATACCGGCGCGGTCGGATTGCCGATGGCGAAGCAGGAAACGATGTCGGTGCCGCCGGAGATCGACGACAGGCAGAGGTCGGGTTTCACGTCGCGGTAGACGTAGTCGAAGCTCTCGTGGGCCAGCGGCGAGCCGGTGGAGAGGAGCGCCTTCAGACGCTCCAGGGAGTGGGTCAGGCGCGGGCGCACACTGGCTTTCTCCAGCGCCGCGATGTACTTGGCGCTGGTGCCGAAGACACTGATGTGTTCCGCGTCGATCAGGTCCATCAGGCGCTCGGGGCCGGGGTGGAAGGGCGAGCCGTCGTAGAGCACCAGGGTGGCGCCCACAGCCAGTCCCGAGGCCAGCCAGTTCCACATCATCCAGCCGCAGGTGGTGTAGTAGAACAGCGTGTCGTCCTGCCCCAGGTCGACGTGCAGGCCGTGTTCTTTCAAGTGCTGCAACAGCACGCCGCCGGTGCCGTGGACGATGCACTTGGGCACGCCAGTGGTGCCCGATGAGTAGAGGATGTACAGCGGATGGTCGAAGGGCACCGGGGTGAACACCGGTTCGCCGCCGCTCTGGTAGAAGTCCTGCCAGAGGCTGACCTGCGCCGGGGTCTGGAAGTCGCTGCGGCGAGCGTGACCGTTGGCGTAGGGGACGATCACCAGCTGTTCCAGGCTGGGCAGTTGGGCGAGGATTTCGTTGAGCTTGGCGGTCAGGTCCAGCACCTTGCCGGCGTAGCGATAGCCGGCGCAGGCGATCAGCACCTTGGGTTCTATCTGGCCGAAGCGGTCGATTACGCCCTGGGTGCCGAAATCCGGCGAACAGCTCGACCAGGTGGCGCCCAGGCTGGTGGTGGCGAGCATGCCGACCACGGTCTGCCAGGTGTTGGGCATGAAAGCCGCGACCCGGTCGCCGACGCCCACGCCCGCTTCGCGCAGGGTGCGTTGCAGCCCGGCAACCTGAGCCGCCAGCTCGGCATGACTGATCACCTCGCGGCGTTCGTCTTCGCTGATGGCGATCAGTGCCGGCTTGTGATCGCGGCGGCGCAGCAGGTGTTCGGCGAAGTTCAGGGTGGCGCCGGGGAACCAGCGCGCATCGGGCATTTCCGGGCCTTCCTCGAGGACCGCCGTGGGCGCTTCGTGGAACTGCACGCCAAAGGTATCAACGATGGCCAGCCAGAAGGCTTCGCGCTCGGCGATGCTCCAGGCATGCAAGGCGGCGTAGTCGGGCAGGTCCAGCCCGTGCTGCTCGGCCACCTTGCGGCGGAAGGCGTCCATGCGGGTGGCGGCGATGCGTTCGGGGGAGGGGCTCCAGAGCGCCTGGTTCATCGACTACAACTCCAGCTGATTCGTGTTTGGCGGAAGGCACCGCCGACGAACGGTGCCTGCGCATCATGTCACGAAGCGCCGCAGGAACCCTCAAGTCACTGGGCGACCCAGCCGCCATCCATGTTCCAGGCGGCGCCGCGGACCTGGGCGGCAGCTTCAGAACACAAGAATAGCGCCAGCTCGCCCAACTGGTCGGCGGTGACGAAATCCAGCGATGGCTGCTTCTCCGCCAGCAGGTCGTGGCGAGCCTGTTCCGGGCTGGCGCCGGCTGCGATGCGCGCGTCGATCTGCTGTTGTACCAGCGGCGTCAGCACCCAGCCGGGACAGATGGCGTTACAGGTGATGGCCGTGGTGGCGGTTTCCAGGGCGGTGGTCTTGGTCAGTCCGATCACCCCGTGCTTGGCGGCCACGTAGGCGCTCTTGCCGGCGGAGGCGACCAGGCCGTGGGTCGAGGCGATGTTGAGGATGCGCCCCCAGCCACGCTGGCGCATACCCGGCAGCGCCAGGCGGCTGGTATGGAACACCGAGGAAAGGTTGATGGCGATGATCGCGTTCCAGCGCTCCACGGGGAAATCCTCCAGCGCTGCGACGTGCTGGATACCGGCGTTGTTGACCAGGATGTCGAGGCCGCCGAACTCGCGCTCGACGTAGGCGATCATCTCGGCGATCTGCTCGGGTTGCGCCATGTCCGCGCCGTGGTGACCGATGCGCGTGCCGTGCACCGACAGTTCACGCACGGCCGCGTCGATGTCGCCGAAGCCGTTGACCACCACATTGGCGCCCGCCTGCGCGAGCCGCGCGGCGATGCCCAGGCCGATGCCGCTGGTGGAGCCGGTGACCAGTGCGGTCTTGCCCTTGAGTGTCATGCAAATCTCCTCTGGAACGGGTTGCTCGCATTGCTGCGACTATCAATTCATAGGGCTGCCCAGAATTCGTTTGTGGCCTTGCGAGCTAGAGCAGAACAAGGAAAAAGCAGGCGAGGACGCGGCGTTGACGTGGAGTCAATGAGCAGTCATCGCCTGCTTTTGATGCAGTTATGCCGACGCGCAGCTAGCCACAAGCGGATTCTCAGACGATCCCGGTGGCGTAGAAGGTGCCGATCACTACGAACACCGCGAGGGTCTTGATCAGGGTGATAGCAAAGATGTCCTTGTAGGCCTCGCGGTGGGTCAGGCCGGTGACCGCGAGCAGGGTGATCACCGCGCCATTGTGCGGCAGGGTGTCCATGCCGCCAGAGGCCATGGCCGCGACCCGGTGCAGTACCTCCAGCGGGATGTTGGCGGCGTGGGCGGCGGCGATGAACTGCTCGGACATGGCCGCCAGGGCGATGCTCATGCCGCCCGACGCCGAACCGGTGATGCCGGCCAGGGTGGTGACGGTGATGGCCTCGTTGACCAGCGGATCGGGAATCTTCTTCAGCGCATCGGCCAGCACCAGGAAGCCCGGCAGCGAGGCGATCACGGCGCCGAAGCCATACTCCGAGGCGGTGTTCATCGCCGCCAGCAGCGCGCCGGACACGGCGGTCTTGCTGCCCTCGGCGATCTTGCTGCGGATCACCGCGAAGCTGGTCACCAGCACCAGCAGGATGCCCAGCAGCAGCGCCGCCTGCACCGCCCAGATGCCGGTCAGCTTGGCCACGTCGCTGGCCACCGGCGCGGCCATGCCGGCCAGTTGCAGGCTGTGGGTCTTGCCGTAGACCTGGGGAATCCAGTGGGTGAACAGCAGGTTGGCGACGCCCACCAGCACCAGTGGCGAGAGCGCCAGCAGCGGGTTGGGCAGCCTGATGTCGTCGGCGGTTTCCGGCTCGTTGCGCAACTCGTTGCCGTAGCCTTCACCGGCGGCGCGCGCCTTGCCGGCCTGGCGGCGCAGGAACAGCATGCCGACGCTGAACACGAACAGGCTGCCGATCACGCCCAGCCAGGGCGCGGCCCAGCCGGTGGTGTTGAAGAAGGCGGTGGGGATGATGTTCTGGATCTGCGGGGTGCCGGGCAGGGCGTCCATGGTGAAGCTGAACGCGCCCAGGGCGATGGTCGCCGGGATCAGCCGCTTGGGGATATTGCTCTGGCGGAACATCTCGGCGGCGAACGGATAGACCGCGAACACCACCACGAACAGCGACACGCCGCCGTAGGTGAGCAGGGCGCAGACCAGCACGATCACCAGCATCGCCTGGCTGGTGCCGAGCAGGCGGATGGCCGCGGCGACGATGGAGCGGGAGAAGCCCGACAGCTCGATCAGCTTGCCGAACACCGCACCGAGCAGGAACACCGGGAAGTAGAGTTTGACGAAGCCGACCATCTTCTCCATGAACACGCCGGTGAAGGCCGGGGCGACGGCGGAGGGGTCGGTCAGCAGCACCGCGAGCAGTGCGGCGATGGGGGCGAAGAGGATCACGCTGTAGCCGCGGTAGGCGGCGAGCATCAGCAGGGCGAGGGCCGCGAGGGCGATGACCACGCTCATCGAAGTATCTCCAGTTGTCGCGCGGCTCCGGGCCGCGCGTCGTTCTTGTTGTAGTAGGGGCGCGTGACGTTCGGGCGGTTACCAGAGCGGCAGCACGTAGCTGAGGATCAGGCGGTTCTCGTCCAGGTCGTTGCCGAAATGGCTGGAACGCACCGTCGCATTGCGCCACTTCACGCCGACGTTCTTCAGCGGGCCGCTCTGCACCACGTAGCCGATGTCGGTATCGCGCTCCCATTCCTTGCCTTCGGGCTTGCCCGCGCCCAGTTCGATATTGTCGCCGGACAGGTAGCGCGTCATGAAGGTCAGGCCGGGCACGCCAAGGGCGGCGAAGTCGTAGTCGTAGCGCGCTTGCCAGGACTTCTCGTCGCGGTTGGCGAAGTCGCCGATCTGCACGAAGTTGACCAGGAAGGCATCGGTGCCGCCGATGTAGGCGAAGCCGGTGTCGCCGCTCATCTTCTGGTAGCCGCCGCCGAAGCCGTGGCCGCCCAGGGTGTAGGTGAGCATGGCGCCGAAGGCGCGGTTGTCGACGTTGCTGTGGCCATCGTCGTCGGAGCGCGCGTAGCGCAGGTCGGTCTTCAGCGACTGGCCGGCGGCGATGGGCAGCACGTGCACCAGGTTGACGATGTGCTGGTCGTAGAGTCCGTCGAGCTTGGCGTAGCTGTAGCCGGTGGTGAGTTGCGGCGTCCACTTGTAGCTCAGGCCGGCGAAGTCGAACTGGTCGCTGCTGTCGGTGGCGACGATGCCGCGCGCGCTGCCGCTGGTGACGGTCATGTCCTCGCGGTTGGAGGAGTCGCGCTGGCTCACCTGGCGCAGGCGGCCGCCGTCGAAGGTCAGGCCGGCGAATTCGGCGGAGTTCAGGTGCGCGCCTTCGAAGGTCTGCGGCAGCAGGCGCGAATCGTTGGCCAGCACGGTGGGCAGCTTGGGCAGCAGGGTGCCGATCTTCAGCGTGCTCTTCGACGCGCGCAGCTTGGCGGTCAGGCCCAGCTCGCTGTAGTCGTCCGGCGCGCCGTTGACCTTGTCCTTGTCACGCGGCAGCAGGCCGGAGCCGGCGCGATCGGGGCTGGAGTCCAGCTTCACGCCGAGCAGGCCAAGGGCATCCACGCCCACGCCGATGGTGCCTTCGGTGTAGCCGGATTCGTAACGCAGCAGGAAGCCCTGCGCCCACTCTTCCTGCTTGGACTGCGCGGCGTTGTCCTGGCGGAAGTCGCGGTTGAAGTAGAAGTTGCGCAGCTCGACGCTGGCCTTGCTGTCTGCAAGAAACTCGGCGAAGGACTGGGGCGAAAGGGCGAGGGTGGAACCAAGGGCGGTGATGACGGCGGCATGATTGAGCGTGGAGCGGCTCATCGGGTGATCTCCTGGCGCGGCGCCGTGTGCGAAGCGGGACTAGCCGTGGTGTCCGCTGGGGTCTGTTCGCGTTCGGGCAACGTTGATTGTTGTTATGTCGGCTGTGCGGCGCGAGGGCCGCGAGAGGCGACATAGCCAGGACCGTGCCAGGATTGTAACTATTTGATTTTTAAGTCTTATTTTGAGAGTTACGCAAATGGGGAGAAGCCGTTTGTCTCTACTCGGAGACAAGGCGGCGGATATATTCGTTCTTGCGCCCTGGCTCAGATGCTGGAAGGCGTTGTCTCTTTTTTGAGACTAGTCTCTTTTTCAGGATTGAAGACCCAGCGCCGCCATCTTCTTGTAGAGCGTCGAGCGTCCCAGTCCCAGGCGTTGCGCGGCTGCATCGACGTTGCCGGCATGCTCAGCCAGGGTATTGGCGATGAGTTCACGCTCGAAGGCGTCGCGTGCGGCGTAGAAGTCCTGTCCGTCGGCCAGCTTGGCTTCTGGCGTGGTCGAGGAGGCCGGCAGTGGTTGCAGCTCGCCCAACGCCGAACGCAGGGCGGCGGCGTCGATCTGCGGGCGGTCGCCCAGCAGCACGGTGCGCTCCAGCAGGTTGCGCAGTTCACGCACGTTGCCCGGCCAGGCGTGCCGGGCGAGCAGGGCGAGGCCGTCGGCGTCCAGCTCGTAAAGCGTCTGGCGGTCGTCGCGCAGGCCATCGAGGATGGCTTCGCACAGTGCCGGCAAGTCCTCCAGGCGCTCGCGCAGCGGCGGGATCTCGATCGGCAGGACGTTGATGCGGTAGAACAGGTCGGCGCGGAATCGTCCGTCGCGCACCGCCGCATTCAGGTCGATGGAGGTGGCGGCGATCAGGCGAATGTCGCTGCGCAGCACTTCGTTGGAGCCTACTGGCTCGAATTCCTTTTCCTGCAGCACGCGCAGCAGCTTGCTCTGCAGGGTCAGCGGCATATCGCCGATCTCGTCGAGAAACAGCGTGCCGCCCTGGGCAATCTGCAACTTGCCGGCGCGACCCTTGCGGTCGGCGCCGGTAAAGGCGCCCGGCGCGGTGCCGAAGAATTCGGCTTCCAGCAGGGTTTCAGGAATGGCGGCGGCGTTGAGGCTGACGAAGGGTTTGTCGGCGCGCGGCGAGGTGGCGTGGATGGCGTGGGCGAGCAGCTCCTTGCCGGTGCCGGTCTCGCCCAGCAACAGGATCGGCGCCTCGCTGGCGGCACCCCGGCGGGCGCGGCGTTTTACTTCCAGGCTGGCCGGGCTGGTGCCGATGAAATGCCCGAAGCTGTACTTGGCCTGGCGCGCCTGCAGCAGCGAGCGGGTCGAGGCCAGTTCGGCCTGCATGCGCTGGTAGCGGGTGAGCAGCGGCGACAGCGCACGCAGTTCATCGAAGAGGGCGAAGCCGATGCCGCCGATGACCTCGCCCGCGTCATCGCGGATCGGCACGCGCATGACCACCAGCGGGTCCTTGGTCATGTCGAGGATGTCCAGCAGCATCGGCCGGCCGCTGCTGACCACCTCGCGCATCAGGCTGCCGGGGATCACCTGTTCGACGGGGCGGCCGATGGCCTGCTCGGCGCTGTCCAGACCGAAGCGTTGCGCATAGCGCTGGTTGATCCAGACGATGCGCGCCTCGCGATCGACTATCACCGTGCCTTCGCTGAACTGCTCGAATATTTCGAACAGCGAGCGGATCGCCAGTTGGCGAACGCTGGGGTAGTCCTTGAGGCTGTGGGTGTCGGTCATGGGCGGGCCGTGCGCGAAGAGGGCAGAGGGCGCACTGTACCGGGATGTGACGGCAGGGTCAGCAGCGGGTCATGGGGGGATTGTTTTTCGTAGGAGCGAGCTTGCTCGCGAACAAAACCCGCTGCGGGGCTCGGGTTCGCGAGCAAGCTCGCTCCTACAGGGGCATAGAGGCTGTGACGCTCCTACGCCACAGGCTGGCTCAGCGTTTGGAAAGCTGCGCCTTGGCCACCCGCGAGCCGTTGGGCTTGTCGAGCACCGCGCAGATGCGTTGGCCAGCATCGATCAGCTGGTCCAGGTCGACGCCGGTGTGGATGCCCAGGCCGTTGAGCAGGTAGAGCACGTCCTCGGTGGCGACATTGCCGGTGGCGCCCTTGGCGTAGGGGCAGCCGCCCAGGCCGGCGACCGAGCTGTCGAACACCGCGATGCCTTCCAGCAGGCTGGCGTAGATGTTCGCCGTGGCCTGGCCGTAGGTATCGTGGAAGTGCCCGGCCAGTTGCGCGCGCGGCACGCGTTGGCCGACGACTTCGAACATGCGGCGGGTGGCGCCGGCGGTGCCGACGCCGATGGTGTCGCCGAGAGAAACTTCGTAGCAACCCATGGCGTGCAGCTCCTCGGCGACGGCGGCAACCTGCGCCGCGTCCACCTCGCCCTGGTAGGGGCAGCCGAGTACGCAGGAGACGTAGCCGCGCACGCGCACGCCGTGCTGGCGTGCCGCTTCCATCACCGGGACGAAGCGCTCCAGGCTCTCCTTGATCGAGCAGTTGATGTTCTTCTGCGAGAAGGCCTCGGAGGCGGCGGCGAACACCGCGACTTCCTTCACCCGGGATTCCAGCGCGGCCTCGAAACCCTTCAGGTTCGGCGCCAGGGCGGCGTAGGTGACGCCGGCCTTCTGCTGGATGCCGGCGAAGACCTCGGCCGAACCGGCCATCTGCGGCACCCACTTGGGCGAGACGAAGCTGCCGACTTCGATGTAGCTCAGGCCGGCGGCGGTGAGGTCATCGACCAGGCGCACCTTGTCGGCGACGGCGATAGGTTGCTTTTCGTTCTGCAGGCCGTCGCGCGGGCCGACTTCGACCAGGCGGACGGATTTTGGCAGGGTCATGAAATGTCCTCGTTGGATGGGTGCGAAGGGCGCTATTGCTCTTCGTAGGAGCGAGCTTGCTCGCGAATGCATTGCACCCTGGGTTACCGGAGTGAAGCGGGTTCGCGAGCAAGCTCGCTCCTACACAAGTGGCATCGGCGTCAGGCTGGCGCTTCTTCCAGTTCGACCAGCGCGGTGCCTTCGGACACCAGCTCGCCTTCGCTGCAATACAGCGATTTCACCACGCCAGCGTGCGGCGCGCGAATGCTGTGTTCCATCTTCATGGCTTCGAGCACCACCAATGCGGCGCCGGCTTCGACACTCTGGCCGGGCTCAACCAGGATGCGCACGATGCTGCCATTCATCGGCGCGCCCAGGCCGCCCTGGTGCGAGTGCGCGGCTTCGGCTTCGGCGATGGCGTCGAAACGCTGCACGCTGACCAGCTCGCCGTTCCACTCCAGATAGAGGCTGTCGCCACGGCGGATCACCTGGTGGCGGCGGCGCAGTTCGCCGTCGTTCACGTCCAGCCATTGCCCATCGAGCTTGGCGATGCGCTGGCCGTCGGCATGGCGCAGGCGCACTACCTGGGACTCGCCCTTGGCCAGCAGGTGCAGGTCGGTTTCCCCCGGCAGGCCGCTGCGCCAGCCGCTCTGGGCGGACCACGGCGAGTGGGCGTCGTCACCGCGCACGCGGGCGGCTTCGCTCTGCACCCAGGCTTCGCCGGCAAGCTGCCAGAAGCGCTCGGGCAGGGCGGTCGGAGTGGGTAGCAGGGTGTCCTGGTAACGGGCGATGAAGCCGGTATCCAGCTCGCCTTCGGCGAAGGCCGGGTGGGCCAGCACGCGGCGCAGGAACGCCAGGTTGGTCTTGAAGCCGCCGACCGCGGTTTCGGCAAGCATCGACAGCAGGCGCTGGCGGGCTTCCTCGCGGTTCTCGCCCCAGGCGATCAGCTTGGCCAGCATCGGGTCGTAGAATGGCGAGATGTCGTCGCCCTCGCGGATGCCGCTATCGGTACGTCGGCCGGGACCGGCAGCGGGTTCGCGGTACAGCGCGAGGTGGCCGCTGGCGGGCAGGAAGCCGCCCTCGGGGTCTTCGGCATACAGGCGCACTTCGATGGCGTGGCCGTTCAGCGGCACCTGCTGCTGAGTCAGCGGCAGTGGCTCGCCACGGGCGACGCGGATCTGCCAGGCCACCAGGTCGAGACCGGTGATGGCTTCGGTGACCGGGTGCTCTACCTGCAGGCGGGTGTTCATCTCCATGAAGAAGAACTGGCCGCTGCCTTCGTCGTAGAGAAATTCGACGGTGCCGGCGCCGACATAGCCGATGGCCTGTGCGGCGCGCACGGCGGACTCGCCCATGGCGGCGCGCAGTTCGGCGGAGAGGCCCGGTGCCGGCGCTTCTTCCACCACTTTCTGATGACGACGCTGGATCGAGCAGTCGCGCTCGTTGAGGTACAGGCAATTGCCATGCTGGTCGGCGAACACCTGGATTTCCACGTGGCGCGGCTTGGTCAGGTACTTTTCCACCAGCATGCGCGAGTCGCCGAAGCCGGACTGCGCTTCGCGCTGGGCGGACTCCAGCGCCTCGGCCAGCTCGGCCTCGCGCTCGACCACCTTCATGCCCTTGCCGCCACCGCCGGCGGCGGCCTTGAGCAGTACCGGGTAGCCGATGCGCTGCGCTTCGCGCTGGAAGGTCGCGTAGTCCTGCGCCTCGCCGTGGTAGCCGGGCACCAGCGGCACGCCGGCGGTTTCCATCAGCGCCTTGGCCGCGGACTTGCTGCCCATGGCGTCGATGGCGCTGGCCGGCGGGCCGAGGAAGATCAGCCCCGCCTCTTCGCAGGCACGGGCGAAGCCAGCGTTCTCCGAGAGGAAGCCGTAGCCGGGGTGAATGGCCTGAGCACCGGCAGCTTTTGCGGCGGCCAGCACGGCGTCGGCGCGCAGGTAGCTCTCAGCGGGCTTGGCGCCGCCCAGGTCGATGGCGATGTCCGCCTCCTCGACGTGGCGGGCGTTGCGGTCGGTGGCGCTGTGTACGGCCACAGTGGTCAGGCCCAGGGCCTTGGCGGTGCGCATCACACGGCAGGCGATTTCGCCGCGGTTGGCCACCAGCAGGGTATCGATCTTCTTCATCAGACTTGCTCCTGCCAGGCCGGTTTGCGTTTCTCCAGGAAGGCGTGCAGGCCTTCCTGCCCCTCGGGGCTGATGCGAATGCGGGCGATGGCGGCTTCGGTGTAGCGGCGGCGTTCCGGGGTCAGTTCACCGGTGCCGATTTCATGGAACAGCGCCTTGCACGCGACCAGGGCTGCCGGGCTATTGTTCATCAGGTTGGCGATCCAGGCCTCGGCTTCGTCGTCCAGTTCGGCGGCGGGGTAGTGCTCGTCCACCAGCCCCAGCTCGCGGGCGCGGATGCCGCTGAAGCGTTCGGCGGTCATGGCATAGCGAGTGGCGGCACGCTGGCCGATGGCCTTGGTGACGAAGGGCCCGATGGTGGCCGGGATCAGGCCGATGCGCACTTCGGACAGGCAGAACTGCGCGTCCTCGGCGGCCAGCGCCATGTCGCAGCAGGAGACCAGCCCCACGCCGCCGCCGAAGGCCGCGCCCTGGACGATGGCGAGTGTCGGCTTCTTCAGCTGGTGCAGGTTGTAGAGCAGTTCGGCGAGCTGCTGCGCATCGTTCAGGTTGCCCTGGTAGTCCAGCTTCACGGACTCCTGCATCCACGAAAGGTCAGCGCCGCCGCAGAAATGCCGGCCACGGCCGCGCAGCACGACGAGGCGCACGCGCTCCTCGTTGGCCACGGCGTCCAGCGCCTGGATCAGTTCGGCGATGGTCTGGGCGTTGAAGGCGTTGTTCTTCTCCGGGCGGTTCAGCCACAGGCTGGCGACGCCGCGCGGGTCGATATCGAGTTCAATGTTCTGATAGTCGGTCATGGCAGCGGCCTTACATGCGGAAGACGCCGAAGCGGGTCGCTTCGACAGGCGCGTTGAGCGAGGCGGAGAGGGCGAGGCCGAGTACGTCGCGGGTCTGCGCCGGGTCGATCACGCCGTCGTCCCACAGGCGGGCGCTGGAGTAGTAGGGATGACCCTGGCGCTCGTACTGTTCGAGGATCGGCGCCTTGATCTTCGCCTCGTCCTCGGCGGAGAGCGCAGAGCCTGCGCGTTCGGCCTGCTCGCGCTTGACCTGGGCCAGCACGCCGGCGGCCTGTTCGCCACCCATCACGCCGATCCGCGCGTTGGGCCACATCCACAGGAAGCGCGGGTCGTAGGCGCGGCCGCACATGCCGTAGTTACCGGCGCCGAAGCTGCCGCCGATGATCACGGTGAACTTCGGCACCTGGGCGCAGGCCACCGCGGTGACCAGCTTGGCGCCGTGCTTGGCGATGCCGCCGGCTTCGTACTTCTGGCCGACCATGAAGCCAGTGATGTTCTGCAGGAACACCAGCGGGATGCCGCGCTGGCAGGCCAGCTCGATGAAGTGCGCGCCTTTCTGCGCGGCTTCGGCGAAGAGGATGCCGTTGTTGGCGAGGATCGCCACCGGGTAGCCGTGCAGGTGGGCGAAGCCGCACACCAGGGTGGTGCCGAACAGCGCCTTGAACTCGTCGAATTCGCTGCCGTCGACCAGGCGCGCGATGATCTCGCGCACGTCGAAGGGCTGCTTGCTGTCCACCGGAATCACGCCGTACAGCTCGTCGCTGGCGTACAGCGGCGCGCGCGGGGCGCGGGTGTTGAGCTGGCCCTGCTTGGTCCAGTTGAGGTTGGCAATGCAGCGGCGGGCGATGGCCAGCGCGTGCTCGTCGTCCTCGGCGTAGTGGTCGGCTACGCCGGAGGTCTTGCAGTGCACGTCGGCGCCGCCCAGGTCCTCGGCGCTCACCACCTCACCGGTGGCGGCCTTCACCAGCGGCGGGCCGGCGAGGAAGATGGTGGCCTGGTTGCGCACCATGATGGTCTCGTCGCTCATCGCCGGTACGTAGGCACCGCCGGCGGTGCAGGAGCCCATGACCACGGCGATCTGCGGGATGCCTTGCGCGCTCATGTTGGCCTGGTTGAAGAAGATCCGGCCGAAGTGCTCGCGGTCGGGGAAGACTTCGTCCTGGCGCGGCAGGTTGGCGCCGCCCGAGTCCACCAGGTAGATGCACGGCAGGCGGTTCTGCTGGGCGATGGTCTGGGCGCGCAGGTGTTTCTTCACGGTCAGCGGGTAGTAGCTGCCGCCTTTCACCGTGGCGTCGTTGCCGACGATCATGCATTCCACACCTTCCACCCGGCCGATGCCGGCGACCACGCCGGCGGCGGCGACGTCTTCGCCGTACACCTCATGGGCGGCGAGGGCGGAGACTTCGAGGAAAGGGGAGCCAGCGTCGAGCAGGCGGTTGATGCGCTCGCGCACCAGCAGCTTGCCGCGCGCGGTGTGCTTGGCCTGGGCGGCGGCGCCGCCGCCTTCGTGGACGCGGCCAAGGACGGCGCGCAGGTCCTGGACGTTCTCCAGCATGGTCGCGGCGTTGGCGGCGTATTCCGGGGAACGGGTGTTGAGTTGGGTGCCGAGGATGGTCATGGCGTCTCCACGAGCGGGATTCTTTTGTAGGAGCGAGCTTGCTCGCGAACAGCCCAGATGCCAGGCGGGTTCGCGAGCAAGCTCGCTCCTACAGGGACGGATGCGGATGGGTTCAGCGGGTCTCGTTGAACAGCTCGCGGCCGATCAGCATGCGGCGGATTTCGCTGGTGCCGGCGCCGATCTCGTAGAGCTTGGCGTCGCGCAGCAGGCGGCCGGTGGGGAACTCATTGATGTAGCCATTGCCGCCAAGGATCTGGATGGCGTCCAGGGCCATCTGGGTCGCGCGCTCGGCGGTGTAGAGGATCACCCCGGCGGCGTCCTTGCGGGTGGTCTCGCCACGGTCGCAGGCCTGGGCGACCGCGTAGAGGTAGGCACGGCTGGCGTTGAGCTGGGTGTACATGTCAGCGACCTTGCCCTGGATCAGCTGGAACTCACCGATGCTCTGGCCGAACTGCTTGCGGTCGTGGATGTAGGGGACGATCACGTCCATGCAGGCCTGCATGATGCCGATCGGGCCGCCCGCGAGGACCACTCGCTCGTAGTCCAGGCCGCTCATCAGCACCTTCACGCCACCGTTGACGGCGCCCAGCACGTTCTCCTCCGGGACTTCCACGTCATCGAAGAACAGCTCGCAGGTGTTGGAACCGCGCATGCCCAGCTTGTCGAACTTGCTGCCACGGCTGAAGCCTTTCCAGTCGCGCTCGACGATGAACGCGGTGATGCCGTGGGCGCCTTTCTCCGGCTCGGTCTTGGCGTAGATCACGTAGGTGTTGGCATCCGGGCCGTTGGTGATCCAGGTCTTGCTGCCATTGAGGACGAAGCGGTCGCCGCGCTTTTCGGCGCGCAGCTTCATCGACACCACGTCGGAGCCGGCGTTGGGCTCGCTCATGGCCAGGGCGCCGATGTGCTCGCCGCTGATCAGCTTGGGCAGGTACTTGGTCTTCTGCTCGGCATTGCCGTTGCGCTTGATCTGGTTGACGCACAGGTTGGAGTGCGCGCCGTAGGACAGGCCGACCGACGCCGAGCCACGGCTGATCTCTTCGATGGCGATGACGTGGGCCAGGTAGCCCATGTTGGCGCCGCCGTATTCCTCCGCCACGGTGATGCCGAGCAGGCCCATGTCACCGAACTTCTTCCACATGTCCATGGGGAACAGGTTGTCGGCGTCGATCTGCGCGGCGCGCGGAGCGAGTTCGCTGGCGACGAAGCCCTGCACCTGCTCGCGCAGCATGTCGATGGTTTCGCCGAGGCCGAAGTTGAGGGAGGGGTAGCTCATGGAAATCACCTGTACTTGTAGTTGTAATTTGATGAGAGAGCGGGCAGGGCGGCGAGATCAGCTCGTGGCGCGCTGCTTGCGGGGTTTGTCGGTCTCGGCCATGGCCGCCAGGCAGCGCTCCTCGGCCGTGTCCAGTTCCAGTTTCATCTGCTCGATGTCGAGCAACTGCTGCTCCAGCTGCGAGCGGCGCGCGGTGATCTTGTCGAGGAAGGTCTGCAGTTGCTTGGTGTTGCCGCTGGATGGGTCGTAGAGGTCGATCAGCTCTTTGCACTCGGCCAGCGAGAAACCGATGCGCTTGCCGCGCAGGATCAGCTTCAGGGCCACCAGGTCCTTGGCGCTGTAGATGCGCTCCTGGCCACGGCGCTCGGGGCTGAGCATGCCCTGTTCCTCGTAGAAGCGGATGGCGCGGGTGGTGACGTCCAGTTCGCGGGCCAGCTCGGAGATGGTATAGGTCGTGGGCATGGGAATCTTCTTGCTCGGTCGTTTACCTTTACGTTAACGTAAACCTGCCTTGGGTCACTGTCAATACAACGCGAGCGCGGCGTAGTGAAGGGGAATGGCGTGGGAATTGCCTGCTGCTCACTACTAGACTTTCCTACGTAGGGCTTCCCCTTTACGGACGCTGCCTGCGGGTGTACACAGCCCTGACCAGCTTGCGAGTTCCGCGCCCTGACATCCCTGAAATGGGGCACGGAACCTACCGGAGCGATGCATGACTACAAGAACAATAAGCAGCGACCTGCTGCGCGAAGCCCACCTGGCCCGTGAACGCCTGCAACAGGAGGGCGAGGTCCCCAGCGGCGTGCTCCGCGAGGAAATCGACGCCTCCTGGCGGCGCAGCCTTGGCCATGGCCTGGACTGCGCAAGCGGCACCGAGCATGGCCTCGACACGCGGGTCAAACCCGACGTGCTGCTGGCTGGCAACCGCCTGCTGCTCGACGCCGCCACCCCTGAACTCGACTACCTGCAACAGCGCCAGGGCCACGATGGCGTGATCATCCTGGCCAACGCCGACGCCACCATCCTCTGTGTCGAAGGCGCCCGCGAGCGCATGCAGAGCAAGGGGCTGGCCGACATCGTCCAGGGCGCCTGCTGGAGCGAAGCCTCGCGCGGCACCAATGCCCTGGGCACCGCACTGGTGGAAAAGCGCGCCACGCAGATCGACTGCGGCGAACACTTTCTCGACCGCCTGAGCCGTTTTTCCTGCACCTCGGTGCCCATCGAGGGGCCACAGGGCACGCTGCTCGGCGTTCTCGACATGACACGCGAAGGGCCGCTTTCCGGCCCGCGTGAAAGCCTCTCGCTGCTCAGCCTCGCGGTGTTCCAGATCGAGGCGCGGCTGTTCGCCGTCAGCCATCCGGGGCAGGTGGTGATCGCCTTCCATTATCGCCGCCAGTACCTGGATTCCGCCTGGCAGGGCCTGCTGGCGCTGGGGCTGGACGGCAAGGTGCTGGCCGTCAGCGGCCAGGCCTGCCAACTGCTCGGTGCCCACCGCGAAAGCCTGGTGGGCCGGCGCAGCGAAGAGCTTCTCGGTCTGCGCGGCGACCAGTTGCTCGGCCGCCTCTATCAGGGCGGTGTCGGCAGCCTGCAGACGCCCAAGGGCGAACTGTTCTACAAGACGCTCCAGGCGCCGCTGCGCAGCCACGCGGTGCCGGTCAGCGCCCGCGCGCCACGCCCGGCCGCCGGCCCGGAACTCGAAGCCCTCGCCGGCAGCCATCCGCGCTACGCCCGTGCCCTGCGCATGGCACGCCAGGGCCTGGTGAACGAACTCCCCGTGTTGCTGCTGGGAGAAACCGGCAGCGGCAAGGAAGTGGTGGCCCGCGCCCTGCACCAGGCCAGCGCGCGCAGCGACAAACCCTTTGTCGCGGTGAACTGCGCGGCGATTCCCGAAGGTCTGATCGAGTCCGAGCTGTTCGGCTACCGCGACGGCGCCTTTACCGGCTCGCGGCGTGGCGGCATGGTTGGCCGGCTGCAGCAGGCCCACGGCGGCACGCTGTTCCTCGACGAGATCGGCGATATGCCGCTGGCCCTGCAAGCGCGCCTGCTGCGCGTGCTACAGGAGCGCAAGGTGGCGCCGCTGGGTGCTGGCGAGGAGCAGGACATCGACGTCGCACTGATCTGCGCTACCCACCGCGACCTCAAGCGCCTGGTGGAAGAAAAGCACTTCCGCGAGGACCTCTACTACCGCGTCAACGGCATCAGCGTGAAGCTGCCGGCGCTGCGTGAGCGCGACGACCTCGCCGAGCTCGCCAGCGGCCTGCTGACTCGGCTGGGCGCGCCGAAGGTGAAGCTCTCCGCCGAATTGCTCGGCCTGCTGCGCGAGTACCACTGGCCGGGCAACATCCGCCAGTTGGAGATGGTCCTGCGCACCGCGCTGGCCATGCGTGAGGAGGGCGAGGAGGAACTGAGTCTCGATCACTTGCCCGACAGCACGCTGGACGAACTCAGCGCCGGCGAGCGCGCACCCAGCGGCAGTATCCGCGAGAACGAACTGGAGCTGATCCGCCAGGCGCTGGAGCGCCACCAGGGCAACGTCTCCGCTGCCGCCGACGCGCTGGGCATCAGTCGCGCCACGCTGTACCGCAAGCTCAAGCAACTCAAGGTGGGCTGATGTTCTTCACCCGCCTGATCGAGAGCGACGATCCGCAGGCGCTCAAGGCGTCGCTGCGCTGGTTGTACGGCTTCGTGCGCCCGCACAAGGCTGCCATCGTCGGCCTGCTGGGGTTGTCGTTCTGCGCCTCGCTGCTGGTACTCGCGCAGCCGTGGCTGACCAAAACGCTGATCGACGACGGCCTGCTGGCGAAGGACTTCCCGGTGCTGGTGATGATGGCCGGCGCGATGATCGTCGTCGGCCTGGTCGGCACGGCGTTGTCCGGTCTGAACCGCTACCTGCACACGCGCCTGTCCGGGCGCATCCTGTTTTCCCTGCGCGATGCGTTGTACCGCCACCTGCAGACGCTTTCGCCAAGCTTCTTCGGCCGCCGCCGCATCGGCGACCTGATGTCGCGGCTGGACGGCGATGTCGCCGAGATCCAGCGCTTCGCCGTGGACTCGCTGTTCTCTGCCGTGTCCAGCGTGATCGGCCTGGTCGGCGCGCTGGCGCTGTTGCTCACCCTGTCGTGGAAGCTCTCGCTGCTGGTAGCGCTGCTGATCCCCCTGGACGTGCTCTGGCTGCGCTGGATGCGGCGCAAGGTGGAGCGCGAGGCGCGTGGCCTGCGTGAGCGTTCGGCGGACCTTTCGTCGTTCTTCGTCGAGACGCTGCCGGCGATGAAATTCATCCAGTCCGCTGGCCAGCAGAACCGTGAAGCCGGGCGTCTGGAAGGGCTGGGGCAGGGCTATCTGGGCCAGTTGCTGCGCCTGCAACTCACCGAGTTCTTCACCCAGGCCGTGCCCGGCACGCTGATGTCATTGTCCCGCGCCTGCGCCTTTCTGGTCGGCGGCTATTGGGTAGTCCAGGGCACCTGGCAACTGGGTTCGCTGATCGCCTTTTCCACTTACCTGGGCATGGCCATCGGGCCGGTGCAGAGCCTGCTTGGCCTGTACGTTGCACTGCAGCGCATGACCGTCAGCCTCGGCCGGGTGATGGAGTTGCGCGGCGAGGATGCGACCATCGTTTCGCCCGCTACGCCACGGCCGATGCCGTCGGTGGGCGAGCTGCGCCTGGAGAACCTGCACTACGCCTGGCCGGGGCGCACGCAGCCGGTGCTACGGGATGTGCAGGCGGTGATTCCCGCCGGCCTCAAGGTCGCGCTGAGTGGCCCCTCGGGCGTCGGCAAGAGCACGCTGATCGACCTGCTGCAACGTTTCTACGACCCCGACCAGGGACGCATCCTGCTGGACGGCGTGGACCTGCGCCAGCTTGACCTGCAAGCCCTGCGTCGGCGCGTGGCGGTGGTCAGCCAGGACATTGTGCTGTTTCGCGGCAGCCTCGCCGACAACCTGGCCTACAGCGCGCCCGAGTCCAGCCGCGAAGCTATCGAAAAGGCCGCCCGCGCGGCGCAACTCGACGGCCTGATCGCCAGCTTGCCCGAAGGCCTCGACAGTCCGTTGGGGGAACGTGGCCAGCAGCTTTCCGGCGGGCAGAAGCAACGCATCGCCATCGCCCGCGCGCTGTTGCAGGACCCACTGATCCTGGTGCTGGACGAAGCTACTTCGCAGGTGGACGAGAGCACCGAGCGCGAGGTGATCGCGGCCATCGACCAGCTATTCGCTGGGCGCACGCGCCTGCTGATCAGCCATCGCACCTCGACCCTGGCCGCCGCCGACCTGCACCTGGAATTGCAGGATGGGCAGATGCGGGTGCGCGAGGCTCAGTCGGCGCAGCACCATGAAGCCTGAGCTGCGGGTTGGGGTGGTCGATAGTGGGCATGCTTTGGCGCAGGCGGGCTCAGTCGTCGGCGGGCAACGGTTTCGTCTCGCCGATGATGGATTGGACCGTCTGCCACTGTCGGTTGATCGCCTCGGCCATGGCAGTGCCGTCTGCGAAGCGATTCTTTCCCCGGCGCCCGATGCCCGCCTGTTCGTCGCCCAGGTCTTCGATGAACGTGGCGTGACCAGTCCATTGCAGATCGCCGCTGCGCTGCACTGGCTGGGCGAGCAGGGCGTGCGCGTGATCAACCTGAGCCTGGGCGTGCGCCAGGATCGGCCGATCCTGCGCGAGGCCGTGGCGGAGCTGATCGAGGCCGGCGTACTGGTTTGCGCGTCCAGCCCGGCGCGGGGCGAGCCGGTGTTTCCGGCGAGCTATCCCGGCGTGATCCGGGTGACCGGCGATGCGCGTTGCGGCGAAGGCCAATGGTCCTGGCTGGATAGCCCACAGGCGGATTTCGGTGCCTCTGTGAAAGTAAGCGGACGCTCGGGGGCGAGCCTGGGCTGCGCGGCCTTCAGTGGCCATCTGGCGGCGCTGCTGGTCGAGCGGCCGGAACTGTCCAATGTGCAGCTCGTCGGGTTGATGCGCGAGCGCGCGGCTTTTCGCGGGATCGAACGGAAGGTGGAGTTGTGAGCTCGGGGCTGTTCCCTCTCCCCAGCCCTGGCTGCGCGCCCCGCTCCGAAGGGAGAGGGAGCTGCCCTCTGCGGGTGCTCAGCTTTGGATCTGTCCTGTCGTTTCCGGCGTGCGCAGAAATGCCCCAGCGCACCGAACAGTCCCCTCGCCCTTCAGGGAGAGGGTTAGGGAGAGGGCAGCCGGAGCATGACTGAATTACCCATCTTGATCCTCGGCGCCGGCCCCGCCGGAGCCGCCGTCGCCCTCGGCCTGCGCCGTCTCGGTCATTGCGTCATCGTCATCAGCGAATGGCGCCGCTTCGCCGCCGTCGAAGGTGTCTCCCAGCGTGTACTCGAAGCCCTGCGCAATGCCGGCCTGAACCACGCCCTGAGCTGTGCCGCGCCGCCCTCGCAACGGCGCGTGCACTGGAATGGCGTGGAAAGTGCGCAGAACATCGAATGCGTCCTCGATCGCCCGCGCTTCGATGCGGGGCTGCGCGAGGACCTGAAGCACGGCGGTGTCGAGCTGATCGAGGCCCAGGTGCTGGGCGTGGCGGAGGATGGTTCAGGCTGGCGCGTGAAACTTGAAAACGGCCGGGAAGTGCAGGGCGCCTTCCTCGTCGAAGCCCGCGGCCGCCAGGCGCCATTGAATCAAAAGGGCCAGAAGGCCCGGCGCGGCCCGGAAACCCTCAGCCTGCTCAACCGCTGGCAGGGCGAGCCCGGTCCGCTGGCGACGGCAGTGGAGAGCCTGGCCGACGGCTGGGCCTGGATGGCTCGGCTGGAGGATGGCCGCTGCTACTGGCAGCTCACCCTGGACGTCGCCAGCAGCCAACTGCCGCCCCGCGAGCGGTTGCTGGACTACTGCCGCGAGCGCCGCCGCGCGTCGAAGCTGGTCCGGCAGTTCTTCGGTGATGCCGAGGAGCGTGAGCTGGACCTGCACGCCCGCAGCAGCACAGCGATCCTCTGCCTGGAAGCCTGCGGTGACAACTGGATTCGCGTGGGCGATGCGGCGATGGCGGTGGACCCGCTGTCCGGCAATGGCATTTTCCAGTCATTGTCCTCGGCCTTGCAGGCACCGCTGGTGATCAACACGCTGCTGCGTGCGCCGGAGCGGGCGGAGTTGGCCAGGCGCTTCCATCAGCAACGGGTCGAGCAGTTGTTCCTGCGCTTCGCCCGTGTCGGCCGCGACTTCTATGCCAGCGAAACACAGTGGGTCGACCAGCCGTTCTGGCAGGCGCGCCGTGACTGGCCGGACGAGCAGCCGAGCCACGTGCCGGCGGACTTCGCCAGCCTGCGGATCGAGCGAGCTCCGGTCCTGAAGGGCGAGTTCGTCGACGAAGCGGACGTGGTGGTCAGCGCCGACCAGCCGCTGGGCATCTGGCATCTCGACGGCCTGGAGCTGGCGCCCTGGCTGCGTCGGCTGCGCGCGGAGCCCGAGGCGCAGGTACTGGCGGACCTGCCGCCGGAGCGCCGCCGGGTGTTCCAGGGCTGGCTTTTGTCCCAGGGCTATCGGCCACAGCTTTAACCACTTCACGGAATTTCGAGGACTCGTCGGGCGATGATGCCCGGCTGCCCGACGGAGAATCCCATGGCCTTCCTGCGATCCGTTTTTGCCCTGTCGCTGATCCTGCTGACGCTGTTCGATACCTCGCTCGCCGCTTCGACGCCGGTGGCCGACACCGCCAGTGCGGAGCGCTTCCTGCGCCATTTGTATGCCAGCTATTCGCCGGACGGCCCGGGCGTGCCGAACAAGTCGCTGAAGGAAGAGGACGTTTACGATGCTTCGCTGATCGCGCTGATGAAGGCTGACCAGGACGCTGCCGACGGTGAGCTGGGCTACCTGGGTGGCGACCCGCTGTGCGATTGCCAGGACTGGGGCGATATCAAGGTGAAGTCGTTGGCGTTTACCCCGGTGGACGACGAACGAATCAAGGCGCGGGTGGTGCTCAAGGACGCATTGACGGGGGAGGACCGTGACCTTGGCCTCTTGCTGCATCGCACGGCTGGGGGGTGGCTGGTCGAAGACTGCTTCAACGAGCAGGGCAGCCTGGCCGAGAATCTGCGGCATAGCACCCGGGAGCTGCTGCAGTTGAAGAAAGACGCGGCCAAGCCCTGATTCAATCTGCGGTCTGAGTCCGGGTTCGGCTCTGTTCGCGAGCAAGCTCGCTCCTACAAAAAACACGGAGCTCCCTGTAGGAGCGAGCTTGCTCGCGAACCGCACGGCCCGAAGGCCATCGTGATCTGCCAATGAGCGCAGGAGCGGACTCCGTCCGCGACAGGTCCGCATCGCGCCAGACACCATCGCGGACGGAGGCTAGGCGCCCCCGTCGCTCCTACAACAGCAATGACTTACTTGCGGTCGATCCACACGGTCTGCGGGTTGGTGAACTCGCGCAGGCCGAAGTGCGACAGCTCGCGACCGAAGCCGCTCTTCTTCACGCCGCCGATCGGTACGCGGGGATCGGAAGCGGAGAAGCCGTTGATGAACACGCCACCGCTGACCAGGCGACGGGCCATGTGCTGGGCCTTGGCCTTGTCGGCGCTCCAGATCGCGCCGGAGAGGCCGAACTCGCTGTCGTTGGCCAGCTCCAGGGCATGCTCGGCGTCGCGGGCGACGATCAGCGACGCGACGGGGCCGAAGATTTCCTTCTTGAACGCGGTGTTGCCCGGCTTCACGTCGGCCAGCACGGTCGGCGCGTAGTAGTTGCCTTCGCCTTCGAGCTTGTGGCCGCCCAGCAGCAGGGTGGCGCCGTCGGCGATGGCCTGCTGTACCTGGCCATCCAGTTCGTCGCGCAGGTCGAAGCGAGCCATCGGGCCTACGAAGGTGTCGTCCGCCAGCGGGTCGCCGATCTTCAGCGCCTTGACCGCGGCCAGCAGCTTCTCGGTGAAGGCCGGGGCGATGGATTCTTCGAGGATCATGCGCTTGGCGGCGATGCACACCTGGCCGCAGTTGCCGAAGCGGCTGGCGACGGCGGCTTTCACGGCGGCGTCGAGGTCGGCGTCGGCGAGCACGATGAAGGCGTCGGAACCGCCCAGCTCCAGCACGCACTTCTTCAGCGCGGCACCGGCCTGGGAGGCGATGGCGGCGCCGGCGCCGACACTGCCGGTCACGGCGATGGAGGCGATGCGGTCATCGGCGATGGCCTTGGAAACCAGCGGTGGCTCGACGTTCAGCACCTCGAACACGCCTTCCGGCAGGCCGGCCTGCAGCCAGGCGTCGCGCAGCTGATAGGCGCAGCCCATGACGTTCGGCGCGTGCTTGAGCACGTAGGTGTTGCCGCCCAGGATGATGCTCACCGCGCCACGCATGACCTGCCAGGTGGGGAAGTTCCACGGCATCACGGCCAGCACCGGGCCCAGCGGCAGATAGGAGATGTACGCGCCTTCGATGCTGGTCTTCTCGTCTTCGAGCATGGCCGGGCCGTTGTCGGCGTACCACTCGCAGAGGTTGGCGCACTTGTTGATCTCGCCACGGGCCTGGGTGACCGGCATGCCCATTTCCTGGGCTTCCATGCGGGCCATCGGCTCGACGTTGGCGCGCAGGACTTCGGCCATCTTGCGCAGCACGGCGACACGTTCGGCGATGCTGGTGTCGCGCCATTGGCGGAACGCGGCATCGGTGCGGGCCAGCGAGGTTTCCAGCTGGGCGGCGTCTTCGAAGGTGTAGCGGGCCAGTTCCTGGCCGGTGGCGGGGCTGCGGGAGATGGCAGCGGGGATGGCAGCGATCTGGTTCATGGTGAGTCCTGCTTGTTCTGTGTAAGGGCGCAAGGCCGGTCGTTCGTCCGGACGCACTGGCTCCGGAATGACGCTGAAATTAAGATGCCCGTTCATTCATGTAAAATGAATAATCAAGAAAGACTCTTTCTCTCGGAGAGAATGATGGACCTGACCCAGCTGGAAATCGTCCGCGCCGTCGCCCACGAGGGCAGCATCACAGCAGCAGCGGCCCGTCTGCACCGCGTGCCTTCGAACCTGACCACGCGGATCAAGCAGCTGGAAGCGGAGCTGGGTACCGAGCTGTTCCTCCGTGAAAAACTGCGCCTGCGTCTGTCGCCGACTGGCCGCAGCTTTCTCGATTACGCCGAGCGCATCCTCGATCTGGTCGATGAGGCGCGGCAGGTGGCGGTGGGCGCCGAGCCCCATGGCGGCTTCTCCCTGGGTTCGATGGAGAGCACGGCGGCGGTGCGTATCCCGGAGATGCTCGCGCGTTATCACCAGCAATGTCCGAAGGTGCAGCTGGACCTCTCCACCGGTCCTTCGGGCGAGATGATCGACGGGGTGCTCTCCGGCCGTTTCATCGCCGCCTTCGCTGATGGCCCGGCCAACCACCCGCAACTGGACGGCCAGCCGGTATACCGCGAGGAACTGGTGCTGATGAGCGCCAAGCATCATGCGCCGGTGCATGACGCGCGGGACGTGGCGGGGGAGACGGTGTTCGCCTTCCGCGATACCTGTTCCTACCGCAAGCGCCTGGAGGGCTGGTTCGCCGAGCACCGCGTGGTGCCGGGCAAGATCGTCGAGATGGAGTCCTACCACGGCATGCTCGCCTGCATCGCGGCGGGTGGCGGCGTGGCGATCATCCCGCGGGCGATGTTCGAAAGCCTGGCCGGCGGCCGCAACGTGGCGATCCACCGGTTGGCGCCGCAGCATGCCGACGCGACGACCTGGCTGTTCTGGCGACGGGGTACCGATACGCCGGCGCTGCGGGCATTTATCGGACTACTGGATGCGCCCCTGCCCGAGGCCGCAGTGGCCTGAGGCCGGGCCTTTGCACGTGCTGTTTCGACGGCTTTACGTAACGCCTTCGAGACAGCGGTTAAATATTCACCAGCGCCTCTTGCAGCGGCTTTGCGCTGCGCTAACGTGAATTTCTCTGTCCGTCGTGCGAAGGCGGAAAACGCCCTTCGCGGCAGGGCGTTTTTCCCCTGGCCTTCAGCCCGGAGCGGATGATGGAGACACGTAGCAAGAGACGACGCGCCAATGCGTTGCAGATCACCTTGATGGGCGCGGGGCTGATGTTCTTCGCCCTGGCCCTCGCGGTTTCCCTGGTCAGCCTGTGGCCGCAGTCCTACCCGAAATTCCCCCCTGCCGGCGCCGTCGGCGACCCGGGCGTGCAATGCCTGATCGGCTGGTGCCCGGGGCCGGACGCGCGGCTGCTGGTGATGGTCATGGTCGCCGGCGCGCTGGGTAGCTTCGTCCATGTCGCGAAGTCCTTTGGCGACTTCGTCGGCAATGACCGCTTCATGGCCAGCTGGATCTGGTGGTATCTGCTCAAGCCCTGCATCGGCATGGCGCTGGCGCTGATGCTGTACCTGATCGTTCGCGCGGTGTTCCTGACAGTGAACGTCGCCAGCGACTCGGCCAGCGTCAATCTGTACGGGCTGATGGCCATGTCCGGGCTGGTGGGGATGGCCTCCAAGCAGGGCACCGACAAATTCGCCGAAGTTCTCGACAGCCTGTTCCGAACCCGTCGGAGCAGCGGCGACGCCCGGCGCAAGGACCAGCTGGAAAACCCCGTGGCGGTCATTACCGAGGCACAGCCTCCGGTCCTCGATGCCCAGTCGCTGTATGTCACGCTGCGCGGCAAGGGTTTCAGTCGCGGCGCACGGGTGCTGGTGAATGGCGTGGAGCGCGAGACGTCGCTGGCCGACAGCTCGCGGCTGGCATTCCAGCTGTTGCCCGAGGATGTGGCCGCCGCCGGCAGCCTGGCCGTAGTGGTGGTCAACCCACCGCCAGGAGGCGGGCCATCCGCATCGCTGATGCTGGAAGTGAGCGCACCGCCGCCGGTCGAAGCGGAACCAGAGCCGCCGCATGCTGATCCCGTGGCGATGGTGGTGGCTTCGGCCGAAGAGGATTCTGCGGTGGCGCTGCACTGATTCCCCAATGGCGCTTAGGTTCTTGTAGGAGCGAGCTTGCTCGCGAACCGCTTGACGCCCAAGGTGCCGGTAGAACCGTTCGCGAGCCAGCTCGCTCCTGCCGGAAGCTCGTGGTGCGAGAACGAAAAAGGCCCCGGAAGGGGCCTTTTTCATGGGTGCCGGACAGCGTCAGGCGCTGCTGTTTACCGTCTCGCGCTTCACCGGCTTGGCGGCTGGCGCGTGGTGCTCGTCGTGGTCGTGATCATCGCCGACCACCTGGACCTCGTTGCCCTCGGCGTCATACAGCTTGCCGTTCTGGAAGTAGTCACCTTCGTTCAGTGCGGCGATGTCGCGATAGCGCAGGGTGCGCTCCTCGGCAGCGACGAACACCGATTGCTGGTTGGAGTTACCGGTCTTGAGATGGTTGAACAGCAGGTTGAGACCGATGGCCATGATCGCCGCCGAGCTGATGCCCGAGTGGAAGATGGTGGCGAACCAGCTGGGGAAGTGCTCGTAGAAGCTGGGGGCGGCGATCGGGATCATGCCGAAGCCGATGGAGGTGGCGACGATGATCAGGTTCATGTTGTTGCGGTAGTCGACCTTGGACAGGGTGCGGATGCCGCTGGCCGCCACAGTGCCGAACAATACGACGCCGGCGCCGCCGAGCACGGAGGAGGGCACTGCGGCAATCACCCGGCCCATCACCGGCAGCAGGCCGAGGGTCACCAGGATCAGACCGCCGGTGGCCACCACGTAGCGGCTCTTCACGCCGGTCACGGCCACCAGGCCGACGTTCTGGGCGAAGGCGCTCTGGGTGAAGGAGCCGAAGATCGGCGCCAGGATGCTCGACGCCATATCCGCACGCAGGCCGTTGCCCAGGCGCTTGGAGTCAACCTTGGTGCCGATGATCTCACCGACGGCGAGGATGTCCGCCGAGGTTTCCACCAGGGTCACCATGATCACGATCAGCATCGACAGGATCGCGGCGACGTGGAAGGTCGGCATGCCGAAATGGAAGATCGCCGGGAAGGCCACCATCGGGCCTTCGGCCACGCGGGAGAAGTCGGTCATGCCCAGGGCGGCGGCGATCAGGGTACCGATGACCATGGCCAGCAGGATCGACAGGCGCGAGATGGACGCGCTGCCGAGTTTGCTCAGCAGCAGGACGATCACCAGGGTGAGGGCAGCCAGGCCGATGTTGGCCATGCTGCCGAACTCCGGCGCCTTGGGGTTGCCGCCCATGGCCCAGCGTGCCGCCACTGGCATCAGCGTCAGGCCGATGGTGGTGATGACGATGCCGGTGACCAGCGGGGGGAAGAACTTGGTGATGCGCGAGAACACCGGTGTGATCAGGAAACCGATGAAGGATGCCGCCATCACCGCGCCCAGCACGGCGTTCAGGCCGCCGCCCTCATAGCCGCCGCCAAGGATGGCGATCATGGTGGCGACACCGGCGAAGGATACGCCTTGCACCAGCGGCATCTGTGAGCCGAAGAAGGGGATACCGAGGGTTTGCAGCAGGGTGGCCAGGCCACCGGCGAACAGCGAGGCAGCGATCAGCAGGCCGATCTCGCTTGGGCTGAGCCCGGCCGCCTGGCCGAGGATCAGGGGCACGGCGACGATACCGCCGTACATGGTCAGAACGTGTTGCAGGCCGTACGCCAGGTTGGCGCCGATTCCGAGGTTCTCGTCTTCCGGGCGTGCTCCGGCGGACGCTACAGCTGAACGATCATTCATGGCTGAGGACTCGCTTGTTTTTGTTGTGCGGCCACTGTAGACAAAGTCCGTGGGAAATATCCACTGTTTTGTATACATGTTTATGGCCGATGGTCCGGAATCTGACCGGTCGGTTATGTGTTTTTTCAGGTTCGATGGCTCTGCAATCGGCGTTCTGCATGAAATCCTGACTCGGCGTGCGTTGCACGAAATGTGTGCACATGTGAATCCAAAAGCACCAGTTGGCTGCATGCAAAGCTCCGGAAGGTTCTTTGCGGCCACCTGTACACAGGTCTTCGCAAATTGCGGGCCAGGGATGCTCTCGGCTCACCGCGTTCCCCTGTGCCGGCCGGTCCTGCTATAACCGTTCGCCTTGGTTTTCGCCGGACTTCAGAAAAGATGGCCCTTCCGCCGCTGCACAGCTTCAGGGTGTTCGAAAGCGTGGCCCGCCTGGGCAGCCTGGCCGCGGCTGCTGTCGAGCTGCACGTCACCACCGGTGCGGTCAGTCAGCAGGTCAAGGCGCTGCAGACGAGCCTGGGCGTGGAGCTGTTCGAGAAGCGCGGTCGGCAACTGGTACTGACCGCCAGTGGGCGGTCGCTGCAGAAGAGTGTGGCCAGTGCGATGGGCGAGATCACCGGGGCCGTCCAGGCGTTGCAGGCTGGGCTACGGCCGGAGGAGGATCGGGTCGATATCTGCCTGTCGATCCCGCCGGCCGAGGGCGTGGAATGGCTGACCCGACCGCTGCTGCGCTTCATGGAGGAATCGCGTTCGGTGCGGGTGAGCGTGATCACCGCGCCGGGCATGCCCCAGGTGGACTGGCGCCGCGCCGATGTGGCTGTGATCTACGGCACGCCGCCATGGCCGGGCGTCTGGTGGCGTCTGCTGCATGGCATCCGCATGACGCCGGTGTGCAGCCCGCAGTACCTGCGCGGGCCGTTGGCCATTCAGGTAGCCGCCGACCTGGCCCGGCATCGCCTGTTGCATGAGGACGACGGCAGCCAGTGGCAGCAATGGCTGGCCGAGGCAGGCCCCAATCGCGGTGGTGCCGAGGACATCCATTTCGAGGATTTCGGCATGGTCCTGCAGGCGGCGCGCGATGGCTTTGGCGTGGCGCTCAGCGACGAGACGGTCTCCCAGCGCGACCTCGACGAAGGCCGCCTGGTGCGCCCGCTGCCGACCTGGGTGGCGGCGGTGCACAACTACTACGTCGTCTGCCCCGAGGCGAAACGCGAACGCCCGGAGGTCCGGGCGTTCATTGACTGGTTGCTGTCGGTGGGCGAGTAGCGCTCAACCCGGGAACGCTGTGGGTCGGTGAGCCTGTAGGAGCGAGCTTGCTCGAGAATCGGGGGCAGCCTGATACAAAAGTTCAGGACAGCACGCCGCTGTTCGCGAGCAAGGACTGGGCGTCCCCCTCGGTCCTACAAAAGACGGGTTGGGGCAGGCCTCAGTAGCCGTAACCCCGCCCATCCGTGAACTGGATGTTGGTCAGGATGCTGATGTCCTTCTCCACCTTGTACAGCTCCGAGCTCCTGATCAGTTCCGGGTCGCTGAAGGCTTCGCCCTTGGCGCGGCCGGTCTGGATCTGCTGCATCTTGTCGCGAACCGCCACCACGTCGGCGTAAGTCATGGCCGGCACCTTGCTCGGGTCCTCGTCGGCGTGGGCGCCGTAGAGGGTGGTCTGCGGGTTGATCACCTTCAGCGTGGAATCCAGTGAGGCCACGTAGTCCTTGAGGTTCCCCGCCAGCAGCCAGGACGGGTAGAGGTGGTCGCCGGAGAGCAGGATGTTGTGCGCCTCATCAAACAGCGCGACCTCGTCCGGCGTGTGGCCGGGCATGCTCAACAGGCGCAGCTTGAGTCCGCCCAGGTCGATCACCTCGTCGGGCTTCACCAGCCGCGCGACCTTGAAGGGCGCCAGGGTCATGTGGTCGATGTTGCCCAGGTAGACCGGTTCAGGCACCTGGTAGAGGCCGTCGGCGCGCCGGAATCTGGCGGTGAAGGGTGTATCCACCAGGTAGATGCTCTGGAAGTTGTGCAGCCCGCCCAGGTGGTCGAAGTGCAGGTGCGAAGGCAGTACCGAAAGCGGCTTGTCGGTGATCTGGCGGGCAACCTTGGTGATGTCCTCCTTCTGGTTGGCGCCCGAGTCGAACATCAGCGCCTGGTTCGAGCCCACCAGCAGGTACGAATAATTCTTCTGGTAGTAGGTCGGCTCGCCGATGGCGTAGAGGAAGTCCGTCAGCTTGTGCACCACGAAGGCCGGGCTTTCAGCAGTGGGCGCTTGCGCCGCGGTCGCGGCGAAGGGCGCGCCGAGGAGGGTGGTGGAAGCCAGGGCCAGGGCTTTGATCAGTGTGCGCATGGGGCGCGAACCTCTTTGTCGTTGTTGTCGATGGGGATGGCGGCAGGTGACTCCGCCGGTTCATCTCACCGCTGGCGAGGGCGCACTTCAATGCACGTTTTTTGCGAGCCGAAGGTTCAGTTCAGCTAAAGCCTGGTGGGATTAGCGAAGCTGATTTGTGCGGTCCTGCATAAGCAGGGCTAATTGTTCATTCGGGGATTTCATGGCAGCGATGGCGCCATGGCGGTAGAACTGTGCGGGTCGGGCGCGCTGTTCGTGCCCCATTCCCACTGTTTCCGGAGCTATTCCAATGAAGTCCAGATGGACCGCCATGCTTTGCCTGCTGAATACCCTGTCCGTCGCCTGGGGCGACTACAACAAGCGCAATTTCGTCCGCCGCTGAAGCGGGCAACCCGAGCGTCAGAATCACCCTGTTTCGCCGTACACCAAGGAAATCGCCATGCAGCCCGTCACGCCACACATCGATCCCGCCATTGCTGCCATCGCTCCCGGCTTTCGAGCCTTGAGCATTACGGTGGAAGCCGCGCCCATCCGCCATCCTGAGGTGGCGGAGCAGGCCCTGGCGCGAGCTTGCGCCGCGTTGGCGGCGAGCGAGCCGTCCTGGGCCGAGGCGCATCTGGCGGCCTGGGCCGAAGTATTCCGACGCTTTGGCGCCAAGCCCCAGCGCACGCCCTGTTCGGCGGAGGCGCTGCGCAAGCGCGCGCTGCGTGACGGCAGCCTGCCGAGCATCGATCCGGTGGTGGACCTCTACAACGCCATTAGCGTGCAGTTCGCGATTCCGGTAGGTGGAGAAAACCTCGCCGCCTACGCCGGCCCTCCACGTCTGGTGATCGCCAACGGCAGCGAGACCTTCGACACGATGAAGGACGGCGCGCCGGCCCACGAGTCGCCCGACGCCGGCGAAGTCATCTGGCGTGACGACCTCGGTGTCACCTGTCGCCGCTGGAATTGGCGGCAGGGCGTGCGCACCCGCCTGGACGCCGAGGCACAGCGCATGTGGTTCATTCTCGAAAGCCTGCCGGAAATGCCGCTGGAGGCCCTGCACGAAGCAGGCGAGCAACTGGTCGCCGGGTTGCAGCAGATGATGCCGGGCGCCAAGGCCGAGGCGCTGTTCGTGGAGTGCCGGACGTAAGGCTCTACTGCATGAGGCTATCAAGTAGGCGCAGAGCATATCCGCCATCGCGTCACTGAAAGCATCGATCTGCTGCTGCTCGACGGCGCCAAGGGGCTCTATCCGGAGATTCTCGCCCTGGTGCAAAACCACCTGCGCCCCGGCGCGCTGATCGTCGCTGCCAATGCCGATTACAGCCTCGAGTACTGGCCGAAGTGCGCCTGCCAGGCGGCCGCTATCTGTCGATTCCCTTTGCCGACGATGTGGAGCTGTCCATGCGCCTGGGTTGATGGTCGCGCGCGAGTGGTGGCTACAGCGGCGGTCGGGCCACCGGCGCGTGCCGCGCCATGAGCTCCACGATCCAGTCGATGAACACCCGCAACTTGGCGCTGACGTGGCGATTGGGCGGGAAGGCCACGAACAGCGGCATGGTTTCCATCGTCCAGCCGGCGAACAGCTCCACCAGTTCGCCGCGCGCCACGGCGTCGTCGGCCATGTAGCGCGGTAGCCAGAGCACGCCCATGCCGGCGATTCCGGCGGCGAGGTAGGCGTTGCCGTCATCCACGGTCAGCACCGGGCGACCGTGCACCTGCACGGTTTCGCCGTCCTTGTGCAGGGCGTAGGACAGTGGCTTGCCGGTACGCGCCCAGAGGTAGCCGACGATGCGTTGCCGGCCGTTCTCCAGGTCGCGTGGATGTTGCGGTACGCCGGCGTGCTGCAGGTACGCGGGCGCGGCGAACACACCCAGCGGCAAGTCGGCGACGCGCCTGGCCATCAACGACTGGTCGGTGAGTTCGCCGCCGCGCACCACACAGTCCACGTTCTCGTCGATCAGGTCGACCATGCGATCGCTGACGCCCATGTCGATCTGGATATCCGGGTAGCGCGCATGGAAGTCGGGCAGGGCGGGGATCAGCAGCAGGCGCGCGAGCGGGCTTGGCACGTCAACTCGCAGCCGGCCACGTGGCGCAGCGGCGGCACTGGAGAGGCTGGTTTCGGCATCGTCCATGTCCGCCAGCAGGCGCACCACGCGCTCGTAGTAGGCGGTGCCGTCGGCGGTGAGGTTGAGCTTGCGCGTCGTACGATTGAGCAGGCGCACGCGCAGGCGCGCTTCAAGCTGCTGGATCAGTTGGGTCACGCTGGTGCGGCTCATGTGCAATGTGTCGGCGGCCCTGGTAAAGCTGCCGGTTTCCACTACGCGGGCGAAGGCTTGCATCGCATCGAATCGGTCCATGGCGGCTCCGGCTGGCCCATGAAAAAGGGCACTTAAGAGGGATGATTGTTTGGATTCTACAAACAATGCTGACCAGTATTGCCCGATTATCACGGCGGTTGCGGGCCGTAACCTGCCTCCATCGTTGAAACCGGGGCCACAGCGCCCCTCGATGGAGCAAGCAGATGAGTACACGTGACGTGGTTTTCCCCGCCGGCCGCCAGGCGCTTTATGAACGCAACCGCTATTCCCCGGCGATCCGCAGCAATGGCCTGCTGTTCGTCTCCGGCCAGGTTGGCAGCCGCGAGGACGGCTCGCCAGAGCCTGGGCTCGATGCCCAGGTGCGTCGAGCCTTCGACAATCTCAACGCGGTGTTGGCCGCTGCCGGTTGCACCTTCGAGGATGTGATGGACGTGACGATCTTCATGGTCGACCCCCAGGCGAATTTCGAGCGCGCCTGGCAGGTCGCTGCCGACTACTGGGGCGCCGCGCCCTATCCGACGGTCACGGCGGTGGGCGTGACCTGGCTGTACGGCTTCGATTTCGAGATCAAGGTGATTGCGCGATTGCCGCAGGACTGAGCCGGCCGCAAGGCAGGGCGGCGAGACGGGACGGGCGCGTTTCATTACCATGCCGTCCTGTTTTGCCCTGCCAGGATTTCCCCATGACTGCTCCGACCTTCCGCACCGCCACGTCCGCCGACACCGACCGCTGCTTCGACATCGAGATCACCGCCTACGAAGGCGACGAAGCGGCCACGCGGGAGAAAATCGCCACGCGTATCGCGCAGTACCCCGAAGGCTTCCTGATCATGGAGTTGAGCGGCGAGATCATCGGCTTCATCAACAGCGGCTGCGCGTTCGACGTGGTGATGTCCGACGAGGCGTTCAAGGAACTCATCGGCCACGATCCGGCGGCGCCCAACGTGGTGATCATGTCGGTGGTGATCGACCCCGCACAGCAGGGCAGGGGTTTCGCCTCGGTGCTGATGCGCACCTTCATCGAGCGCATGACCCGCCTGGGCAAACGCACCATTCACCTGATGTGCAAGGACCGCCACGTCCCGCTCTACGAGCGCATGGGTTATCGCTATGTGAAACCGTCGGCGTCCGACCACGGCGGCATGGCGTGGCATGAGATGGTCATGGAATTGCCTGCCGCCTGATCGCTCAGCGCTCGGGTTTGTCGTCCACCCGGTCGCGGGTGGCGCGTTCGGCCAGTTGGTCGAAGGTCTCCGGCAGCAGCGCGGCTTCGCCCTGTTCATCGAGCAACTGGCGGAACACCAGGTGGTCCGGGAAGCTGCGGCTGATCAGCGTGAGCAGTTCGGTGCCGCGCTCGGTGAGTTCGAAGTTGTTGCCGGTGCCGCCGTGTTCGCGCGGGCGTTCCTGGATATAGCCGTTGGCGAACAAGTCGCCTTCCAGGTCGCCGGCGACCTTCTTCAGGTGATCGACGCTGCCTTCTATCGGCTCACCCTGCAAGCGGTGCTGCTCGGCCACTTCCTCGCCGCACTCGCGGGCCTTGTAGGGTTCGTTGGCGCAAGCTTGCGCACGCAGCAGCAGGCGTTCGATCAGATCCCAGTCGTAGCTCATGGCGTGTCCTCCGGGGTTGAGAAGGCAGGGGCTTCCTGATGTGCGACCCGGAGCCGTGCGCAGGGTTCGAACTTCCTGCGCAGCGGTGCGCAGGCTCGTCGCCGCGCAACCATCAATTACGTCGAGATTCACTATCGATGCAATCGAGTGGTGCGCGGGGCGTGCGCGGCTGACTATCTGTCCCAAGAGCTTGTTGAACCGAGCAAGGGACAGAATCGATGAACACTCCGCGCCCCACACCCAATCGCCTGGCTGCCCGCATCGCCCTCGGTCCGCTGTTGCTGGTCGTTGCCAGCCTGACCGGTTGCGCGACGACCTCCGAAACCCGGCTGAGCTGGGACAGTCTTGGCGGCACTACCGCCCAGGACAGCGGCGCTTACCTGAACTGTGTCGACGGCAGGCTTACCCCCGGCACCGCCACCTACGTCAGCGACAGCGGCAGTACCCGTCAGCTGCTCACCGGCAGCGCCGACCCCAGGCAGGCCAGCGGCATCGTCGAGGTGACCCCGATCGCCGGCGGCAACCACTTCAGCGCCTACCAGCGCACTGCCTGGCAGGACAAGGGCGAGTTGCTGGACGCCGCCTACCAGTGCGCGCAGCACAGTTGATGATCTGATACGTCTTCGAGCGGGTCGCTCCCCCCAGCGACCTGCCCAGCGCCGGCAGGCGGCGAGTAGCCTGCGCCAGCGTCTGCCTCCGGGCTTTCGCTGATTGACTCTCCAAGGGCGCTTCCCCCAGTGCCCGCATCTCGCCCGCCGAGCCCCCACTCGGTGGGCGTTTTTTTTAATTTACGACTGTTGTGTATTCTGATCGGGCATGCCAGTGTGTGCGCCCTGGCGGCTGTATTCGCCTTTCATTGCTCGAAGCGGCGCACCCGGCTTGTCCGCCGGGCGCTGAACGATGCCGCCGGCCGACGGTACACTCACTCCCGTCGCGTAACAGAAGTACAAGAGAATCGAGATGAACACGCATTTTCCGACTTGCGCCGTCTGGGTCCGTCGCGACGCAGACCTGCCCCTTCCCACCAACCTTCAGCCGACGGTGAAAGCATGATCGAGGTAACCGAAGTTTCCATTGCGCAGCTGCGTGAAGCCCTGGAGTCGGGCCGCACCACCGCGGTCGAACTGGTCAAGGCCTACCTCGCGCGCATCGACGCCTACGATGGCCCGACCAAGCTCAACGCCGTGGTCGTACGCAACACCGAGGCCCTGAAGGAAGCCGAAGCCTCCGACGCTCGCCGCGCCCGTGGCGAGACCCTCGGCCCGCTGGACGGCATCCCCTACACCGCCAAGGACAGCTACCTGGTGAAGGGCCTGACCGCCGCCTCCGGCAGCCCGGCCTTCAAGGATCTGGTCGCCTACCGCGACGCCTTCACCGTCGAGCGCCTGCGCGCCGGCGGCGCCATCTGCCTGGGCAAGACCAACATGCCGCCGATGGCCAACGGTGGCATGCAGCGCGGCGTGTACGGCCGTGCGGAAAGCCCGTACAACCGCAAGTTCCTCACTGCGCCGTTCGCCTCGGGCTCCTCCAACGGTGCCGGCACCGCGACCGCCGCGAGCTTCTCGGCCTTCGGCCTGGCGGAAGAAACCTGGTCCAGCGGTCGTGGCCCGGCCTCGAACAACGGCCTGTGCGCCTACACCCCGTCCCGTGGCGTGATCTCGGTGCGCGGCAACTGGCCGCTGACCCCGACCATGGACGTGGTGGTGCCCTACGCGCGCACCATGGCTGATCTGCTGGAAGTGCTCGACGTAGTCGTGGCCGAAGACACCGACAAGCGCGGCGACCTCTGGCGCCTGCAGCCGTGGGTGCCGATCCCTGCCGTTTCCGAAGTGCGCCCGGCGTCCTACCTGGACCTCGCCGCCGGCCCCGAAGCGCTCAAAGGCAAGCGCCTGGGCGTGCCGCGCATGTTCATCAACAAGGACGAGCTGGCCGGCACCAGCGAGAAGCCCGGCATCGGCGGCCCGACCGGCCAGCGCATCAACACCCGCGCCTCGGTGATCGACCTCTGGGAACAGGCCCGCAAGGCCCTGGAAGCCGCCGGCGCCGAAGTCGTCGAAGTGGACTTCCCGCTGGTGTCCAACTGCGAGGGCGACCGCCCGGGCGCGCCGACCGTTTACAACCGTGGCTTCGTCAGCCAGGAATTCCTGCATGACGAACTGTGGGAGCTGTCCGGCTGGGGCTTCGACGACTTCCTGCGCGCCAACGGCGACCCCAAGCTGAACAAGCTGGCCGATGTCGACGGTCCGCAGATCTTCCCGCACGATCCGGGCACCTTGCCCAACCGCGAGGACGACCTGGTCGCCGGCATGGACGAGTACGTCAACATGGCCAAGCGCGGCCTGAAGACCTGGGATCAGATCGAGAGCCTGCCCGATGGCCTGCGTGGCCTGGAGAAGACTCGCAAGCTCGACCTGGAAGACTGGATGGACGGTCTGAAGCTGGACGCCGTGCTGTTCCCCACCGTGGCCGACGTCGGCCCGGCGGACGCCGACGTCAATCCGGAATCGGCCGACATCGCCTGGAGCAACGGCATCTGGGTTGCCAACGGCAATCTGGCGATCCGTCACCTGGGCGTGCCGACCGTCACCGTGCCCATGGGCGTGATGGCCGACATCGGCATGCCAGTGGGCCTGACCTTCGCCGGTCGCGCATATGACGACTCCGCGCTGCTGACCTTCGCCGCGGCCTTCGAGGCCACCGGCTCCAAGCGCCTGGTGCCTCCGAGCACACCGCCGCTGGGCTGATCGGCTCCGGTCCGATGAGAAACCGCGCCTCTGGGCGCGGTTTTTTTATGCGCGCGAAGTGAGGGGCCGCGTTGTCAGGGTCGGGGCCATGGTTCGCGAGCAAGCTCGCTCCGACAGGTTGGCGCCGGCAGGTCTGTGTAGGAGCGAGCTTGCTCGCGAACCGATTCGATGCCGGTGTTGACCGGGGAGACGGGACGCTGCGCCTGGCCCCGATCGCGCAAATGGCGCGCCGATCCGCCTTCACTTCGCCGACTTCACGTTGCCGTAGCGTGCCTCCTTGGACGGCGAGTAGCCGTAGAACGATGTGTAGCACTTGCTGAAATGGCTGGGCGAGACGAAGCCGCAGGCCAATCCTGCTTCGTACATCGGGGCGCGGTTTTTATTGCCAGAAGCGGTAAGTGCGACGTTTGCTGGCGTGTTGATGGGCCAGGGTTCGCGAGCAAGCTCGCTCCTACAGGGTGCGGCGGTCCTGCTCTTTGTAGGAGCGAGCTTGCTCGCGAACCGATTCGATGCCGGTTTTCACCGTGGAGACGGGACGCTGGGCCTGGCCCCGATCGCGCAAAGGGTGCGCCGATTCGCCTTCGTAGGAGCGGACCTTGTCCGCGAAGGTTCGCTTCGCGGAGAAGCTCCGCTCCTACGGGAGCCGCGCTCACTTCGCCGACTTCACGTTGCCGTAGCGTGCCTCCTTGGACGGCGAGTAGCCGTAGAACGACGTGTAGCACTTGCTGAAGTGGCTGGGCGAGACGAAGCCGCAGGCCAATCCCACTTCGTACATCGGCAGGCTGGAGTGCTGCAGCAGGCGGCGGCTTTCGGTGATGCGCAGCTCCAGGTAATAGCGCACCGGCGTGGTCCCCAGTTGCTCCTGGAACAGCCGTTCGATCTGTCGCTTGGAGCGCCCGACATAGCTCGACAGCTGGTCCTGGCTCAGTGGTTCCTCAATGTTCGCGCTCATCAGGTTGATCGCTTCGCGCAGCGGTTCGCTGAGCTTTTCGTGCAGCGCCGGGCGGGTGCGGCGGAAGCGTGATTCCTCGAAGGCGAGGATATCGACGATGGCATCCACCAGCTCGCGGCCGTGGCGCGCGTTGATCCATTCCAAGACCAGGTTGAAGGCGCCGGTGGGGCTGGCGGCCGTGAGGCGGTCGCGGTCGGCCTGGTAGCTCTCGCTGGTGACGTCGCTGTGGCGGGCGATCTCCGCCAGCGTCGCGCGATTCTCCGGGTGGATCGCGCAGCGATAGCCGTCCAGCAGGCCGGCCTGGCCGAGGAACCAGGCGCCGTTCCACAGGCCGGCGAGGGCGATGCCCTTGTCGGCGGCGATCTGCAGCAGGCGCGTCAGCTCGGGGATCGCGCGCAGCGGCGTGCGCAGGCCGCCGCAGATTACCAGCAGGTCCAGCTCGGCGAGCTGCGCCGAGGTCAGCGTCTCGCCGGGACAGATCACCAGGCCAAGGTCGCTGGTGACCGACTCGCCGTCGAGGCTGAAGGTCTGCGTGACGAAGGTCTGCGCGCGGATCAGGTTGGCGGTGACCAGCGTATCCAGCGCCTGGGTGAAGGCGGGGAGGGAGAAGTGTTCGAGCAGCAGGAAGCCCACCCGCTCGGGGCGGATGGGCTGCCTGGGTTCGCTGTCGAGGTAGCGCAGGTTGCGACCCTGCATGGCCCCACTGAACTGGCGGCGTTCGACCAATCGGCACCTCGTCTGCGTATGTGGGCGTGCGGTTCAGCCGCGTACGGCGCTGCGGCCGATGGTGGCCTGGGTGTGGGGCGACGTGCGCCGGCTGGTCTGGCTGAGCAGGATGATGATCACCGTCAGCGCCAGGGTCGAACTCACCTCGATGCGGTGCGTCGGCATGATGAACATCACCACCAGGATGAAGCTGATGATCCCGATCACCAGCCAGGTCAGCCAGGGGAACAGCCACATACGGAACACCAGTTCGTGGTTGCGTCGGCGCAGGATGCCGCGCATGCGCAGCTGCGACACGGCGATGGCGAGGTAGACGAGCAGGGCGATGGAGCCGGAGCTGGCCAGCAGGAACTCGAACAGTCGGCCGGGCGCAAAGAAATTCAGCAGGGTGGTGAACATGCCGATCAGCGTGCTGGCGATCACCGCCGCGCGCGGCACGCCTGCGGCGGAGGTACGCTGGATGAAGGCCGGCGCGTCGTGGCGGCGGCTGAGCGAATAGATCATCCGCGAGGCGATGTACACCGAGGAGTTCAGGCAACTGGCCACCGCGACCAGCACCACCAGGTCCATCAGCAGTTGTGCGTTGGGGATGTTCAGCAGCTCCAGGGTGCGCTGGTAGGAGCCGATCTCCACCAGGCGCGGGTCGTTCCATGGCACCACCGAGATGATCACCAGGATCGACAGCAGGTAGAACACGCTGATACGCCAGATCACCGAGCGTGTGGCCTTGGCGATGTTGCGACTGGGATCGCTGGATTCGGCGGCGGCGATGGTCACCGCCTCGGTGCCGATGAAGCTGAACAGGGTGGTGATCAGTGCGCTGAAGATCGCCGTCCAGCCGTTGGGCATGAAGCCGCCATGCTCGCCCACCAGCTTGTGCAGGCCGCTCACTTCGCGCCCCGGCAGCAAGCCCAGCAGCGCCGCCGCGCCGAGGCCGATGAAGGCGACGATGGCGACCACCTTGAGCATGGCGAACCAGAACTCGAATTCGCCGTACTTGGCCACGCTGAACAGGTTGGTGATGGTGAGCAGCAGGGTCATCGACAGGGCGAACACCCAGGTCTCGACCTGGGGGAACCAGTTGTTGAGGATGACCCCGGCGGCGATGGCTTCGATGGGGATGACCAGCACCCAGAACCACCAGTACAGCCAGCCGATGGTGAACCCGGCCCAGCGGCCGATGGCCTGGTCGGCGTAGGCGGAGAAGGAGCCGGTGTCAGGGCTGGCCACGGCCATCTCGCCGAGCATGCGCATCACCAGCACCACCAGCAGCCCGGAGAGGGCGTAGGCGACGATGGCGGCGGGGCCGGCGGCGGCGATCGCGTGACCGGAGCCGACGAACAGCCCCGCGCCGATGATGCCCGCGATGGAGAGCATGGTTACATGGCGGGGCTTGAAGCCCTGCACCAGATCGCCATTGGCGCCTTTTGCACTGGGAGCACTCATCTGTCGGCCTTTTATTGAAATTGTTATGTAGGGCGCGATGACGCGTAGCCGGGCGCAGCTTCCCGCAGCCGCTGGTGCGCAAGGCGAGGCGGGGAGTCCGCGTGGCGGCAATGCGCTTCACGCGGGGCTCAAGCTAAGGCAGTGGGTGGGTGGCGAGTTGCTCGAAATCGCCGCGGGCATGACCAAAAACGACATCGGCGGCAGCCGGAGTAGTGGCCACCGGCCGCTCTGGAACCATGGTTCCTGTGCGCGAAGGCCCGCCGCCGAAGCCGGCGGGCGCTCGCTTAACGGTGGGCGTCGGGCAGGCTGGCGAGGAGTTTTTCCAGCAGGCCGGTGAGCTTTTTCTGCTCAGCCGAACTCAGGCCGGAGAGCACCCGGCGCTGGTTATCCGCGTGGGCGCCGACGGCTTCGTCGATCAGCGCCAGGCCCGCTTCGCTCAGCCCGACCAGCGAGCCTCGGCCGTCCTCGGGGTTGGGCATGCGCTGCACCAGGCCCTGTTTCTCCAGGCGGTCAAGGCGATTGGTCATGCTGCCGGAGGAAATCATCGCCGCCTCGTAAAGCACCGTGGGCGTGAGGCGGAAGGGCGGGCCGCTGCGGCGCAGGGTGGCGAGCACGTCGAACTCGCCCGGCTGCAGGCCGTACTCGGCGAACAGTGGGTTGAGGTGGTCGCGGGCGATCAGTTGTGCGGCCTCGCCGAGCCGGCCGAGCAGGAGCATGCCGTCGGTATCGAGCTCGGGTAGTTGCTGGCGCCATTGCTCGACGGCGAACGCGGCTCTGTCCATGGGGGGGCTTCCTTTTTATCTTGATGTCGAGATACATTGGATTTGTCTTGATGTAGAGATATTCGCCTGTGCCGCCGCTTGGATCAAGTGCCGGCGCCCCACTGAAAGGATGCGTCCCATGTCCCGAAGCATTTCCCTGGCCGCCTGCCTGCTGGCGGTCGTATTGGCCGGCCTCAACCTGCGCCCGGCGCTGGCCTCCATCGGTCCGCTGCTGGATGCGCTGCAGGCGTCCGCAAAGCTGTCCGACAGCCTTGCCAGCCTGCTCACCAGTCTGCCGGTGCTGCTGATGGGCCTTGGGGCGCTGGGTGCCGCGCAGCTGTTGCGCCACTTCGGCGTGCGTCGTGGTGTGGCCCTCGGACTGGTGCTGATCGCCCTGGCCTGCGCGCTGCGTCTGCTGCCCGGGCAGGTCGGCCTGCTGGGAGGCGCGGTGCTCGCCGGCCTGGGTATCGCCGCCTGCCAGGCGCTGCTGCCGGTGTTCATTCGCCAGCGCTTCGGCGCGCGGGTCGGCGGGGCGATGGGCGCCTATTCCACGGCGATCATGGGCGGGGCGGTGCTGGCCAGTGCGGCTTCGCCGTGGCTGGCGAAAGCCTGGGGCGAGTTGCCAGCGCTGGCGTTCTGGGCGCTGCCTGCCGTATTGGCGCTGCCGGTCTGGATGCGAGCCGCGAAGGGCGAGGCGCCCGCCAGTTCGGCAGCACCGGCCTTTTCCGGTATCGCCCGGCGCGGGGCCTGGCTGGCGCTGTTCTTCGGCCTGGGCACGGGCGCCTACGTGCTGGTGCTGGCCTGGTTGCCGCCGTACTACACCTCCCTGGGGTGGACGCCGGCCCAGGCAGGCGCCTTGCTTGGCGGGCTGACGATGACCGAGGTAGTCGCCGGCTTGCTGGTGTCCGCCTTCATCGACCGTCTGCCGGACCGTCGCCCGGCGTTGCTGCTGGCGATCGCGTTGCTGCTCGGCGGCCTGATCGTGCTGGTGCTCTGGCCGCAGCAGCTGGTATTGGTAGCCATGATCGGGCTCGGGTTGGGCATCGGCGCGCTGTTCCCGCTGTCGCTGATCGTCGCCATGGATCGCGCCCGCAGCCCCGCCGAAGCCGGTGCGCTGGTTGGGTTCGTGCAGGGCGTGGGCTACCTGATCGCGGCGCTGTTCCCGCTGCTGGCGGGGCTGGCGCGACAATCCATGGCCAGCCTGGCACCGGCCTGGATCGGCATGGCGCTGGTCTGCCTGGTGATGCTTGTCCTTGCCAGCCGCTTCGCACCGCCGCGCCCGTCGGCAGGTGAGGTGCAGGTCTGCTGAGAAATCCATGGCGCGGTCATTCGGGTCTAGGCTGAGTACTTTCGTCTGCCCAGGTGACCCGCCATGTCCCTCGTCCTGTTCGGCCATCCGTTTTCCTCCTACACGCAGAAGGTGCTGATCGCCCTCTACGAGAACGCCACGCCTTTCGAGTTTCGCGGCCTCGGCCCGGATGAGCCGGAAAATGGCGCGCACTGGCTGCGCCTGTGGCCGCTGGCAAAATTCCCGGTGTTGCTGGACGGCGCACACAGCGTCGCCGAGACCAGCATCGTCATCGAGTACCTGCACCTGAAGCACCCTGGCCCGGTGCGCCTGTTGCCGGACGATGCGCTGAAGGCTTTGGATGTGCGCTTCCTCGACCGTTTCTTCGACTGGCACGTGATGACCCCGGTACAGCACGCCGTGCTGGGCGCCATGAGCGGCGAGGCGACCAAGCGTGCGGAAGGGCTGGCCCATGCGGTGAGCAAGCTCGAACTGGCCTATGCCTGGCTGGAAGAAGAGTTGGCCGGCCGCGCCTGGGCGGCGGGGGACAGCTTCAGCCTTGCCGACTGTGCCGCCGCGCCATCGCTGTTCTATGCCGACTGGACCCACCCCATTGGCGACCAGTATCCGACCCTGCGCGCCTATCGCTCCCGCCTGCTGGCGCGTCCTTCGTTCGCCCGTGCGGTGGAGGAGGCAAGGCCGCACCGACCGCTGTTCCCGCTGGGGGCGCCGGATCGGGATTGAGTTTCCCCAGAGCCAGTGCCGCCTGCTTTTGTAGGAGCGAGCTCGCTCGCGAACCGCCCAGCATCCAAGTCGCCGGTAAATCTGTTCGCGAGCAAGCTCGCTCCTACAGAGGGCCCTCGGTTCGGCTACTGCGCAGGCTTCTGGAAGCAGGCACAAAAAAATCCCCCGCGCACTGCCGTGAGCGAGGGATGCAAGACCCGCGCAGGGGATGCGCGGGCGAGGTAGACAAGGTTGAGTTACAGCCGGATCAGCACCGATTTCAGCTCGGTGTAGTGCTCGATGGCGGCGGCACCCATCTCGCGGCCCACGCCGGACATCTTGAAGCCGCCAAAGGGCAGCGCCGGGTCCAGTGCGCTGTGGCAGTTGACCCACACCGAGCCGGACTTGATGCGCGGCACCATGCGGTGCACCGCCGCCAGGTCGTTGGACCAGATGCTCGCGCCCAGGCCGTAGGGGCTGTCGTTGGCCAGGCGCAGGGCGTCCTCGATGTCGTCGAAGGGCATGGCGACCAGTACCGGGCCGAAGATTTCTTCCTGCACCAGCGGGTTCTTCTGGTCGACGTCGACGATCACCGTGGGTTTGACGAAGTAGCCGGGGCCGAACTGCTCGCCACCGCAGGCGATGGTGGCGCCCTTGTCGCGGCCCAGTTCGATGTAGTCGAACACGCGCTTCTGCTGTTTGGCGGAGATCAGCGGGCCCATGTCGATGCTCGGGTCCAGGCCGTTGCCCAGCTTCATGCCATTGGCGATGCCGGAGATGTCGGCGATCACGTTGTCGAAGTGCTTGCGCTGCACGTACAGGCGCGAACCGGCGCAGCAGACCTGGCCCTGGTTGAAGAAGATCGCCTGTGCGGCGCCGGCGGCGGCGGTGGCAAGGTCCGCGTCGGCCATGACGATGGTCGGCGACTTGCCGCCCAGCTCCAGGGTCACGCGGGTCATGTTGTCCATGGCCGCCTTGCCGATTTCCTTGCCCACCGGGGTTGAGCCGGTAAAGGTCAGCTTGTCCACCAGCGGATGATGGGAGAGGGCGGCACCCGCGGTGATGCCCGCGCCCGTGACGACGTTGAACACGCCGGCCGGGTAGCCCGCTTCGAGCACCAGCTCGGCGAGTTTCAGTGCGGATAGCGGGGTTTCGTCGGCGGGCTTCAACACCACGCTGCAACCGGTGGCCAGCGCTGGGCCGAGCTTCCAGCAGGCCAGCAGCAGGGGGAAGTTCCAGGCGACGATGGCGCCCACCACGCCGACCGCTTCGCGGCGGATGTAGCCGTGGAATTCGCCATCGGGCATCAGCGGCATGGACACGTCCACCGTGGTGCCTTCGATCTTGGTGGCGTAGCCGGCCATGTAGCGCAGGAAGTCGATAGCCAGTTGCACGTCCATCACGCGGGCGACGGCGGCGCTCTTGCCGTTGTTCAGGCACTCCAGCTCGGCCAGCAGGTCGGCGTCGCGCTCCATCAGGTCGGCGAGCTTCCACAGCAGGTTCTGCCGCTCACGCGGGCGGGTGCGGCTCCAGGCGGAGTCATCGAAGGCCTGGCGCGCGGCGCGCACGGCGCGGTCGACATCGGCGGCGGTGCCGGCGGGTACCTGGCAGAGCACTTCGCCGGTGGCCGGGTTGCGCAGGTCCATCAGGGCGCCGTCGCTGGCGGAGGTCCAGTCCGCGCCGATGAGCATCTTCGGCGCGCGCTGCAGGAAGGCGCGGGATTCGGGCTTGATGGGCAGGGAAGCGAGCATTGCGGTGGCCTCTTGTTGTCTGTTTCAGGAACGTTGAGGCGGAGCATCGCAACGGCTGTGCCAAGGCTGTTATTTACATTTAACTAATTGAAATTTAAGTAATTATTTAATTTATGAATGACGACGAAGTGGAGCTGCTGTCGCACATTGCGACAGCAGTTGAGACGTTTGAAGGGGCGTTTTCAGAGGGGGCGGAGCAGGGCGTGCCCTCTCCCTAACCCTCTCCCTGAAGGGAGAGGGGACTGGCCTGGCGCGAAGCGTGGCCACGGTACTTTCCTGCTGACATGCTGCTTTCGCTGGGGTGCGATAGCGCGTAGGCGCTGGGAACCACGGCAGCCAGAACGGCACGGAAACCCCCTCTCCCTTCAGGGAGAGGGCTGGGGAGAGGGGCTCTCCGGTTTGGTACGACCCTTCAGTTGCTGATATCCCGATCCTTGGTCTCCGGCAGGAACAGGATGCCCAGTACCGCCGTCATCACCGCAATGACGATGGGGTACCAGAGGCCGTAGTAGATGTCCCCGGTGGCCGCCACCATGGCAAAGGCGACGGTGGGCAGGAAGCCGCCGAACCAGCCGTTGCCGATGTGATAGGGCAGCGACATCGAGGTGTAGCGGATGCGCGTCGGGAACAGTTCCACCAGCCAGGCGGCAATCGGCCCGTAGACCATGGTCACGTAGATCACCAGGATGGTCAGCAGCACCAGCATCATCAGGTGGTTGATCTTCGAAGGGTCAGCCTTCTCGGGGTAGCCGGCTTCCTTGAGCGAGGCGGCCAGCTGCGCGGTGAAGACTTCGGACTGCACCTTGAACTCCGCCGCCGGCATGCCGGCCCCTTCGAAGCTGGCGATGACCTTGTCGCCGATGTGCACCTGGGCCATCGCGCCGGTCTCGGCCTTGAGGTTTTCGTAGGGGATCGCGCGCTTGGCCAGCAGGCTCTTGGCCATGTCGCAGGAGCTGACGAATTTGGCCTTGCCCACCGGGTCGAACTGGAAGGAGCAGGCGTTCGGGTCGGCGACCACGGTTACCGGGTTCTTCTCCTGGGCGGCGAATACGTCCGGGTTACCGAACTGGGTCAGGCCGTGGAAGATCGGGAAGTAGGTCAGCGCCGCGAGGATGCAGCCGGCCATGATGATCTTCTTGCGGCCGATGCGGTCGGACAGGCTGCCGAAGAACACGAAGAACGGTGTCCCCAGCAGCAGCGAGCCGGCGATCAGCAGGTTGGCGGTCTGCGCGTCGATCTTCAGCGTCTGCAACAGGAAGAACAGCGCGTAGAACTGCCCGGTGTACCAGACCACGGCTTGCCCCGCAGTGCCGCCGAGCAGCGACATGATCACCACCTTGAGGTTGTCCCAGCGGCCGAAGGATTCGGTCAGCGGTGCCTTGGACGCCTTGCCTTCTTCCTTCATCTTCAGGAATACCGGCGACTCGGAGAGCTGCAGGCGGATGTACACCGAGATGATCAGCAGCAGGATCGACAGCAGGAACGGAATCCGCCAGCCCCAGGCTTCGAACGCCTCGGTGCCGAGCACGGTACGGCAGGCCATGATCACCAGCAGTGAGAGGAACAGCCCCAGTGTCGCAGTGGTCTGGATCCACGAGGTGAAGAAGCCGCGCTTGCCCTTGGGGGCGTGCTCGGCGACGTAGGTTGCCGCGCCGCCGTACTCGCCGCCCAGTGCCAGGCCCTGCAGAAGTCGCAGGGTGATCAGGATGATCGGCGCGGCGACGCCTATGCTGGCGTAGGCCGGCAGCAGGCCGACCACGGCAGTGGAGATGCCCATGATGATGATGGTGATGAGGAAGGTGTGCTTGCGCCCGATCATGTCGCCCAGGCGGCCGAACACGATGGCACCGAAGGGCCGTACCGCGAAGCCGGCGGCGAAGGCCAGCAGGGCGAAGATGAAGGCAGTGGTTTCATTGACCCCGGCGAAGAAGTGCTTGGCGATGATCGCCGCCAGGGAGCCGTAGAGGTAGAAGTCGTACCACTCGAACACCGTACCCAGGGAGGAGGCAAAGATGACCTTGCGCTCCTCCTTGGTGATTCCGCTGTGAGGAGCGTTGCCCGCGGCCGGGCTGTATGTCTGCGCCATGTTCGTCTCCGTCTTGTTGTTGTTTTGGGCCGGAGTCCCTCTGTTTCCGTTACCGCACTCAAGCCCAGGGCTGATGACAGGTCGTACGGATTGCGCGATGCGTGAATACAGGCGGCCCTGCGGCAGGCCGCAAGGTCACCTGAAAGCATAATCGTTCTCACGCATCTGGCCACTCGCGACCACCGGCAAAGCCCCGGCTGGCGCGGATTGGCACCTGTTCTGGACAAGCTGGATGACGCAAGGCGTCTGGCTGGCGCCTCGAGGTTTGCCACTCCCTGGCTGGAAATGCGCGCAATTAGACCATCGTCTATAACGGCTGGGGCTGTCTCAGGCTGCTACAGCTGTCGCGATCTGCCACGCCTGGTGGTTCGGCACCTGAGCGCAGCCGACTGTTTCACAAGGATTTTTCCCTCTGGCACGCAACGTGAAGAGCTCGGGATTTCGCCCAGCGCCACGTCGGCGCTGCACAAGGAGGCCTGGCTTGAAGAGGATGCACCTGTCGTTGCCGTGGATTGCGGGGCCGCTGGCCGCCGCGCTGACCTGCCTTGTGCTGTGGCTGCTGCCCGGTGCGGGCAATGCCTTGCTCTGGGGGCTGGCTGGCCTGATTGCGCTCGGCGCAGTGCGGAGCGAGTGGCGTGGACTGTCCTGGCCGGTAGCCCTCGGCGCGCTCGGCGGCGCCTGCCTGGCCCTGGGGCTGCACCTGGTGGCCGACCACTTCCAGCTGCGTTACGCGTGGCTCTACAGCAGCGCGGCGCTGCCGGCCTACCTGAAGTTCTCCAACCTCTGGGGCGGTGACGAAGGTACGGTGCTGCTACTGGCGACCTTCTGCATGGCCATTGCCCTGAAGAGTTCGTCCCTGACCGGCTGGGCAGGGCGCGGCATGGCGCTGATCGCCGCCTGGTACGTCGCCACGGCCGCCTGGCTCGGACCCTTCAGCGCGACGCCGGCGGACTGGCTGGCGGCGCAGCCGAGTCAGGGCATGAACGCCCACCTGCAGACTTTCTGGATGTCGCTGCATGCACCGTTGATCCTCTGCGCCTACGCCTGGGTGCTGGCGCCGGCCGGTGCCGCGCTGGAAGCGCTGGGACGAGGCGGCCATGCCTATGGCTGGGTGATGCCGCGCTACAGCCGCCGCGCCTGGCTGGTCCTCAGCGCCGGTATTGGCGTGGGCATGGCATGGGCCATGGAAGATTTCACCTACGGCCAGTTGTGGCACTGGGACCCGGTGCAGACCTCGGCGTTCATCATCTGGGCGCTGCTCGGCGCGGTGCTGCACGGTGCTCGTCGCTGGCGTGCGGACGGTTCCTACGCACGGATGCTGCCCGTGCTCAGCCTGCTGGCGGCGGCCATGGCCTGCGGCGCCATGGCGGTGACCCGCAGCACGGTGCTCGCCAGTTCGCACCGCTACATCGGCACCACCTCCTGGTTCAGCCATCTGGCGCTGGCATTCATCCTGCTGGCCTTTGCAGCGTTCCATCTATTGTCGGGGTGGCGCTTGCGCAAGCGAGCAGGGCGGCGGCGCGGGGCCTCGGACTGGACGCTTGACGTCGCCATCTACCTGTTCGCCGGCACCGGCTTGCTGGCCCTCGGTGCGCTGCTCCAGGCGCACCTCTACGAATGGCTGGGAATGGAACGGCCGAGCGAGCTGAAGCCCTTCTTCGAGACCCTGACCGCCTGGGCCACCACCGCCGAGATGGACAGCCTGCGCCGCGCCTTCGACCAGTGGGACGTCAACGGCTACGGCTTGGCAAACGCGGTGGTGCCGCTGCTGGCGGCACTCGGCCTGATGGGCGGCTACAGCTTCCTGCGCCGTTGCGGTCGCCCCCGGCTGGCGCTGCTGGCGACTGTACTGATGGCCGCTGTGATGCTCTGGACCGGCTGGCGCGGCGGCTGGCTGAGCGGCGGCTACAACGGCGACGGCATGCTCTCGCAGAACATCGTGCGGGTGCTGCCGTGGCTGGACGCGGCACTGCTGGGCGGCGCCTTCCTGATGCTCAGTTGCCTGCTGTGGGGCGTGCAGAGCCTGTGGCGCAGCCGGCGGGTGGGCAACCTGCGCTACAGCGGCGGGCTGGCGCTGGTGCATGGCGGCGCGGTGATCGCGCTGGTGGGCGGATTGGCCGCCACGGCGCTGAACAGCTACCAGCAGATCAGCATCCCGCCGGGTACGTCCTTCGAAGAGTGGCACGCGGTGATCGGCGGCATGCAGATGCGCGTCTCGCCGGACTCCAGCCGCCCGGATTTCTCCGGCTACCACGCGGTGGCCAAGGTCGAGCTGCGCGATGGCGAGCGAACCTTGGCCGGCCACGCGTTGTTCCAGGACAGCCGGGGCAACCCGCCGGCCTACCAGGGACCGGTGCGCCAGCTCTGCGAAATCCTCGACTACCACTACGCGCGCTTCGCCTCGGACCGCGGCTATGTGCTGCATCCATTCATCGTCCGCGGCTGGAGTGGTGATCTGCAGATCTGGGTGCCGGCTTCGGCGCGTCTGCTCAAGGAAACGGGCGACGACATCGAGAGCGTGGTGGTGGTGCGCCGTTTCCCGTTCCTCTCGCTGGTGTGGGTCGGCTTGCTGACCATGCTGTCCGGCGCCTTGTTGCTGCCGGCGGGCGGCGCTTTGCGCAAGCCGGACCATACTGCTTCGCAGGGTGTCTCACAGGCCCTGTCTCAGAGTTAGACAGCAATCGCGAAATGTGACGTCGCAACCCCGGTGGCACCCACCGGGCGTGCCTGCAAATACCGCCGAAGGCCTGATTTGGCGGGGTTTGCAAAGGAGTGGCACACAACCTGCAAAACTGCTTTCAAGAGCTCGCTCTTGGAATCTGCTGACGATCTTGCGAGCTAGAGCAGAACAAGGCGAAATCGGGCGAGGGAGCGGAGTTTACTCGCTGTAAATGAGCATCCCGAAATCGATTTCAACGCAGTTTTGCCGACGCGCAGCAGATCGTAAGCAGGTTCTTAGCCCATCGGTGGGCGCCAATAACCAACAAGAATACCGAGGAGGCCTGACCTTGAAGATGACACGACTTCGGCACTATCTGGGTGCCGGAACCCTGGCCGCACTGGCCCTTGCGCTCCACCAGACGGCCCAGGCCGCACCCGAAGGCCAGGCGATCATCAACGCCAAGTGCCAGGCGTGCCACACGCCCGAAGGCAACAATTCCCTCAGCCGTATCAGCCACCAGCGCAAGACCCCCGAGGGCTGGCTGATGAGCATCGGCCGCATGCAGGTGATGTACGGCCTGAAGATCACCGACGAGGAGCGTCGTGCGGTGGTCAAGTTCCTCGCCGACAAGCAGGGCCTGGCACCCAGCGAGACCGAAGGCGTGCGTTACGCCCTCGAGCGCCGGCTGAACACCGTCGAGAAATTCGATACCAACTTCGAGCAGATGTGCGCCCGTTGCCACTCGGGCGCGCGTATCGCCCTGCAACGTCGCCCGGCGGCGGAGTGGGAGAAGCTGGTGAACTTCCACCTCGGCCGCTGGCCGTCGCTGGAATACCAGGCCCTGGCCCGCGACCGCGACTGGTTCGACCTGGCGAAGAAAGAGATGGTCCCGGAGCTGGCCAAACGCTTCCCGCTGGAAGACAAGGCCTGGAGCGACTGGCAGAAGAACCGACCCAAGGCCGAGACACTGGCTGGGGAATGGAGCTTCGCCGGGCACATGCCGGGCAAGGGTGATGTTGCCGGCACCATGAAGGTGGCGAAGGATGGCGATGATGCCTTCAAGGTCAGCGTGACCGGCAAGTATGCCGACGGCTCGCCGTTCGACGGCGAGGGCAGCGCGGTGCTCTACAACGGCTACGAATGGCGCGGCGCGGTGAAAGTCGGCGACGTGACCATGCGCCAGGTATTCGCCGCCCTCAATGGCCAGATGCAGGGCCGCATGTTCGACAAGGCCCACGACGAGCGCGGCCTGGACTTCGTCGCGGCGAAGGACGGCACCAGCCACGTGCTGGGCGTGCAGCCTGCCTACCTGAAGGCCGGTGCAGAGACCGAAGTCAGCGTCGTCGGCACCGGCCTGAAGGGCAAGCCATCGTTCGGCAAGGGCGTGGAGGTGGTGTCGGTGGTTTCCGAGACGCCCGAGCGCGTGACCGTCAAGGTCAAGGCCGATGCCGCTGCCGCCGTGGGCGAACGCGATGTCACCGTGGGCACCGCCAAGGGCGGCAGCCTCGCGGTGTACAAGGACATCGCCGAAGTGAAGGTGGTGCCGGAGTTCTCCATCTCCCGCATCGGCGGCAATGGCGGCTCCACGCCCAAGGTCCAGGGCAGCTTCGACGCCGAGGCCTGGGGCAAGGGCGCCGATGGCAAGCCGTTCCGCATCGGTGTGTTCCCCGCGCATTGGTCGGTGGAGCCCTTCGATGATCGCGCCAAGGAAGATGAGGACGTGAAGTACGCCGGGGTGATGGACGCTGACAGCGGCATCTTCACACCGGGCGACGCCGGCCCGAATCCGGCGCGCAAGATGATGACCAACAACGCCGGCAACCTGAAGGTGATCGCCGCGGTGGACGACGCCGGCCAGTCGCACAAGGGCGAAGGGCACATGATCGTCACCGTGCAGCGTTGGAACAACCCGCCGATTCCGTGATGAACGGGATCAGATGAACTGAACGCCTCACTTGGGGCCCTGATCAGGATCGAGCGAGCTAGAGACGGACAAGGCAAAAACAGCGGTGGAAGCGGAGTTTGCAACTGCAAATGAGCATTCCGCAGATGTTTTTAACGAAGGCCGGCCGACGCGCAGCCGATACTGGCAGGGAACCCGGGCGGGGATGACAAGTATGTTCCGGGAGGTCGCCATGGGCGCCATCTTGAATCTGGTCGAGCGCAACCTGCATGAAGTGCAGGTCGACGCCGACCGCCTGTTGTTCCATATCCCCAGCTCCTCGCTGTTCGCCAGCGACGAGTTGACCGGCGGGATCATCGACGCGCTGCGCGGGCATGCCTGCTCGCCGGACGAGCTGACCCAACGCCTGGCCGGGCGCTTCGGCGCCGAGGAAATCGACGAGACCCTGCGCGAGCTGATCGCGCTGGAACTGGTCAGCGACGGCTCGCCGCTGACCCCTGAAATCGGCATCAAGAAGGTTGACCGCACCGCGCTCAACACCGTGGTGCTGAACGTCAACACCGGCTGCAACCTGAGCTGCACCTATTGCTACAAGGAAGACCTGGACAAGCCCTCCGCCGGCAAGAAGATGGCCGCGGAAACCGCCGAAGCCTCGGTGGAAATGCTGATCCAGGAGTCCCCCGACGAGCAGCGCTACACCGTGGTGTTCTTCGGCGGCGAACCGCTGTCCAACCGCCCGCTGATCGAGCACATGGTTGCGTATTGCGAGCGCCGTTTCGGTGAGCTGGGCAAGACGGTGGACTTCGTCATGACCACCAACGCCACGCTGCTCACCGAGGAAATCGTCGACTGGCTCAACGCCCATCGCTTCGGGCTGTCCATCAGCATCGACGGGCCGAAGACGGTGCACGACCGCAACCGCATCACCGTGGGCGGGCAGGGCACCTATGACGTGGTGCGGCGCAAGGCCGATATGCTGCTGTCGCGCTACACCGCGCGGCCGGTCGGCGCACGGGTGACCCTGACCACCGGTGTCACTGATGTCGAGACCATCTGGAACCACCTGTTCAACGAGATGGGCTTCGCCGAAGTCGGTTTCGCCCCGGTCACCTCGGGCGATATCAGCAGCTACAACCTCACCGGGGACGAGCTGAAGGCGGTCTTCGCCGGCATGAAGGCCCTCGGTCGCCGCTACCTGGACGAGGCGTTGCAAGGGCGCAATATCGGCTTCTCCAACCTGCACCAGCTGATCACCGACATCCACGAAGGGCAGAAGAAAGCCCTGCCGTGTGGCGCCGGGCTGAAGATGCTGGCGGTGGACCACAAGGGCGAGCTGAACCTGTGCCACCGCTTCACTGGCTCGTCACTGCCGACCTTCGGCAACGTCCATGAAGGGGTGAAGCAGGCCGAGCTGAACGACTTCCTGTCGCAGCGCCTGGACCGTACCGACACCGGCTGCGCCAGCTGCCACATCCGCAACCTCTGCTCCGGCGGCTGCTACCACGAGAGCTATGCGCGCTATGGCGACCCGGCGCACCCCACCTACCACTACTGCGAACTGATGAGGGACTGGGTCGATTTCGGCATCGAGGTCTACAGCCGGATCATGGCTTCCAACCCCAGCTTCATCGACCGCCACATCACTCCGCGGAAGGCGCACTGACATGAAACATCTTAAAGCGATCAACACCAAAGCACAGAAGCTCGAACAGGCCGCCGCCGAGGATCGCATCGAGGACGTGGTGGCGATGAACTCCGTGGCTGGTTGCGCAGCCACCACCGACCCGGGCTGGGAAGTCGACGTGTTCGGCGGCGTGTCCTCGCTCTGCCAGCCGATGGAAGCGGACCTCTACGGCTGCTCCGACCCTTGCTGGTGGCCGGCCCAGGTGCCGGACATGATGAGCACCTACCCCGACTGGAACAAGGATGCGCAGGCTTCGGCCGAGAACTGGCGCAACCTCGGCACCGTATTCCCGGACGACAAATGAGCAGTCAGAAGAACAAGAGGAAAACCTGCATGTCCAGAAAAGCATTCGCCGCCGCGCTCGGTGGCCTCTCGCTGGCCTGCGCGCTGCAAGCCGTCGCCGCCGATGCCGGCGCCGATACGGGCAAAGCGCTGGAAAGTGGCCACGAGTACCTGATCAGCACCAACTACCCGAACAATCTGCACGTCATCGACATGCAGACCGACAAACTGTTCAAGACCTGCACCATCCCCGGCGCCTACGGCCCAGGCATGACCCAGCTGTCGCCGGACCGCAAGACCGTCTACATCCTCAGCAACCACTACGCGGACATCTACGGCATCCAGCTCGATGACTGCAAACCGGTGTTCCACGCCACCATCGCGCAGAAGCCGGGCGAGAACGCGCGGGCGATGTTCTCCATGACCGTCAGCCATGACGGCAAGGAGATCTACGCCATCGCCAACCCGACGCTGATCCTCGCCGAGCACTACGAGGTGCAGCAGCCGCGCCTGCAGGTGTATTCGGTGGCTGACGGCATGGGCGCCAAGCCGGTGCGCACCTTCCCGGCGCCGCGTCAGCTGACCATCATGCAGAGTGGCGACGACGGCACCCTCTACGTGGCGGGCCCGGACATCTACAAGGTGGACGTGAAGACCGGCAAGTTCGACGTGATCATCCCCAGTCGCAACTGGAAGCGTCCCAACTACGCGCCGCCAGATGTGCTCTACGTGTGGAACCAGCAGACCTACCCGCGTGACTTCTCGCTGCTCTACACCACGGCGAAGTTCAAGGACGCCAAGCAGGACATGGCCACGGCCGACTTCCTCTACGGCTTCTTCAACATCGACCTGGCTACCGGCAAGACCGAGACCGTCGACTTCGGACCGGTCACCGAGGTGTACTTCAGCGGCATCCGCTCGGCCAAGGACCGCAACATCGTCTACGGCGTGCTGAACCGCCTGGCCAAGTACGACATCAAGGAGCAGAAGCTGGTCAAGGCGGCGAACCTGGACCACTCGTACTACTGCCTGTCGACCAACAAGGCCGGCACCAAGCTGTACCTGACCGGCACCCTGAACGACGTGGCGATCTTCGATGCCGACAGCCTGGAGCGCCTCGGCGATCTGAAGCTGCCCGGCGGCGATATGGCGATCACCACCAGCCAGGCGTTCGTGGCCAACTGATAGTTACCGAGCGAGACCCGATGCCCGGAGCACCTGCGTGCTCCGGGCATTTCTTTTCGGGCCGACTTCAGACTTCCGGCTCGGGGCTCAGATAACGCTGCGCACCGCAGCGCGTACAACGCTGGCAAACCATCGGCACATGGCCGACCTCGGTCAGATTCCCTTCATCCCAAACACAGCCCAGGAAAAAGCAGCGCAATCGCATGTGTCCTCCTCCGGCATCGCCGGTGTTGAGACAGGCAGAAAGGTGCAGGGTGGCTCCCGGTTTGTTCTTGTGTGGAGACGCAGGCAGCCTCTCGCGTGCCCTCTAGAATGGGCAATCTAAACCGCCAAATGGCCGCCATGGCCCGTCCAGTGCAGTCTGCCGCCGCTCTGGTTACCACTCGTCACCCTTAGGAAATGGGTCTTGACAGATAATATTATGAGCATAATATTTAGCTTCAGATGACGGCCATAATTCAAATCGGGTCGGACATTCCAGACGGCCTGCGGGCCCTCACATCCCTTGCATGCGGGGCGGAGTCGCCCCACTGGAGAAAGAACCATGAATGCCAAATCCGAACTGGGCCGCGCACTGATCACTGGCGCTTCTTCCGGCATCGGCGCCACCTACGCGCAACGCTTGGCCGCCCAGGGCTATGACCTGCTGCTGGTGGCCCGCGACCAGCAACGCCTGGAAGCCCTGGCCGCTCGTCTGGGTGAGGAATACGGCGTTTCGGTGGATGTGCTCAAGGCTGACCTTACCCGCCGCGAGGATCGTGCTCGCGTCGAAGCGCGCCTGGCCGAGGATGCCAGCATCAGCCTGCTGCTGAACAACGCCGGCGTGGCGATCAACGGCACCCTGCTGGAAACCGACCTGGATCGTCTGGAAAGCATGATCGAGCTGAACGTCACCGCCACCGCGCGCCTGGCTGGCGCCGCCGCCAAGGCCTTCGTCGGGCGTGGTCGCGGCACCATCATCAACGTGGCCTCGGTGCTGGCGCTGGCGCCGGAGTTGTTCAACGGCAGCTACAGCGCCACCAAGGCCTTCGTGCTCAACCTGACCCAATCCATGCAACAGGAACTGGCCCCGCAAGGGCTGCGCATCCAGGCCGTGCTGCCAGGCGCCACCCGTACCGAAATCTGGGACCGTGCCGGCACCGACATCTCCGCACTGCCGGCGGAAATGCTGATGGACGTGAACCACATGGTCGACGCCGCGCTGGCCGGTCTGGCCCAGGGCGAAGTGGTGACCCTGCCGGCGCTGCCGGATGCGGGTGAGTTCGAAGCCTTTACCGCCGCGCGCCTGAAGATGGCGCCGAACCTCTCGCGCAGCGCCCCGGCGCAGCGTTATGGCGTGGCAGTGGCGTAACCGAGTAACTGAGTGGCGAAAAGCTTGCCCCGGCCTTGCGCCGGGGCTTTTTTATGCGCATCTGGAAATTGATGCGGCCGGTCTCATTGTAGGAGCGAGCTTTCTCGCGAACCGCTTCCCACCGTGCCGTGCAGGTTCGCGAGCAAGCTCGCTCCTACGACTGCCCACCGCGCCGTAGGAGCGGACCTTGTCCGCGAAATCCTGCGGCGGATCATGGACCAACAGGTGAATACCGGCCCATTGCGTAAATGGGCCGGACACGGCCTGGCAGCCGCGACAATCACTCCGCCGCGTCAATCTCCCGCTTCAGATGCCGTCGTGTGCTTTCCAGGATGCGGTCGGACATCGCCGGATCAGCCACGCTGCGCGACAGCACCAGCGCACCTATCAGCGTGGCGAGCAGCGCCACGCTCTCGTCCTCGGCGTGCTCGCTGGGCAGTGCCTTCTCGATGGCGTCGATGCGCGCCTGGACGATGGCGTCGGTGGTGGCGCTGGCATGGCCACGGGCGCCCAGCTCCGCCGAGATGGTCGGCAGCGGGCAGCCCTTGCCGGGCGTGTTGCGGTGGCCGGGGGAGAGGTACTGGTCGATGAAGCCAGGCAGCGGCTCGGCCTTCTGGAACTGCTGGTCGACCACCGGGCGCAACTGCTCAGCGGCCTGCTGCAGGGCGATTTCCACCAGCTCGTCCTTGGATTTGAAGTGCGCGTAGAAGCCGCCGTGAGTCAGGCCCAGGGCCTTCATCAGCGTCTGCAGGCCGGTGGCGTCCACGCCTTCGCTGCGGAAGCGTTGTGCTGCCTCGTTGATGATGCGTTCGCGGGTCTGGGCCTTGTGGTCTTCGGAATAACGCATGACCGGTCTCCTGCGGATCATGGAATGCTGAGTGACATTCTAACGCAGGGTGGGCGAGGGGAGGTGATTCAGGGCAGGCACCGGCGTACGCGCAAAGACGATCGCGGACGGAGTCCGCTCCTACCCAAGGCTGAGCCCGTAGGAGCGGACTCCGTCCGCGATGTTGTCGCACCGCTCGAAAACTCTCCTTGCAGGAGCGGGTTCTCAGCTCAGCGCACGGCCTCCAGCAACGTCGCCACACCCTGCCCGCCGCCAATGCACTGGGTCGCAATGGCATAGCGCCCGCCGGTTTCCTTCAGCAGCGCCGCTGCCTTGCCGGTGATGCGTGCGCCGGTAGCCCCCAGCGGATGACCGATGGCCAGGGCGCCGCCGTGCAGGTTGACCCGGTCGATATCCAGTTCAAGCCCGCGCAGGCAGGCCAGCGCCTGGCTGGAGAAGGCCTCGTTGATCTCCACCAGGTCGATGTCGGCCATGCGCAGTCCGCTGCGGTCCAGCAGTTTGCGGGTCGCGTAGAGCGGGCCCATACCCATGATTTCCGGCGGGCAGCCAACCACGGCGACGGCTTTCACCCGCGCCAGGATGTCCAGGCCGTTGTCGCGGGCGAAGTCTTCGCTGCACACCAGCACGGCCGCTGCGCCATCGGTGAGCGGCGAGGCGGTGCCGGCGGTGACGCTGCCGCCGAAGGCGGGTTTGAGCTGCGCCAGTGCTTCCAGGTTGGTGCCGGGCCGGATGCAGCCATCTTCGCTGACCACACCGTTGGGCGTGTCGATGGGCACGATCTCCGCTGCCAAAAGGCCCTGCTCGCGGGCGCGGGCGGCCTTGGCGTGGGAATCCACGGCCATGGCTTCCTGGTCCGCACGCGATATGCCGAAGCGCTCGGCGACGATCTCGGCGGTCTGCCCCATGGGCATGTAGGCCTGCGGGAATTCTGCCAGCAGGCGCGGGTTGGGCGACAGGTTGAAGCCGCCCATGGGTACACGGGTCATGGATTCCACGCCCGCGCAAATGAAGGCATCACCGGCGCCGAGTTGGATCTGCCCGGCAGCGAAGTGGATGGAGGTCATGGACGAGCCGCAGAAACGGTTCACCGTGGCGCCGGCCACCGTCTCCGGCAGCCCGGCGAGGAAGCCGGTGATGCGCGCCAGGTTCATGCCCTGTTCGGCCTCGGGGTAGGCGCAGCCCATGATCAGGTCTTCGATCAGCTTGGCGTCCAGGCCGCTACGTGCGACCAGGCCCTTGACCGTCTGCGCGGCGAGGTCATCCGGACGCACGTCGATCAGCGCGCCTTTCTTGGCGAAGTGGAAGGGGGAGCGGGCATAACCCGCGATCACTACGGAAGTCATGGTCAGTCTCCTGAACAGCTGTCAGCGCCCGAGGATCAGGCAGGTGGTGGACCCTGTGGCGTAGAGCCTGCCGTCCACGTCGTACAGGCGGCCCTCGGCAAGGGCTGTGGAACGGCCGATATGCACGATGGTGCCCTCGGCGCGGATCGGCCCGGTGTCACGGGTCAGCGCGCGGATGTAGCTGATGCGCAGGTCGGTGGTGGTGTAGCCCAACCCGGATTCGAGCATGGTGTGCACCGCACAGCCCATGGCCGAGTCCAGCAGTGTGGCCGCGTAGCCGCCGTGCACAGTGCCCAGGGGGTTGTAGTGGCGCATGTCCGGGGTGCCCTGGAAGATGAAGCGACCCTGGCTCCACTCCAGCGGCACGAAGCCGATCAGCGCATTGATCGGCGGGGCAGGCAGTTCGCCGGCGCCGATGCCATCGAAGAACTCCTGCGGCGTCTTGCCACGCAACTCCTGCAGCGAAACCACGCCGGGCTCGGCCAGGCGCTGGCGCATCTGCGCGGCCGCCATCTCCCAGGCAGCAATCTTCTGTTCACGGGTCAGGGTCAGTTCGGTCATCGCAAGGCTCCAGCAATTAAATATTACGGTCATCATACTAGCATTGAATGATGATCAGAATATAAGTGATGGATGCGCCATCCAGCAGGGCTGAAGCGACAGGTCGAGAACAGTAAAGCGAGGGCAGGCAGGAGAGGGCGGCTGGCGGAGCGAGCTCCGCCAGCGCGGGGACGGAGCTTACTCGGCGGTGGCGGTCATGCCGGCCGCACGGGCCTGGCTACGCTGGGCCTTGTACTGCAGGGCGACGGCGGGCACCGGCGAGGCGACACCGGTCTCCACCCAACGGCGGATGCGCGCGGCGTCGGCCACGTGGGTGCGCTTGCCGAAGGCATCGAGCAGGGCCAGGGCAACCGGACGGCCGTTCATCATGGTGACCATCACCAGGCAGTGGCCGGCATCGTTGGTGAAGCCGGTCTTGGTCAGGCGGATGTCCCACTTGCCGTTGCGCACCAGCGGGTTGGTATTGAAGAAACTCAGCGAGTAGCTGGGCTTGCTGAAGCGTGCGTCGCTGGTCGCCGTAGTGCTCATCGCGCGGATCTGCGGATAGGTGTAGGCGGCCTTGGCCAGGCGGATCAGGTCGTTGGCGTCGGAGACGTTGTGGATCGACAGGCCGGTGGGCTCGACATAGTGGGTGCTGGTCATGCCGAGGGATTTCGCCTTGGCGTTCATGGCCGCGACGAAGGCCCTGGAACCGCCCGGATAGTTGTGGGCGAGGCTGGCGGCGGCGCGGTTTTCCGAGGACATCAGGGCCAGCAGCAGCATGTTCTGGCGGCTGATCATGCTGCCCAGGTGAACGCGGGAGAACACGCCCTTCATCTCGGCGGTCTCGGAAATGTCCACGGGGATCAGCTCATTCATCGGCAGCTTGGCGTCCAGGGTGACCATGGCGGTCATCAGTTTGGTCACCGAGGCGATGGGCACCACCAGGTTGGGATTGCTGGAGTAGAGGGTCTTGCCGTTCTCCAGGTCGACCACCAGGGCGCTACCGGAGGCGAGCACCAGCTCTTTGGGGGACGCCGCCTTGGCGGGGGTGGCAGCGAAAGTGTTCGATGAACAGACAACAGCGGCGCAGGCAAACAGCAGGCTCAGTATCGAACGACGACTAGTCATGGATGTGATTCGCAAGCATTGAGTGGGAATTTGTCTACATCCATGTAGGCATTTTCGGCGAATTCTAATGCAAGGTCCGCCTGGGCGCACGTAGCGCGCAACGTCTCAGATTGCGACAGGTTGAGACGTTGCGCTGACCGCCGTGCAGAGGCCGCGACCCGTGCAGGCAATCGCGGCGCGGCAGCTTGCCCGAGCTGTTGCGAAATGCAACCGGCCAGGTGCATTGACGAAGCACGTTAAATCTTCTGAAGGGCGCGCCGGCTATGGGGTTCAGGTCCTATGGCACGCTTTGTGACTGACTATCCTGAAATGTGCGGAGGCAGCCGGCGTATCGCGTGGTCGATGGTCGGGGTTGCGTTTACCTTTACGTTAACGTAAACATGCTTCGCAGCCCGCGACCGATCAGTCAGATTGCGCGGGCAGGTTGGCCTACGGCGCTCTGCGCCGCTGCCTGGCCGATCGTTCAGCGTTGATCCCAGAACAAGCACAACAAGGGAAAGCCATGAACCACCTGAGTTACACCCGCGGCCCCCAGGACAAACCCCTGCTGGCGATGACCGTTGGCGCTGCCTTCGATACCACCGTCGGGCGTTTCGCTGCGCGCGAAGCCCTGGTCGTGCGTCACCAGAACCTGCGCTACACCTGGGCCGAACTGGCCGAGGTGGTCAATGGCGTCGCCCGCGCTTTCCTTGCCCTGGGCCTGCGTCCCGGCGACCGCCTGGGCATCTGGGCACCCAACTGCGCGCAGTGGTGCATTACCCAGTTCGCCAGCGCCAAGGTCGGCGCCGTGCTGGTCAACATCAACCCGGCCTATCGGGTGAATGAACTTGAGTACGCGCTCAAGCAATCCGGCTGCCGCTGGCTGGTGTGCGCAGACGCTTTCAAATCCTCCGATTACCACGGCATGCTCGCCGACCTGCTGCCCGAGCTGGGACAGGGGCGGCCGGGCGAGCTGTCCAGCGACCGCCTGCCGGAATTGCGCGGGGTGATCAGCCTGTCCGATAGCGCACCCGCCGGCTTCCTGCGCTGGAGCCAACTGGAGCCGCTGGGCCGGGGTATTGCCGCCGCCGAACTTGCCGAGCGCCAGGCGCTGCTGCAGTTCGACGAGCCGATCAATATCCAGTACACCTCCGGCACCACCGGCTTCCCCAAGGGCGCCACGCTCAGCCACTACAACATCCTCAACAACGGCCTGATGGTCGGCGACAGCCTCGGCCTCACCGAGCACGACCGCCTGGTGATCCCGGTGCCGCTGTACCACTGTTTCGGCATGGTGATGGGAAATCTCGGCTGCCTGACCCACGGCTCTACCATGATCTACCCGGCGCCCAGTTTCGAGCCCGAGGCGACCCTGGCGGCAGTGGCGGAAGAAAAAGCCACCGCGCTGTACGGCGTACCCACCATGTTCATCGCCGAACTGGACCACCCGACTCGCCGCGACTTCGACCTGTCGAGCCTGCGCACCGGCATCATGGCCGGCGCCACCTGCCCGATCGAAGTGATGCGCCGGGTCATCGACGAGATGCACATGGCCGAAGTGCAGATCGCCTACGGCATGACCGAGACCAGCCCGGTATCGCTGCAGACTGGCCCGGAGGACGACCTGGAAACCCGCGTCACCACCGTGGGTCGCACTCAGTCGCACCTGGAAAGCAAGATCATCGACGCCGACGGCCGCATCGTCCCGCGCGGCACCATCGGTGAGCTGTGCACCCGTGGCTACAGCGTGATGCTGGGCTACTGGAACAACCCGCAGGCGACCTCCGAGGCCATCAGCCCGGCGCGCTGGATGCTCACCGGCGACCTCGCCGAGATGGACGAAGCGGGCAACGTGCGCATCGTCGGCCGCAGCAAGGACATGATCATCCGCGGCGGCGAGAACATCTACCCGCGCGAGATCGAGGAATTCCTCTACACCCACCACGCCGTGGCCGACGCCCAGGTGATCGGTATCCCCGACGAGAAGTACGGCGAAGAGCTGGTGGCCTGGGTCAAGTTCCACCCCGGCCACAGCGTCGAGGAAGATGAGCTGCGCACCTTCTGCAAGAACGCCATCGCCCACTTCAAGGTGCCGCGTCACTTCCGCTTCTGCGACGAGTTCCCGATGACGGTGACCGGCAAGATCCAGAAGTTCCGCATGCGCGAGATCAGCATCGAAGAGGTGCGCGCCAAGCGTGGTTGATCGTAATTCGCCTTCCTGCGCCCTGGCGCGCGTACCCGGTATCGGGGCGCCATGGGCGTAGAGAAGGGCACCATCTCCATCCGCCTGGTCAGCGAAGCGCTGGCCGAGTTTCGTCGCGCCGGCCGCGACGACGGCCCGCTATTGGCCGCCGCCGGCATTGCCCCGGAGCTGTTCGGCAAGCCCTACGCGCGGGTTTCCAGCCTGGCCTACGCGCGGCTCTGGCTGCGTCTGGCGAAGGAGATGGACGACGAATTCTTCGGCATGAACGCCCGGCGCATGAAGTCCGGCAGCTTCAACTTCATGGCCGCCGCGGCGATTGGTGAGCCGACCCTGGAAACGGCCATGAACGCCGCCCTGCGCTTCATGGGCCTGGTATTCGACGACTTCACCCCGCGCCTGGTGCGCCAGGACGGTCTCGCCGCCATCGTCCTTGACGAACCTGAGAGCCGACCGCCGCGCGCCTTCTGCTACTTCACCCTGTGGCTGATGCTGCACGGCCTTGCGTGCTGGCTGGTAGGGCGGCGCATTCCGATCCTGGCCATCGAGTTGCGCTGCGCCCAGCCGGATTTCATTGCTGACTACCGAGTGATGTTTACCGAGAACCTCAACTTTGCGCGCCGCCAGTCGCGCCTGCTGTTCAACGCCGAAGCCCTGGAGCTGCCGGTGCGCCGCGACGAGCGCGAGCTGCGGCGTTTCCTCAATGGCGCGCCGGCCAACATCCTGGTGCGCTACCGCGACCCGCAGAGCCTCGCGGCACGTACCAAGGCCTACCTGCGCAGCCTGAAGTTCGAGCGCTGGCCGGACCTCGATGCGCTGGCCAGCCATTTCTACATGGCGCCCTCGACCCTGCGTCGCAAGCTGGCCGCCGAAGGGCAGTCCTACCAGGCGCTCAAGGACCAACTGCGCCGCGATCTGGCCATTGCGCGGCTGGACAGCGGCGACGGTAACTTTGCCGACCTTGCCGAGGAGCTGGGTTTCGCCGACACCAGCGCCTTTTACAAGGCCTTCCGCAAATGGACCGGATCGACGCCCGGGCAATACCGCGCGCTGATCCGCCAGGAGCCCTGAAATTTAAGGGCCCGGCTCAAGTAGCCGCCTTACAAGCCGATAAAACCTCAAAGAATTGCTTGTTGCTCAAGGACGCCAACCATGCCCCTGTCCCGCCTCTCGATCCAGTGGAAGATCACGCTGCTGACCGGCCTCTGCCTGCTCTGCATCGTCTGCCTGCTGGTCGGTCTCTCGCTGTTCCGGATGAACCACGATGCGCAGCTGATCAAGGCGGCCAACGCAGACATGCTCAAGGACGCGGCCAAGTCGCGGATGCAGGCGCGCAGCGAGCAGCAGGCGGAGATCATCCAGCGCTTCTTCACCGACGTGTACCACTTCGGCAACCAGTTTTCCCGCCAGGTCAGCCAGTTGCGCGAGCAGTCCACCAAGCACGGCGCTGACACCGCCGTCGTGCGCAAGGACCTCAACCTGCTGGTGCGTGACGGCCTGAAGAGCAACCCGAACCTGCTCAGTCTCTACGTGGTCTTCGAACCCGATGCGCTGGACGGCCAGGACGCCAACTTCCACGACCAGGCCGACGCCGGCAGCAACGAGAAGGGCCGCTTCGGCGCCTACTGGGCGCAGAAAGCTTCCGGTGAGATGACCGGCCTGGCCGTGACCGAGGACATGATCGCCGACACCACGGCCATGCTCGACGGTAGCCCGTTCAACACCTGGCAGCTGTGCCCGCTGCAGACTCGCAAGGCCTGCGTACTCAACCCCTATTTCGACAGTGCATCGGGCACCAAGGTGCTGATGACCACCGTGACCTTCCCGTTGATCGACCAGGGCAAGGTCATCGCCGTGATCGGCATCGACATCAGTCTCAGCCGCCTGCAGCAACTGGCTGCCGATGGCGATCGCCAGCTCTATGACGGTGCCGGTAGCGTGAGCATCGTCAGCCCCGCCGGCCTGCTCGCCGGCTACAGCAGCAACGAAGCGCTGCTCGGCCAGCCACTGGAAAAAGCCATTCCCGGCCAGGCCGCCGAGCTGCTTTCCCTGCAAGCCAGCGGCCGCCCGCAGGTGCTGGAGAAGGACGGCCAGTTACGCGTGGTCGAGCCGCTGCTGCCGATCCCGGACGCCACCAAACCCTGGGCTGTGGTGCTCGATGTACCGCAGGACGTGCTGCTGGCGCCCGCGCTGGAACTGCAGAAACAACTGGATGAGCGCAACTCCAGCGGCGCGCTGTGGCAGACCATCTTTGGCCTGATCGCTGCCATCGTTGGCCTGCTGCTGGTCTGGCTCACCGCCCGCGGCGTGACCCGCCCGATCCTCGGCGTCGCCGCCATGCTGCGCAACATCGCCAGCGGCGAGGGCGACCTGACCAAACGCCTGGACTACGCCGGCAAGGATGAGCTCGGCGAGCTGGCCGGCTGGTTCAACCGCTTCCTCGACAAGCTGCAGCCAATCATCCGCGACGTGAAATCCTCGGTGCACGACGCCCGCGCCACCGCCGACCAGTCTTCGGAGATCGCCAGTCAGACCAGCGCCGGCATGCAGCAGCAATTCCGCGAAGTCGACCAGGTCGCCACCGCCTCCCAGGAGATGAGCGCCACCGCCCATGACGTCGCCAACAGCGCCGCCATGGCCGCCGACGCCGCGCGCGGTGCCGACGGAGCCACCCGCGACGGCCTCAGCGTGATCGACAACACCACCCGCCTGATCGACGAACTGGCCAGCGACATGAGCAGCGCCATGAGTCAGGTGGAAGGTCTCGCCGCCAGCAGCGAGCAGATCGGCTCGGTGCTGGAAGTGATCCGTGGCATCGCCGAACAGACCAACCTGCTGGCTCTCAATGCGGCCATCGAAGCGGCCCGTGCCGGTGAAGCGGGTCGTGGCTTTGCGGTGGTTGCCGACGAGGTACGCAACCTCGCCAAGCGCACCCAGGATTCGGTGGAGGAAATCCGCCAGGTCATCGAAGGCCTGCAGAACGGCACCCGCGATGTAGTCGGCGCCATGAGCAACAGCCACCGCCAGGCGCAGGACAGCGTGAATCAGGTCGAACAGGCCGTGGCGGCGCTGAAGCGCATTGGTGACGCGGTGGGCGTGATCACCGACATGAACCTGCAGATCGCCAGCGCCGCCGAGGAGCAGAGCGCGGTGGCCGAGGAGATCAACCGTAACGTGGCGGGGATTCGTGATGTGACCGAGTCACTGTCCAGCCAGGCGCAGGAATCGGCGCAGGTCAGCCAGTCGCTGAACAAGCTGGCGAACCATCAGCAGGGGTTGATGGATCAGTTCCGCGTTTGACGTCCGCACGCATGCTCTCGTAGGAGCGGAGCTTCTCCGCGATCCGCCTGTGAGGCCGGCGCCAGATCAGGTTCGCGAGCAAGCTCGCTCCTACAGAGAGGCGCCGGTGTTTCCCGGTAGGAGCGCGCTTGCTCGCGGACCGCACCGCACCCACCCCGTCGCGGGCGCAGTCCGCTACAGCGGAAACCTACGCATCACGCAGCACCAGAGCTGTCCAATCCGCTCATCCAGATTGGCGGCTTTCGACATTGCCCGCACGCCCGCGCGGCGGGAACATCAGGGAACTCCAACAAGAACAACCCGGGAGTCCCAAGCGATGCGTTCCCATACCGCCGCCACGGCCGAGTTCGACTACCGCGCCACCGCCGACGCCGTCCTGGCCGGCAACCTCGATGCTCTCAATGCCTGTGTTGAATGCTGCGACCGCCATGCCATTCCCGGCCGCGTCGCACTGTTCTGGGAGGGCAAGGACGGCGACAGCGCTTCCTACACCTTCACCCAGTTGAAAGAGCTTTCCGGCCGCTTCGCCAGTTTCCTCCACAGCCTCGGCGTGCGCCCTGGCGATGTGGTGTCCGGCATGCTGCCGCGCACGCCGGAGCTGCTGGTCGCCGTGCTCGGCACCTGGCGCCTGGGCGCCGTCTACCAGCCACTATTCACCGCCTTCGGGCCCAAGGCCATCGAACACCGGGTCAAGCTGGCCGGCAGCAAGGTGGTGGTCACTGACGGCGCCAACCGCGGCAAGCTCGACGAGGTACCCGACGCGCCCACGCGGGTGACTGTCGGCGGCCCGAAGGGGCAGGGCATCCGCCATGGCGACTACAGCTTCTGGGCCGAACTGGAACGCCACTCGCCGGACTTCGAGCCGGTGCTGCGCAGCGGGGAAGACACCTTCCTGCTGATGTTCACCTCCGGCACCACCGGGTTGGCGAAGCCGCTGGCCGTGCCGCTGAAGGCCATCGTCGCCTTCGTCGGCTACATGCGCGATGCCGTGGGCCTGCGCGAGGAGGATTCGTTCTGGAACCTCGCCGATCCGGGCTGGGCCTACGGTCTCTATTACGGTGTCACCGGGCCGCTGGCCATGGGGCATCCGATCACCTTCTACGAAGGCGCGTTCACGGTGGAGAGCACCTGCCGCATCGTGCGCAAGTACGGCATCACCAACCTGGCCGGATCGCCCACCGCGTACCGCCTGCTGATCGCGGCCGGGGAGGTAGTCTCCAAACCGCTCAAGGGGCGCCTGCGCGCAGTGAGCAGCGCGGGAGAGCCGCTGACTCCGGAAGTCATCCGCTGGTTCGCCAGCGAACTGGGCGTGACCATCCATGACCACTACGGCCAGACCGAGCTGGGCATGGTGCTGGCCAACCACCACGAACTGCAGCACCCGGTGCATATGGGTGCGGCTGGCTACTCCATCCCCGGCCATCGCGTGGTGGTGCTGGACGAGCAGGGTAACGAGCTGCCCGCCGGCCAGCCCGGCGTGCTGGCCATGGATCGCAAGCGTTCGCCGCTGATGTGGTTCGCCGGCTACCAGGGCATGCAGACCAAGTCCTTCGTCGGCGACTACTACCTCAGCGGCGATACCGTGGAGTTGAACGCTGACGGCAGCATCAGCTTCGTCGGTCGCGCCGACGACCTGATCACCACCTCCGGCTACCGTGTCGGACCGTTCGATGTGGAGAGTGCGCTGATCGAGCACCCGGCGGTGATCGAGGCGGCGGTGATCGGCAAGCCGGACCCGGAACGCACCGAACTGGTCAAAGCCTTCGTGGTGCTCTGTTCGTCCTACCGGCCGGGCGCGGAGCTGGCCGAGGAGCTACAACAGTACGTGCGCAAGCGACTGTCCGCGCACAGCTACCCGCGGGAAGTGGAGTTCGTCGACGAACTGCCCAAGACCCCCAGCGGCAAGATCCAGCGCTTCCTCCTGCGCAACCAGGAGATCGCCAAGCAACGCGAAGCGGCCGAGAAAGCGGCAGCTCACTAAATCTAGCGGAGAGACTTCATGCAGATCCAGAACAAGGTATTCCTCATCACCGGCGGCGGCTCCGGCCTCGGTGCGGCCACCGCGAAGCTGCTGGTGAGCGCCGGCGCCAAGGTGGTGCTGGCTGATGTCAACGCCGACGCCGGCGCCGCCCAGGCTGCCGAATTGGGCGAAGCCAACGCGCGCTTCATCCGCACTGATGTGTGCAGCGAGGCCGACGGCAAGGCCGCCGTTCAGCTTGCACTCGACACCTTTGGCGCGCTGCACGGCCTGGCCAACTGCGCCGGCGTGGCACCGGCGGAAAAAGTCATCGGCCGCAACGGCGTGCATGGGCTGGACAGCTTCACCCGCACCATCAACATTAACCTGATCGGCACCTTCAACATGCTGCGCCTGGCCGCCGAAGCCATGGCGCAGAACCAGCCGGATGCCGGCGGCGAGCGCGGCATCATCATCAACACCGCCTCGGTGGCGGCCTTCGACGGGCAGATCGGCCAGGCTGCGTACTCCGCCTCCAAGAGCGCGGTGGTTGGCATGACCCTGCCCATCGCCCGCGAACTGGCGCGTTCGGGCATCCGCGTGATGACCATTGCCCCTGGCATCTTCGAGACGCCGATGATGGCCGCCATGCCCCAGGAAGTGCGCGACTCCCTCGGCGCCAGCGTGCCGTTCCCGCCGCGCCTCGGTCGCCCGGACGAGTACGCCGCGCTGGCCCGCCACATCATCGAGAACAGCATGCTCAACGGCGAGGTGATCCGCCTCGACGGCGCCATCCGCATGGCCGCGAAGTGAGCAGGAGGAGAGAGTCATGAACGATCCCATCGTCATCGTCAGCGCCACCCGCACTCCCATGGGCGGCTTCCTCGGCGACTTCAAGGACGTCACCGCCGCCACCCTCGGCGCCGCCGCGATCCGCGCGGCCGTCGAGCGCGCCCGCCTGGGCGCCGAAGAAGTGGACGAAGCCGTCCTCGGCTGCGTGCTCGCTGCCGGCCAGGGCCAGGCGCCGGCACGCCAGGCGGTGCTCGGTGCCGGGCTCGCACGCGGCACGCCCTGCTCCACGGTGAACAAGATGTGCGGCTCGGGCATGAAAGCCGCGATGATGGCCCACGACGCCATCCTCGCCGGCAGTGCCCGCGTCGCCCTGGCCGGCGGCATGGAGAGCATGTCCAACGCGCCGTACCTGCTGGAGCGCGCCCGCAGCGGCTTCCGCATGGGCCACGGCAAGGTGCTCGACCACATGTTCCTCGACGGCCTCGAAGACGCCTACGACAAGGGCCGCCTGATGGGCACCTTTGCCGAGGACTGCGCCGAGAAATACGGCTTCACCCGCGAGCAGCAGGATGCCTACGCGATCACCTCGCTGACCCGCGCGCAGAAGGCCATGAGCGAAGGGCGCTTCAAGGACGAGATCGTCGCAGTGACGGTCAAGGCCGGCAAGGAGCTGCGCGCCATCAGCGAAGACGAGCAACCGCCGAAGGCCAGGCTGGACAAGATTCCGACCCTGAAGCCGGCCTTCCGCGAAGGCGGCACCGTGACGGCGGCCAATGCCAGCTCCATCTCCGACGGCGCCGCTGCGCTGGTGCTGATGCGCCTGTCCGAAGCCGAGAAACGTGGCCTGACGCCGCTGGCGGCGATCCGCGGGCATTCGTCCTATGCCGACGCACCGAACCTGTTCCCGACCGCCCCGGTGGGCGCGGTTGAACGCCTGATGCAACGCACTGGCTGGGCGATCGGCGACGTCGATCTGTTCGAGGTCAATGAAGCTTTCGCCGTGGTCGCCATGGCCGCCATGCGCGACCTGGACATCCCCCACGACAAGCTCAACGTCCACGGCGGCGCCTGCGCCCTTGGCCACCCCATCGGTGCCTCCGGCGCACGGGTGATCGTGACCCTGCTGTCGGCGCTCAAGCAGTACGACCTCAAGCGCGGCGTAGCCTCGGTGTGCATCGGTGGCGGCGAGGCCACGGCCATCGCGGTCGAGCGTCTGGCCTAAGGAGCGAGACATGATTCCCAGCGAAGAAGACATCCAGATCCGCGACGTTGCCCGTCAGTTTGCCCAGGAGCGGCTGAAACCCTTCGCCGCCGATTGGGACCGCGAGCATCGCTTCCCGGCTGAAGCCATCAAGGAAATGGCCGACCTCGGCTTCCTCGGCATGCTGGTGACGGAGCAGTGGGGCGGCGCGCAGACCGGCCACCTGGCCTACGCCATGGCGCTGGAAGAGATCGCCGCCGGCGACGGCGCCTGCTCGACCATCATGAGCGTGCACAATTCGGTGGGTTGCATGCCCATCGCCAAGTTCGGCAATGACGAGCAGAAGCGCCAGTTCCTCGTGCCCCTGGCACGAGGCGAGATGATTGGCGCCTTTGCGCTGACCGAACCGCAGGCCGGCTCCGACGCCAGTTTCCTCAAGACCCGCGCGCGCCGTGATGGCGATCATTACGTGTTGAACGGCAGCAAGCAGTTCATTACCTCCGGCAGCCATGCTGGCCTGGTGATCGTCTTCGCGGTCACCGACGCGGCGGCAGGCAAGAAGGGTATCAGCGCCTTCATCGTGCCCACCGACACGCCCGGCTACCGTGTGGTGCGCGTCGAGGACAAGCTTGGCCAGCACGCCTCTGACACCTGCCAGATCGCCTTCGACGACGTGCGTATCCCTGCCAGCTATCGGCTGGGCGAGGAAGGGCAGGGTTACGCCATTGCTCTGGCGAACCTGGAGGGTGGGCGCATCGGTATTGCTTCGCAGGCCGTCGGCATGGCCCGCGCCGCGTTCGAATACGCCCGCGACTACGCCCACGAGCGCGAGACCTTCGGCAAGCCGATCATCCAGCACCAGGCCGTGGCTTTCCGCCTGAGCGACATGGCCACCGAAATCGCCGTGGCGCGGCAGATGGTCCATCACGCCGCCAGCCTGCGCGAGGCCGGCTTGCCGTGCCTGACCGAAGCGTCCATGGCCAAGCTGTTCGCCTCGGAAATGGCCGAGCGCGTGTGCTCCGCGGCGATCCAGACCCTCGGCGGCTATGGCTATCTGCAGGACTACCCGGTTGAACGCATCTACCGCGACGTGCGCGTGTGCCAGATCTACGAGGGCACCAGCGACGTGCAGCGGCTGGTGATCGCGCGCAGCTTGTAAAGGGTTTGCCGGCAGACCCCGGCCTGTTCGTTGGACAGGCACTTCGGCAGTCCGGGGTCTGCGGGTGGCTTGTCAGGCGGGACGGATTGCTTTTCGTAGGAGCGAGCTTGCTCGCGAACAATGCTCACCGGCAATTTTGTGGCTGTTCGCGAGCAAGCTCGCTCCTACAAGGTTGGCCATGGCAAGTGGGCCAGGCGCAGGAAGGCGTGGAGCGCAGCGATACCCATCCACAGGCATCGCCTGAAACATCAGGCCCGCTCGGCAGCTTCGCGTGCTTCCCGCGCTGTCACCTGCTGGCACAGCTCGATGATCTGCTCGCGCATCCAGCGGTTGGCCGGGTCCTGGTCGGTGCTTTCGTGCCAGTACAGGTGGGTTTCCAGCTTGGGCACGTCATTCACCGGCAGGTCGACGAAATGCAGTCCGTGGTGGCGGGCGAAGCGCTCGGGCACGGTGACCACCATGTCGGTCTGCTGCACTACGGTCGAAGCCATCAGGTAGTGCTGCGAGCGCAGGGCGATCTTGCGCTGCAGGCCCATTTTGCCCAGCGACAGGTCGACATAGCCCAGGCCGCTGCGGCGGCTGGAAATCTGGATGTGTGCCACCGACAGGTATTCCTCCAGCGTCACCTTGTCCTTGGCCAGCGGGTGACCCTGACGCATGGCGCAGACGTAGCGGTCCTCCATCAGCTTGACGTGGCGTACCTGCGGGTCGGTATTCAGCGGAGCGTCGACGGCGAAGTCCAGGCGGCCGGCGGCCAGTTCCTTGGTGGTCTCGCGGCGCTTGGAGAGGAAGCTTTCGATGTGCACGTTGGGCGCCAGGCGACGCAGGCGCTGGAACAGCGGTGGCAGGACGATGGCCTCGGTGAGGTCGGTCATGCTGATGCGGTAGGTCTTGCTCGCCTGGGTCGGGGTGAAGGTGCGGCTTTCCTGTACCGAGACGCGCAGCAACTGCAGTGCGTTACGCACCGGCCCGATGATGTTCTGCGCCATGGGCGTGGGCACCATGCCTTGCGCGGTCCGCACGAACAACGGGTCGTTGAAGGTTTCACGCAGGCGGGCGAGGGCGTTGGAGACGGCGGGCTGGGTAATACCAACGATCTGTCCGGCGCGGGTCAGGTTGGCTTCGGTGTAGATCGCGTCGAAGACGATGAACAGGTTCAGATCGACCTTGCTGAGGTTCATTACCAGGGCTCCGCTTGTCATTGTTTTGGTCCGATCATACCCGAACCGGCGCTCAGGTCCATATAGGTTATGAATGTTCATTGATTCGGATAATAGGCTGGGTAAATGCACTTGGCTGTTCTAGCATCATCACCACACAAACAACCGCCGCCAGAAGGTTAGCCCCCATGGATTTCGCTTATTCCGCCAAGGTTCAGGACCTGCGTGAGCGCCTCACCGCGTTCATGGAAGCCAACGTCTATCCCGCCGAGAAGGTATTCGAGGAGCAAGTGGCTCAGGGCGACCGCTGGCAGCCCACGCAAATCATGGAAGACCTCAAGGTCAAGGCGAAAGCCGAAGGCCTGTGGAACCTGTTCCTGCCCGAGTCCGAACTGGGCGCCGGCCTGACCAACATGGAATACGCGCCGCTGGCCGAGATCATGGGCCGCTCGCTGATCGGCTCCGAGCCGTTCAACTGCGCCGCGCCAGACACTGGCAACATGGAAGTCCTGGTGCGCTACGGCAGCGAAGAGCACAAGCGCACCTGGCTGGAACCGCTGCTGCGCGGCGAGATCCGCTCCGCCTTTGCCATGACCGAGCCTGGCGTGGCTTCTTCGGATGCGACCAACATGGAAGCCAACGCGGTGCGTGACGGTGACGAGTGGGTCATCAATGGCCGCAAATGGTGGACCTCCGGCGCCTGCGACCCGCGCTGCAAGATCATGATCTTCATGGGCCTGACCAACCCGGACGCGCCGCGCCACCAGCAGCACTCGATGATCCTGGTGCCCACCGATGCCCCCGGCGTGAAGATCCTCCGTCCGCTGCCGGTATTCGGCTACGACGACGCCCCGCACGGCCACGCCGAAGTGCTGTTCGAGAACGTCCGCGTGCCCTACGAGAACGTGCTGCTAGGCGAAGGCCGCGGCTTCGAGATCGCCCAGGGCCGCCTCGGCCCAGGCCGTATCCACCACTGCATGCGCTCCATCGGCATGGCCGAGCGCGCGCTGGAACTGATGTGCAAGCGCTCCGTCAGCCGTACTGCCTTTGGCAAGCCGCTGGCCCGCCTGGGCGGCAACATCGACCACATTGCCAACTCGCGAATCGAGATCAACCAGGCTCGCCTGCTGACCCTCAATGCCGCGTACATGATGGATACCGCCGGCAACAAGATCGCCCAGAGCGAGATCGCCCAGATCAAGGTCGTGGCGCCCAACGTCGCCCTGCAGGTGATCGACCGCGCCATCCAGATGCACGGCGGCGCTGGTGTTTCCAACGATTTCCCGCTGGCGTACTGGTACGCCATGCAGCGCACCCTGCGCCTGGCCGACGGCCCGGACGAAGTGCACCGCGCGGCCATCGGCAAGTTCGAGATCGGCAAGTACGTACCGCGTGACGCGCTGCGCAGCAGCCGCTGATCGCAACCCGCAATGAATAAAAAAGGCCCGCATTCGCGGGCCTTTTTTATTGCAGGGGCGTGGTGCTTTTCGTAGGAGCGGACTCCGTCCGCGATGTGCATCAGTCCGGCTCCGAGCTGCCGGAAACCTATCGCGGACAAAGTCCGCTCCTACGCTCGCTGTCAGGCGCGGGTCGTGCGCGACTCACAAAGCACAAGGCCAGCTTGCGCTGGCCTTGTCGTTTCGTTCATGCCTCGGGTGAGGGTTCCGGCCTATCTATCCTGGCCTGCTGCTCCAGCCACCATTCTCGCCGGGTATGCAACTGTGCGGCAAAGGCGCGCGCAGCAGCTTCATGGGGGAAACGCAGCGCGCGACGACCGAGGCGGACCTGCCAATAGGCCCGGCCGCGAAACTCAACGGCTTCGATCCTCACCTCCAGCGCTTGCATGGATCCTCTCCTGGCTGACGATTTCCAGCGGTTCCTCGCCGGTTCTGCGGGTCTTGAGCAAGGATAGCAGTATGCCACCCGCCAAAAGGCCGAAGGTTACGCCAAGGGACAGGGCCGCGGGAACCTTGCCGATGAATCCGTGCAGGAAAATCTTCGTGCCGATGAAGACCAGGACCAGCGCCAGGGCGTACTTCAGGTAGACGAAGCGGTGGATCATCGCCGCCAGCGAGAAATACAGGGCGCGCAGGCCGAGGATGGCAAAGATGTTCGAGGTGTAGACGATGAACGGGTCCTGGGTGATGGCGAAGATCGCCGGCACGCTGTCCACGGCGAACACCAGGTCGGCGATTTCGATCAGGATCAGCGCCAGGAACAACGGGGTGGCGTAGCGCACCAGCTTGCCCGAGGCATCCGGCATCTTCACGAAGAAGTGATGCTCGTGGATGGTGTCAGTCATGCGGATGCGCTTGCGCAGGAACTTCAGCACCGGGTTATTGGCCAGGTCCGGCTCGTCGTCATGCTTGCTGAACAGCATCTTCACGCCGCTGAACAGCAGGAAGGCGCCGAACACGTACATGATCCACTCGAATTCCTTCACCAGCGCGGCGCCCAGGCCGATCATCAGCGCACGCATGACGATGGCGCCGAGGATGCCCCAGAACAGGACCTGGTGCTGGTAGCGGCGGGGGATGCCGAAGAAGCCGAAGATCATCGCCATGACGAACACGTTGTCCATCGATAGCGATTGTTCGACGAGGAAACCGGTGTAGTACTCCACCGCGCTGGTGGCGCCGAACTCGTACCAGACCCAGCCACCGAAGGCCAGGCCGCAGGCGAAGTAGCCGGCGGAAAGCATCAGGCTCTCGCGCACGCCGATCTCATGGTGATCGCGTTGCAGGACGCCCAGGTCGAGTACGAGCAGAAGAATCACGATGGCCAGGAAGGCCAGCCAGAACCAGGTGGCGGTTCCGAGGAATGGTTCGGTCAAAAAGGCGTGCAGAGCTGTCATTTGGCCCCTCCCTTAGTGTCGTTGTCGAAAAGTGACTCCGACATGGCGGTTGGCAACCGTCAGAGGGGCCCGGCGTCACTGGCGGGAAAATAGCAGAGCGGACGCCTCAGGCAAGCGATGGAACGTAACAAGTTCCTACATGACTTCGGGACTGAGGAATCAGCGTCTGAAGGAAAGTCTAGACGCTGATCCTCGGAAGGCTCGTAATTGGCCAGGCGATTCAGTAAACCCAGACCTCAACGCGGCGGTTCTTCACCCGTCCGTCGTTGTCGCTGTTGGCTGCCACCGGCAGGGCGTCGCCCATGCCGCTGATCTCGCGGAACATCACGCCTTCCTTTGCCAGCTCGCGGCGCACGGCCATGGCGCGCAACTTGGAGAGCAGCTCGGCGCGGGCCGGGTCCTGCTTCGGATCGCCAAATCCAACCAGCACTGCCTGCTTGTTCATCTTGCCGTTCTGCTGCAGGTAGGCGAGCAGGCGGTCGATGTCACGCTGTGCCTTGTTGTCCAGGGTGGCGCTGCCTTCGCGGAAGCGGAAGTTTACCGACAGGCGCTCGGCATCGCGCGCCAGGGCCTGGTAGTTCTCCGGCATGCTGGCACGCGGCGCCATCTTCACTGCCTGCACGCGCTGGCCGACGAAGCCGTTGGCGCTGACCAGCGCCTGGCCCTTGTCGCCCTGGGCGAATTGCAGCAGGGCGCGGGCCCAGCGGTTGGGCTCCTCGGGCTTCATGTAGAGGAACAGACGGCGCGACAGCGGATAGTCCTCGGTCGCGATCAGGGTGGTGGACGGCGCCATTGCCTGGGAGTCGCCGTCGGCAATGCGCAGTGCCTTGGCCTTCTGGATCGACGACAGCCCGACGAAGCCTATGCCTTGCGGGTCCTTGCTCACTTCGGTCGACAGCAGGTCGCTGGACTCGAACCGCTGCACGCCACTGGCCAGTGCCTTGCCGTGGCTGGCCAGCACCAGCTCCTTGAAGGTATCGAAGGTGCCGGAGTTGTCGTCGCGGGAATACAGTCGGATGGCGCCGCCGCGCCCGCCGATTTCTTCCCAGGTCTTCACCTCGCCGGAGAAGATTTTCGCCAGCGTATCGGTGGTCAGCTCATCCAGCGGGTTGGCCGCGTTGACGATGATTGCCAGGCCGTCGATGCCGATTACCTGTTCGGCCTTGGCGCTGCGCAGGTTGCCCGACGCCGACAGACCCGCAACCTCGGCATCCTTGATCGGGCGCGAGGCGGCGGCCAGCTCGGCGGTGTTGTCCTTCAGGGCGACGAAACCGGTGCTGGAACCGTGCGCGGCGAGGTCGATGATGGCCTCCTTGCCGTCGGCAGTGCGACCGATGATGTGCTGCTCGTTCTCCGTCTTGCCCGGCTTGGCGCTGACGTCGCTGTAGCCTTCGCTGACCAGCAGGCCCTTCACCAGCTCCGGCAGCAGGTGCGCGCCGATGGTATTGGAACCCTGGATGCGCAACACCGGCTCGCCGCCCTGGGACGAAGGCAGGGCGGCGAATGCCGACCAGGGGAATGCGTAGCAGATGAACGCGATAGTGAGCCAGGCGATGGTGACGGGCCAGGGTTGGGCATCGCTGGGGCTCGACTTGTACTGCATGGGTCAACTTCCATTTGAGGCATCGTTGGCGCGGCAGATTAAGTCGAAATCATTGCACCGATATGACGCTTCGCTGCAACGCGCGACTGTAGTCAATGTCGTCAGAAATTTCCGTCCAATTTCGGGATGTTTCTGATTTCTGGCTGCTTGGGGGCGTCGGTATACAGGGCGCTCCAGGTTGGCGTATGGGAGTGCAAGATGGACGAGATCATCGATTTCGCGTCGGTGCTGATGAAGCTGGTGATCATCCTGACGGTCATGCTGATGTCCTGCACCCTGGTCGTGCTGCCGGATACGGCCATGGCGCTGGCGGCGCCGATGCTGCTGCTCGACGTTCCGCTTTTTGTATTCAGCACTGCGCTGGATCTGAGGGGAGTTTTCCTTCCCCGGTCAGAAAACAGCGCTGGGATAAAACCTCTGTTTCAGAGCCGTCGCGGCTAAGTCGGGAAAACGCGCATGTTGCCTACAGCAACTGGGGGCTTGTAGGGCGCTAATAGGAAAAAATCCTCGGGTTCTTCAGGCAAGCCTGATAACACCGATTCCGTGACCAAGCGAAACTTGCGCAGTTTCGAATGGTCCCGACGGAAGAAAATCATGACCTCACCCCACAGTGCTCCCAGGCCAGCAATGGTCGGCACCGAGCATCACGTCAAACTGATTCCGCTCGCCGTCCACCGTCCTGCCGCCCTGTCCTGGGGGCGCCCCTGGCGCAAGCATTCACTGAACCTGCCTGCGCCCAGGGTCATGAGGTTCCAGGGCCTGCAACTGCCGATGCAACCGTTGCGCTCATGGCTGCACCTGCTATCCAGGGCGGGGATGCTGGGGCGGCCAGCGCCACTACCGTTTTCGCTCCAGCCTGACGAGGATATCGATGCCCCGGCGGATATCGCTGATCTTGGCTTCGAGCTGTCCGCGGATATGCTGCTGGACTTCGCTCAGTTCGCCCAGGCAGCGCGGCTGAAGAGCGAGGAGGAGGGCGCCGCAGGCGACGTCGCGGACGAGGAGACGATCCTGTCTGCCCGGAGAGCAGAACCTGCAGGCTCTTTCGCGGGTACCAGAGAGGACGAAATACCGCCGTTCGGCCCGGCGGAGCCTGAGTCGCTGTCGCTGGACTCCATCATTGATCAGGACTTCCCGGAATTGCATGCGTCGGCTCAGCCGCCTGACGCCATGCCATCGGTAGAACCTGCACCGCAGCAGACAGAGGTGCTAGCAGTCGAGACACCGGACGAGCCGGAGTCGCTGACGCCTGCCGAGCAATCCGTATCGGAAGTCGTTGAGCCGATCGCGGCACAACAGCTGGAAAACTCGTCGATTCGCGAGGCTGAGCAGCAAAGCGCACAGGAGGTCCGAGCGCTGTCCGAGGCGGAGGCGCTTGAAACCCAGGCAGCCATCTCATTGGAGGTGCTGGAAGCGCCGGGAGATATCGAGCAGCCCACACCAGTCGTGGGGCCGGCCGCCGAAACGAAAGTCGCGGGAACGATAGTCGTCACTGCGAGAGTGGCGCCGCGGGTGCCTGACGTCGTTGAGCCATCTGCGCCCGAGCCCCTGGAACACTGCGAGCCGGAGCGAGAGGAAGTACCGGAAGTGGTCGCAGCGGATGTTTCCACAGCGCTGGAGCCTGCCGAGGAGATCACCTCGGCAGTAGCAAACGATGCCGGGCTCGCGTTGGCTGAAGCACAGCACATCGTCGAGGAGCCACAGCCAGCAGTGCTCGACGTTGCCGAGCAAACGGCCCCGCCGACGACCGCGCAAGACATGCCGACAACGACAGAACTCGCTGAGCTGTCGGCCCGTGAGGTGCCGGAGGCTGCCATGCAGTGGGAGCTGGTAGAGCCCATCCAGCCGTCCGAGCGGATCGGCATCGCGGTCGAGGAGGCGGAGCTGCTTCCGAGCGAGCATCCCCCATCAGATGATCACGATGCCGATGAATGCTTCGAACCGATGATTTCGAGCCTGGCGGAGGCATTCGCTCTGCTGGCCGCCGCCGGTGGGCATGGCGAGCCTTGCGAAGAAATCCGGGTAGCGCAGTCGCACGACACCAACCTGTCGCCCGCAGAGCACGCAGTTGCCGCCCCGGAGGCGGCTGACAGCCCCCCTGAAACAGTGGCGCTTCAGGGAATATTGATCCAGAAGGAATCCGAAATGACCGAAATGCACGACGATGTAGTAGCCCAGGCCGATGTGCAGGAAAGCGCTATCCCGATCACCTCGGCTGAGTTGCAGGAAGTGGCGGCCACACTGAGCGTTCCCCATCTCGACGCTGACCCGGACGATGTCCTGTCCGATGTCCAGAACACCCTCAATTCGCTGGCCGGCATGGCGCAGGGTCTGACTCACCAGAAACAGGCGGCAGGTCGCTTGCAGGAAGAGCTGGAAGAGTGGAACAGCCAGCTTCAGGAACGTGAGCGTCTGACCGCCGACAAGGAAGAGCGTCTGCTGCAGATGGAGAGCCATCTCAAGCAGGCCAAGACCAACCTGGACCGCATGGCTGCCGAGAACAACCGCCTGCTGGCCGAGCGTAGTGAAGCGCTGAAGAACCTGGCTCACACGGTTGACCTGCGCGACAAAGCCACCGCCAAGCGTGCCGAGTCCATTCAACTTGAACAGCAGCGTATCGACGAGCAACTGGCGGCCCTGCGTAGCCGCGCCGGTGAGTTGGACGAGCGCGAAAGCGCCATCAAACGCAAGAGCGAGGAACTGACCGTGCGCCTCAAGCAGCTGCAAAGCGCCAAGGACAAGTTCAGTACCATCGTCAAGAGTTTCAACGAAACCGTGCAGTTCAACACCACCTTGTCCGCCATTTCCAAGACGGTGACTGAGTAAGCCCAACGGCCGATGCGTTCAACGGACGTATCGGCCGGCTTCATGCTTCGCAGAGTGGACCTCGCCGAGACATGGAATTGTCCGGTGGCGTCTATCTGTCCCGAACCAATTTTCACTCTGCAAACACCAGCGGGAATGCCGAGAAATCGGCTTGCAGGGCGAGAGCTAATTCGCCGATCTGTCTGGCAGACAGCAACACCGAGGCCTTAACAACAAGGAATAACATGGCCCGAATCGTACTTGTTGAACCCTCCCGGCGTGACTTCACGGCGCTGCGTCGATTCCTGCATACAAGCGGCCATCAGTGCGATCTGCATTTCAAGCTTGCGCGACAGGCGCTGACCCACTTGAAGGTCGGTGATTGCGAGCTTCTGATTGTGACGCTGGAACTGCCGGACATTCACGGGTTGGAGCTCGTCACGATGTTGCGGCGCGGTGGTCAGCTGAAATCCTCCACACCTGTACTGGTCTGCTCCAGTCTTGGCTCCTCGCTGAATATCCATCATGCCATCCGGACCGGGGTATCCGGTTTTCTGCGCGCGGACGATCGTCTGAGCCTGATCGGGAGAGCCGTGGATGCTGTACTGGCTGGCGGCACTATCTTTCCCGAACATCGCCGCGTGCCGGTCGGCGCTAACCCCAGGTTGGATTCCGCACTGGTCTTTCCGACCCACCTGATTGCCGTTCTGCATGGCTTGCGCAGGGGATGCTCCGTCGCTTCCCTGGCGGAGCATCTTTCGTTGTCAGGGGCAAGCATCGGACAGCACAAGCGTCAACTGATGCGCAAGCTCTCCGCCAATTCGCTGGATGACCTGTTTCGCATCAGCGAAGAGATCGGGCTCCTGTAGAGACGCGTGGCCCCTGAAGTGCCCTGCTCAATATTGCTCAATGGACGCCTTCTGCTGGGGCGCTCGATGGAATTCAGTGGCTCTTGCATAGTTTTCCTGCGGCCATGCAGGAATTCACTGACATTCAGCTGGGGGCCTCCTTGTAAGAATTCGACCTGCAACCTGCTTCGCGCTTTCAAATCCACGGAGTCGCGGGGCTAACCAATCACCTAACCATTGGCACGCTTCGGGACGCCGGGCGATGGGGGGTTGGCGTGAGGTCGATCACCCTCAGGGCAGGACGTTTCATGACATCAGATACGCATCAGTTCGAAGGGCAAGAGGATCATGGCGGGCTCGCCATGAATGCCTCGGGGCAATCCGAGCAGGCAACCATGTCTCTTGCAGTCGGCCAGATTGCCGAGCGAAGCAAGCCACTGTTCCGCTTCCCGAACGCCGTGTCGCTGCGTGCCAAAGGTTCGCCACGTCCTTCCCTGTCGACGGGGCATATTCCGAGCGAGGCGGAGGCAACCGCAGTGGAGAGCTCTGTCGACGAGAGCGGAACGGATGAGCCCGCCTGTACGGAGCCTTCAAAACAGTTCCAGTCGTTCTGCACGGACAGCGACCTGGCACAAGTCAGTGCGGTGCAGGGCGCGGAGCCACCGGCTCTGGAGGCCTTCGATCTATTGGAAAGAGACCTGGCCGAGCTGGCATCGGCTTGTTCCAGCATGGGGTCTGCCGCTGAACAGTCCCATGAATGCGCCGGCGCGGAGCGCGAATTGAGCGAGCCCCCGGCTCCGCTGAGCGCCGAGGCAGTTCTGCCGCAGATCAACTCGGTCGGCGCCCTCGATGTGATGGCGTCGGGCTTCGCAGTGGCCGGCAGTGCAGACCAATCGCTTTCTCCCCAGTCTGAATATTCCCACGAGGAACTCTCCACCATGAACGCACAAGCTCAACTCCAGCCTTCCGGGACCTCCTTCCAGTCCCCCGCCATGGAGACCGATGGTGTGCTGCTCGACGTACAGTCCACCCTCGACTCGCTGGCTGGCATGGCTCAGGGCCTGTCGCAGCAGAAGCTGGAAAACGTGAAGATGCGTGAGGCGCTCGAGGAACGTCGCCTGGCTACCGTTGAGCGTGAGCGCCAACTGGTCGAACGCGAAGACCGTCTGGCCCAGCTGGAGCAGCGTCTGCAGGATGAGAAGTACGAAATCGAGCGAATTGCCGAACAGAATGCCGCCGTGCTTGCCGAGCGCAGCAGTGCGCTGCAATCCCTGGCTGAAACCGTGGATAGCCGTGACCGCGCCACCAACAAGCGCGCCGAGGTTCTGAATCAGGAGCAGCAGAACATCGAGCGCCAACTGAGCCAGGTACGCGCCCGCACCCAGGAGCTGGACGAGCGTGAAGTCGGCCTGCAGCGGCAGGGGGCCGAGTTGGCCGATCGCTTCAAGCAACTGCTCGACGCCAAGGAGCGCTTCGGTGTCATCGTCAGGGGCTTCAACGAGACCGTACGCTTCAACACCACCTACAGTGCGATCAGCCAGTCGGTTGCCACTGGCGACGAAGCCTGACATGGCGGCCTTCTGCTGTCGGTTCGACGGCAACGGAGACGAAAAGAAAGCCCGGCACAGGCCGGGCTTTTCCATTCGCAGGTGTTACTTGAGTTGCAACCAGATCGGCGCGTGATCCGAGGGCTTTTCCATACCGCGGATGTCGTAGTCCACGCCGGTTTCGGCGATGCGCCCGCGCAGGGCCTCGGAGGCGAGGATCACGTCGATGCGCAGACCGCGCTTGGGGGTGTCCTCGAAGCCGCGGCTGCGGTAGTCGAACCAGCTGAAACGGTCGTCAACGCTCGGGTTCTGCAGGCGGAAGCTATCCACCAGGCCCCAGCCCTTGAGGCGGGCGAGCCATTCGCGTTCTTCCGGCAGGAAGCTGCACTTGCCGGTCTTCAGCCAGCGCTTGCGGTTCTCCTCGCCGATGCCGATGTCGCAGTCTTCCGGGGAGATATTGATGTCGCCCATCACGATCAGTTGTTGGTCGGGCTGGAAACGGGTTTCCAGCAGGTCCTGCAGGTCGGCGTAGAAGCGTTGCTTGGCGGGGAACTTCACCGGATGGTCGCGGCTTTCACCTTGCGGGAAGTAGCCGTTCATCACGGTAATGAGCTGGCCTTCGGCGTCCTTGAAGGTACCCCAGATGAAGCGCCGCTGGGATTCCTCGCCGTCGTTGGGGAAGCCGCGCTGCAGCTCCAGCGGTTCCTGGCGGGACAGCAGGGCGACCCCGTAGTGGCCTTTCTGCCCGTGGTAGTGCACGTGGTAGCCGAGGGCTTCGATCTCCTCGCGGGGGAACTGCTCGTCGGCGACCTTGGTTTCCTGCAGGCCGATCACGTCCGGCTGGTGGCGCTCGATGATCGCCTGGAGCTGGTGGGGACGTGCGCGCAAACCGTTGATATTGAAGGAGACGATTTTCATCCTGGGCGCCCTGGCAAAAGCACGATGCTAGCCCAGGTTGGCCGACCCTGGCGACCCCGGCTAGGCGCTGCTAGGGTTTTGTGGCTGGACTCATAACCATAAGAAGAACTCACACGAAGAGGCGTCCGCATGCCTGATACCCTCGCCGAAGTCCGTCTGCTGGACGGCAACTACAGCCGTGAAGTCCGCTCGCTGCTGTACCACGCCTACCGACACGAACCCACTTTCGCCTACCTGTTCGAGTCCGACCGCACCGGATTTGACCAGCGCGTGCGTGCGACCGTCCGCGAGCTGGTCAACCAGCACTTCCTCGAGGAGCTGCCGGCGATCGGCCTGCTGATCGACGACCGCCTGGTGGGGGTGGCGTTGGTGGTTCCGCCGCAACGTCGCCTGGACGTCACCGAGAGCTGGTTCTGGCGCATGCGCATGCTGCTCACCACCGGGTTGGGTTGCACCCGGCGCTACCTGGACTACCACGCGGCCGTGCTCGGCTGCCTGCCACCCGGGCCTTATCACATCCTGCCGCTGATCGGCGTGCACCCTGAGTTCCAGGGCAAGCACCTGGGCGAACAGTTGCTGGACGCGCTGCATGCCTGGTGCGCCGAGGACGGCGGTTCCCAGGGGCTGGTGCTGGATACGGGCAATGCGCGCTACCTGGAGTTCTACCGACGCCACGGTTACGAGGAGCTGGGCGAGGTGGCGCTGGGGCCGATCCGCGAGCATGTGCTGTTCCATCCCACCCATGGGCACGAGGCGGTGAAAGCGTCTGCGGGATAGCCGGCGCTGTGAATCCTCAGACACCTCCTACGGATTGAAGGAAGGCAATACGGGGAAAACCCGTGCTAGCATTTCGCGCCATGAGAGTTGTCCAAGGATTGCTTGGGCTGCTGCTGGTAATGGCCTTCTGCTTGCAGAGGGCCCTGGCGGCCGAAGCCCATCTCGACGTTCGTATCACCCCCGCCAACGCTGCGCTCAAGGCCAATATCGAGGCCTACTTGGGCAGCCTTGGCGAGCGTGATCAGGCGGCCCTGCAAAGATTCCGGCGCAACGCCGTAGAGCAGGCGCAGAAGGCCGCCCAGGCTTTGGGTTACTACCAGGCGCGCATCCGCGGACGGGTGACCGATGACAAGGTGCCCACGCTGCGGATCAATGTCCGACCCGGTGAGCCTATTCACTTGCGCAACGTGACTGTGCGCGTCGAAGGTCCCGCCGCCAAGCTCAAGAGCTTTCGGGTTCCCGGCGGTGATGCCCTGAAACCGGGCGCACAGCTCAATCACGGCGCCTATGAGGACGCCAAGCGGCTGATCCAGAACCAGGCGTCGCGCTTCGGTTTCTTCCGTGGGCAATTCACCCAGCAGCAGTTGCGCGTCGATCCCGAGGCCGGCGTAGCGGACATCGAACTGGTATACGCCAGTGGGCCGCGCTACCGCTTGGGCAAGGTCGACTTCGCCGGCGACTTCCCCTTCGACGAGGACCTGCTGCAGCGCATGGTGCCGTTCAAGGAAGGCGCTGACTACGACTCCGAGCAGATCGCCGATCTCAACCAGGCCTTGCAGTCCAGCGGCTACTTCGACGGCGTGCGGGTCGATGCCGCGCCGACCAATGCCGATGCCGAGGTGGTCCCGGTGCACGTTCACCTGGAGGCGCGCAAGCCGCGCACCATGGGCCTCGGACTGGGCTTCTCGACTGACGTGGGCCCCCGCGCCCGGGCCACCTGGACCCGTCACTGGGTCAATCCGCAGGGCCACAGCCTGGGCTTCGAGGCGGAGGTCTCCGCGCCCCGGCAGAACGTCGGCGCCTGGTACGAGATTCCGCTGGACCCGCCGCTCACCGACAAGCTGCGCTTCACCAGCGGCTACCAGTACGAAGACCTGGTGGACACCGAGAGCAAGCTGCTGACCCTTGGCGGTGAGTGGCACCACAAGCTCGACAGCGGCTGGCAGCGGGTGGTCTCGCTGAACTGGCAGCGCGAAGAGTACAAGCTGGGCGACGATTCGGGCCTGAGCAGCTTCCTGATGCCGGGCATCGGCTACTCGATCCTCGAAGCCGACAACAAGATCGACCCCGGCAAGGGCTACCGCCTGCAGTTCGAGGTGAAAGGTGCCAAGGAAGGACTGCTGGCGGATGCCGACGTTGCCCACATCAATGCCATGGCCAAGGGCGTGACCAGTTTCTGGGGTGGGCAGCGCTTGCTCGGACGTATCCAGGTCGGCGGCATCGCCACCAACGACTACAGCGCGATCCCACCGTCGCTGCGCTTCTTCGCCGGCGGCGACCAGAGTGTGCGTGGTTATGACTACCAGACGCTGTCGCCGAAGAACTCCGATGGTGACCGCATCGGTGGCCGCTACATGGTCGCCGGCAGCGTCGAGTACCAGTACCCCATCGCCGAGCGCTGGCGTGTTGCGGCCTTCGTCGACCAGGGCAATTCGTTCAACTCGCTGGACTTCCCCTCGATCAAGACCGGCGTCGGTATCGGTATCCGCTGGATTTCCCCGGTCGGCCCGCTGCGCCTGGACCTCGCCGACGGCCTGGACGAGGACGGCGGCATCCGCCTGCACTTCTCCATGGGGCCTGAACTATGAGTCGCGCCGGCTGGATGCGCACCCTGCGCTGGAGCTTGGGTGGCCTACTCGGGCTGATCCTGCTGTTGGTGATCGCCGTCGCGGCATTGACCGGCACGCCCGCCGGCAGCCGAGCGGTGCTGAGTTGGGTGCCGGGCCTGAGCGTCGATGCATTCGATGGCCGCCTTGCCGGTGGCTTCAGCGCCAAGCGCCTGGAATGGACCGACGGCGCCAGCCACCTGGTGCTCGATCAGCCGCAGATCGACTGGTCGCCTGCCTGCCTGCTGCGCATGACCCTGTGCCTGCACAAGGTCGTGGCCAAAGAAGTGCTGTTGACCCTGCCGCCGAGCGAACCGAGCGAATCGTCCGGCCCCATCGAACTGCCCGACCTGAGCCTGCCGCTGTCGCTGGAGCTGGGTGACATCCGCATCGGCCGCTTCCTGCTCGATGGCCAGGAGCAGCTGCGCGACGCCGAGTTGGCGGCGCATTGGGACCATGAAGGCTTGCACATCGACTCGGTGAAACTCGCGCGCGATGGTCTGGACTTGTCGCTCAAGGGCTTGCTGAAACCGACCCAGGGCTGGCCGCTGGAGGCGGAGGGCACTCTTGGGCTGCCGGCGCCGGGTGAGAAGCCCTGGACCTTGCAACTGCAGGCCAAGGGCGAGCTGATGGGGCACCTCAAATTGCAGGCGCAGAGCAGTGGTTACCTGAACGGCAACCTGGACGGCGACCTGCAGCCGCTGGCCGAGAACCTGCCGGCCACTGCACTGGTGACCGCCGACGGCTTCAAGGCGGATGCCTCGCTGCCCGACACCCTGACGCTGAACCAGCTGCGCCTGAATGCCAGCGGCAACCTCAAGGATGGTTACCAACTGGCCGGTGCCGCCGTGCTGCCTGCCGAGGAAAGTCCGGTGGTGCTGACCCTGAGCGGACGCGTCGATGCAGAGGGCGCAGACATCGCCGCGCTCGACCTGAGCGCCGCCAAGGACCAGCGCGTGGCGCTGACCGGCCGCCTCGACTGGAAGGACGCCTTCGCCGCCAACGCCCAGCTCGACTGGCTGGACTTCCCCTGGCGTCGCCTGTACCCGGCCATCGACGAGCCTCCGGTGAGCGTGCATACCTTCAAGGCCGAAGTGAGCTATAGCGACGGTGCTTACCTGGGCAACTTCGACGGTGCCTTCAAGGGGCCGGCCGGCGACTTCACTTTGGCCAGCCCGGTGTCGGGCAACCTCGCGGAAGTCTTCCTGCCGTCGCTGAAACTGGTGGCAGGGCAGGGCAAGGCCGAAGGACACCTGAAGGTCGGTTTCGCCGATGCGGTGACCTGGGATGCCGCCCTTGATCTGGCCGATCTCGATCCGGCCTACTGGCTCGAAGAAATGCCCGGCCGACTCGGCGGGCCGCTGCGCAGCAAGGGCTCGCTCAAGGGCGAGACGCTGAACCTCGACGCCAACCTCGACCTTCAGGGCCGTCTGCGCGGCCAGCCGGCCACCTTCAAGGCGAACGCCACGGCGGCGGGGCAGGCGTGGAAGGTCGATGGCCTGGCGTTGCAGCTGGGCGACAACCGCATCAGCGGGCAAGCTGCGCTGGACCAGCGGCTCTCCGGTCGGCTCGACATCGCCTTGAATCGCCTCGGCCAGTTGTGGCCGCAACTGTTCGGCCAGATCAGCGGCCGCCTTGATCTGGCTGGCACGTTGCAGGCACCGCAAGGGCAGCTGAAGCTCGACGGCCAGCGCGTCGTCTACGCCGACCAGGGCCTGCGCGCGCTGGATCTGACCGCCTCCCTGGATGGTGCCCAGCGTGGCCGGATAAACCTGACGGCCCAGGGGCTGCACAGCGGTGATACGGATTTCGGCGTGCTCAAACTGGACGGCAGCGGCGACCTCAAGCGCCAGCAGCTGGCGCTTAACCTGCAGGGCAAGCCGGTCGTGCTCGACCTCGGCCTGGACGGCGACTGGAACGGCAAGGATTGGCGCGGGCGCCTTGCCAGGGGGGAGATCCAGAGCGGTGGCCAGGACTGGCGCCTGCAACAGCCGGCGCGCCTGGAGCGCCTGGCGGACGGGCGCATCAACCTCGGCGCCCACTGCTGGGCTTCCGGACCCGCCAGCCTGTGCATGGAAGACCAGCGGTTGATGCCGGACCCGCGCCTGCGCATGCACCTGCGTGAGTTCCCGCTGGACAGCCTGGCTCGCTGGCTGCCCGAAGACTTCGCCTGGAAGGGCAAGCTCGACGGCGATGTGCAGCTCGATCTGCCCGCCAGCGGCCCCAACGGCTCCATCCTGATCAATGCCAACAACGGTACCCTGCGTATCAAGGAGCAGGAAGACTGGGTGGACTTCCCTTACCAGCGACTGCAACTGGAGAGCCGCCTGACGCCTCGTCGCATCGACACCAGCCTGCAGTTCCTCGGCGACAAACTCGGCAGCCTGCAGGCGCAGGTCCAGCTCGACCCGCGGCCGAAAGCCAAGCCGGTGAGCGGCACCTTCAGCCTCAACGGGCTGGACATTTCCGTGGCCCGGCCGTTCGCGCCCATGGTGGAAACCCTCAAGGGCCACCTCAATGGCAGCGGGCAGATTTCCGGTGGCCTGCTGGCGCCGCGGATAGACGGCGAACTGCGCCTGAACGACGGCGAAATCTCCGGCGGCGACCTGCCGACCCGTTTCGAGCAGTTGCAGGTCACCGCGCGTATCGCCGGCGAGCAGGTGGATCTGAGCGGTGACTGGAAGGCAGGAGAGAACGGCAATGGCAGCCTGTCCGGCCGCATCGCCTGGGCCAGCGGCCTGGATGTCGATGTGAAGCTGCGCGGCAGCCGCCTGCCGGTAACCGTCGAGCCTTACGCCAACCTCGAAGTCGAGCCGGATCTCACCGTGCAGATGGCGGGTGAAAGGCTCGCCGTTTCCGGTTCGGTGCAGGTGCCGCGTGGCGCCATCACCATCCGCCAGTTGCCGCCGTCCACGGTCAAGGTCTCCGACGACACCGTGATCGTCGGCGCGAAGCAGGAACCCAAAAGCGCCCTGGCGCTGAACATGGACATCGACGTCAAGGTCGGCAGTGACAAGCTGACCTTCAGTGGCTTCGGTCTGAATGCCGAGTTGGCCGGACAGGTGCACATCGGCGACAACATGGACACCCGTGGCGAGCTGCGCCTGAACAATGGCCGCTACCGTGCCTATGGCCAGAAGCTGACCATTCGCCGCGCCCGCCTGCTGTTCGCCGGGCCCATCGACCAACCGTTCCTCGATGTCGAGGCGGTCCGCAAGGTCGACGACGTGGTTGCCGGCCTTCGCCTGACCGGCAATGCCGAGCAGCCGCGCAGCGAGGTGTTCTCTGAGCCCGCCATGAGCCAGCAGCAGGCGCTGTCCTACCTGGTGCTGGGCCGGCCGATGTCCAGCGGCGAGGATAGCAACATGCTCGGTGAAGCCGCCTTGGCGCTCGGGCTCGCAGGCAGCGCACCGCTGACCGGCGAAGTGGCGCAGAAGCTGGGCATCCAGGACTTCCAGCTAGACACCGAGGGAACCGGCAACAGCACCAGCGTGGTCGCCAGCGGCCAGCTCTCCGACAAGCTCAGCCTGCGCTATGGGGTGGGCGTGTTCGAACCGGCCAACACCATCGCGCTGCGCTACCTGCTCAGCAAGAAGGTCTACCTGGAGGCTGCCAGCGGCCTGGCCAGCTCGCTGGACATCTTCTACAAACGCGATTTCTGAGTGCGATCGGCAGCGCTGACCCACGCTGCCGATTCGCTTCCCCTTGGCACTGCGCCAACCTTCATGGCCCCTTAAGGTAGCCAGCACAGACTGCCCCCGCCGCCGGACGATGTGGCGCACAAGGGGAGAGTCATCATGCGCCTGGACCTGATCAGGACCCACCTGCTCGAATTCATCAACAAGGGCTTCCCGGCCCGTCAGCTGCGCCGTCTGGCCGCACGCGACCTGTTGCGCGGCGCTGCCGCCGGAAGGCTGGCGCCCAATGCGCTGACCGCGGCCTTGCTGGAGTGGTCCGCACTGGAGCCGGCCTCGGTGCTGGATCGCCTGGAAAGCCGGCGCGACGGGTTGAACGAGACAGAGGCAGGCGAGCGTCGGCAGCGCGATGGGCTCAACGAGGTCGACCAGGACCGCCCCATCGGCGCCTGGATGCACCTGTGGTACTGCTACTGCAATCCTTTCAACCTGCTGCTCACCGTACTGGCGACCATTTCCTGGTTCACCGAGGACGTCGAGGCCGCCGTGGTGATCGGCAGCATGGTGGGTATTTCCACGCTGCTGCGTTTCATCCAGGAGAAGCGCTCCAACCGCGCCGCCGAGAAGCTCAAGGCAATGGTCAGCAACACCGCCACGGTGTTCCGCAGCGCCGAGGGCGACGGCTCCGCGCAGCGGGTGGAGGTGCCGATCCGTGAGCTGGTGCCGGGCGATGTGTTGTGGCTGTCAGCCGGCGACATGGTGCCGGCGGATGTACGTCTGCTCAGCGCCAAGGACCTGTTCGTCGGCCAGGCCGCGCTTACCGGCGAGTCCCTGCCGGTGGAGAAATTCGCCCAACTGCGCGACGCCCGCCAGGGCAACCCGCTGGAGCGTGACAGCCTGTGCTTCATGGGCACCACGGTGGTCAGCGGCTCCGCCCTGGCGGTGGTCATCGGCACCGGTACGCGCACCTACTTCGGCTCCCTTGCCGAGCGGGTGATTGCCAGCGATCCCACGCCGACAGCCTTTCAGACCGGTGTCAATCGCGTCAGCTGGCTGCTGATCCGCTTCATGCTGGTGATGGCGCCGGTAGTCCTGCTGATCAACGGTTTCACCAAGGGCGACTGGCTGGAGGCCGCGCTGTTCGCGCTGTCCATCGCGGTTGGGCTGACCCCGGAAATGCTCCCGATGATCGTCACCTCGACCCTGGCCAAGGGCGCGGTGGTACTCAGCCGGCGCAAGGTGATCGTCAAGCGCCTGGACGCCATCCAGAACTTCGGCGCCATGGACATCCTCTGCACCGACAAGACCGGCACGCTGACCCAGGACCGCATCGTTCTCGAGCGCCACACCGACGCCTTCGGCCAGGTGCAGGACCGCGTGCTGCAACTGGCCTTCCTCAACAGCCATTACCAGACCGGGCTGAAGAACCTGCTGGACGTCGCCGTGCTCGAACACGTCGAGCTGCGCCATGCGCTGAAGGTGGACAGTCGCTTCCGCAAGCTCGACGAGATTCCCTTCGATTTCGCGCGCCGACGGATGTCGGTTGTGGTCAGCGAACGCGAGGACAATCACCTGCTGATCTGCAAGGGTGCGCTGGAGGAGGTGCTGTCGGTCTGCGTCACCGTGGAAACCGCCGATGGCGTCGAGCCGCTCACCGGGGCGCGCCTGGAAAACATCCGCGCGGTCGCCGATGGGCTCAACCAGGAAGGTCTGCGGGTGGTCGCCGTGGCCACCCGCGAGCTGCCGCCCACCCGTGATACCTATGGCGTGGCCGACGAGAGCGAGTTGTGCCTGGCTGGCTACATCGCCTTCCTCGATCCGCCCAAGGAAACCACCGCGCCCGCGCTGCGGGCATTGGCCGAGAACGGCGTGGCCGTGAAGGTGCTGACCGGCGACAACGACCGGGTGAGTCTGAAGGTCTGCCGTGATGTGGGGCTGGTGGTCGAGGGCGTCCTCCTCGGACCGCAGCTGGACGAACTGGATGATGCCGCGCTGGGCGAAGTGGCCGAATGCACCACGCTGTTCGCCAAGCTCACCCCCAGCCACAAGGAGCGCCTGGTGCGCGTGCTGCGTGAGCGCGGCCACGTGGTCGGTTTCCTCGGGGACGGCATCAACGACGCCCCGGCGCTGCGCACGGCGGACATCGGTATCTCGGTGGATTCGGCGGTGGACATCGCCAAGGAAGCTGCCGACCTGATCCTCCTGGAGAAGAGCCTGATGGTCCTGGAGGAGGGCGTGATCGAAGGGCGCCGCACCTTCGCCAACATGCTCAAGTACATCCGCATGACGGCCAGCTCCAACTTCGGCAACGTGTTCAGCGTGCTGGTGGCCAGCGCCTTCATTCCCTTCCTGCCGATGCTGCCGCTGCAACTGCTGGTGCAGAACCTGCTCTACGACCTGTCGCAGATCGCCATTCCCTTCGACCATGTCGACGACGAACTGCTGCGCAAGCCGCAGCAATGGAACCCGGACGGGCTGGGGCGCTTCATGGTGTTCTTCGGGCCGATCAGCTCGATCTTCGACATCGCTACCTTCCTCGTGCTCTGGCATGTGTTCGGCGCCAACGCGCCGGAACACCAGACGCTGTTCCAGTCCGGCTGGTTCGTCGAGGGGCTGATCTCGCAACTGCTGGTGGTGCATATGATCCGCACCCGGCGCATTCCCTTCCTGCAGAGCCGCGCCGCCTGGCCGTTGCTGGGCATGACCCTGGTGATCATCGCGGTTGCGATCTTCCTGCCCATGGGGCCGCTGGCGCACTCCTTCCGCCTGCAGGCGCTGCCGCTGGGCTACTGGCCATGGCTGGTGGCGATTCTCCTGGGCTACATGGCGCTGACCCAGACGGTGAAGGGCTGGTTCGCCCGGCGCTATGGCTGGCAGTAGGGAAAGCGGAACCAACGTGCGAACCCGATCACCACTGGTCACGCGGGCATCGGGTTCAATACACTGAGGTATCCGTCTTCTCCTGCTGTGAGTCGTGAACTTGCCGTTGCAAGCCCTTCGCCTGCCGTTGCTCCTGCGTGTGCGCCTCAAATGCCTGGTCCTTCTGGGCCTGGCGCTGGCCAGCGTGCCGCTGGCCGCCTGCGAGAAGACCTTGCGCTGGGACGACGATCCACCCTTCAGCATGCAACTGCCGGACGGCAGCGTCGGCGGCCTTTACGTCGAGCTGAACCGTGCCGTACTGGAGCGCCTGGGATGCCAGGTGCGGATGGTCAAGTTGCCCTGGGCACGGGCGCTCAAGGAGCTCGAGTTGGGCCGCCTCGACGTACTGCCCGGCGCCTTCCGCAAGCCGGAGCGCGAGGTCTATGCCTGGTTCTCCGGGGCCGTATTGCCGCCTTCGCGGAACATCCTCTTCGTCCGTCATGGGTTGCCCCAGCGTGACAGCCTGCAGCAACTCTCTGACCTGCCCGGCAGCGGCTTCCGCCTCGGCGCGCAGATCGACGTGTCCTACGGCGAACCCTACCGCCAACTGATGGCCGACCCGGACTTCGCCGCGCGGGTGTTCTTCAACCCCAGCCGCAGCAACCTCTGGCACATGGTCGATAGAGGTCGCATCGACGGCATCATCGCCGACGAACACAGTGGCCAGTACGAACTGCAGCAGCTGGGGCTGGCCAAGCGCATCGAGCCCACGGGCGTAGTGGTGTCAGCGGAGTCGGCGGAAGTCGCGTTCAGCAAACGCACCCAGGATGAGGAGTTCGTTCGCCGCTACGCGCAGGTACTCAGGCTGCTGATCGACGCGGGCGAAGACCGGCGCATCCTGCAGCACTACGTCAGTCACTGACGGCTCTTGAGCTCAGGGCTTGCGCCAGAGATTGGTGCGGCGTGCCTTGGCCTCGTGTTCCTCGAACTGGTATTGGCCAACTTCCTCGGGCGTCTGCGCGTCGCTTTGCCGCCAGCGCGCGAGGCCGATACTCAGCTGCGCGCGGCCAATGTCCAGGGTGTGACCGCAGTTCGGGCATTCCGCCGGGGTGACCCACACTGCAGCGCGCAGGCTGCCGTCGGGTAGCTGCTCGGCGTGCTTGAGGGTGGCGCTCTTGCCCAGCGCGAGTTGCACCAGGGCCGCACGGGAACGCTGGCCGAAGGGTTGTTCCAGTTCCGGGGCGGTGATGCCGCGCAGGTGAATAGTGGTGTCGCTGCCATTCGCGCGCTGGCAGGTCAGCTGGTCGCCGCTGAACACGGCCGTCACCTGGCATTCCTCATCCGCGTGGGCGGCGAGGGGAAGGAAGGAAAGTACGAACAGTGCGGCGGGAACGAATCGCATGGAGCCTCCGGTGGACCCCGTCAGCATAACCGCTGCGAGCATCCATCGGAGCCCCGTTGCAGAGCTTTTACTGGATCAGCGCCATCACCTGTTCGCTGTAGCGCCCGCCAGCGGCTGCCCCGGCCGGGAAGATCGCGTCCAGCTCCAGCAGTTCAGCCTGTGTCAGCGCCAGGTCCACGGCGGCGACATTTTCCTCCAGGTACTTGCGCTGCTTGGTGCCGGGGATCGGCACCAGGTGCTCGCCCTGGGCCAGCACCCAGGCCAGTGCCAGTTGCGAGGGCTTGACCCCGCGAGCAGCGGCCAGCTCGGCGACCTTGTCCACCAGTTGCAGGTTCTTTGAGAAGTTCTCGCCAGTGAAGCGCGGGCTGGAGCGGCGGTAGTCGTCCGGCGCGAAATCCTCGGGGCTCTTCAGCGCACCGGTGAGGAAGCCGCGACCGAGCGGGCTGTAGGGGACGAAACCAACACCCAGGCGTTGGCAGGCGGCCAGTACGCCACTTTCCTCTGGGTCGCGGGTCCACAGCGAGTACTCGCTCTGCAGCGCGGTGATCGGGTGGACCTTGTGCGCGCGCTCCAGTGTTTCTGCCGAGGCTTCGCTCAGGCCGAGGAAGCGTACCTTGCCGGCTTTCACCAGTTCGGCCATGGCGCCGACGGTTTCCTCGATCGGCACCTTGGGGTCGACGCGGTGCTGGTAGTAGAGGTCGATGTGGTCGGTGCCCAGGCGCTTCAGGCTGCCTTCCACGGCCTGGCGGATGTACGCCGGGCTGCCATTGGCGCCGCGTACCTGCGGTTGGTCCGGGGTGCGCACGATGCCGAACTTGGTGGCGAGGAAGACCTGCTCGCGCTTGCCTTTCAGGGCGCGGCCGAGCAGTTCCTCGTTAGTGTGTGGGCCATAGATGTCGGCGGTGTCGAGCAGAGTAATGCCCAGCTCCAGCGCGCGGTGCAGGGTGGCGATGGATTCGGCCTCATCGCTGCCGGTGGTGTAGAAGTCGGACATGCCCATGCAGCCGAGGCCGATGGCGGAGACGACGGGGCCTTGCGAGCCCAGGCGACGGGTCTTCATGCGGGATTCTCCGAGGTGAGGAAAGGGGCAGGGCCATTCTTGTTGTTTGTCAGTCATGGATAAACCGGCAGATTGCGGTTTAACTATTTGGCCTGGATGAATAATCGGAGTGCGCCATGGACCGCTTGCAGGCCATGCAGGTCTACACCCGCATCGTTGAACTCAAGGCCTTCGGCAAGGCGGCGGACAGCCTGCAGATGCCGCGCGCCAGCGTGACCCAGCTGATCCAGCAACTGGAGATGCACCTGGGCGTGCAACTGCTGCGCCGCACCACGCGGCAGGTCAGCGTCACCGCCGACGGCCAGGCCTACTACGAGCGCTGCGTGCGCCTGCTGGAGGACCTGGAGGAGGCGGAGAACTGCTTTTCCGACTCGCCCGACAACCCGCGCGGCAAGCTGCGTATCGATCTGCCCAGTTCGCTGGGGCGGCTGGTGGTGATCCCGGCGCTGCCGGAGTTCTGCCGGCGCTACCCGCAGATCGAGTTGGAACTGAGCCTGAATGACCGTCAGGTGGACCTGGTGCGCGAGGGCGTGGACTGCGTGCTGCGCGCAGGCGAATTGCCGGATTCCAGCCTGGTCGGTCGGCGCATCGCCGAGCTGGAGCAATTGACCTGCGTGAGCCGCGCCTACGTGCAGGAGTTTGGCTTGCCCGAGCATCCGGATCGGCTCGAAGGGCATCTCGCGGTCAATTACCAGTCGGCCTCCAGCGGACGCATCTTCGACCTGGAGTTCCGCTTCGACGGCCAACTGCGCACTCAGCGGCTGCCCAGCCGGATCTCGGTGAACAACGCCGACGCCTACATTGCCGCCTGCCGCGCCGGTTTCGGTGTGATCCAGGCACCGCGCTACCACCTGCGCGAAGGACTTGCCAGCGGTGAGCTGGTAGAAGTGCTGCGCGCCTGGCAGCCGCCACCGCTGCCGGTGAGCGTGCTGTACCCGGTACGCAGGCAGATGTCACGGCGCCTGCGGGTGTTCTCCGATTGGCTGGGCGGAGTGTTTGCGGCGGGCATCGGCTGAGCCGTCGCTCGTCGGAAAGCCGCCGGGAGCGGGTGCCGACGTCACCGTGCTGGCTATGCTAAAGGCCGCCGTAGAGCGGTCCGCAGTCGCTGAAGTTGCGGCGTTTCTTTTCAACCACTCCCTGAAGGAAACGACCTAAATGAGCTTCGTCAAAGCGAAAGATGGCACTGAGATCTTCTACAAGGATTGGGGCAGCGGGCAGCCGGTGGTGTTCTCCCACGGCTGGCCGCTCAACGCCGATGCCTGGGATGCGCAGATGCTGTTCCTGGTGCAGAAGGGCTACCGGGTCATCGCCCATGACCGGCGCGGCCACGGCCGCTCTGGCCAACCGGCCAAGGGCAATGACATGGACACCTATGCCGACGACCTGGCGGCGGTGATCGACGCGCTCGACCTCAAGGGCGCGACCCTGGTGGGGCACTCCACCGGAGGCGGCGAGGTGGCGCACTACATCGGCCGCCATGGCACCAAGCGCCTTTCCGGCGCGGTGCTGATCGGCGCGGTGCCGCCGCTGATGCTCAAGACTGCGGCCAACCCCGGTGGCTTGCCGATCGATGTGTTCGACGGCATTCGCAAGGGTGTGAAGGAAGACCGCTCACAGTTCTACAAGGACCTCGCGCTGCCGTTCTACGGGTACAACCGGCCGAATGCGAAGAAGTCCCAGGGCGTGATCGACAACTTCTGGCTGCAGGGCATGACCGGCGGGCACCTGGGGCACTACCTGTGCATCCATGAGTTCTCCGAGGTGGATTACACCGAAGACCTGAAGAAGATCGACGTACCGGCACTGATTCTCCACGGCGATGATGACCAGATCGTGCCCATCGGCGCCGCCGGCCAGCGCTCGGTGGAACTGGTGCAGAAGGGCGAGTTGAAGGTCTACAAGGGCGGCCCGCATGGCATGTGCACCACCCTGGCCGATCAGGTGAACGAGGATTTGCTGGCCTTCCTCAATCGCTGAAGCCATTCGCGATCAAACTCGCTCCTACAGGTGCCAGGGTGCTCTTCCTGTAGGAGCGAGCTTGCTCGCGAACCCTCTGCTCAATGAACGTGCTGCAACACGTTCACCAGCGTTCCCCGCGGATCGCGCACGAAGAAGCGCCGCACGCCCCAGGGTTCCAGGGTCAGCGTGTAGGCGATCTCATGGCCGCCGGCCTGGGCACGCTCATACACCTCGTCGAGATTGTCCACCTCGATGGAAAGGTCTGGCACCGGCGCGCCGGAGCCCCCTTCGCTGGCAAGGCTCATCTGTGCCAGGGCGCTGTCACCGCTGGCGAGAGTGATCAGCCAGCCGTGGTCCATCACGATTTCCAGGTCGAACAGTTCGCGATAGAAACGTGCGACTTCGGCAGGCTTGCCGGTGGCGAGGTTGGCGACGATGCGGCGGACAGTCATGGCGGCGCTCCAAATGGGGACGCCGCCAGCATAGACCGTCAGTGTGCCGGACGCGCCGGTGGCATGCGGCGGCGGTGGATGCGGTAGAACTGGTAGAGCACGCCGATGACAAAGAGCAGCAGCGCGATCATCACCGCCGTCTGTACCGGTGGCGAATCCGGACCGTGGCCGATGGGGTTGGACGGCGGCAGGCGCGACAGGGATTCGTTGAGCGTGGGGATCATCATCAGGAAGAAGCTGAAGCTCATCGCTGCCGTTTCCAGGTATTCGCCCAGACCGCCCAGCGCGCCGATCCGTTGCGCATAGCTGCCCACCGCAATGGCGATGAGGCAGAGGATGCCGATGGCATGTCCGGCATTGAAGCCGCCGGTACTGGATAGACCGAAGGCGGTGAGCACCCCGAGGATCATGCCGTACACATACCAGCGCCCGACCGGGCTGCGCGGATCGATGCGCCCCGCCTGGTAGAAGGCCCAGATGCCCGCAACCAGCGGCACCAGGCTGATGGCGGTATGCACGATACCCAGGGTGGAAAGGGGATTGGCCATGACGAACGCCTCCGCAGTGGGCACAGGGACGCCACGCATCCACGAGCTGTGCCTGGGCACGGAGGGGCGGGTGTGTTGTCAGGTTAGACGCAACCCGTGTGGGCGCGGGGCCTGGCCGGATTCAGCCGACGAACGTCACAGGCGCTTGTTGAGCCAGCGCGCCAGACGGTCGCCACCGAACTGGATCAGGGTCACCAGCGCTACCAGCAGGATGATCACGGTAAGCATTACCTGGGTGTCGAAGCGCTGGTAGCCGTAGCGGTAGGCCAGGTCGCCCAGGCCACCGGCACCGATGGCGCCAGCCATGGCCGAGGAGTTGATCATGGTCACCAGGGTGATGGTAAAGCCGGCGACGATGCCCGGCCGCGCCTCGGGCAGCAGCACGTTCCAGATGATGTGCCGGGGCTGGCAGCCCATCGCCTGCGCGGCCTCGATCAGGCCGTGGTCGACCTCGCGCAGGCTGACCTCGGCGATGCGTGCGAAGAACGGCTTGGCGGCGATGGTCAGCGGCACCACCGCCGCCCACACGCCATAGCTGGTGCCGACGATCAGGCGGGTGAAGGGAATCAGCGCGACCATCAGGATCAGGAACGGAATCGAGCGCAGCACATTGACCACGCTGCCCAGGCCCTGGTTGACCAGGCGCGCCTGGAAAATTCCGCCGGGGCCGGTGGTGACCAGTACCAGGGCCAGCGGAATGCCCACCAGCAGGACGATGGCCGAGGATGCGCCGATCATCAGCAGCGTATCGAGCAGACCTTGCAGCAGGCGATCAGGCATGGGTGAGCACCTCCAGGCGATCGGCAACGTCGCGGGCACGTTCGAGCAGTTGCGGGGCGCTGCTGGCTGGGGTGGCGACGCTCAGCAGCAGACGGCCGAGGGCGCGGCCCTGGATACGCTCGATGCCGCCATGCAGCAGGCTGATGCGGCCGCCCAGGGCTTGGGCGATGGCCAGCAGGTCGGGCTCCTGCTCGCGCACGCCGGTGTAGTGCAGGTCGAGGATGACTTCGTTGTCCGAAGGGTGTTCCAGCCGTGCCAGCAGGTCCGGCGGCAGGTGTTGCTGCAGCGAGCCGAGCAGGGTGCGGCTGACTTCATGCTGCGGGTTGCCGAAGACTTCCCAGACGTCGCCTTGCTCAACGATGCGCCCGCGTTCGAGTACCACCACGCGGTCGCAGATTTCGCGGATCACCGCCATCTCGTGGGTGATCAGCACGATGGTCAGGCCCAGACGGCGGTTGATGTCGCGCAGCAGTGCGAGGATGGCCTGGGTGCTCTCCGGGTCCAGCGCCGAGGTGGCCTCGTCGCAGAGCAGGATTTCCGGCTGGTGCACCAGCGCGCGGGCGATGCCGACACGCTGCTTCTGCCCGCCGGAGAGTTGCGCCGGGTAGGCGTGGCGCTTGTCTTCCAGCCCCACGAGCTGCAGCAGTTCGTCGACCCGCTCGGCGATGCGCGCCTTCGGCACGCCAGCCACGCGCAGGGGCAGGGCGATGTTCTGCGCCACCGTCTTGGCCGACATCAGGTTGAAGTGCTGGAAGATCATGCCGACGCGACGGCGCAGGCCGACCAGTTGCTGGGCGTCGAAGGTGCCGATGTCCTCGCCGTCGATCAGCACCTGGCCGACGCTGGGGTTTTCCAGGCGGTTGAGGGTGCGGATCAGCGAGCTCTTGCCGGCGCCGCTGCGGCCGATGATGCCGAACACTTCGCCACGGCGGACGGAGAGTTCGATGTCGCTCAGCGCCTCCACCGGGCCGTGGTGGCCGGCGTAGGTCTTGCCCAGCCCGCGCAGGGCAATGTGCTGGGTGGCGAGTTCGAGATTGCGGTTGAAGCTGACCATGGTGGGGGCCTATTGTTTGAGTCTGGAGCAGGGCTGTTTCCCTCTCCCTAGCCCTCTCCCTGAAGGGAGAGGGGACTGGTTCGGTGTGTTCGGGAATCTCAGCTTTTGCCCGATATGCCGGCCTGGCGCGGGAAGCTTTTTGTAGGAGCGAGCTTGCTCGCGAACAAACCTCGCTGTGAGGCCTGGTTCGCGAGCAAGCTCGCTCCTACAGGGTCAATTCCAGCCCGGCTGGTAGAGCGAGCCGTGGGCCTTGTCCAGCGCGGCGCGGACCTGCGGTGAATGCTGGTAGAGATCGACGAACTGCTTGAGCTTGCCGTCCGGGTCCTTGTAGTCATCGCGGGTGACGAACTGGATGACGTACTCCTTGTTCTCGATACCGTCGAACAGCAGCGCGCTGTTCGGGTCGATCGTCCCGGCCAGGCGGATGTAGTGCGGGTAGCCCTGGGCGAGGTCGACGTCATCCAGCGCGCGCACCAGCTGCACGGCTTCCAGTTCGATGATCTGGATGTGCTTCGGGTTGGCCACGATATCGTCCAGCGTTGCCTTGTAGCCCACGCCATCCTTGAGCTTGAGCAGCCCGGCCTTCTGCAGCAGTTGCAAGCCGCGGCCGCCATTGATCGGGTCGTTGGCGATGGCAACCTTGGCGCCATCGGGCAGGTCGGCGATGGCCTTGAACTTGGCCGAGTACAGGCCGACGTTGTTGATAATCCCCGGCGCGAACGCCTTCAGGTGCAGGCCGCCCTCGCGGTTGGCGTTCTCCAGGAAGGGCGTGTGCTGGAAGTAGTTGGCGTCGATATCGCCGTGGTCGAGGGTGATGTTCGGCGCGTTCCAGTCGGTGAACTCCACCAGTTCGACTTTCAGGCCCTGCTGGGCGGCTTCCTTCACTGCCACTTCCAGCGGCGGTGCGAAGGCCGCGGTGGTGCCCAGGCGCAGGGTGTCGGCGGCCTGTGCGAGGCCGGCGGCGAGGAGGCTCAGCGAAAGGCCGAGGGAAAGCTTGAAGCGTGCATGCATGGCAACGAATCCTTTTTGATCTGCTTATAGAGAGAGGGCCGGAGTCGCTCCAGTGGCGGATTGCGCGCGGTAGCTCGCGCCGACATGCCGCGCGGGCAGCCGGGCGCGGCCGGCGCCGAAGAGTTTTTCCCGCAGGGTGCCGTCTGCGTAGGCGGTCTTGTAGGCGCCGCGGTTCTGCAATTCGGGCACCACCAACTCGATGAAATCGGCGTAGCTTTCCGGCTCCACGGTGCGGGTCAGGTTGAAGCCGTCCAGGCCTGCGTCGTTGATCCAGCCCAGCAGCTCATCGGCGACCTGCTGCGGGTTGCCCACCAGCGTGGTGTAGCGGCCGCCGAGGGCCAGTTGCTCCAGCAACTGGCGCACCGTGGCGTCGGTGCGGGCGACGGTCAGCGCCTTGGTGGCGGACTCGATGGCGTTGGTCTTCTCGTAGCGGATAGGCTCGTCCAGCGCATAGCGTGAAAAGTCGATGCCGGTGGTGCTGGCGAAGTGCGCAAGCCCGGCCTCGGCGCTGGCGAAACGGCGGTACTCGGCGAGCTTGTCGCGGGCCTCGGCCTCGGTCGGTGCGACGATGACGTTGATACCCATGAATACCTTGATGTCGTCCGCCCGGCGTCCGGCATCGACCGCTGCCTGGCGGATGCGATCCACCAGCACGCGGGTGGCTTCGCGGGTCTGCGCCGAGACGAAGACGCACTCGGCGTGGCGCGCGGCGAAGGCCAGCCCGCGATTGGACGCGCCGGCCTGGAACAGCAGCGGCGTGCGCTGGGGCGAGGGTTGGCTGAGGTGGTAGCCCTCGACGTCGAAGAACTCGCCGTGATGGCGGACCTTGTGCACCTTGCCCGGCTGCGCATAGAGACGGCGCTGGCGGTCGGCGAGCACCGCGTCGTCTTCCCAGCTGCCTTCCCAGAGCTTGTAGAGCACTTCCAGGTATTCATCGGCGCGGTCGTAGCGGCGGTCGTGGTCGATCTGCCGCTCCTGGCCCATGGCGCGGGCGGTGCTTTCCAGGTAGCCGGTGACGATGTTCCAGCCGACGCGGCCGTCGCTCAGGTGATCCAGTGTCGAGAGCCTGCGGGCGAACGGGTAGGGCGCCTCGTAGGTGAGGTTGGCGGTGACGCCGAAGCCCAGGTGCCGGGTAGCGCCGGCCATGGCCGAGACCAGCATCAGCGGATCATTCACCGGCAGCTGGATGGCTTCTTTCGCAGTGAGGTCGATGCCGTTCTGGTAGACGTCGTAGACACCAAGGATGTCGGCGAGGAACAGGCCGTCGAACAGACCCTTTTCCAGCAGGCGGGCGAGGTCGGTCCAGTGGCTGAGCTTGTTGAAGTCGGTGGAGCGGTCGCGTGGGTGGGTCCACAGACCGTGGTTGATGTGGCCGACGCAATTCATGCTGAAGGCGTTGAGGAGAATCTGCTTCTGGCTCATGGGAAATCCCTGCTGACGGTGCCCTTGTAGGAGCGAGATTGCTCGCGAACCGATGGATGCTCGGGCTGTTCGCGAGCAAGCTCGCTCCTACAAAAAACAGCTGCCATGGCGGATAACGCCGTAGGCGTTATGTGCCCTACATCGCTGGCCGGGTGCCTGTAGGAGCGAGCTCGCTCGCGAACCGATGGATGCTCGGGCTGCTCGCGAGCAAGCTCGCTCCTACAAAAAACAGCTGCCATGGCGGATAACGCCGTAGGCGTTATGCGCCCTACATCGCTGGCCGGGTGCCTGTAGGAGCGAGCTCGCTCGCGAACCGATGGATGCTCGGGCTGTTCGCGAGCAAGCTCGCTCCTACAAAAAACAGCTGCCATGGCGCATAACGCCGTAGTCGTTATGCGCCCTACGTCGCTGGCCGGGTGCCTGTAGAAGCGAGCTCGCTCGCGAACCGATGGATGCTCGGGCTGTTCGCGAGCAAGCTCGCTCCTACAAAAAACAGCTGCCATGGCGGATAACGCCGTAGGCGTTATGCGCCCTACATCGCTGGCCGGGTGCCTGTAGAAGCGAGCTCGCTCGCGAACCGATGGATGCTCGGGCTGTTCGCGAGCAAGCTCGCTCCTACGAAGAGCCGGCACGGTGCGAGGCAGAGCACTCCTGTAGGAGCGGACTTCGTCCGCGATGGGGCGCAGTGCCGGGGCTGATCGCGGGTGGAGTCCGCTCCTGCGACAAGCGTGTTCGGCACGACGCATCAGATCGTCCCCCGGCGTGGCGGCAGCTTGCCGTTGAGGTAGTAGTTGCCCACCGCGAAGTACTTCCAGCGCGCCGGGTCGTGCAGGGTGTGCACGCGGGCATTGCGCCAGTGGCGGTCCAGGCCCAGTTCGGCGAGGCTGGCGCGGCTGCCGCCCAGTTCGATCAGCTTGCTGCCGGCCAGCAGCGAGACCTCGGTGGTGATCGCCCGCGCCTCCGCTACCGCGATGGAGGCGGCAGCGACGCTCTCGGCGGTCGGTTCAGCGGTGGCGACGTCGAGGACTCGGCCGGAGCGATCCAGCAGCGCTTCGGCGGCATGCAGGCGGATCGCCAGGCGGCCCACCTCGTTGATCGCCAGCGGATCGTCGCTGGCCTTGTCGACGCCGGAATCGATCCACGGCCGTGCCTTCTCGCGCAGGAAGGTCAGCGTGTCTTCATAGGCGCCGCGAGCGATGCCGACATCGATGGCCGCGTGCAGAATCTGCGCATACGGGCCAACGGTGGTCGGGCGCTCGAAGGCAGCCTGGAACGAGACGATGTCGTCCTCACTGACCTGCGCGCCATCGAACACCACGCTGCCGCTGCCGGTGGTGCGCTGGCCGAAGCCGGACCAGTCGTCGATGATCTCGACGCCTGGAGTGTCGCGCGGGATGAAAGCGAACTGCTGCAGGCCATCGTCATCGATCACCAGTGTGGGAATGCGTTGCGCGTAGAGCGCGCCGGTGCAGTAGAACTTGCGGCCGTGAATGCGCAGTCGGCCGTCCTCGCGCTTGAGGCGCGTGGTGCGGTCATGGGCGGTACGGGTGCCGATCTCTGCCAGCGCGTTGCCGAAGCGCACGCCGGCCAGCACCTCGGCAAACAGGCGGGCTTTCTGCTCGTCGTTACCATTCACCCGCAACAGTTCGACAGCGTAGAAATGATTCTGCGGAATCTGCCCCAGCGAGCCGTCGGCGGCGGAGATGATGGCGATCACCCGCGCCACGGTCACGCGGGAGACGCCCGCACCGCCATACTCGCGCGGCACGGTGATGCCCCACAGGCCGGAGAGGCTGAAACGCTCCAGTTCGTCGATGGGCAAGCGCCGCTCGCGGTCACGGACGATAGCGCCCTCGCGGAAGTCGGCAGCCAGGGCGCGGGCGACGTCCAGGGCTTCGTCGTCGCTGCGGATGATGTGGACGGGGTTTGCCAGTTCTGGTTTGGTCAATACGAGACTGTTCATCGGCGCTCCTCAGATCCAGGAATGACGCGCGGGGCGGGCGCCGTTGAGGTGGTAGGCACCGACTGCCTGGACCTTCCAGCGCACCGGGTCGTGCAGGGTGTGCACGCGGGCGTTGCGCCAATGGCGGTCGAGGTTGAATTCGGCGAGGGTGGCGCGGCTGCCGGCCAGCTCGAAGAGCTTTTCGCTGGCGGCCAGGCTGATCTCGGTGGTCAGCACCTTGGCCTCGGCCACGGCGATGGAGGCGCGGGCGGCGGAGTCGTCGTCGATGGGCCGCGCGCTGACTTCGTCGAGCACGTGGCCGGCACGCTCCAGCAGCGCTTCTGCGGCGTGCAGTTCGACTTGCAGGCGGCCGATCTCTAAGAGGGTGAAGGGCTCTTCGCTGGCGTGCTCGACGTTGGCATCGATGAACGGACGGGTGCGCGTGCGGATGAAGTCGATGGCATCTTCCAGGGCGTTCGCCGCGATGCCCGCATCGATGGCGGCCTGGATCAGTTGCGAAACGGCACCCTGAATGTTGGGCACGTCGGCCAGGCGACCGTTGTGGATCACCAAGGAGCCTGCGACGGGGACATTGTCCAGCAGCACGGTGCCGCTGGCGGTGGTGCGCTGACCGAAGCCGGACCAGTCGTCCACAATGCGCAGACCTTCCACGCCGCGCTCAACGAAGCCCATGACTGCGCGACCTTCCTCGTCGATAGCCTTCACCGCGACCCAGTGGGCGAACAGCGCGCCGGTGGAATAGAACTTCTCGCCGCTGACGCGGAAGTGTTCGCCGTTGCGAACCAGACGTGCCTTGAGTTCGAGGGTGTTTCTGGTATTACGCTCGGGCCCGGCATTGCCGATGCGCCGGCCGTTGAGCACGCCGCCGAATAGCACGCGCTTCTGCGCGTCGTTGGCGACGTTGTCGATCACGTTGAGCAGGCCGAACTGGTTCTGCGGAATCTGCCCCAGTGCCGGGTCGGCGGCGCAGATTACGCGAAAGACTTCGGCCACGGTGGCGTAGGAGACCTGCGCACCGCCGTACTCGCGGGGGATGCTGATGCCGCCCAGGCCCAGGGCGGTGAAATGTTCCAGCTCGCGCCAGGGCAGCGCGCGCTCGCGGTCGCGGGCGGCGGCGCCGGGTTTCGCCAGGCGGGCCACTTCGTGGGCGGCTTCGATGGCCTGGGCGTCGTTGTCGATGCGGCGCGCCGGGAGTTGCCGGGGCGCCTGGTCACGAAGGTCCTTGGGTGCGGATTCGTTGGTCATGCATTGCCTTCTTGTGGCTGAAGTTACGACGTGGGTGGTCCCTCACCGCACGGGCTTTTCGTAGGACCGAGGGGGGCGCCTCAGCCCTTGCTCGCGAACGAACCCCGCTGCGGGGCGAAAGGTTCGCGAGCAAGCTCGCTCCTACAGGGGGCGGCGCTTAGAACGCCGGCGCAATCTCGCCCTTGTAGCGGGTCAGGATGAACTGGCGGACTTCCGGCGAATTCAGCACCTTGGCCAGCTTCTGGATGCCCGGGTCCTGGATGTTGTCCGGGCGGGCGACGAGGAACTCGGCGTAGAGGTCCTTGCCCTTCTCCACGATCAGCGCGCTCTTGGTGTCGATGCCGGCTTCCAGCGCGTAGTTGGCGAAGATGAAGGCCAGGTCCACCTGCTTCACCGCGCGGGCCAGCAGGGCGCCTTCCAGCTCACGGATCTTCAGGTGCTTGGGGTTATCGGTGATGTCGTGCTGGGTGGACTGCGGATTGCTCGGGTCCTTGAGCTTGATCAGGCCGCTCTCGGCCAGCAGCACCAGGGCGCGGCCGGTGTTCACCGGGTCGTTGGGGATGGCCACGCTGGCGCCATCGGGCAGCTCGGCGAGGGACTTGTACTTGGTGGAGTAGGCACCGAACGGCTCGATGTGGATGCCCACCACCGGCACCAGGTCGGTGTGGCGGGTCTTGTTGAAGTCATCGAGGAACGGACGGTACTGGTAGTAGTTGGCGTCGAGGTTCTTCTGCGCGAGTTGCAGGTTGGGCTGGATGAAGTCGGTGAAGACCTTGATGTCCAGGTCGACGCCTTCCTTGGCCAGTTCCGGTTTGACGAATTCGAGGATCTCGGCGTGGGGCACCGGGGTGGCGCCGACAACGAGTTTCTCCCCCGCTTGAGCGGAGAAGGCGACGACGGCCGCCAGAATGGCGATGGCCTTTTTCATGGGTGTTGCTCCTGGGCAGTAGTGGGTGGGCCGTCGTGGTGTGGACGTGGGGCCTTGATGGCAGCGGGCCCGGCTGCCGGCGGGTGGATCGGGATGCCGCTCCCGGATGGGGAGTGGGCGGGGAATTCAGCGCCGGGTGTAGCGCACTACAAGCCGGTCGCCGCTCATCTGCAGGGCCTGCACCAGCAGGATCAGCAGGGCGACGGTGATGATCATCACGTCGGTCTGGAAGCGCTGGTAACCGAAGCGGATGGCCAGGTCGCCGAGGCCGCCGCCGCCGATCACGCCGGACATCGCGGTGTAGTCCACGAGCACGATGGCGGTGACGGTCACGGCGGCGATCAGCCCGGTGCGCGCTTCCGGCAGCAGGGTGTGCCAGATGATCTGCCAGGTGCTGGCGCCCATCGCCTGGGTGGCTTCGACCAGGCCGCGGTCGACTTCGCGCAGGGCGGTTTCCACCAGGCGGGCGAAGAACGGCGTGCAGCCCACCACCAGCGGCGGGATGGCGCCGGCGACGCCCAGCGAGGTGCCGGTGATCAGCGTGGTCACTGGTATCAGCACGATCAGCAGGATGATGAATGGCAGCGAGCGCAGCATGTTGACCACCACCGAGAGCGCGCGGTACAGGCCTGGCCTGGCATGCAGTTGGCGCTTGCCGGTGAGGTACAGCAGCACGCCCAGCGGCAGGCCCAGCAGCACGGTGAAGGCGAGCGCGCCGCCGAGCATGGCCAGGGTGTCCAGGCAGGCCTGGGCGAGGTCGTGCCAGTCGAGGTTGCGGAACCAGCCGTCCATCATTCGCGGCCCCTGCGTAGCTTGGCAGCGCGGTGCGAGGCGCCGAGGCGGTCGCCCTGGCCGAACAGCTTGTTGCGTAGCGTGCCCTGTTCGTACTCGCGCTTGAACAGGCCGCGTGCCTGCAGTTCCGGCACCAGCAGGTCGACGATGTCGACGAAGGTCTCCGGGGCCACCAGGCTGGAGAGGTTGAAGCCGTCCACGTCGGTTTCCTCGACCCAGGCCTGCAGCTGGTCTGCCACAGTCTGCGGCGAGCCCACCAGCAGCGGGCCGTCACCACCCAGGGCGCAGTAGTCGGCTATCTCGGCCGCAGTCCACTGGCGCTGTGGGTCGGCAGCGCTGAATGCGTCCACCGCGGACTGGATGGCGTCACTCTGTACGTGGCGCAACACCTGGTCCGGTGCGTACTCGCCGAAGTCGATGCCGGTCCAGCCGGAGACCAGTGCCAGCGCGCCTTCGCGGTCGCTGTACTGGCGGTAGTCTTCGAGCTTGGCCAGCGCTTGGGCGTCGGTCGGCGCGACGATCACCGTGAGTTGGTTCAGAACCAGCACGTCGCTGGCCTGGCGGCCGGCTTCCACGGCCAGGCGGCGAAGGTCGGCCACCTGGTCGCGGAGAATGTTCTTCGTCGGCGCAGCGACGAACACGCACTCGGCATTGCCGGCGGCGAAGGCCTTGCCGCGACTCGACGCACCAGCCTGGTACAGCACCGGGGTGCGCTGCGGCGACGGCTGGCTGAGGTGGAAGCCGGGTACCTCGAAATGCTCACCTTTGTGCTCGATGGGGTGCACCTTGCGCGGGTCGGCGTAGACGCCGCTGGCACGGTCGGCGACCACCGCGTCATCGTCCCAGCTGGCTTCCCAGAGCTTGTAGCAGACCTCCAGGTACTCCTCGGCCAGGGCGTAGCGCTGCTGGTGGTTGAGCTGCTGCTTCAGCCCCAGGTTGCGCGCGCCGCTATTGAGGTAGGAGGTGACGATGTTCCAGCCGGCGCGGCCACGGGTCAGGTGGTCCAGAGTGGAGATACGCCGGGCGAAGGGAAACGGGTGCTCGAAGGACACCGAGGCGGTGATGCCGAAACCCAGGTGCTCGGTGGCTGCGGCCATGGCCGGGACGATCTGCAGCGGGTCGTTGGCCGGCACCTGCGCGCCAGCGGACAGCGCGGCGTCGGCGTTGCCGTGGTAGACGTCGTAGACGCCCAGCACATCGGCGAGGAACAGGCCGTCGATCTTGCCGCGCTCGAGGGTTTTCGCCAGTTCGATCCAGTAGTGGATGTCGGTGTAGCGCGCCGCCTGCTGGTCGCGCGGGTGGCGCCAGAGGCCGGGCGAGAGGTGGCCGACACAGTTCATGGCGAAGGCGTTGAGACGGATCTGCTTGCTCATCGCGCGTCCTCAGTTCCAGTCGTGGCGCAGCGGGCGCTTGTCATTGAGCAGCCAGTTGCCGACCAGGTGGTACTTCCAGCGCACCGGGTCGTGCAGGGTGTGCACGCGGGCGTTGCGCCAGTGGCGGTCGAAGCCGTGGCGGGCGAGGGTGGAGCGGGTGCCGCCCAGTTCGAACAGCTTGTTGGTAGCGTCGATGGCGACTTCGGTGGTCAGCACCTTGGCCTTGGCCACGGCGACCGACGCGCGAGCGACATTGTCTTCGTCGGGCGCCGGGCGGGCGGCGTCCATCACCTTGCCGGCGCGCTCCAGCAGGGCGTCGGCGGCTTCGATGCGGATGCCTAACTCACCGACCTGGATGATGGTCAGCGGGTCTTCGCTGGCCTTCTCCACGCCGGCGTCGATCCACGGGCGCGCCTGCTCGCGGACGAAGGCGATGGTGTCGCGAAGCGCAGCGCGGGCGATGCCGGCGTCAATGGCGGCGGTGGTGATCTGGGCGAACGGGCCGGCCAGGGTCGGCACGTCGTAGGAGCGGTGCGTGGGGAATACGTTGAACGCCGGCACGCGCAGGCCTTCCACCAGCACGGTGCCGCTGGAGGTGGTGCGCTGGCCGATGCTGGCCCAGTCGTCGACGATCACCAGCCCCGGCGTACCGCGCGGGACGAAGGCCAGCTGGGCGTTGTTCTGCTCATCCAGGCCGAGTACGCCGATCCAGTGGGCGTAGAGCGAGCCGGTGCAGTAGCCCTTGCGGCCATCGATGACCACATTGTCGCCGTCGTGGCGCAAGCGGGTCTGGATATCCTGGACGTTCTTGCCGCCGGTTTCCGAGAGGGCGTTGGCGAAGCGGTTGCCCTTGAGTGCGAGGTTGAAGAAGAAGCGCTTCTGCTCGTCGCTGCCCTGCAGGCGGATGTCTTCCAGCAGGCAGTAGTGGTTCTGCGGAATCTGCCCCAGCGATGGGTCGGCGGCGGAGACAATGGCGATCACTTCGGCGAGGGTGGCGTAGGACACCTCGGCGCCGCCGAACTCGCGCGGCACGGTGATGCCCCACAGGCCGCTGTTGGAGTAGACCTCGACGACCTCGGGCGGGACTTCGCGATTGCGGTCGCGCTCCGCGGCGCCTTCGAGCAGGAAGGCGGCGACCTTGTGGGCGACTTCGATGGCCTCGGCGTCGGAGGCGATTACCTGGGCGTTCGGCTCACGGACGTCGTAGTGGGCGGATTCGGGGAGTTGGGACATGGCAGTACAGCGACCTCGGGGCAGATGAATCGGCCCGGTGTTCGGGCCTGTCTGTTCAGGTCATTGCACAAGCTGTGCCGGAAATTTAAATCCTTTTAAATCAATGGCTTGATAGTTTTGCCCAACAGTTGCGGCGCTGGGCAAACAGCAAAGTGTTGGCTGGGTGTTGCTGTAGCAACAGTGTTGGAGCAGGGCCGTAATCGACAGGTCATGGATGGTCCGGCGGGTTCGCGAGCAAGCGCGCTCCTACGAAGAGCGCGCCATGGCTGACTTGTTGGAGCAAGCTTGCTCGCGAACCACACGGTTCGGCGGTTTTTGCAGACAGACTTTGTTCCCGCAGGTGACCCGGCGATCTCAGGCCTGCTCCTGACAAACATCGATCCAGTCCGCCGCCACCAGCTCCGCCATGCGCTGCGGCCCGATCCTCACTGCACTGTGCACCGCGCCGGCCGCTGGCAGCACTTCGTCGAAAGCCTGCAGCGACACATCGCAATACACCGGCAGCGGTGTCGCCAGGCCGAACGGACAGACGCCGCCCACCGGATGACCGGTCAGCGCCACCACGTCCTCGGCGCCGAGCATCTTGGCCTTGCCGCCGAAGGCTTCCTTGAGCTTGCGGTTGTCCAGTCGCGCGTCGCCACGCGCCACCACCAGTACGGTGCGCTCGCCGACGCGCAGGGACAGCGTCTTGGCGATGCGGCCCGGCTCGACGCCGTGGGCCTCGGCGGCCAGGGCGACAGTGGCGGTGCTGGTTTCCAGCTCGATGATGGCGATGTCGGGGGCCTTTTCGGCGAAGAAGGCGCGAACTGATTCCAGGCTCATGGGGGAATGCTCCGTATCGTGCGAAAAGGCCTGAATCTAGGGAGCCCGGCCTCGTCTGTCCAGACCGGAAGGGCTAGCGGCCGTGGATGAGCAGGGTCTCGATGTCGGGCACGTGCAGCGCCTGTTCCGCGTTGACCAGCGCCAGTCGCGCGGCAAACACGCGCAATTCCCGATCGGCGGCATGCACGGCGCGAGTCAGCTCGCTCAGTGGCACTGTGACCGAATGCAGCGGTGGTGGCGGGGCGAAGACTTCGCCTGGCCCGTTGAAGTCGAAACTGGCGGACTGGTTCTGCTGGCTGATATCCGGCGAAGGGTGGCCGCTGTACAGGTAGGCGCCTTTGCCGCCGGCGATGCGCTTCCAGCTTTGCAGATCGCCCAGGTCGCTGCAGCACTGCGGGAACAGAACGTCGAGGTTGCCCACCCGCAGCACATAGCCGCCGGGTAGGGGGGGAACCTGTTGCCAGTCCGCCGAGCCCGTCAGCCCTTCGTCGCAGTGCAGCCGGATCAGCCGGGCGATGTCCGCATCACTCAGGTCGGCAATGCGATGGAACGCACTGCCCGGCAGGTAGGGCCTGAGGCGCGGGCTGAAGCCGTTGGCCCGCAGGTTGCGCTCATGGTATGCCCGCCAGCTTGCCACGTGCTCCCAGTACGGCCCCCCGGATGGCAGCGGAACGGAGTCGACCAGGTAGAACAGTTCGATGACGGGAATGAGCTGGACCTGCATGGGGGCGCCCGGAGATTGCTGAGCGGCACGTTCTAAAGATGCTGGCCTCGTCCGTCCATAGCGAAATTTCCGATATCGCCGGCCCTCCGTGTCCCGACCACCTATGCTCAAAGCCCCCGTAACCCCGCTCGGAATTTTTTTTCGTGGCCTGTCGATCTGCGGTCACGCCCATCGACTACTAGTCAGGAACCGGTAGCCACCGGCCGCCACGCTGGCAATTACAAGAGAATGACAAGAGGAGAAAGACCATGCGTTTCATGGTGATCGTCAAAGCCACCGCCGACTCCGAAGCCGGTGTGATGCCCAAGCAAGAGCTGCTCGCCGCCATGGGGGCCTACAACGAGGAGTTGGTGAAGGCCGGTGTGATGCTGGCCGGCGAGGGGCTGCATCCCAGCGTGAGGGGCGCGCGGGTGCGCTTCGATGGCGCGTCGCGGCAGGTGATCGACGGCCCGTTCGCCGAGACCAAGGAGCTGATCGCCGGCTTCTGGATTATGCAGACCGCGTCGCTGCAGGAGTGCATTGACTGGGTCAAGCGCTCCCCCAACCCGTTCGACGGCGAGTCCGAGATCGAGATCCGGCAGATTTTCGAGGCCGAGGACTTTGGCGCCGAATTCACCCCTGAACTGCGCGAACAGGAAGACCGCCTGCGCGCCGAAATCGCCAGCAAATCCTGAGCCTGGAGGATACCGCCATGTTGATGAATGCCTACCTGGTCTTCGACGGCAACTGCGAAGAAGCCTTCCGTTACTACGCCGAGGTGCTGCGTGCCGAGCTGCCGGCGCTGATGCGCTTCTCCGACGCACCGGGCTGCGAGGACATGCCCGAGGCGCTGAAGAACCGCGTCATCCATGTCCGCCTGGAAGTGGACGGTCACGTGCTGATGGGCTCGGACGCCTCTCCGCAATGCGGCCAGTACGAAGGGGTGAAGGGCGTGTCGATCACCCTTAATGTCGACAGCAAGGCCGAGGCCCGGCGCCTGTTCGATGCGCTGGGCAAGGGCGGCAAGATCACCATGCCGCTGGAGCAGACCTTCTGGGCCGAATTGTTCGGCGCCGTGGAAGATCGCTTCGGGGTGCCGTGGATGATCAATTGCGAGAAGGAAGCCTGATCGCCGCACCGATCCTGCACGATCAAAATGCCCCTCTCCCTAACCCTCTCCCTGAAGGGAGAGGGGACCGATCGGCACAGGTTGAAACATCACTGTCAGCCGGTGCGGACGGCTCCCTCTCCCTTCAGGGAGAGGGTGGGGGGAGAGGGCGTTCATTCGAGCTTCCACGACTGGCACGAAACCGCTCCGGCGTCGTCCCGGTGAAGCGCTGGAAAGCCCGGTGAAAGCTGGTGACATGCTCATAACCGAGCAGGAAGGCTATCTCCTGCAAGGCCATCCGGCTGGCCAGCAGATAGCGCTGGGCCAGCGCCATCCGAACTTCCAGCACGATTCCCTTGAAGGTCAGCCCGTGGTCGCGCAGCCGGCGTTGCAGTGTATGCGGCGGCAGGCGCAGCCAGGCGGCGGTCTGCTCCAGGTCCGGCAGTGGGATGCGCGCATTCTGCAGCAGGTAGTAGCGCACATCGTCCGGCAGCGCCTGGCCGCGTTCGAAGCTGGCCAGGGTCGCCGCGCCCTGCGCCTGGCACAGCCGGCTTACCGATGGGTTGGCGGTGGAGAAGGGCTGGTCATGGAATGCCTTCGGCATCCACAGCTCAGCCTGCCCGGCATTGAAGTGGCAGGGGCCGGGGAAGAGTTCGCCATACAAGGCCGCATGAGTGGGGGGCGGGTAGGGCAGGCGCAACTGCATGCCGGTGCAGTGCTCAAGGTCCGGCAGGCGCTGACACAGCCAGCGCCAGGTGCTGCTCAGCCATTCCTCGCAGAGGGCGATGCGTTCCACCTCGCCGAAGGGCGGCAACTGCAGCGTCAGGCGGATGTGCTCGCCGACTTCCTCGCGGTGGGTGTGGATCGGATGCGGCATCAGGCTCGACGGCTGGCCGAGGGAGATGTCCCAGGAGCGCCGCAGGTTGGCCGCGCTGATCAGCGCGTAGCCGATCACCCCCAGGTCATAGAGGTTGTAGCGCTGGCCCAGGCGCAGGAAGAAGTCACTCGGGCCGAGCAGCCCGGCGGCCTGCTGCAGCAGGCGGTAGTAACGCGCGAAGTTCATCTCGGCGGCCGCCGCTTCACCGCTCACTGGCAGGCCGAGCCCTCCTAGCAGGGGCGCCAGAGCCGGCAATGCGGTGCGGGCACGCCACTCGTCGAGGAAGTGGCGGAACAGCTGTCGAGCGGCGTAATCGATGTCGAAGGAAGCGGTGGGCATTCGCGCTTTCAACCTGTCGTCTAATGCTAGCGAGTTGTTATCTTCTGCTAGTCAATGACTGAAAGTCGAGCCCTATACTGCCGCCACGGACAAGAACAACAAGGGCTTCCCATGACCGCTCCGGATCGCTTCCGCTCCTCCAATTCCCCCACCGGCCGCTTCGCGGAGCTGCTGCTGCACAATGGCCGTTTCTATACCCTCGACCCTGCCCAGCCCTGGGCCGAGTCCGTGGCCATCCGCGATGGCCGGCTGCTGGCGGTGGGCAAGCGCGAGGACATGGAGCACCTGATCGGCCCGGATACCCTGGTACGCGACCTCGAAGGCGCGTTCTGCATGCCCGGCCTGCACGACATGCATACCCATCCGGACCTGGCGCTGAACCCGCGCTATGCCGACGACCTCGATGTCGGCATCGAGGACCCGACCCCGGAGCAACTGGCCAAGGCGATCCGCGACTATGCCGACACCCACCCCGGTGATGGCTGGGTCTACGGCCAGTACTGGGTACGCTACACCTTCCGCGAGGCCGGGCTGAAGCCGGGCCGCGAGTGGCTCGATTCGGTGATGCCAGACCGGCCCGTGGCGCTGCTCGATCGCATGTGGGGCACCATGATGGTCAACTCCCGTGCCTTGCAACTGGCCGGTATCGACGCCAGCACCGCCGACCCACGCAACGGTTACCTGGAGCGCGACGAGCTGACCGGCGAGCCCAATGGCCTGCTGATCGACGGTGCCTACGCGCTGATCCACGCCGCCATGCCGCCGACCCCGGCCAAGGTGCTGCGCCAGTCCTACCGCGAAGGGGTGCACTTCCAGAGCTCGCGCGGCGTCACTGCGGCCAAGTACCTGCACGTCTGCGAGAACCGCCTGGACGCCCTCAAGTACCTCGACGACGCCGGGCAACTGACCCTGCGCGTGGAAGCGGCGATCAGTTGGCAGGACGACATCTTCCCGGTGCGTCGCCGCTGGGAGCTGCTGGCTGGCGAACGCCACTATTACCGTAGTGCGCGGCTGTCGGCGAATGCGGTGAAATTCCACTTCGACGGTACCGTCGAGCCGCGTTCCTCCTTCCTTATTACGCCCTGGCCGGGCGAGGACGCCTGGCGTGGCAAACTCAACCTGACGCCCGAGCACATCACCGACATGGTGGTGGACATGGACCGTCGCGGTATCCGCGTCATTGCCCACTGCACCGGCGATGCGGCGTCCGATGTGTTCCTCGACGCGGTGGCCGAAGCGCGTCGGCGCAACGGCTTCAGCGGCGTACGCCACCAGTGTGCGCACAGCACCATCCTGCATCCGGGCAACCTCAAGCGCTTCCGCGAACTGGACGTGATCGCCGAGTTCTCCCCGGCAGCCTGGTACCCGACACCTTTCGCCAGCGGCGCGCGTTCGGGCTACGGCACGGACCGCCTGAAGCGTATCTATGACTTCAAGGGCGTGCTGGCCGCCGGCGGCATTGCAGTATTCGGCACCGACTGGCCGGTGGCGTCCATCGACCCCTGGCTGGCGCTGGAAACCCTGGTGACCCGGCAGAACCCCTGGAACGACGACCCGGCCTGCTTTGGCGAGCCGATCAGCCTGGAGCAGGCAATCCGCGTGGCGACGCTCAATGGCGCTTACGCCATGGGCCTGGAGCAGCTCACCGGCAGCCTGGAGGTGGGCAAGTCGGCGGACTTCATCGTGCTCGATCGCAACCTCTTCGAGCAGCCGGCGCGCAACTTCATCCACCGCACCGAAGTGCAGCTGACCTTCGTCGAAGGCCACCCGGTGTACGACCGCCTCGGCCAGTTCAGCGATACCGCCCTGGCGGCAGTCTGGCAGGGTGAGCCGCCGCGCATCGAAGGCGTCAACGCATGAGCGCCGCGAGCATTCCGGTGACGGTGGTTGCCGGCTTCCTCGGCGCCGGCAAGACCACCCTGCTGCGCAACCTGCTGGAGCGCTGCGAGGGGCGGCGCCTGGCGGTGATCGTCAACGACTTCGGCGAACTGAACATCGACGCCGGCATGATCGCCGAGCAGACCGAGGCGGTGTACAGCCTGGAGAATGGCTGCATCTGCTGCAGCGTACAGGATGACCTGCTGGCACAACTGGAGCGCCTGGCGAACCTGCATCCGCCACTGGAACAGGTGGTGATCGAGTGCAGCGGGGTGTCCGACCCGCAGCGCATCGTGCAGACGCTGGGTTACCCGAAACTGCGCCGGCGCCTGCATCTGGACGCCGTTCTGACCGTCGTCGACGCTGCCCGCCGTGAACCGCTCGAAGGCGAGTACGCCCGGCTGGAACGCATGCAGGCGGCAGCGGCCGACCTGCTGCTGTTGAACAAGTGCGACCTGCTGGATGCCAACGAGCTTGCCGGCCAGCGCGAACGCTTCGGTCGCGGCGCGCGGGTGCTGGAAACCATCCAGGCGCAGATTCCCGATGAACTGTTGCTGGGTGAGCCGTCGCGCAAGTTGCGGCCCCATGGGCAGGAAGGCGTCGACCATGGCGAGCTGTTCGACAGTTGGAGCTGGCAGGGCGAGTCGAGCTTCGATGGCGCGCGGCTGAAGCACTGGCTGGAGACTTTGCCGCGCGGCTTGCTGCGCCTCAAGGGGCTGATTCGACTGGCCGGGCAGGACGAGACGGCCTGGCTGCAGTTCGTAGGCGGGCGCTATCAATTGCGCCCGGCGACGGCGACCGAGGCGGCGCAGGGCTCGCGGCTGGTGTTCATCGCCGAGAAGGATGCGGGGTTGCGTGCTGAGCTTGAGGCCGGGCTACGCGCTTGCTTTCTGTAGGAGCGAGCTTGCTCGCGAACATTTCCCCGGCTGCAGCGCCGTTGGGCGGTTCGCGAGCAAGCTCGCTCCTGCAGGTCTGATCCGCCCCGGAGCGTGGGCAATAAAAAACCGGCCACCAGGGCCGGTTTTTCACGCAGCAGCCGAACTCAGCGGTATTCGCAGAGGTAGGCGGTGTCCTGGGCGACTTTCAGCTGGAACTTGCTGTTGGCCGGCACGGTGAAGTTGCTGCCGCCTTCGAAGGTTTCCCAGTTGTCGCTGCCGGGCAGCTTGACGGTCAGCGCGCCGGCGACGACGTGCATCACCTCCAGCTGGCTGGTGCCGAATTCGTATTCGCCGGGAGCCATCACGCCGATGGTGGCCGGGCCTGCGGTCATGTCGAAGGCGATGGATTTGACGGTGCCGTCGAAGTACTCGTTGACCTTGAACATGGGCTTCTCCTGCTAGAGGGGTGAAAAAGGGCTCGCCAGTATGCCCAAGGCCGCAGGCCCCGTCACTAGAGCGGCGCAGACGACCGTACGGTCAGCGAATGATGGACGGTTTCAGCCGGCGACGGGCAGGGTCAGTGGCAGCAGTCGGGCGGTGTTGCGAGCGTCTTCCAGGGCGCGGTGAGGCTGCCCCTGGAAGTGCAGGCCGGCCAGGTGCAGCGCGGCGTTCAGGCCCACCGGGCGCTTGAGCTGGCGGGCCTGGGCGAAACGCTGCTTGAGGTTGACGTGGGGAACGCAGGAAAGGTGGCTGTCCAGGTGCTGGCGGCGCCACTCCAGTTCCAGTTGATGGCGGTCATAGTCGCCCCAGCTGGTCCAGCCGGCCAGGCGCGGGCTGTGTTGGGCGAGCCAGCGCTCGAATTGTGGCCAGACCTCGTGCAGCGGTGCGGCTGCATCGACATTGGCCTGGGTAATGTGGGTGAGTTCGCGGCAGAAGCTGGTCAGCAGCGGGCGTCGCTGCGGGCGGACGAAACGTTGGAAATGGTCCAGCTCGCGGCCGTCGGCCTCGGCCACCAGGCTCGCGCCGATCTCGATGATCTCCATTTCTTCGACCGGCCAGCCACCTTCCTCGGTGGTGGCTTCCAGGTCGATCACCAGCCAGTGGGGCATAGTCGGTGCTCGTGGTTGGGTTCGAAAGTTGGGTTCGAATCGAGTATGGAAGGCGTTTGCGGGACCGGCAAACCGCTGTGCTAGGCTGAGCGCCTTCTTCGGACAAGGGGACTGCGATGGCGAAAATGGCATTCATCGGCCTGGGCGTAATGGGATACCCCATGGCCGGACATCTGGCGCGCGAAGGGCATGAGGTGTGTGTCTACAACCGCACCGCGAGCCGCGCCGTTCAGTGGGTCAAGCAGTTTGGCGGTCGCTCGGCCGATACCCCGCGGGAGGCCGCACAATGGGCGGACTTCGTGATGTGCTGTGTCGGCAATGACGACGACCTGCGCAGCGTGGTGCTGGGCGAGGACGGCGCGTTGGCCGGCATGCAGCCCGGCGCCGTGCTGGTGGACCACACCACCGCTTCGGCCGAAGTGGCGCGAGAGCTGGCGGTGGCAGCCGCCGAGCGCGAGCTGGGCTTCCTCGATGCGCCGGTCTCCGGCGGCCAGGCGGGCGCCGAGAATGGCGCGCTGACGGTGATGGTCGGCGGTGATGCGGACCTCTACGCCCGCGCCGAACCGGTGATCGCCACTTATTCGCGCATGGTGCGACGCATGGGGCCGGTGGGCAGCGGCCAACTGACCAAGATGGTCAACCAGATCTGTGTTGGTGGCTTGCTGCAAGGGCTGTCGGAGGCGCTGCACTTCGCCCAGAGCGCCGGCCTCGACGGCATGGCCGCGATGGAAGTGATCAGCAAGGGCGCCGCGCAATCCTGGCAGTTGGAAAATCGCCACCAGAGCATGCTGGAAGGTCGTTTCGACTTCGGCTTTGCCGTGGACTGGATGCGCAAGGACCTGGGGATCGTCCTCGACGAAGCACGCCGCAATGGCGCGCAGCTGCCGGTCACGGCGCTGGTGGACCAGTTCTACGCTGAGGTGCAGGCCGCTGGCGGCGGGCGCTGGGACACCTCCAGTCTGATCACCCGTCTTCAGGGCGCGTCCGAGTCCTGATCCCCATTCATTCCCGCAGGTGGCGCCATCGGTCGCAGAGATCGTCGTGCGCCGCTCCTGTTCGCCTCAGGCGCGGAAGATAAAGTACACCGCGCCCAGCAGGCACAAGCCGGCCCACAGATAGTCGAGCTTCAGTGGCTGCTGCATGAAGTACACGCTGAACGGCACGAAGACCGCCAGCGTGATGACCTCCTGCATGATCTTCAGTTGCCCCACCGACATCACCGTGTAGCCGATGCGGTTGGCCGGCACCTGCAGCAAATACTCGAACAGTGCGATGCCCCAGCTGACCAGCGCCGCGATGATCCACGGCTTGCTGCTCAGGGTTTTCAGGTGGCCGTACCAGGCGAAGGTCATGAACAGGTTGGAGAGCGACAGAAGAAACGCGGTTTGCAGCCAGACCGGCATGGCAGCGGCTCCAGTGGGGGACTGCGCCTGAGCCTACTGGATGCGCGACGCGACAGCCAAGGGGCGGGGATTTGATCAGGTTGGTATTGCGGGGAACGGCAGCGGTGCTGCTGGGGTTGCTGGTATTGGGCGGCTGGAAAGGTTGGCAGTGGTGGCAGCAGCGGCCGGTATGGGCACAGCTGACGGTGGCTCCGGCCATGGCGCCTGGGCAGAGTTGGCGTCTGGGTGACTATCGCCTGGAGTGGGACGGCGCCTCCTTCACCCTGCGCGCGGGCGAGCATCCTGCGCAGACGCTGTGGCAGACCCATGGTGGATTTCTGGCCGCCGGCATCGGTCGCGTCGCGGCTGAAGAGCATCGCGGCGCGATGTTCGTCCACGAACACCGCGAGTTGCTGTGCCGCCAGCAACAGTTGGCTGCCGTGCGTGCTGAAGCGGACAGGTTGCTGATCTCCGGTACGCTCAGCTGTGCCGATGGCCGGCAGGCGCCTTATACCGTTGCGCTGCGCGCTGATGGCGAACGTGGCGTAGTGATGGACGTGAGCCTGGGCGACCCGGCGCTGAACCGTCTCTATCTGGCGTGGGCGCGGGAGGAAGACGAGCAGTTTCATGGGTTCGGTGAGCAGTTCACCCGTTTCGATCTGAGCGGGCGCCGTCTGCCGATCCTGGTGCAGGAACAGGGTGTGGGGCGGGGGCTGCAGCCGATCACGCTGGCCGCCGACCTGACGAGCCGCGCCGGTGGCGACTGGTGGACCACCTACGCGCCAGTACCTTTCTATCTCACTTCGCGCTTGCACGGCTTCTTCAGCGAGGCAGCGGAGTACCAGGTCTTCGACCTTCGCGACGACCAGCGGGTGGCGCTGGAGGTACATGCCGGCAAGCTCCAGGCCCACTTCTATAAAGGCAGCAGCCCCAAAGCCCTGATCGAGGCGCACACCTCGGTGGTCGGACGTATGCCGCCGCTGCCGGCCTGGACCCAGCAGGGCGCGATCCTCGGGCTGCAAGGCGGTACTGAGCGTGTACGTGGCATCGTCCAGCAACTGGAGCAGGCGAGGGTGCCGTTGGCCGGTGTCTGGGTGCAGGATTGGGTCGGCCAGCGCACCACCAGCTTCGGCAAGCAGCTGTGGTGGAACTGGGTGCTGGATGGCGCGCGCTATCCGGGCTGGTCGGCGTTCAATACTGAACTGCGGGCCAAGGGCATTCGCAGCCTGGCCTATGTGAATCCCTTCCTGGTGGACACGACGGAGAAAGGCGGGACGACCCGCAATCTCTACCGCGAGGCAGTGGAACACGGCTATCTGACCCTGGATCAACAGGGACAGCCGTTGCTGTTGCAGAACACCAGCTTCAGCGCAGGGCTGGTCGACCTGAGCAATCCCCAGGCGGCTGACTGGCTGCGTGGGGTGATGCGTGAGGAAATGCTCGGCGCCGGCTTCTCCGGCTGGATGGCTGACTTCGGCGAGGCGCTGCCTTACGACGCGAAGCTGGCATCCGGCGAATCAGCTGCGGCGCTGCACAATCGCTATCCGGAGCTGTGGGCGAAGCTCAATCGGCAACTGGTGGACGAGGAGGGCGCCGGCGACCTGTTGTTCTTCATGCGTTCGGCATACAGCCGAAGCCCCGGCCTGACCACCAGCCTATGGCTGGGCGACCAACTGGTGACCTGGGATGCCGACGATGGCCTGCACAGCGCGCTACTGGGGTTGCTGTCCGGCGGCGTATCCGGTTTCAGCCTGAATCACAGCGACACCGGCGGTTACACCACTATCAGTAGCCCGATCAGGAACTACCATCGAAGCGAGGAACTGCTGCTGCGCTGGATGGAGTTCTCCGCGTTCACCAGTCTGCTGCGGACCCACGAGGGCAATCGTCCGGACGACAATGTGCAAGCCTACAGTACGCCCGCCACGGTCGCGCAGTTGCAGCGCTTCGCCATGGTGTTCCGTGAGCTGGCTCCGTACCGTCAGCGCCTGATGGACGAGGCGGCGCAGCATGGCTGGCCGCTGGTGCGTCCGCTGTGGCTGGAATTCCCCGCTGATCCGGCCAGCTTGGCGGAAACCCCGACGAGCTATATGCTCGGCGACCAATTTCTGGTGGCCCCGGTGCTGGAGCCTGGCGTGCAGCGTCTGAACGTGGCGTTGCCCGAGGGTCGCTGGGTTCACCTGTGGAGCGGCAGCACTTTCGAGGTGGCTGCTGGCGAGGCGGTCGAAGTTCCCACGCCGATTGGTGAGCCAGCAGTGTTCTACCGCGCTGGTTCTGCCGACGGCGAACGCCTGGTGGCGGCGCTGCGCGAACAGGGGCTGCTGCGCTCCAATCCTTGAAGTCGAGTAGAGAGTTCATCCATGCAATGCCGTATCGGCTGTGGCGCCTGTTGCATCGCGCCATCGATTTCCTCGCCCATCCCCGGCATGCCCGACGGCAAACCGGCGGGCGTGCGCTGCGTGCAGCTGGATGAACGCAATCTGTGCAAACTATTCGGCGACTCGCGACGTCCAAAGGTCTGTGCGGCCTTCGATGCGGACGCCGACGCCTGCGGCAGCAGTAGCGAGCAGGCGTTGCAGATACTCACCGAGTGGGAACGCATCACCGCCGCCTGATGTGACTTGGAAGTCACGTTTTCGCGGTCCATACTGACGCCCCGACCCGCTCAAGACCGCGGATTGCGACGGGGCGGCGGCATTTGCTGCCCCCACAAGATCAAGAATAAAGAGAGGTAAGACGATGCGTGGTGTATTGCGTATGACCCTGCTGGCCACTGCCGTGATGGGCTTTGCCGGTGCTGCCCTGGCGGAAGACTGGAAGCTGGAGAAGGAAGAAGACGGAGTGAAGGTCTTCCTCAGCCCTGTGGCAGGCTCCAAGTACAAGGCCTACCGTGGCGTCGTCGACATCAAGGCCGATGTGGCCAAGATCAACGCCCTGCAGGAGGACGTGGCCGGTTCCTGCAAGTGGATCCACGCCTGTGCCGAAATGCGCCTGCTGAAAACCGAAGGCGACAATTCCTGGACCTACTCGAAGATCGACATGCCCTGGCCGGTGACCGGCCGCGACGTGGTGATCCATGTGACCACCGAAAAGACCGCTGACGGCGGCCTGATCCGCCACCTGAAGGCCGAGCCGACCTACATTCCGGAAGAGAAGGGCGAAATCCGCGTGCCGAAGCTGATCGGCGAGTGGAAGCTGGTCCCCAAGGGCGCCGGCGTGACCGAAGTGACTTACCAGGTGCAGACCGAGCCGGGTGGCAGCATTCCGTCGTGGCTGGCCAACAGCTTCGTGGTCGATGCGCCGATGAATACCCTGAAGGGCCTGCGCAGCGCCGCCGAGAAGTAAACGGCGCACTCGTTCCCCTCCATGAAAAAGCCGCCTTCGGGCGGCTTTTTCGTTCCTGTCGTGGCGCGTCGGTGAGGTTCTTCGTAGGAGCGAGCTTGCTCGCGAATCGCCTGACGCAGGTGTTGCAGAGGGCTGTTCGCGAGCAAGCTCGCTCCTACAGGAAGGCGAAGCATTGCCCGCGACAATAAAAAAGGCCGCCCGAAGGCGGCCTTTCTCTAACGCCGTAGCGCTTAGCGGGCCTTGAGGTCCACGAAGTCGCGCTGGGTGGCGCCGGTGTACAGCTGACGCGGGCGGCCAATCTTGTACGGACCGGAGAGCATTTCCTGCCAGTGCGAGATCCAGCCCACGGTACGTGCCAGGGCGAAGATCACGGTGAACATGCTGGTCGGAATGCCGATGGCCTTCAGGATGATGCCGGAATAGAAGTCCACGTTCGGGTAGAGGTTGCGCTCCACGAAGTACGGATCGTGGCGGGCGATTTCTTCCAGCTTCATCGCGAGTTCCAGTTGCGGGTCGTTGATGCCCAGCTCCTGGAGAACCTCGTCGCAGGTCTGTTTCATGACCTTGGCGCGCGGGTCGAAGTTCTTGTAGACGCGGTGGCCGAAGCCCATCAGCTTGAACGGATCGTTCTTGTCCTTGGCCTTGGCCACGAACTTCTCGATGTTCGATACGTCACCGATCTCGTCCAGCATGCGCAGAACAGCTTCGTTCGCACCGCCGTGAGCCGGTCCCCACAGGGCGGCGATGCCCGAGGCGATACAGGCGAACGGGTTGGCGCCCGAGGAGCCCGCCAGGCGCACGGTGGAGGTGGAGGCGTTCTGCTCGTGGTCGGCGTGCAGAATGAAGATGCGGTCCATGGCCTTGGCCAGCACAGGGCTGATCGGCTTGGTCTCGCACGGGGTGTTGAACATCATATGCAGGAAGTTTTCTGCATAGTTCAGGTCGTTGCGCGGGTACATCATCGGCTCGCCCTTGGAGTACTTGTACACCATGGCAGCGATGGTCGGCATCTTGGCGATCAGACGATGCGCCGAGACTTCCCGGTGCTTCGGATTATTGATGTCCAGGGAGTCGTGATAGAAGGCGGAGAGGGCACCGATAACGCCGCACATCACGGCCATCGGGTGCGCATCACGGCGGAAACCGTTGAAGAAGGTCTTCAGCTGCTCATGAACCATGGTGTGGTTCTTGATGGTGCCGACGAACTTTTCCTTCTGCTCGGCAGTGGGCAGTTCGCCGTTGAGCAGCAGGTAGCAGGTTTCCAGGTAGTCGGACTTCTCGGCGAGCTGTTCGATCGGGTAGCCGCGATGCAGCAGCACACCTTTATCACCATCGATGTAGGTGATCTTCGACTCGCAGGAGGCAGTGGACATGAAGCCGGGGTCGAAAGTGAAGTGACCCGTGGAGGTCAGGCCCCGCACGTCGACAACATCGGGACCCAGCGTGCCGGAGAGGACAGGCAGTTCGACGGGGGCAGCGCCCTCGATGATCAACTGCGCTTTTTTGTCAGCCATGATGGCCTCCTATTTATGCTTGAAATCATCTGTACGACCCCCCACGCAGGGCCCGCACCACTATAGAGAGATAAATCCGAATGTCAATTTGCACAATCGGAGAAGATTGGCTCCTCCAAGCCTCTGTTTTGGCGAAAAAAATTGCCTGTTTACGCCTTTTCGGGGGGTGCGGCAATTAGTCCTTAGGTGAAGGTCTTTCCGTTGTCATTAGGGGCCTAACTGTCTATACTCGGCGACCAGCCGCCAAGGGCCGTCCGGCCTCGCTTGATTGGTGGTTGTCACTCCCGAAGGTGATGGGTACCTGACAAGTGCACCTCCCGACAACTAGCCCTGATCCATAGAAGGGCTCTCAGTGTGAAAAAAGCCGTGAATAGCAAACGACCCGTAAACCTAGACCTAAGGACCATCCAACTCCCTATCACTGCTTACACGTCGATTCTCCACCGTATCTCTGGCGTCATTCTGTTCGTGGGCATCGCAGTGCTGCTGTTCGCACTGGATCGTTCCCTCGCATCGGAAGACAGCTTCGAGCAGGTGAAGGCGTGTCTGACCCATCCGTTGGTCAAGCTTGTGATTTGGGGCCTGCTGTCTGCGCTGCTGTACCACCTGGTAGCCGGTATTCGTCACCTCGTCATGGACGCAGGTATTGGCGAAACACTGGAAGGCGGTAAGCGTGGTTCGAAAATCGTCATCGCTGTCGCAGTGGTGCTGATCGTTCTGGCGGGGGTATGGGTATGGTAACTAACGTCACTAACTTGTCGCGTTCGGGTCTCTATGACTGGATGGTCCAGCGCGTCTCCGCGGTCGTTCTCGCGGCTTATGTTCTCTTCCTGCTGGGCTTCCTGATCGCTCACCCGGGCATCACCTACGCCGAGTGGCATGGTCTGTTCTCCCACAGCCTGATGAAGATCTTCAGCCTGTTGACGCTGGTTTCCCTGAGCGTGCACGCATGGGTCGGTATGTGGACCATCACCACCGACTACCTGACTCCGATGGCGCTGGGCAAGTCCGCGACCGTCGTGCGTTTCCTCGTCCAGGCGGTATGCGGCATGGCCATGTTCGCATTCTTCGTCTGGGGTGTGCAGATTCTCTGGGGTAACTGATCCATGGCTAGCATTCGTACTCTTTCCTTCGACGCCATCATCGTTGGTGGCGGCGGCGCCGGCATGCGTGCCGCACTGCAACTGGCCCAGGGTGGTCACAAGACTGCCGTGGTGACCAAGGTCTTCCCGACCCGTTCGCACACCGTATCCGCCCAGGGCGGCATCACCTGCGCCATCGCTTCGGCCGACCCGAACGACGATTGGCGCTGGCACATGTACGACACCGTCAAGGGCTCCGACTACATCGGTGACCAGGACGCTATCGAATACATGTGCTCCGTCGGCCCGGAAGCCGTGTTCGAACTGGAACACATGGGCCTGCCGTTCTCCCGTACCGAGCAGGGCCGCATCTACCAGCGTCCGTTCGGTGGCCAGTCCAAGGACTTCGGCAAGGGCGGCCAGGCTGCGCGTACTTGCGCCGCTGCCGACCGTACCGGTCACGCCCTGCTGCACACCCTCTATCAGGCCAACCTGAAGAACGGTACTTCCTTCCTTAATGAGTGGTACGCGGTCGATCTGGTGAAGAACCAGGACGGTCATGTGGTTGGCGTCATCGCCATCGACATTGAAACCGGCGACACCGTTTATATCCGCTCCAAAGCCGTGGTCCTGGCCACTGGCGGTGCCGGCCGTATCTACGCCTCCACCACCAACGCCCTGATCAATACCGGTGACGGCATCGGCATGGCCCTGCGCGCTGGCGTTCCGGTGCAGGACATCGAGATGTGGCAGTTCCACCCGACCGGCATCGCCGGCGCTGGCGTACTGGTCACCGAAGGTTGCCGCGGTGAGGGTGGCTACCTGATCAACGCCCATGGCGAGCGTTTCATGGAGCGTTACGCTCCGAACGCGAAGGACCTGGCCGGCCGCGACGTAGTCGCCCGCTCCATGGTTAAAGAAGTGATCGCCGGCAACGGCGTGGGCCCGAACAAGGACCACGTACTGCTGAAGCTCGACCACCTCGGCGAAGAAGTTCTGCACAGCCGCCTGCCTGGCATCTGCGAACTGTCCAAGACCTTCGCTCACGTCGACCCGGTTGTCGCTCCGATCCCGGTTATCCCGACCTGCCACTACATGATGGGCGGCGTTGCCACCAACATTCATGGCCAGGCGTTGACCACCGATGCCAATGGCAACGAGCAGATCATCGAAGGCCTGTTCGCCGTAGGCGAAGTGGCCTGCGTATCGGTACACGGCGCCAACCGCCTGGGCGGCAACTCGCTGCTCGACCTGGTTGTGTTCGGTCGTGCCACCGGTCTGCACCTGGAGAAGGCGCTCAAGGACGGTATCGAGCACCGCCAGGCTTCCGAGTCCGACCTGGAATCCGCTTTCAAGCGCCTGAACGGCGTGAACGAGCGCACCAGCGGCGAAGAAGTCGCTCCGCTCAAGCGCGAGCTGCAATCCTGCATGCAGAACTACTTCGGTGTGTTCCGTACCGGCGAGTACATGCAGAAAGGTATCGCTCAGCTGGCTGATCTGCGTGAGCGTATCGCTACCGTCAAGATCAACGACAAGAGCCAGGCATTCAACACGGCGCGTATCGAAGCGCTGGAACTGCAGAACCTCCTCGAAGTGGCCGAAGCCACTGCGATTGCGGCAGAAGCCCGCAAAGAGTCCCGCGGCGCGCATGCCCGTGAAGACTTCGAGGAGCGCGATGACGAGAACTGGCTGTGCCACACCCTGTACTTCCCGGGTGAGAAGCGTGTAGCCAAGCGTGCCGTCAACTTCGCGCCGAAAACTGTTCCGGCATTCGAACCCAAGGTTCGTACTTACTAAGGGTGCCCGCCATGTTGCAAGTGAGTGTTTACCGCTACAACCCTGAGAAGGACGCTGCACCCTACATGCAGGACTTCCAGGTCGATACCGACGGCAAGGACATCATGGTCCTGGACGTGCTGGCGCTGATCAAGGAACAGGACGAGGGCTTCTCCTATCGTCGTTCCTGCCGTGAAGGCGTGTGCGGTTCCGACGGTATGAACATCAACGGCAAGAACGGCCTGGCCTGCATCACCCCCCTGTCGGCCGCTGGCCTGAAGGGCGGCAAGCTGGTTCTGCGTCCGCTGCCGGGCCTGCCGGTCATCCGTGACCTGGTCGTCGATATGCGCATCTTCTACAAGCAGTACGAGAGCGTGAAGCCGTTCCTGCAGAACAAATATGCAGCTCCGGCCATCGAACGTCTGCAAAGCCCGGAAGAGCGCGAGAAGCTGGACGGTCTGTACGAGTGCATCCTGTGCGCCTGCTGCTCGACCTCCTGCCCGTCGTTCTGGTGGAACCCCGACAAGTTCCTGGGTCCCGCCGCGCTGCTGCAGGCCTATCGCTTCCTGGCCGACAGCCGTGACACCGAAACTCAGGCGCGCCTGGCGAGCCTGGATGACCCGTTCAGCGTCTTCCGCTGCCGCGGGATCATGAACTGCGTGAACGTCTGCCCGAAGGGTCTGAACCCCACCAAGGCAATCGGTCACATCCGTAACATGCTGCTGCAGAGCGGTACTTGATCTGCGGGCCTTGTGCCCAAAGATCATGAAAGAGCGACACCTGTGCCGCCGGAATATTGTCCGGCGGTACAGTCCTTAGGACCCAAGCCCACAAAGCGGGGGTCCTGTTTTGAAAACGTATATATGACCAGCAGGGGCATCCGGGCTGGTACCCGGACTATCTGCGGGAATCGGTGGCTTGAAGTCGCTGTGTTTGACTTCGCGCCAGAGGTTCCACAGGTGGAGTCCCCTTACCGAGGGTGACCAAGCATGCACGAAAGCGTAATGCAGCGGATGTGGAACAGTGCCCATCTATCCGGTGGAAACGCTGCCTACGTCGAAGAGCTCTACGAGCTCTACCTGCACGACCCGAACGCTGTGCCAGAAGAGTGGCGCACGTACTTCCAGAAGCTTCCTGCCGACGGCAATCCTGCCCCCGACGTTTCGCATTCCTCTATCCGTGATCATTTCGTACTCCTGGCCAAGAACCAGCGCCGCGCTGCGCCTGTTTCCGCTGGCAGCGTAAGCACCGAGCACGAGAAAAAGCAGGTTGAAGTCCTGCGTCTGATCCTGGCATACCGTCTGCGTGGACATCAGGCAGCATCGCTCGATCCGCTGGGTCTCTGGGTGCGTACCGCTCCCTCCGATCTGTCGCTCGAACACTACGGGCTCACCGCTGCAGACCTCGACACTACTTTCCGTACCGGTGAGCTCTACATCGGCAAGGAAGAAGCGACCCTGCGTGAAATCATCGATGCGCTGAAGCAGACCTACTGCAGCACCATCGGCGCCGAGTTCATGCACATCGTCGATTCCGAGCAGCGCCATTGGTTCGCCCAGCGCCTGGAAAGCGTCCGTGGCCGTCCGACGTACTCCGCCGACGCCCGCTCTCACCTGCTGGAGCGCCTGACCGCTGCAGAAGGCCTGGAGAAGTACCTGGGCACCAAGTACCCGGGCACCAAGCGCTTCGGCCTGGAAGGCGGCGAGAGCCTGATCCCGATGGTTGACGAGATCATCCAGCGCTCCGGCTCCTATGGTGTGAAGGAAATCGTCATCGGTATGGCCCACCGCGGCCGTCTGAACGTCCTGGTCAATACCCTGGGCAAGAACCCGCGCGAGCTGTTCGACGAGTTCGAAGGCAAGAAGCTGGTCGAGATGGGCTCGGGTGACGTGAAGTACCACCAGGGCTTCTCCTCCAACGTCATGACCAGCGGCGGCGAAGTGCACCTGGCCCTGGCGTTCAACCCCTCGCACCTGGAAATCGTTTCCCCGGTGGTCGAGGGCTCGGTACGCGCTCGCCAGGACCGTCGCAAGGACGGCAGCGGCGACAAGGTCGTGCCGATCTCCATCCACGGCGATGCTGCCTTCGCGGGGCAGGGCGTGGTCATGGAAACCTTCCAGATGTCGCAGACCCGTGCCTACAAGACGGGCGGCACCATCCACATCGTGATCAACAACCAGGTCGGATTCACCACCAGCCGTCAGGACGATGCTCGTTCCACCGAGTACGCGACCGACGTGGCGAAGATGATCCAGGCGCCGATCTTCCATGTGAATGGCGACGATCCGGAAGCGGTCCTGTTCGTGACCCAACTGGCCGTTGACTATCGCATGCAGTTCAAGCGTGACGTGGTCATCGACCTGGTCTGCTACCGCCGGCGCGGCCACAACGAGGCCGACGAGCCGAGCGGCACCCAGCCGCTGATGTACCAGCAGATCGCCAAGCAGCGCACCACCCGTGACCTGTATGCCGACGCGTTGATCGCAGCCGGCGTGCAGACCACCGAGCAGGCTCAGGAGAAGGTCGACGAATACCGCGACGCTCTCGACAACGGCCAGCACGTGGTGAAGAGCCTGGTGAAGGAGCCCAACAAGGAGCTCTTCGTCGACTGGCGTCCGTACGTGGGCCATGCCTGGACCGCGCGACACGACACCCGCTTCGACCTGAAGACCCTGCAGGACCTCTCCGCCAAGCTGCTGGAGACCCCGGACGGCTTCGTCATGCAGCGTCAGGTGCAGAAGATCTACGAAGACCGCGCGAAGATGGCTGCCGGCGGCATGCCCATCAACTGGGGCTTCGCCGAGAACCTGGCCTACGCCACCCTGCTGTTCGAAGGTCACCCGGTGCGCATGACCGGCCAGGACGTCGGCCGCGGCACCTTCTCGCACCGCCACGCGGCGCTGCACAACCAGAAGGACGACTCGGTCTACATTCCGCTGGCCAACCTGTTCGAAGGTCAGCCGCGCGTCAGCCTGTACGACTCCTACCTCTCGGAAGAAGCAGTACTGGCATTCGAATACGGCTACGCCACCACCATGCCGAACGCGCTGGTGACCTGGGAAGCCCAGTTCGGTGACTTCGCCAACGGTGCGCAGGTCGTGATCGACCAGTTCATCACCAGCGGCGAGACCAAATGGCAACGTCTGTGTGGTCTGACCATGCTGCTGCCGCACGGTTACGAAGGCCAGGGTCCGGAGCACTCCTCCGCGCGTCTGGAGCGTTACCTGCAGCTGTGCGCCGAGCAGAACATCCAGGTCTGCGTGCCGACTACCCCGGCCCAGGTCTACCACATGCTGCGCCGTCAGGTGATCCGTCCGCTGCGCAAGCCGCTGATCGTGATGACTCCGAAGTCGCTGCTGCGTCACAAGCTGGCCATCTCGACCCTGGAAGATCTGGCCGACGGTTCGTTCCAGACTGTGATCAACGAGATCGACAGCCTGGATCCGAAGAAAGTCGACCGCATCGTGCTGTGCAGCGGCAAGGTGTACTACGACCTGCTGGAGAAGCGTCGTGCCGAAGGTCTCGAGAACATCGCGATCGTTCGTATCGAACAGCTGTATCCGTTCCCGGAAGACGATCTGACCGAGGTGCTGTCGCAGTACAAGAACCTCAAGCACATCGTCTGGTGCCAGGAAGAGCCGATGAACCAGGGCGCCTGGTTCTGCTCGCAGCACCATATGCGTCGTGTCATCGCCGCGCACAAGAAAGGTCTCAACCTGGAATACGCGGGCCGCGAAGGCTCGGCAGCTCCGGCTTGCGGCTACGCTTCGATGCACGCCGAGCAGCAGGAAAAACTGCTGCAGGACGCCTTCACCGTTTAACGCCAACGCGCAGTTGATACCGAATTTAAGGAAACACACATAATGGCTATCGAAATCAAAGCCCCAACCTTCCCGGAATCGGTTGCCGACGGCACCGTCGCAACCTGGCACAAGAAGGTCGGTGAAGCCGTCAAGCGTGACGAGTTGATCGTCGACATCGAGACCGACAAGGTCGTGATCGAAGTACTGGCCGAGGCCGACGGCGTCCTGGCTGAGATCGTCAAGAACGAAGGCGACACTGTTCTCTCCAACGAACTGCTGGGCAAGCTGAGCGAAGGCGGTGCTGCCGCTGCCGCTCCGGCTGCTGCTTCGGCCCCGGCTGCCGCTCCGGCCGCTGCTGCCCCGGCTGCCGCCGCTGGCGACGACAACATCCTCTCGCCGGCCGCCCGCAAGCTGGCCGAAGAGAATGGCATCGACCCGAACAGCCTGGCCGGCACCGGCAAGGGTGGTCGTGTGACCAAGGAAGACGTCGTAGCCGCTGTTGAAGCCAAGAAGAACGCCCCGGCTGCCGCTCCGGCCGCCAAGGCTGCTGCTCCGGCTGCTGCCGCTCCCGTGTTTGCCGCTGGCGACCGCGTCGAGAAGCGCGTTCCGATGACCCGCCTGCGTGCCAAGGTTGCCGAGCGTCTGGTCGAAGCCCAGTCCTCCATGGCCATGCTGACTACCTTCAACGAAGTCAACATGAAGCCGATCATGGACCTGCGCAACAAGTACAAGGACCTGTTCGAGAAGAAGCACAACGGCGTTCGCCTGGGCTTCATGTCTTTCTTCGTCAAGGCCGCCACCGAAGCCCTGAAGCGCTTCCCGGGCGTCAACGCCTCGATCGACGGCAACGACATCGTCTACCACGGCTACCAGGACATCGGTGTGGCAGTTTCCAGCGACCGCGGTCTGGTCGTACCGGTTCTGCGTAACGCCGAGTTCATGAGCCTGGCCGAGATCGAGAACGGCATCGCCACCTTCGGCAAGAAAGCCAAAGACGGCAAGCTGTCCATCGAAGACATGACCGGTGGTACTTTCACCATTTCCAACGGTGGCGTATTTGGATCTCTCCTGTCGACTCCGATCGTCAACCCGCCGCAGACCGCCATCCTCGGCATGCACAAGATCCAGGAGCGCCCGATGGCCGTTAACGGTCAAGTGGTCATCCTGCCGATGATGTACCTGGCGCTGTCCTACGATCACCGCATGATCGATGGCAAGGAAGCGGTAAGCTTCCTGGTCACCATGAAGGATCTGCTGGAAGATCCGGCTCGCCTGCTGCTCGACGTCTGATACGTCAGTTCACACGACGGCCCCGTACTACACGACGGCCCCGCGAGGGGCCGTCCGCTTCACCGGAATAAGGATTGAGACATGAGCCAGAAATTCGACGTGGTTGTGATTGGTGCCGGCCCCGGCGGCTACGTAGCCGCCATCCGTGCCGCCCAACTCGGCCTGAAGACCGCTTGCATCGAGAAGTACATCGGTAAAGAGGGCAAGGTTGCCCTCGGCGGTACCTGCCTGAACGTAGGCTGCATTCCCTCCAAGGCACTGCTGGACAGCTCCTGGAAGTACAAGGAAGCCAAAGAGGGCTTCGAGGTCCACGGCATCTCCACCGGCGGCGTAAAGATGGACGTTCCGGCGATGGTTGCCCGCAAGGCCAACATCGTGAAGAACCTGACCGGCGGCATCGCCACCCTGTTCAAGGCCAATGGCGTGACTTCCTTCGAAGGCCACGGCAAGGTCCTGGCCAACAAGCAGGTCGAAGTGACCGGTCTGGACGGCAAGACCCAGGTTCTGGAAGCCGACAACATCATCATCGCGTCGGGCTCCAAGCCGGTTGAAATCCCGCCGGCTCCGCTGACCGAAGACGTGATCGTCGACTCCACCGGCGCTCTCGAATTCCAAAGCGTACCGAAGAAGCTGGGCGTGATCGGCGCTGGCGTCATCGGCCTGGAGCTGGGTTCGGTCTGGGCTCGCCTGGGCGCTGAAGTCACCGTTCTGGAAGCCCTGGACAAGTTCCTGCCGGCTGCCGACGAGCAGATCGCCAAGGAAGCCCTGAAGGTCCTGAGCAAGCAAGGTCTGAACATCCGCCTGGGCGCTCGCGTCACTGGTTCGGACGTGAAGAAGAAGCAAGTCACCGTGACCTTCACTGACGCCAACGGCGAGCAGAAGGAAACCTTCGACAAGCTGATCGTGGCCGTGGGCCGTCGCCCGGTAACCACCGACCTGCTGGCCGCAGACAGCGGCGTGACCCTGGACGAGCGTGGCTTCATCTACGTCGACGACCACTGCAAGACCAGCGTTCCGGGCGTCTACGCCATCGGTGACGTGGTCCGCGGCGCCATGCTGGCGCACAAGGCCTCGGAAGAGGGCGTGATGGTTGCCGAGCGCATCGCCGGCCACAAGGCCCAGATGAACTACGACCTGATTCCGTCGGTGATCTACACCCACCCGGAAATCGCATGGGTCGGCAAGACCGAGCAGCAACTGAAAGGCGAAGGCGTTGAAGTCAACGTTGGCACCTTCCCGTTCGCCGCCAGCGGCCGTGCCATGGCTGCCAACGACACCACCGGTCTGGTCAAGGTCATCGCCGATGCCAAGACCGACCGCGTACTGGGCGTCCACGTGATCGGCCCGAGCGCCGCCGAGCTGGTACAGCAAGGCGCGATCGGCATGGAATTCGGCACCAGTGCCGAAGACCTGGGCATGATGGTCTTCTCCCACCCGACTCTGTCCGAAGCGCTGCACGAAGCGGCCCTGGCAGTGAATGGCCACGCCATCCACATCGCCAACCGCAAGAAGCGCTAAGGAACGGGACCACGGCGGGGAGGGCGGCAGTCTTTTGCGAGGGGCTGCCTTCCACCCGCCGGATCGTTTCTCCCCCGAGGGGGGACTCGGTCACAGGTGGCGTGGCGCCACGAGCGCCGCGCCGAATGCGCAATACCCAAGACGAAAACGGTAGACAAGCATGAATCTCCACGAATATCAGGGTAAGCAGCTGTTCGCTGAGTACGGCCTGCCCGTATCCAAGGGCTTCGCCGTCGACACACCCGAAGAGGCCGCAGAAGCCTGTGAAAAAATCGGTGGTACCGAGTGGGTCGTTAAAGCCCAGGTACACGCTGGTGGCCGCGGTAAAGCGGGCGGTGTGAAGCTGGTCAAGAGCAAAGAGGACGCCAAGGCGTTCGCCGCCAACTGGCTGGGCAAGCGTCTGGTGACTTACCAGACTGACGCCAACGGCCAGCCGGTCAGCAAGATCCTGGTGGAATCCTGCACCGACATCGACAAGGAGCTGTACCTCGGCGCCGTTGTCGACCGTTCCAGCCGTCGCATCGTCTTCATGGCCTCCACTGAAGGTGGCGTGGACATCGAGAAAGTTGCGCACGAGACCCCTGAGAAGATCCTCAAGGCCACCATCGATCCGCTGGTTGGCGCTCAGCCCTACCAGGGCCGCGAGCTGGCTTTCCAGCTGGGCCTGAAAGGCGACCAGATCAAGCAGTTCACCCACATCTTCGTTGGCCTGGCCAAGCTGTTCCAGGACTACGACCTGGCGCTGCTGGAAGTGAACCCGCTGGTGATCAAGAAAGACGGCAACCTGCACTGCCTGGACGCCAAGATCAACATCGACTCCAACGCCATGTACCGTCAGCCCAAACTGCGCGCCATGCACGACCCGTCCCAGGACGACGCTCGTGAAGCCCATGCGCAGAAGTGGGAACTGAACTACGTCGCGCTGGAAGGCAACATCGGCTGCATGGTCAACGGCGCTGGCCTGGCCATGGGCACCATGGACATCGTCAACCTGCACGGCGGCAAGCCGGCCAACTTCCTTGACGTTGGCGGCGGTGCCACCAAAGAGCGCGTGACCGAAGCGTTCAAGATCATCCTGTCCGACAGCAACGTCGCTGCCGTTCTGGTGAACATCTTCGGCGGCATCGTTCGCTGCGACATGATTGCCGAAGGCATCATCGGCGCCGTGAAAGAAGTCGGCGTGAAAATCCCGGTTGTCGTTCGTCTGGAAGGCAACAACGCCGACCTCGGCGCCAAGGTCCTGGCCGAAAGCGGTCTGAACATCATCGCGGCGACCAGCCTGACCGACGCTGCCCAGCAAGTCGTCAAGGCCGCGGAGGGTAAGTAATGAGCGTCCTGATCAATAAAGACACCAAAGTCATCTGCCAGGGCTTCACCGGCTCGCAGGGTACCTTCCACTCCGAACAAGCCATCGCCTACGGCACCAAGATGGTTGGCGGCGTGACCCCCGGCAAGGGCGGCACCACCCACCTGGGCCTGCCGGTGTTCAACACCGTCAAGGAAGCCGTGGAAGCTACCGGCGCTGATGCTTCGGTCATCTACGTTCCGGCTCCGTTCTGCAAGGACTCGATCCTGGAAGCGGCCTTCGGCGGCATCAAGCTGATCGTCTGCATCACCGAAGGCATCCCGACCATCGACATGCTGGAAGCCAAGGTCAAGTGCGACGAACTGGGCGTACGCCTGATCGGCCCGAACTGCCCGGGCGTGATCACTCCCGGCGAGTGCAAGATCGGCATCATGCCGGGTCACATCCACCTGCCGGGCAAGGTAGGCATCGTGTCGCGTTCCGGCACCCTGACCTATGAAGCCGTGAAGCAGACCACCGACGCCGGCTTCGGCCAGTCCACCTGCGTGGGCATCGGTGGTGACCCGATCCCGGGCTCCAACTTCATCGACATCCTGAAGCTGTTCCAGGAAGACCCGAAAACCGAAGCCATCGTCATGATCGGCGAAATCGGTGGTTCGGCCGAAGAAGAAGCGGCTGCCTACATCAAGGCCAACGTGACCAAGCCGGTGGTGTCCTACATCGCTGGTGTAACCGCACCGCCCGGCAAGCGCATGGGCCACGCCGGCGCCATCATCTCCGGTGGCAAGGGCACTGCGGACGAGAAGTTCGCCGCCCTGCAGGACGCTGGTGTGAAAACCGTGCGTTCCCTGGCTGACATCGGCAAGGCCCTGGCCGAGCTGACCGGCTGGGCGGTCAAGTAAGCGCCTCGCTTATTTAACCGTTCATCAACAGAGGCCACCTTCGGGTGGCCTCTGTCGTTATGGCTGCGTCTACAAAGTGTCGTTCAGGCGACATCGCCGATCATTGCGCGGACGATCTGACGTATGTCAGTGCAGTTCATCGGAATAGATCGTTAGGCTAGCAACTATATGAAGCGTCGCGTTCCCCACAAGGGAAGGCTCGCTCACCGTCAAATCCTACCCGGAGGCGACGGCGATTCCTGACCGTCAAGGATGGCGGGATAACCAGAATGCAGGAGCAACCGGGCCACGAGCCCATGGAAAACCTCTGCTATCGGACTTCCAAGAACAAATCACCGTACCGATGACAGCAGCATCACAGGATGCCCAGGCGTGAGCCGGCCAATCCCGTCCGATGCGGCTTTGTCACGTCTGTACGGTCGAAGTGCCTTGGGAGACCACGAAACCGTTTCAGCACTGTGGTATTTCCCTTCATGAAAGTCTTGAAAGGCCAGGACATCCTGGCACTTGGTTTTATGACCTTCGCGCTGTTCGTCGGCGCGGGCAACATCATCTTCCCGCCGATCGTGGGTCTGCAGTCCGGGCCGCACGTATGGATGGCGGCGCTGGGCTTCCTGATCACCGCGGTCGGTCTGCCGGTGATCACCGTGGTGGCGCTGGCCAAGGTCGGTGGCGCGATGGACACCCTGAGCCACCCGATCGGCCGTGTCGCCGGTGGGCTGCTGGCGGCTGTCTGCTACCTGTCGGTCGGCCCGTTGTTCGCCACCCCGCGTACCGCCACCGTCTCCTTCGAAGTCGGCCTGGCGCCGTTGACCGGGGAGGGCGCGCTGCCGCTGTTCCTCTACAGCCTGGTGTACTTCATGATCGTGCTGGTGATCTCGCTGTATCCGGGCAAGCTGCTCGATACCGTCGGCCGCTTCCTCGCCCCACTGAAGATCATTGCGCTGGCCGCACTGGGCATCGCCGCCTTCATGCTGCCGGCTGGTCCCATTGGCGTCGCTGAGCCGGCGTACCAGAGCGCGGCGTTCTCCCAGGGCTTCGTCAATGGCTACCTGACCATGGACACCCTCGGCGCGCTGGTCTTCGGCATCGTCATCGTCAACGCCATCCGCTCCCGCGGCGTGCAGTCGCCGCGACTGATCACCCGCTACGCCATCATCGCCGGCCTGATCGCCGGCGTCGGCCTGGCGCTGGTGTACATCAGCCTGTTCCGCCTGGGCGCCGGCAGCCACGACATCGCCGCAGGTGCCGCCAATGGCGCCGCCGTCCTGCACGCCTACGTGCAGCATACCTTCGGTTCGTTGGGCAGTACCTTCCTCGCTGTGCTCATCGCGCTGGCGTGCCTGGTGACCGCTGTGGGCCTGACCTGCGCCTGCGCCGAGTACTTCTGCCGCATCCTGCCGCTGTCGTACCGCAGCCTGGTGGTCATCCTTGCCGGCTTCTCGCTGCTGGTGTCGAACCTGGGCCTGACCAAGCTCATCCAGTTCTCGATCCCGGTGCTGACCGCCATCTACCCGCCGTGCATCGTGCTTGTGGCGCTGAGCTTCTGCGCCAGCCTGTGGCGTTCGCAGACCCGTATCGTCGCCCCGGTGATGGTGATCTCCTTCGTCTTCGGCATCATCGACGCGCTCAAGGGCGCCAAGCTCGATGCCTGGATGCCGGCCTGGATGGAGCACTTGCCGCTGGCCGAACAGGGCCTCGCCTGGCTGATCCCCTCGGTCGCCATGCTGGCCGTGATGGTGGTGATCGACCGCCTGCTGGGCAAACCCCAGGAAGCGATGGCCTGATATCCCGCCGTCCATGAAAAAGGCCGCCCACAAGGCGGCCTTTTTTCATGCCTGCACCTGGTAGCAGCGAGCTTGCTCGCGAAGGGAGTCCCCGGAGACACCGGCGTGGGCGCGGTTCGCGAGCAAGCTCGCTCCTGCAGGGGGGCGCCGTGTCTTTCTCCGCATATCTGGCGTCTATCTGCCGCGTATTCCTTCAAAATTTCGCGCAAGGACAAACATGACCGACGTCGTCGATCTGTTCGACATCCAGTACTTCTGGAACCTGCTCGCCATGCTCTGGTTCCTCTTCTGCTGGATCGGCTACACCCGCTACGCCAAGACCAAAGCCCGTGACACCGCGTGCCTGGCCAGCGTGCTGCACCTCTATCGCCAGGACTGGATGCGCCGCGTGCTGCTGCGTGACAACCGCGTGGCGGACGCCAGTGTGATCGGCAACCTGGAGCGCAACGCGTCGTTCTTCGCCTCCAGCACCCTGATCATCCTCGCCGGTATCCTGACCCTCTTGGGCTCGGCGGAGCGCACGATTTCGGTTCTCGCGGACCTGCCTTTCGTTACGCCACCCACCCGTGGACTGTCAGAGCTCAAGCTGCTGTGCCTGGCGGTGGTATTCGTCTATGCCTTCTTCACCTTCAGCTGGTGCATGCGCCAGTACAACTTTGCGGCGGTGCTGATCGGCTCGGCGCCCATGGTGGGGGAGCGCAATGTCGGCGAGCTGGAGCGCAAATCCTTCGCCGAGCGTGCGGCGCGGGTGGTGTCGCTGGCGGCCCACCAGTTCAACCAGGGCCTGCGCACCTACTATTTCGGTCTGGCCATGCTGGCCTGGTTCATCAACCCGTGGATATTCATGCTGGTGACGGCGGGAGTCGTGGGCGTGCTGTACCAGCGCGAATTCCATTCCAGCGTGCTCCACGTGATGGTCTACACGCCGACGCCCCAGGGCGACGCGCCGCGGGACAACGATATTCCCCCCAGCGGCTGATATGAACGGCAGAAACGACAAGGCCCGCGAATGCGGGCCTTGTACTGTGCGGCGGAAGCGCGTTACTGCTTCTGCTCGCCGCCGGCGGGCTCCTGGGGCGCGGTGGCCGGAGCAGCCGGAGTAGCCGGGGAGGCTTCAGGTGCCGGCGGGGTGGTCGGCGCCGGAGTAGCCGGCTGCTCGGTCGCAGCGGGCGCAGCCGGTGCTTTCGGCTCTTCTTTCTTGTCGCAGGCGGCAAGGCCGAGACCGGCAACGATCAGCAGAGCGAAGGGAAGGGTTTTTTTCATGCGGAGCCTCCATGTGCGGCTTTCCTGGTGTTAGCCCTTTGAGCAAAGGTTGTGTGAATTAGTTCAATGAATATTCCTGCGCCCCCGTATTCCATCACTGCAGCGCTGGCAACGGCCGGGTATGATGCGGTCCCGTGCAGTCAATCGGTCGACCCCTTCCATGTCCGAAAACCCACTCCTGGAGCGCGCCCAACGCTTCCTTTCAGCGCTGCGCCACTGCCAGTTGCTGGGCATCAGCGCGCACGCGGCCGACGCTTCCGGCCTGACCCTGCGGCTTCCCTACAGCGAAGCCATTGTCGGCAACCCGGAAACCGGCGTGATCCATGGCGGCGCCATCACCACCCTGATGGACACCACCTGCGGCATCTCTACCGTCTGCGTTTTGCCGCAATTCGAGATATGCCCGACCCTGGACCTGCGCATCGACTACATGCACCCGGCGCAGCCGCACAAGGACGTCTACGGGTTCGCCGAGTGCTACCGGGTCACCCCGAACATCATTTTCACTCGTGGCTACGCCTATCAGGACGACCCTTCGGAGCCCATCGCCCACGTGGTCGGCACCTTCATGCGCATGGGCAAGGCGGTTTCCGCCGGCACTGTTAAGCGTGATGTTGATGGAGGCCAGGGATGAGCACGGTGAATATCGAGGCCATGGTGCGCGCCGCGCACGAGAGCAAGAACTACGATCCGCTGCTGGACATGATCCCCTACGCCCGCCTGCTCGGCATCCGCTGCCTGCGCCTGGGCGACGACGCGATCTTCCACTTGCCGGCAAACCCCGACAACATCGGCAACCCCACGCTGCCGGCGCTGCATGGCGGTGTGATCGCCGGCTTCATGGAGCAATCGGCGCTGCTGCACCTGCTGATGTTCATGGGCATACCGCACATGCCCAAGATCATCGACTTCTCCATCGACTACCTGCGTGCCGGACACTTCCGCGATACCTACGCGCAGTGCCAGGTCTGGCGCCAGGGCCGGCGCGTGGCGAACGTCGCCATCACCGCCTGGCAGACTACCCGTACCGAACCCATCGCCACTGCCCGTGCGCACTTCAAGGTCGACGGCGCCTGAATGGACACGCTGCTGATCCTGCTCGGCCTGCTGCTGATCCTCGCCGGGTACGTCTGGCTGGTCGCCCGCGCCTTCGAGCGCAGCCTGTTCTGGGGGCTCGCCAGCCTGTTGCCGCCACTGGCGCTGCTGTTCGTGCTGGTCCACTGGCGGCCCGCCCGCAGCGCGGTCGCGCTCGGTGGCCTGGGATGCATTCCGCTGGTGGTGGGCCTGACGATGCTGGCCAGCCAGGACAGCGCGCGTCTGGAGGCCATTCTGCGCCTGGAATGGCTCACACCCGAGCCGGTTGCCAAGCCCGAACTGGCCATTGCCCTGCGCGGTGAACTGAACGGCAAGCCGTTCGTCCCGGAGCAGGCTGAATTCATCGACGGCGTGCTCAGCCTGCGTGAAGGCCAGGATTTCTACGCTCACCGTGAAGTTCAGGTACGCCTGGCGACGCCTGTCAGCGGCCCGATCAGGCTCGACGTGCTGCCTGACGACAAGGGTCGCCTGCCGGAAATCGAAGTCAGTTGGCTCGCGCCGGGGCAGGAACTGCCCGAAGCGGTGCGGCTGCAGCGCGGCTACAGCCTGCACCTGGACTTGACGCCCAAGGCGCCCAACCGCATGGAGGGCGCTTTCCACCTGGTGCTGCCGGCAGAGATGCAGACCACGCTGTCGGGCACCATTGAGGTTTTCACTGATCGTTTGCGCTATCGCGACGGGGAGGTCGATACCCGTTTCGACTCGCGCGATACCCTGCGCTACGTGTTGCAGGATTACCTGCAGCGCCGCTTCGCCCGCCGCGATGTCGCCATCGCCAGCATGCCGGTCCTGGATGCCCAGCGTGCTTCCCAGGAAGTGCCGTTGACCATCGAGGCTGGCGGCGAGAGGCAGGATCTTCAGGTGACCCTGGAGAAGAGCCCGACCCGCGGCTGGGGCGTGCGCGACGACCGCTACCCGAGGCTGAAGGCAGTCAGCGCCGCACCGGCACCGGTCACGGCACCCGTTGTCGCGAAAGCGAGCGCTCCGCTACAGCAGGCGCCGGAAAGCGGCAGACTCTCTCTGGAGCGCCTGCTGGCCGCTCCCCACCGTTACGTCAACCGCAGCATGCGCGTTACCACTGAGCGCGGACGCATCGCCGAAGGTGTGTTCGTCGGGCTGAACCCCGATGGTCGCATCGTGATTCGACAGGTCATCGAGGGGCCGGGGGAGGCCAGCTACACCCTGCGCCCCAGTGAAATCACCGACATCGAGCTGCCCGCGCTCTAGCCCACAGCCTGCGTACGTCCGCTCAGCGCGCCGGCAAATTTTCCCCAACCCCTTGAATTGGCTCGGGAAGCCCCCATCTCGCTGACATCGGCCGCACAACGCGGCATTTGTCATCCTCGGAGCGAGAAACAATGAGCGCGGAGACTCAAAAAGAAACACTGGGCTTCCAGACCGAAGTGAAGCAGCTGCTTCACCTGATGATTCATTCCCTGTATTCGAACAAGGAAATCTTCCTTCGCGAACTGATTTCCAACGCCTCCGACGCCGCCGATAAGCTGCGTTTCGAAGCCCTGGCCAAGCCGGAGCTGCTTGAAGGCGGCGCCGAGCTGAAAATCCGTGTGAGCTTCGACAAGGACGCCAAGACCGTCACCCTCGAAGACAACGGCATCGGCATGAGCCGCGAAGAGGTCATCGCGCACCTGGGCACCATCGCCAAGTCCGGCACCGCCGACTTCCTGAAGAACCTCTCGGGTGACCAGAAGAAGGATTCCCACCTGATCGGCCAGTTCGGCGTGGGCTTCTACAGCGCCTTCATCGTCGCCGACAAGGTGGACGTGTTCACCCGCCGCGCCGGTGCTCCGGCCAGCGAGGGCGTGCATTGGTCGTCGAAAGGCGAGGGCGAGTTCGATGTGTCGAGCATCGACAAGGCTGAACGCGGCACCCGCATCGTCCTGCACCTGAAGGACGGCGAGGACGAGTTCGCCGACGGCTGGCGCCTGCGCAACATCGTCAAGAAGTACTCCGACCACATCGCGCTGCCCATCGAGCTGCCGAAGGAGTCGGCAGGCGAAGAAGCTCCGGCCGAAACCGAGTGGGAAGTGGTCAACCGAGCCAGCGCCCTGTGGACTCGTCCGCGCACCGAGGTGAAGGACGAGGAATACCAGGAGTTCTACAAGCACATCGCCCATGACTTCGAGAACCCGCTGACCTGGAGCCACAACAAGGTCGAGGGCAAGCTCGAGTACACCTCGCTGCTCTACGTGCCGGCCCGCGCGCCGTTCGACCTGTACCACCGCGAGGCCCCGCGCGGCCTGAAGCTCTACGTGCAGCGCGTGTTCATCATGGACCAGGCCGACCAGTTCCTGCCGCTGTACCTGCGCTTCATCAAGGGCGTGGTGGACTCCAACGACCTGTCGCTGAACGTCTCCCGCGAGATCCTGCAGTCCGGCCCCATCGTCGACTCGATGAAGTCCGCGCTGACCAAGCGCTCCCTGGACATGCTGGAGAAGCTGGCGAGCAACGACGCCGAGGCCTACAAGGGCTTCTGGAAGAATTTCGGCCAGGTGCTGAAGGAAGGCCCGGCCGAAGACTTCGCCAACAAGGACAAGATCGCCGGCCTGCTGCGTTTCTCCTCCACCAGCGACGAAAGCGGCGAGCAGAGCGTTTCCCTGGCGGACTACATCGGTCGCCTGAAGGAAGGCCAGGACAAGATCTACTACCTCACCGGCGAAAGCTTCGCCCAGGTGAAGAACAGCCCGCACCTGGAAGTCTTCCGCAAGAAAGGCATCGAAGTGCTGCTGCTCACCGACCGTATCGACGAGTGGCTGATGAGCTACCTGCCGGAGTTCGACGGCAAGCAGCTGGTCGACGTCGCCCGCGGCGACCTGGACCTGGGCAGCCTGGATTCCGAAGAGGACAAGAAGGCCCAGGAAGAGATCGCCAAGGCGAAGGAAGGCCTGGCCGAGCGCCTGAAAGCCGCGCTGGGCGATGAAGTCGCCGAGGTGCGCGTGTCCCACCGCCTGACCGACTCGCCGGCGATCCTCGCCATCGGCGAGCAGGACCTGGGCCTGCAGATGCGCCAGATCCTCGAGGCCAGCGGGCAGAAGGTGCCCGAAGCCAAGCCGATCTTCGAGTTCAACCCGGCCCACCCGCTGATCGAGAAGCTCGATGCGGAAGCCGACGAAGACCGCTTCGGTGAGCTGACCCATATCCTCTTCGACCAGGCCGCCCTGGCTGCGGGGGACAGCCTGAAGGACCCGGCTGCCTATGTGCGCCGCCTGAACAAGCTGCTGGTGGAACTTTCCGCCTAAGCTCGAAGCAGAAGCAAAGCCCGCCTCGGCGGGCTTTGTGTTTTTCCACTACCCGATGCAGTAAACCGACAAGCGAAAGGGGAATACCCGAATGAGCCAGATCAGCGTGCAACCTGTCGCCTACAGCCTCGATGGCGTGTCCTTCGAAGGGCAACTGGTATTCGATGCCGCCAGCAATGCGCCCCGTCCGGGCCTGCTGATGGCGCCGAACTGGATGGGTGTAAGCCCGGGCGCCGTGGACATTGCCCGCAAGGTCGCCGAGCGCGGCTATGTGGTACTGGTGGCCGATCTCTATGGCAGGGACGTGCGGCCCAATGGCCCGGAACAGGCCGGCGCCGCCATGATGCCGCTGAAGAACGACCGCGCGGTGCTGCGCAAGCGCATGCAGCTCTCGCTCAAGACCCTGCTGGAGCAGGCCGACAAAGCGCCCCTGGATACGACGAAACTGGCCACCTTCGGCTTCTGTTTTGGTGGTTGCTGTTCCCTGGAGCTGGCCCGTGACGGCGCTCCGCTGGCGGCCGCCGTGTCGTTCCACGGCACCCTGGATACGCCGAACCCGGCAGATGCAAGGAACATCAAGGGATCGGTACTGGTCCTCGACGGCGCCATCGACCCCTTCGTGCCGCGCGAGCAACTGACGGAGTTCGCCAAGGAAATGATCGACGCCAAGGTGGATTGGGCGCTCACCAGCTACGGCGGCGCCGCGCATTCCTTCACCGATCCGCACGCGCAGATCCCCGGCAAGATGCAGTACGACGCCAAGGTGGCGCGTCGCGCCTTCGCGGCGATGTTCGACTTGCTGGACGAGCGCTTCGGCGCCTGAAATCCCCCGGTGAACGAAAACGCCGCGCCTCCATTGGAGGCGCGGCGTTTTTATTGGCTCTTTGTAGGAGCGAGCTTGCTCGCGAACCTTGCCTCGCAGCGGAGATTGTTCGCGAGCAAGCTCGCTCCTACAACAATCCTGTTGTTCCGCAGCGGTCCCTGATCAGGGAGCGTTGGCTGGTCGCTGCGTGGCGCGCTCGTCGGCGCGGTAACCCTTGGCGCCAAACCAGACGATGTACAGGTAGCACACCAGCGGGATGGCGAAGGACGGCAGCAGGCCGATGCGGTCGGCGAAGAAGGCCTGCACCAGTGGCATCACGGCGCCGCCGACGATGGCCATGCAGAGCAGGCCCGAGCCCTTGCTGGTGAGGTTGCCCAGGCCTTCCAGCGCGAGGGAGAAGATGGTTGGGAACATGATCGAGTTGAACAGGCCGATCAGGATCAGCGCCCACATCGCGACGTGCCCGCCTGCGGTCAGCGCGATGCCGATCAGCGCCGCGATGGCAACCGCATTGAAGGCCAACAGGCGATTCGGTGCGATGGCGCGCATCAGTGCGCTGCCAATGAAGCGCCCAACCATGGCCCCGCCCCAGTAGAACGACAGGTACTTGCCGGCCTGGTCCGCCGGTAGCCCGGCGATGTCCGGCTGGCCCATCAGGCTCACCAGGTAACTGCCGATGGAGACCTCGGCGCCGACATAGCAGAAGATCGCGATGACCCCGAACACCAGGTGGCGATGGGCGAAGATCGACTTCTGCCCGGCAGCGCCGTCCGTGGGCTCGCCGTGGTGGATCTTCGGCAGGCGGAACAGGGCGATCAGCACGGCGATGGCGAACAGCAGCCCGGCCAGCACCAGGTACGGCGTCTTCACCGAATCCGCTTCGCTGGCGGCGGAGCTGCCGATTTGCGAGGCGGCGCCGGCGCCAATGGCGAGGATGGTCACCGAGCCCACCAGCGGCCCGACGGTGGTGCCCAGGGCGTTGAAGGCCTGGGTGAGGTTCAGCCGGCTGGCAGCGGTGCTGGCTGGGCCGAGGATGTTCACATAGGGGTTGGCCGCGACCTGCAGCAGGGTAATGCCCGAGGCGAGGATGAACAGCGCGGCGAGGAAGAACGGGTAGGACTGCGCGCCGGCCGCCGGGTAGAACAGCAGGCAGCCGATCCCTGCGGTGGCCAGGCCGACGATGATGCCGCTCTTGTAGCCGAGCTTTTCTACCAGCCGCCCGGAGGGGAAGGACATGATGAAGTAGGCGCCGAAGAAGCAGAACTGGACCAGCGAGGCCTGCACGTAGGACAGGGTGAAGACCGCCTTGAGGTGCGGCACGAGGATGTCGTTCAGCGAGGTGATCAGGCCCCACATGAAGAACAGCAGGGTCAGCACGGTCAGGGCGCTGGTGTGGCGGTTGGCGTTGGACTGGTCCATCACGGACTCCTTGGGCCAGGAACGGGGAGCCCTGCCGACGGCAGGCGTTAGAGGGCGGCGATGCTGCCGTAAAACGGCGTCGGAATCTTTATTCGACGCGTCATTTCCTTCCTTGCACGGGCAGTTCTTGATTGATTATTCAATTCGACGGCTAGCGCGGCAGTTCGATGCGTTCCTGCTCACCCGGTACTGTCGGCCAGTCGCGCGCGGCCCAGCGGGCGCGGGCGCTGTCGATCAGGGCGGGGTCGCTGGCGACGAAGTTCCAGTTCATCCGCCGCGGCCCGTCCAGCGGGTCTCCACCGATGATCACCGCGAGGCAGTCGCCGCAGGCGGAGAGGGTGAACGTCTCGCCTTCGGGCAGTACCACCAGTGCGTGCAGCGGCAGCGGTTCATCGTCCAGCAGCGCTTCGCCTTCGATCAGGTATAGCGCGCGCTCGGGATGTTCGTCGGGGATCGCCAGGGTCGCGCCAGCGGCCAATTGCAGGTGCGCATAGAGTGTCTTCGATTGCACCGGTACCGGCGACTCCAGGCAGAAGCCGGCACCGGCGATCATGCGGATGCGCACGCCCAGGCTGTCGCTTTCCGGCAGGCTGGCGCTGGCGTGGTGGCTGTAGCTGGGTTCGCAGCCTTCCAACTCCCGCGGCAGGGCCAGCCAGACCTGCAGGCCATGCAGGCGCGAGCCGCTGTGCAGCAGGTCGGCCGGGGTGCGCTCCACATGGGCGACGCCGCGCCCTGCGGTCATCCAGCTGACATCGCCGGGTAGCACTCGCTGGTCCGAGCCGAGGCTGTCCTTGTGCTGCACCTGGCCCTCGAACAGGTAGGTGAGGGTGGACAGGCCGATGTGCGGGTGCTGGCGGATGTCCATTCCGTGTTCCGGGGCAAAGCTGCTTTCGAGCATGTGGTCGAAGAACACGAAGGGGCCGATGCTGCGGCGCTGGGCCGAAGGCAGGGGGCGGAGAATGGGCACGCCCTCGACGTCTTCGGCGCGGGGGCGGATGGTCAGCAGGCTGTCGCTCATGATGGTGTCCAGTGATCCGATCCACGCATGATAGACGCTTGGCACGGCGCCGACCCGCACGGCGTCAAGCTGTCATCAGGCTGTCACGGCGATGTCATAGCCTCGCGCGGACCCCAACAAGGAGCGCGACATGTCCATTTCCCGCCTGCCAGCAGTCCTGGCTCTCTCCCTGGCTTCCGCTTTCGCTTCTTCGGCTTTTGCCGAGGTGCGCGTCAACGGCCCGGTCGAGTACGGCGTTTTCGTCAGCAGCTACAAGGATTATCAGCCGGGCGAGCGCGTGCTCACCCGTAGCGAGCAAGAGATCGAATCCACCACCCGCGTGCCGGCCAAGCTGGGTACCAAGTTCGGCATGCGCTACCAGCTCAGTGGCAAGCAGGAGGGCGACACGCCCTTGACCCTGCTGTATTTCACCCCCGGCGTGGTGACCCCGGATGGTCAGCGCCATGACAAGTTCGAGGTGGTACAGAAGCGGGTGGTGGGTGCCCCCACCGACGTGATGGCTTACCAGTTCACCGAAAACCACGAAGTGGTGCAGGGCCAGTGGCGCTTCATGGTGTTCCAGGGTGATCGCCTGCTGGCGGAAAAGACCTTCACTGTCGAGTAAGTCACGCACTATGAAAAAGCCCGGCCTTGTGTCGGGCTTTTCATTTCAGGAAGAAAGACACGGATTACATCCTTTCCATTGGCAGGCGGGAAACAGTTTGTTACTTTGCCTGCACGATAGTCCCAACTTCCGGCGTGCAAGCAAAAGAGGAGAGGGGGCCAAAGCGCCCGCAAGCGCTCTGGCAGGAGTGTTACTGCACGGTGGCCCGGCTTGTCCGAGGCGGCCGGCAGCCGAGAGACGAATAAGAACAGCGCCGGCCGCAATGACCGGGGCGATAAATCTTGGCCATGGAGGTAATGCTGTCTATGAACAGTCGATTGGGTGCGCGCTCGTCCATTTTCTGGGCGCCGCGGCGGGCGGGGGCGGTGATGGGACTCTTGCCGCTGCTGATAGCGGGGTCGGCGCAGGCCCTGGAGTTCAAGCTGGCCGAGAACGAGATCACCGGCTCGCTGGACAGCACGCTGTCCTACGGCGCCATGTGGCGCGTGCAGGGCCGCGAGAAGAGCAATATCAGTGACATCAACGCCGACGACGGCAACCGCAACTTTGATACCGGCCTGGTTTCCCAGGTCTTCAAGCTCACTTCCGATCTTTCGGCCAAGTACCAGAACTACGGCCTGTTCATGCGTGGCACCGCCTATTACGACACGCAGATCATGGACAAGCGCAACGACTACTACAGCACCACCGACGGCGTGGTGCGCCCCAGCCAGTCGTACCCGCAGGACGACCACTTCACCGACGACACCCGCCACATCGCGGGTCGCAAGGCCGAGTTGCTGGATGCCTACCTGTCCGGTAGCTGGGACGTCGACGAGCATCCGCTGACCGGCCGTGTCGGCCGCCAGGTGCTGAACTGGGGCGAGGGTGTGTTCTACCGCGGTGGCGTCAACACCATCAACCCGGTCGACGCCGCGCGCTTCCACCTGCCGGGCTCGGAACTCAAGGAAGTGCTGGTGCCGGTGGAGGCGCTGAGCTTCAACCTCGGCCTGACCGATGACCTGTCCATGGAAGCCTTCTACCAGTGGAAGTGGAAGGAGACCCGCCTGGACTCGGTGGGCACCTACTTCTCCGATACCGACCTGTTCAGCGATGGCGGCGAGACGGCGTACACCACCGAGACCGACCCGCTGATCAAGGAACTGCTGGCCGGCTACCCGACGGTCGCTTCCCTGGGGCTGCTCGGCAACGGGCCGCATGGCCCGAACGCCTTCCTTGATCCGAACACCGGCACCTTCAAGGTGGCCAACATCGGCAAGGACATCGAGGCTCGCGACGACGGCCAGTTCGGCGTGGCCTTCCGCTACATTGCGGAGGAGCTCAACTCCACCGAGTTCGGCTTCTACTTCGTCAACTACCACGCCAAGGAGCCGCAGGTCGCCGTTGATCTGCGCAACTATCAGGGCGTGGATGTCGATGCGTTGAACAACCTGCTCGGCCCACTGGGCCTGGGCGAAGCGGTGCCGGGACTGGCCACGCTGGACATGGCGAGCAACGCCGAAGCCCGCCGTGACTACGTCGAAGACATCCGCATGTACGGCTTCAGCTTCAACACCACACTGGGCGATGCTTCGGTGTCCGGCGAGATCGCCTACCGGCCGAACATGCCGATCAGCATCTCTGCCACCGACGACCTGCTCGGTGACCTGCTCACCCAGGGCGTGCTGGGCCAGACCAATCTCTATGACGGCAGCGTGGCCGCCGGCCAGGCCTGCGCCGAAGTGGCCGGCAAGCAATTGTGCCGTGGCAGCCTGTTCGAGAACTATGAACGCGCCGAGACCTACAACATCTCGCTGTCGACCATCTACAACTTCGGCCCGCACCTGAGCTTCGACTCCATGACCGGCGTGGCAGAACTGGCATCCGAGCACATCCGTGGCAGCAGCCTGAAGTACACCGCCTGGGATGGCAGCGAACGCAAATTCGTTGGCGCCCAGGACAAGGCCTACGTCGGTGGGAACGACGACGATGTGCAGATCAGCCGCGACAGCTACGGCTACACGCTGTTGCTCACCGGCAGCTGGAACGACGTCTACGCTGGGGTGAAGCTTTCACCCTATGCCGTCTACCAGGAGGACTTCAGCGGCAACTCCGACCGCACCGGCAACTTCATCGAAGGCCGCAAGGCCTACACCCTCGGTATCGACGCCAGCTACCTGAACACCTTCGAGGTCGGCACCCAGTACACCAACTACTACGGCGCCGGCTCGAGCAACTCCATGCGCGACCGCGACAACGTCTCGATCACCGCGAAATACTCGTTCTGATCCGGAGAGGACCATGTACAAGAAGAGTTCCCTGATCGTCCTTGCCACGCTGACGGCTCTGGCCGTCACCGATGCGCGTGCGGCCGTCTCGGCCGACCAGGCTGCCCAACTGAAAAGCACTCTGACGCCCATGGGCGCGGAGAAGGCCGGCAACGCCGCCGGCAGCATCCCGGCCTGGACCGGTGGCCTGACCTCGGCGCCTGCCGGGTACAAGGGGCCAGGTGCGCACCACGTCGACCCGTTCGCCGGCGAGAAGCCCAAGTTCGTCATCACCAAGGCCAACCTCGACCAATACAAGGCCAACCTGACGGCGGGGCAGATTGCCCTGTTCAACGCCTACCCGGACAGCTACCAGATGCCGGTCTACGAGACCCACCGCACGGGCTCCGCGCCGCAGTGGATCTACGACAACATCTTCAAGAACGCCACCAGCGCCAAGCTCGTCGAAGGCGGTAACGGCTTCTCCGATGCCTACGGTGGTGTGCCGTTCCCGATTCCGCAGAGCGGCGTTGAGGCGGTGTGGAACCACATTGCCCGCTACCGTGGCACCTACATCGTGCGGCGCTCGTCGCAGGCTGGCGTGCAGCGCAATGGCGCCTACTCGCTGGTGACTTCCCAGGACGAGGCGCTGTTCCGCTTCTACGACCCCAAAGGCAGCTACGACAAGCTGGGCAACACGCTGTTCTACTACATGACCTTCACCACCGCCCCGGCCCGCCTGGCCGGTAACGGCGCGCTCGTGCAGGAGACCCTCGACCAGGTCAAGGAACCGCGTCAGGCCTGGGGCTACAACCCCGGCCAGCGCCGCGTGCGCCGCGCCCCGACCCTGGCCTACGACACCCCCATCGAAGACTCCGATGGCCTGCGCACCGCCGACGACACCGACATGTACAACGGCGCGCCGGACCGCTACGACTGGACCCTGGTGGGCAAGAAGGAAATCTACATTCCGTACAACAACTACCAGATCACCAGCCCGGAAGTTAAGTACAAGGACCTGCTCACCCCCGGCCACGTCAATCCCAAGTACACCCGCTACGAACTGCATCGCGTCTGGGTGGTGGACGGCAAGCTGAAACCGGGCTCGCGGCACATCTACTCGCGTCGCACCCTGTATCTCGACGAGGACAGCTGGGGCGCTGCCGTGGTGGACCAGTACGATGGCCGCGGCGAGTTGTGGCGCGTGTCGCAGGCCTACCTGAAGAGCTTCTACGAGCAACCGATGGTATGGACCGCGCTGGATACCTTCCACGACCTCCAGGCGCACCGCTACAGCATCCAGTGGCTGGACAACGAAGAACCCGGCACTGCCGACTTCAGCCAGCCAGCACCGGACGACTCCAACTTCAGCCCCTCGGCGCTGCGCCGCAAGGCATCGCGCTAAGCACCTGAACGACGAAGGCCCCGCAAGGGGCCTTTTCTTTTTTATGTCCTGGATTCGCGAGCAAGCTCGCTCCTACAGGTATGCCACTGCGCTTTTCGTAGGACCGAGGGGGACGCCTAGTCCTTGCTCGCGAACCGCCGCCTGGCCGCAAAAAAGCCGTTTCAAGCCATCGGCGGCAAGCGCCGCTTCACCGGGCTCTTCTTGACGATGGCGGTGTTGGTCTCGGCGAAGCCATTGAGGTGGTCGAGAATTTCATCCAGCTGCTCCATCGAGCGCACGCACATTCGCGCGTAGAAGCAGTCCTCGCCGGTGACCTTGTCGCACTCGGTGAACTCGGGGATCGCCAGGATCTGTTTCTCTACTTCCTGCAGTTTTCCCGGCAGCGGGCGAACCCGGACGATGGCCTGCAACTGGTAGCCAAAGGCGCGTGGATCGACATTTACCGTGTAGCCGGTAATCACCTGACGCTCTTCCAGCTTGCGCAGCCGCTCGGCAACGCTGGGCGAGCTCAGGCCGCTGACCTGGGCCAGGGCCTTGAGGGAAAGGCGGGAGTCTTCCATCAGTGCCGCGATCAGCAACTGGTCGATTTCATCGGTCATCTTGGTCTCGAAAGGTAAAGTCGGGTAATTGCCTTGATAGTAAAGGTGATGGCCGAGATTTGCCTGCGCCAGGCGATGGAGTGCGCGAATCCGCCTGTTCATACTGGTCGCCAATCCCTGGAGGTGAACCATGAACGAGCAAATCAGACGCGGCACCCTGGAAATGATCAGCGCCATGCTGATCTGCGGCACCATCGGTTGGCTGGTGGTGGTCTCCGGCCAGCCGGTGCTGGATGTGGTGTTCTGGCGCTGCATGTTCGGCGCCGCGACGCTCCTGGTGGTCTGCGCGGCCATGGGCTTCCTGCGCCCTGGCATCCTCACCCGCGCCACCTTCGGTCTGGCGCTGCTCAGCGGCGCGGCCATCGTCGGTAACTGGGTGCTGCTGTTCGGCTCCTATTCGCGGGCGTCCATCGCCATCGGCACAGCGGTCTACAACGTCCAGCCGTTCCTGCTGGTGTTGCTGGGCGCACTGTTCCTCGGCGAAAAGGTGACCGCGCAAAAACTCGCCTGGCTCGGTGTTTCCTTCGTCGGCATGCTGGCGATCGTCAGCGCGCACGGCGAGGCGGGGCAGGTGGGTAGCGACTATCTGGGCGGCATTGCCCTGGCTCTCGGCGCGGCGGCCCTGTATGCGGTGGCGGCGCTGATCATCAAGCGCCTGACCGGCGTGCCGCCGCACCTGATAGCGCTGATCCAGGCGGTGACCGGCGTACTGCTGTTGGCACCCTGGGCCAACCTGTCGCCGCTGCCGCAGGCCAGTACGGCCTGGGCCAGCCTGGCGACTCTGGGCATCGTGCACACCGGCATCATGTACGTGCTGCTCTATGGCGCGATCCAGAAACTGCCGACGGCCCTGACCGGTGCGCTGTCATTCATCTATCCGATTGCGGCGATCTTCGTCGACTGGTTCGCCTTCGGCCATCGACTGACTCCGCTGCAATGGCTGGGCGTGGTCGCCATCCTGCTGGCCGCCGCCGGCATGCAGCGCGGCTGGAGCCTGAACCTGCGGCGCCTGGCCTGGCGCTGATATCCGTGCTTGTCTGAGAATGCGCAGGGAACCTGCGCAGCTCAGCGAAGGTCCTGTAGGCGGACTTCAAGCAAGGATAGAACTATGACTGCGGCTGCCCTGACGGCAGGTTCATTCAGCCTGAAAAGGCTTTCACCACGACTCATTCATCTACTGGGCGCGGTTGCGCTGCTGGCGCTGGCCGGCTGCGGCACGCGCGCGCCGAGCGTGCCAGAGCCGACACCAGCCGAGGTACGCGGCAAGCTGGTCACGCTGATACCCGCCGGTGCGTCCGACCGCCAGGGCTGGGCGGCGGATATCCAGGTCGCTTTCACCACCCAGCGTATTCCGGCCACTACCGAAAACCTCTGCTCGGTGGTGGCGATCACCGAGCAGGAGTCCAACTTCAAGGCTGATCCGCCCGTGCCGGGGCTGGGCAAGATCGCTCGCGCCGAGATCGATCGGCGTGCGAGCAAGGTGCATGTGCCGGGCTTTCTCATCGATACCGCGCTGGCGCTGAAATCGCCGACCGGCCGCACCTACAGCCAACGCCTGGCGAGCGCGAAGACCGAAAGGGAATTGAGCGCGATCTTCGATGACTTCATCGGTGGCGTGCCGCTCGGCCAGCAGCTGTTCGGTCGTTTCAACCCGGTTCACACCGGCGGGCCGATGCAGGTCAGCATCGAATTCGCCCAGGCCCATGCCGAAGGCTATCCGTACCCGGTTGACGGTAGCATCCGCCGCGAGGTGTTCAGCCGCCGTGGCGGCATGTATTTCGGCATCGCCCATCTGCTCGGCTACCCGGTGAACTACCCGCGGCAGTTGTATCGCTTCGCCGACTTCAACGCCGGCTGGTACGCCAGCCGCAATGCCGCGTTCCAGCGCGCAGTGGCCGAGCTCACCGGCATCACCCTGGCGCTGGATGGCGACCTGATCCTCTACGGCAGTTACGACGCCGGCAGTACCGAAAAGGCGGTGCGCACCCTGGCGCCGAAACTGGGCATGAGCGAGCGGGAAATCCGCCGTGATCTGGAACTGGGTGACAAGCCGGACTTCACCCGGTCGGAGCTCTATACCAAAGTCTTCGCCCTGGCCGAGCGCTCCGCCGGTAAGTCACTGCCGCGAGCGATGCTGCCGGGCATCACGCTGCACAGCCCGAAGATCACCCGCCAGCTCACCACCGCCTGGTTCGCCCAGCGCGTGGACGAGCGCTATCAGCGTTGCCTCACGCGCGCGCCAAAGAACTGAATCAGTCGCCCTCGGCTGGTTGGCAGATGCCGTTGGCGCCTTTGGGTCCGGTGTAGGAAACGGTGGCGCTGCCGTCGTCATTGAGGCTGATGGAGATGGTCACGCCTTCTCCCTTGGCCTCGATGTACTTGTCGTTCTTCTGCTTGACCTTGGCTTCCTTGCCGTTGATGTACACCGGTCCGCCCTCGTCGGTGTGGACCTGGATGTCATCGGGGCAGTCGTAGTTGAGCATGGGGATGGCGGCAAAGGCGGGCTGCACGGCGATCAGCGATACGGCGATCAGTAGCGATTTCATGGCGTCTCCCAGACGAATGCAGGCACGGCGCCTGGCCGTGCGGACATCCTCAGCTTAGTGCAGACGCCGCCGGACGCTACAGCGGCAGGGGGCGCAGACGTGCGGCCGGCTCAGGCTCGGTGCCGCGCAGGACGAGGCGGGTGATGGTTGCCGCTGCCGCTTCGAAATCATCTGCGGCGGGTTGCGCCTTGCCGGTGATCATCGCGATCTGCCAGTCGAAATCGACGTAGGTACGGGTGGCGGCGGAAATGCTCAGCAGCAGATGCTGCGGGTCCACTGCAGCGAGCAGCCCGCGGTCGATCCAGGCGGCGATGCACTCGACGCCGCGGCGCGATTCCGCGCGCAGGCGCTGCAGCCATTCCGGCGGCAGGTGTGGTGCGCCATGGAGCATCTCGCTGGCGAGCACCTTGTAAGCGTGTGGCCACTGGCGGGCGATGTGAAGGCGCGCGCGGATGTGCGCCGGCAGTGCCCAGGTCGGGTCGTCGCACTCGCGCAGCAGGGCGGAGGCCTCCAGCACGGCGTCCACCACGTTCTCCAGCAGACGCAGGTAGAGGTTCTCCTTGCTCTGAAAGTAGTAGTAGACGTTGGACTTGGGCAGCTCGGCGCGGCTGGCGATGTCCTGGGTCTTGGCGGCAGTGAAGCCCTTCTCGGCGAACTCTTCGCCGGCTGCCAGCAGAATGCGCTGGCGGTTACGGTCACGAATGCTGAGGGCGGGGCGCTGGCGGCGGCGCGTCGGGGTAGGGGCGGTCTGGGGCATGGGAAAACATCGGGGCAGTGAAACGAAGATTCAGAATATAGCTTTCTATATAGCGCTTGCCATCCACTGGGTTGACTGGCGGATGGCCATTTATCCGCCAGTAGATTGAACCTGCTGTATGACGGATCTGTCAGACCCATTCAGAAACCTGGGAAGGGGCTGAAATGCTGTTCGTAGTCATGTTGGGCGGGCGCCATCCGCGCGCGCGGATCGAGGTCCATGACGTCGCTTTTGTCATTGGCGAAAACCTGAAATCCACCTATCCGCAATTGCGCGATGCCTGGTTCGGCAGCCCGGAAGGCCTGCATATCGACTCCTGGCTGGAAGTGGACGGGGTCGAGGCCTACCGCGTCGAATTCACTGAGGCGATGCCGGCGCCGGGCGAACAGCGGCTGTTCTTCGTCAACCTGGGCGGCTACGAGCTGGGCAGTTTCGGCGAAGCGCACCAGTACGTGCTGGTGGCTGCGCGCGATGCCGCCGATGCCAAGGTTCGCGCCAAGCGCCGCATGCCGCGCAGTTGGGACAAGGCGCATACCGATGCAGTGATCGATGTCGACGATTGCATCGCCATCGACCAGATCGGCGGGCGCTACGTGCATCTTGTAGAAGGCGAGAGTCGCGGCATCGTGCAGCGCAGCGACTACATCGTGCTGTGAGCCTTCATGGTGCTGACACGGCTCTGTCATAAAACCTGACGTATAAGGGGCGCAAAGCCGATCCCCCGCGCCGAGGTAAAGATGACCGAGAAACGCCGAGTCCTGTTCGTCTGCGTCGCCAATGACGCCCGCTCGCCGATGGCCGAAGCCTTGCTGCGGCACACCGATGGCGAGCACTTCGAAGCCTTCAGCGCGGGTATCCACCCGACTGCCATCGACCCGCGTGCGCGCAGCGTGCTGGAGCACGCCGGGATTTCCGCCGAAGGCCTGCGCAGTAAATCCATCGATGAATTCCGCGGCCAGCATTTCGATTACCTGATCGACCTGTGCGACAAGTCCACCGACGAGGGCGACGAGTTGCCGACCTCCAGCGAAGTGATCGTGTGGAACTTCGTCGATCCAGCCAACAGCGAACAGCACGACCCGTTTCGCCATACCCTGCAGGAAATCAGCGATCGCCTGAAACTCTTCGAAATGGTGAAGAACCGCGACTGAAGCTTCCGGCGATGACAAAGCAAAAAGCCCGCACGGATGCGGGCTTTTTGCTTCGTAGGCCACAGGATTCGCCGTTGCCTGGGGAGGATCGGCGGCGGATGCCTGTGTAGATGGGGCGCTGGTCCTTCAGCACGAGGGCGATTATGCGCGGGGGATGTGACAGGGACGTGTCACTTCGCCAGCAGTTCGGCTGCTTGAGGAGGGCTCCGGTAGCGATCGACCCGCTCGAGCAGTTGGCTCCCCTGTTCGTTCAGGGCGATGCCCGTGCTTTGCTGCAGCTTTTTCAACCTGATGATTTCCAGGCTTTGCGCGATCAACAGGGCGCGTCGTCCATCGCGGTTCTTTGTGTCACGGTCGGCGGCTTCCCGGGTAGTCTGCAGCACGTCGATCGCATGCAACATACCGTTGAGTCGCAGGTAGCTCTGCCTGTGCTCATGCAGATAGTCGATATAGAGCCACTGCACCGCGATAGTGAGCACGAGCAGGATAAAGAGCGCTGTCAGCAGAACCTTGCGAACCATGGGACTTCCTTGTGGCATGGGCTGTATTACTGGCGCTCATGAATACTATCGATCCCGACGAGTGGCCAGGCCTGGCGCGCATGGATAGAGTCACGCTCAAAGTCATGTCCGCTACGCCGCGTCAGGCGGCGCCAGTGTGACCCGAATTGGAGTGCCTATGAAGTCCCTGTCTGAAACTGCCTTCTCCATGCTCGACCTGGTGCCCGTGCGCGACCAGGGCACTGCTGCCGAGGCGCTGAACAACGCCGTCGCGGTTGCCCGGCATGTCGAGCGGCTGGGCTTTACCCGCTACTGGCTGGCGGAACACCACAACATGGATGGCATCGCCAGCTCGGCCACTGCCGTGCTGATCGGCCACATTGCCGGCAAGACCGAGCGCATCCGCGTCGGCTCCGGCGGCGTGATGCTGCCCAACCATCCGCCGCTGGTGGTGGCGGAAAACTTCGGCACCCTGGAAACGCTGTATCCGGGCCGCATCGACCTCGGCCTGGGCCGTGCACCGGGCGCCGACCAGGCGACCATGCGCGCGCTGCGTCGCGATCGCCTGGGCGACGGCGCCGACTTCCCCGAGCAGGTTGCCGAGCTGGAAATGCTCCTCGGCCCGCGCCGCTCCCAGCAGTCGCTGCTGGCGATTCCGGGGGAGGGCACCAACGTGCCGATCTGGCTGTTGGGTTCAAGTCTGTTCAGCGCGCACCTGGCGGCGCAGAAGGGCCTGCCGTATGCCTTCGCCTCGCACTTCGCACCGCGCTACCTGCACGATGCGCTGCGCATCTATCGCGAGAACTTCCAGCCTTCGGCGGTGCTCGACAAGCCCTACGCCATGATTGGGGTGCCGCTGGTGGCCGCGCCAACCGACGAGGAAGCCGAATACCTCGCAACCACGGCGTTCCAGCGTGTTCTGGCGCTGATCCGTGGCGACAGCCTGAAGCAGAAGCCGCCGGTGAAGAGCATGGCTGGCCTGTGGCTGCCCCACGAGCAGGATGCCGTGGGTAATTTCTTCGGCCTGGCGGTCATCGGTGGTCCGGAAAAGGTGCGCAGCCGCCTGGAGATCCTGCTGGAGCAGACCGGCGTGGACGAGATCATCTTCACCAGCGATATCTACGATCACGAGCTGCGCCTGCGCTCACTGGAGATCGTCGCCGGCCTCCGCTGAAGGCCGATTTTGTAGGAGCGAGCTTGCTCGCGAACCGGCTTCGCAGCGGGGCTTGTTCGCGAGCAAGCTCGCTCCTACAGGGGTGTGGCAGAACGGAGCACGGGGCGTCGGATTCACGCCTGTCCGTCGTCCTGCTTCTTCAGGAGATCAGCCAGCCCGGCCAGCCCCTTGTGGGTGACCTTCGGGCCTTTGGCGCCCGCATCGTTGCTGTTCTGGTAGTGCAGATCGACCTGCCGCTGATGCTCGTTATCGTGACAGAACAGGCACAACAGCTCCCAGTTGGAACCGTCCTCGGGATTGTTGTCGTGGTTGTGGTCGCGGTGGTGGACGGTCAGTTCGCGCAGGCGCACGCCACTGAACTCGCGGGCGCAGCGACCGCAGATCCAGGGGTACATCTTCAGGGCTTTTTCGCGGTAGCTGGTTTCGCGGCGGCGCTGGGCTTCGGCGAGGACGGCGTCGACTTTGCTGGTGGGCTGGTTCATGGCTTATGGACAGGGTGCGGGATCGGACCTCCAGCATAAGTCCGGTTCCGTTCGCTGACTACGGCCTGGGCGTATCCGGTCGCGACCAGATCCACAGATTGCCAACCGCCATGCCGAGGATCACCGCGTACAGCCAGAGGCCGTGGGGCAGGGTGATCAGCATGATCGCCAGGGCCGCGAGCATCGCCAGGCTGGCGCTGATCTTGGCGCGACGGGCAACGGCGCGGCCGTTGCGCCAGTTGTGCAGGATGGGGCCGAACAACCGGTGGTTCTCCAGCCAGGCGGACAGCCGCGGCGAACTCTTCGATGCGGCCCAGGCGGCGAGCAGAACGAACTCGGTTGTCGGCAACCCCGGCACCACCAATCCCACCATGCCTACACCCAGGCTGGTGTACGCCAGCAACGCAAATGCCAGTCGAGCCAGCCGTGAGCGGGCCGGACCAAAGGGATTGGCGCGCGCCGCATCAGCCGGCGCGCGCTCCAGGGCGTCAGACGGTGGCGGGAGCACTGTCGTAGCTGTGTTGCAGCAGTTGGGAGAAGCGCTCGAAGGCGGCCACGGCGCCGGCTTCGGCTTCGCGCTCTTCGGCCTCGCTCAGCTCCAGGCCATCGAGGGTGCGGGTGAAGCGCTTCCAGCCTTCGGCGCGGCCGCCTTCGGGCTCGCCCAGGTGGCGCGCGCCGGTGTTCTCGTCCAGGCCCAGCGCGGCGACGCGCTTGATCAGGAAGGCAGCACCGAGCTTGGAGCCTTCAGAGACGAACAGCCAGCCCAGGGCATGGGCTTGGGTCGGCTTGCTGATGGCGCCGGCAACTGGGGCGGGTACTTCGGTGTCGAGGTCGGCCAGGTCCAGTCGGGCCTGTTCGGCGCGACAGCGCTGCGGCAGGTCAGGGAAGATCTTGCCCAGCTCGGCGTCCTGGTACAGGGCCTGCAGCTCGGACTGGAACAGGTACTGGGCGACCACGAAGCGGGCGAAGCGCTCGCGGCTGGAGAAGGGCTCGCGAGCCTTTACGGCGTGGTCGAGACGCTCGTGGGGGGCATGGGTCAGCGCGTTCAGGCGCTGCGAGCGCAGGGCGGGGAGTTCCAGGGTGGTCATGTCCAATTCCTTGAAATTACACGGCTTTGTAGACGAGACGAATCAGCGTTGGGAAAGCGTAAAGATTGTCGGATGTTCAATGGGTGATGACGGAGCGAAGCGGGTTCGCGAGCAAGCTCGCTCCTACAGGGTTTGACGCTCTTCGTAGGAGCAAGCTCGCTCCTACAGGGTTTGACGCTCTTCGTAGGAGCGAGCTCGTTCCTACGGGGTTTGACGCTTTGCGTAGGAGCGAGCTTGCTCGCGAACAGAGCTGGCACGGGGTTCATCAGCAATCCCGTGTCAACCAGTGCATCAGATATCCCACACCAGGTTGATCGCGAAGTTGCGGCCCGGCTGGGTCAGGCGGTCGAGGTTGGCCGGGGCCAGTACCGCCGCTTCGCCGACGCCGTCGTAGCCGCGCACGTCATCCCACAGCCAGTACTTCTTGTCGGTGAGGTTGTACAGGCCGGCGTTGAGGGTCAGGTCGTCGGTCAGCTTGTAGTAGCCGGTCAGGTCGAGAATGCCGAAGCCCGGGGTCTTGAACTGGCTGCTGGTGCCGTCGGGGGCGTTGAACTGGCTGTCGTCCACGCGGTTCTTGCGCTTGACCAGGGTCCAGTCGAGCAGCGCGCCGTAGCGGCCAGCCTGTTCGTCGTAGCCCAGGCCGAATACGCCGGTGAGCGGGTTGACGCTGTTGATCGGCTCGCCGGTGTCCTTGTTGCGGCCGTAGGCGTAGGCCACCGAGCCCTTGGTGTAGAGACCCTGCGGCGCGCCGAAGGCGCCCAGCTCCAGGCGACCCTTGAGTTCCACGCCCTTGATGATGGCGTGCTTGATGTTGTTGCTGGTGAAGGTCGGCTCGTCGTAGCCGGGGGTAATGGCGTCTTCGTTGATGAAGTCGCGGTACTTGTTATAGAAGACCGCCACGTCGAACGAGCCTTCCTCGAAGTTGCCGCGCAGGCCGGTTTCGTAGCTCTGGCTGCGTTCCGGGTCCAGGTCCGGGTTGGGCTCCACGCGGTAGCCGCTGGTGGGATTGTCGAAGCGGCCGTAGAGCGCCTTGGCGGTCGGGGTGCGGAAGCCCTGGGCGTACTGGCCGTACCACAGGTAGTTGTCGTTGAACGCGTAGGTCACGCCGAGCTTGGGCGAGAGCTGGTGCCAGGTCTTGCTTTCGCTGCTCACTTCGCCATCGCCGCTCTGGTCGACGGTGTTGAGGAACTCGTCGGTCAGGTGCGGCTTCAGGCGGGTATGGTCGTAGCGCAGGCCGGGCAGGAAGGTCCAGTCGTTCCAGCGGATCTCGTCCTGGGCGAAGAGGGCGTAGGTGTCGATGGTCGGATCGGGAAAGTCGCTGCTGCGTGCCAGTTGGTCGCTGGCCACGGTGCTTGGGCCGCCGATGGTGGGGCAGGTGCGGCTGACGGCCAGGCAGGTGGCACCGCCTTCGCGGTAGCCGGTGACTTTCTGCCGCTTGAGGGTGGTGCCGTAGGTCAGCAGGTGGTCGGTATCGCCCAGGGCGAAGGCCTTGTCCATCTGCAGGTCGAGCACCCACTGGCGCTCCTTGTACTGGGTCTCGCGGGTACGCAGGACCTGGCGGGTGATCGGGTAGTAGAACTCGTCGGTGCTCTGGTCGGTCTTGGCGATCTGGTAGTTGAAGGTCCACTTCAGGTGATCGGCCACCACGCTGTCCAGCAGCATCTGGTGTTCCAGGCCGTAGCGCTCGCGAGTGATGGTGTCGTTGCCGGTGCGCCATTGGTACATGCCGCCGGGCAGCACGGAGTCGGGGATGGTCGGTGCGCCATTGAAGTACGGGCCGCCGTAGGCGCTCTTCTGGTCGGTATCGACGTCGTCCTTGTACTTCTCGTAGACCAGGCCGAAGCGGCTGCCCTCGGCGTAGTTCCAGCCCAGCTTGGCCAGCACGTTGGTGGTGCGCACATCTTCCGGGTTGGCTTCGGTGCGCGACAGGCCGGTGCCGCCGGTGCTGCCGTAAGACTCGGTTTCGTGGCCGTTGCGTTGGCTCAGGTGCAGCAGGCCGTCGAAGGTGTCGAGGCGGCCGGCGACGGTGGCGGAGGTCAGCCAGCTGTCATCGGCGGAGCTGTAGCCGGTCTTCAGGCGCGCGCCGACATCCTGGCCGTCCTTGATGATGTCGTCCGGGTCGAGGGTGAAGTAGCTCACCGCGCCCCCGATGGCGTTGCTGCCGTACAGGGCCGAAGCTGGCCCGCGGAGGATTTCCACGCGCTTGACGATTTCCGGGTCGACGTAGTTGCGTTCGGTCTGCGCGTACGGGCCATTGAAGAAACTGTTGGGAATCTCGACTCCATCGACCTGCGTCAGCACGCGGTCGCCGTCGATGCCGCGGATGTTGTAGCCGGTGATGCCGGCACGGTTGCCGGTGCCGCCGACGGAGACGCCGGGCATGTCGCGCACCAGTTCCTTGATGGTGTTGACGTTCTTGCGGTCCAGCTCTTCGCGGCCGACGACGTTCACCGTGGACGGTACCGAGGTTACGCTCTGCGCCTGGCGGGTGGCGGTGACGGTGAGCGGCTGCATCTCGGCGACGGAGGAGAGGTTGCGCTCCAGCACCACGTTGCGCGGGCCGAGCTGGCGCGCGGTCAGGCCGGTGCCGCCGAGCAGCGTCTTCAATGCGCGCTCCGCCGGCAGGCGGCCGGTGACGCCCGGGGATTCCACGCCGTCAGCCAGGTCGTCGGCCACGCCCACCTGCCAGCCGGTCACCGCGCTGAACGCGTTCAGTGCCTGGGGCAGCGGCTGGCGGGCGATGTCGAAGCTGTAGCCGGCCTGGGTCTGGCTGGCTTCGGCAGCCAGGGCGGAGGTGGCCGGCAGGCTGGCGAGGCCGATGGACAGGGCGAGCAGCGAGATGCTTGCCGGCGCGGACAGCCGGCGCAGAGGGGCACGCGAAGAAGCAATGGTCATCGAAGGGCTCTCTTAGTCAGTCTTTGTTCGCATTCGTAAATGCGAATCTATTGCATTGGCTTCTGACTAAACGAACGAGCCTTTCGGATCGCGTAAAAATACTTTTATCGGGTGCGGGCTATCAGTTGAGAATCAGCAGTTTCGGGTATTCGTGCAGCTCGGCGGAGGTGATCTGGGCCAGCGAGCGCGCCACGCCCAGTGGGTCGTCCAGGCGCCAGTTGCCGGTGACGCTGACGTTATCCAGGCGCTCGTTGGTGTTCACGATCCAGCCCGGATAGTAGCGGCGCAGCTCGGCCAGCACCTGGCTCATCGGGCAGTTTTCGAACACCATGCGGCCTTTCACCCAGGCCAGTTGGGATTCGGCTTCCGCGCCGTGCTGGCGCTCGCCAAAGCCCTGCGGGCCGACGCGGATGCTGTCGCCGGCACCGAGGCTTACGCGGGCGTCATCCAGACGCGTGCGCAGGTCCACTTCGCCGCGCTGCACGCTCACCTCCGCCTCGTTGCCCAGGTAGCGCACGGCAAACGCGGTGCCGCGTACGGTGACCTGCACCGGCCCGGCCTCCACCTCGAAGGGGCGGCTGCGGTCATGGGCGACGTCGAAGAAGACTTCGCCGCGGTAGAGGCGGGCGACGCGCTGCTGGTCATCGACCTTGCTGGAGAACGCGGTGTCGGTGTTGAGCAGTACGTTGGAGCCGTCGGCCAGCTGGACCTTCTGGCGTTCGCCGACCGCGGTGAGATGGTCCGCGCGCAGGCGCGTCAGCAGGTCGCCCTGCACCACGACACCGATGGCGAGCACCAGCGCCGCAGCCGTGGCGACGGGTTTCCAGAAGCGGCGTGGGCGAGTCGGCGGTCGGGCCTTTTCCTGCGCCAGTGTGCGTTCCAGGCGCGCAGCGGCGACGGGCAGCAGCGGCGACTGCCACGCGTCGCGCACGCGCTGGTAAGCACGCGCGTTGTCTTCGCTGGCGGCGAGCCAGGCGTCGAAGCGCGCACGGGTGGTGGCGTCCATGTCGTCCTCGAGGATCAGCCAGTCGAGGGCTTCGGCCATCTGCTGGTCGTCGGGCGGCGCGGCGTGGGGCAAGGGGTGATCCTCGGGGCGGTGCTGGGGTGGTGAGCCGCGCATTGTTGTCGAATCGACCGGCGAACGGTAGTCCGTCATACCGATTCCTCGAGGCGGCTGACCAGTCCGACACAGATCGCCATGATCAGTTTCAGTTCCTTCTGCACCGTGCTGGGCGAAATATCGAGCTGCTCGGCGATCTCCGCGTAGCCGCAGCCGTGCAGGCGGCTGAGGATGAAGATGCGCTGCTGACGTTCGCTGAGCTCTTCGAGGGTGGCACCCAGGCGTTCGAGCAGCTTCTGCGCGTGCAACTGGTCCTCGGCGCTGGAACCGGGCGCGGGCACGGCCTGCACCACGTCGAAGGGCACATCCTCGAGCATGGTCCGCGACTGCATGCGAAGATGGCGCAGATGGTCCAGGGCGAGGTTGCGGCCAGTCTGGAAGAGAAAGGGTTCCAGGTGATCGATGCGGCGTTCGAGCAGGGTGCGGGCGACGCGCAGGTAGGTTTCCTGCACCAGGTCTTCGGCGATGCTCGGGTTCTTCACCATCCGTACGAGCGTGCGCAGCAAAGGCAGGCGCTGGGCCAGGAAGACCGCGTCGAGGTTGGAAGTGCTCACAAGGGTGTCCAGCAGGATTTATTTCAAATGATAATCAATATTATTCAGCCGTGACTCATGGCACAAGCCCATCCGTGGTTCCGGATGTTTAGGGGCAACGAAAAAAGGGCGAGGCGCGCGGGGCGCCTCGCCCATTCCCTCAGCCGGCAGATGAGGGGGAAATCGTCAGGCCTTGTCGGCCTTGCCTGCGGCGGCAGCGAAGCGCGCCAGGCGCACATCCAGGCGGCGCGGACGCTGGTTGCAGTCCTCGGCGCGCTCCTTGCGGCGAATGGCATTGCGCACCATCAACGAGCCGACGTAGCGGATCGGCTCGGGCGGGAAGAAGCCCAGTGGACCTTGCGTGAGCGGCGAACGGGTCCATTCGTTGTCCAGCCCCAGGACCAGTGAACTGAGAATCTGCCCGCCCATGTGGCACGGCCCGACGCCGCTACCGGAGTAGCCGAAGCCGTAGAACACGTTGCCCGCGTCGCCCAACTGGCCGAAGAACGGCAGCCCGGTCACCGAGCGGTCCGAGGGACCGTTCCAGCTCGCCGCGATGGGGACTTCGGCGAAGGCGGGGAAGAAGTCCGTCAGGCTCTCGCGCAGCAGCCCCAGGTACGGCGAGGGGCGATCGAACACCGGCAGCATGCGGCCGCCGTAGGCGAAGGTGTTGCCGCCCTTGCCGAGCATGATTCGGCCGTCCGGGGTGTTGTGGTAGTAGTGCACGAAGATGCGCGAATCCAGCACGGTGACGCCGGAGGTCAGGCCGATTTCCCGCAGCAGGTCCGGGCGGGGTTCGGTGATGATCATGTCGCTGGAAACGATCGCCACGCTGCGCTCGAACTGCGGGAAGGCGCGGGCCATCCAGGCGTTCATCGCCAGCACCACGCGGTCGGCGCTGACCGAACCGCGATCGGTGTGGACGGTGGCGGGTTGGCCGTGGTCCAGGCCGGTCATTGGCGTCCCTTCGTAGAGCCGCACGCCCAATTGCAGCGCCACCCGGCGCAGACCGCGCACCAGTTTGCCCGGCTGCACGCTGGCTGCAGCCGGGGAGAACCAGCCTTCCAGGTGCTTGCTCGAACCGGCCATGCGCTGCACGTCTTCCAGCGGGCGCTTGCTGAAGGAGTTGATGCCGTGCTTCTCCAGCGCGGCGATGACACTGTCGGTGGAGCCCACCTGCGCGACGTTGGTGGCGGTGTAGAGGGTGCCGTCCAGGCGGTAGTCGGCATCCACGCCATAGCGCTCGCAGAATTCGCCGATGGCGTGGATGCTCCGCTCCGACTCGCGCACCAGGCGGATCGCCTCGGCCAGGCCGAACAGGCGCTCCAGGGTGAAGAACTTCGCCGACCAGGACAGCGCGCAGCCGCCGTTGCGCCCACTGGCACCGGCACCGCAGAGGTCGGCCTCGACGATGACGATGTCGAGTTCCGGGTTCTGCTCCTTGAGCAGAATGGCGGTCCACAGACCGGTGTAGCCGCCACCGACGATGCAGACGTCGGCGCGGGTCTCGCCTTCGAGCGCGGACGCGCGCTCGTTATCACTTAGCAGGGCCTGTTCGAGCCAGAAGGGGCGCATGGCGTTCTCCGTGGTCATTGGTCGGGCGGGGCGGCGGTGGCGATCATCTCCACGCGCCAGGCGGGGTCGATCAGCTGCGCCAGGGTGCAGGCGCGGGTCGGGGCATGGCCGAGCGGGAAGAAGTCGTCCCACACGGCGTTCAGCCCGGCGTAGTCCGCGCGATCGGCCAGCAGGATGCGCACCGACAACAGGTGGGTGCGATCGGCGCCGAGGCTGTGCAGCAGTTGCTCGATGCCGTGGAGAATTTCCCGCGTCTGGCCCTCGATGCCGGCGGCGGTATCGCTGGCGACCTGGCCGCCGATGTAGAGCGTGTGGTCGTGCAGGACCATTTCGGCGCGGCGTTTCACCACGCCGAAGCGTTCGATGTTCATGGGGATTACCTGTAGCGGAGGTGGACGCACATCCTTGTGCGGGGACTTCAGGAGCGCGCCATGCGCACCTTCACGGAGCGGTTCGGGACGCGTGCGGCCGAGGACGCGGCGCCCTCCGGCAGGCTGTTCCAGTGCGGCAGCAGAATCGCGGCGGAGACCAGCGCGGCGATGGTGAAGCCGATGAACACGCTGTAGGTATCGAAGTAGCCGGGCAACAGGCCGCCGAGGATCGCGCCGACCGAGCCGCAACCATTGACGAAGCCGGCGGCGGTGGCGGCGGCCTTGCCGGTGCCGAAGTCGATGGCGGCTGAACCGCTGATCATCGAGTCCGGTCCGTAGAGGGTCAGGCCCATCATGAACAGCAGGGCGAATACCAGCAGGCTGCTGCCGGTCTGCATGGCCGGGACGAACAGCGCCAGGCAGGCGGTGAGGGCGATCAGGCTGATCACGCAGGCCGGCATGCGCCGTGCGCCGAAGATCTTGTCCGAGGCCAGGCCGATCAGGATCGGCCCGAGCAGGCCGGCGATCTCGAAGGAAGTCGGCAGGATCGCTGCACCCACCTTGCCCAGTCCGGGCATGCGTTCATAGACGATCACCGGGCCCCACAGCAGTATCGCGTAGCGCGCCGGCTTGAGCAGAAAGTAGGCCAGGCCCAGGGTCAGTACGGTGCGATTGCGCAGCACCAGGCGCAGGGTTTCGCTGATGCCGGGGTTCTGCCCCTCGGGCTTGAAGCCGGCGTAGCGCACGGCCTCGGGTTCGTCTTCCAGCGGTGGCAGGCCGACGTCCTGCGGGCGATTGCGCTGCAGCAGCAGGAACAGCACGGCCACGCCGCCCACCACCGCGGCGCTGGAGTAGAAGGCCGCATGCCAGGTACCGAACACCGAATACGCCCACCAGCCGGCGAAGGGCGAGGCGACCAGCCCGCCGAAGGCGTAGCAGGTGCTCCACAGGCCGAGGATGCGACCGCGTTCGTGGGTGGCGAAGAAGCTGCCGATGTTCTTGCACAGCCCCGACCAGCCGGTGGACTGCGCCAGGCCCTGGATGACCATGCAGGTGGCGAACACCGGCAGGGTCGCCCAGGTGCCCATGACGATGGCCGCAGCGGCGGAAATCACCAGGCCGCCGAGCACCACCACCCGTGGGCCGAAGCGGTCGGCGAGCACACCCCAGGTGAACTGGCCTACGGCGTAGGCCGCGAGATAGGTGGCGTCGAGATTGGCCATCATGGCCTTGTCGAGGTGGAAGCTAGGGTCCTCGCCGATGCCCAGCTTGGCCACCGAGAAAGCCTTGCGAGTGAAGTAGAAGGCCGCGTAGGCCAGCCAGGTGATGGCGAAGATCTGCCAGCGCCAGCGTTGGATCGATGCGAAGGGCGAGCGCGATGCTGCGTTGCCGTGAGGGTTGAGCATGATCTGACCTCGTTCTTGTTGTGTGTGCTGTGCCGGCAGTCGTTGAGGTAACGCCTTTCTTGTTCTTGTTGTTCTAGGAGCATGAGCACTGCGCGTCGCCGAGGCGGCGCGGGTCAGAAGCACGGAGGCTGTTCTGCGTACCGCCGAAAAACACGTGGGAAGCGGCGGTGAAGCGATAGAAACAATTCCGAATAAATAACTGAAATCGATTTATCAAATTTTAAAAATAAGTTTTCCTTTTAAGTTCGTTGCTGTGCGACCTTCGCGTCCAGGTCGTATGACCCTGTAGTCGCTTTCCGTCGATTGGCTGGAAAGCGGTCAGATCGCCGCTTGCGAGGAATGCCTGCATGTCCGTTTCACACGCTCAGCTCAAAGCCTTCCATGCCGTCGCCGTGCACGGCAGCTTCACTCGTGCCGCGGAGCGCCTGTTCCTCACCCAGCCGGCCGTATCCGACCAGGTTCGCAAGCTGGAGGAGCGGTACGGCGTGCTGCTGTTCCATCGCAACAAGCGCTCGGTACGGCTGACGGAATTGGGCGAGCGCCTGCTGGCGGTGACCCAGAGATTGTTCGTGATCGAGGCCGAGGCCCAGGAGCTGTTGCAGGAGTCCAGCGCGCTGCAGACCGGCAGCCTGGTGCTGGCGGTGGATGCGGCAGTTCACCTGCTGCCGCAGGTGGCGCTGTTCTGCCAGCGCCACCCCGGCATTCGTGTACGCATCGAGACGGGCAATACCGACGAGTCCCTGCAGGCTTTGTTCGGCTATCGCGCCGACCTGGCGCTGCTCGGGCGTGCGGTGGAGGACGAGCGCCTGGTGTCCTTTACCCTGCGCCGTGACCCCATCGTCGCCTTCGTCGCCAGCGGCCATCCCTGGGCGGGCCGCGAGTCGATCCATCTGGCTGACCTCGACGACGCGCCGTTAGTGCTGCGTGAGCACGGCTCGGTCACCCGCCAGACGCTGGAGGAGGAAATGCGCCGCGCCGGCTTGCGCATGCGCGCGGCGATCGAAGTCGAGGGCCGCGAGGCCGCCCGTGAGGCGGTCGTGGCGGGCATTGGCGTGGGCGTGGTGTCGGCGGCGGAATTCGGTTCGGACAACCGTGTCCAGGCATTGCCGATCGTCGATTGCGAACGACACATGAGCGAGACGCTGGTGTGCCTGCGTGAGCAGAGCACGCGGCGCATCGTGGCGACTTTTCTCGACCTGGTGAAGGAAGATTTGCCGGCGTAGGGCGTACAACCGTTCGCGGTTGTACGCCGATGCGCTTGGCTCATCGTGGCCCCGAGGCTCACCTGGGCAGCGGTTGAACGGCGGATAGCGCGGAGTGTTATACGCCCTACGGCGGATTCAGCCCTCCGCCAACTCCAGAAACGCACTCACCACCCGCAATCCCCGGCGGCGCTCCAGGCAACCGATGGCATGTCGATTCATCAGGCCCTCGCCGCTCAGGGGAATGGCCTTCACGCGTGGGTCGGGGCTCACCTCCATCGACGACACGATGCCCACCCCCAGTTCCGCCGCGACCGCCTCGGTCACCGCCTCACGGCTGTCCAGCTCCAGCAGCACCCGCGGCTCCACCGATTGGGCCGAGCAGGCCGCGTCAAAGGTACGCCGGGTGATGGAATCGGGCTCGCGCAGCACCATGATCTGCTGATCCAGTTCAGCCAGCGGCAGTTCGCCGACATACCCGGCCCACGCATGGCTGGCCGGCACCAGCGCGCAGATGCGCGATTCCACCAGCTCGCGCAGGAACAGCCCGGCGCGCGGCTCCACTTCGGTCAGCACAGCGATATCGACGTGTTCGTCCAGCAGCGCGGCGAGGGTTTCCTGGGCGTTGCCCAGACGCAGGTTGACGGTGATGCCGGGGTAGCTTGCACGCAGCCGGGCGAGCATTGGCATCACCAGGTGCGGGCCGTCGGCGGCCACTTCGATGCGCCCAGTCACCAGCTCGCGGCTGGCGTCGAGCATGGCCTCGGCTTCCTCCTCCAGAGCGAACAGCGTGCGACTGATGGCTGACAGGCGTACGCCATCTTCTGTCAGTTCCACGCCACGCGCAGTGCGGCGGAACAGGTTGACCTGGTAGTGCTCCTCCAGCGCCTTCACATGTCCGGTCACCGCTGGCTGGCTGATGAACAGGCGCTCGGCGGCGCGGGTGAAGCTGCGTTCGCGGGCGACGGCGTCGAAGGCGCGGAGCTGGAAGAGGTTCATAAGGTATATGTCCGGCTTATGCAGTGCATCGTGATAAACAATTTGAACGATATCTGCCCGGCCGGCAAGTTATGCCCAGGCCACGGCGAACCCGCCCGGCCCAACCGAATTCAGCCCTGACGACGTTCCCAAGAAAGAGGAATCGAGCATGAGCACTGCCGAGCGAGCCCCCATCCTGCTGACTCCCGGTCCGCTGACCACGTCCCCCCGCACCCGTCGCGCCATGATGGTCGACTGGGGGTCCTGGGACCGCGACTTCAACGACCTGACTGCCGACGTCTGCAAGCGCCTGCTGGCGATCATTCACGGCGAGGCGACCCACACCTGCGTACCCCTGCAGGGTAGCGGCACCTTCTCCGTCGAAGCTGCCATCGGCACCCTGGTGCCGCGTGATGGCAAGGTGCTGGTGCTGATCAATGGCGCCTATGGCAAGCGCCTGGCGAAGATCTGCCAGGTGATCGGCCGCGAGTTCAGCACCTTCGAAACCGAAGAGGACGTGCCGACCACCGCTGCCGACGTCGACCGCCTGCTCAGCGCGGACCCGAGCGTCACCCACGTTGCGCTGATCCACTGCGAAACCAGTACCGGCATCCTCAACCCGCTGGAGGACATCGCCAAGGTCATCGAGTCCCACGGCAAGCGTCTGATCATCGATGCCATGAGCTCCTTCGGCGCGCTGGATATCGACGCCCGCCGCATTCCGTTCGATGCGCTGATCGCCGCTTCCGGCAAATGCCTGGAAGGCGTACCGGGCATGGGCTTCGTCTTTGCCCGCAGCACCGCCCTGAACGCCAGCGCCGGCAACTGCCACTCGTTGTCCATGGACCTCCAGGACCAGCACGCCTACATGGCCAAGACCGGCCAGTGGCGCTTCACTCCGCCGACCCACGTGGTCGCCGCGCTGCACGAAGCGCTGAGCCAGTACGAGGAAGAGGGCGGCCTCGCGGCCCGTCATCAGCGTTACGCAAACAATTGCCAGACTCTGCTGGCCGAGATGGCCGGGCTGGGGTTCCGCAGCTTCCTGCCGGCCGAGATCCAGGCGCCGATCATCGTTACCTTCCATGCCCCCAGTGACGCCCGCTACAGCTTCACCGAGTTCTACAACCGGGTGCGCGAGAAGGGTTTCATCCTCTACCCGGGCAAGCTGACCCAGGTGGAAACCTTCCGCGTCGGTTGCATCGGCCAGGTCGACGCCAGCGGCATGCGCGCCGCCGTCGCGGCCATCGCCGAGACGCTGAAGGAAATGGAAGTTTTCGAAATCTGACGCCCGCCCGAATTCTCACAGGATTGAACGCCATGAATTACGAACAACCCAAGCAACTGCAAGCTGTCATCCTCGACTGGGCCGGCACCGTGGTCGACTTCGGCTCCTTCGCGCCGACGCAGATCTTCGTCGAAGCCTTCGCCGAGTTCGGCGTGCAGGTCAGCCTGGAAGAAGCCCGCGGCCCGATGGGCATGGGCAAGTGGGACCACATCCGCACGCTGTGCGACATCCCGGCCATCGCCGAGCGCTACAAGGCCAAGTTCGGCCGTGTGCCGAGCGACGATGACGTCACTGCCATCTACGAGCGTTTCATGCCGCTGCAGATCGAAAAGATCGCCGAGCATTCGGCGCTGATTCCCGGCGCGCTGGACGCCATCGCCGCCGTGCGCAAAGGTGGGCTGAAGGTCGGTTCCTGCTCCGGCTATCCGGCGGTGGTGATGGAAAAGGTCGTCGCCCTGGCGAAGACCAACGGCTACGTCGCCGACCACGTGGTCGCCACCGATGAAGTGCCCAATGGTCGGCCGCACCCGGCACAGGCGCTGGCCAATGTGATCGCCCTGGGCATCAATGACGTGGCAGCCTGCGTGAAGGTCGACGACACCTGGCCGGGCATCCTCGAAGGCCGCAGCGCCGGCATGTGGACTGTGGCGCTGACCTGCTCCGGCAACGCCCTGGGCCTGACCTATGAGCAGTACAAGGCACTGCCGGCGGAGAAGCTGGAGCAGGAGCGCCGTCGCATTGGCCAGATGTTCGAGGGCTCGCGTCCGCATTACCTGATCGACACCATCGTCGAACTGCCGGCGGTGATCGCCGATATCAATGCGCGCCTGGCGCGGGGCGAGATGCCGCAAAGCAGCTGACGCTCGACATGAACGAAAAGGCCCGCCAAGTGCGGGCCTTTTTTATGGGTTTTGGGCGTTTCTGCGACGCTCCGGCATGTGTGGATGTATTTGGTTTCGCCCCCTCGGGCGAGTCACTTTTCCAAACGCCGAAAAGTAACCAAAAGGCTTGCCCCGGACATCCGGTTTTTCGCTTAGGCGAAAAATTCCCTCGTTGAACGGGGCATTCGGGGTGCGCGGACATCTCTCTGGAAGTCCTCGAAGCCAAAGCGGCGGGTGCTTGCTGTCGTAGGAGCGGACTCTGTCCGCGATGATTCCGCCCAGCTCCCTGTTCGGACGGGTGCGGCGGTAAGTCTCTCGCGGACAGAGTCCGCTCCTACGCCGCGCAAACGCCGGAGTCGATCTGTAGGAGCGGGCATGCCCGCGATGAGCGCCGATAAGCGCGGCTGTAGTGGATTCAATTCACGACGTTGCGCACAAACCGCACCAGTACATCCCCATGGTTCTGGTAGGAAAACGGCTGGTTGCTCTTGAACACATGGAACCCACCGGCCTCGACGTCCACCGTCTCCTCGGCGAGGACAATGGTCAGCCGGCCTTCGATGACATAGGCCATGTCGTACCAGCCTTCGGCGTCGGGCTCGGCGTTGTATCGGTCGCCGGGGGCGAGCGCCCAGTGCCAGAGTTCGGCCTGGCGGGTGGCGGGGGTGCTGGCGAGGAGGGTGCCGCGGCTGTCGGCCTGCTGGCCGCCCCAGGCGACGGCGTCGACACGGGACAGGCCACCGGTGGAGGGCGGGCGAACCAGGTCGGCAAAGGTGACTTTCAGGGCGGCGGCGATGCGGTCAAGGGTGGCGAGGCTGACGTTGGTGTCGCCGCTCTCGATGCCGACCAGCATCCGCCGGCTGACGCCCGAGGCCTTGGCCAGTGCGTCCTGGCTGAAGCCGGCGCTGCGGCGGTGGGTCTTCACGTTATCGGCGACGTGCACCAGCACGCTGGGACGTTCGGAAGGAGTGGGCAGTATATTGCTCATTCTGGCCTTTTTGCGCATTATGTTGCGCATAACAGTCAACCAAGAAATCCCAACCGTTGCAACGCCTGTTCAGGTCCGCATCATGCCTCGCTCTCGCTTTCTGTCCACTGCCTTCCCCATTCTCATCCTGATCGTGTCGATGGCCTCGATCCAGACCGGCGCATCGGTCGCCAAGAGCCTGTTCCCGGTGCTCGGCGCCGAAGGCGTGACCTCCATGCGCCTGGTCTTCGCCGCCATCCTCCTGCTGGCGATCCTCCGCCCGTGGCGCACCTCGCTGCGTGGCAAGCCGCTCAAGCCGTTGTTCATCTACGGCGTGACCCTGGGCCTGATGAACCTGACTTTCTACATGGCGCTGCAGACCATTCCGCTGGGGGTGGCCGTCGCTCTGGAGTTCACCGGGCCGCTGGCGGTGGCGCTGTTCTATTCGCGCAAACCCATCGACTTCCTGTGGATCGCCATCGCGGTGGTCGGCCTCGGCCTGCTGCTGCCCATTGCGGACTTCGGCAATGGCATCGACCCCAAGGGCGCCGCGCTGGCGCTGGGGGCGGGTGTCTGCTGGGGGCTCTACATCATCTTCGGCCAGCGTGCGGGCAATGACCTGGGCGCGCAGGGCGCCGCACTGGGCATCAGTATCGCGGCGATCTGCGTGGCGCCGATCGGCATCGCCCACAGTGGCATGGCGCTGTTGGATGTCAGCCTGTTCCCGGCGTTGCTGGGCGTGGCGATCCTCTCCAGTGCCTTGCCCTATACCCTCGAGATGGTCGCCCTGACTCGTCTGCCGGCGCGCACCTTCGGCACCCTGATGAGCATCGAGCCGGCGTTTGGCGCGCTGTCCGGCCTGGTGTTCCTCGGCGAGCAACTGACGTCGCACCAGTGGATCGCCATCGGCGCCATCATCGTGGCCTCTGTTGGGACGACATTGAGCAGTCGACCGAAGCCGGCACTGGTCACTGACTGATCCGGGGATACGAAACGAAAAAGCCGCCCTCGGGCGGCTTTTTTTGCTGTTGTAGGAGCGAGCTTGCTCGCGAACGGATTTCCCGAGGGCATGGGCGTCAAGCGGTTCGCGAGCAAGCTCGCTCCTACAGATTCCTTGAAGTATTGCGCTATCAGCCAGCCACGCGCCTCTCGTTCAGGACGATCTGCCGCTTGGCGCTGCGCGACAGGCGGATGCACAGCATTATCGCCGCGCAGGTCAGGCCGACGATCAGACCTTCCCACAGGCCGCGCGGGCCGGTGGGTTCCTGCAGCCAGTGGGCGAGGCCGAGGCTGTAGCCCACCGGCAGGCCGATGCCCCAGTAGGCGAACAGGGTCATGATCATGGTCGCGCGGGTGTCCTGGTAGCCGCGCAGGGCACCGGCGGCGGTGACCTGTACGGCGTCGGAGAACTGGAACAGCGCCGAGAACACCAGCAGCGTGGCCGCCAGCGCCAGTACGTCCGGGTCCTGGGTATAGAGTCCGGCGATGTGTTCACGCATCAGCAGCATGCCGCTGGCGGAAATGCAGGCGTACGCCAATGCCGCGCCCATGCCCACGCCGGCAGCGAAGCGCGCATCGCGCGGGGCCCCGGCGCCCAGCGACTGGCCGACGCGCACCGTCACGGCCATCGCCAGCGAATAGGGGATCATGAACACCAGCGCACTGAAGTTCAGCGCCACCTGGTGCCCGGCGACGACCTTCTCGCCAAGCTCGCCGATCAGCAGGGCGATCACCGAGAAGATGCTGGACTCGGCGAAAACCGCGATGCCGATGGGCAGGCCCACCGCCACCAGGCTGCCGATCACCTTCGGTTGCGGCAGTTCCCAGTGGCGGAACAGTTCGCTGGGCTTGTAGACCTTGGCCCAGTTCACCCACACCAGCATGCCCAGCAGCATGAACCACATCACCGAGCCGGTGGCCCAGCCGCAGCCGGGGCCGCCCAGGGCCGGGAAGCCGAGGTGGCCGTATATCAGCACGTAGTTGATCGGGATGTTCAGCATCAGCCCGCAGATGCCCAGCACCATGCTCGGGCGGGTCCGGCCCAGGCCGTCGCTGTAGCAGCGCAGAACGTGGTACAGCGCTACCGCCGGCAGGCCGCAGGCGATGCCGCGCAGGTAGAAGCAACTGGGCTCGATCAGCGCTTGCTCGACCTTCATCGCCCGCAACACCGGCTCGGAGAGCAGCCATAGCGTCGCTCCCGCCAGCGGGCCGACCAGCAGCGCCAGCCACAATGCCTGACGCACCAGCGGGCCGGTGCCGGCCTGGTCGCCCGCGCCGTAGCGCTGGGCCACCTTGGCAGTAGTGGCGAGCAGGGTGCCGGTCATCAGCAGGAAGATCGGAATCCAGATCGAGTTGCCCAGCGCCACGGCAGCCAGGTCGCGCGGCCCCACGCTGCCAGCCATCACCGCATCGACGAAGCCCATGGCGGTAGTGGCCAGCTGGGCGATCATGATCGGTGCTGCGAGGGTCAGCAGTTCCTTGAGTTCGGTGGCGGTGCGCCGTCCGCGGGAGACGGGCTGGGCGAGGCTGGTCACGGCTTTCCTTGGCAAGAAGAATTGGCGGGAAGCCGGCCAGTTTAAGGGCTGACGCGCCAGTCAGGAAGTCTTGCATGAGCCGCGCAGGACCGCGCGCAGGGGGGAGGATCGATGTTGCGGTAGGAGCAACTGCGCTCACCTGTGATTCGGCCCCGAGACTCCCTCTCCCTAACCCTCTCCCTGAAGGGAGAGGGGACCGTTCGGAACAGGGTGGAACCCTAGTGTCAACTGGCACGAATAGCGCCCTCTCCCTTCGGAGCGGTGCGCGCAGCCAGGGCGGGGGGATAGGGCTGGCCCTGGCACGAGAGTCGAGGTGGCGAGCCATGGGGCGCTCCTGTCGGTTGATGGTCGACAGGTGAGAATGCCTGTACAACTCGCCACGCTGGTAAAGTAGCCGCAGCCGATTTCTGGAGTCAGCCCATGCGTATCCTTGCCGATGAAAACATTCCCCTGGTCGAAGCCTTCTTCGGCGCCCATGGTGATATCCGCCGTCTGCCGGGGCGCGGGATCGACCGTGCCGCCCTGGGCGATGCCGAAGTCCTGCTGGTGCGCTCGGTGACCGACGTCAGCCGCGAGTTGCTCGCGGGCAGCCAGGTGAAGTTCGTCGGCACCTGCACCATCGGCACCGATCACCTGGACCTCGACTACTTCGCCGGGGCCGGTATCGCCTGGTCCAGCGCGCCAGGCTGCAACGCCCGCGGCGTGGTGGATTGGGTGCTGGGCAGCCTGTTGGCGCTGGCCGAAGTACATGGCGCCAAGCTCTCTGAGCGTCGTTATGGGGTGATCGGCGCGGGGCAGGTGGGCGGACGCCTGGTGGATGTGCTGCGTGGGCTGGGTTGGGATGTCCGCGTTTGCGACCCACCGCGCGCTGCCGCCGAGGGCGGTGACTTCCGCAGCCTGGAAGAAGTGCTGCGCGAGTGCGACGTGATCAGCCTGCATACGCCGCTGACCCGTGACGGCGAAACCCCGACGCGCCACCTGATCGACGCCGCGCGCCTGAAGGCGCTGCGCCCCGGCACCTGGTTGATCAACGCCAGCCGTGGCGGCGTGGTCGATAACACGGCGCTGCGCATTCACCTGGAATCCGGCGCGGATGTCGACGTGGCGCTGGATGTCTGGGAGGGCGAGCCGGAAGTGAACGTACGCCTGGCCGAACTCTGCCGCATTGCCACTCCGCACATCGCCGGCTACAGCCTCGACGGCAAGCTGCGCGGTACGGCGCAGATCTACGAGGCGTTCTGCGCCTGGCAGCAGCGCGCGCCGGAAGTCGATCTCGACGACCTGTTGCCCGCGCAATGGCTGGCCGAGCTGAGCCTTAAGGAAGAGTGCGACCCGGACTGGGCGTTGGCGATGCTCTGCCGCGCGGTATACGACCCGCGCAGTGATGACGCCAATTTCCGCCGTAGCCTGGTAGGCGATACCCAGACCCGGCGGGCGGCCTTCGACGCGTTGCGCAAGCACTACCCACCGCGCCGCGAGATCACCGGGCTGTGGGTGGACATCCAGGGCGAATCGCCGCGCCTGGAAAGCCTGCTGACCGCGCTGGGCGCCAACCGGGTCGGGGAGTAGGGCGGACGCGCCGCCGTGTCGTCTGTACTGGACGTCAGCGGCGCGGTGGCTCGCAGGTCTTGTCCAGTTCCTGGCAGGCGCGCTGGATCATGTCTTCGGTGATCGGGACTTCACGGCCCTGGGCATCGATGATCGATCCGCCGACCGGCTGCTGCGGTTGGCGCGGGGTGGGGCGGGGAGTGGAATCACGGTGGGTTTGCAGGCTCATGGCCAATCTCCTCTACATCAGTGCATTGCAGTCTAGGCAGATCAGATGAAACCCCGGTGACAGAGGCTGCGCAGGGCAGCGCCGAAGAACCGTCACCGAAGACAGACGACCGTAATGCCCTCGCAGATTGCGTGCCAATCGCGAAGTCCCCGGTCGTTTGCTTGTCGTTATAGTGAGTGGAATGACCACTTCCCTGGTCCGACCCGGCCTTGCACCGGTGGTTCGAAGAAGTTTCCCTCGAGGATGAGTATGGACAGGATTCGCATCGGGCTGATCATCAATCCGCTGGCCGGTATCGGCGGCCCGACGGCGCTCAAGGGCAGCGACGGCGTTGCCGAACTGGCCCTGGCGCGCGGTGCTGAGCCACGGGCGGCGGAGCGCACGCGGGTCGCCCTGGAGCATCTGCTGTCGGTGCGTGAGCGCCTGGAATTCCTCACCTTTCCTGGCCCGATGGGCGCCGACCTGCTGGCCGACATGGGCTTCGCCCATCGCCAGGTGGGCGAACTGGAGCAGCAGCAGAGCAGCGCGGCGGATACCCGTCACGCCGTGCAGGCGCTGCAGCAGGCCGGCGTGGCGCTGATCCTCTTCGCCGGTGGCGACGGCACCGCGCGGGATGTCGCCGAGGTAGCCCGCGAAGGTCAGCCGGTGCTGGGCATTCCGGCCGGGGTGAAAATCCATTCCGGGGTCTATGCCATCAGCCCGCGCGCCGCCGGCGAGCTGGCGCGACGGCTGGTGGATGGCGGCCTGGTGCGCCTCACCCAGGGAGAGGTGCGCGACCTGGATGAAGCCGCCCTGCGTGAAGGCCGTGTCGCCGCGCGCTGGTACGCCGAACTGACCGTGCCCGAGGAAGGCCACTTCATGCAGCACGTGAAGCAGGCGGGTATGGAGACCGAGGAACTGGTGCTGGCCGATCTCGCCGCCTGGCTGGAAGACAGCTGGGAAGATGATGTGCGCTATGTTTTCGGCCCCGGTTCGACGTTGCACGGGCTGGCCGCCGACCTGCACCTGGACACCACGCTGCTGGGCGTCGACGTGATCGAGAACGGCGCAGTGATCGCCCGCGACGTTACCGAGGCGCAGCTGTTCGAGTTGGTGGACGGGCATCCGGCCTTCCTGCTGGTGACCGCCATCGGTGGGCAGGGACATATCCTTGGGCGCGGCAACCAGCAGATCAGTCCGCGCGTGCTGCGCGCTATCGGAATCGAGCGCCTTCGGGTGATCGCCACCAAGCGCAAGCTGGGCACCCTCGAAGGCCGGCCGCTGCTGGTGGACAGCGGCGATGTCGGGCTGGACGCGAGCTTCCCGGCGGCCGTGCGGGTGTGGGCCGGTTACAAGGAAGAACTGCTCTATCCGCTGGGTTGGGGTAGCGAAGTCTGAAGATCCACTCCTCAGTACGGTGGTGCAGGTAACCGAGCCTGATCTAGACTCCTGCGCTCCGTGAAACCGTAAGAGGGGCAGGGCATGCATTCGGGCGGTTGTCTGTGCGGCGCGGTGCGCTACGAGATCAGTGGTGAGCTGGCGCCGATCCAGGTCTGTCATTGCAGCCAGTGCCGCAAGGCGCAGGGTGGCCCGTTCGCCACCAACATTCCGGTGGAGGTCGCCCGGTTCAGGCTGCTCAGTGGGGCGGCGCAACTGGCCGAGTTCCGCGCTTCGCCGCAGAAGAAACGAGTGTTCTGTCGCACCTGCGGGTCGCCCATCTACAGTGCCCGTGACACGCTGCCGGAAATATTGCGGGTGCGTGCGGGAACCCTGGACGAACCCTTGCGGACAAACCTCGAAGCACATTACTACGTCGGGTCCAGGGCCTCCTGGTGGCCACTGGCAGACAATCTGCCCCAGTACCAGGGCAGCAAGCCGGGATGAGGGAGCTGGCGTGACCAGCAGCAGTCAGGGAGCAACAGGGTCAGTGGGAATGGAACGGAAATTTCGCGTGCTGGTGCTGGGCGGTTACGGCAACTTCGGCAGCATCATCGTCCGTCGCCTGAGCGCTATCGACGGCATCCGCGTGCTGGTGGGCGGACGTGATCAGCGTCGCGCCAACGAGCTGGCTTCCCAGGTGGGGGGCGAGGCGGTGTGCCTGGACATGAACCAGCCGACGCTGGCCGGGCGTCTCAATGAACTGAAGGTCGACCTGGTGATTTCCACTGCCGGGCCCTTCCAGGGGCAGGATTATCGTGTGGCCCGCGCCGCCATCGGTGCCCGCGCGCACTACATCGATCTGGCCGATGCGCGCCAGTTCGTCTGCGGCATCCACGAACTCGACCGTGCCGCCCGCAGCGCCGGCGTGCTGGTGTGCACTGGCGCCAGCTCCGTGCCGGCGCTGGCGGCGGCGGTCATCGACGAATTGCTGCCGCGCTTCCAGCGCCTGGACAGCATTCACCACGGCATCAGTTCTTCGGCGAAGATTCCCGGCCAGGCGACCGTCTCGGCGGTGCTGGGTTATTGCGGCAAACCCGTTCGCCAATGGCGGCAAGGTCGCTGGCAGGACGTGCACGGCTGGCAGGGGCTGAATCGCCACCGCTTTGCCGCGCCTCTCGGGTCGCGCTGGCTGGCCCATTGTGATGTGCCGGACCTGGACCTGTTCCCGCAACGCTATCCCGGCGTGCAGGACGTGCGCTTCTCCGCCGGTTTGGGCCTGCGCCTCACCCAGTTCGGCACCTGGGGCTTGTCCTGGCTGGTGCGTGCGGGACTGGTGAAGGATGCCGCGCGGCTCGGCGCCGGCCTGCACCGCCTGGCGGTCGCCATGGAGCCGCTGGGTGATGGACGCAGCGGCATGTTCGTGCAGTTGCAGGGCGTCGACGGAGACGGCAAGCCCCTGGCGCTGTGCTGGGAAATGCTCGCACAGCAGGACCATGGCCCGAACATCCCCTGCATGGCGGCGGTGGCACTGGCACGCAAGCTGGCCGCCGGAGAGCTTCGCCAGCGCGGTGCCACGCCGTGCATCGGCCTGCTGACCAGCGGCGAATACGTGGCCGAACTGGACGGCCTGGATATCTCCCATGGCCTGCGCGAGCTGGCCGTGCACTGAGTTCGGGGTGTTGCCTGGGAAACAGTCGATCAGCAGTGCTGTTGCCTGAGTGACACGAGGCGCCGGTAAAACCGGCGGAAGTGCCCTGAAATCGTACATTTCCTTGTTGTTTCGGCCCTTTCTGGGGTTGGTACGGCCCTTGCTCAAGGCCTCTGTACCTAGCGCAACAGTCAACAGGGAAAACCCATGACCAGCCCCATCAAAGTGGTCGCCGTCTCCGGCGGCACCTATCGCCCCTCGCGCACCCTGGTGCTCACCCAGGCCGTGCTCGATGCACTCGGCGAGCAGCTTCCGGTAGAAGCCCGAATCATCGAACTGGCCGACATCGCCCGCCCGCTGGGTGCCGCATTGTCCCGCCAGGAACTCTCCGCCGAGCTGGAAGCCACCCTGCGCGAGATCGAGACCGCCGACCTGCTGGTGGTTGCCTCACCGGTCTACCGTGGCTCCTATCCGGGCCTGCTCAAGCACCTGTTCGACCTGGTGGACATGAACGCCTTGATCGACACCCCGGTGCTGCTCGCCGCCACCGGCGGCAGCGAGCGCCACGCGCTGGTCCTCGACCACCAGTTGCGCCCACTGTTCAGCTTCTTCCAGTCGATCACGCTGCCCATCGGCGTGTATGCCAGCGAAGCGGACTTCGCCAACTACCAGATCACCAGCGACACCCTGCGCGCCCGCATCCAGCTGGCCGCCGAACGCGCAGCGCCGCTGTTCGCCCGCCCGCAACTGCGCAAGACTGCCTGAGGAGCCCGCGATGAACGTGTTCTGGTTCCTGCCCACTCATGGCGACGGCCACTTCCTTGGTACCAGCGAGGGTGCGCGCCCGGTATCGCTGCCGTATCTCAAGCAGATCGCCCAGGCTGCCGACTCCCTCGGCTATTACGGCGTGCTGATTCCCACCGGCCGCTCCTGCGAGGATTCGTGGGTGGTCGCCTCGGCCCTGGCACCGCTCACCGAGCGCCTGCGTTACCTGGTGGCGATCCGTCCCGGCATCGTCTCACCGACGGTGTCCGCGCGCATGGCGGCGACCCTGGATCGCCTGTCCGGCGGGCGCCTGCTGATCAACGTGGTCACCGGTGGCGACCCGGATGAAAACCGCGGCGACGGCATCCACCTGAGCCACGCCGAGCGCTACGAAGTCACCGACGAATTCCTGCGCATCTGGCGTCGCGTGCTGCAGGGCGAGTCCGTGGATTTCAACGGCAAGCACCTGCAGGTGGAGAACGCCAAGGCGCTCTATCCGCCGATCCAGAAGCCGTATCCGCCGCTGTATTTCGGCGGCTCCTCCGCCGAAGCGCACGACCTCGCCGCCGAGCAGGTGGACGTCTACCTGACCTGGGGCGAGCCGCCGCAAGCGGTTGCGCAGAAGATTGCCGATGTGCGCGAGAAAGCCGCGAAGCAGGGCCGCACCGTCAAGTTTGGCATCCGCCTGCACGTGATCGTCCGCGAGACCGCCGAGGAAGCCTGGCAGGCCGCCGACAAGCTGATCGCCAATATCTCCGACGAGACCATCGCCAACGCGCAGAAATCCTTCGCCCGCTTCGACTCCGAAGGCCAGCGGCGCATGGCTGCGCTGCACGGCGGGCGGCGTGACCAGTTGGAGATCTACCCCAATCTCTGGGCCGGTGTCGGCCTGGTGCGCGGCGGCGCCGGTACCGCGCTGGTGGGCGACCCGCAGCAGGTCGCCGAGCGCATCAAGGAATACGCGGACCTGGGGATCGACAGCTTCATCTTCTCCGGCTACCCGCACCTGGAAGAGGCGTACCGCTTCGCCGAACTGGTCTTCCCCTTGCTGCCCGAACCCTACGCGAGCCTGGCGGGTCGCGGGGTAACCAATCTCACCGGGCCGTTCGGCGAAATGATCGCCAACGACGTGCTGCCCGGACGCAAGGCGAGCTGAACCGCCATCCCTGATCTGCCGGGCAGCTTGCCCGGCAGATCCCGAATCGAATTGACCCGAATCGAACTGAAGAGGAAGCGAGCGTGAACGCCAATACGCGGCTCGACGCACAGACACCCGGGCAAATAGCCCAACGCCTGGCCGCCGGTTTCGCCGAAACCGCCGCCGAGCGCGACATCCGTGGCGGCACGCCGAAGGCCGAGCGCGACGCGCTGCGCCAGAGCGGCCTGCTGTCGCTGATCATCCCCAGCGAGTACGGCGGCCTGGGCGCCGACTGGAGCACCACGCTGGACATCGTCCGTCAGTTCGCCGTGGTCGACAGCTCCATCGCCCACGTGTTCGGCTTCCAGCACCTGATGCTGGCCACCGTGCGGCTGTTCTCGCGGCCCGAGCAATGGCAGCCGTGGTTCGAGCTGACCGCGCGCAACCAATGGTTCTGGGGCAATGCGCTGAACCCGCTGGATACCCGCACCGTGTCGCGTACCTTCTCCGGCTGGCGCGAGTTTTCCGGGCGCAAGAGCTTCTGCTCCGGCGCGCTGGATTCGCAAATGCTGATTGCCTCGGCGCTGGACGGCGAGGGCGGCAAGCTGCTGATCGCCGCCATTCCCACCGCGCGCAGCGGCATCAGTCTCGCGCACGACTGGGACAACATGGGCCAGCGCCAGACCGACAGCGGCAGCGCTACCTTTGAGCGCGTGCGCGTGGAGGAGAGCGAGCTGCTGCTCGACCCAGGCCCGCTGAGCACGCCGTTCGCCTGCCTGCGCCCGCTGATCGCCCAGCTGATCTTCACCCATGTGTTTCTTGGCATCGCCGAAGGCGCGTTCGAGGAAGCCCGCCAGTACACCCTCAAGGAAGCCCGTCCGTGGTTCCGCTCCAACGCCGCAACGGTAGGTGAAGACCCCTATGTGCTCGCGCATTACGGCGAGTTCTGGGTCGGCCTGGAAAGCACGCGCCTGCTGGTCCGTCGCGCAGCTCAACTGCTCGATGAAGCCTGGAGCAAGGGGGCGGCGCTGGATGCCGAGGAGCGCGGCCGGCTGGCCGTGGCCATCGCCACCGCGAAGGTCGCGGCCACCCGCAACGGCCTTGAGATCTGCAATCGCCTGTTCGAAGTCACCGGTGCCCGTTCCACCCATGCCGCGCTGCGCATCGACCGCTACTGGCGCAACCTGCGCACCCAGACCCTGCACGACCCGGTGGACTACAAGGTTCGCGAACTGGGCGACTGGGCGCTGAACCAGCAACTGCCGCAACCGACTTTCTACTCATGAACGCGACCACACCCGAAGGGCTGCTGACGCTGCCCAAGTCCCCCGCGCTGGCCACCTCCATCCGCGCCACCGCCCAGGTCTTCGAGGACCCCAAATCCCAGGCGCTGCTCGACCACCTGCAGCAGGTCGCGCCCAGCGAGGCCAGCGTGCTGATCATCGGCGAGACCGGTACCGGCAAGGAGCTGGTGGCGCGCCACATCCACAACCTCAGTGTTCGTCGCAGCGGGCCGTTCGTGGCGGTGAACTGCGGGGCCTTCTCCGAATCCCTGGTGGAGGCCGAGCTGTTCGGTCACGAGAAGGGCGCCTTCACCGGTGCGCTGGCGGCCAAGGCCGGCTGGTTCGAGGAGGCCGATGGCGGCACCCTGTTCCTCGACGAGATCGGCGACTTGCCGATGCCGATCCAGGTGAAACTGCTGCGCGTATTACAGGAGCGTGAGGTGGTGCGCCTGGGCTCGCGCAAGAGCATCCCGATCAACGTGCGGGTGCTGGCAGCGACCAACGTGCAGTTGGAGAAGGCGATCAACGCCGGGCACTTCCGCGAGGACCTCTACTACCGCCTCAACGTCGTCAGCCTGGAGTTGTCGCCATTGCGCGAGCGGCCTGGTGACATCCTGCCGCTGACCCGCCATTTCATCGCCGAGTACAGCCGGCGCCTGGGCTACGGCCAGAGCCAGCTGAGTGCGGAAGCCGCGCAGAAACTGCGCAGCTATTCCTGGCCGGGGAACATTCGCGAGCTGGAGAACGTCATCCACCATACGCTGCTGATCTGCCGCGACGGCGTGGTGCGCGCGGAGGACCTGCACCTGTCCAACCTGCGCATCGAGCGCAGTGAAGAGCCGCGGCTGGAAGCCCTGGGCGCCGAGCAGATTCTCCAGCAGGCCTTCCAGCGCCTGTTCGAAGAGCAGGGCGGCAACCTGCATGCGCGAGTGGAAGATGCGCTGCTGCGCGCGGCCTATCGCTTCTGCCACTGCAACCAGGTGCACACCGCCAACCTGCTGGGCCTGAGCCGCAACGTCACCCGTACGCGGTTGATCGAGATTGGCGAGCTGGTGGTGAACAAGCGCCGGGGTGCATCGGTGATCGACCCGGAGCGGGGGGTGCGGCTATCCATCTAGGTCAGCTGAGGCCTGTCCATTTGGAGGTATTCGCCGCGGCCCACTGATCCACGGCAACGAAACCGGCCAGTGGCCAGCCTAGACTCCGGGACCGCCCATCCCAAGCGAAAGGAGTCACCCATGCACGTGGACATCGCCATCGTCGGCGCCGGCCCCGCCGGGCTTTGCCTGGCCCGATCGCTGTCGGGCAACGGCCTGTCGATCCTGCTGATCGACCGCCAGCCGCTGGCCGCGGTGGCCGAGCCCGCCGAGGACGGCCGGGAGATCGCGCTGACCCACGCCTCCCGCGCCGAGCTGCAGCGCCTGGGAATGTGGTCGCGGATCGACCCGCAGGAAGTCTCGCCGCTGCGCGATGCCCAGGTGCTCAATGGCCCGTCGCTGTTCACCCTGCGCATCGAAGCCGAGCACGCTGGCGCCGAACAGCTGGGGTATTTCGTCTCCAACCAGATGATCCGTCGCGTCGCCTTCGATGCGGTGCACGAATGCGCGGATGTCTCGCTGGTGTGCGGACGCGCCTTGCGTTCGCTGCAGGTCCGGCAGGATGGCGTGGCGCTGACCCTGGACGATGACAGCCGCGTCCATGCGCGCCTGCTGGTCGCTGCCGACAGCCGCTTTTCCGAGACCCGCCGCATGCTGGGTATCGGTGCCAGCATGGAGGACTTCGGCAAGACCATGATGGTCTGCCGCATGGCCCACGAGAAACCGCACCACAACGTCGCCTGGGAGTGGTTCGGCTACGGCCAGACGCTGGCGCTGCTACCGATCAATGGCGACCGCTCCTCGGTGGTGCTGACCCTGCCGCAGCGTGAGATGGCGCCGCTGTTGGAGTTGGATGAGCAGACCTTCGCCCGCGAGATGGAGCGCCGTTTCGATCGCCGGCTGGGCGGCATGGAACTGCTCGGCCCGCGTCACAGCTACCCGCTGGTTGGCGTGTATTCGGAGCGTTTCATCGGCCCGCGCAGCGCGCTGATCGGCGATGCCGCTGTTGGCATGCACCCGGTCACCGCGCACGGCTTCAACTTCGGTTTGCAGAGCCAGCGTCGGCTGGCCAACGAAATCCTCGCGACCCATCGCCGGGGTGGCGATATCGGTGGTACCTGGCCTCTGCGTCGCTATGCCATGGCCCATCGCCTGGCGACCTGGCCGCTGTACCAGGCCACCCGGTTGATCGTCGGCATGTACACCGATCCGCGTCCGCCGGTGCGCCTGTTGCGCAACGCCGGCCTGCGCCTGGCGCAGAACCTGCCACCGCTGCGCACGGCGATTGCCAAACACCTGACTCAGGGCGCGTAAGGGCGTTCGCGAGCAAGCTCGCTCCTACAACAGCACGCCGGTGCTTCCGGTGACTGTAGGAGCGAGCTTGCTCGCGAACCCATGCCTGCTCGTGATGCTGTCTGGAAACTATCGCGGACGGAGTCCGCTCCTACGTCACCGGTGAGCCCGGCGTAGGAGCGGACTGTGTCCGCGATGGCTATGCGCGCACGCGGACGGTCGATCATCAAGCCGCTTCGGTCTGCCGCGCCTTCTTCTGCTCCAGCTCGCGAACCAGCGGCAGCACCTTCTCGCCGAAGTAGCGCACCTCTTCCTGGAAGTGCAGGAAGCCCGCCAGCACCAGGTCCACGCCCACCGCCTTGAGCGCGACGATGCGCTCGGCGATCTGCTGGGGCGTGCCGATCAGGTTGGTCTTGAAGCCGTCGTTGTACTGCACCAGGTCCTCGAAGGTGGATTTGGCCCAGTTGCCTTCGCCCTCCGGTGACGCCGCACCGGCCTGTTTTGCGGCGTGGCCGAAGGCATTCACCGCTTCCGGGTCGGCCTTGTCGATGATCTCGGCGAGCACCGCGCGGGCCTCTTGCTCGGTATCGCGGGCGATGACGAAGGCGTTCACGCCGATCTTCACCGAATGTCCGTTGGCTGCGGCTTTTTCGCGGATGTCTTCCACTTGGGCCTTGATGCCTTCCACGCTGTTGCCGTTGGTGAAGTACCAGTCGGAAACGCGCGAAGCCATGTCCCGCGCTGCCCGCGAGCTGCCGCCCTGGAATATCTCCGGGTGTGGGCGCTGGATGGGTTTGGGCTTGAGGTTGTAATCGTGGAAGCGGTAGAAATCGCCCTTGAAGGTGAAGTTGTCCTGGGTCCAGATGCCCTTCAGGGCGCGGATGAATTCCTCCGAGCGACGGTAGCGCTCGTCGTGCTCCAGCCAGGGTTCGCCGATGGCCTGGAATTCACCCTTGAACCAGCCGCTGACGATGTTTACCGCGATACGCCCGGCGGTGAGCTGGTCGATGGTGGCCAGTTGCTTGGCGGCCAGCGCGGGCGTCCAGGGGCCGGGGAGGATGGCGGCGATCACCTTGAGTTTTTCGGTGGCGCCCAGCAGTGCGTGGCTGAAGGCCACCGACTCGTGCTGGTTCTCGGCGCCGTAGCCGGCGGTGAAGCGGATCTGCGTCAGCGCGTAGTCGAATCCGGCGTTCTCGGCGATGCGCGCGAGCTCGCGGTTGTAGTCGATGTCCCAATGGGTGCGCTGTTCGATCTTGCTGACCACCAGGCCGCCACTGACATTGGGAACCCAGTAGGCAAAACGGATCGGTTGTTGGCTCACGGCTCGGCTCCTCGATGCTGCACTGCGGCGAAGGTGCCGCAGGGTGTACAGAGCGAAAGCCGTGCCACGGGAGGAATTTTCCGGCGCATCAGACACTTGGTCATTGATCGGGACAACGGCCGCTGTTCCGTCTGGCGCAATGTTGCTGGCCATCTGTTGCCCAGGCAACAGTGCCGGGTGCGACAACCCGCCCCTGAGCAGGCGCCGGCAAGGCTGTCAAAATCCGAGGTTCACCCGCTCACAGAAGCGGGAACCTCCTGCGTGCGAATCCATAACAGGAAAAATCCAGGGGGCACTACCATGGCCATCACTTCCAGCGATATCTGCAATGCCGCCGACGGGCTGTCCGGGTTCGTCGGCTTCAACCTCAAGACTGGCAAGTACATCGTGCGCTTCAGCGAGGACTCCTTCGGCATGGACGTGGCCGAGGACAGCATCCGCCCGGCCAGCGAGTTCGTCTGGGCGCCGAAGAACGGCGTGGTGATGACCCTGAGCCGCGAGTGCCTGCAGATACTCGCCGAGCAGAACATCCACGACCGCCTGAACCTCAACGAGTCGCTGCTCACGTACCTGCGTCGTACCGATCTGCCGGAGATCGCCGCCGAGCGCCGGCTGAAGTGATCACCACGTCCGGCGCCGGGCATTGAGAGGTGGCACAGGTCAACAGGTTGCGCAGGAGCGGACTCCATCCGCGATCGATGGCCGGCAACTCCGAGCCGACCAGTTCCACATCGCGGACAAAGTCCTTTCCTACGCGCGGGGATACACCCGCTAGTTGGCCAGATCCTTGCGCATCTGAGCGACGTCGCTGGCGGTGACTGGCGCCGCCGCATTCCCCCAGGTATTGCGCACGTAGGTCAGTACATCGGCAATGTTGTCGTCGCTGAGGTTCCAGGCGAACGACGGCATGGCCGGGGCCGTTGGTGCGGCGTCGGTGCTCCCGGCGCGGCTGCCGGCCAACACCACGCGGATCAGCGAGGTCGGGTCGTTGTTGTTGACCAGCGGCGCGGCCGCCAGCGCCGGGAACAGGTGCTTCACACCGGTACCATTGCTGACATGGCAGGCGGAGCAGCGGTCGGCGTAGATCGCCTTGCCTGCCACCATCGCTGCGTCGGTGGCTGCCACTGGCGCCGGTGATGCTTTGCCTGCGGCGCCATCCTTGAGGTACACCGCCACGGCCAGCAGGTCTTCCTCGCTCCAGTGCTGGGTAGAGTTCTCCACCGCTTCGGCCATGGGGCCGGAGGCGATGTCGAAACGGTTGGCGCCGGTTTTCAGGTACTGCACCAGGTCCTCGGTGCTCCACTGGCCGATGCCGCTGTGCGGGTTGGCGGTGATGTCCGGGGCGACCCAGCCCTGCAGGTTGGCGCCGGCGAGGAAGTGGCCGTTGTCGTCACCGCCAATCAGGTTCTTCGGCGTGTGGCAGGTGCCGCAATGGCCAAGGCCTTCCACCAGGTAGGCGCCCCGGTTCCATTGTGGCGACTTGTCCGCCGAGGGCACGAATTCGCCCTGGGTGAAGTTCAGCCAGTTCCAGCCGATCAGGCTGGTGCGCACGCTGAAGGGGAAGGGCAATTGGTTGGTTTCCACCGGGTTGTGCACCGGCTGCAGGGTCTGCAGGTAGGCCCAGAGCGCGAGGTTGTCCTCGCGACGCACCTTGGTATAGGCGGTGAACGGCATGGCGCCGTAGAGGCGCTTGCCGCCACGGCTATGCCCGGTGGACATCACGGCCTGGAAGTCGTCGAAGGTCCAGCGGCCCAGGCCAGTCTCGGGATCAGGGGTGATGTTGGCGCCCACCAGCTTGCCGAACGGTGTATCGATGGCCACGCCACCTGAGAAGGGCGCCTGGCCGGGCACGGTGTGGCACGCGGTGCAATCGCCGAGCACGGCCAGATAGCGGCCTTTCTCCACCAGGTTGTAGGAGTCCGCGCCCGTTCCCGCACTGGCTTGCTGCAGGTTCAGGCCCAGCAGGGCGAGGGCGCTGATGCGAAGGAGAGTCTTCATACGCTGATCATCTCCCCGGGGCGCTTGAGGTAAAGCCGGCGGATCGCATCGGCTGCCTTGAAGGCCAGTGCGCCGACGGTGCCGGTGGGGTTGTAGCCGGGGTTCTGGGGGAAGGCCGATGAGCCGACGACGAACAGGTTGGGCACGCCCCAGACCTGCAGGTGCTTGTTCACCGAACTGTTCTTCGGGTCGGCGCCCATGATGAAGCCGCCGACGATGTGCGAAGACTGGTAGGAGGTATTGGACCAGGGGCCTTTGCGCGGTGCCGGGACAATCTGCTGGGGGTTCATGCTGCGAGCGATCTCGGCCACCTTGTCGGTGCAGTACTGCGCCATCCGCAGGTCGTTTTCCGGGAAGTCGAAGGTGATGCGCAGCAACGGTCGGCCGTGAGGGTCGTTGTAGTTCGGGTCCAGCGAAAGGTAGTTGCTGCGGGTGGTGTAGCTGCTGGCTTCGCAACCGATGGACATGTTGCTCAGGTAGCTTTCTACCGTGGCCTTCTTCCACTTCGCGCCCCAGGCTGGCGTACCGGGCGGAACCGGGCGCGAGTCGATGGGCGCAGCGCCGATGGGGGTCACCCGCGTGCTGCCGCCGCCGACGAAGCCGAGCCCGGAGTGGTCGAAGTTGTCGTTGTTGAACTCGTCAATACCCATGCCGATGGCGCCGCCACCGATAAAGGGATTGAAGTTCTTGTCCTTGAAGAACAGCTTGACGCTGTTGGCCGTCTGGTAGGCGAAGTTGCGCCCGGTGGTGCCGGTGTTGGCGATCGGGTTGTAGGGCTCGCCGACGCCGGAAAGCAGCATCAGCCGCACGTTCTCGAAGATGAAGGCGGCGACCACCACGATGTCTGCCGGCTGCTCCCATTCTTCCCCGCTGGAATCGACGTAGACGATGCCGGTGGCGCGGCTGCCGGTGCTGTCCATCGTCACCTTGAGCACTTCGGAGTTGGTGCGGGCGCTGAAGTTGGGCTTGCGGATCAGCGCGGGCAGGACGTTGACGATGGCGCTCGCCTTGGAATAGTTGGCGCAGCCGTAGTTGGTGCAGAAACCGCAGAAGGTGCAGGGCCCCATGGTTACGCCGAGCTGGTTGGTGTAGCCCTGGGAGGCGAGTGCCGAGGGTACCGGGAAGGGCTTGTAGCCCAGATTGCGCGCAGCTTCGGCAAACAGCGTCGGCGCATAGGTCTGCGCGGTGGGCGGGTTGGGGTATTCGCGCGAGCGTGCGCCTTCAAAGGGATTACCACCCTCGACAATGCTGCCGTTGAGATTGCCGGCCTTGCCGGAAACGCCGGCCAGCCGCTCGAACGCATCGTAGTGCGGTTCCATTTCTTCCCAGGTGGTGCCCCAGTCCTGCAGGGTCAACTCGGCAGGCACTTCCTTGCCGTAGCGCTCCTTCAGGTGACTGGCCAGGCGGAACTCCTCGGGTTGGAAGCGGAAGGTGATGCCGGCCCAGTGGTTACCCGCGCCGCCGGTGCCGTTGCCGGGGTGGAAGGAACCCCACACACGCATCGGCAGTGCGGTTTCCGACTCCTTGTTGCGCATGGTGCAGGTGTTCTGCCGGGTGCGCAGCATCAGTTCCTGGCGGCGGTTGTAGCGCAGTTCGTCGGCGGCGGAGGCGAGGTTGAAGTCGCTGGCGGTGTCGCGCCAGGGGCCGCGTTCGAAGCCGATCACATCGAGGCCGGCGTCGGCCAGTTCGTGGGCGATGATCGAGCCCGCCCAGCCGAGCCCGACAACCACGACGTCGGTGGAAGGTAGTTTCTTGGCCATGGTGCGCTTAACCCTTCTTGGTCCAGGCGGAGCTGCCGATGATGGAGAGCGGGGTGAGATTCAGCTTCTGGTTGTGCAGCCCGATGTAGTCGCGGTAGTCGTAGCGCGCACCGGGGAAGCCGAGCATCTTCCACGACACCATGTCGCGGTTGCCGCCATAGATCGGGTCGGCGAAGAAGCCCTCCATGGTGTTGTCCAGCACCTGCTGGAAGAACGCCTTGGCGTCGATGCCCTCAAGGGTGATGGCGCCTTTTTCCAGGTCGGTGAGCACCTGGTCGCGCTGCTCGGGGGGCAGGGCGCTGAAAGGCTTCTGGAAGGTGGCCTGGCAATATTTTCCTAGCGCGGCCAGGCCGATGCGGTAGCGCTCGCGCGGCACCAGCGGCGACTGGTCGGCCTGGGCCGGCGTGCCCGGTGTGAAGGGGCCGGTCATGTACAGGCGGCCAAAGTCGCCGTAGTCGCTCATCAGCTGACGGTCGATAAACACCACGCAACCGGCGTCCTTGCCGCTGACGCTGAGGTCATCGGCGGGAATCAGCTGTTCGACGATGGCTTCCAGTTCCACGACCTCTTCGGCGGTGAAGAACTGCCAGCCGGGGCTGTCGTAATGCAGCGGGCCGTTGTGGTCGAAGGGCAGCCATTTCGGCGTGCCGATCACGGTGGCGGCCTGGCTGCTGGCGGCGGCGCCGACGGCGAGGGAGGCGGCGGACGACTTCAACAGCTGGCGCCGGGTGAAGCCCTTGGGGTGTTCGGTCATTTCGGCTCCTGCGGCAATACTCGTCCGCTCGTTGTCGAGGGGGCAGGGGACGTGTGTTGCCAGGTCAGTTCACGGTGGTCTGCACTCCCGGCGCGTGCCGGATGAGCGGAGCGAGGGTGCGAACTTGCCCACGTCGGGCGCTGGGCGAATCCGCCGGACGCTTTCCTTCGCCCAGGCGGAATCTGCGGTTCGTCTTTTCCACGCGCGTTTTTAGACTAGAGGCCGTAACAGAATGTTGCAGGAATTTTCGCGGTAAATGTTTATTGTGAAATTTGAGAGAATCCTTGAGCTAGAGCGGTTTTCCAGAGGCGAGGGGCTTGTAGGAGCGAGCTTGCTCGCGAACCGCTCACTGCGGGGATTGTTCGCGAGCAAGCTCGCTCCTACGAAACGCAGGGAGCCGCCAGGTCGGTTAGAGGAACATCCCGCCCGACGCCTCCACGCGTTGGCCGTTGATCCAGCGGCCGCCGTCGGAGAGCAGGGTGGCGATCACCGCGCCGATGTCGTCCGGCAGGCCGACGCGGCCCAGGGCGGTGTTGCTGGCGATCTGCTGGTTGAGCTGCGCGTTGTCGCGCACTACACCACCGCCGAAATCGGTCTCGATGGCGCCAGGGGCGAGGATGTTCACGGCGATGCCTCGCGCGCCCAGCTCCTTCGCCTGGTACCGGGTCAGCACTTCCATTGCGCCCTTCATCGCCGCGTAGGCGGCGTAGCCAGGCAGCGAGAAACGCGTCAGGCCGCTGGAGACATTGAGGATGCGGCCGCCATCGGCAATCAACGGCAGCAGCTTCTGGGTGAGGAAGAACGGGCCTTTGAGCTGGATGTTCATCAACTGGTCGAATTGCTCCTCGGTGGTCTCGGCGAAGCTGGCGTGGAGGCCGATGCCGGCGTTATTCACCAGGAAGTCGAAGTGCTGGCGGCCAAACGTCTCGCTCAGGGTGGCGCGGACCTGATCGGCGAAGGCACCGAAGCTGGCGCTGTCGGCCACGTCTAGCCGCAACATGATGGCGCGGCCACCGTGCTGCTCGATCTCGGCGGCGACGCTGCGGGCCTCGTCGGCCTGGCTGCGATAGGTGCCGATGATGTCGACGCCGGCAGCGGCGAGGTGCAGGGCGGCGTTGCGGCCAAGGCCACGGCTGGCGCCGGTGATGAGAGCGATCTTGCGGGTCATGGCGAAGCTCCTGTTCCTGATGGGAGAGCGGGGGGATTGAGGAAAAGCTTATTGTTCGATTGATTTGCGATAAACCGGCTAAATTCGGAAATACTGGTCGATGTAGCCGAACAGTTCCCGGCGAGTAACAGGCGAGCCCCCATGATCCGTCCCGACCTTCTGCGCACCTTCGTTCGCGTCACCGAGCTGGCCAGCTTCACCCAGGCCGGCGAGCAGCTCGGCCTGCCGCGCTCCACGGTTTCGGAACACATCCAGGCACTGGAGGAACTGCTCGGCACGCGCCTGCTGCAACGCACCACGCGCCGCGTCACCGCGACCCAGGACGGCCTGGTGCTGTACGAGCGCAGCAAGGACATGCTCGCTCAGCTCGACGAACTCCAGGGTCTGTTCCGCCAGGACGACGCAGCCCTGGGCGGCCGCCTGCGGGTGGACATGCCGACGGTGATGGCGCGCAAGCTGGTGATGCCGCGGCTGGGCGAATTCCTCGCCCGGCACCCGGCGCTGGAGCTGGAGGTGAGCTGCACCGACCGTCGTGTCGACCTGGTGCGCGAGGGTTTCGATTGTGTGGTGCGGGTCGGCGCGGTGAACGACCCGTCGGTGGTGGCGCGCACGCTCGGGCAGTTCCCGCAGGTGACTTGCGCCAGCCCGGCCTATCTCGCCGAACACGGTACGCCGCAGACCCTCGACGACCTCACCGGGCACCACCTGATCCACTACGTGACGGTGCTGGGCGCGCGGCCGCCGGGGTTCGAGTACCTGCACAACGGCGAAGTGCGCTATGTGTCGATGGGCGGGGCGTTGTCGGTGAACAATGCCGAGGCCTACGAAAGCGCAGCGATGGGCGGGCTGGGCATCATCCAGGTGCCTATCCATGGCGTGCTCGATGACCTGGAAGCGGGGCGGCTGGTGCCGGTGCTGGAGCACATCCCGCTGCCGCCCATGGAAATCTCCCTGCTCTACGCCCATCGCCGCCTGCCGCAGCGGGTACGCGCCTTCATGCAGTGGCTGACGCAACTGCTTGGCGAGCCCGGTGTGCTGGGCACGCCCCTGGCCGCGAAGGCTTAGCTGGCCCAGTCGGAATTCAGGATCACCTCGCAGAAGTTGCCGCGCGCGAAGCTTGGGTCCTTCATTTCCAGCACGTCGGCCTTGACGTTGCCGAAGGTGGTTTGCGGCTTGGTTTTGATACCGTCGTAGAAGGCCTGCAGGATGTCCTGCTTGAACTGCCCGCCGCGCGGGTGGGCGGCGACCACGGCGTCGCGCTGGGCGTCGGGGAACTGCTGGTAGGCGATGCCCAGCACGTCCATTTCCACTCCGGCGGTGACCAGGGCGATCTCCGGCTTCATGTGCTGCGGGATGCCGGGCGTGGTGTGCAGGGCGATGGCGGTCCACACCGTGTCGATATCGCTTTCGGCGATGCCATGGCTGCGCAGGAACTGTGCCGCGCAATCGGCGCCGTCCACTTCGAAACGTTCGCACTGGCTGCAATAGCGAGGCATCAGGCCCATGTCATGGAACATCGCACCGGCGTAGAGCAGCTCGGCATCGAACTTCAGTCCCTTGCGCGCGCCGGTCAGCGCGCCCCAGTAATAGACGCGGGAAGAGTGGTGGAAGAGCAGCGGGGTGGCGTTGTCACGGACCATCTCGGTGATGGCCTTGGCGAGGCTGCTGTCGGGAACTTTGACACCGTTCAGATCGAGGCTCATGGCGGGCTCCAGGGCTGGATTGGCAAGGCGCGGCGCAGGCTGCATCGCGGTTGCATCCATTGGAAATCCGCAGGCGGTCGGCGACAACGAGGGCAAGGGAGCGAATCCGGACAGCCGTCGTTCGTTTGCTGCCAAGGGGCAATCTCCAGGCGAGTCGGCCTTGATGCGTCTGACGGAAAACTTGTCGTTTTTCATCAAGAGTCGCCGCAGGCCTGCCCCTAGATTTGTCCTCGAACCGAGCTGCCGGCCCATGAGCCGGCCACGCCAGAAGAAGCCGAGGAGAGTCGAACATGTCGTCCATCGAGAGCCTGAAACTGCGTACTTCCATCGACGGCTGGGACCGCCAGGACCCGGAGCAGGCCTTCACCCTGCCGTCGCGCTATTTCTTCGACGAGGCGCTGTTCAAGGCCGAACGCGACAACATCTTCCTGCGCTCCTGGCACGTCGCCGGGCACCTGAGCGAGTTCGCCGACATCGGCCAGTACGTAGTCTGCGACCTGTTCGACCAGAGCATCGTTATCGCCCGCAGCCGCAGTGGGGACATCCGCGCCTTCCACAACGTCTGCCAGCATCGCGGCAACCGCCTGCTGGAGGAACGCCGCGGCAACACCGGGGGCATCGTGCGCTGCGCCTACCACTCCTGGTGCTACGAGATGGACGGCGCGCTGCGCAGTGCGCCGCGCTGCGAGCGGATCAAGAACTTCGACAAGGAAGAATTCGCCATCCCGCAGGTACGCCTGGAGGAACTGGGCGGCTTCCTCTACTTCAACCTCGACCCAAACGCGCCGTCGCTGGCCGAGCTGTTCCCCGGCGCGGACGAGGAGATGCACCGGGTATTCCCGAACCTCGCCGACATGCGCCTGATCGAGGAGGCCGACGTCATCGTCCCGGCAAACTGGAAGGTGATCATGGACAACTCCATCGAGGGCTATCACTTCAAGCTGTCCGGGCCGTGCCACATCGACCTGGCCAAGCTGATCGACTTCAAGGGCTACCGCCTGACCAAGCGCGACAACTGGTGGACCTACATCGCCCCGGCGAATCTTGAGGCCGGCGAAGCTTACGGCGTGAAACTGCGCAGCGACCTCAACCCCGACGAGTGCTTCTTCAACATCGGCATGTGGCCGAACAACACCTTCTACACCTTCCCGTTCTCCGAGTTCCTCGGCACCTTCATCATGATTCCGCTGGACGCCGAACGTTCGCTGCTGCGCTTCGGCTACTACTCGGCGAACGAGCAGACCGCCGAGGTGAGCAAGGCCTGCATGCGCTGGATGAACGAGGAGTTGGGGCCCGAAGACATCGCCCTGAACATCAGCGTGCAGAAGGGCCTGCACTCCATGGGCTACGACCAGGGCCGCTACATGATCGACGCCGAGCGCAGCAACGAGAGCGAGCACCTGGTGCATCACTTCCATCGCCTGGTGTTCCAGGGCATTCACGGCGCGCAGCTCTGAGGAATGGTCATGGACTACGACTACGTCATCGTCGGCGCGGGGTCGGCCGGCTGCGTGCTGGCCAACCGCCTGGGCGCCGATCCGGCCGTGCGCATCCTGCTGCTGGAAGCGGGCCCAGCGGACGAAAGCTGGACCATCGACATGCCCTCTGCGGTGGGTATCGTCGTCGGCGGCACGCGCTACAACTGGAGCTACAGCAGCGAGCCGGAGCCGTACCTGGATGGCCGCCGTATCGCCACGCCACGGGGGCGCACGCTGGGCGGGTCGTCGTCGATCAACGGCATGGTCTACATCCGTGGCCACGCCCGCGATTACAACGGCTGGGCCGCGCAGGGTTGCGAAGGCTGGGACTACCAGCGCGTGCTGCCGTATTTCATTCGCTCGGAAAACCACGCCAATGGCGCCGATGATTACCACGGCGCGGCGGGGCATCTGCATGTCACGCCGGGGGATATCGACACGCCGCTGTGCGCGGCGTTCGTCGCGGCCGGCGAAGAGGCCGGCTACGGGCGCAGCAGCGATCTCAACGGCCACCGCCAGGAAGGATTCGGCCCGGTGGACCGCACCACGCGCCAGGGGCGGCGCTGGAGCACGTCACGCGGGTACCTGAGCGAGGCGCTGGGGCGCGGCAATGTCACCGTCGCCACGGGGGCGTTGGCGCTGCGTGTGGTCTTCGAGGGTGATCGCGCGGTGGGCGTGGAGTACGAACAGAACGGCCAGGCACTGACCGCCCGCGCGAACCGCGAAGTGCTGCTGACCGCCGGGGCGATCAATTCGCCGCACCTGCTGTTGCTGTCCGGTATCGGCCCGGCGGATGAGCTGCGCCAGCTGGGCATCGCGGTCAAGCACGACCTGCCCGGTGTGGGCCGGCGGTTGAACGATCATCCGGATAGCGTCGTGCAATTCATGTGCAAGGCACCGGTGTCGATCTATCCCTGGACCCGCGCGCCGGGCAAGTGGTGGATCGGTGCACGCTGGTTCGTCAACCACGATGGGCTGGCGGCGAGCAATCATTTTGAGGCGGGTGCTTTCATCCGTTCGCGCGCCGGCGTCGAACATCCTGATCTGCAACTGACCTTCATGCCGCTGGCGGTGCAGCCGGGCAGCGTGGCGCCAGTGCCGGACCATGCCTTCCAGGTGCACATCGACCTGATGCGGCCCACCAGCCTGGGCAGCGTCACCCTGCGCAGCGCCGAGCCCCGGCAGGCACCGCGCATCCTCTTCAACTACCTGCAGACCGAGCAGGACCGCGCCGACATGCGCGCCGGCGCCCGTCTGGTGCGCGAGCTGATGCGCCAGCCGTCGATGCGCGGGCTGGCGGGCGAAGAGCTGACGCCCGGCCCGCTGGCCCACAGCGACGCCGAGCTGGACGCCTGGGCGCGGCGGGTGACGGAGACCGGCTACCACGCCAGTGGCACCTGCAAGATGGGGCCGGCGCATGACCCTGAGGCGGTGGTCGATCCGCAGCTGCGCGTGCATGGGCTGCTGGGGCTGCGGGTGGTGGACGCGTCGATCATGCCGAGCATCGTCAGCGGCAACACCAATGCGCCGACGGTGATGATCGCCGAGAAGGCCAGCGATATGATCCGGGGATTGCCGCCACTGCCGGCGGCCAATGTGCCGGTGTGGCTGCACCCGCAATGGCAGTCCCAACAACGCTGAGGAGAGTCGATGGCCAGTGTTGCACCACCTTCCCGGTTTCGCCGCGAGCCCTTGCGGGTGGGGCTGTTGCTGTTGCCGTCGTTTCCCGGCCTGGGGCTGGCGGCGGTGGTGGAGCCGCTGGCCATCGCCAACTGGCTGGGTGGCGAGGCGCTGTTCGAGTGGAAACTGCTGTCGCTGGACGGCGAGCCGGTCACAGCCAGCAATGGCCTGACCAGCGTGGTGCACGAGGCCATCGACCCGGAGCGCGGCTGGGATGCCTGTTTCGTCATCGCCAGCTTCGACGTGCACAAGCATGCGCGCAATCGCCCACTGAAAAGCTGGCTGCGTCGGCAGGCGGCGTTCGGCACCACGCTGGCGGGCATCGAGACCGGCACCGAACTGCTGGCCGCCGCCGGGGTGCTCGATGGCTTTCCAGCGGCGGTGCACTGGGACAACCTGCAAGGCTTTCAGGAGAGTTACCCGAAGGTCCAGGCCCGCGCGCAGCTCTATACCCTCGACCGCCAGCGCCTGACCTGCGCAGGAGCCAGCGCCATCCTCGACCTGATGCTGGGCTGGATCGCCCAGCGGGTGGACGCCGACCTGTCGCGGGAGATCGCCATGCATCTCCTGCTGGGGGAAACCCGCGAGCCTGGCGCGCACCAGTTGCAGGGCCGGCAGAGCGACGCCCACGCCCACGGCGGCAAGGTGCGACGCGCCATCGCGCTGATGGAGCAGGCGCTGGAGGAACCGCTGGAGTGCGACGCCATCGCCGAGCGTGTCGGCCTCTCGCGTCGCCAGCTGGAGCGGCAGTTCAAGCAGCACACGGGGTTGTCGCCGCTCAAGTACTACATCGTCCTGCGCCTGGGGCGTGCGCACAGCCTGCTGCAGCAGACGCGCCTGAGCGTGGCGCAGGTGGCGGCCAGCTCCGGCTTCGGTTCGCTGGAGCATTTCTCCCGCGCCTACCGCGCGCATTTCGGCTGCCCACCCAGCGAGGACCGCACCCAGACCTACACCGCACCGGTGATGCGTCAGCCGTTGGGGCGCGATAGCTGACGGCGTAGAGGCTTTCGTAGGAGCGGACTTCGTCCGCGATGCTCTCCGGCGCGAAGCGGGGCCAATCGCGGACGGAGTCCGCTCCTACGCAGGTCTGCAATCAGGAGCGTCAGCTTCGTAGGGCGAGTAACCCGGAACGGGTTATCGGCCCTACGTTCCTGCGCCGGTGATGCGCCAGCCGTTGGGGCGCGATAGCTGACGGCATAAAGCCTTTCGTAGGAGCGGACTTCGTCCGCGATGCTATCTGGCGCGAAGTGGGGCCAATCGCGGACGGAGTCCGCTCCTACGCAGGTCTGCAATCAGGAGCGTCAGCTTCTCGTAGGGGGCGTAATCCGGAACGGGTTATCCGCCCTACGTTCCTGCGCCGGTGATGCGCCAGCCACTGGGGCGTGATAGCTGACGGCGTAGAGGCTTTCGTAGGAGCGGACTTCGTCCGCGATGCTATCCGGCGCGAAGTGGGGCCAATCGCGGACGGAGTCCGCTCCTACGCCGGTCTGCAATCAGGGGCGTCAGCTTCTCGTGGGGCGAGTAACCCGGAACGGGTTATCCGCCAGTCACGGCGGGTAACGCCCGTGGCGATATCCGCCCAACGTTCCTGCGCCGGTGATGCGCCGGCCACTGGGGCGTGATAGCTGACGGCGTAGAGGCTTTCGTAGGAGCGAGCTTGCTCGCGAACAACTCCTCGGCAGCTCGGTGCCTCCGGCGGTTCGCGAGCAAGCTCGCTCCTACAGGTATTCGTCATTGCGCGAAGCCGGGTTCGCTCTCCATCAGCATCTCCCGCAGCGCGGAGAAATGCCGCTCGGCAAACCCCGGATACTCCAGCCACTGCCGCATGGTCTTGCGCGCCACCTCGTCGCTGGCGATGCGCAGCGGGCGGCCGCTGGCCAGGGCGGTAAGGTAGACCTCGCAGGCACGCTCGAAGTAGTACAGGTCATCGAAGGCCTGGGCCACGCTGGGTGCCGCGACCAGCACACCGTGGTTGCCCATCAGCAGGATCGGCTTGTCGCCCAGCAGGTGGCTGACGCGCTCGGCCTCGTCGCCCAGGCCCATGCCGTCGAAGCCTTCGTCGATGGCCACGCGTTCGAAGAAGCGCATGCTGTTCTGCTCGATGGGTGGCAGGCGTGAGTCAGCCAGGCAGGCGAGGGCAGTGGCGTACTTCGAGTGCACATGCAGGATGCAACGCGCCTGCGGGTTGTTGCGGTGCAGTGCGCCGTGCAGCGCCCAGGCGGTGATGTCCGGCGCATCCGGGCGATTGAGTGCCTCGGGGTCGTCCGCGTGCAGGCGCAGCAGGTCGCTGGCGCGCATCTGCGAGAAGTGTCGGCCGTAGGGGTTGATGAGGAAGTCGCGGCCATCGGCGGACAACGCCAGGCTGAAGTGGTTGGCGATGGCCTCGTGCAGGTTCAGGCGCGCGGTCCAGCGGAAGGCGCAGGCGAGGTCGATGCGGCCCTGGCGTTCCAGGCCGGTGTCGAGGGTGCGGCTGGCAAGCGTTGGCATGGCGGCTCCGGGTTCGATACCCGTGCCGGGCTGGCCGGGTCTGGTGTCCCAGTCTAGGGCCGCGCCGCCGCCACACTTGATGCAGAACGACCGGGCGTGCCGCTCGGCCGGTCGTCGAATGCGTTGCCAGCCCTAGACGAACTGCGCCGCCGCGTAGCCCGAGGCCCAGGCCCACTGGAAGTTGAAGCCGCCCAGGTGGCCGGTGACGTCCAGCACTTCGCCGACGAAGTACAGGCCGGGGGATTTCAGCGACTCCAGGGTCTTGGAGGACACCTCGCGGGTATCCACGCCGCCCAGGGTGACTTCCGCCGTACGATAGCCTTCGGTGCCGGCCGGTACCAGCTGCCAGTCGCCCAGGCGCTCGGCGATCGCCTTCAGCTCGCCGGGCGTGTACTGCTTCATGGGCTTGGAGACAAACCACTGCTCGGCCAGCAGACCGGCCATCTTCTTGGTGAACAGCTCGCCCAGCAGCGTCTTCAGCTCACTGTTGGGGCGCTCGCGCTGCTGTTCGACGAGCCAGACGGGCAGGTCCACGCGCGGCAGCAGGTCGATGCTGATGGTGTCGCCAGGCTGCCAGTACGAGGAGATCTGCAGGATCGCCGGGCCGCTAAGGCCGCGGTGGGTGAACAGGATGTTCTCGACGAAGCTCTGGCCGTTGCAGCTGACCCGGCAGTCTTCTACCGAGGTGCCGGAAAGCTCGGTGCACAGCGCCTTGAGCTGCGGGTCAGTGATGGTGAAGGGCACCAGGCCGGCGCGGGTCGGCAGCACGCTGTGGCCGAACTGGCGGGCGACCTGGTAGCCGAAGCCGGTGGCGCCCAGGGTCGGGATGGACAGGCCGCCGGTGGCGATCACCAGGGATTGGCAACGGACAAGCCCGAGGCTGGTCTGCAACTGGTAGCCGCCTTCGTCGAGACGGGCGATCTCGCTCACCGAGGTATCCAGACGCAGGTCGACGCCGGCCTGCTCGCACTCGTCCAGCAACAGGCCGAGGATGTCGCTGGATTTGTTATCGCAGAACAGCTGGCCGAGCTTCTTCTCGTGGTAGGGCACGCCGTGCTTGGCCACCAGGGCGATGAAGTCCCACTGGGTGAAACGCGCCAACGCCGACTTGCAGAAATGCGGGTTCTGCGAGAGGAAGTTGACCGGCTCGCAGTACATGTTGGTGAAGTTGCAGCGCCCGCCACCGGACATGAGGATCTTCTTGCCGGCCTTATTGGCGTGGTCGATCAAGAGGACCTGGCGACCGCGCGCGGCGGCGCTCATGGCGCACATCAGTCCCGCGGCGCCGGCGCCGATGATGATGACCTGGGAGGTGAGCACGGTGGTTTCCTTGTAGTACGGGTTGGCTGACGCTGGAGGCGGCGCATCTTACCCGAAGCTCGGGCCTGCGCTCGACCATGCGTCGATTGCACATCTGCCGTGAGAGCAGGCTTCCCGACCGGCGCCGGGTACATCGGGATATCCCCGCGGCGCTTTTGTCCGGATAATGCCGGCCAGTTCGCTTTCTACTTTTTCGTGGTAATGCCCGCATGGAAATCAAGGTCAATTTTCTCGACAACCTCCGACTCGAAGCCAAGTTCGACGACTTCACGGTGATTGCCGACCAGCCCATTCGCTACAAGGGCGATGGCTCGGCTCCCGGTCCGTTCGACTACTTCCTGGCTTCCTCGGCACTGTGCGCGGCTTACTTCGTCAAGCTCTACTGCCAGACCCGCGACATCCCCACCGACAATATCCGCCTGTCGCAGAACAACATCGTCGACCCGGAAAACCGCTACAAGCAGATCTTCAAGATCCAGGTGGAACTGCCGGCGGACATCTCCGAGAAGGACCGCCAGGGCATCCTGCGTTCCATCGACCGCTGCACGGTGAAAAAGGTGGTGCAGACCGGCCCGGACTTCGTCATCGAGGAAGTGGAGAACCTCGACGCCGACGCCCAGGCGCTGCTGATGCCGAGCACCGACGCCGGCGCCAGCACCTATATCCAGGGCAAGGACCTGCCGCTGGAGCAAACCATCGCCAACATGTCGGAAATCCTCGCCGGCCTGGGGATGAAGATCGAGATCGCCTCCTGGCGCAACATCGTGCCCAACGTCTGGTCGCTGCACATCCGCGATGCGCAGTCGCCGATGTGCTTCACCAACGGCAAGGGCGCCACCAAGGAAAGCGCGCTGGCCTCGGCGCTGGGCGAGTTCATCGAGCGGCTGAACTGCAACTTCTTCTACAACGACCAGTACTGGGGCGAGGAAATCGCCAACGCGCCGTTCGTGCATTACCCCGACGAGCGCTGGTTCAAGCCCGGTGCCAAGGATGCACTGCCGGAGGAAATCCTCGACGAGTACTGCCTTGAGGTCTACAACCCGGGCGGCGAGCTGCGCGGCTCACACCTCTACGACACCAACTCGGGCAACACCGAGCGCGGCATCTGCTCGCTGCCGTTCGTGCGCCAGTCCGACGGCGAGACGGTTTACTTCCCGTCCAACCTGATCGAGAACCTCTACCTCTCCAACGGCATGAGCGCCGGCAATACCCTGGCCGAGGCGCAGGTGCAGTGCCTGTCGGAAATCTTCGAGCGCGCGGTGAAGCGCGAAATCCTCGAAGGCGAACTGGCGCTGCCGGATGTGCCGCAGGAGGTGCTGGCGAAGTACCCAGGCATCCTCGCCGGCATCAAGGGCCTGGAAGAACAGGGCTTCCCGGTGCTGGTCAAGGATGCATCCCTGGGCGGTGAATTCCCGGTGATGTGCGTGACCCTGATGAACCCGCGCACCGGCGGCGTGTTCGCTTCCTTCGGCGCCCACCCCAGCCTGGAAGTGGCGCTGGAGCGCAGCCTCACCGAACTGCTCCAGGGCCGCAGCTTCGAGGGCTTGAACGACCTGCCGCGGCCGACCTTCGAAAGCCAGGCGGTGACCGAGCCGAACAACTTCGTCGAGCACTTCATCGACTCCAGCGGCGTGGTGTCGTGGCGCTTCTTCAGCGCCAAGGCCGATTTCGAGTTCGTCGAGTGGGACTTCTCCGGCCATGGCGACGACTCCAACGTGCAGGAAGCGCAGACCCTGTTCGGCATCCTCGAAGAGCAGGGCAAGGAAGTCTACATGGCCGTTTACGAGCACCTGGGCGCCACGGCGTGCCGCATCCTGGTGCCGGGTTACTCGGAAATCTACCCGGTGGAAGACCTCATCTGGGACAACACCAACAAGGCGCTGGCGTTCCGCGCGGACATCCTCAACCTGCACAGCCTCAACATCGTTCGCCTCAAGTCGCTGCTCAAGCGCCTGGAGAGCTGCGAGGTGGACGACTACACCGACATCACCACGCTGATCGGCATCGAGTTCGACGACAACACGGTCTGGGGCCAGTTGACCATTCTCGAACTCAAGCTGCTGATCAACCTGGCTGTGAAGCGTTTCGAGAATGCCAAGGAACTGGTGGAGATGTTCCTCCAGTACAACGACAACACCGTCGAACGCGGGCTGTTTTACCAGGCGCTCAACGCGGCGCTGGAAGTGCACCTGGACGAAGAGCTGGAGATGGCCGACTTCGAGGCCAATTTCCGTCGCATGTTCGGCAACGAGCGCATGGACGCGGTGCTCGGCTCGCTGGACGGCAGCGTGCGCTTCTACGGCCTGACGCCCACCAGCCTGAAGCTGGAAGGCCTCGACAAGCACCTGCGCCTGATCGAGAGCTACAAGAAGCTGCACCAGGCACGGGCCAGGGCAGTGGCGGGCCGCTGATCCGGCGGGGTATTCAGCTGGCTCGCTGCCGGAGGGAAGATCGAGCGGTACCTGCAGGATGGCGTGGAGCGCAGCGATAGCTATCGACTCCGGAGCACGTACAACGCACGACGTTCTCTTCTGAATGTCGTGCACGGGATTCCCCTCTCCCTAACCCTCTCCCTGAAGGGAGAGGGGACCGTCTGGCGCGCTTTGGCAGTACCGCTGCTCGCCGGCTGACTGTGAGTCCACCTCTTGCGCCGATCAGCTCCCTAACCCTCTCCCTGAAGGGAGAGGGGACCGTCTGGCGCGGTTTGGCAATACCGCTGCTCGCCGGCTGACTGTGAGTCCACCTCTTGCGCCGATCAGCTCCCTAACCCTCTCCCTGAAGGGAGAGGGGACCGTCTGGCGCGCTCTGGCAGCACCGCACTCGCCGGCTGACTGTTGAGTCCACCTCTATGCGCAGAGCACTCCCTCTCCCTTCAGGGAGAGGGCGGGGGAGAGGGGCGCGAGCACAGCGCAGGACTTCACAGTGAGGCAAAACGTCGAATTGCTGGCGGCGACTAATCTGATTCCGCGCTCCGCATGCCGCTCGACCGGTCGTCCGGTGAGGCGCGAAAGTCCGCCTAGACTTGTCGATTCCGTCGTCGCCCAGGCGACCAAGCTGCATGCCGGTCAAGCCGACCGCGCGAGAATCAGGAGATTCACCATGTCCAGCCTGCAACGCGTCACTCCCTGCCTGTGGTTCGACGGCAAGGCCGAGGAAGCGGCCGAGTTCTACACCGGGATATTCCCCAACTCACGGATCGTGCAGACCGCCTATTACCCCGAGGCCGAGAAGGACCGCCATGGCGGCGTGCCCGGCTCGGTGCTAACGGTGGAGTTCGTGCTGGACGGCCAGACCTTCATTGCCCTCAACGGCGGCCCGGCGTTCAACTTCACCGAGGCGCTGTCGCTGCAAGTGATGTGCGACAGCCAGAAAGAGATCGACCACTTCTGGGACAAGCTGGGCGCTGGCGGGCCGGTGGAGTCACAGATCTGCGGCTGGCTGAAGGATCGCTACGGGGTGTCCTGGCAGATCTGCCCGCGGCATGTCGGCGACATGGTCGCCGACCCGGACAAGGCCAAGGCCAGCCGCACGCTGCAGGCGGTAATGGGTATGAAGAAGCTGGACATGGCCGCCATCGAGCGCGCCCACGCCGGCAACTGAGGTCGGAAGCCGAAAGAGGAGGGCGCACGGCATGTTCAGCCATATCACCGTTGGCACCAACGACCTGCCGCGCGCCATCGAGTTCTACAGCAAGGTGCTGGGTGCGCTGGGGATCGTCCTCAAGGCGCATCGCCATGCGCCGGAGCGGGCGATCTTTGCCCATCCGGATAGCGACGTGGTGTTCTGCGTCTACGAGCCCATCGACGGTGAACCGGCCAGCGTCGGCAACGGCAGCCTGGTTGCCTTCGAGGCGCGTACGCGGCATCAGGTGGACAGCTTCCATGCCCGTGCCCTGCAACTGGGTGGCGTCGAAGAAGGCGCGCCGGGCCTGCGCCTGAACTACTCGCCCAGCTACTACGGCGCCTATGTGCGCGACCTGGATGGCAACAAGCTGTGCTGCGTCTGTCATCTGGAAGAGTGAGACGCGCGCTAGGGCGCTACACTGCGCCTTTGCCCTTGTTTCAACGAGAACGCCCCATGACTGCCAGCACCTTCGCACCGCTGCTATCCGTGGCCCTGCTGTGGACCGTGGCGGTGATTACGCCCGGCCCGAACTTCTTCACCACCGCGCGCATCGCCGCCGTGCATTCGCGCCGCCATGGCTTGATCGCCGCGCTGGGTGTGGCCAGTGGCACGGTCATCTGGGGCCTGGCTGGCGGTCTCGGCATCAAGTCGCTGTTCAATGCCGCGCCCTCGCTGTACCTGCTGTTGAAGCTGGCCGGTGGCGCCTACCTGATCTACCTCGGCATCAAACTGATCAAGCGCAAGGCGCCAGCGGACGGTGGCGAAAGCCTTGCCGAGGTGGCGCGACAGCGCAGCGCCTTTTCCGCCTTCCGTCTCGGCCTGCTGGGCAATCTCACCAACCCCAAGACGGCACTCTTCGTTGCCACCCTGTTCGCCACCGCCATGCCCGCCTCGCCCTCGGCACCCTTGCTGGCCATGGCTATCGCGCTGATGGTGACGCTCTCGTTCAGCTGGTACTGCTGTGTGGTGCTGGTGTTCGCCAGCGAGCGCATGGCCGGGGTCTACCGGCGGTTCCGCCAGGCGCTGGATCGCTTCGCCGGCTGCTGCTACCTGCTGTTCGGCGCGCGGATGGTGGCGACACACTGACGCTCGTCCACGTCAGAAAATTCGAACCTGCCAGCGCAGCGGCTCGTCCAAGTCCCTGAGCGTCGCAGTCAACCGGCACGCACCGATTGCCCGTCTGCGGCACCGCCAAGCGGCGAGGGTGCGCTCGCCGGACAGGGAGAATCTGCGATGGTCACTCACTACAAGGTCAAAGGTCATCTGGCCTGCGGGCACGCGGGCAAGCACCTGGAGTCCACCAGCGAACTGAACCGGGTGAAATGCCGGAGCTGCCGCAACACCGAGGTCTACAAGGAGGCGCGCCGCGACGCGCGTAACGCTGCGCGCCGAGCTCAACGTAAGGCCCGCGCCGAGGCGGTACACAATGATTGGCGCAGCTTCTGGGAAAAGCGCCTGGTTGCCATGCCGGGCAGCCAGCGCCTGCCGCGTGGGTTCCACGACCAGCCGTTTGTCTGAGCCGGGCGTTAGGGAGGCAGAGGGTAGGGCGGTCGGGGCAACGGTCATCCCCTGGGATGTCGGTGCCAGTGCCTTCCCTCATCCCAGCCCTTTCCCTGGGGATAGGGGCAGATCGTGCCGGCTGATGCTTGGATGTCTGCCTGCATCGCACGGCCCCCTCTCCCGCTTGCGGGAGAGGGCTGGGGTGAGGGGCACTTGATCTGGGCGGAACGGATGCATGCCCGAGTAAACCACTCGGGAAAGTCGTGCTAGCATCTGCTCCGGCCCCGAATCCTCCTGCGGCGCTGGCAACCCGCCAGCGCCGCCATCCCTCACAGAAGGACCCAAGCAATGGCTCAAGTCACCCTCAAGGGCAACCCGGTTTCCGTCGACGGCAAGCTGCCGCAGAAAGGCGAGCAGGCTCCGGCCCTGTCGCTGGTCGCCGGCAACCTGTCCGACGTCACCCTGGAAACCTACGCTGGCAAGCGCAAGGTGCTGAACATCTTCCCCAGCGTCGACACCCCGACCTGCGCCACCTCCGTGCGCAAGTTCAACGCCGAGGCGAGCAAGCTGGCCAACACCGTGGTGCTGTGCATCTCCGCTGACCTGCCGTTCGCCCAGGCGCGCTTCTGCGGCGCCGAAGGCCTGGAGAACGTGGTGAACCTGTCCACCCTGCGTGGCCGCGAGTTCCTCGCCAACTACGGCGTGGCGATCGCCGACGGCCCGCTGGCTGGCCTGGCCGCCCGCGCTGTCGTGGTGTTGGACGAGCAGAACAAGGTGCTGCACAGCGAGCTGGTCGGTGAAATCGCCGACGAGCCGAACTACGCTGCCGCCATCGCCGCCCTGGCCTGATGACGCTGCTGCTTTCGTGAGAAAGCCGGGCCGACCCGCCAGGGTCGGTCCGCCAGGTCGGGAACCCTTCCGGCCATTCCGGGTCGCAATGCCCCGGCAATTCGTAACTCCCGGTAAATCAAAGGTAAATAGCGGGTAAAGAGACTTTGCCTGCGGCCTGGCTGTGCTTATCGTTCAGCCTCGGTATTCTCACTTCTTTGCGCCAAGCCCCCTTTTCAAAAGACAGAGCCCCATGACAGCAAGCAACGGATCGCCCTCGAAACTTCGCACCCTGCGCCCCTGGCTCATCACCGCGCTGCTGTTCGCCGCCGTGGTGGGGCTGATCATGTGGCTGCACTCGACGTCTTCGGGAGCGCCGGCAGCCCAGGGTGGGCGTGGCGGGCGTCCGGGGCCGGGGCAGATGGCCGCGGGACAGGGCGGCACGGCGGTAACTGTCAGCGTCGCGCCGGTGACCAAGGGCGACCTGCCGGTGCATTACCACGCTCTCGGCACAGTGACGGCCTACAACACCGTCAACGTCCGCGCGCGGGTCAGCGGCCAACTGATCAAGGTGCCGTTCCAGGAAGGCCAGGAAGTGAAGGCCGGCGATGTCCTTGCGGTGATCGATCCGCGTCCGTTCCAGGCTGCGCTGGACCAGGCCCAGGGCACCTTGCTGCAGAACCAGGCGCAACTGAAGAACGCGCAGATCGACCTCGCCCGCTACAAGGGCCTGTATGCCGAAGACTCCATCGCCAAGCAGACGCTGGACACCCAGGAAGCTCAGGTTCGCCAGTACGAAGGCACCCTGAAGACCAACCAGGGCCAGGTCGCCGACGCCAAGCTCAACCTCGAATTCACCCAGGTGCGCGCGCCCATCTCCGGCCGCGTCGGCCTGCGCCAGGTGGACGTGGGCAACCTGGTCACCTCTGGCGACACCACGCCGCTGGTGGTCATCACCCAGGTCAAGCCGATCTCCGTGGTGTTCAGTCTGCCGCAGCAGCAACTGGGCACCATCGCCCGCGAGCTGTACAGCAACAAGCCGGTGCCGGTCGAGGCGCTGGACCGCAACCAGAACCAGACCCTGGCCACCGGCGTGCTGAAGACCCTGGACAACCAGATCGACACCACCACCGGCACCGTCAAGCTCAAGGCCGGTTTCGAGAACGACGACCACAAGCTGTTCCCCAACCAGTTCGTCAACGTGCGCTTGCTCGCCGAGACCCTGCCGGGCGTGCTGACCATCCCGGCCAACGCCGTGCAGCGCGGCAACGACGGCACCTACGTCTACCTGGTCGGCGAGGAGAGCAAGGCCAAGCGCCAACTGGTCACCCTGGGCACCAGTGAGAGCGAGCGCGTAGTGGTCACCGATGGGCTGAAGGAGGGCGACCGCGTCGTCGTCGAAGGCACCGATCGCCTGCGCGACGGCACCCGCATGAACATCGCCAGCTCCGATGAGAAAGCCCGCGCGGCCGCGACGGAAGAGGGCGACAAGTCCACCGCCAAACCGTTCGGTTCGGACACTCCGGTCCAGGACAGCGGTAAGAGCGAATGAACCCGTCCCGCCTGTTCATCCTGCGGCCGGTCGCCACCACGCTCCTGATGGTGGCGATCCTGCTGTCGGGGATCATTGCCTACCGCTTCCTGCCGATCTCGGCGCTGCCGGAAGTGGATTACCCGACCATCCAGGTGGTGACCCTGTACCCCGGCGCCAGCCCGGACATCATGACCTCCTCGGTGACCGCGCCGCTGGAGAACCAGCTGGGGCAGATTCCCGGCCTGAACGAGATGTCCTCCACCAGCTCCGGCGGCGCCTCGGTGATCACCCTGCAGTTCAGTCTGCAGATCAACCTCGACGTGGCCGAACAGGAAGTCCAGGCGGCGATCAACACCGCGCAGAGCCTGCTGCCCAAGGACCTGCCGAACCAGCCGGTATACAGCAAGGTGAACCCGGCGGACGCACCGATCCTGACGTTGGCGGTGATGTCCCCGGACATGCCGCTGCCGCAGATCCAGGATCTGGTGGACACGCGCCTCGCACAGAAGATTTCGCAGATTTCCGGCGTCGGCCTGGTCAGCATCAGCGGCGGCCAGCGCCCTGCCGTGCGTATCCGCGCCAACCCCGGCGCCCTGGCGGCAGCCGGGTTGAGCCTGCAGGACCTGCAGACCACCGTCACCAACAACAACCTCAACGGCCCCAAGGGCAGTTTCGACGGCCCGACCCGCTCCTCGACCCTGGACGCCAACGACCAGCTCAAATCCGCCGACGCCTACCGCGACCTGATCATTGCCTATAAGAACGGCTCGCCGCTGCGCGTGCGGGACGTCGCGAGCGTGGAGGACGACGCCGAGAACATACGCCTGGCCGCCTGGGCCAACACTTCGCCGGCCGTGGTGCTGAACATCCAGCGCCAACCCGGCGCCAACGTCATCGAGGTGGTGGACAGCATCAAGAAGATGCTTCCGCAGTTGCAGGCAACGCTGCCGGGCAGCCTGGAAGTTTCAGTGCTTACCGACCGCACCACGACCATCCGCGCCTCGGTGGCGGACGTGCAGTTCGAGCTGTTCCTCGCCGTCTGCCTGGTGGTGATGGTCACCTTCCTGTTCCTGCGCAATATTTCCGCCACGCTGATCCCAAGCTTTGCCGTGCCGCTGTCGCTGATCGGCACCTTCGGCGTGATGTACCTGGCCGGCTTCTCGATCAACAACCTGACGCTGATGGCGCTGACCATCGCCACCGGCTTCGTGGTGGACGACGCCATCGTCATGGTGGAGAACATCGCCCGCTACCTGGAGAAGGGCGACCCGCCACTGGAAGCCGCGCTCAAGGGCTCCAAGCAGATCGGCTTTACCATCATCTCGCTGACCTTCTCGCTGATCGCCGTGCTGATCCCGCTGCTGTTCATGGGCGACGTCGCGGGGCGGTTGTTCCGCGAATTCGCCATCACCCTGGCGGTGGCGATCCTGATTTCCGGCTTCGTTTCCCTGACCCTGACACCGATGCTCAGCGCCAAGCTGCTGCGCCATGTCGAGCCGGAGAAGGAAGGGCGCTTCGCCCGCGCTGCCGGGCGCTTCATCGACAACATGATCGAGCGCTATGCCGCGGCCCTGCGCGTGGTCCTGCGTCACCAGCCGCTGACCCTGCTGGTAGCCATCGGCACCGTGGTGCTCACCGCGCTGCTGTACATCTTCATGCCCAAGGGCTTCTTCCCGGTGCAGGACACCGGGGTGATCCAGGGCATCGCCGAGGCGCCGCAGTCGATTTCCTTCCAGGCCATGGCGAGCCGCCAGCAGGACCTGGCGAAGATCGTGCTGCAGGACCCGGCGGTGGAAAGCCTGTCCTCGTTCATTGGCGTCGATGGCACCAACGCGACGCTCAACACCGGGCGCCTGCTGATCAACCTGAAACCTCACGCCGACCGCGACGTCACCGCCAGCGAGGTGATCCATCGCCTGCAGCCGGAGTTGGACCAGATCGCCGGCATCAAGCTGTACATGCAGCCGGTGCAGGACCTGACCATCGAAGACCGCATCGCCCGCACCCAATACCAGTTCACCCTGCAGGATGCCGACCCGGACGTCCTCGCCGACTGGGTCCCGCGCCTGGTGGACCGCCTGCAGCAATTGCCGGAGCTGGCCGATGTAGCCACCGACTGGCAGGACAAGGGGCTGCAGGCTTACATCAACATCGATCGTGACACCGCTTCGCGCCTGGGCGTGAGCCTGTCGAACATCGACAGCGTGCTGTACAACGCCTTTGGCCAGCGGCTGATTTCCACCATCTTCACCCAGGCCACGCAGTACCGCGTGGTGCTGGAAGTGGCGCCGGAATTCCAGATCGGCCCGCAGTCGCTGGAAAACCTCTACGTGCCGGCCAGCGACGGCACCCAGGTGCGCCTGTCGAGCCTGGCCAGGGTGGAGGAGCGCCACACCCTGCTGGCGGTCAACCACATCGCTCAGTTCCCGGCCGCGACCATCTCCTTCAACCTGGCCAAGGGCGTTGCCCTGGGCGAGGCGGTGCAGGCGATCCGCGACGTCGAGGCGCAGATGGAAATGCCCGTCAGCCTGCAGGGCAGCTTCCGCGGTGCGGCGCAGGCATTCGAGGCCTCGCTGTCCAACACCCTGCTGCTGGTGCTGGCATCCATCGTCACCATGTACATCGTGCTCGGCATCCTCTACGAGAGCTTCATCCACCCGGTGACCATCCTCTCGACGCTGCCCTCGGCGGGCGTGGGCGCGCTGCTCGCGCTGATGCTCTCGGGGCAGGACATCGGCATCGTGGCGATCATCGGCATCATCCTGCTGATCGGCATCGTGAAGAAGAACGCGATCATGATGATCGACTTCGCCCTGGACGCCGAACGCAACGAGGGCAAGCCGCCCCATGAGGCGATCTACCAGGCGTGCCTGCTGCGCTTCCGGCCGATCCTGATGACCACCATGGCCGCGCTGCTCGGCGCGCTGCCACTGATGCTCGCCGGCGGCGCCGGCGCCGAACTGCGCCAGCCGCTGGGCGTCACCATGGTCGGCGGCCTGCTGGTCAGCCAGTTGCTCACCCTGTTCACCACGCCGGTGATCTACCTGTACTTCGACCGCCTCGCCACGCGCTGGGCCAACTGGCGGCAGCGTCACGGCCTGGACGTGAACAGCATCGACCCGGCGGAGCGCGGCTGATGGGCGGCTTGTCTCGCCTGTTCATCCTGCGCCCGGTCGCCACCTGCCTGCTGACCCTGGCGTTGATGCTGGCCGGTGCGCTGTCGTTCAGCCTGCTGCCGGTGGCGCCTCTGCCCAACGTCGATTTCCCGACCATCCTGGTACAGGCCTCGCTGCCTGGCGCCAGCCCGGAGACCATGGCGTCCACCGTGGCGACGCCGCTGGAGCGCTCGCTCGGGCGCATCGCCGGGGTCACCGACATGACCTCCAGCAGCTCCCTGGGCAACACCACCATCATCGTGCAGTTCGACCTCTCCAAGGACATCGACGGCGCCGCCCGCGAGGTGCAGTCGGCGATCAACGCGGCGATGAGTCTGCTGCCCACCGGCATGCCGAACAACCCGACGTATCGCAAGGCGAATCCGTCCGACATGCCGATCATGATCCTCACGCTCACCTCGGACACCTACACCCGCGGCGAGATGTACGACCTGGCCTCGACCATCGTTTCGCCCAAGCTGGCGCAGGTGAAGGGAGTGGGGCAGGTGAGCATCGGCGGATCGTCGCTGCCGGCGGTGCGTGTCGACGTGAACCCCGACCAGCTCAGCCACTACGGCATCTCCCTGGATACCGTGCGCACCGCCATCAACAACACCAATGCCGACGGGCCCAAGGGTTCGCTGGAGTTCGGCGAGCGCCATTGGCAGGTGGACTCCAACGACCAACTGCGCAAGGCCAGCGAGTACGCCCCGCTGATCGTCCACTACAACGCCGAGACCGGCGCGGCGGTGCGCCTCAAGGACGTCGCCACAGTCACCGACTCGGTGGAAGACGTGCGCAACGCCGGCTTCTCCGACGACCTGCCGGCGGTGTTGCTGATCATCACCCGCCAGCCCGGCGCCAACATCATCGAAGCCACCGACGCCATCCACGAGCAGCTGCCGATCATCCAGGACGTGCTCGGCCCGCAGGTGAAACTATCGGTGATGGACGACCGCAGCCCGTCGATCCGCTCCTCGCTGGAAGAGGCCGAGCTGACCCTGATCATCTCCGTGGTGCTGGTGATCCTGGTGGTTTACCTGTTCCTGCGCAACGGCCGCGCCACGCTGATCCCCAGCCTCGCGGTGCCGGTTTCGCTGGTGGGCACCTTCGCGGTCATGTACCTGTGCGGCTTCTCGCTGAACAACCTGTCGCTGATGGCGCTGATCATCGCCACCGGCTTCGTGGTGGACGACGCCATCGTCGTGGTGGAGAACATCGCCCGGCGCATCGAAGAGGGCGATCCGCCGATCCAGGCCGCCATTCGCGGGGCTAGAGAGGTGAGTTTCACCGTGCTGTCGATGACCCTGTCGCTGGTAGCGGTATTCATCCCGCTGCTGCTCATGGGCGGCATCACCGGACGGCTGTTCCGTGAATTCTCGGTAACCCTGGCGGCGGCCATCCTGGTGTCGCTGGTGGTGTCGCTGACGCTGACGCCGATGCTCTGCGCGCGCCTGCTCAAGCCCATGGAGCGGGGGCCGAAGAAAGCCTCGGTGGAGCGCCAGAGCAACCGCTACTTCGTCGCCTTCATGCAGCGTTACCGCGCCAGCCTGAGCTGGGCGCTGGAGCACTCGCGGCTGATGGTGGTGATCATGCTCGGTTGCATCGCGCTGAACTTGTACCTGTTCGTGGTGGTGCCCAAGGGCTTCCTGCCGCAGCAGGACTCCGGGCGCCTGCGCGGCTTCGCGGTGGCCGACCAGAGCATTTCGTTCCAGGCGCTGGACAAGAAGATGGCGCAGTTCCGCAAGATACTCTCCGAGGACCCGGGCGTGGAAAACGTGGTGGGCTTCGTCGGCGGCGGCAAGTGGCAGTCGAGCAACACCGGCTCCTTCTTCGTCACTTTGAAGGACATCACCGAGCGCGATTCCGCCGAAGCCATCGTCAACCGCCTGCGCAAGAAGCTGGCGGAAGTTCCCGGTGCCAACCTGTTCCTGGTCGCCGGCCAGGACGTGCGCATCGGCGGGCGCCAGGGTAACGCGCAGTACGACTTCACCCTGCGCAGTGACGACCTCAACCTGCTGCGCGAATGGGCGCCCAAGGTCGAGGCGGCGATGAACAAGGTGCCGCAGATCGTCGATGTGAACAGTGATGCCCAGGACAAGGGCGTGCAGAGCCGTCTGGTGATCGACCGCGACCGCGCGGCCAGCCTGGGAGTGAACGTCGCCGAGGTGGACGCGGTGCTGAACAACTCCTACGGCCAGCGCCAGGTCTCGACCATCTTCAACCCGCTGAACCAGTACCACGTGGTGATGGAAGTCGCCCAACCGTACCAGGAAACCCCCGAGGAGCTGCGCCAGGTCTACGTGATCAACAGCGAAGGCGAGCGCATCCCGCTGTCGGCCTTCACCCACATCGAACCCAGCCGCGCACCACTGGAGGTCAACCACCAGGGCCAGTTTGCCGCGACCACCTTCTCCTTCAACCTGGCCCAGGGCGCGCAGATCGGCCCGGCGCGCGATGCGATCCTGGCGGCGGTGGAACCCATCCACCTGCCGATGGAAATCCAGGCCACCTTCGAAGGCAACGCCGGCGCGGTACAGGACACGCAGAACGACATGCCCTGGCTGATCCTGCTGGCGCTGGTATCGGTCTACATCGTGCTGGGTATCCTCTACGAGAGTTACGTGCACCCGCTGACCATTCTCTCCACGCTGCCCTCGGCGGGCGTCGGTGCGCTGCTCACGCTGATGCTGTTCCGTACCGAGCTGTCGCTGATCGCGTTGATTGGCGTAATCCTGCTGATCGGCATCGTGAAGAAGAACGCCATCATGATGATCGACTTCGCCCTCGACGCCGAGCGTACCCTCGGCCTGTCGCCGCGCGACGCGATCCTCGAAGCGGCGATGAAGCGTTTCCGGCCGATCATGATGACCACCCTGGCCGCCATCCTCGGCGCGCTGCCGCTGATCTTTGGTATCGGTGGCGATGCCGCGCTGCGTCGCCCCCTAGGGATGACCATCGTCGGCGGCCTGATCGGCAGCCAGTTGCTGACTCTGTACACCACCCCCGTCGTCTACCTCTACCTCGACCGCCTGCGCCATTGGGTCAACAAGAAGCGCGGCGTGCGCACCGACGGCGCCCTGGAGACACCCGTATGATTCGCTCCCGTTCACTGCTTTCTCCAATGGCGGCCCTGGCGCTGGCCGTGGCCCTGGCCGGTTGCGCCATCGGCCCGGACTACCAGCGTCCCGAGCTGACGGTGCCCGCCAGCTTCAAGGAGGGCGAGGGCTGGCAACTGGCGAAGCCGCAGGACGGCTTCAACCACGGTGCCTGGTGGGAGCTGTATGGCGACGCCACGCTGAACGACCTGCAGACCCGCCTGGTTGCCGCCAACCAGACCCTGGCGCAGTCGGTCGCGTCCTACCGCCAGGCCCAGGCGCTGGCAAAGGGCGCGCGCTCCTCGTTCTTCCCCACCATCAGCGCCGACGTCGGCAAGACCCGCTCCGGGCAAGGCACCGGCAGCGGCGGCAGCGTGCGCCTGCCTGACGGCTCCACCGTCAGCAGTGGCGGCGGCAGCAGTTCGATCAGCAACAGCTATTCGGCGAGCCTCGGAGTGAGCTGGGAGCTGGACCTCTGGGGCAAGCTGCGCCGCCAGCTGGAGGCCGATAACGCCAGCATGGATGCCAGTGCCGCGGATCTGGCCAACTCGCGTCTTTCCCTGCAGTCCCAGCTGACCCAGAACTACCTGCAGCTGCGGGTGATGGACCAGCAGATCAAGCTGCTCAACGACACGGTCACGGCCTACCAGCGTTCGCTCAAGCTCACCGAGAACCAGTACAACGCCGGCATCGTCACCAAGGCCGATGTCGCCCAGGCGCGCACTCAGCTCAAGAGCACCGAGGCCCAGGCCATCGACCTGAAGTACCAGCGTGCGCAGCTTGAGCACGCCATCGCGGTGCTGGTCGGCGTCCCTCCGGCGCAGTTCTCCCTGGCTGTCGTGGACGGCGTGCCGAACCTGCCGGCAGTGCCGGCGTTGCTGCCGTCGGAGATGTTGCAGCGCCGCCCGGACGTGGCTTCCGCCGAGCGCCAGGTGATTTCCGCCAACGCCAAGATCGGCGTGGCCAAGGCCGCCTGGTTCCCCGACCTGACCCTCACCGCCGCCGGTGGCTATCGCAGCGGCAGCTTCCAGAACTGGATCGAGACACCCAATCGCTACTGGTCCATCGGCCCGCAATTCGCCATGACGCTATTCGATGGCGGGCTGATCGCCTCCCAGGTGGAGCAGGCCGAGGCGAGTTACGACCAGACCGTGGCCAGTTACCGGCAGACCGTGCTGGACAGCTTCCGCGAGGTCGAGGACTACATGGTCCAGCTCAAGGTGCTGGAAGAGGAGAGCGGCGTGCAACAGGAAGCGCTGGATTCCGCCCGCGAGGCGCTGCGCCTGACCACCAACCAATACAAGGCCGGTACCATCGACTACAGCAACGTGGTCACCACCCAGACCAGCGCGCTGTCCAACGAGCGCACGTTGCTGACCCTGACGGGCAGTCGTCTGACCGCCAGCGTGCAACTGATCGCCGCGCTGGGCGGCGGTTGGGATGCGGCGAAGATCGCCGAGGAAGGGCAGGCGAAGCGGGACTGACGATGGTCAGTCCTCGATCAGGGCGCTCAGGGGGATCCGGAAACGGTACTCACCGTCCAGTGACTTGATGCCGCGAGGCTGCGCGGTGCTGACCAGCACGGCGCCGCCCTGACGCTCGAGCACTTCGCAGTCGATACGCCCGATGGCGGGCAGGCGATCATCCTGGCTGTCGGTGCGCAGGCGCGCGCGCGGCTTGAGGAAGCGCCAGTCGCGCCCACCGACATCGATCAGGCGGCACTCGGCCCAACCGGGGAAGCACTCTTCCGTGTAGCGCACTATCTCGACCAGCAGGCTGGGCATTGTCAGGGGTCCGGTTACAGGGAGTAAGAGGTCAGCCGTTGAAACGGCGGGCGGTGGTGTAGCTGCGTTCCCAATAGTGGTCGTCCAGCGAGTCCATGCGGATGCGCTCGCCGGAGCTGGGGGCGTGAATGAACCGGTTGTTGCCGATGTACAGCCCGACATGGCTGACATTGCCGCGGCCGTTGTGGTTGAAGAACACCGCATCGCCCGGTTTGAGCTCGCCACGGCCAACGCGCTTGCTTTCGCCTTCGATCATCTCGGCTGTGGTGCGAGGCAGTTTCATGCCCGCTTCGGTGCGGAACAGGTAGACCAGCAGCCCGCTGCAATCGAAGCCATCGTCCACTGTAGTGCCGCCCCGTCGATAGGGAATGCCGATCAGTTGCCGGGCGCGGGCGACCACGCGGGTGCTGGCAATCGTCTGGGGCCTGTGCAGACCAGCCGGCGACGGCTGCTTCACTGTGTGGTGCGGGCGAACGTTGTTGTGATTGAAGGGCTTGGCGTGGGACGTGCGCGACAGGCTCGATGTGGTCTTGTGGAGCGGAGGGCTCTTGGACTCCCGCGCCTCAGCGACCGGGAGCGAAAGAGCAAGCAACAGGGCAGTGCTCAGCAAGGTGAGGGAACGCATATCGGGTACATCGTGTGACTAACTGGCTGAACGGGGCGCTATCTTAGAAACCTCCTCGTAAGCGGGAACGTGGCAAGAATCCGAATGCCTGTAGGTATTTTCTGATCGAAATTCAGCCGCTGAAGCGTCGGGCCGTCGTGTAGCGGCGTTGCCAATAGCTGTTGTCCAGGGAGTCGATGCGAATGGTCTTGCCGGTGCGCGGGGCGTGAATGAAGCGCCCGTCGCCTATGTACAGGCCGACGTGGCTGGTCCTGCCGCGGCCGTCATGGTTGAAGAACACCGCATCACCGGGTTGCAGTTCGTCCTGGTCCACGGTGTTGCGTTTCTGCGCGACCATGGATGCCGTGGTGCGCGGCAGCTTGCGGTTGGCGATGGTGCCGTACAGGTAGACCAGCAGGCCGCTGCAGTCGAAGCCGGACTCTTCGCTTTGGCCGCCCCAGCGGTAGGGCGTGCCGATCAGTTCGTGGGCTCGCTCGACGATGCGCGAGGTGTCCACCGGGCTGAAATTCCTGCTGCCCTTCTCGTACCTCGAGGAGGTCATGAACATGGCGGATCGCGTACCCGTTTCGGCCCGGGATGATGTAGCAGGCCCGCCGCCTCGCAGATGGAGGCTTGCGTCGGGCTGCTGCCCCCGGTATGCCGGCTGGCCTGCAGGGGCGAAGGTCCGGTCGATGGGGGAGGCATCGAGACGACGCCAGCCAGGCGCCTCGAAATCATCGGCGAAGGCAAGCGGCGCTCCGAAGGTGCAGAGCAGATACAGAGGAAGCCAGCGGAGTGGGCGCACGTCGAGTCACCTCAGGGTGAACGGTGGAGACGGGCGCCATCCTAGGAATGGCTAGGAAAATTCTATGTAGGAAATTTCCAGTAGATTTGAAGGTAGATTCCAGGGTGGATGATCGGTCGCCATTCAGCGAGCAAAGAGCTGGCCGATGTCCTTGAATGCCTTGAACTCCAGGGCATTGCCGCAGGGGTCGAAGAGGAACAACGTGGCCTGTTCGCCCACCTGGCCCTGGAAGCGCACGTGGGGTTCGATGACGAACTGCGTGCCACGCTCCCGCAGCCTTTGCGCCAGGCGCTCCCAGTCTTCCCAGGGCAATACCACGCCGAAGTGCGGTACCGGCACGTCGTGACCGTCCACGGCATTGGTGTGTGCCGCTTCCTGGCTCGCCGTGCGCGGGTGCTCATGGATCACCAGCTGGTGGCCGAAGAAGTCGAAGTCCACCCACTGGGCGCTGCTGCGGCCCTCGGCAAGACCGAATACCTCGCCGTAGAAGTGCCGGGCCAGCGCCAGGTCGTAGACCGGGATCGCCAGGTGAAAAGGTGATAACGCCATGGACGTGCTCCCGTCAGGTTCAGGCCGCTACAGCCAGCAGGCGGCTGATGGTGGCCTTGGCTGCGTTCATCTGGCCTTCGCGGGCGAGGCGAGTGAACTCCAGCAGCGCATGTTCGTGCTCGGCAAGGTCGTCGAGAATGTCCCGGTCATCGTCGTCGCCCTCTAGGGCCAGGCTGTCGTAGCGCTGGACGTAAGGCTCCACCAGCACTTCGAGTTTTGCCAGGGTCTGCGGCCAGTCGAGCCCGAGCCAGTCGGCGGCGCGTTGGCGGCCCTGGGCGGCGGCGTGGGCGGTGTCGCCCAGCGGCAGGCCGTGACGCTGCAGCAGCCGCGCCATGCGCAGGCCGGTCTGGCGTTCCAGTCGCGCCAGCAGGAGCATCGAGGACGCCCCCTCCGGCAGTTGCTCGGCCAGGCCGAGGAAGAAGTTTTCACCGCGGACTTCGCCCAGGTAGGCGGCCTGCAGTTCACTGGCTTGTCGGTGCATGCGTCGGTCCCCCTTTGCTCAATGGGGACCAGCCTAGACGATGTGCGTCGGGCATCGAACCCGGCATGTCGTGTCTGGGCCAGAAGGGGTCGCTCAGCGTTCGAAACCGTATTCGCGCTCGACCCGGCTGATGCGCACGCGGAAGGCACTGTACCAGTCGCGCCGGCCGGCCTGCTGGGCCATGCGGTGCTCGGCCTGCTGCTTCCACTGGCGGATGGCGGCTTCGTCGCGCCAGTAGGACACGGTGATGCCCAGACCGTCGGCGCCGCGGGCAGATTCGACGCCGAGGAAGCCGTCCTGCTGCGCGGCCAGTTCCAGCATGCGCTCGGCGGTGGCGCCATAGCCTTCGTCCAGTTCGGTGCGATAGGAGGTGAAGGTCACGGCGTAATAGGGCGGTTGTGGTGTGCTGGCGATCATGCGGGGCTCCTGATGTGGCTGGGCTCTTGACTGGATTGGCGGCTGGACTGATGGCGGAATGCAGCGGACAGGAGCGCTTCGGCCAGCGGCACGGCGATGCCGGCCAGTGCCTTGCGTTCGGGTTGGAACAGGGTGGCGATGAAGAAGGGGTGGTCGGTGGCTTCCAGTGCCCGGATGCTGTCGTCTTCGCCGCGGGCGCAGGCGCGGAGCGAGCCGCCGAAGAGGATGTCCTGGAACTCCGGGTTCACCCCGTAGCTGCAGCGGTAACCTTCACGAATCTCCGCCAGGCCGTAGATCGCGGCCAGGTTCGAGCCGGGCATGAGGCGAATGGTCTCGCTGACTTCCACCAGTGAACAGGGCAGGGCATGGACTACCGCACGCGCTGCCCCCGGGTCCATCTCGGCATGGGCTGCGTCGCTCCAGCCGAGGACGTTGCGGGCGCGCTCCAATAGCGCATGCTGGAATCCACCGCAGGTGCCGAGGAAGGGCACCTGGTTTGCGCGGGCGAAGGCGATCGCCCGCAGCGCGCCGTCGGTGTTCAGGTAGGGACTTCCGGGGATGCACCAGAAGCCGGAATACGGCTCAAGGTCCAGGCCCTGGGCGAGGCGCGGGGTGTCCAGCCAGTCCACGCGCAGGGTGCCCGAATGTGGCAGCAGCGATTGCTGCAGGGCCAGGGGAATCGCCCAATGGGCGGTGACGCGGCTGTCGCGGTCGCCGATCAGGCCGATCCGCAGTGCTTTACGACGTTTTCCCATCCTTTGTTCCCCCAGGCGTCGTGGCCCATTGGCGGGCCCATGGGCAGCAATTTATAGTTGCGCAGGCGCAATCGAAAATGGGCGGTTGCGCAACCTTGGAGTGCGTCGATGCAATACCGTCTCGAATACGCCGATCTCGCCCTGGTGCTGGCGCTGGTGCGTGGTGGCAGCCTTGCCCGTGCCTCTGAATTGCTCGAGGTAGACGTCTCCACCGTATTCCGTGCCGTGCGCCGTCTGGAAAAGGCGCTGGGCACTGCGCTGTTCGAGAAGGGCCGCAATGGCTACCTGGCCACTGCCACCGCGCAGCAGTTGGCGACCCAGGCCGAACTCGCCGAGCAGGCGCTGGAGGCGGCGCGCCTGGGCCTGGAACAGGGCCACGATGTGCTCAGCGGAACCGTGCGGCTGACCTGTTCCGATACCGTCCTGCAGGGGCTGCTGCTGCCGGCTCTGGCGCGCTTCATGAAGCGCTACCCGGCGCTCAACCTGGAGCTGACCACTTCCAACGCCTTCGCCAACCTCAGCCGCCGCGACGCCGACATCGCCCTGCGCCTGACCAATGCGCCGCCCGAGCATCTGGTGGGACGCAAGCTGGGCGAGGTGCACTACGTCCTCTGTGCCCATCGCGATTATCTGGCCGAGCAGGGCGAACGCCCCTGGCAGGAAATGAGCTGGATCGCCCCGGATGACTTTCTCCCCGATCACTCCAGCGTTGCCTGGCGTCGCCAGGCTTACCCCTCGGTGCTGCCGGCCTACCGCTGCAACAGCATGCTGTCGGTGCTGGACCTGTGCCGCGCAGGCCTGGGCTTGGCGGCGCTGCCAGCGTTCCTGCTGCGCCCGGACGACGGCTTGCAGGTGCTGGAGCCGGAACTGCCCGGCTGCAGCATCCATCTCTGGTTGCTGACCCGGCCGGACTGCCGGGCGCTGCGTGCGGTGGTAACGCTGTTCGAGGAACTGGCCGGGAGCATTCGTTTGCCGGCCTGAATGAAAAGACCCCGCCCGGAGGCGGGGTCTTTGCTCTGTAGCGGCTCTACCAGTGACGGTAGTGCCCCGGAGGGCCGTAGTAGCCGGGTCCGTAATAACGCGGCGGACCGTAGTAGCGCGGCGGGCCGTAGTAACGCGGGCCAGGCACCACCACGACCGGGCGGTAGACCGGCTGGTACACCGGTTGATACACGGGCTGGTAGACCGGCGCCGGCTGGTAGTAGACCGGTTGCGGCGGGTAATAGGCCACCGGGGGCGGCGGAGCGTAATAGGGCGCCGGTGCGGGCTGCGAGCCGGCGACCACTGCACCCCCGACAACGGCGCCGACCACCGCGCCGATCGCGGCAGCATCGGTGTTGCTGTTGGCCGCAGCCTGGCCGGCGAGGGCAAGGCCGGCGCAGAGCAGGGCGATCTGGGGGAGACGGTGAAGCATGATGCACCTCCTGAGGAACCCGGCGAGGAACCAGGTATCTATGAGACATCGGCCTTGAAAGAATCGTAACGCCGCCGGTGTAAAGGTTGTGTAAATGGCGCCGTGCGGCTCTGCGACGGGGCATTGCATGTATCAGCCTGCAATATATCCATCGCGCCGCCGCAGCCCTCGGGCTGGTAAGGTGGCGCCTTTCGCGTTTTTTCCATGAAGAACCAGGGAGACCTTCCATGCCCTTCAACCGAGTGACTCTCTTGTCGCTTCTCGCTGTCGCCGCGCTCGCCGGTTGCAGTTCCAAGGATTCCTCGTCCGATGCCGCCCAGCCGGCTGCGGGCGACTCGTCGGCCATGACCGGCACCTGCAACGCTAAAGCAGTGCAGTCGATCGTCGGCAAGGTCGTTACCCCGACGCTCACCGAGGAAGCCCGCCGCGACGCGGGCGCCAGCGTCGCCCGCGTACTCACCCCACACCAGCCGGTGACCATGGAGTACAACTCGCAGCGCCTGAACATCGATGTCGATGACAGCCAGGTGGTGAAGCAGGTTTCCTGCGGCTGAAGCGTGGCCAGCTGCCCATGAAAAAGCCCCGCCTAGGCGGGGCTTTTTCATGTCCGACAGCGATCAGCGGTTGGCGGGCTTCTTGATCACGCGCAGTGCCTGGCTCGACTGGTTGACGCATTCCTCGTAGTTGCCGGCCTTCTTGGCTTCCTCGGCCTTGGCGACGTACTCGTGGACCGCATTGACCTTCACGCCGGTCGCGTTCTTGCTGGCGGTCTTGAGGAAGTCGTTGATCTGCTGCAGGTTGCCGTCGCACAGCGCGCTGTCAGCGAAAGCCGGTACGGAAAACACCATGGCCAGGAGCAGGGCGTACTTTTTCATGCAGGTTCTCCTTGCATCTCGAATGCCGAATCGAAGAAATTCGAAATTACGTTAGCTTGCTAACAATCGACAAGCATTTACCCCGCGAATTCATTTCATTTCTGACGCTAGTCAGGAAAAGCCCGCTCTGCCGTGTCGCTGGTCAGATCGCACTGAACTTGCGCTCCAGGCCCTGGCTGCGAAAGTGCTCGATGACGTAATCGACGAATACCCGCGTCTTGGCCGGCAGCAATTTCTGCGCGGTGTAGTAGAGCGCGGTGTTGCCGGCGTCCACGTACCACTCCGGCAACACGCGCACCAGCCGCCCGCTGTCCAGGTAGGGTACGGCGTGCTGCATGCTCACCAGGGTTACGCCCAGGCCCATGAGTGCGGCGACGCAGGCGGCTTCCGGGTCGCTGAAGGTCATGCGCTCCTTCAGCGCGATCGGCGCCTGGGCCTGCTGGCGGTTGGTCAGCGGCCAGGGCCGCACACGGCCGGTCTGCGGCGAACGGATGCGGATGCCATCGTGGCTGGGCAGGTCCGACGGATAGCGGATCGCCGGGCGCCCCTCCAGGTAGGCAGGTGACGCCAGCAGCACCAGGTGCGCCGGGCTCAGCTTGCGTGCCACCACGCCGGGCGGCAGCTCGAAGCCACCGCCGATGGCCGCGTCGAAGCCTTCGGCGATGAGGTCGACCTGGCGGTTGTCGAAGTGCCAGTCCGGGCGGATCGCCGGGTAGCGCCCGAGGAATTCTCCCAGCAGCGGCAGGATGTAGTCGCGGCCGAATACCAGCCCCATGCTCACCTTCAACATGCCGCTGGGCTGGCCGTCGGCGCTGGCCAGGTTGGCGATGGCGCTCTGCAGGCTGGCCAGGCCGCCGCTGGCCTCGTCGAGAAATCGCTCGCCGGATTCGGTCAGGGTCAGGCTGCGGGTACTACGCTGGAACAGCCGCACGCCCAGGTTGTTTTCCAGGCGGGCGACATTCTTGCTCACCGCCGCTGGTGTCAGGCCCAGCCGCCGCGCGGCGGCGGCGAAGCTGCCGGCCTCGGCGCTGCGGACGAAGCATTCGATACTGATCAGGCTTTCCATGGGTGGTATTCCGGACGTTTGGTATCGACTGAATATAGCGATTACTGGCTACCGGGTCAGGAGTGCGAGCGCGAAACTGGCCCCGTCGAACTTACTCCCCCACTAGATTCCTGGAGATACGAAATGACCACCACGCAAACCACCTCGCCCTCCACCTCCAAGCCGCTCGCCGGCAAAGTCGCTTTCGTCCAAGGCGGTTCCCGCGGCATTGGCGCCGCCATCGTGCAACGCCTGGCCCACGAAGGTGCCGCCGTGGCCTTCACCTACGTCAGCTCGGCGCAGAAGGCTGAAGACCTCGCCGCCAGCATCGAAGCCGCCGGCGGCCGCGCCCTGGCGCTCAAAGCCGACAGCGCTGACGCAGCTTCGGTGCAACAGGCCATCGATACTGCCGCTCAGCGCCTGGGCGGCATCGATATCCTGGTGAACAACGCCGGCGTACTGGCTATCGCTCCGGTGGAAGAGTTCAGCCTGGAAGACCTCGACCGCACCCTGGCAGTGAACGTGCGCAGCGTCTTCGTCGCCACCCAGGCTGCCGCGCGGCACATGGGGCAGGGTGGGCGCATCATCACCATCGGCAGCACCAACGCCGACCGCATGCCCTTCGGCGGCGGCGCGGTCTACGCCATGAGCAAGTCGGCGATCGTCGGCCTGACCAAGGGCCTGGCCCGCGATCTCGGCCCGCGCGGCATCACCGTGAACAATGTGCAGCCTGGCCCGGTGGACACCGACATGAACCCGGCTGACAGCGACTTCGCGGAATCCCTGATGGAACTGATGGCGGTCGGCCGTTATGGCCGCGCGGAAGAAATCGCCGCCTTCGTCGCCTACCTTGCTGGTCCGGAAGCCGGCTACATTACCGGCGCCAGCCTGACCATCGACGGCGGCTTCGGGGCCTGATCGGGTCCTGATAACTGCAGCGCGACCGGGCTCAGGCCCGGTCGCGACTCTGAATATTCCAGTGTGCGGAGGTGCCGGCGAGTTTTGCCGAGAGCATCTCCACCTGCTCGTAGAGGCGCAGGGTGAGCCAGTAGAACCCCTGCTTCTCGAACGAGTCGGTCAGGTTGTGCGGCCGAGCCGGCAGGCTCTCCAGCCCCTGGCAGGCCTGTGCCAGCTTGCTGGTGCGACTGAATTTCAGGGCATGGGCCGATTGCAGCAGCAGGCGGCCGATGATCTGCCGGTGCGTATCGAGGCTGGCCGGCACCGGTTCTATCTCCCCGGCCTGGGCGGCGAACTGCCGCGAGGCGATCAGCGACTCCAGGGTGCCCATGATCGCGCGGTGGATGCGCTGGATGATCTCCAGCTCGCGCAAGGGCATCGCCGTTTCCTTCGATACCGGCCCAAGATGCGCCCGGGACGCCACCAGGCGATGGTCCAGCTCTTCCAGTTGGCGGGCGAAGTGCTCCGGGGTGAAGTCGTGATTGGACGATAGTTGCCCATACATCCGCGCGCAGGCCCGAAGGTTGTCCGAGAGCAGGTAGCGCCAGACGTAGACCGCCCGCAGCGGGTAGATCTGCGAGAACAGCAGCGCCACCGCGACGCCGATCAGCACGTTCGCCGAACGCCACAATCCCTCGGTGAAACCGGTCTCGCCGGGGCCGGCGACAATGCACATGGTGATCCCTGCCAGCAACGCCACGTAGCCGGGCCGACGAATCGCGAAGAAGGCCGAGGCTGCGCCCAGCACCGACATCACCAGGTAGGTGAGGGTGAGTGAACGCGTCCGGTCATAGACGGCGATCACACAGAGCCCCAGCAGTGCGCCGACCAGCGTGCCGAGCACCCGCTCGTAGGACTTGCCGCGAATAGTCCCCTGGTGCACCAGCCCGCCCATCACCACCAGTACCGTGACCGAGGCCCAGAGACCGTGGGGCAGCTTCAGCGCGCTGGTCAGCAGCATCGAGGCGAGCAACGCGAGGCCGACGCGCACGCAATGAATCCAGGCGGCATAGCGATAGCGGGTATAGGGATTGGCCAGGCGGCGGAACGGCAGGGTGAGGATCGAGGGTTGCTTCGCCAAGGGAAGCGGCTCCTGTGCGGGCGGTGGCGATGCAGCAAGGTTAGCCGCTCCTGGCTGGCAGGGGCGGCCTTGAGTCAATCTCCTGGTTACTGCTGGCCGACGAAGTAGTAGTCGCGCTCGCCGACGCGGAAGTGCTGCAGCACGCTCAGCGGCGCTTGCGGCACCGTCTCGCTTTCCAGCAGCGCGATATGTTCGTCTGGCTGGCTGAGGAAGTTCGTCAGCTCCTCAGTAGTCTGCAGCGCCGGCAACAGGCTGCGGCTATAGAAAACGCTGGCGCCGGCGAGGCGCTCGCTGGGCTGGAACAGCGCCACCTGGCGCCCGGCCATCTGGTGCTGGCGAATCCGTTCGGTCAGCGGGAGGAAGGATTCCTGCTGATCGGCGCGGGGTTCGATCCAGATGGCATATCCCAGGTAACAGGCGGGTACCAGCAGCGCCAGGAACAGAGCGGCACCGCGTACCCGGCGCGAAGCACGGGCATGCCAGCGTAATAGCAGAACGTGGCCATACTCGGCGGCGATCACCGCTGCCGCCGGTGCCAGTGCCATCAGGTAGACCATGCGCTTGCTGGAAGCGAGGGTGAGCAGGGCGAACTGTGCCGCCAGCCACAGGCAGAAGAACAGCAGGTAGCGGTCCTGCGCCAGGCGTTTGCGCCAGTGCCAGAGCCCCAGGTAAAGCAGGATGTTCCACGGAAGGAACGCCTGCGGCAGACGCACCAGGTAGTAGTAGAAGGGCTCGAAGTGCCCGGCTTCGCTGAATGATCCGTTGAAGCGGCCGATACTGTTGGTCCAGAGGATTTCCTCCAGCGCCGCGCTGCCACCGTCGCGGTAGAGGAACAGCAGCCAGATCAGCAGCGGCAGCAGGCCCGGCATCGTCCACAGCAGGGGGCGCAGCCAGGCGGGGATTTCCAGCCGGCGCCGCGCCAGGCTGTCCCACAGCAGGCAGGTGAAGATCACCACTGCCGGCAGTGCCAGCCCCAGCACGCCCTTGCTCAGGGTGGAGATGGCGATCCCCGCGGCGAACGCCAGCCAGTGCTCGATGCGCCCCGGCGGCTTGAGCCAGGCCTGCAGCAAGGACAGCAGCGCCAGGGTCACGCCCAGCGTGAGCAGGGCGTCTTCGCCCACCTGACGGGCATTGGCCCAGAAGCTCGCCAGGGTCATCAGCATGATTGAGGCCAGCAGCGCTAGCGTCGCGGGCCGGCCGATGCGCCGGAGTACGCCATAAAGCAGCAGTACACAGAGCAACCCGGCGAACGCCGAGGCCAGCCGCACGGCCAGTGTGGTCGGGCCGAACAGGCGGATGGCAGCGACGTCCAGCCACAGGCTCAGTGGCGGCTTCTCCAGGAACGGCTGGCCGTTCAGGCGCGGCGTCACCCAGTCCCGGTCGAGGTGCATTTCCATCGCGATGCCCGCCACCCGAGGCTCGGTGGAACCCTGCAACTGGTGATTACCCAACGCGCAGAAGAACAGCAGGCCGCCCAGCACGAGCAGGACAAGAAGGTGGCGGCGCTGGGGCATGGGAAATCCGCGGCTGGTCAGGAGTCTCTGCATGTATAGGCGACATTTAGTTAACGCGAAATTAACCTTCGCGATGCTTCACTGCGACCCTCGCCCGGTACTCCCCTGGGGGTCGCCATGTCCGCTCGCCTGCCTGATTCCCAAGTCGCCTTCCCGCGTCGCCTTCGCCGCCGCTATCTGTTGCTGGCGCTGGCCGTGCTGATCGTGGTGGCCGGCTGCCTGGCCGGTTTCATGGTGCTGGTTCCGCCACCGCCGTACACGCCCTTGCCGGGCCAGAATCCCTCGCAGGTCATCCTGCTGGCGCTGGGCGACCAGGGCAGTGGCGACCTGCAGCAATGGCGTGTGGCGGAGGGCATGGAGCGCGTCGCGGAAAGCGAAGGCGGGGTGAACATGGTCCTGCTGCTGGGCGACAACTTCTATGGCAAGACCTTGAGCGGCGTCGATGACCCGGCCTGGCAGCTCAAGTTCGAGCGCGTCTACCACGGGCGCTGGCTCAGCCATGTGCCCTTCTATGCGGTGCTGGGTAATCACGACTACCCGGCTTCCGCTGCCGTCGAACTGGACTACGCCAGCCGGCGCGTGGGCTCCGGTCGCTGGCAGATGCCGGCGCCTTTCTATACCCGCGACTTCGGTGAGGTGGACGGGCGCCCGCTGTTGCGCGTGGCCTTCCTGGACACCAATGAAGATGCCGCCGGCCGTCAGCGCCAGGCAGCCTTCCTGCAGCGGGAGTTCTCCCGGCCGGGCTCCGCACCGCTGTGGAAGATGGTAGTGGCGCACCACGCTATCCGCAGCAGTGGCGGCAAGCATGGCGATGACAGCGAGTTGCTGCAGCAACTGCTGCCGGCGATGCAGCGCAGTGGCGTGGACCTCTACCTGTCCGGCCACGAGCACAACCAGGAAGTGATAGTCCGCCCCGGTGAGCCGGCCTGGCTGGTCTCCGGTGGTGGCGGCCAGACTCTCGACGGGATCAGGCCCGGCGCGCCGGCTGAAGGCACGCTGTTCGCCGCCGAACAGCACGGCTTTGCGCGGTTGGCCTTCAGCGCGGATCGCCTGCAACTGGCTTACTACGACCCGCAGGGGAACCGCGAGCAGGGCTTCCTCTGGGCTCGGGCCTGCCCGTGGATGGCGCAGGGTTGCCTGAAGCAGAACGATGGTGCCCAGTTGGCGACGAACAGGGCCACTGGCCAGTAGTTGTGCCCTGGGGGTTTTCGTTAGAATCCCGCACTTTTGCGCGCAGGGACCGCGTGAGCCTATCCGAGAACCCCCATGCTTACCGGTAGTTACGATCCCGCCCTGGTCCTGATTTCGCTGTGCGTCGCCATGCTGGCGTCCTACACCGCGCTGGATCTTGCCGGGCGCATCGCCACTACCCGTGGTTGGCCGGTGCTGCTGTGGATCGGTGGAGGCGGGGTGGCCATGGGCATTGGTGTGTGGTCGATGCACTTCATTGGCATGCTCGCCTTCAGCCTGCCCATCCCGCTGGGTTACGACCTCACCCTGACGCTGCTGTCGCTGGCTATCGCCGTGCTCAGTTCGGGCTTCGCCCTGGCGTTGGTCAGCCAGGACCGCCTGCCGCTCTGGCAACTGGTCTGCGGCGCGCTGGCCATGGGCGCCGGAATCAGCTGCATGCACTACCTGGGCATGTACGCGATGCTGATGCAGCCGGGCATCGATTACGACCCGACGCTGTTCGGGCTCTCCTTGCTGATTGCCGTGGCGGCTTCCGGCGCCGCGCTGTGGATCGCCTTCAGGCTGCGGCAGAACACGCCCTACGTACGCCTGGCCCGTGCTGGCGCGGCGCTGGTCATGGGCGTGGCCATCGTCGGCATGCACTACACCGGCATGGCCGCCGCGCGCTTCCCCGAGGGCAGCTTCTGCGGCGCATCCCCCAGTGGACTGAACAGCGACTGGCTGGCGCTGCTGATCATCATTGTTACCCTGGCCGTGATCGGTATTGCGTTGCTCACTTCGGTGCTTGATGCACGCCTGGAGTCGCGCACGGCTCAGCTCACCTCGTCACTGGCCCTGGCCAACCAGGAGCTGACCCAGCTCGCCCTGCACGATAACCTCACGCGCCTGCCCAACCGCATCCTGCTGGAAGACCGCATCGAGCAGATGATCGGCAAGGTGCAGCGCGGCGGCGGGCATTTCGCGCTGATGTTCCTCGACCTCGACGGCTTCAAGCCGGTCAACGATGCCTTTGGCCACCACGTCGGCGACCTGCTGCTCAAGGCCGTGGCCCAGCGCCTGCGCGACAGCCTGCGCAGCGAAGACACGGTGGCGCGCATCGGCGGCGACGAGTTCGTGGTGCTCGCCGAACTGGCCGAAGCCGAGGATGCAGTAACCGTCGCCGGGCAGCAGATCAGCCTGCTGGCCCAACCGTTCCAGGTAGCCGGGCAGGAGCTGCGCATTGCCGCCAGCGTCGGCATCGTGGTCTATCCTGGCGACGGCGCCAGCCAGCACGAACTGCTGCGCAACGCCGACGCGGCGATGTACCACGCCAAGGGCAACGGCAAGAACGGCTACAGCTTCTTCGAACAGTCGATGAACACCAACGCGCGCAATCACCTGCAGTTGCTGCACGACCTGCGCGCAGCCCTCGATCGCCGCGAATTCATCCTGCACTACCAGCCCAAGTTCGCCGCCAGCGGTGAGCCCATTGGCGCCGAGGCGTTGTTGCGCTGGCAGCACCCGCAACGCGGCCTGCTGATGCCCGACACCTTCATTGCGCTTGCTGAGCGCACCGGCCTGATCATCCCCATCGGTGACTGGGTGCTGGACGAGGCCTGCCGGCAGATGCGCGAGTGGTACCTGCAGGGCCACGAGAGCTGGCGTGTGGCGGTGAACCTGTCGGCACTGCAGTTCTGCCATGCAGCCCTGGTGCAGTCGGTGGCCGATGCGTTGCAGCGCCATCAGCTGCCGGCGCGCTGCCTGACCCTGGAGATCACCGAAACCACCGCCATGCGCGACGCCGATTCCAGCCTGGAGATTCTCGGCAAGCTGTCGGACATGGGCGTGGACCTGTCCATCGATGACTTCGGCACCGGCTACTCCAGCTTGCTGTACCTCAAGCGCCTGCCGGCCAACGAGCTGAAGATCGACCGTGGCTTCGTCCGCGACCTGGAGCAGGACAGCGACGACGCTGCCATCGTCTCGGCCATCGTTGCCCTGGGCCAGGCGTTGGACCTGCGCATCGTCGCCGAAGGGGTGGAAACCTCCGGCCAGCAGAATTTCCTCACCCGCCTGGGTTGCGACTCGCTGCAGGGCTTCCTGCTCGGCAAGCCGGTGCCGGCCGAGCAATTCCTCGAGCGCCTTTCTACGCCGGCGTAATCGCGGCCAGCTGGGAGCAGAGTTCACGTAACTGCTCGCACAGGCTGCGCCCGGCGCTGCCCAGTTCGGGGCGTGCGTAGAGTGCCAGCTCCAGTCCCTCGATAGGCGCGAAGCCATCCTCGGCGCTCAGCACGCGGTGCCCTTCGTGACAGCCGCGCAGGGGCAGCAGGCTGACACCCATGCCGGCCGCCACCGCCGCCGACAGGCTCGCCAGGCTGGCGCTGCTGTAGCTGATGCGCCAGCGCCGGCCGCTGGCTTCCAGGGCGTGGATCATCTCCTGGCGATACAGCGCGCCCAGCGGGAACACCACCAGCGGCAGCGGGTCGCGCATGGCGGCGGGGGTGGTGGCGCTGTCCTGCCAGGCCAGGGGTTCGGGCCAGTGGGCGAGGCAGTCGCTGTCCGCGCCCCATTGCTTGACCAGCGCCAGGTCCAGCTCGCCGCTGCGGTACTGGCGCAGCAGTTCCTGGCTGAGGCCGCTGGAGACTTCCAGGCGCAGCCGCGGGCGCTCGGCGCTGAAGGCCGCGAGCAGCGGCATCATCCGTTCGCCGGCAAAGTCCTCCGGCATCCCCAGGCGCAGCACGCCCTCACTGTGCTCGCTGCTCAGCGCCTCGCGCGCTTGCGAGCCCAGTTCGAGAATGCGCCGCGCGTAGCCCAGCAACCGCTCGCCCTGTTCGGTGGGCAGCACCTGGCGTTGGCTGCGGTCCAGCAGGCGGCAGTCCAGGCTCTGCTCCAGGCGCAGGATCTGCTGGCTGACCGTGGACTGGGTGAGATGCAGCAACTCGGCGGCGCGGGTGAAGTTGCCGGCGTCCACGACCATTACGAAGCTGCGCAGCAGGTTGGGGTCAAGCATTGCGATTCCCACTGAAAGTCATGTTTCTATTTAATTTCAGCATAGAACATCCCTCCGTCATACTGCATCGGCTCATTGATTGAGCGTGATTCGAGGCACGACAGCCATCACGGGGGAGCGCCCATGGATATGCCGACCGTTCAGACTGAGGACGTACACAGCCGTGCCGCCGCAGAAGCACTGCTGGCTGCTGCCAGCGAAGGTGATGAAGCCGAGGTCGCGGCGCTGCTCAAGCGCGGCGTGCCGGTGGATGTGACCGACGGGCAGGGCAATACGCCGCTGCTGCTGGCCACCGCGCAGAACCGTGTGGAAATCGCCCGGCTGCTGGTTGCCGCTGGTGCCGACGTCAACCGGCAGAACCGCATCCACGACAGCGCCTACCTGCTGGCTGGGGCGTCGGGGCGCCTGAAAATCCTCCAGCTGACTCTGATCCATGGCGCCGATCTGCGCAGCACCAACCGCTATGGCGGTACGGCGCTGATCCCGTCGTGCGAGCGTGGCCACGTGGACGTGGTGGCGACGCTGCTCAAGGCTGGCGTCGATCCCGATCACGTCAACAAGCTGGGCTGGACGGGGCTGCTCGAAGCCATCCTGCTCAGCGACGGCGGCCCGCGCCACCAGGCCATCGTGAAACAACTCATAGAAGCCGGGGCGAACCTGAACCTGGCCGACAACGACGGCGTCACGCCGCTGCAACACGCCCGCCAGCGCAACCAGACCACCATCGCCAGGATGCTGGAAGTCGCCGGCGCGCATTGATCCGACTGTTTTGCTGGAAACTGCCATGTCACACGAAGTCTTTATGCGCGAGGCCCTGCAACTGGCCCGCGACAACATCGAGGCCGGCGGCCGCCCGTTCGGCGCCGTGCTGGTCAAGGACGGCCGGGTGATTGCCCGCGCCGCCAATTCCATCCACGTGGATTTCGACCCCACTGCCCACGCCGAGCTGCTGGCGATTCGCCGTGCCTCGGCGGTGCTGGGCTTGTCGCGCCTGGATGGCTGCGTGATCTATGCCAGCGGCCATCCGTGCCCGATGTGCCTCGCCGCCATGCACCTGTGTGGCGTGGAGGGCGCGTACTTCGCCTACTCCAACGACGATGGCGAGCCGTTCGGGCTATCCACCGCCGCTGTCTACCAGCAGATGACCCAGCCGCCGCAGTGGCAGGCGGTGCCGCTGCGCCCGTTGCGCCCCGATGGTGAAGAGGGGTTGTACCAGCATTGGCAGGAGCATCGCTCGTGAGCCGGGGCATGGCCATGCCGGTCGAGGAGAGCGGCAGTCACGCCGGCTGGATCGGACTGCTGGTGATCGTCGCGCTGGGCATCAACCTGCGGCCGATCCTCACTTCCATCGGCCCGCTGCTGGCCGATATCCACGACGCCACCGGCCTGGGCTTCCAGGGCCTGTCGATGCTGACGGTGCTGCCGGTGCTGTGCATGGGCCTGTTCGCCCTGGGCCTGCCGTGGGTCGGCCCGCGCCTGGGCGAGAGCCGGGGCATGGTATTTGGCCTGCTGGCCATCGGCGCTGCGTGTTTCTGGCGGCTGTTGCTGGACAGCGGCTTCGCCCTGATCGCCAGTGCGGTATTGGCGGGCTGTGGCGTGGCGGTCATCCAGGCGTTCGTGCCGGGGGTGATCAAGCGCTGGTTCCCGCATAAGGTGCCGTCCGCCATGGGCCTGTACTCGGCTTCGCTGATGGCCGGTGGTGGCAGTGCGGCGGTGCTGGCGCCGGTGGTGTCGGAGCACTTCCAGCGCTGGCAGGACGGCCTCGGCGCCTGGCTGCTGCTGGCGGTTGTCGGCCTGCTGCTCTGGACAGTCGCACGTCCGCGCGAAGTGCCGGTGGCCGCGCCGCCACGACAGAAGGCGCAGCACTATTTCGGCAGCCGCCGCGCCTGGCTGCTGGCCTTGTACTTCGGCCTGATCAATGGCGGCTACACGAGCATGGTGGCCTGGCTGCCGGTGTACTACCGCCAGCTCGGCTGGACAGCCCAGGCCAGTGGCCAACTGATCGGCCTGATGACCATCTTCCAGGTGATCGCTGCGCTGACCATCCCACTGCTGATCCGCCGTTCGCTGGATCGCCGCGGCTGGCTGTGCCTGTGCCTGCTGATCCAGCTTGCCGGCTTCGTCGGGCTGATCTGCGCGCCGTTGCACCTGCCGGGTATCTGGGTGGCGCTGATCGGCTACGGCCTGGGCGCCTGTTTCGCCCTGAGCCTGACCCTGACCCTGGATCACCTCGCCGATGCCGGTGCGGCCGGGCGTTTGGCGGCCTTCGTGCAGGGCATCGGTTTCATCGTCACCGGCATCGTGCCCTACGTCACCGGCGCTCTGCGCGACAGCACCGGCAGCTTCCAGGCGTCGTGGATTCTGTTGGCCATTTCAGTGGTGCTGATGCTGGGCGTGACCCTGCGCTTCTCGCCCAAAGGCTATGCGCGGGCGATGCAGCGGTAGCGGGGGATTGGCGTTTGCGGATATCTATCGCGGACGAAGTCCGCTCCTACGCAGATATTCACCTCTCGTAGGAGCGGACTTCGTCCGCGATCGCTTTCAGGCGCGCGCCGCGGCTAGACCGAGGTGGCGACATAGATGCGGTAGGCGATGATCGACAGCATGCTCAGCGTGCCGACCCACATCAGGAACACGCCCACCGGGCGATGACGGATGGTGAAGCCGATGCCCAGCATGAACATGCCGAAGACGATGATGCCGAGGGTGATGAAGAGGGATGTGGGGTCCAGTGGGATGAAATGAGCAGTGGCGTCCACGGCAAGTCCTTGTCTGAAATATCCGATATGGAAAGTCTAGGCCAGAGTAGGACCGAACTCCTTTGATCCCTGGCAACTTGAGTCGGATCATAGCGACCTCGGACACTCAGCCCAAGCTCGGGCCTCGGGTGAGAGCCTGCCTTTGCCATCGAGGGTGGGTTGCACACCGCAATATCCGCCGACTCCTCAACCTGTTCCTGCGCCGCGTTGAGCGGCACCGATGCCGGAGTCTCTGCTGGTTCGGCGGGCATAAAAAAGCCCCGCGGTCCGGAGCGTCAGACCGCAGGGCCAGAACGGTCGAGAGATTCTCGACCGGGGAGGACCGATCAGGCCGCCGGTGTCGGCTGCCAGCCGCCGCCAAGGGCCTTGTAAATCGCCACGATGCCGCGATACACGTCGACTTCCGCCAGGGCCTGGGCGTCCTCGGCGGCGAGTTGCTCGCGTTCGGCGTCCAGCAGGTTGAGGAAGTCCACGGTGCCTTCGCGGTACTGCAGGCCGGCCTGTTGCGCGGCATTGCGGCTGGCTTCGGACTGACGCACCAGTGAGACCAGACGCTGCTGGCGCTTGCCGTAGTCGCTGAAGGCGTTCGACGACTCTTCCAGGGCCAGCAGGACCTGTTGCTCGTAGGTCGCCAGGGCGCCGTCGGCATCAGCCTTGGAGGCGCGCAGGCGGGCCCGCACGCTGCCCAGGTCGAAGGCCGCCCAGGTGATGCTCGGGGCGACGCCCCAGGCGCTGGCGGCGGACGAGCCGATCTGCGAGCCACGGCCGGCGGTGTAGCCGAGGAAGCCGCCGAGGCTGACTTTCGGGAACAGGTCGGCGGTGGCCACACCGACGTCCGCCGTGGCGGCCGCCAGGCGGCGTTCGGCGGAGGCCACGTCCGGTCGGCGACGCAGCAGCTCACCCGGATCGCCGATGGGCAACGCCTTGGCGATGGCCGGAAGTTTCTTCGGCGACAAGTCCACGGAGAGCGCGTCCGGGCGCTGGCCGAGGAGGGTGGCGATGCGGTTGCGCTGGCGCACTTCCTCGGCCTGCAGTTGCGGCACGCTGGCTTCCGTGGCGGCCAGGCGGGCTTCGGCGCGCTGCACGTCCAGCTCGTTGCCGACACCGGCGTCACGCAGCTGGATGGTCAGGTCACGGGATTCGCGCTGGTTCTCCAGGTTGCTCCTGGCGATGCTTTCGCGCAGTTGTGCGCCGCGCAGCTGCCCGTAGGCATCGGCCAGTTCGGCGAGCAGGCTGACCTGCAACTGCTGCAGGTCGGCCACGGTGGCTTCACTCAGCGCGTCGCTGGACTCCAGCTGACGGCGCACACGGCCGAACAGGTCGACTTCCCAGATCATGTCCAGGCCCAGGTCGTAGCGCTCCTGGTTGACCCGGTCCTCGGTCTGGCCGGGCACCTGGCCCTTGCCGACCTGGCCTTCGGCACGGCTGGTGACCGTGGGGAAACGGTCATTGGCCACATCATCGCGGATCGCCCGCGAAGCCAGCACGCGGGCATAGGCCACGCGCAGCTCGCGGTTCTCCTTGAGCGATCGCTCCACCAGCTGGGTCAGCACGGGGTCGTCGAACTGTTTCCACCAGGCGTCTTCGTAACGGCTGCGGTCGTAGTTCTGTACCTGGGCGTTGCTGTCCAGTTGCGCCGGCGTGGTGTCCGGCTTCTGGTAGTCGGGGCCGACCATGCACGCGCTGAGGGCCAGCGCGAGCAGGGAGGGGACGAACAGTTTCACGGCACTCTTGCTCACAGCATTGATGGTCATGACGCTCATGCCTGATGGGCCTCGTTATGGTTCGTGTGGCTCAGGGCAGCACGCGCCTGCTTCTTCGCTTCACGGGCTTCCATGAAGCGGCGGATCAGCACATAGAAGACCGGGGTCAGCAGCAGGCCGAAGAAGGTCACGCCGAGCATCCCGGAGAACACCGCGACACCCATGGCATGGCGCATTTCGGCGCCGGCACCGGACGACAGCACCAGGGGCACCACGCCCATGATGAAGGCGATGGAAGTCATCAGGATCGGCCGCAGACGCAGGCGGCAGGCTTCCAGTACCGCACTCAGGCGGTCCATGCCTTCGTCCTGTTTGTCCTTGGCGAACTCGACGATCAGGATCGCGTTCTTGCACGCCAGGCCCACCAGTACGATCAGGCCGATCTGGGTGAAGATGTTGTTGTCGCCACCGGACAGGATCACGCCCGCAATGGCCGACAGCAGGGTCATCGGCACGATCAGGATCACCGCCAGCGGCAGGCCCCAGCTCTCGTACAGCGCGGCCAGCACCAGGAAGGCGAGCAGCACGCAGAGCGGGAACACGTAGATCGCGGAGTTGCCGGCGAGGATCTGCTGGTAGGTCAGCTCGGTCCATTCGTAGGTCATGCCATTGGGCAGTTCCTGCTTGAGCAGGCGCTCGATGGCGGCTTCGGCCTGGCCGGAGCTGTAGCCCGGTGCGGCGGCGCCGTTGATCTCGGCGGTGATGAAGCCGTTGTAGTGCATCACGCGGTCGGGGCCGGAGGTGTCGCTGATCTTGATGAAGGTGGCCAGCGGGACCATTTCACCCAGGTTGTTGCGCACTTTCAGCTGGCCGATCTGCTCGGGTTCGAGACGGAACTGCTGCTCGCCCTGGACGTTCACCTGGTAGGTGCGGCCGAAGCGGTTGAAGTCGTTCGCGTACAGCGAGCCCAGGTAGACCTGCAGGGTGTCGAAGATGTCGCTGATCGCCACGCCGTGGGTCTTGGCCTTTTCGCGGTCGATGGCAGCATCCACCTGCGGCACGTTCACCTGGTAGCTGGTGAACACCGACATGGGGTTGAGCTCCGGCAGCGCGCGGGCCTTGTTGAGGATGTTCTGGGTCTGTGCGTAGAGCTCCTCGTAACCGGCGTTGCCGCGGTCTTCGATCTGCAGGCGGAAGCCGCCGATGGTGCCCAGCCCCTGTACCGGCGGCGGCGGGAAGATCGCGATGTAGGCGTCCTGGATGTCGGCGAACTGCTTGTTCAGCTCGGCGGCGATCTCGTTGGCCGACATGCCCGGGCCTTTACGCTCGCTGAAGTCTTTCAGCGGGGTGAAGACGATGCCGCTGTTGGGGCTGTTGGTGAAACCGTTGATCGACAGGCCCGGGAACGACACGGTGTGCTCGATGCCCGGGTGCTTGCCGGCGATTTCCGACATGCGCTTGATCACGGCTTCGGTGCGGTCCAGCGTGGCGGCGTCGGGCAGTTGCGCGAAGGCCACCAGGTATTGCTTGTCCTGTTGCGGCACGAAGCCGGTCGGGGTGCTGGAGAAGCCCAGGTAGGTCAGGCCGATCAGCCCCGCATACAGCAGCAGCGCGATGGAGCTGCCGCGCAGCACGCGGGTGACGGTGCCAACGTAGCCATGGCTGGCGCGGTCGAAGAAGCGGTTGAACGGACGGAACAGCCAGCTGCCCAGCAGCTTGTCGAGGATCACCGAGAAGCGATCCTTCGGCTCGTGGTGCCCCTTGAGCAGCACGGCGGATAGCGCCGGCGACAGGGTCAGCGAGTTGAACGCGGAGATCACCGTCGATATCGCGATGGTCAGCGCGAACTGCCGGTAGAACTGCCCGGTGAGGCCGGAGATGAACGCGGTCGGGATGAACACGGCGCACAGCACCAGCGCAGTGGCGATGATCGGCCCGGTCACTTCCTTCATGGCGCGCTTGGTCGCCTCGACGGGGGTGAGCCCCAGCCCGATGTTCCGCTCGACGTTCTCCACCACCACGATGGCATCGTCCACCACGATACCGATGGCCAGTACCAGGCCGAACAGCGACAACGCGTTGAGCGAGAAGCCGAAGGCGTGCATCACCGCGAAGGTGCCGATCAGCGACACCGGTACGGCGGCCAGCGGGATGATCGAGGCGCGCCAGGTCTGCAGGAACAGCACGACCACCAGCACCACCAGGATCAGGGCTTCGAACAGGGTGTGCACCACCGCTTCGATGGAGCCGCGCACGAAGATGGTCGGGTCATAGACGATGGAATAGTCCACGCCCTGGGGGAAGTCCTTCTTCAGCTCGGCCATCTTCTCGCGCACCAGGTTGGAGATGGCGATGGCGTTGGAGCCGGGACGCTGGAAGATCGGGATGGCGACCGCCGGCTGGTTGTCCAGCAGCGAGCGCAGGGCGTACTGGCTGGAGCCGAGTTCGACGCGGGCGATGTCCTTCAGGCGGGTGATCTCGCCGTCCGGGCCGCTGCGGATGATGATGTTCTCGAACTCTTCCTCGGTGACCAGGCGACCCTGGGTGTTGATCGACAGCTGGAAGCTGGTGTCGCTCGGCGAGGGCGGTGCGCCCAGGGCGCCGGCGGCGACCTGGCGGTTCTGCTCGCGGATCGCGGCGACCACGTCGGTGGCGGTCAGGTTGCGCGAGGCGACCTTGTTCGGGTCGAGCCACACGCGCAGCGAGTAGTCGCCCATGCCGAACAGCTGCACGTCGCCCACACCGTCCAGGCGAGCCAGCTCGTCCTTGATGTTGAGGATGGCGTAGTTGGACAGGTAGAGCATGTCGTAGCGGTTATCCGGCGAAGTCAGGTGCACGACCATGGTCAGGTCGGGCGAGGCCTTGTCGACGGTGATGCCGATACGGGTGACTTCCTCGGGCAGCTTGGGCTGCGTACGGGTGACGCGGTTCTGCACCTGCACCTGCGCGTTGTCCAGGTCGGTGCCCAGGGCGAAGGTGATGGTCAGGGTCATCTTGCCGTCGGCGGTGGACTGCGAGGACATGTAGAGCATGTTCTCGACGCCGGTGATGGCCTGTTCCAGCGGCGCGGCGACGGTCTCGCCGATCACCTTGGGGTTGGCGCCGGGGAAGTTGGCGCGCACCACCACGGTGGGCGGCACCACTTCGGGGTATTCGCTGATCGGTAGCTGGAACAGCGAGATGGCCCCGCCGATCAGGATGATCAGCGAAAGCACGGCGGCGAAGATCGGCCGCTGGATGAAGAATTGCGAAAAGTTCATGGCTGGTTCCTGTCGCGAACGCTGCGGTTCGCCAAACCCGGGACAAAGGTCACCCAAGGCCCTGGTGGGACAGGGCCTGGTACATCAATCGTTTAAGACAGGGGGTGGTTCAGTCAGAGAGTGCTCAGCCGCGCGGCGCGCCCGGCTTGGCGGATTTCTCGGCCACCTTCGGCGCCTCGAAGCTCTCCAGCGCACGACGCTGGCTTTCAAGCTTGGCGAGGGTCGACTGGCTGGCCATCTCGACACCCTGGGCGTCGACCTGGGCACCGGGGCGAACCCGTTGCAGGCCGTTGACCACGATGCGATCACCCTTCACCAGACCGCTGCGGACGATGCGCAGGCCTTCGAGTTTCGGGCCCAGTTCGATGCCGCGGTATTGCACCTTGCTGTCCTTGTCGAGCACCAGCACGAACTTCTTGCCCAGGTCGGTGCCGACCGCTTCGTCCTTGATCAGCGCGGCGGGGTAGGTGCCGCTGCCGACCAGCTTGATGCGGGCATACAGGCCGGGGGTGAACTGGTTGGCGTCGTTATCGAACACGGCGCGGCCACGGATGGTGCCGGTCTTGGGGTTGACCTGGTTGTCGAGGAAGTCCAGGCGGCCCTGGTGGGGGAAGCCGTCTTCGCCGGTCAGGCCCAGGTACACCGGGCTGGTGCCGCGGGCGTCCGGGCCACCCTTGCGGGCGAGGTCGACGTACTTCAGGTAGACGCGCTCGTCGGCGTCGAAGTAGGCGTAGACCTTGTCGGTGGAGACCAGGGTGGTCAGCACGCTCTGGCCACTGTTCACCAGGTTGCCGGCGGTGACTTCGGCGCGCGAGACGCGGCCGTCGATGGGCGCGGTGATCTGGGTGAACGACAGGTTCAGGCGGGCGTTGTCCAGTTCCGCCTGGGTCGCGGCGACCACGGCTTTCGCCTCGGTGGCGGCGGCCGTGCGGGCGTCGGCAAGTTCCGCGGAAATGGCGTTGGTGGCGCGCAGGCGATCACCGCGGGACGCTTCGTTGACGGTACGGGTTTGGTTGGCGCGAGCCTGTTGCAGCTGGGCTTCCAGACGATGGACTTCGGCCTGGAACGGCCGCGGGTCGATCTGGAACAGCAGGTCGCCTTTCTTCACCAGCGCGCCTTCACGGAAGGCGACGCGATCGATATAGCCCGAGACGCGCGGGCGCAGTTCAACGGATTCCGGAGCCTCCAGGCGACCAGTGAATTCGTCCCATTCGTTGATCGGCTGTTCGATGACGTCCGCCACGCTGACCTTCGGCGCGGCCATGTTCTGTGCCGCGTCCTGGCCTTTGCCGCAGGCGCTGAGAACCAGCACAGCGGCCAACGCCAACGGAATACGCAAGGTGTTCAGATTTCGCTCCATGGAAAGACTCCGGCGTTCTAATTGGTTTATGGATTTCTAATGGAGCGGAGTCTGCGTTCGCGGGGGCGCTGGAACTAATCGAACGAGCAGATTTTGATTATCACGCGCAGTGATAAATGCTTTTGCACTATGCGCAGGAATAGATAGAAGGAGTGGGCACGGACATTGCCCGGCAAGGCTCTTGGTAGGAGCGAGCTTGCTCGCGAAGCTTTTCCACCCGATGCACTGTGCCATGCGGGTTCGCGAGCAAGCTCGCTCCTACAAGGTCAGGTTGCATAGGGCGGTGTCAGGTGTATCGGCGTACAACCGCGAACGGTTGTACGCCCTACGGCGCGAGCGGGTTCAGAGGCTGTCCGGATCGCCCACGAACATGGTGATCCGCGAACGCAGCCAGCGCTCGGCCGGGTCCTGGTCCTGGGCGCCGCGCCAGACCATGGAGAGCTCGGCCAGGCGGGTGGGGAAGGGCGGCTCCTCGGCGCGCAGGCCGCCGGCGGCGGTGAGCGCCAGGGCCACGTACTCGGGCACGGTGGCAATGATGTCGGTGCCGGCCAGCAACTGGGCGAGGCCGACGAACTGCGGCACCGCCAGCACCACCTGGCGCTTGCGGTCCATCTCGGCGAGGGTCTGGTCGACGAAGCCGTCCAGGTCGCCGGCGTAGGACACCAGCGCGTGCGGGCGCGCGCAGTAGTCATCGAGGGTCAGCGCGCCGGGGATCGAGTCGGCGCGCAGGATCTTCCAGGTGCTGCGGCGCAGGGTCTTGCGCTTGGCGTTGGCCGGCAGCTCGTCGGTGTAGCTCACGCCCACGGAGATTTCCCCGGACGACAGCAGTTGCGGCATCAGCAGGTAGTTGGCGCGACGCACCACGAGGGTGATGCCCGGCGCCTCGGAGCGCAGGCGGCGCAGCAGCGGCGGCAGCAGGCCGAACTCCACGTCATCGGACAGGCCGATGCGGAACACTGCCTTGCTGGTGGCCGGGTCGAAGTCGGCGGCGCGGCTCAGGGCGGTGGAGATGGAGTCCAGCGCCGGCGAGAGGTGGCCGAAGATTTCCTGCGCCCGCGCAGTGGGTTCCATGCTGCGCCCGGTGCGCACGAACAGCGGATCGTCGAACAGACCGCGCAGGCGCGCCAGGGCCGCACTGATCGCCGGCTGGCCGAGGAACAGCTTCTCCGCGGCGCGGGTCACGCTGCGCTCATGCATCAGCGTCTCGAAAACGATCAACAGGTTGAGATCAACCTTGCGTAGGTCGTTGCGGTTCATGGGGACTCCCTGGCGATGGGGGAAAAGTGAGGCCGAGCGTGTCCTGAGTCAAGTCTGTCAGATAAGTCCTTGATCAATTTCCACTTTTTTAATGAGAATCTCGCCCCGGCAGTGTGGTCTGACTCTGTAGGAGCAGAGCCACCACGGCCCCGTGGACAACCCCGTCGCAGAGCCTTGCAGCCGCGCCGGACAAGGCTTGCAGCGCGGGCCGAATCATCGCCGTTTATGTCAATTATCAATGGTGAACGGTGGCGTCACCCCTAAAGCCCGGATAGAGTCCGTGGCTATGAGCACTACTAAGGCGAGGTATGTGATGTCCCGCATGATCCGTTTCCACCAGTTCGGTGACGCCTCGGTCCTGAAGATCGAGGAGATGCCGACCCCGCAACCGGGGCCGGGTGAAGTACTGATCCGCACCCAGGCGTTGGGCGTCAGTTGGCGCGACGTACTCTGGCGGCAGAACCTCGCCCCGGATCAGGCCAAGCTGCCGGCGGGTATCGGTTATGAACTCTCCGGCATCGTCGAAGCCGTGGGCGAGGGCGTTGAAGACCTCGAGCCCGGCGTGGCGGTGGCCAGCTTCCCGGCGAACTCGCCGAACCTCTACCCGGCCTGGGGTGACCACGTCATCCTGCCGCGCACTTCGCTGACCCGCTATCCGGATGTCCTGACCCCGGTCGAGGCGGCGGTGCACTACACCGGTTTGATGTATTCGTACTTTGCGCTGGTGGAACTGGCGCAGATCAAGCCGGGCCAGCGCGTGCTGATCACCGAGGCCGGCCATTGCCTGGCTCCGCAAGCGGTGCAGTTGGCCAAGGCGCTGGGCGCCCAGGTGATCGCCACCACCAGCCATGAGGAAACCCGTGAGTTTCTGAAGGGCCTGGGTGCGGACAAGATCATCTACACCGAGGAGCAGGACCTGGTGCTGGAAGTCGAGCGCTTCACCAAGGGTGAGGGCGTGGAGATCGTCCTCGACCAGTGCGCCGGCCCGCAGATGAAACTGTTGGGTGACGTCGCTGCCCAGCGCGGCAAGCTGATCCTGTATGGCATCAATGGCGGCAACGACGCAGCCTTCCCGGCCTGCGCGGCGTTCAAGAAGCACCTGCAGTTCTACCGTCACTGCGTGCTGGACTTCACCGGGCAACCGGAGATTGGTCTGACCCGTAACGACGACGCCGTACAACGGGCGCTGACCGCGATCAACCAGATGACCGCCGACCAGTTGCTCAAGCCGAGCATCGACCGGGTGTTCGACTTCGCCCAGTACCGCGATGCCAACTACTACATGGAAACCTGCCCGGGCGGCGGCCGTGTGGTGATGAAGATGCCGGAGTGATCGGACTCTTCGTTCGGTAGCCTCAGAAAGCCACTCTTCGGAGTGGCTTTTTCATGCGCGCAGTATTTCCGGGCATCCCTGTAGGAGCGAGCTTGCTCGCGATCCATGTATCCGGCCGCATTGGCGTCAAGCGGGTTCGCGAGCGAGCTCGCTCCTACATCCAATCGTCAGGGGCGTTCCTGGCTCACCGGTTTGTGGGATGGGTGGAGCATCAGCGGCATTTCCGAATTTGGCTTCAGCGGCATTCGTGGGCCGCAACGCTTCGAAATAGAGCCGTCTATACACCGCTACATCCCCCGCAGTATCAGGCAAGCCTGAAGAGAACCAGGCAAACCGCTCGGCGCTTTCCTCGCGTATTGTCGCGGCACCTGTCGGCCCCTGCGCCTAGGCTGAACCCATTGCGTGTCGGAGCCGTTGCGCTTCGCCTCCATTCCATCACCCGCATGAAGAGGTGAACTCCCTGATGATTACCGTGAACCTGAACGGCAAGGACCACGAACTCGACGCCCCCGGCGAAATGCCGCTGCTCTGGGCCATCCGTGACGTCGCCGGCCTGACCGGCACCAAATACGGCTGTGGCATGGCGCTGTGCGGCGCCTGCACCGTGCACATCGACGGCCAGCCGACGCGCTCCTGCGTCACCCCGCTGGCGGCGGTGGCCGGCAAGAAGATCACCACCATCGAAGCGGTGGCCGAGCAGGCCGCCGGCAAGGCCGTGCAGGACGCCTGGCGCAAGCTCGACGTGGTGCAGTGCGGCTACTGCCAGTCCGGACAGATCATGTCGGCCACCGCGCTGCTGGCCTCGAACAAAAAGCCCAGCGACGCCGACATCGACGCCGCCATGAGCGGCAACATCTGCCGCTGCGCCACCTATGCGCGGATCCGCGCGGCTATCCATGACGCCGCCCAGACCCTGGCCTGAGGATAAGAAATCATGCTCGAACCTCGTACCGACGAACAGCCGGCGCAGCCCGGCAGCATCCTCAACGTCAGCCGCCGCAGCTTCCTGCGTGGCGCCGGCGGCCTTGCGCTGGGCATCTACTTCGCGCCGCTGCTGGGCAAGCTGGGTGACGCCCAGGCCGCCAGCGATTTTGAGCCCAACGCTTTCGTCCGTATCGCCCCGGACGGCACTGTCACCGTGATCGCCAAGCACGTGGAAATGGGCCAGGGCAGCTACACCGGCCTGGCCACCCTGGTCGCCGAGGAGCTGGACGCCGACTGGAGCCACGTGCAGGTCGAAGGCGCACCGGCAGATGCCAAGCGCTACGCCAACCTGGCCTTCGGCAACCTGCAGGGCACCGGCGGCAGCAACGCCATGGCCAACTCCTTCGAGCAGATGCGCAAGGCCGGCGCCAGCGCTCGCGCCATGCTGGTCGGCGCGGCGGCGGAGCAGTGGAAAGTGCCTGCCGAGCAGATTCAGGTGCAGAGCGGCGTGGTCAGCCACGGCCCATCCGGGCACAAGGCGAGCTTCGGAGAACTGGCCGAGGCAGCGGCGAAGCAGCCGGTGCCGGCGGACGTAAAACTGAAGGACCCGAAGGACTTCAAGCTGATCGGCCAGGTGCAGTTGCCGCGCAAGGACAGCCCTTCCAAGACTGACGGCACCGCACAGTTCACCCAGGACGTGCACCTGCCGGACATGTTGGTGGCGGTGGTCGCCCACCCGCCGCGCTTCGGCGGCGTGCCGGCGAAAGTCGATGCGAGCAAGGCCAAGGCCGTGGCGGGCGTGGTGGATGTGGTGCAGTTCCCCGGCAGCGATCGGCGTTTCGCTGGCGTCGCCGTGCTGGCGAAGAACACCTGGGCGGCGCGCCAGGGCCGCGATGCGTTGCAGGTCGAATGGGACGAGAGCAAGGCCTTCAAGATGGGCAGCAAGGAGATCTTCGCCCAGTACCGCGACATGGCCAGCAAGCCGGGCCTGGTGGCGCGCAACGATGGCGATGTCGCCAAGGCGTTGGAGCAGCCGGCTCACCTGATCGAAGCGGAATACCAGTTCCCGTATCTCGCCCATGCCGCCATGGAGCCACTGAACTGCGTGGTTTTCCTCAAGGAAGACGGCTGCCAGATCTGGAACGGCGAGCAATGGCAGACCGGCGACCAGATGTCGGTGGCGCAATTGCTGGGCATGCAGCCCGAGCAGGTCACCATCACCCAGCTGTATGCCGGTGGCAGCTTCGGCCGCCGCGCCAACCCGCACTCGGACTACGTGCTTGAGGCGGTCGCCATTGCCAAGGCCGCCCGCGAGCAGGGCGTGAAGGTACCGATCAAGATGGTCTGGACCCGCGAGGACGACACCCGTGCGGGCTACTATCGCCCGGCCTTCCTCCATCGCGCGCGGTTGGCGGTGGACGCCCAGGGCAACCTGGTGGGCTGGGAGCAGCGGCTGGTGGGGCAGTCCTTCATCGTCGGCACGCCGTTCGAGAAGTTCATGGTCAAGGACGGCGTCGACAAGATCGCCGTGGAAGGCGCCGCCGATCTGCCCTACGCCGTGCCCAACCTGCGCGTCGAGCAGGCGCTGGCGGACAACGTGACGGTGCCGACCCAGTGGTGGCGCTCGGTGGGCCACACCCACACGGCGTTCTCTACCGAGACGTTGATTGACGAGGCAGCCATTGCCGCCAAACAGGACCCGTACGAGTTCCGCCGCAAGCTGCTGGAGAAGCACCCGCGTCATCGCGGCGCGCTGGAACTGGTAGCGCAGCGGGCGAACTGGCTGGCGCCGCTGGAGAAGGGCAAGGAGGGCGAGCAGCGCGGGCGCGGGATAGCCGTGCACGAATCCTTCGGCAGCTTCGTTGCCCAGGTGGTGGAGGTGACTTACAAGGCGGACAAGAGCTTCAAGGTGGATCGCGTGGTCTGCGCGGTGGATTGCGGCCTGGCGATCAACCCGGACGTGATCAAGGCGCAGATGGAAGGCGGTATCGGCTTCGCACTGTCGGCGGCGCTGCACAGCGCCATCACCCTGACCGACGGCAAGGTCGACCAGTCCAACTTCCACGACTTCCAGGTCCTGCGCATCAACGAGATGCCGGTGGTGGAGGTGCACATTGTGCCGTCGGCCGAGCCGCCGACTGGTGTCGGTGAGCCGGGTGTTCCGCCGCTGGCGCCGGCGCTGGCCAATGCGCTGTTCGCGGCGACCGGCAAGCGCATCCGCACCCTGCCGATCGGCAATCAGTTACAGGCCTGAGTTCCGCCCAGTGACACAAATGCCCCGCATGAGCGGGGCATTTGCCTTTCAGGGTCTAAGCTTTCCTGAAGTCAGGCGACCAGGGCCTGCTGTTCGTGAGCCTCGCAGATCAGCTCGCGCAGTACCCGGCGTTCTTCGGGCAGCGTGGCGGCGCGGTGCAGGGCGACGCTGCCTTCTGCATCGGTAACGGCGACTTCCGTCTCGAAATGCAGTTGGAGTTCGTCCAGGGTGATGTAGGTGATGCGGTACGCCTCGTCAGTGCTGTGCATGGTCGCAGGCTCGATGTTGTGGGAGGGCACAGGCCCGATGGATGCATCGTCGCGCCGCACCGGCAAGGGTGGAAGTGAAACGCCGTGATGGTGAACATCACGAAAGGCGATGGTGCCGGCGAGATTTTCCGGCATCTGTCATGCAGGACGGGTATCCTGCGCGGGCGTGCCCACATCGGGCACTTTGTAAATCGAATTGGAGCAGTGACATGAGCCGCGACAAGCAGCTTTTCCCGGAAGACGAAATCGGCGATGCCCTGTGGGCCCTGCAGGAAGACGGCGAAGACCTCTCCCTCGAGCATGAGGTGGAGTTCGCGGTGATCTTCCCGGACGAGCAGTCCGCCCTGGACTTCGCCATCATGCTGCTGCAGAACGGGCAGAAAGTGGCGTACTCCGAGTATGACGGCAATGACAAGCTGCCCTGGCAGGTCCTGGCCTATCCGGTGATGGAGCTCAGCCACGAGCACATCAGCGGCTATGCGGCGCTGCTGTCCGAGCACTCCGCTGACCTGGGTGGTCAGATGGACGGCTGGTCGGCGCTCTGATCGGCTGATGCTGCATGAAAAACGGCGCCTTCGGGCGCCGTTTTTCTATGTGTCAGTCATCGAGTTCCGTACCCCCTGTGGAGCCCCTCTCCCTCACCCTCTCCCTGAAGGGAGAGGGGACTGGGTTGTGCCGGCTGAGGCTTTGGTATCAGCCGGCACGGGTTGCGTCCTCTCCCTTCAGGGAGAGGGCGGGGGAGAGGGTTGGCCCCGAGAACAAATCTTCCCCCATGTAATGAGCACCCTTGCGCCACGTATAACCCGTCAGCGTTATCCGCCCTACGTCCTGAGGTTTTGGTATCAGCCGGCACGGGTTGCTCCCTCTCCCTTCAGGGAGAGGGCGGGGGAGAGGGTTTGGCCCCGAGAACATATCTTCCCGCATGTAATGAGCACCCATGCTGTAGGAGCGAGCTTGCTCGCGAACAGGCTTTCCCGGCAGTAACAGCGTTGGGCGGATTCGCGAGCAAGGACTAGGCGTCCCCCTCGGTCCTACGAAGTGCCAAAGGCCCGCGCGATGCGGGCCTTTGCCATGACGCCGGACACGTCACTCCGGCAACGGCGCATGGCGCGCCACCTGGCGCAGCGCCTGCTCGTAGTAGTCGGTGCTCTGCGCCCCGGAGATCAGCTGGCGGCCGTTGAGGATCACCGCCGGCACCGCGCGGATGCCATGGCTGGTGTAGAAATCTTCCTCGGCCACCACTTCGTCGCCATACGCATCGCTGTCGAGAATCTCCCGTGCGCGCACGGCGTCCAGGCCTACGCTGATGGCCACTTCCAGCAGCACTTCCGGGTCGCTCGGGTCGCGCCCTTCGCCGAAGTAGGCGTGCAGCAGCGCCTGCTTGAGGGCTACGTCGCGGTGCGATTCCGCCGCCCAGTGCAGCAGGCGATGGGCGTCGAAGGTGTTGTAGATGCGGCTGCGCTTCTTCAGGTCGAAGTGCACGCCGACTTCCTCGCCCATGGCGCGCAGGTGCTCCTGGTTGCGGGCAATGTCCTCGGCGCTGCTGCCGTACTTGCGTTGCAGGTGCTCCACCAGGTCTTCCCCTTCGGCGGGCATGTCGGCATTGAGCTCGAAGGGCTTGATGCGCAGCTCCACGGTCAGTTCGCCGTCGACCCGGCGCATGGCCTCCAGCAGGCCGTTGAGGCCGATGGCACACCAGGGGCAGACCACGTCGGAGACGAAATCGATGGTGATGGCGTCGCTCATGGGGCGAACTCCGGCAAATGGGCGAGCAACTAGCATGGACCCGGAAGGGGGATTCGATCCAGTCACGAGACGGCCGGGAGTGCTTCGACAGGCTTGCCGGTTGTCAGCGCTTCAGGGCTGAAGCGCTGGCAGCGGGTCTGGAATAGGGGCGACGTCCGTGTCGCGAAGAGGGTCAGAAGTCCACGGTCATCGATAGCTTCAGGGTGCGCGGATCGCCCTGGGTCAGATAGCCACCGATGGTGGAGGCCCAGTAGGACTTGTTGGCGACGTTCTCCAGGTTGGCGCGCAGGGTCACGTCACGCTCATCCACCTTGAAGGCGTAGCGGGCGCCGAGGTCGAAGCGGGTCCAGGCGGGGATGCTCAGGTCGTTGGCGGCGTCCAGGTACTGGCCGCCGGTGCGCAGCACGCGGCCGTTGATGGCTGCACCCTGGATACCCGGAACATCCCAGTCGGCGCCCAGGTTGTACTGGAAGGTCGGCACGCCCACGGCGCGGTTACCGTCGGTCTTGCCGCCGGCGGTGTTCTTCAGCTCGGTGTCGATCCAGGTGCCGCCCGCCAGCAGGCGCAGGCCGTCGACCGGCTCGCCGAAGACGTTCAGCTCGACGCCGCGGTTTTCCTGCTCGCCGTCGACGCTGAAGATCTTCGAATCCGGGTCAGTGGTGCTGAAGGGTTGCTCGATGCGATAGAAGGCCAGGTTGCCGCCGTAGCTGCCGAAGTCCAGCTTGGCGCCCACTTCCACCTGCTTGGAGCGGTTCGGCGCGAAGACTTCGCCGAAGTTCGCAGCGCTGCTGGGGGCGGTCGGCCCTGCGGCCAGGCCTTCGATGCGGTTGGCGTAGAGCGACAGGTACTCGGTGGGCTTCACCACCAGGCCGTAGACCGGTGTGGTGATGGACTCGTCGTAGCTGGCGGTGCGCTTGCCGACGTAGTTCCAGCCGTCGGTGCCGATGCTCTGCCGGCGCACGCCGACGGTCAGCAGCACACGGTCATCGAGGAAGCCCAGGGTATCGGCGGCGGCCAGGCTCTTGTTCAGTGTCTTGCCGACGATACCCGGGTCGCTGTAGTCGCCGCCGGTCAGGGTGGGCGCGGGCTTGGGCGTCTGCACCGGGTTATAGATGTCGGTGGGGTAGCGCTTGGTGATCATGGTGTAGGCGCTGCGTTGTTCGGCCCAGATGCCGGCGACGCTGAGGTTCATCTGGTGGGTGACCGGCCCGGTGGCGAAGTGGCCGTTCAGGCCCGCCATGGCGCTCTTGTTGTCCTCGTCGTGGGTGGCGTCCATCATGCCGCCGCCCGCGGCGCCGTTGTTGTCGCTGAGGGTCAGGGCCGAGTAGGAGCCGTTCTCGCGGGTGTGCTTGGCGCCGCCGGAGAGGTAGGCAGTCCAGTTGTCGTTGAGGTCGTACTCGGCGCGGAACATGCCGAAGGTGTCTTCGAGCTGCGAATAGCTCCAGGACTGCGCGTAGTTGTCGTCGGCGTCCGGCGCGTGAGGGATGCTGGTGACACCGGTGCCGACGTAGACCACCGGGCGGCCCTGGTTGATGCGCTGCTTCTGGTAGCCGAAGTCGGTGTTCAGGCGCAGGCGTTCGCCACGGTAGTCGAGGTTGACGGTGGCCAGCTTGTAGCGCTGGTTCTCGTCGTCGACGCCGGTCTCGCCCTCGCGCTGGGCGAGGTTGACCCGCGCGCCGAAGCGGTTGTCCTCGCCGAAGCGCTGGCCCAGGTCCAGATGCTCGCCGATCTGGTTGTCGCTGCCGTAGCCCAGGGTCACGCTGCGGGTGGGAGTGTCCTCGGCGCGCTTGGTCTGCAGGTTGACCGCGCCGCCGATGCCGGAACCGCTGGGTGTCACGCCGTTGATGAAGGCGTTGGGACCCTTGAACAGCTCGACGCGCTCCAGCGACTCGGTGCCGATGATTTGCCGCGGGGTGACGCCGTACAGGCCATTGAGCGAGACGTCGTCGGTGCTCAGCGGCAGGCCGCGGATGACGAAGATCTGCGAGAAGTTGCCATAGCCGTTGCCCTGGCGCACCGAGGCGTCGTTGAGCAGCACGTCGCCTACTGTCTGGGCCTGGGAGTCCTGGATGGTCTTGGCGGTGTAGCTGGCGAAGCTGAAGGGCACGTCCTGGATGTCCTGGTTGCCCAGCATGCCCAGTTGCGCGCCACGAGCGACCTGGCCGCCGGCGTAGGCGGGTGGCAGGTCGCCAGGCTGCCGCGCCGCGCCGCTGACGGTGGTGGCGTCCATCTCCAGGGCGCCGCTGTCATCGGGGGTGGCCTCTACGCCATAGCCGCTGTTCTTGCGTACCAGGCGGTAGCCGCTGCCCTGCAGCAGGTGCTCCAGGCCCTGTTCCGGCGCGAAGCTGCCGTTGAGGCCCGCGCTCTGCTGGCGATTCAGCGCCTGCGCTTCGAAGGCCAGCGGCACGCCGGCCTGGGCCGCAAAGCGCGCCAGCACCTCGCCCAGCGGGCCGGGGGCGATGTCGTACTGGCGCTGCTGGCTGGCGGCTTCGGCGGCCAGGGTTGGCAGCACCGCACCGCTAGTCAGTGCCAGGCCGACGGCCAGGGCGAGGGAGTGGGGGCGAAGTCGGGAGCGGAGGAGCATGGAGTGTTCCTGTCGGCAAAAGAGGTTGTCTTCCTCTTCACCGGGTGAGTGCGGAAAAGGTGTCAGGGGTAGGCGAAAACTTTTCAGCCGGCGTTCTTGTAGGAGCGAGCTTGCTCGCGAACCGCCCAACGCCAGTGCGGCCGGAGAGTCTGTTCGCGAGCAAGCTCGCTCCTACAGATGACCGGATATTCGGAGTGGGGCGTGCCCTCACCCCAGCCCTCTCCCAGGGGGAGAGGGAGCAGATCGTGCCGGCTGATGCAGCGGGTCTTATCCTGCACCGAACGGCCCCCTCTCCCTGAGGGAGAGGGCTGGGGTGAGGGGGACGCGCGGGCACAGGGGTAGCCGTTGGTAGGGCGCATAATGCACCAGCGTTATCCGCCGTCGTGGCAGCGGGGCATAACCTGTTCCAGGTTTTGCGCCCCACGCGGGTGCTGGCCATTCACGCCGGCTCCACCGTCACCCAATACCGCGTCATCCGCCGCAGCTTCACCGGCAGCATGTCCGCCAACAGCGCCAGCCCGGCGTCGCTGTCGCCCAGCGGGATCGCCCCGGTCACGCGCAGGTTTGCCAGGCGCGGGTCGCAGCGCAGGAAGCCGCTGCGGTAGCGCCCCAACTCGCCCAGCAGATCGTCCAGGCGCATACCCTGGGCCAGCAGCATGCCGTTCTCCCAGGCGCTGGCGTTGGCGTCCGCCGTCTGCAGTGGCTGGAAGCCCTGCGCGCCGAACACCAGTTGCTGGCCGGCGCCGACCGTCTGGCTCGCATAGCCAGGCAGTTCGACGCTCACTTCCTTGTCGAGCACCGCGACCCGGCACGCATCGCCCAGGTCACGCAGGCTGAAGCGCGCGGCGGAGGTGCGCAGCAGGCCGTGGCGGCTGTCGACGAGGAAGGGACGTGGGTCGGCCAGGGCGTCGACGAGGATTTCGCCTTCGAGCAGGCTCAGGCGCCGCTCGCGGGCGTTGAAGGCCACGTTCACCGCGCTGTCGGTATTCAGGGTCAACTGGCTGCCATCGGGCAGGCGCAGGTGCTTGCGCTCGCCGACGGCAGTGCGCAGGTCGGCGTTCCATTCCGCCCAAGGCATCTGCCGTGCCACTAGCCAGGCGGCCGGCGCCACGGCCATCAGCACGCCCAGGCGGTTGAGCATCTGCCGGCGGCTCAGGCCTGTGCGTTGCAGACTTTGCCGGCCGAGCCCCGGCGGCAGCTGGCGCAGGCCCAGCAGAGCTTCGGCGCGGCGCCAGGCTTCGGCGTGCTGGGCGCTGCGCGCGCGCCATTGTTCGATGGCCTGCAGGTCGGCATTGCTGGCCGGGTGCTCATTCAGGCGCACCAGCCAGTCGGCGGCTTCGCCGAGGATGCCGGGGTCCAGCGGTTGTTCGCGCATCAGGCGACGCTCAGGCAGGCGACAAAACCGGCGCGCATGTAGCGCTTCACGCTGGCCAGGGAAACGCCCAGGCGCTCGGCGATCACCGGGTAGGTCAGGCCATCCAGTTGCGACAGCAGAAAGGCCTCGCGGGTCAGCGCCGGCAGCTCGCTCAGGGCGGCGTCGATGCGCTCCAGCGCCTCGAGGATCAGCTCGCGGGTCTCCGGGCCGGGCGCCATTTCCTCGGGCAGTGCGGCGACGCTGTCCAGGTAGGCGCGCTCGATCTCCTGGCGCCGCCAGCGATCCACCAGCAAGCCCTTGGCAATATGGGTGAGGAGGGCACGCGGACGCTCGCCGAGGTCTTCCAGCGGCCGCCGCAGCAGGCGCAGGAAGGTGTCATGGGCGAGATCGGCGGCATCCCAGGCGTTGCCCAGCCTGCCGCGCAGCCACTGCTGGAGCCAGCCGTTGTGCTCGTTATAGAGAGTGTGCAGATGCTGCGGGGACGGGGTCTCGACGAGAGCCACGATGCGTGCGTCAGATTTTCATTTGAGAATGCCTATCATTTTAGGGTTTTCCCATCGTGCAGTGCAATGCCGGAGCGACGCAGCCGGTCGGACTGCGACATCCGCGCCCCTGCTGCACTGGAATTGCCACGAAGACGCGCTACCTTGAGCCTGTTGCACTCAGAAATTTCTGACGCTGCACTTCCTCTCGCCGTCCCGCGCAGGCAACGGACCCGCAGCAGCAGGCCCGGCAGTCACCCAGCAGATACGGAGCACACCATGGCTCGCACCACGCCCATCGAGCTTTACCGCAATATCGGCATCGTCGCCCACGTCGACGCCGGCAAGACCACGACGACCGAGCGCATCCTTTTCTACACCGGTGTGAACCACAAGATGGGCGAGGTGCACGACGGCGCGGCGACCATGGACTGGATGGTGCAGGAACAGGAGCGCGGCATCACCATCACCTCGGCGGCTACCACGGCGTTCTGGCAGGGCTCGTCCAAGCAGTATCCCAACAAGTACCGCTTCAACATCATCGACACTCCCGGCCACGTCGATTTCACCATCGAGGTGGAGCGCTCCCTGCGTGTGCTCGATGGCGCAGTGGTGGTGTTCAGCGGCGCCGACGGCGTCGAGCCGCAGTCCGAGACGGTCTGGCGCCAGGCCAACAAGTACCACGTGCCGCGCCTGGCCTACGTCAACAAGATGGACCGCCAGGGCGCCGACTTCCTCCGCGTGGTGGCGCAGATCAAGCAGCGCCTGGGCCACACCCCGGTACCGATCCAGCTGGCCATCGGCTCGGAAGAAACCTTCTCCGGGCAGATTGACCTGGTGAAGATGAAGGCCATCGTCTGGAACGATGCCGACCAGGGCACCAGCTACACCGAGGAGCCCATCCCGGCAGAGCTGCAGGCGCTGGCGGACGAGTGGCGCGCGCACATGGTCGAGGCTGCGGCGGAAGCCAACGATGACCTGATGAACAAGTACCTCGAAGGCCAGGAACTGACCATCGAGGAGATCAAGGCCGGCTTGCGCCAGCGCACCCTGGCCAACGAGATCGTCCCGGCGGTGCTGGGCTCATCGTTCAAGAACAAGGGCGTGCCGCTGGTGCTCGACGCGGTGATCGACTACCTGCCGGCGCCCACGGAAATCCCCGCGATCAACGGCACCGACCCGGACGACGAAGAGAAGCACCTGGAGCGCCACGCCGACGACAGCGAACCGTTCTCCGCGCTGGCCTTCAAGATCGCCACCGACCCCTTCGTCGGTACCCTGACCTTCGCCCGCGTCTATTCCGGCGTACTGAGCAGCGGCGACGCGGTGCTCAACTCGGTGAAGATCAAGAAGGAGCGGGTCGGCCGGATGGTGCAGATGCACGCCAACCAGCGCGAAGAAATCAAGGAAGTGCGCGCCGGCGATATCGCCGCGTTGATCGGCATGAAGGACGTCACCACCGGCGACACGCTGTGCTCCATCGACAAGCCGATCATCCTCGAGCGCATGGACTTCCCCGACCCGGTGATCTCGGTGGCCGTGGAGCCCAAGACCAAGGCCGACCAGGAGAAGATGGGCATCGCCCTGTCCAAGCTGGCCCAGGAAGACCCCTCGTTCCGCGTCAAGACCGACGAGGAAACCGGGCAGACCATCATCTCCGGCATGGGCGAGTTGCACCTGGACATCATCGTCGACCGCATGCGCCGCGAGTTCAACGTCGAGGCCAACATCGGCAAGCCGCAGGTGGCCTACCGCGAGGCGATCCGCAAGAAATGCGAGATCGAAGGCAAGTTCGTCCGCCAGTCCGGTGGCCGTGGCCAGTTCGGTCACTGCTGGATTCGCTTCGAGCCGGGCGATGAAGGCAAGGATGGGCTGGAGTTCGTCAACGAGGTGGTTGGCGGCGTGATCCCGCGCGAATTCATCCCGGCGATCCAGAAGGGCATCGAGGAGCAGATGCAGAACGGCGTGCTCGCCGGCTACCCGCTGATCGGCCTGAAGGCCTCGGTGTTCGACGGTTCCTACCACGACGTCGACTCCAGCGAGATGGCGTTCAAGATCGCCGCCTCCATGGCCACCAAGCAGCTTTCGCAGAAGGGCGGCGCGGTGCTGCTGGAGCCGGTGATGAAGGTCGAGGTGGTGACGCCGGAGGACTACATGGGCGACGTGATGGGCGACCTCAACCGCCGGCGCGGGCTGATCCAGGGCATGGAAGATACGCCAGCGGGCAAGGTCATCCGCGCCGAGGTGCCGCTGGGCGAAATGTTCGGCTATGCCACGGACGTGCGCTCGATGTCCCAAGGGCGGGCGAGCTATTCGATGGAGTTCACCAAGTACGCCGAGGCGCCGGCGAACATTGCCGAGGCGATCATCAAGAAGGCCCACGGCTGAGGTTCCTGGCTGAGCCGACAACGGCGCCCGCGGGCGCCGTTGCTTTTGCTTTTTGTAGGAGCGAGCCTGCTCGCGAACCGCTCTGCTTCGTAGGGCGCATAACGCGCCAGCGTTATGCGCCCTACGCTCCTGAACCCACAACGGTGCCAGAGAGCGCCGTTGCTTTTGCTTTTTTGTAGGAGCGAGCTTGCTCGCGAACCGCTCCGCTCAGCTCCGAAGCTCCCGGCAGAATGGTTCGCGAGCAAGCTCGCTCCTACAGGGAATGCCGGCCCTTGGATTTCGGGGGTGTGAAGCGCTAGCGGTCAATCACTCCGCCACCGGCAACCCGAAACAGAACATCGCCCCGCACGGCTCGACGTTCTCCGCCCAGATATCCCCGCGATGCCGCGAGACGATGCTCTGGCACAGCGCCAGGCCGATGCCGTTGCCGCTCACCTTGGAGGTGAAGAAACCATCGAACAAGCGCTCCTTGGCGCCGGCATCGATGCCGGGGCCCTGATCGAGCACGCACAGGCGCGCGCTGTCGCCCTCGCGCGAAGTGCGGATGCGCAGCAGGCGGCGCTCCTCGGGGAGGTTGAGCATCTCCTCGATGGCGTTGAAGGCGAGGTTGAGGATCACCTGGCCGACCAGCACCTTCTCGCAGCTCACCCACAGCGGTTCGTCGCAGCGCTCCAGTACCACGCGCACGTTGCTTGGCTGGGCCTTGAGGCTGATGAAGTAGAGCGTCTCGCCGAGCAGTTCGTTGAGGTCGATGCGCTGCTCGGCCTGCTCCAGTTTCACCACGTACTCGCGCACGCTCTTGATGATCAGCGAGGCGTGTTCGATCTGCCGCACGGCGCTGTCCAGGCCCCAGGCGGCGGAAGCTTCGGCCTTCTGTTCGCGGTCCAGGCGGATCAGCGCGCCCTCGATGAAGTTGCGCGTGGCCGCCAGCGGCTGGCTGAGTTCGTGGGCAATCGCCAGGGCCATCTCGCCCATGGCGTTGTAGCGCGCCAGGTACTCCAGCTTCTGGTCGCTCTGCCGTTGCGCCTGGGCGGCGCGGACCTGCTCGGTGACGTCGCGGAACAGCAGCAGGTGGCCGACCAGGTCGTCCTCGATCTCGATGTAGCGGCAGGTCGCGTGGTGCCAGCGCCATTCGCCATCCAGGCGCTGCAACTGATAGCTGACGGAGTACGGCTCGCGGCTGGGCGGCTGAATCGCCAGGTGGTGTTCCAGGCGCGGGCGCGTGGCGCTGTCGCAGCGGCCGAGGAAGTTGTGCGCCATCCAGTCGTCCTGGCTGCCGCCCAGCAAGGGCAGGGCGGATTCGCTGAGAAAGCGCAGGTTGCCATCCGCATCGAGCACCGCCACGCCTTCGGCGAGGTCCTGCATGAAGGCCTTCAGGCGGCTCTCGAAACGCTGCAGGTCGCGCTCGACCTGCTTCTCCCTGGAGATATCGCGGAACTGCACCATCAGCACGTCGCGCTCCTGCAGGTGCACGCGGGTGGCAACAGCCTCGGAGAGGATTTCCACGCCCTGCTTGGAGCGGTAGCACCATTCGATGGTGCGCTGGCCGGTGCGCGCGGCGCCTTCCAGCCAGCGCAGGCCGACCGAGCGGCGGTACTGCGGCGCCTTGGCAGTCATGTCCGGGGCCTTGAGCGGCACCAGCTCTTCCAGGGTGAAGCCGAGCACGGCCAAGGCGGCGTTGTTGGCCCAGAGGATTTCCTTGGTCTGCGCATCGTGAAGGATCACGCACAGCGGCATGGCCTGGAGCAGGGCGAGGAAGTCGTCGGGCTTGGGCTGGAACATCGAAGCTCGCTCTCGATTGCAGGGACGGGTAGGCAGTGGCGCCTTTATACCGCGCAGCGTAGCGCGAAGGGACTGCGGAGTAACTCGCCGCCGACTAGGGGATTTCCTTAGGCGCGGGGCTGCACGCCCCAATAGTTGGGCGTGCACGGCGGTTCATACACTGGCCCCAACGACGACCGACCCGCATCGAACGGGCCGGCCCTACAAGAACAACCGGAGATGACGCCATGCTGCGTGCCGCCCTCGCCGAACCGCTCGATGCGGACGGCCGTGCCCTCGAATTCCAGCGCGTGCTCGACGAAGTCCGCCAACGCCGCGACGAGTTCGACAGCCGCTCCCACGTTCCCCGCGACATGATCGAACGCTTCCGCGATGTGGGCATCTACCGCGCCGCGACCCCGCGCTGCTTCGGCGGCGACGCGCTGCCGCCGGCACAGTTCCTGCGCCTGGTCGAACGCATCGCCGAAGCCGATGGCTCCGCCGGCTGGGTGGCCAGCTTCGGCAGCGCCAGCACCTACCTCACCGCACTGCCGCGCCACACCCTCGCTGAACTCTATGCCGACGGCCCGGACCTGGTGTTCGCCGGCGGCCTGTTCCCGATCCAGCCGGCCACGCAAGTGGAAGGCGGCTGGCGCGTCAGCGGTACCTGGAAGTTCGCCAGCGGCTGCAAGGGCGCCGATGTGCTCGGCGTCGGCATCGGTATCGGTGGTCCGGGCGGCAAGCCGCGCACCGCGCTGCTGCGTGCCAGGGACGTGGAGATCGTCGAAAACTGGAACGTGGTCGGCCTCAAGGGCACCGGCAGCCACGACCTGAAGCTGGACAACGCCTTCGTCGCGGACGACTGGACCTTCATCCGTGGCGGCGAATCGAACATCGACGAGCCGCTGTACCGCTACCCGACCATCGCCTACGCCGCCCAGGTGCTCGCCGTGGTCAACCTCGGCCTGGCCCGTGCGGCGCTGGACGAGATCACCCGCATGGCGTCTTCCAGCGGCGTGACCGGCGCGCCCAAGCTGGGTGATCGGGCCTACGTACGCATCGAGATCGGCAAGGCCGAAGCCGAGTTGCAGGCCGCGCGCGGCTTCTTCTATGACGCCACCGAGAGCGTCTGGGAATCCATCCTCGCCGGCAACGTCGTGACGCCCGAGCAGGTCAGCCAGCTGCGCCTGGCCGCCGTGCACGTATCCCGCGCCGGTGCTGACGTGGTGCGCCGCGCCTACAGCCTGGCCGGCACCACGGCTATCTACCTCAACCACCCGCTGCAGCGCTACTTGCGCGACGCCATGGTGGTGACCCAGCACGCCTTCCTCAGCGATGGCATGTACGACGGCGCCGGCGCGGTGCTGCTCGATGTGCCACCGTTCCCCGGATACATCTGATTCTCCTGAATACAAAAGCAAAAAAGGACCCGGAAACATGACTCGTCCGACCACCGAACCCTTGCGCGTACTGTTCTGCATCGGCATCGCCCAGCCGTTCTTCGACCTGCCCACCGGTGAAGGCATCACCGTGTGGAAAGGCTTCTCGCAGATGATGAGCGACCTCGGCGCGCTGCCGGGCATGAACGTGCTCGGCGTGCTGGACGACGACCGCCTGATGGTCGGCCCGTCCACCACCTCACCGTGGACCGTCTACATCATGGCTGACGTCGATTGCCACCAGACCGTGATCGACGCCTGCAACCTGTTCCGCACCACCCCGGTGGGCGAGTACAGCCTGTGGAAGTACGCCAAGGTCGAAGCCCGCATCGGCCGCCCGCTGACCATTCCCGAAGCCGCGCGGACCTGAGCCATGAGCAGCCTGAGCATGGCCGAGCTGAACCGCCGCCTGGAGACCCTTGAAGGGGAAAGCCAGGTGCGTCGGTTGATGGCCCGCTACATGGACCTCTGCGACGTGCCGCACGCGCCGGTGGCGATGAGTGAGCTGGCCGAGCTGTTCAGCGAGGACGCGGTGTGGGAGGGCATTGGCACCTCCACCGCGCAGACCTTCGGCCATCACCAGGGCCGCGAGGCGATTGCGGCGTTCGTCTTCGGCTATCTGCCGCCGTCGCCGCACTTCACGCTGAACCTGCACTTCCTCACCAGCGAGTCGATCCGTGTCGACGGCCGCACCGCGCGCGGGCAATGGATCATGCAGCAGCTCTCGACCTACGCCGAGGGCCACACCGAGCTGTTCGGCACGCGCCTGGACATCGATTTCCGCGAGATCGACGGGCGCTGGCAGATCAGCCACTTCCGCACCCAGCGCCTGTCGCAACGTTTGCTGAGCGGCGCCGAGGAGAATCGCGCATGAGCACCTTTGTCAGCGAATTTCTCCTGGGCGGCAACGGCAAGCGCGTCGCGGTCAAGGACAGCATCGACATCGCCGGCCATCCGACCCGTTGCGGCACCCGCGCGCTGGCCGATGCCGCGCCGGCCGAACGCAATGCCTTCGTGGTCGATGCCGTGCTGAATGCCGGCTGGCAGATCGTCGGCAAGACCAACCTTCACGAACTGGCCTTCGGCGTCACCGGTATCAACGACTGGACCGGTACGCCGATCAACCCGATGGCGCCGGACCGCGTGCCCGGCGGTTCCTCCAGCGGTTCCGCGTCCGCCGTGGCGGCGGGGCTGGCGGATATCGCGCTGGGCACCGATACCGGTGGTTCGGTCCGTGTGCCGGCGGCCTGCTGCGGCATTGCCGGGTTGAAGCCGACCTTTGGCCGCGTCAGCCGCGACGGCGTGCACCCGGCGCAGAGCAGCCTGGATTGCGTCGGCCCGTTTGCCGCCACTATGGCCGACCTGATCGCCGCCATGCAGGTCATCTGTCCCGGGTTCGGCGACGTGCAGCTGCCGGGCGAGGGCGCCCGCGTGGCCTTCCTCGAAGTGCCGTCGGCTCCGCACATCCAAGCTTGCCTGGGCGCCGCCGCCGACCGCGCCGGCTGGCGCCGCAGCCACCTGTTCCTCGGCGAGTTCGAGGCGGCCTTCCAGGCCGGGCTGGTGGTGATCAATCACGAGAACTGGGCCGCCTACGCGGCGCTGACCGGCAAGGGCCTGATCGGCGCCGATGTCGAGCAGCGCCTGCTGCTGGCCAGCCGCACCACCGACGCCGAGCGCGCCGAGGCGGAGAAGGTGCGCGAGCACTTCACCCGCGCTATCGACGCCGCGCTGGCGGACTTCGAAGTCCTGCTGCTGCCGACCATGCCCGACCTGCCGCCGCTGCTCACTGATGCGCGCAACGGCAAGTCGGTGGCCGGCATGACGCCCCTGGTACGGCCTTTCAACCTCAGCGGACACCCGGCGCTGACCGTGCCGGTAGACCTGGATTGCGGCGGGCTGAAAGTCGGCCTGCAGATCGTCGGCCGCAAGGGCGACGACGAACGCGTATGCGCCTTCGGCGCGCAACTCGAACACAGCCTGGCCGCCACGCGGCCTGCGCAAAAACATAAGAAATCGGCATGAGGAGATGGGCATGAGCGCTCACGAATACCGGCTGATCGCCCGGTCGCGCAGCGTCGAAGAGCTGGTCGGCGACGACCGCGTCGATGTTTCGCTGTACAACGACCCGCAGCTGTTCGAAGCGGAGATGGACAAGATCTTCTACCGCACCTGGGTGTGGGTCGCCCACGAAAGCGAAGTGCGCAACGCCGGTGACTTCAAGACCACCAGCGTCGGTCGCCGCCCGGTGATCGTGGTGCGCGACAAGAAGGGCAACATCAACGTCCTGGAAAACCGTTGCCGCCACCGTGGCGCCACCGTCTGCGAGAAGCACAAGGGCAACGCCACCGGCTTCACCTGCCCGTACCACAGCTGGTCCTACGCCCTGGACGGCAAGCTGCGTGCGCTGCCGTATCCGGACGGCTACGAGGACATCCTCGACAAGTCCGAGCTGCCGCTGACCAGCCTGCGCGTGGAAAGCTACGCCGGCATGGTGTTCGCCACCTACAACGACGAGATCGAGCCGCTGGAAGACTTCCTCGGCGGGGCGAAGCACTGGATGGACCTGTTCATGAAGCAGGGCGCCGGCTACCCGATCAAGACCCAGGGCGAACACAAGTTCACCTTCCGCGGCAACTGGAAGATCCAGCTGGAAAATACCACCGACGGCTACCACTTCCCCATCGTGCACAAGTCGTTCATGTCCTCGGTGGATGAAGAGACCGAAGAGATGCTCTCGTTCATGAGCGACGAGCAGGCGGTCACCCACGCCCTGGGCAACGGCCACAGCGTGATGGTGATGGTTCCCGAGCACGTCGACCTCGACCACGACGACGGCACCGAGCAGCTCCAGGAGCGCTTTGCCCACGTCACCGAGGAATTGTCGAAAACCATGCCACCGGAGCAGGTGCGCCGCATCGTCCGCTCGCTGCATGGTGCCGGCTTCAACCTCAACCTGTTCCCCAACGTGGCCATGTCCATGTCGTTCTTCCGCGTGCTGCGGCCGATCTCCGTCACCGAGACCGAGATTCGCCACGTCGCCCTGGGCATGGACGGCGGCCCGGAAATCGCCAACCGCGAGCGCATGCGTATCCACGAGCACTTCCAGGGTCCGTTCGGCTTCGGCAGCCCGGACGATGCCGAAGCCTGGGACCGCGTGCAGCGTGGCTCCTACGCCGGCGTCGACGCACCGATCCTGGTCAACCGCGGCCTGAACCGCGAAGTGGTCGCCGAGAACGGTGACAAGGTCTCCCACGCCACCGACGAAGGCGGCATGCGCGAGGCGTACCAGATGTGGAAAAGGATGATGAGCCAATGAGCAACGACACCTTGAACGGCTTCTCCGGCCCGCTGGCCAAGGCCATCGAATTCGTCTGGCGCGAAGCCGAACTGCTGGACCGCAAGGATTACGCGCAGTGGTCGCAGCTGTGGAGCGAGGACGGTATCTATGTGGTGCCGATCGACGGCGAGGGCGATGACTTCGCCGCGCGCCTGAACTACGTCTTCGATGACGCGCGCATGCGTGCGCTGCGCATCGAACGCCTCACCGGCGGCCATTCGCCGTCGGCGGTGGATGCGGCGAAGACCGTGCGCACGGTTTCGCGCTTCAGCCTGGTGGAAGCGGCGGGCGATGTGGTCGAGGTGAACTCGGCGCAGGTGCTCTACGCCTACAAGCGCGGTGTCGCGACTCCTTTCATTGCCGACCTGAACCACCGTATCCGCTTCACCGACGGGCAAGCCCGCCTGGAGCGCAAGGTGATCCGCCTGATCAACGCCGAAGACGCGCTCAACGCGCTCGGCTTCCTGCTCTGAGGGCCGCGCCATGCAACGAGTTGCCCTGGTAACCGGCGCCGCACGCGGCCTCGGCGATGTCATCGCGCGCCGCCTGCACGCTGCCGGCCTGCGCGTGGCGCTGGCCGATCTGAACGAGGACGCAGTGCAGCGTCTGGCCGATGAGCTCGACCCGGAGGGCCGCACGGCCCTTGGTTTGAAGCTGGATGCGCGGGAGAAAGCCGATTTCGAACGCGCTCGCGATGTGATTGCCGAGCGCTGGGGCGGCACCGACATCCTGGTGAACAACGCCGGGATGTCAAAGGTGGCCGGGCTGATGGATATCAGCCCGGAGGACTTCGATGCCTCCATGGCGGTGAACCTGCGCGGCACCTTCGTCGCCTGCCAGGTGTTCGGCATGCACTTCGCGGCGCGTGGTTTCGGTCGCATCGTCAACATCGCCTCGCTGGCCGGGCAGAACGGCGGCACCGCCACCGGCGGCCACTACGCCGCGGCCAAGGGCGGCGTGGCGACCCTGACCAAGGTGTTCGCCCGCGAACTCTCGGCGCAGGGCGTGACCGTCAACGCGATCTCGCCGGGGCCGCTGGACTTGCCGGTGGTCTACGAGAGCGTCGCGCCCGAGCGCCTGGAACAGATCCTCAAGACCATCCCCGCCGGCCGCCTGGGCGACCCGACTTTCATCGCTGACAGCGTGCTGCTGCTGTGCGCGGAGAACGCCGGGTCGGTGACGGGCGCCTGCTGGGATATCAATGGTGGGTTGTTCATGCGCTGAGATTTGAACCTTGGGGACGGGGTGTGTTTGAGAGCCCCTCTCCCCAGCCCTCTCCCTGAAGGGAGAGGGAGCTGTCCGTACCGGCTGACGTTGTGGATTCATCCTGTACCGAACGGTCCCCTCTCCCTGAAGGGAGAGGGAGCTGTCCGTACCGGCTGACGTTGTGGATTCACCCTGTGCCGAACGGTCCCCCTCCCTGAAGGGAGAGGGAGCTGTCCGTACCGGCTGACGTTGTGGATTCATCCTGTGCCGAACGGTCCCCTCTCCCTGAAGGGGGAGGGAGCTGTCCGTACCGGCTGACGTTGTGGATTCACCCTGTGCCGAACGGTCCCCTCTCCCTGAAGGGAGAGGGGGCTGTCCGTACCGGCTGACGTTGTGGATTCACCCTGTGCCGAACGGTCCCCTCTCCCTTCAGGGGAGGGAGCTGTCCGTACCGGCTGACGTTGTGGATTCACCCTGTGCCGAACGGTCCCCTCTCCCTTCAGGGAGAGGGTTAGGGAGAGGGCAAAGCTGCCCGCTCCGATATTTCAGGAGTGAGCCCCGGCTCGCTCCGACATCAAACCGAAAACCCGTCCGCTCGTAACAAAGAGGCCGGTAAGGGGCCACAGAGCCCGCACTCAACGCCTTGCAGGTAACGCCATGATGAAGGTCAGAATCGAGAGAATCGTCGAGGAAGCGCAGGACATCCGTTCCCTGCGTCTCGTACGTTGTGATGGCCAGCCGTTCGACGCCTACGAGCCGGGCGCCCACGTCGATGTCACCGGGCCCACCGGGGTGACGCGCCAGTATTCGCTGTGCAGCCCGCCGGACGATCGCGCCGCCTACCTGGTGGCGATCAAGAAGGAAGGCGCCTCCCGTGGCGGCTCCAGTGCGCTGCACGAAGTGCGCGAAGGCATGGAGCTGGACATCGGCGCGCCGCGCAACCTGTTCCGCCTGGCAGAGGAAGCCCGCGAGCACGTGCTGTTCGCCGCCGGTATCGGCGTCACGCCGCTGCTGAGCATGGCCTACCGCCTGAACGCCAAGGGCGAGCCCTATCGCCTGCACTATTTTGCCCGTTCCGCCGAGCACGCGGCCTTCGTCGAGCTGCTGGCCAGCGAGGCGTTCGCCGGCAAGGTGGAGCTGCACTACGGTGTCGAACCTGCCGACCTCGACCGCGTGCTGGGCGAGTGCCTGGAACGCGCACCGAAGCAGGCCCACGTCTACACCTGCGGCCCGGCACCGTTCATGAACAAGGTGGTGGAGATCGCCGCGCGCAGCCGCCCGGAAGACGCCATCCATCTGGAGCACTTCCAGGCCGATCCGGCCGCCAACGCGGCGCCGGCCGGTTCCTTCGACGTGGAGCTGGCCAGCTCCGGCGTGGTGCTTCACGTACCGGCGGACTCGACGCTGGTGGACGTGTTGCAGGCCCACGGCTGCGACATCGACACCGAGTGCCGCGAAGGCATCTGTGGCACCTGCATCGTCGAAGTGCTGGAGGGCGAGCCGGAGCACCGCGACAACTGCCTGTCGAACAAGGAAAAGGCGTCCAACAAGCAGATCTGCGCCTGCGTTTCGCGGGCGAAGTCGGCGCGGTTGGTGCTCGACCTGTAACGCAGATCGCTCTGCGTATGATGGTGTGGAGCGAAGCGATAACCACCAATCTGCGCGCCAGCAGCATGGGTATCGCAAGCTCCACCCATCCTACGGACATGGATCATGTAGGAGCGAGCTTGCTCGCGAACCCGCTTGATGCGGGTGCTATGGGGATACTCCGTTCGCGAGCAAGCTCGCTCCTACAAAATCAGGGCGGTGCGCGGTGGCACAGCGGGCAATTCGTCTGGCAGGCAGCGACACTCGCACGCCGCCGGCAGCTGCTAGCCTCCGGCGATAGTCCCTCGCTGGAGTCCCCCATGCCTGCGCTGATCGCGCGCCTGGCGCTCGGCTGTCTGCTACCGATCGCCATTCTGCTCGGGCTCGGCGCAATGCCGGGGCTCGGCTATGCCTGGGATTTCGCCAACGCTGCCGGGCTGCTCGGTGCCTGCCTGCTGGGGCTGCTGTTCGTCATCGGCGGCCGGCCGCAGCCGCGTCCGTTGTATGAAGGCAAGTTTTTCCTGCGCCTGCACCGCGACCTGGGTTTTGCCGCCGTCGCGCTGCTGCTGGTGCACATCGTTGTACTGCTGATCGATGAGCCGCTGCTGATCGAGGACCTGCTGCCGTCCGCGCCCGGCTATATGCTGGCCGGGCTGGCTTCGGCGGTCTTGATGCTGGTGCTGGCGGCTTCCAGTTTGAGTCGTGTGCGCTCACGCTGGAGCAGTGGTGCGGCTTCGTTCCGCCGCTGGCATTACGGCGGCAGTCTTTTTGCCCTGTTGCTAATGGCCGTGCACATACTCGGCGCGGGTTACTACAGCGGGGGCGTATGGAAGGGCATACTGCTGGGGGCGTTGATGCTGGCAGTGGCTGTGTGGCCGCGCTTGCCTAAACCAGCCAATGGCATCAATGGGCGCAAACGAAATACGGCGCAGCGCGCGACCTGGCTCGCGCTGGTGGCCAGTGGCGTGGTCATCGGGTTGTCGGCCCTCTACAGCCTGCTGGCGAACCTGGAGCTGCCGCTGTGAGGCGCGCCTGGATTGGCCTTTCCGTTGCGGCGATCGTCGCGCTGTCGGCAGGGGCGTGGTTTGTCCACGATCATTGGCAACGCAGGCGACCTTTGATGCCGCTGGTGTTCCCTCATGAGCCGCACGCTTCGGTGAACTGCATCACCTGCCACCACGACTACAAGGACCAGTCGCCTTCGGTTTCCGGCAACCGCACCTGCATTCTCTGCCACAAGCAGAGCCCGGCGCTGGCCGTGCGTATCGAGGCGGATTTCCATCAGCTCTGCCAGAGCTGCCATCTCGAACGCTTGCAGGCTTTCCATGCCAGCGGGCCGGTGCGCAGCTGCCAGGCGTGCCACCGCAATACTAGGGAAATGCCGAACCTGTAGGAGCGAGCTTGCTCGCGAACCCGCCTGATGCCGAAGCTGCGGGCAAAACTGTTCGCGAGCAAGCTCGCTCCTACAAAAAACAAAGCCCGGCGGAGTGCCGGGCTTTTTTCAGCTGCGATAGAGCACCGGCCGCCGCAGGTGCACATAGCTGTACCCCTCGCGCGCCAGGGCGATGCGCTGCGGGTCCAGTTCGGCTACCAGTAGCTCCTCGCTGTGCTTGGCCTTGGTCAGTACCTGGCCATCCGGAGCGACGATGCTGCTCAGCCCGCAGTACTCGATCTCGCCTTCGCTGCCGACATAGTTGGCATAGGCGAGGAACACCTGGTTCTCGTAGGCGCGGGTGGGCACCAGTACCTGGGCGACGAATTCGTAGGGGCGCATGTTGGCGGTGGGCACCAGCACCAGGTCGGCGCCAGCCATCGCCAGGCTGCGCACGTTTTCGGGGAACTCGACGTCGAAGCAGATCAGCAGACCGACCTTCCAGCCGTCCAGCTCGAAGATCGTCGGCGGCTCGTCGGAGGCGCTGAACTGGCTGCGGTCGAGATCGCCGTAGAGGTGGGTCTTGCGGTAGTTGGCGCGGCGCTCGCCCTGGCGGTCGATCAGCTGCACGCTATTGAAGATGGCGTCACCGTCGCGCTCGGGGTAGCCGTAGAGGATGCCGAGCTTGTGCTGGCGGGCAATCTCGGCGATGCGCCGGGCCGACGGGCCGTCACAGCTTTCCGCCAGCTCCGCGACACGCTTGGCGCCGATGTTGTAGCCGGAGAGGAACATCTCGGGCAGGACCAGCAGGTCCGCGCCGTTCTGCACCGCCTGCTGCGCGGCCTGCTCCAGGCGCTGCAGGTTGCCGGCGACGTCCTCGGGGCCGGGTGGGCACTGGTAGAGGGCGAGGTACATGGTGTTCTCCTTCGAAATGCGCAGGGCCGGGACCAGGCAGTGTGCACCCGTTCCCGGCCCCGCGCGAGCCGCTCTTCAATGAGTGGAATGAATCAGTCCGGCAGTTCCATCGGGCCCAGTTCGGCGAAGCGATCGCCCGGGCCAGGGTTCTGCGGATGGGTGGCGCCACCGAAGTGCTTCATGATGCCCCACACGGCGTTGAGCGAGGTCTGCACCGCGCCTTCCACCCAGGCCGGGGTCCAGGACACATCGTCGCCGGCGATGAAGATTCCACGCTGTTCGGCGGGCATGTCGTCCTGCATGAAGTGCGCATACATGCGCTGGTTGTAGCGGTAGTGGCCCGGCAGCGCGCCCTTGAAGGCGCCGAGGAAGTGCGGGTCGGCCTCCCAGGACACGGTGATCGGGTTGCCGATGATGTGGCCGGCGATGTCTACCTTCGGGTAGACCTTCTTCAAGGCATCCAGGGCCAGCTGCACGCGTTTCTCCACCGGGTGCGGGAGCATCTTCATGGCGTCGCTCATCCAGGAGTAGGACAGGCAGATCACCCCCGGCTTGTCGTCGCCGTTGTCGAACAGGTAGGTGCCGCGGGTGAGGCGATCGGTGAGGGTCATGCTCATCACGTCGCGGCCGGTCTGCGGGTCCTTGTCCTTCCAGAACGGCCGGTCGACCATCACGAAGGTCTTCGACGACTGCATGTAGCGGGTGCGGTCCAGGGCCATCCACATCTTCTGCGAGAACAGGGCTTCCTCGCATTCGATCTGGGTGGTCAGCAGCCAGGTCTGGCAGGTCGCCAGGACGGCCGCATAGTGGCGGGTATCGCCCCAGTAGTCGGTGACGGCGAAGGTGCCGTCGGCGGCGCGGGCGATCTTCTTCACGCCCGGACGCGGCGCGCCGTTGTGCAAGGAGGCGAGAGAAGTGCCGGCCGGCCAGTGCGCGCAGTTTTCCGGCACGTGGCTCCAGATGCCGCGCGGTACCTGCTCGACGCCGCCCACGACCAGATGCTGGTGGTCGTCGCAGTTGGTCATCACAACGCGGAAGATTTCCAGCATGGAGTTGGGGAAGTCCGAGTCCCAGCCGCCAGTACCGAAGCCGACCTGTCCGAAGATTTCGCGGTGCTGGAAGGAGAGCCGGGAGAAGGCCTTGGAGGATGCGACGAAGTCGTAGAAGGTGCGGTCGTCCCACTTGGGCACCAGTTCGTCCCACAGGGCCTTGAGCTTGACGGTGTCGCGCTCGCGGATGGCGTCCTGGATCTCGGAGAAGCGCGCGCCGTCCTCCAGCGCGTCGGCCCAGGCCTGGGCCACTTCACGGAAGATTTCCGGCAGGTCGTCGATCTTCTCGGCGTAGTGGCTGGTGCCTTCCAGGTCGACCACGGTGCTGCCCGAGGCCGGGGTCAGCGGGTTGGGGAAGGGCTTGGTTTCAAGGCCGAGCTTGTCGACGTAGTGGTAGAAGGCAGTGCTGGATACCGGGAAGCGCATGCCGCCCAGCTCGGCGATGATGCCGTCGGCACCTTCGAAGGTTTCCGAACGCAGGCGGCCGCCCATCTTCGAGGCTTCGTAGACCACGGGCTTCAAGCCCATTTTCATCAGCTCGTAGGCCGCCACCAGCCCGGAAATGCCGGCGCCGACGATGGCCACTTCCTGGCCGTGGTTCTCGGCGGGGATGCTGCCCAGGCCGGCGGGGTGCTCGATCCAGTCGTCGAAGGCGAAGGGGAAGTCCGGGCCGAAGATGGTCACCGGTTTCTTGCCGGGGGTGTGGGGGTGGCGGTTCTTGTGCATGGAAGGCTCCCTTCAATCTTATTCGACTTATGCGGCTCGCCGGCCTGTATCACCAGCTTGGCAAGGCAATGCAGCGCCCGCTGAAACCAGTCGATGAGTGGCGTGCGGGCAAAGAAATGGCGAGCTGGTGGGCTCGCCTTGGTAATCACTATTGCAAAGCTCGTCGTTGAAATGAACCTGGCAATCTGCAAGATTGGCTAGAGCTTTCAGGCAAATTGACCAATACCATGAGCAATATGACGAAAAAAGCCGATGCGGCCTTGCTGAATCTGTTGCGTGCCAATGCCCGCGAGTCGATCTCCGAGCTGGCGCGCAAGCTCGGGGTGTCGCGCTCCACGGTGCAGAGCCGTATCGAAAGGCTGGAGCAGCAGGGGATCATCAGCGGCTATTCGATCAAGGTGTCGGACAGCTACGCGCAGTCGCTGGTGCGCGCCCACGTGCTTGTGACGGCGCTGCCCAAGCTGTCGCACCAGGTGGTACAGGCGCTGGAGAAGATTGCCGAGGTGAAGACGCTGCATTCGGTGAGCGGCAACTTCGACATGATCGTGATCGTCGAGGCGCTATCGATCCGCGACCTGGATGCGGTGCTGGATCGCATCGGCGCGCTGGATGGGGTGGAGCGGACGATGTCGTCGATCATTCTGTCGACGCGTATCGATCGGTGAGGGAGTTGTTGCCTGGGTAGGTGCGGAGCTTGCCCGCTCCTCCGCCGGCAGGGCCGGCGTCTCTTGCGACGAAGAGTAGCCGGCGATCAGCCCAGCTCTTCTTCCAGCGCCAGCAGCTCTTCCACGCGCTGGCGGCGGCGGATCAGCTTGGCTTCGGCGCCTTCGAGCAGCACTTCGGCGATCAGCGGGCGGCTGTTGTAGTTCGACGACATGGACGCGCCATACGCGCCAGTGTCTTCGATCAGCAGCAGGTCGCCGACCTGGGCACGCGGCAGGGCGCGGGGGATGACCACGCCGCCGTCGCCCTGGGTGAACACGTCACCGGACTCGCACAGCGGGCCGGCCACCACGGTATCGATCACCTCGCGGCTGGCCACGTCGCCGGCCAGTACGCGGATGCCGTGGTAGCTGCCGTACATGGACGGGCGCATCAGCTCGTTGAAGCCGGCGTCCACCAGTACGAAGTGGTTGCGGCCGGCGTCCTTGGTGGCGCGCACTTCGCTGAGCAGGCAGCCGGACTGGGCGACCAGGTAGCGGCCCGGTTCGATCTCCAGGTGCAGCGAGTGGCCGACCACGGCCTCGGCGGCCTTGCGCGCCTTGTCCCACAGCTGGAAGTAGTGCGCGGTGTCCACTTCCGGGTCGCCGGCGCGGTAGGGGATGGACAGGCCGCCGCCGGCGGAGATGCCGGAGATGTCGTGGCCGGCATCCTTCACCTGTTGTACCAGGCCGAGCATGGCTTCGCCGACCTGGGCCAGGTGGCCGTAGTCGACGCCCGAACCGATGTGCATGTGCAGGCCGACCAGGCGCAGGCCGCGCTCGCGGATCACGTCCAGTGCGGCACGCAGGTCGCTGTGCCAGATGCCGTGCTTGGAGTGCTCGCCGCCGGTGTTGGTCTTGTTGCTGTGGCCGTGGCCGAAGCCGGGGTTGATGCGCAGCCACACCGGGTGTCCAGGGGCGACTTCGCCCAACTGGCGGAGCATGTCGATCGAGCCGGCGTTCACCGGGATGCCGTGCTCGACCACGGTTTCCAGGGTGGTGCGGTCCAGCAGGTCGGCGGTGAATACAATCTCGGATTCGTCGTTGCGGCACGAGTAACCGGCAGCCAGGGCACGCAGCAGTTCGCCCTGGGAAACGGCGTCGACCTTCACGCCCTGTTCGCGCATCAGGCGCAGGATGTGCAGGTTGGAGCAGGCCTTCTGGGCGAAGCGGATGATGTCGAAGCTCTTCAGGCTCTCGATCTGGCCGCGGATGGTGGCTGCGTCGTAGATCCACAGCGGGGTGCCGAATTGCAGGGCGAGCTGTTCGGCGCGGGGCAGGGCGAGGTAAGTCATGAATGGGCTCCGAAGGTAGATGGCGCTAGTCTACCGGCCCTTTGCATGACTGAATAATGCCGCTTGTTATCTGGTCAATTCAATTTTGATATAGGGTGCAGCCGACGCTGGCTTCGCGCAGGCGCTGCACCAGTACGCCAGCTTCGGCCTGAAGAGCCACCACGAAGCGCTCGCGCAGTGGTGTAGCGGGGCGGTAAAGGGGTTTAGCCACGCTCACCTGGAACGGCAGTGAGAAGGCCAGCGGCCGCAGCTGGATGCCCTGGCCCTGGAACATCAGCGCGGTGATCGGGTTGACCACGGCCAGGCCCAGGCCGGCGCGGACCATGCTGCACACCGAGACGGCGCTGTGGGTTTCCACCTGCATCTGCCGCTGCACGCCGGCGCCGAGGAATACCGCGTCGATCAGGTGCCGATAGCGGTCGCTGGTGGCCAGGCTGACAAAGGGCTGCCCGGCGAAGTCCGCCGCTTCCAGGTGCTCGCGGGCCAGCAGCGGATGGCCGTCCGGGAGGATGCACACCTCGTCCACCGCCAGCAGTGGCTGCAGTTCGGTGCCGCGCGGGGCGTCGTCGTTTTCGATCAGGCCGATATCGTGGTGCTGGGCGCTGAGCGCCTCTTCCAGATGCGGTGATTCCAGCGCCGCCACTTCCAGGCTGATCGCCGGATTCTCCCGGCTGAAGCGCTTGCAGGCTTCCGGCAGCAGTGCCTGGGACAGCGCCGGCAGGCAGCCGATGGAGAACTTGCCCTCGGCGAACTGCCCCAGGCTCCCGGCGAAGGCGACGATGCGGTCCAGGCCGGTGAAGGAGCGCTCCACCTCCTCGAACAGCATCAACGCCCGCGCCGTCGGCGCCAGCCGCCCGCGCTCGCGCAGGAACAACTCGAAGCCGACCAGTTGCTCCAGCCTCGCCAGCTCGCGGCTGACCGTGGGCTGGCTGGTATGCAGGAACGCCGCCGCGCGGGTGACGCTGCCGGTGGTCATGACCGCGCGGAAGACTTCGATGTGGCGGAGGGTGATCATGCTCGGGGCCGCAGAAAGGAATGGCGGCAGCGTAAGGCGTCCGCGCGGTCTTTCGCAAATCGGCCGGGGTTGTGTAGTGTCAGGCGGTTATGCAAAGGAGCGACAAGGCTGATGGAATGCGAACAATCCGTGCCCGTTGAACCCGGACTTTTCCGGCTGGCGTGCCGGGTACTGGTGGGGGCTCTACTGGCCCTGGCGCTGGGTGCCGCGGGAATGGCGCTGGCGATGTTCCTGGTATTGGGCAGCAGTTTCGCGGCGCTGAGCGACTACGCCCGGTTCCATGCCATCTTCGATCCCGCCCTTGTGTGCAGTGCGTTGTTCGCACTGGGGCAGATATTCTGGCTGATGCTCCGCAGCCGTAGCGCCCGCACGCTGCTGGTGCTGCTCTATACGCCCATTGCGCTGCTCGTCTGGGTGGGGTTTACCGGGCCGTACCTGTTCTCGTTGTCGGTGATTGAGCTGGTCCTTTACCTGCTGGGTGGATGAACTTGCTTTGTACGGTGGGTTCGCGAGCAAGCTCGCTCCGACAGGCTCAGGTTTGCACCGAGCGCTTTTCGTAGGAGCGAGCTTGCTCGCGAACCGTGTGGCGCGGCAAAGCGCGTATCAGTGGAAATCCCGACTCCGCACATCCAGCCCCTCCAGCAATCCACTCAGATCCAGCAGCCTTCCAGCGATTACATGGCGCACGCCGTCCTTGGCTTCCAGGGTGCCGTCCACCTGCATCAGGCGGGCGCTGAGGAAGGGGCGGCGCTGCTGTTCGGCGAGGTCGCGCCAGACGATCACGTTGATCATGCCGAATTCGTCTTCCAGGGTGACGAAGGTGACGCCGCTGGCCGTGCCGGGCCGTTGCCGTCCCACCACCAAGCCGGCGACGCGCACCGGGCGGTCGGCTTCCAGCGTCGCCAACTCTTTTGAACTGCGGCAGCGCCGAGCCTTGAGGGCGCCGCGCAGCAGGGTCATGGGGTGTGGGCCGAGGGTGGTGCCGAGGGTCGCGTAGTCGGTGAGCAGGTCTTCGCCGCGGCTGGGTAGCGGCAGGCTGACCGGCGCTTCCTCGGTGACCTGCCCGGCGAACAGCGGCAGCTGCGGCTCGACCCCGGCAATCGCCCAGCGCGCCTTGTGCCGGTGGCCGGCGAGGCCGCGCAGGGCGCCGGCGTTGGCCAGCTGTTCGCGGGCGCGACCGTCGAGATGGGCACGCAGGCAGAGGTCGGCGACATCGGCGAAGGGGCGCTGTCCGCGCGCCTGGGCGATGCGGGTGGCGACGTCTTCGCGCAGCCCGCGCACCATGCGCAGGCCGAGACGGATGGCCGGCTGGCGTTCGGCGATGGGTTCAAGGGTGCAGTCCCACTGGCTGTGGCGCACGTCCACCGGACGGATCGCCAAGCCATGGCGGCGAGCGTCCTGCAGCAACTGGTCGGGGCTGTAGAAACCCATGGGCCAGCTGTTGATCAGCGCGCAGGTGAAGGCGGCCGGTTCGTGGCATTTCAGCCAGCAACTGGCGTAGGTGAGCAGGGCGAAGCTGGCAGCGTGGGATTCGGGGAAGCCGTAGCTGCCGAAACCCTTGATCTGCTCGAAGATGCGGTCGATGTATTCCTGGGTGTAATCCTTCGCCAGCATGCGCTCCGAAAGCAGCTTGCGATGCGGTTCCAGCCCGCCGTGGCGCTTCCAGGCGGCCATCGAGCGGCGCAACTGGTCGGCTTCGCCAGGTGTGTATTCGGCGGCGATGATCGCCAGTTGCATCACCTGTTCCTGGAACAGCGGCACGCCGAGGGTGCGCTCGAACACCGGCTCCAGCTCCTTGGAGGGATACACGACCGGCTCTTCCTTGTTCCGCCGGCGCAGGTAGGGATGGACCATGTCGCCCTGGATCGGGCCGGGGCGGACGATGGCGACCTCGATCACCAGGTCGTAGAAAGTCTCGGGTCGCAGGCGCGGCAGCATCGCCATCTGCGCGCGTGACTCGATCTGGAACACGCCCACGGTGTCGGCACGGCTGATCATGGCGTAGGTCTCCTTGCACTCCTGCGGTAGCGAGGCGAGGGTGTAGTGTTCCCCGCGATAGCGTTCGATCAGGTCGAAACAGCGGCGCAGGGCGCTGAGCATGCCCAGGGCGAGCACGTCGACCTTGAGCAGGCCGACGGCGTCGAGGTCGTCCTTGTCCCACTGGATCAGGGTGCGCTCGGGCATCGCCGCGTTTTCCACCGGCACCAGGGTTTCCAGTGGCTGCTGGGAAATGACGAAGCCGCCGGGGTGCTGCGACAGGTGCCGGGGGAAGCCGACCAGTTGCCCGGTCAGGGCCAGCACACGGCGCAGGATCGGGCTCTCCGGGTCGAAGCCGGCTTCGCGCAGGCGGTCGGCGTGCGGCGCCTCGCGGCTCCAGGCGCCGCAGCAGTCGGCCAGCGCGCCGACCTGATCCGGCGGCAGTCCCAGCGCCTTGGCCACATCGCGCACCGCGCCGGCGCCGCGGTAGGTGCTGGCCACGGCAGTGAGGGCGGCGCGGGTGCGGCCGTAGCGACGGAACACGTACTGGATGACTTCCTCGCGGCGGTCGTGCTCGAAGTCGACGTCGATATCCGGCGGCTCGTTGCGTTCGCGAGAGATGAAGCGTTCGAACAACAGGTGCACGTGCTCGCGGGTCGGGTCCAGTTCGGTGATGCCGAGGGCGAAGCAGACCACCGAGTTGGCCGCCGAGCCGCGTCCCTGGCAGAGGATGCTCTGTGTGCGGGCGAAGGCGACGATATCGTAGACCGTGAGGAAGTAGCTGTCGTACTTCAGCTCGGCGATCAGTGCCAGTTCATCTTCGACGCGTTTGCGAACGGCGGGTGTGGCACCGTCTTTCCAGCGCAGAAGAATGCCTTCCTCGGTCTTCTCCCGCAGCCAGGTGGTGGGCGTGTGGCCTTCGGGCACCAACTCGCGGGGGTACTGGTAATCCAGTTGACCGAGATCGAAGGTGCAACGCTCGGCGATCTTCGACGTCTCCGCCAGCAGTTCGGCTGGATAGATCGCCGCCAGCGCCTCTTTCGGCCGCAGATGCCGTTCGCCGTTGGCGTAGAGGTACTGACCGGCCTCGTGCACCGGCAGGTGCTGGCGGATGGCGGTCATGCAGTCCTGCAGGGCGCGGCGGCCGCGGATGTGCATATGCACGTCGCCGCAGGCCACGGCGGGAATCTCCAGGCGAGCAGCCTGGCTCTGCAGGTCGCGCAGCCTGCCGGCGTCGTCCGGGCCCTTGTGCAGTTCGACGCCCAGCCATAGGCGCTTGGGGAAGCGCTCGCGCAGCCAGAGGCCGTCGTCGTCCTGGTCGTCTCGCGGCAGCCAGATCGCCAGCAGGTGGTCGAGGTTGCCGTCGAAGTCCGAGCGCACCAGGCGATAGCTTCCCTTTTCGGCGCGTCGGCGGGCGTGGGTGATGAGGCGACAGAGGTTCTCGTAACCCGTGAGGTTCTCGGCCAGCAGCACCAGCTTCGGGCCTTGCGAGAGGCTCAGTTCGCTGCCGGTGATCAGCGGCAGCTCGTGCTCCTTCGCCGCCTGCCAGGCACGGACAATGCCGGCGAGGCTGCATTCGTCGGTGATCGCCAGGGCGCGGTAGCCCAGCTTCTTCGCTCGCCCGAACAGCTCGTCGGCACTGGAGGCCCCACGCTGGAAGCTGAAGTTGGACAGGCAGTGCAGCTCGGCGTAGCCGATGCCTTGATCCGGCGTGCTCATGCAAACCAGCCGTGCAGCAGCAGTGGCCCATCGTCGCCCACCGGGCGGAACACCCAGGCGCGCTGGCCGCTGCGGGTGCGTACCTGGTAGTAGTCGCGGCGGATGTCCTCGCCGTCCCACCAGCCGGATTCGATGCGCTCGGGGCCTGCCAGCAGGGTCGGAGCGAACTCGCGTAGTGGCTGGGGCTCCGCCAGCAGCCAGCCGGGGCGCGGAATGTCGGCGACTTGTCGGTGCGGGGTGGACTGATCCTGCCAGGCACGCTCCGGACGGTGGTCGGCGCGAGCACCGAGACTGTGCACGGCGTCGTCGCCGAGCCGCGCGCGCAGGCGTTCGCGCAGTTGTTCCCAGGGCTGCGATTGCTGCGGGCGGTCGTCGAACAGCTCACGGTGTTGCGGCACGAAGGGCGGCAGGTCGTCGGCGATGAGTCGCACGCTGTGAACCGCGGCGCGCAATTGCAGTTGTTCCAGACGACCCCGACTCAGTTCGAAGAGCATGGCCGCCTCGCGCTCGGCGCTGAGCAGGCCGACGGGCATCTGCGTGTCGCTGCCTTCGTGGTGTTCCAGATGGAGGATGAAGCGCTGCACGCCGCTGTCGCGCCCGGCGAGGAAGGCGGCGAGATCGGCGGTCAGGCGGCGCAGCGGGAACAGCAGTGCCTGGGTGGATTCCACGTCGAAGTTCAGTTCGATGCGCGATTCGAAGCGATCTGGCGGCCGGTAGAACTCCAGGGCCAACGGCCGTTGGCCGAGCAAGGTGTCGACCTGCCGCAGCACCTGTGGTGGGAAGCGCCGGGCCAGGCTTTCGCGGGGCAGGGCGAGCAGTTGCTGCAAGTTGCGCAGGCCCATGCGGCTCAGCGAGGTGGCGGCATCGCGCTCCAGGCCAAGGCGCTCCAGCGGCATCCTGCCCAGGTACGAGCGCAACTGGTCGTTGTCGTGGATGGCCAGGCCATCGTGGCCGTTGGCGAGGATGCGTGCGGCCGCCGGGTTGGGTGCGGCGGTGATGCGGTGGCGGAAGCCCAGCCCGTTCAGCTCCTCGCGCAGACGAGCTTCGAAGCGTGGCCAGGGGCCGAACAGCTGCAGGCTGGACTGCACCTCCAGCAGCAGCGCGCGCGGGTAATGCTGGCTGACCTGCGAGCTGAATCCGTAAGCCCAGGCGGCCAGCAGGTTCTGCCCGTGCTGCACTTCACGCAGGTCGTACTCGGCGGTTTCGAAATCGCGACTCAGTGCGTGGGCGGCGGTGAGCGACTGGCCAGGTTTGAGGCCCAGCGCCCGCGCCGCCGGGTTCACCGCCTGCAGCACACGGCGTTGGGTTGGCCCGGCGAGCAGTGCCAGGGCGGCGTCCGGCTCGGGACGACCACGGAGCACGCCGTCCATCGCCAGTTGCGGCAGGAGAATGCAGGCCCAGAGCATGCCGGCCTCAGTGCCAGGGCAGCGGAATAGGCCGCGCCGGCGCCAGGCCGCCACGGCACTTGAGTACGCGCAACTGCGCCGGGTTGGCGTCCAGCGCCAGGCGCAACGCGGCGGGCGACGGGTTGAGCGCTTCACGCTGCGAGCGGTAGGCGATAGCCAGGGTCTGCCCGGTTTCGGCGGCTACCTGCAGGCGACGCAGGGCGCGGTCGTCGGCCTGCTGCGGCCAGCACAGTACGGCGCCGCAGCTGCCCGAACGCAGACACTGTTCGGCGGCCCAGAGCGCATCACGGCCACTGGCCTGGACGATGGCGAGCTGGTTCAGAGCAACGCCGGCGGCCTGCCAGGCGGCCGGATAGGGCACATGGGGCGGTGCGACCAGCACGATGCGCTCGCCTGCTGCGCTGAGTCGCGCAAGGGTCGGCCAGACCAGTTGCAGTTCGCCGGTGCCTTCGGCAGCCAGGAGAATTTCACTGAGCGCCGCTTCCGGCCAGCCGCCGCTGGGCAGGGCTGCGTCCAGCGATGCATGACCGGTGGGCTGCTGGCTGGGTGGCAGCCCCTGGGGCTGGCCCTTCCAGACCTGGCGCTGGTGAAACAGGGTATCGAGTGCGACCACGCTACCCATCACGGCCTCCCGGCCGGCAAGCGGCGACAGTCATGCGCCCGGTGGCAGGGCCGGGGGAGGGGGATGGGGTGGCAGGGCATGGGATAGCTCGAATAATGCTGTATGGATATACAGTTTATCCGGTGGAAAGGCGCCGTCAATGGCGGTTGGTCTGGAGTCTTCTGTAAGAGCGGACTCCGTCCGCGATTATCCGATCCCACGGCCGAGATCGGCAGAGATCAAAGGAAAAGCCCCCGAATCGGGGGCTTTTCCTTTATAGCAGCGCGATTGATCAGCCAATCAGCTCGCGCACCCGATACCACGCCATGCCTAGCGCCAGCAGCGGCGAGCGCAGCAGCTTGCCGCCGGGGAAGGTCAGGTGGGGCACGGCGCTGAACAGGTCCAGCCCCTTGCTCTCGCCCTGGTGGATGGCCTCGGCGAGCAGCTTGGCCGACCAGTGCGTGACGTTCAGCCCGTGGCCGGAATAGCCCTGAGCGAAGTACACATTGGGATGCGACTTCAGCCGGCCGACCTGGGGGAAGCGGTTGGCGGTGATGCCGATCATGCCACCCCACTGGTAGTCGAGCTTCACCTGTTCCAGTTGCGGGAACACCTTGAGCACCTTCGGCCGCATGTAGGCGCCGATGTCCGCCGGGTCGCGCCCGGAGTAGTGACAGGCGCCGCCGAACAGCAGGCGGCGGTCGGCCGTCAGGCGGTAGTAGTCCAGTCCCACTTTCTGGTCGCACAGCGCCATATTCTGCGGGATCAGCTGTGCCGCCAGTTCCTCGGACAGCGGCTCGGTGGCCACCACGTAGCTGCCGGCGGGGAGCACCTTGCCGGTGAGCTTGGGTTCCAGCTCTTCCAGGTGCGCATTGCAGCCCAGCACCAGGGTCTTCGCCAGTACGCGGCCCTGCGCACAGTGCACGACAGCGGTCGCACCGTGCTCGATACGCAGCACCGGGCTCTGTTCGAAGATCTGCGCGCCGAAGGCCTTGGCCGCGCGGGCTTCGCCCTTCACCAGGTCGAGCGGGTGCAGGTGGCCCGAGCCCATGTCGACGTGTCCGCCGGCGTAGCAGTCGCTGGCGACCACTTCGCGCATGCGCTCCGGCGGCACCAGCCGGGTCTCGTGCGGGTAGTCCGAGGTGCTCAGCGACTCCTGCTCGCGGACCATGGCGGCGTATTGCGCCGGGGTATTGGCCAGCTCGCAGAAGCCCCAGCGCAGGTCGCACTCAATATCCAGCTCACGGATGCGTTCGGCGACCAGGGCCACCGAATCGACACCCGCCTGCTCTAGATACTGCACGCCTTCTTCGCCGACGTACTTGGCGAAGCCGCTGACGTCGTGGCCGATGCCACGGATCAGCTGCCCGCCATTGCGCCCGCTGGCGCCCCAGCCGATGCGCCGGGCTTCCAGCAGCACCACGGAGTGGCCACGCCGGGCCAGCTCCAGGGCTGCGTTCACGCCGGTGAAGCCGCCGCCGATCACGCAGACGTCCGCCCGCACATCCCCCGTGAGGGAAGGGTAATGCTGACGGTCGCGGGCGGTCGCGGCGTAATAGGACGCGGCGTGCTCCTCGGTGTGCTTCATGGGACTGTCTCGTTTCATTGGTTGAACTTGATCTTGCTCCAGCTGCGGGTCATCAGGCGCATGATCTTGGGCGGCGGCGCCTTGGCGATGTACAGCTTGTCGAGCACGGCCTGGCTCGGGTAGACCTCGGGGTTGTTCTGCATTTCCTCGGGCAGCAGGGTCTTGGCGTCAGCGTTGGCGCTGGGGTAGCCGACGTACTCGCTGATGCCGGCGATCACCTTCGGATCGAGGATGTAGTTGATGAACGCCAGGGCCTGTTCCGGATGGCCGGCATCCGAGGGGATCGCCATCAGGTCGAACCACAGGTTCGCGCCTTCCTTGGGAATGCTGTAGGCGATCTCGATGCCGTTCTTGGCTTCCTTGGCCCGCGCTGCCGCCTGGAACACGTCGCCGGAGTAGCCGAAGGCCACGCAGATGTTGCCGTTGGCCAGGTCCGAGATGTACTTGGACGAGTGGAAGTAGGTGACGTACGGACGCACCGCCACCAGCTTGGCCTCGGCCTTGGGGTAGTCCGCCGGGTTGGTGCTGTTGGGGTCCAGGCCCAGGTAGTTGAGCACCGAGGGGATCATCTCGTCGGGCGAGTCCATGAAGGCCACGCCGCACGCGCTGAGCTTCTTGATGTTCTCCGGCTCGAACAGCACGGACCACGAATCGATCTTGTCGACGCCCAGCACCTGCTTGACCTTGGCGACGTTGTAGCCGATGCCGTTGGTGCCCCACAGGTAGGGCACCGAATGCTTGTTGCCCGGGTCGTTCTGTTCCAGCAGCTTGAGCAGCGTCGGGTCCAGGTGCTTCCAGTTCGGCAGCTTGCTGCGGTCGAGTTCGAGGAACACGCCGGCCTGCACCTGGCGGGTCAGGAAGTGGTTGGATGGCACCACCACGTCGTAACCGGAGCGGCCCGCCAGCAGCTTGCCTTCCAGGGTCTCGTTGGAGTCGAAGACGTCGTACACCGGCTTGATCCCGGTGGTCTTCTGGAAACCGGCGAGGGTGTCCGGAGCGATGTAGTCGGTCCAGTTGTAGATGCTGACCGTCGGTTCAGCGTGCACGGCCGAGGCCATCATGGCCAGGGCGAAGGGCGCAAGGGTGCGCAGCAGTCTCATGGGGACTCCCGAATTGTTGTTGTGAAGTCGGTTGAGAGGGATCAGACGCTCAGCAGGAGGAACTCGCGCTCCCAGGAACTGATCACCCGCTTGAAGTTCTCGTGCTCGGTGCGCTTCACCGCCACGTAACCCTGCACGAACTTCTCGCCGAGGAATTCCTTGAGCACGGCGCAGTCTTCCATCTGCTGCAGCGCATCCTCGATGGTGATCGGCAGACGCAGGTTGCGGCGCTCGTAGGCGCGGCCCTGGACGGCGGCGCTGGGGTTGATCTGCTCGATCATGCCCAGGTAGCCACAGAGCAGGCTGGCGGCCAGCGCCAGGTAGGGGTTGGCGTCCGCGCCCGGCAGGCGGTTTTCCACGCGCATGGCGATCGGCGGAGCGGCGGGGACGCGCAGACCCACGGTGCGGTTTTCTTCGCCCCATTCGACGTTCACCGGCGCGGAAGTGTCCGGCAGGAAGCGGCGGAAGGAGTTCACGTTGGGCGCGAACATCGGCAGCACTTTCGGGATGTACTTCTGCAGGCCGCCGATGTAGTGCAGGAACAGCTGGCTCATGGAGCCGTCTTCGGCGGCGAAGATATTCTTGCCGGTGGCAATGCCCAGCACGCTCTGGTGAATGTGCATGGCGCTGCCGGGCTCGTCGGTGATCGGCTTGGCCATGAAGGTGGCGCTGACGTCATGCTTGAGCGCGGCTTCGCGCATGGTGCGCTTGAACACGATGATCTGGTCGGCCAGGCTCAGCGCGTCGCCGTGACGGAAGTTGATTTCCATCTGCGCCGGGCCGTCCTCGTGGATCAGCGTGTCCAGGTCCAGGCCCTGCAGTTCGCACCAGTCGTAGACGTCTTCGAACAGCGGGTCGAATTCGTTGGCGGCGTCGATGGAGAAGCTCTGGCGACCGCTTTCCGGGCGGCCGGAGCGGCCGACGGGGGCTTCCAGCGGGAAGTCCGGGTCGCTGCTGCGCTTGGTCAGGTAGAACTCCATTTCCGGCGCAACGACGGGGCTCCAGCCCTTGTCGGCGTACAGCTTGAGCACGCGCTTCAAGACGTTGCGCGGAGACAGCTCGATGGGGTTGCCGACCTTGTCGAAGGTGTCGTGGATGACCATCGCGGTCGGCTCTAGCGCCCAGGGCACCAGGAAGATGGCGTCCGGGTCGGGGCGGCAGACCATGTCGATGTCCGCTTCGTCGAGCAGGTCGTAATAGACGTCGTCATCGACGAAATCGCCGGTGACGGTCTGCAACAGAACACTTTCGGGGAGACGCATGCCCCCCTCGCCGAGGAACTTGTTGGTGGGGGAAATCTTGCCGCGGGCGATGCCGGTGAGATCGCTCACCACGCATTCGACTTCGGTGATTTTCTGTTGCTTCAGCCGTTGCTCCAGTTGCTCGGCGGGGGTGGTCATACAAGCCTCGGTTTTTTGGTTTTGTAGTGAATGCACATGCAGCGGGGGTGCTGCCAGGCGAGGCTAGTGTCGGCTGGAGGCACGAGTGCGTTCTATCCACTTTGCGCAAGGCTTGGAAATCGCTTTGAAAAAGCTGCCTTCTGAAATGCAGTCAGCCCCGGACACCGAGGGTGTCCGGGGCTGCCGGTGTGAGTGGAGAGTCTGGGGAATCAGACGCCGGATTTGATCCGGCTCCAGTCGCGGGTGATCAGGCGCAGGATCGAGGGGCTCGGCGGCAGGCTGACGTACATGCCCTTGACCAGTTGCGCGTCCGGATAGACCGCCGGGTTGCCGCGGACCTTCTCGTCCATCAGCGCCTTGGCCGGTACGTTGGCGTTGGCGTAGTGCAGGTAGTCGCTGGTTTTCGCGATCACGTCCGGGCGCATCAGGTAGTTGATGAAGGCATGGGCGCCCTCGGGATTGCGCGCGTCCTTGGGAATGGCCAGGTTGTCGAACCAGATGTTGGTGCCTTCCTTCGGCACGCTGTACTCCACCTGCACCGAACCGCCGGCTTCCTGGGCGCTTTTCTGCGCCTGCAACACGTCGCCGGAGAAGCCGATGGCGATGCAGACGTTGCCGTTGGCGAGGTCGGCGATGTACTTGGTGGAGCTGAAGTAGGTCACCGAGGGCTTGAGGCTTTCCAGCAGCCTGGTTCCGGCTTCGTAGTCCGCCGGGTTGTTGCTGTTCGGGTCCTTGCCCAGGTAGTGCAGGGCCAGTGGCAGGATCTTCGCCGGCGAGTCGAGGAAGGCCACGCCGCAGCCCTTGAGCTTGGCGAGGTTCTCCGGCTTGAACACCAGGTCCCAGGAATCCAGTGGTGCGTCGGCGCCCAGCGCCGCCTTGATTTTCGCCGGGTTGTAGCCGATGCCGACGGTACCCCACAGGTAGGGGACGGCGAAGCGGTTGCCGGGGTCGGACTGGGCCACGCGGGCCAGCAGGTCGGAGTTGAGGTTCTTGCGGTTGGGCAGCAGCGCGTCATCCAGCGGGCGGTAGACGCCGGCCTTGAGCTGCCGGGCGAGGAAGTCCGCCGAGGGCACCACCACATCGAAGCCGGAATGCCCGGTGAGCAGCTTGGCCTCCAGCACTTCGTCGGACTCGAAGGCGTCGAGCACCACCTTGATCCCGGTTTCCTTCTGGAAGTCCGCCAGCACGGTGGGCCCGATATAGTCGGCCCAGTTGGCGAAATGCACCTCTTGCGGCGCCGCCATTACCGGCAACGCGGCGCCGGCCAGCAGACCGGCCAGACAACCCAAAGCACGCTTGTTCATCTTCACTCCTGGGGGCGTCGGCTAGCGCGGCGCCCATGCGATCGGCAGGTGGGAATCGGGCCTTGTTCTGTTGTTGTCGGCCCTGGCCGAAAACTAGGCGCGGCGCGGTCTGGCGTCGTTCTTCCGTGCACGGGCGGAATCGGTCATGCTCCTGCGGACCCGCGACACTGTGCAGCGCGCTGACGGCGCCCTACGCTGCGGGCCCAGGCGGAGGGAAAACCATGAATGATGAAACCGAGCGCACCCGCGAAGTGGTCACGCGCTACCACCAGTGCTGGATGAACCGCGACGTCGAGGGCGTGCTGGCGATGTTCCATCCGCAGGTTCAGTACTGCGACTTCTACAACGACCTGGAAATCCCCGCCAGCGAGCTGCCCGGCTATATTCGCACCGCCATGCCGCGCAGCCCGCAACACCATATCGAGCACATCGACCAGATTCGCGCCGATGGTGACACCGCCTTCATTCAGTACCGCTCGCGCCTGACGCTGCGGCGCAGCAGCCGGCTGGCGTCGTTCCGCGCCAGCGAAGCGATTACCGTGCGCGACGGGCTGATCTGGCGCGTCCACGAGTACGCCACGCCGGTGCGCGAGCAGCGCGAGGAGGGCGTCAAGGACCAGCGCCGCCTGGGGCTGAACTCCGCGCAGGTGGGGAAGATGCTGCTGGATATCGAGTCCTACTTCGGCAGCGCCCATCCCTATCTCGACCCGGAGATGGACCTGGAGCGCCTGGCGCGGGCCACCGGCTACACACGCAACCAGATTTCCTATCTGCTCAACCAGGTGCTCGGCCAGAGCTTCTATCGCTACCTGAACCAGGCGCGTATCGGCCATCTGCTGGAGCGTCTTCGGGACGAACCGACGGCGCGCATCGACGAACTGGCGTTCGCGGTGGGCTTCAATTCGCTGTCGGTGTTCTACCGCTGCTTTCGCGAGCACACCGGTCAGCCACCGCGCGCGTACCTGGCGGCGCTACAGGAAGGACGCCCGGCCTGAGCGGCCGGGCGTGTCGCTCAGAGCACCGCGTCGAGCAGTCGATACCAGGCAATGCCTACGCCCAGGTACAGGCGTTGCAGCCCGTGGAAGGGGATCGGCCGCACCGGCGTGACCGGGAAGGGGAAGTCCTTCTCGCGGTCCAGCAAACGCTCTGCCAGGTGCCGGCCCAGGGTCGAGGCCATGGCGATGCCCCGACCGTTGTAGCCCAGCAGGATGCTGAGGTTGGGTGCCGGTTCGTGCAGGCGTGGCATGAAGTCCGGCGTCAGCGCCACGCGGCCACTCCACTGGTACTCGAACTCGACCTCCGCCAACTGCGGGAACAGCCCCAGCAGCGAGCGCTTGAGATGCAGCCAGTCACCGGGTGAGCGCGGCTCGGCGAACGGGCCGCGACCGCCCAGCAGCAGCCGGCCACGGGCGTCCTGCTTGAAGTACAGCAGCAGCCTCCGCGCATCCGAGCAGACCTCGCCACCGGGCAGTACGCTGCGCCGCAGGTGCTCCGGCAAGGGTTTGGTTGCAACGATGAAGCTGTTGGCGGCGATCACCGTCTGCCGCAGCTTCGGCCAGAGGTCATCGCTGTAGCCGTTGGTGGCGAGGATCACCCGCTCGGCGGTGACCGTGTGCCCCGCGGCGGTGGTGAGCTGCCAGCCGCTGCCATGGCGGCGCAGGTTGGTCACGCGGTTGTGTCCGTGGATGTCCGCGCCTTCGCTCAGCGCTGCTCGCGCCAGGCCGCGCACGTAGCTCAGTGGCTGCACGCTGCCGGCGCGCGGGTCGACCCAGGCGCCGAGGTAGTCGTCGCTGCCGATGCGCCGGGCGACGTTGCTCTTGTCGAGCATCTCCACCGGGACGTCGAGCTGGCGCCACTGCTCGGCGCGTTTCTCGATGGCGCGCAGGGCGGCCGGCGAGGCAGCTGGTTGAATCCAGCCCTTGCGAGTGGCTTCGCAGTCGATGTCGTAGCGGCGGATCAGTTCGAAGACTTCATCGGCAGCGCCGCCGGCGACGTCGATCAGGCGCTCGGCCTTGTCGCCGCCGAACATCCGGCGCAGGTCATCGGGGTCATGCTTGAGGCCGGGAATCACCTGCCCGCCGTTGCGCCCGGAGGCGCCCCAGCCCGGCTCGCCGGCATCCAGCACGCAGACGCGCACGCCGTGGCGGGCCAGGTGCAGGGCGGTGACCAGCCCGGTGTAGCCGGCACCGACGATGGCGACGTCGACCTGTTTGTCTTCAGTCAGCGCCGGTGTGGCCGGGCTGGCGCTCGCGGTGGCCGCCCAGAGCGAGGGCGGCAATGCCAGGGGGTGGGCACTCATGCCTGGCCTCCGTCGGTGTTGAGCAGGCGGCGGAGGAACTCCTGGGTGCGCGGCTGGCTCGGCGCGCCGAGCACATCCTTGGCCGCGCCTTCCTCGACGATCCGGCCGCCATAGAGGAAGCACACCTTGTCCGCCACTTCGCGGGCGAAGCCCATCTCGTGGGTCACCACGACCATGGTCATGCCTTCGTCGGCGAGCTTGCGCATCACCGCCAGGACTTCACCCACCAGTTCCGGGTCCAGCGCCGAGGTCGGCTCGTCGAAGAGAATCGCCTTGGGCCGCATCGCCAGCGCACGGGCGATGGCAACGCGCTGTTGCTGGCCGCCGGAGAGCTCGTCCGGGTAAGCGTCCATGCGGTGGCTCAGGCCGACTTTTTCCAGCAGCGCGCGAGCGTGCTCACGGGCCTGGTCCGGGCGTTCCTTCTTCACGTACACCGGGCCTTCCATGACGTTCTGCAAAGCGGTGCGGTGCGGGAACAGGTTGAAGCGCTGGAACACCATCGCCACCTGGGTGCGGATTTCGTGGATGGAGTTGGCGTGGCGATCGACGCGCTCCTGGCCGACCAGGATGTCGCCACCCTCGTAGGTTTCCAGGCCGTTGATGCAGCGCAGCAGGGTGGACTTGCCCGAGCCGGACGGGCCGATCAGGCACACCACCTGGCCGCTCTCGACCGACAGGTCGATACCTTCGAGGACGCGGGTGCTGCCGTAGCTTTTGTGCAGCGACTGGATGCGGATCATGCTTTCTTCCTCGTGGCGATGCGCGCTTCGAGGCGGCGCAGGGCGAACGACAGCGGCAGGCTGAGGGCCAGGTAGAGCAGGGCGACCAGGGTGTAGACGGTCATGTTCTCGAAGGTCGAGGAGGCGATCAGCTGGCCGGCGCGGGTCATCTCGGCGACGGTGATGGTGGACACCAGCGAGGAGTCCTTGAGCATCATCACCAGGGTGTTGCCGTAGGGCGGCAGGGCGATGCGGAAGGCCTGCGGCAGGACCACCCGGCGCATGATCATGGGACCGCGCATGCCGAGGGACTCAGCCGCTTCGATCTGCCCCTGCTGGATGGCCTGGATGCCGGCGCGGAAGTTCTCCGCCTGGTACGCCGAGTAGGCGATACCCAGGCCGATGATGCCGGCCTGCATGGCGCTGAGCTGCACGCCGAAATCCGGCAGCACGAAGTAGATGTAGAACAGCTGCACGATGATCGGCAGGCCGCGGATCACGTTGACCACGGAGATGCCGAACAGCGCGACGGCGCGGACTTTCGACACCATCATCAGGGCGAAGGCCAGGCCGATGAGTGAGCTGAGCAGGAAAGAGGCAATCGTGACTTGCACGGTGACCACCGCGCCATTCAGGAGAATGGGCAGGAAGTCCAGGGCATTCTGGAAAAACATGGGCTTGTCCGTGGGCGGAAATCAGGGGCGGCCGTCACCCTTCACCGGGCGCGAGGCTCCGGCGAAAGGCGCGGGTGATGCTTGGGAAAGGCGTGAAGCAGGCGGACGTCAGTCCAGGTGCCACTTGCCGATGATGCCGGCCAGGGTGCCGTCGGCCTTGATGCTGGCGATGCCCTTGTTCACCTGGGCGAGCAGCGCTGGGTCGCCCTGGCGCAGGATCAGGCAGACCTCGCCCTTGATCTGCGGCTGGTAGCTGTCCACCAGGCGCACCTTCTTCAGCGTGCCCTTGGCCATCTGGTAGGCAAGGATCGGGTGGTCGCCGAAGCCGGCCTTGATGCGCCCCAGGGCCAGGTCGCGGGTGAGGTCGGCGAGGGAGTCGTAGCCGCGCACCTCCTTGAAGATGCCACGCTGGTTGAGCTTGTCGATGAAGATGGTGCCAACCTGGGCGCCAACGATCTCGCCCTTGAAGTCATCCATGCTGGTGTAGGCCTTGTCGTCGTCGGCGCGCACCACCAGGCCTTCGCCGTACTCGAACACCGGGTCGGAGTACTGCACCACTTTTTCCCGCTCGGGGGTGCGCAGCATGGCGGCGGAGATCAGGTCGATCTTCTTCGCGGTGAGCGAGGGGATGAGGGCGGCGAAGGTAGTCTGGGCGATTTCCACGTCGAAGCCGCCGGCCTTGGCCACGGCCTGGGCGGAGTCGACCATCATGCCCTGGATGCTGTTGGTCTTGACGTCGAGGAAGGTGAAGGGAACGCCGGTGGCGGTGGCGCCAACCTTCAGCGGTTCGGCCTGGGCAGCCAGGGATGCGGCGCAGCTGGCGACGAGCGCGATAGCGCAGGAAAACACGCGGAGGCGAGGATGCATGGATGAACTCCCATTTGACGCGGATTGTTGTCTTTATGCGTTATGGATAGCCTCGAGTATCGGCAGGAGGCGTTGGTCGCAATATAAATGATTTACAAGAATCGTAAAGAGATTTATAAATATCGCATATCGATATTTATAGCCTGATCCAAGGCGTTCCCCTCGCAAGGACGAGACATGAGCGACAACGAAAACAGCCTGTTCAACCAGTCGTTGGAAAAGGGCCTGGCGGTGCTGCGCGCCTTCAATGCTCGCAACCGCACCATGAACCTGGCGGAGGTGGCCGAGGCCGCGGACATCACCAAAAGTTCGGCGCAGCGCATGATCCACACGCTCGAAGCGCTGGGGTACGTCAACAAGCACCCGCAGACCAAGCGCTTCCAGTTGACCCCGCAGGTGATGGAGATCGGCTACAACTACCTCGCCGCCGATACCCTGGTGGACGTCGCCAATCCCTTTCTCGCCGAGCTGGCGCAGACTACCGGCGAGACCACCAACCTCACCGAGCCGGTGCGCACCGACATGCTCTACGTCGCACGCTTCGTCGGGCCGAAGTTCATCCCCATCCATCTGCCCATCGGCAGCCGCATCCCCATGTACTGCACCGCCTCGGGCCGCGCCTTCCTCAGTGCGCTGAGCGACGATGAGGTGCTGGAGTTGCTGCAGGACAGCGACCTGTCCAGCCACACCCAGTACACCCGCACTTCGCTGGAGGAAATCCTCAGCGAGATTGCCGAAATTCGGCGCAAGGGTTATGCGATCAACAGCGAGGAACTGTTCCTGGGAGACATGGCGGTGGCTGCGCCGGTACGCAACAGCCAGGGCCGCCCGGTCGCTTCGGTACACGTGGTGGCGCCCACCAGCCGCTGGACCCGCGAGGACGCTGAACGCCGCCTGGCGCCAGCGGCCATCGAGTGCGCGCGGGCAATCAGCACCTCGATCAGGACTTTGTGATAACCGCAGTGATCGGTCGCCGGTCAGTGCGGATCGGAGGTGAGTGCGGCAGCGATGAAGCGGACTTCAGGCACGTCTGTCTTCCGAAGACGCGAGCATCGAAATCGGCCATGCAGATTGCCTACGTATAGGACTTTTCCGACAGAAGCCTAGGAGTAAGACGACCGCCACCCCCAACGTCGCTCCCTAGAATTCGGCGGGTGTCGCAGGCCATGCCTGCGAAAACTTCCCACTGATTCGAGGCTGTGACAATGAAACTCCGTGTGTTGGTGGTAGCGATCGGCGCAATCACCGGCCTGGCTGGTTGCGGCCAGGGCGAACCCTCCAAGGCCCAGGTCCAGGCAGGGTGGGTTTCCACCCCCGCGCTGCCGATTATCAAGGAGGCGGTCCGTTCGCTGTCGCCGACCTTCAATGGCAAACGTGTTCCGGTGCTGGTCAACCAGCTTTGTTTACTGGCGGCGGGGCAGGTGAGTGCTGAACAGAACCGCGCCCAACTCGCCTCGATGGGCTTCGTTCCGGAGCAGATGCCGCACCAGGGCGGTGATGGCCTGGCCCTGCTGGTGAATGGCGACCGGGCAGCCCAGGCAACCGCCTGCGCCGCCTACCAGGCCAGTGCCGCGCTGGTGCCGGTGAATCCCCAGGAGCTGATGCGTGATGTGGTGACCAAGCCCAAGGCGGCCACCCCTTCGACGGCGGAAGACAAGGCGCACACCTCAAAGGAGCATACGCAGAAGGGTGAGGCCGAGAGCCCTGCCGTCGCCAGGGCCGAGCACGAGCGTGAGCTCGATCCCCAGGCGCTGAATCGCCTGCTGCCGTTGCGCATGGCCCAGGCGCGCGCGGATGCGGATATCTTCGCCTATATAGCCCAGCGGCTGGCGGAACAACCGGGGCTGAGCGTGGCGCAGTATGGCGACCAGGCCCGCCGGCTGTTCGCTACCCTGGCGCCGTCCTACCTCCGACTGGTGCAACAGCATCTGCCGGCCGCCAGCGCGACGATGCGCCTGAACCAACTGGATGCCTACCACCTGAGCTTCGATAGCGACGAGGGTGCCCGCTACAGCGCGGCGAGCTTCGGTGGTATGACGCTGGAGCAGGACGGGCAGCTCTGGCTCGGCCGTGGCCTGATCCAGGGGACTGATTATCGGGTCCAGGCGACCTACATCGTCCCTGGAGCCGTTGGCCCCCAGAGCACGCATTGACGTCCCCGGGCGGGCGCGCGCCCCGCCCGCTTCGTCGCTTCCCCGAGCGCCACGCGTACGATTTATCTGCCTTGCCAGCTGAGCGGCGCTCCAGTTGTCGTCGTTTCAACCGATACCCACACCCGCTTCCTCCAGCCCGCGGTTTGCGTGCCTGCTCATGCAATCTTTTTCCGTTCGCGACGGCGCTCTGGCAGATGTCGCTCGCGCACGCCGGAGACAGAGCAGCCGCGTATCCCCACCGGTAGCAATTGTTCGAAATCGGTGATGACAGGGCTTTCCGGGATTAGGAAATACCCTACGCCGCCTTCAGGGGGTCCTGAGTTCTCTGAAGTCCCTCGCTCCTTAGCATCTGCGCACCCGCCCACCAGACGCTCGCGATGTCTCGGTTGACAGCGGCTACCAACTGCTAACTGGAGACATTTCATGAATTTCGTATATCGCAGCGTCTGGTGTGAGAAGACGGGCACCTATGTGGCTGCATCCGAATTGGCGAAAGGTAAAACTAAGTCGCCAACCTCCTCTATTCGCGCCTTGTTGCTGGCTGCACTAGCGGCGGGGGGGACGGGTTTTGTGGGCTTGGCGTCGGCAGATTCCTTTGAGGCCGGCACGTCTATTAGCAATGGCCTCGCAGTCGGGACAGGCTCCTACGCGGATGCGTCGGGGGCAGCAAACGCTGCCGTTGCCGTCGGCATTAATGCCAACGCTGTCGGTAATGCCGCCGCACTGGGCTCCAACAGCAAGGCAGTTACTCGCGCCACAGCGGTCGGTGGTGCCGCGACTGCCGATGGCAATCGGACGACAGCGCTGGGCTACTATTCCCACGCCACAGGAGACTCTTCCATGGCGCTAGGGCCAGCAGCTGTTACCACCGTTGACGCAGTCAATGCGGTCGTAGTTGGTGTCAGTGGCTCTGCAAGCGCAGCAAATGCGGTGGCCATCGGCGCATCTGCATCTGCCACCGCTGCGAACTCTGTTGCGCTGGGTGCTGGCTCTACAACTACCGCCAACCTGAGCCAAGCAGGATGGAATCCTGGCAGCGGCACCCTGGCAGGGACCGCGTCAACGAACAATGGCGAAGTCTCTATCGGCTCTGCTGGCGCCGAACGTCGTCTGACCAACCTGGCTGCCGGCTCGGCGGCCACCGACGCGGTCAACGTCAGCCAACTGCAGTCTGAAGATGCCAAGGTCAACCAGATCGGTAATGACACAGCCAGCGCTCTGGGCGGTGGCTCTACCTACAATGCCTCGACAGGGCAAGTCGGTTCACCCAGCTATAGCGTTACCAATGCTGACGGCTCGACTTCCACAGTCAATAACGTGGGGGATGCGATTACCAAGCTGGACGGTCGCACTGTTCAAAACACGACGGACATCAACAACCTCTCCACCAGCATCAATAACGGGTCTGTCGGTCTGGTCCAGCAGGCTGGCGTGGGCGCCAACCTGACCGTCGGCAAGAGCACCGATGGCGCAGCAGTGGACTTCGCCGGCACCGCCGGTGCGCGCAAGCTGATCAATGTCGCTGATGGCACTGTTGCCAGCGGCAGCAAGGACGCCGTCAACGGAGGTCAGTTGTTCGCCGTCAGCAATCTTGCCACCACCACCAATCGTTACTTCAAGGCAGGTGGTCTGAATGACGGCACCGACGATGCCGCTGCCACTGGCAAAGGTATTGCCGTCGGTGCCGGGGCGACCGCCATCTCTAACGGTGATTCGACTGCAGGCCCGATTGCAATCGGCGCGCGGTCCAGGGCAGCGGCTGTTGCCTCGCAATACAACAGTTTCTTGAATCCGGACGGATCAGGCGTTGTAGATTCCGTTGCAATTGGTTCGGATTCTGCGGCCTCTGGTGCCGGAGCGTTGGCAGTTGGTGTGGGCGCCAAGGCCAATTTCACCAACATCGCCATTGGTGAGTTTGCCGATACCAGTGGCGGCGCACGCAACACGATGGCTGTCGGACAAGGTGCCACTTCCACCGGATTCAACTCCGCGGCGATTGGCTTGAAAGCGACTACCTCAGGCTCTTCCTCGGTTGCCTTGGGGGACTCCGCCAATGCATCGGCTTCGAACTCGGTCGCACTGGGTGCCAACTCGACCACCACCGCCAACCTGGCTGCGGCAGGCTACAACCCGGGTAGCGGCACCTTGTCGGGGATCGCATCTGCTTCCAAGGGCGAAGTCTCCATCGGCTCGGCGAACAATGAACGCCGTCTGACCAATCTTGCGGCCGGCTCTGCGGCGACCGACGCGGTGAACGTGAGCCAGTTGCAGTCCGAGGACGCCAAGGTCAACCAGGTTGGCAGCAGCACCGCCAGCAGCTTGGGTGGTGGCTCCAGCTTCGATGCTTCGACCGGGCAGATCAGCGCGCCGTCCTACGCTGTTACCAATGCCGATGGCTCGACCTCTACCGTCAACAACGTCGGGGATGCAATCACCAAGCTGGATGGTCACACCGTACAGAACACCACGGATATCACCAACCTCACCACCAACATCAACAACGGCAGCGTGGGCCTGGTGCAACAGGCCGGTGCAGGCGCCAACCTGACCGTAGGCAAGGACACCGATGGCGCGGCGGTGGACTTCGCCGGCACCGCCGGTGCGCGCAAGCTGATCAATGTCGCCGACGGCACCGTCGCCAGCGGCAGCAAGGACGCCGTCAACGGTGGCCAACTGTTCGGCGTGAGCCAGTCGGTGGCCACTGCCATGGGCGGCGGTTCGACCGTCAACAGCGACGGCTCGATCTCCGCGCCGAGCTACGCCGTGACCAACCCGGATGGCTCGACCAGCACCGTCAACAACGTGGGCGATGCGATCAGCAACCTGGATGGCCGTACTACCCAGAACACCACCGACATCAACAGCCTGAACACCACCGTCAGCAACATGAGTGGTGTGATGGCCGATGCGGTGACCTACGACTCGTCCGCCCACGACAAGGTAACCTTCGGCAACGCCGGCACTCCGGTTCAGCTGACCAACGTCAAGGCGGGTGAACTGAGTGCCGCCAGCAGCGACGCGGTCAATGGCTCGCAGCTGTTCGCGACCAACCAGCAGGTGGGGCAGAACACTGCCGATATCAGCTCGCTGGATTCGCGCGTGACCACCAATGAAGGTGACATCAGCAATCTCGACGGCCGTGTGACCAACGTCGAAGGCGACGTCAGCAGCCTCACCACCAACATCAACAACGGCACCGTGGGCCTGGTGCAACAGGCCGGTGCAGGCGCCAACCTGACCGTAGGCAAGGACACCGATGGCGCGGCGGTGGACTTCGCCGGCACCGCCGGTGCGCGCAAGCTGATCAATGTCGCCGACGGCACCGTCGCCAGCGGCAGCAAGGACGCCGTCAACGGTGGCCAACTGTTCGGTGTCAGCCAGTCGGTGGCCACTGCCATGGGCGGCGGTTCGACCGTCAACAGCGACGGCTCGATCTCCGCGCCGAGCTACGCCGTGACCAACCTGGATGGCTCGACCAGCACCGTCAACAACGTGGGCGATGCGATCAGCAACCTGGATGGTCGCACCTCCCAGAACACCACCGACATCAACAGCCTCACCAACAACATCAACAACGGTTCGGTCGGCCTGGTCCAGCAGTCCGCTGCGGGCGAAAACCTGACCGTAGGCAAGGACACCGATGGCGCGGCGGTGGACTTCGCCGGCACCGCCGGTGCGCGCAAGCTGATCAATGTCGCCGACGGCACCGTCACCAGCGGCAGCAAGGACGCCGTCAACGGTGGCCAACTGTTCGGTGTCAGCCAGTCGGTAGCCACTGCCATGGGCGGCGGTTCGACCGTCAACAGCGATGGCTCGATCTCCGCACCGAGCTACGCCGTGACCAACCTGGATGGCTCCACCAGCACCGTCAACAACGTGGGCGATGCGATCAGCAACCTGGATGGCCGTACTACCCAGAACACCACCGACATCAACAGCCTGAACACCACCGTTACCAACATCGGCAGCACGTTGGCCGATGCGGTGACCTATGACTCGTCCGCCCACGACAAGGTGACCTTCGGCAACGCCGGCACGCCGGTGCAACTGACCAACGTCAAGGCGGGTGAACTGAGTGCCGCCAGCAGCGACGCGGTCAATGGCTCGCAGCTGTTCGCGACCAACCAGCAGGTTGGCCAGAACACCACCGACATCAACAGCCTCACCAACAACATCAACAACGGTTCGGTCGGCCTGGTCCAGCAGTCCGCTGCGGGCGAAAACCTGACCGTAGGCAAGGACACCGATGGCGCGGCGGTGGACTTCGCCGGCACCGCCGGTGCGCGCAAGCTGATCAATGTCGCCGACGGCACTGTCGCCAGCGGCAGCAAGGACGCCGTCAACGGTGGCCAACTGTTCGGCGTGAGCCAGTCGGTAGCCACTGCCATGGGCGGCGGTTCGACCGTCAACAGCGATGGCTCGATCTCCGCACCGAGCTACGCCGTGACCAACCTGGATGGCTCGACCACCACCGTCAGCAACGTCGGTGATGCGATCAGCAACCTGGATGGCCGTACCACTCAGAACACCACTGACATCAACTCCATCAATACCGCCATCACCAGCATGACCGGCGTGATGGGTGATGCGGTGATGTACGACTCGGCGGCCCACGACAAGGTGACCTTCGGCAACGCCGGCACTCCGGTGCAACTGACCAACGTCAAGGCTGGCGCCCTGACTGCGGACAGCACCGATGCCGTGACCGGCGCACAACTGTTCGCCACCAACAACCAGGTGTCGATCATCGATGGCCGTGTGACCAACCTGGAAGGCAGCGTGACCAACATCGTCAATGGCGGTGGCATCAAGTACTTCCACACCAGTTCCGGCAAGGCCGACTCGGTGGCCAGTGGTGCGGATGCGGTCGCCATTGGCGGCGGTGCCCAGGCGGGCGGCAGTGGTTCGGTGGCGCTGGGTGACAACGCGCAGGCGACCGGCAACGGCAACGTGGCGCTTGGCCAGAACGCCAGCGATGCCGGGCGTGGTGCGGAAACGCCCTATGTCGGCAAATACTCCGGCGCGAACAACGACAATGTCGTGGGCACCGTTTCCGTGGGCAATGCGGCCACCGGTGAAACGCGCACCATCAGCAACGTCGCCGATGGCGTGGCGGACAACGATGCAGTCAACCTGCGCCAGCTCGATGGCGCAGTGGCCGAGTCCAAGTCTTATACCGATGGCAAGGTCGATGGCCTGGCCGGCAGCGTCAGCAACGTGGTGGGCGACGTCAACGAGGTCAAGACCCGTGTCACCACGATCGAGAACAACGTGACTAACCTGCAGAATGGCACGGACGGCATGACGCAGGTGAACGACACCTCCCATCGCGGCAAGCCCAAGGTGACCGGCACCGACTCGGTGGCGGTCGGTGCTGGCGCCGAGTCCTCCGGCGCCAGCAGCACGGCCCTGGGCAACGGTGCTCGCGCCAAAGGCAAGAACTCGGTGGCTATTGGCACCGACTCCGTGGCTACGCGCGACAACTCCGTGGCAGTGGGCAGCGCCGGTAATGAGCGGCAGATCACCAGTGTGGCCGCCGGTACCGAGCGCACCGATGCGGTGAACCTGGGGCAGATGAACGACGCCCTGAGCGACTTCGCCAGCCAGTCCGACTCGCGCTACAACGCCCTGCGCAAAGACCTGCACGAGCAGGACGATCGCCTGAGCGCCGGCATCGCGGGTGCCATCGCCATCGCCAGCTTGCCGCAACCGATGGTCAACGGTGGCAGCACTACGTCGGTGGGCATCGGTAACTTCAATGGCCAGTCGGCGGTGTCGGTCGGCGTTTCGCACACCACCAACGACGGCAAATGGACCGCCAAGCTTGGGGGCAGCGTCGATACGCAGAACTCCTTCTCGGTAGGTGCAGGCCTGGGCTACAACTGGTAACACAGAGCAGACCGGGCCACCGTCAACCGGTGGTCTGGACTGTACGCAAATGAAAGCCCCGCCGTCGGCTCCGACGGCGGGGCTTTCTGCTGTTGGCGGGCGGGTGATGGTTGAACAGGTGAATATCCATGATCCCGCCTTTGGTTGCCGCGAGGCTGCCGCCCGACACCGGCGGCCTTCGAGTGTGCGGGCAATCAGAACGTTGCGAGGCCGATCAGGCGTTCGTTTGCAGTTGTTCGGGTGCCTCGTCGATGAGCCGATGCAACCGCGCCAGAGCCAGTTCGTAGTCGAAGCCATCAATGGCCGCGGCGATATCCCTCAGAGCGCCCGCGCAGGGCTGATCCCGATGGAATCCCAGCAATCTGCTGATCAGGTCGCCGGCACTGGTGTCGTTTGCTTCCAGTAAGTGCTGTAGCTGCCGAAGAGCGGCGGCGGCCTGTTCTTGCGTCATATCGGCCGCGGCCGATGGCGCCGACTGCACCGTGCGGAGCGATGTCAGACCTGTTTGTACGGTCTCCAGCCGAACTTGCAGGTCGAGCAGCAGATTCGAGATCACTTCCTCCGAGGCGGAGTTCCGGCAAGCGTCTTCCAGCGCCGCGGCAGCCTTGGCCAGCTCCAGGGCGCCGATGTTGGCAGCTGCTCCCCGCAGGGTGTGCGCCAGGCGCTGGCGGGCTGTCGAATCATCTGCCAGGGCCGCGACGCGGAACTGGTCAATGAAGTCCTGGTAGCCGGTGCGAAAACGCTGCAGTAGTCGTTCGTAGAGTGCCGCCTTGCCGGCACAGGTGGCCAGCCCGGCGCGGCTGTAGATACCCGGCAGGTCGAACTGGCTGGCAGCCGCTGCCGCCGGCGGCGCGCTTGCAGTGGCCGGGCGCTGCCGTGGTTCGATCCAGCGTGACAGGGTGAGGAACATGGCGGGCGGGTCGATGGGCTTGGCGATGTGATCGTTCATGCCGGCGGCCAGCGCCAGTTCGCGGTCCCCGGCCATGTTGTTGGCGGTCATGGCGATGATCGGCAACTGCGCCAGTTCCGGGCGCAGGCGCAGCGCCTGGGTGGCCGCGTAACCGTCGAGCACGGGCATCTGGCAGTCCATCAGCACGCAGTCGAAACACCTGTCGACGGCCAGCCGGTCCAGTGCTTCCTGGCCGTTGCCGGCCAGCACGACTTCGATGCCAACGTCGCCCAGCAGCTCCATCGCCAGCTCCTGGTTCAGCTCGTTGTCTTCCACCAGCAACACCCGGCTGCCGGCGATGCGGGCCACGGCCTCGTCGGTGGCGCTCTGGCGTTCGCGGCTACGCGGCTCAATGGCGCTCAGCTTGCCCAGGGCGATGTTGATCGACTCCAGCAGGGTGGAGGGCGTCACCGGCTTGGTCAGCACCGTGCCCAGCTCAACGCCGCGCTGCTGGGCGGCATCCAGCGCCTCATCGCGTCCGAAGGCGGTGACCATGATCACCGCCGGCACGTCCTTGCAGTGGCCGTCGTGGAGCCGCGCGACTACCTCGATGCCGTCCATGCCCGGCATCTGCCAGTCCACCAGAATCAACTGGTATGGCAACTGCCGCTGCTCGGCTTCGCTGATCCATTCGAGGGCTTCGTCGCCATTGCGCGCGACATCGACTTCCAGCCCGTAGCTCAGCGCCATGCCCGAGAGAATCTCGCGGGCCGAAGCGTTGTCGTCAACCACCAGGGCGCGCACGTCGAGCAGTTCGTCCGCTCGCAGCATGCGCCGCGGGGTAGCGGAGGAGGGGATGCCGAAGTGCGCGTGGAAGTGGAATACCGAACCCTTGCCCGGTTCGCTGTCCACCCAGATCTTTCCGCCCATGAGCTCCACCAGACTCTTGGAGATCGACAGCCCCAACCCCGTGCCGCCGTAACGGCGCGAAGTGGAGGAATCAGCCTGGATGAAGGACTGGAACATGCGTCCGCACTGCTCGGCGGTCATGCCGATGCCGGTGTCGCGCAGCCAGAAGTGCAGCTCCGCTTCCTGAGAGCCGAGCGTCACCGGCTCGATACCGAGGACGATTTCCCCGTGCTCGGTGAACTTCACTGCGTTGTTGCCCAGGTTCAGCAGGATCTGCCCCAGGCGCAACGGGTCGCCGACCAGGGAGGTCGGCAGGTCCTGGCTGAGCTGGAAGAGCAGTTCCAGGGATCGCTCCTCGGCCTTGAAACCGACCATCGCGGAAAACTGTTCGAGCACGTCTTCCAGGCGGAACTCGACATGCTCCACGCTCATCATGCCGGCCTCGATCTTCGAGAAGTCGAGGATATCGTTGATGATGCCCAGCAAACCCTCGGCGGAACGGTTCACCTTCTGCACATAGTTGTGCTGCCGCGCGTCGAGCCCGCTTCTGAGGGCCAGGCTGCTCATGCCGATGATCACGTTCATCGGCGTGCGAATCTCGTGGCTCATGTTGGCGAGGAACTCGCTCTTGGCGCGGGTCGCTTCCTCGGCCAGCTCTTTGGCGCGGCGCATCTCTTGCTCGACCAGCTTGCGCTCAGTGATGTCGTACAGCCAGGCAAGCATGGCGGGCTCGCCCTGGTGGATCATCGGCAGGTACGTGGCGAGAATGTCGCGCACGTTGCCCTGGCTGTCATACAGGCGAACCTCGCGCTCGAGCATTCGAGCGCCGGCTGCCAGCTCGTTCCAGATGGTATCTCGCTCCGTCTCGTCGACGTACAGCCCGGCAGCCTCGTCGCCGGCTCTGAGGCCGAAGCTGGTGGCGAACGCCGGGTTGACCAGGTGCAGGTGACCGTGCGTGGAGATGGCGACGCTGACCGGACTGCAATCGAGGATGTATTGCAGCTGCCTTTCACTTTCCAGCAGGGCCGAGGCCTGGCATTCCATCTGTTCGGCCTGCGTGCGGGTTTCCTTGAGCAGTTGTTCGGTGCGCGACGTGCGTTCGAGGATTTCCAGGTTCATGGCCAGCAGCGGGACGAATTCATCGAGCAGGGCGAGCTGGCTCGAGCCGAATTCCTGCAAGCTCTCCAGTGCCAGCACGCCGACCAGGCGGTCGCCATGGATCAGCGGCTGCAGGTCGAGCACCCGCGGCGGGGAGCATTCGCCTTCCACCTGAGGTTCGGGCAACAGCAGGTGGATCGCCGTACGCTGCTTCGCGCACTGACCGATCAGACCCTGGCCGATAGGCACTCGCGCCGGTGAGTCCGGGCCCGGCGCGTAGTTGCCCAGCAACACCAGCTCGGCGCTCTTCTCATCGTGAACATGCAGGGTGGCGCGTCGCAGCGCCAGGGGCGGGGCGAGCGTCTCCAGGGTGCGGTTGCCCAGCTCGCTGGATCCAGCGACGGATTGCATGGCGGTGCTGAGTGTTGCCACCTGCGTTTTTACCCAGCGCTGGTCCGCCATCTGGCGGGCTTCGGACTGCAGCGCGGTGATCGCGCGCGCCATCTCGCCGATTTCATTGGGGTAATCCTGGAAGGGCACCATCACGTTCAGCTCGCCCTTGCTCAGCGTGTCGACCGAGTGCCTGAGCTTCTCCGCGGGGCGGCGAATGGACAGGCTGATGAGAATGCCGAAGAGGAACCCGCCGCCTACGCATAGCGCGAGAAGCCAGAACGTCAGCTCGACACTGCGCAGAAAGTGCTCGGAGGCGCGATTGACCTCCAGGTCCGCGCCTGCGCGTTTGATTTGCCCGACCTCGGAAAGGGCCAGGTTGGCGACCTCGGCAGGGCGCTGGAGCTCAGTGGACGACAGCAGGGCAATCGCCGCGAGGTCCGAGGAGCGGCCCGCGCTGGCAGGTTGGTCGTTGAGTTGCAGCACCCGGTCGATCTGGCCCTGGTATTCCTCGTAGGCGACCTCGAAACGTATCAGTTCCTGCTGCGCGCGGGTGCGGTAGATGAGCGGGCGCGCCTGTTCGATCTCCTCGCGTAGAATCGCCTGGGTTTCCTTGAGTTGCTCCAATGCCTGTTCCCTGGCGCCGGGGTCCGCCGCGAGCACCGCCTGGCGAACGCTCCTGCCGAGGCTGGCCAGCGCGACACGGGCGGCATCGATATGGGCGAGGCCGAGCATTTCCTTTTCGTAGATCTGAGTGATCCGCTGAGTCTGCTCTCGCTGGACGTACAGGCTGTACAAGCCCATGAACAGGGCAAGCAGCAGTATGCCGCCAAACCCGAGCACCAACCGGGTCCTGAGCTTCAGTCGCTGTAGAAAGCCGAGTGGAGTTACCATCAAGCGGCCTCCTGGCAAACCTGCCTTGCTGCAGGGAGAGGTTTACGCCTTTCGGCCCGGCATGACGGCGGCGTCCGCTGATGCTTCCTTGTCACCGAACTGCTCGGCAATGCGGCGGAATTCGTCCTGCAATGTGAGGAAGGCATCCACCACGTCCGGATCGAAATGCAGGCCGCGCTGGCTGCGAATGTGCTCGACGGCGGCCTCGTGGGGCATGGCGTTCTTGTAGATACGCCGGCTGATCAGCGCGTCATAGACATCGGCCACCGCCATCAGCCGGGCCGACAGCGGGATCGCGTCGCCGGCCAGGCCCTGGGGGTAGCCGGAACCATCCCATTTTTCGTGGTGACCGTATGCGATCTGCTTGGCCAGACGCAGGAAGGGCACGTCCATGCCAAGGCGTTCTTCGGCCTTCTCCAGGGCATCGAGCCCGAGCGTGGTGTGCGTCTTCATGACTTCGAATTCATCGGTGGTGAGCCGGCCCGGCTTGAGCAGGATATAGTCCGGGATGCCGACCTTGCCGATGTCGTGCAGCGGGGCGGACTTGAACAGCAGCTGCCGGGTTTCCTCATCAAGATCAGCGGCGAAACGCGGGTGCTGCTGCAGGTGCTCGGCGAGCGTGCGGACATAGTGCTGGGTCCGGCGAATGTGGTTGCCGGTTTCGTTGTCACGGGTTTCGGCCAGGGAGGCCATGGCGATGATGGTGACGTCCTGGATGGCTGCCAGCTCGCGTGTGCGGCGCTGCACTTCCTGTTCGAGGAAGTCGTTCTGGTCGCGCAGGAAATCGGCGGCGGCCTTGATGCGCAACTGGTTGTCCACGCGCATCAGCACGGTCGGCGGGTTGATCGGCTTGGTCAGGTAGTCCACTGCGCCCAGCTCCAGGCCGCGAATCTCGTCGTCGGCCGCGCCCTGGGCGGTGATGAAGATCACCGGGATATGGCGCGTACGGGCCTCGCCGCGCAGGCGCCGGCAGACCTCGAAGCCGTCGATGCCGGGCATCATCACGTCCAGCAGGATAAGGTCAGGCGGCTCATCGGATTGGGCGATCTGCAATGCCTTTTCGCCGGTGCGTGCGGCCTTGACGCGGTACAGCAGCTTGAGCAGCTCCGAGAGGAGCGTCAGGTTCTCGGGGGCATCGTCGACGATCAGAATCGTCGGGCGAACAACGGGACCAGGTGCATTCATTGACCTTCCTCCGCCGATGGGGGCGCGCCACAGCACTTCCTTCGCACGCGCCGGGATCAGTATAGACCGCGCCGAGCGAGCCCCTGGGAGCATTCGGGGGGCCGGCTCGGGCGGCAATTCAGCCGTTGTGCTCCACCTCGACGAAGTGCCGTGTGCCGGCCTCGACGTCATAGATGTGGTAGTTGTTCATCATCCGTCCATAGAGATGCAGGCTGACCGCGCGCGGACGGTCGGCGGGGACGCCGGTGACGTGGATGTGGTCGGGATTGGGGACGAAGCTGGTGACCGCGCCGGGTGGCAGCAGGATCATGCCGCCCTTGACCAGCTCGATGCCTTCGTCGCGGTTGCGGTCGGCGGACAGGCACACGTAGCTGCGTTCCTCCAGCACGCCCTCGACTATGCCCACCACGCCCCAGCTGCCGTGGTCGTGTACCGGCGTCCACTGGCCCGGCGACCAGACCAGGGCGTAGAGCGACAGGTTGTCGTCCGGCGCCTGGTAGATCAGGTTGCGCGCATAGTGGAACGGGTCGCTCTGGTAGTGGTGCGCTTCGAGGAAGTCGCCGGCATGGGTCAGCAGCTCCATCATGAAGGGCGCCAGCGAGGCCACGCACTGGCAAGGTTCGGATTCCTGCCGGCTGAGCTGGGTGGCGTGTTCGATGAAGCGGGTGAGGGTGGCGTTGGGCATGAGCGGAGCGCTCCGGCGGGTGTTGTCGACACAACGAAATCACTCTAGCCGCTTTTGCGCCGGCTGCTCAGGCGTTCTTCGGCGCGCGCCGCAGCGGGTAGGTCTCCCTGTTGAGACCCCGCAGGCCAATCCGTATTGGCGGGAAATACCGATTAATTGATTGTTCTTCTGCCGATCGTATGGCCAATGGCCTTTTATTTTGGGGGCAATTTGATAGATGGTTTTAGTGAAAGTTGCAAGGGGTGCGGATTATTAGGCGAGGCTTTGTAACAAGATAATATGGAGATATTTCCCACGGGTGCCACGGGTGTTTCCATAAGGCATTTGGCTTTCGGGCGGTACCAATAAAATTCCAGGTCCCTAACATGTTCGTGGGAGTGGCCACTTCCGCTCAATTAAGGATTGATAAAAGGAATTCATGATGAACAAGATTAAATTCGCTGCATTGCCGCTTGTGCTCGCCCTGGGCGCAGGTTTCACCACGGTGGCATCGGCAGATTGTTCAGCAAAACGCGCTTCTATCGAAAATCAGATTCAGCAAGCACAGAAGTATGGCAACGCCAACCAACTTGCTGGCCTGAAAAGAGCGCTCAGTGAAGTGAATGCTCACTGCACCGACGCCAGCGTTTCCAAGGATGCCGAGAAGAAAGTCTCCAAGCTCGAGAGCAAGCTGCGCGACAAGCAGGACGACGTTCGCGAAGTTCAGGCTGACCTCCGTGAGGCCCAGGCCAAGGGCGACGCCAAGAAAGTCGACAAGTACCAGAGCAAGCTGCAGGAGAAACAGGCTGAAGTGAAGGAAATCACCGCTGAGCTGCGTCAGGCTCAGGCGGAGTTGGCCGCACTGCGCGGTTAATCAGCCCTGCAATAGGGAAGAAGGCGCTTCGGCGCCTTTTTCTTTCCTTGGACTTTGATGTGAAGTTACTGGTGAATGAATTACTTCACGCGGTTATCGTTATTCATTGTTTCATGCTTGGCCGGCTCGTGCTGGGCCGATATGAAGGCGGCCCATGTGATGGTTAATGATACTTACAAGGGGCGTCTGGATATCGAGTTCGATAATGATCTGGATGCCTGTATTTCACCGCACTTATTGCGGCAGTTAAAGGTAAGGCAGGCAAGTGCCAAAAGCGCGGAGTTAACCGAAGGCGGCTGCCTGACGGCGCCGGCGTTACAGCGGCGCCATATAAGGAAGTCCTACGACGAGAGTACGCAGTTATTGAGGATAACGCTGCCAGGTTCGCAGGTGGAAGATGGGGATAATGAGCCTGATACGCGTCGCTGGGACAACGGGGTCACGGCGGGATTCGTTGACTATCGCCTCAACTACGCCCGTTATGGCGGTAGCCAGTATGCCGACGCGGATCGGCAGGCAAGCCTGTATGCCGACTTGAACACGGGGGTCAACCTGGACGCTTGGCGCTTGCGGTATGAGCCGGTCTATCAGCAGGAAACCTGGGGTAAGGCGCAGTGGTACACCGAACGGGCGTTGGCGTACCGGGACATTCCCGACTGGCGCAGCCAGCTCTCGATCGGCGACGGTGCGACGGCCTCGACGCTGTTCAACAGCATCCGCTTTCGCGGCGCCAGCCTGGCTTCGGATGAGCGCATGCTGCCGAACAGATTGCGCGGCACATTCCCCTGGATCAGGGGGTACGCGCACAGCAATGCCGAAGTGAAGGTTCGCCAGAACGGCGAGGTGATCTATCAGACCTTCGTTTCACCGGGAGCCTTTGTGCTCAAGGATGTCTATCCCCCCGATCACAGCGGCGACATTGAAACCACGATCAAGGAGAGCGACGGCACCGAGAGCGTGCGCAGGGTGCCTTATTCGGTCATGCCGAACCTGGTGCATGACCGCCAATGGAAGTACGACGTGACGGCGGGGAAGGTTCGTCCTTACCACGGCATCGATCAGGTGGAACCGACCTTCTACCAGATCGGCGTGGGGTATGGCCTGCCGAGCAATTTCACGCTCTTTGGCGGCTTCCTGGCGGCGGACATCTACCGCAGCGCTGCGCTGGGCATTGGCAGGAGTTTGGGGGAGTGGGGCACGCTATCCGTGGACTACAGCATCTCCAGCGCCGAGGACCCGCGACGAACCGAAAACGATCGTGGCGGCATGGCACGGCTGCGCTATGCCAAGGCATTCCCGACCCTGGAATCCTCCCTGAATGTGCTGGCGCAGTATTACCCCGACCAGCGCTATCGCACATTCGGCCAGACGGTGTCGCAACAGCAGACCTACTGGTGGGACTGGGAGGAGGGTGTCTTCATTGGAGTATTCGATGCAGAGAAGAAGTACCGATTGGAGGCCAGCTACAACCAGTACTTCTCGGAATCGGACAGCCTCTACCTGACGGTGGTGCGCGAGGCGATGCGAGGAAAGGACAGGGGCGAGACTTCCCTCGAGTTCGGCTACAGCGCAACCTGGGGTGACGTGGATGTTTCGCTTTATGCCGAATACACAGACAGCCTGTTCAACCAGGCGCAGAGCCAGCTCGGCGTCTCCTTCAGCATTCCCCTGGGCGCGTTGGGCGTGCCGCGGGTGAAGCTCAATCTCGACGAGACACTGGCACATAACGACTCCAGCAGCCGTCGCGCTGGCGTCAGCGGGACCCTGTTTTCCGACTTCAGCCTCAGCTATGACGCCAGTGCCAGCCAGAGCCAGCGCTCAGGGGAGGGCCAGGACGTGAGCCTGGATTACCAATACAACGCGGGAGAACTGCGCGTCGGTTACTCGCGGGGGGACGGGTATCGCATGCAGACCGGTGAGCTTTCCGGGAGCGTCGTGGCGCATTCGGGCGGTATCACCCTGGGCCAGAGCCTGGGGGAGACAGTGGCGATCGTCAACGTGGCGGACTCCCCAGGTATCGGGGTCGACAACCAGTACGGAGTCACCACCGACCGCTGGGGCAACGCGATCGTCACCACCCTCACGCCGTATCGTCTCAATCGGCTGACGCTGGGTACCTTCAGCCTGCCGGACGATACGCACCTGGCCGAATCAGAGGCTGAAGTGGTGCCCACCGCTGGCGCCATCGTGTTCACTCGGTTTCCGGCCGCCCGCCGCGGCGACGGCATGCTGGCGACTACTGCGCCGGAAATTGTGCGCGAGGCGGCGCCAGCTCTGCAGGCGTTGCCGCTGCCCGCAGCCGACAGCTCTGCGAATAGCTCTGTGCGCACATCGATGGCCCAGTCGGATGCCGTGAAGGGCGACCTGGTATTCACCCGCTTGCCATCCCACCCAGTCAATGCCGCGACGGCCACCCGGAGCTTCTCCAGCTCGCGCTGAACAGCGCCATCAGTGCTCGGCAGCGGGGCGACGCAGCAGGTAGGTATCCATGATCCAGCCGTTTGCCTCGCGGGCTGCCTGGCGGGTGCGCTGGATGTCTTCGCCAACCTCGGTGAGCCGCCCGCTGCGCAGGATTTCGTCCGGCGTACCGACGTAGGCGCCCCAGTAGATTTCCAGCTCCGGGTCGTCCAGCTGGCGGTAGGTGTCCTCGGCGTCGAGCATCACCACGACGCTCTCGGCGTTATCCGGGAAACCTTCAGCCAGACGCCGACCGGTGGTGATCAGCACCGACTGGCCGATGGCGTTCAGCGGTACCCGGTGGCGCGCAGCGAGGGCCTGCACGCTGGTGATGCCAGGGATCACCCGATGATCGAAACTCACCCGGCCCTCGCGCAGGATGGCGTCGAGGATGCGCAGGGTACTGTCGTAGAGCGACGGGTCGCCCCAGACGAGGAAGGCGCCGCACTGGCCCTCCTGCAGTTCGTCGGCGATCAGGCGTTCGAACACCTGCTGCTTGGCCTGGTTGAGGTCACGCACCTGCCCGGCGTAGTCACCTTCGCGGATGCGTTCGGGGCTGTCGGCTTCAACGATGCGGTAATCGGTACGGGTGACGTAGCGCTCGAGAATGTCCCGGCGCAGCTGGAGCAGCTTGTCCTTGCTCGCGCCCTTGTCCATGAGGAAGAACACATCCGCGCGGTTCATCGCGTTGATCGCCTGCACGGTGAGGTATTCGGGGTCGCCAGCACCGATGCCGATGATGAGCAGCTGCTTCATGTCTGGTCCTGCATCCGGTTCGTTGGGCTTCAAGACTACGCCTGTCCGGCGACGCGCTCATCTGCCGGATCGACACGCCGTTGCGGGAGATTGCCGATGGTCCGCTGCGGGCTGAATCCGATCGCGGACAGAGTCCGCTCCTACGCGCGAAATCGGATTCGTAGGAGCGGCCTCTGTCCGCGATGTTTCATCGCCGCAACGAGGTTTGCATCGCTCACCTTCGGCGCGGCGGAACCCGCCGGTCAGCCCAGCAACGCCGCGTCCTTGCGCAGCTCGCGGGCCGCCGCGACCATGTTTATCAGCGCTGCTTCCGTCTCCGGCCAGGCGCGGGTTTTCAAGCCACAGTCAGGGTTGACCCACAGGCGCTCGGCGGGAATACGCTGCGCCGCCTTGCGCAGCAGCTTGACCATCTCGTCCTTGCCCGGCACGCGCGGCGAGTGGATGTCATAGACGCCCGGGCCGATCTCGTTGGGGTACTCGAACTTCTCGAAGGCCTCCAGCAGTTCCATGTCCGAGCGCGAGGTCTCGATGGTAATGACGTCGGCGTCCATCGCCGCGATGGATTCGATCACGTCGTTGAACTCGCTGTAGCACATGTGGGTATGAATCTGGGTTTCGTCGCGCACGCCGGAGGCGCACAGTCGGAAGGCCTCGGTGGCCCAGTCCAGGTAGCGGCCCCAGTCGCTGCGGCGCAGCGGCAGGCCCTCGCGGAAGGCGGCTTCGTCAATCTGCACGATGCGGATGCCGGCGGCTTCCAGGTCCACCACTTCGTCGCGGATCGCCAGGGCCAGTTGGCGTGCCTGCACCTCGCGGGAGACGTCCTCGCGCGGGAAGGACCACATCAGCATGGTCACCGGGCCGGTCAGCATGCCCTTCATCACCTTCGCGGTAAGGCTCTGGGCGTACCTGATCCAGTCCACGGTCATCGGTTGCGGACGGCTCAGGTCGCCAAAGATCACCGCTGGCTTCACACAGCGCGAGCCATAGCTCTGCACCCAGCCAAAGCGGGTAAAGAGGTAGCCGTCGAGTTGCTCGGCGAAGTACTCAACCATGTCGTTACGTTCGGCCTCGCCGTGCACCAGTACGTCCAGGCCCAGATGCTCCTGGATCTCCACGGCGTGGCGGATTTCGCTGTGCATGGCCTCGGTGTAATCAGCGACGTTGAGCTTGCCCTGCTTGAACGCCTGTCGTGCTAGACGGATGGCGGAGGTCTGCGGGAAGGAGCCGATGGTGGTGGTGGGGAAGTCCGGCAGGTTCAGGCCGGCGCGCTGTTTGACGATACGCGCGGCAAAGGGCGAATGTCGCTGGCTGTCCTGCGCCTTGACGGCGGCCAGGCGGGCTTTCACCTCCGGTTTGTGAATACGCGGCGAGGCGGCGCGGCTGGCCTGCACGGCGCGGCTGCGCTGCAGTGCGGCCAGGACTTCCGGGGCTTCGGGCTGGTTGACGGCGCGGGTGAGCAGGGCGACTTCGGCGCACTTCTGCACAGCGAAGGCCAGCCAGCTTTTCAACTCGGCATCCAACTGGTCCTCGCGCTCCAGGTCCACCGGGCTATGCAGTAGCGAGCAGGACGGCGCGACCCACAGACGATCCCCCACGCGGTCATGGGCGTGGCGCAGCACTTCCAGGCTCTTCTCCAGGTCGCAGCGCCAGACGTTGCGGCCGTTGACCACGCCAAGGGAGAGAATCTTGTAGGCCGGCAGGCGGTCGAGGATAGTCGGGAACTGCTCCGGCGCGCGCACCAGGTCGAGGTGCAGGCCGTCTACCGGCAGGCCGGCAGCCAGCCCCAGGTTGTCATCCAGGCCGCCAAAATAGGTGGCCACCAGCTTCTTCAACGGCTCGCTCTGCAACAGGTTGTAGGTGCGCTCGAAGGCGTTCTTCCAGTCCTGCGGCAGGTCGAGGGCAAGGATCGGTTCGTCGATCTGCACCCACTCCACACCCTGCGCGGCGAGGCGGCGGAATATCTGGCCGTATAACGGCAGCAGGCGTTCCACGAGGTCGAGCTTGTCGAAGTCGTTGCCTTTGGTCTTGCCCAGCCAGAGGTACGTCAGCGGGCCGATCACTACCGGTTTTACCGCGTGACCCAGCGCGTGCGCCTCTTCCACTTCCTCGAACAGTTGCTCCCAGCCCAGCTCGAACTGCTGGTCAGCGCTGAACTCGGGGACGAGGTAGTGGTAGTTGGTGTCAAACCACTTCGTCATCTCTTGGGCATGCGCACCGCAGCAACCCGCACTCACGCCTCGCGCCATGGCGAACAGGGTCTGCAGGGTCGGTTTGGCGTCGCCGTGGACACGGAAGCGCTCGGGAATCACGCCGAAGGTCAGCGAGTGGGTCAGCACCTGGTCGTACCAGGCGAAGTCACCGACCGGCAGCAACTCGATGCCGGCGTTCTTCTGCACCTGCCAATGGGCGGCGCGCAACTCGCGGCCAACGGCGCGCAGGCCGGCTTCGTCCAGCTCACCCTTCCAGAAGGCCTCCTGGGCCTTCTTCAGCTCGCGGTCGCGGCCGATGCGGGGAAAGCCGAGGTTGTGTGCCAGCGCCATGTGAATCTCTCCAGTGAATCAACAATGGATAAATTCTCCCGGCGTTGCCTTCATGAGACAAACTCAATGTTCTTGTGATGAATATAAGAAATGTTCATGTTGATGCCGCGATTCAGGGCGAGCGGCGGATACGCTGGCGCGTTATGCGCCCTACGAGAAATGCCGCTAATCAAGGCCCATTGCCCTTGTACGCTGGCGAAACGGCGCACGGCGAAACCTGTAGGAGCGAGCTTGCTCGCGAACCCGGACCACCGCAGCGCTAGCGGCTGAACGCAGGTCGGTGCTACGCACCGCCGGCCCGCATTTGCCGGGCCAGGGCTCCGGGGGAAGTCTTCAGCTGGCGCTGAAACAACTCGATGAACGCCGAGGTCGATTCATACCCCAGCTCGCCGGCGATCAACGTCACCGACTCGCCGCGCTCCAGCCTTGGCAGCGCCGCCAGCAGGCGAACCCGTTCGCGCCACTCGCGGAACGACAGGCCGGTCTCGTCGCGAAACAGCCGCGCCAGGGTGCGCCGCGAGGCCCCGACGCGCTGTGCCCAGTCCTCGATGCCCAATCGTTCGCCGGGGTGCTCCTGGAGATGGTCGGTGACGCGCCGCAGCCGGGCATCACGGGGCAGTGGCAGGTCAAGGCCGGAATTCGGCGCATTGTGCAGTTCATCCACCAGCACCTGCATCAAGCGTGCTTCCGGTCCTTCGTCGGGATAGTCGCTGGCGAACTCGCTGGCGCGCTGGATGAGGTTGTCCAGCAGTGACGAGACTTCCACGACACGGCAAGGGCCGAGTCCCGCAGCGATATCCGCGGCCAGGTAGAAACTGCGGAACACCACGGCAGTCCGCGCTCGCACGCTGTGGGACACCCCGGGAGGCAGCCACATGGCGCGGCGCGGCGGGATGAGGCAGGCGTGTTGTTCGGTGCTGGCTTCCAGCACTCCGCTGGCGGCATACATCAGCTGCCCCCAGGGGTGGGTATGCGGCGCCACGCTGTGGCCGGATGGCATGTCGAAAGCGCGCAGCCAGACCGGCCGGGGAAGTGTGGCGAAGCCGGGAAGTGCCAAAGGATCCTGTCCCGTCAACGGCATAGCTTGTCTCTCTCACGGAAGTGGGCCACGAAGCGCCGATGGTAGCGTCTTCCCTGGTCAATAGCAGCCCGTGAAAAGGAGAACCCCATGAGCAGCCATCGCCAGCAGCAACGCCTGTCCATCCTCGACATCCGCCAACGCCGGGAAGCCGGCAGCCTCGTCGTGCTGACTGCCTATTCTGCGCCCATGGCGCGCCTGCTGGACCCGCACGTGGATGTACTGCTGGTTGGCGATTCACTGGGCATGGTGCTCTACGGCATGCCGCATACCCTGGCCGTGAGCCTGGACACCATGATCGCCCACGGCGCTGCGGTGGTTCGTGGCTCGCAGCGGGCGTGCGTGGTGGTGGACATGCCCTTCGCCAGCTACCAGGCTGCGCCGCAGCAGGCGTTCCTCGCCGCCACGCGGGTGCTCGCCGAAAGCGGCGCACAGGCGGTGAAGCTGGAAGGTGGCGCGGAGATGGCCGAGACCATCGCCTTCCTGGTCGAGCGCGGCATTCCGGTGATGGCGCATATCGGCCTGATGCCGCAGAAGGTCAACGCCCTCGGCGGCTTCAAGGTGCAGGGCAAGGAGGAAGCCGGCATCGCCCAGGTGCTGCGCGATGCCGATGCGGTGGCAGCCGCTGGTGCCTTCAGCGTGGTGCTCGAAGGCGTGCTGGAGCCGCTGGCGCGCCAGGTGTGCGAGCGCCTGGAGATCCCGGTGATCGGCATCGGCGCTTCGCCAGCCTGCGCCGGGCAGGTGCTGGTGACCGAGGACATGCTGGGGCTTTCCGGCGAGCAGATTCCGCGTTTTGCCGAGCAATATGTGCGGGTGGACGAGCTGATCTCGGCAGCGGCCGAACGCTTTGCCAGCGATGTGCGCGGGCGCGAGTTTCCGCAGGCGCGGCACTGCTTCGGGATGGATTTAACCCGTTGAGAGGGGGCGCAGCGGTTGGATCACCGCGGACGAAATCCGCTCCTACGAAAGCTGGCCCAGGCGTAGGAGCGGACTCTGTCCGCGATCGGGCGGCCGAGGTCAGACCCACTCGGTGCTGCGCTTGCGCCGCACGCGCAGCATGGTCGGCAGGATCAGCCCGGCCAGCAGGCCGGCGCCGGCGATGCTGCCGCCGTAGGCCATATAACGCATCAGTACCTGTTTGTTCTCGTCGCCCAATTGCGCCTGGGTGTCGCGCAGTTGCGAGCGCGCCTGGTTCAGCTCGGAGTCCAGGGCGCTGCGGGCGGCCTGCAGTTCATCGATGAGTTTCTTGCGCGCGTCCAGGGTTTCCTGCATGCCTTGCACGCGGTTCTTCCAGGAATCATCAATGGTCTGCAACTGGGTGGTCAGCTCGGTGACCTTCTGCTCCAGCGACGGCAGGCGTTCGGCCTGGCCGGGCTTGTCCTGCAGGTCCTTGCTGGCGATCCATACGCTGTTGCCGCTGTCGCTGCGCACCTGGCTGTAGTCGCCGGAGGTGCTGATCAGCTGCACCTTCTGCCCGGAGGTGAGGGTACCGACGATGCGGTAACCGTCAGTGGGGCCGCTGCGCACGTAGGTGCTCAGACTGTCGTTCACCCAGCGCGCGTTGCTGGCGGGCTCCTCGGCCTGGGCCGGGGCGCCGGCTGCCAGCAGGCCGGCGAGGAGGCAGGCACCGAGAGCGCGGGTCTGGGCGGGAGAAACTCGTGCGGGGATACGACGCGATAGGGACATGGGCAATCTTCACGTGACTTGAAACGAGACCCGCATTGCGGGAGCGAAATCGCCGGCCGGGTGACTTGCTTTGGAACGACGGGTTCAGAACTATCCGGGTGGCCAATGGCCAGGAATCCCACCCGGTGGGCCGACAGCACACAGACAGTTGTCGGATGCCGAGAGTTCACCGGTGGGAAATTGCACGGATGAGTGGTGGGAAAAGTCTGGCTATGGCGCTCCTGCGGATAACCGAATCGTCATCCGTGCCTCAGCTTCCCGTTAGCGGCGGCCACATAAGGTGGGGTTACTTCCAACCACCCAAGAGGTGACTGCCATGAAACTCTCCCGCTTCTTCCTGATCGCTGTTCTGACCGGCGTATCCTCCCTGGCGCTGGCCGACGGTGGCGGCGACATCACCTTCGCCCGCATGGAGCAGGCCCGCCAGCAGGTCATGCAGGCCCGCCAGAGCGCGCCCACGCCGACACAGATCGCCGAGGCGAAGCAGTACACCTATGGCATGAACCTGGATATCGCCGAAGTCGTGGCGGTGACGCCGATGAGCGCCGACTGCGGTGTGGTGCCGGTGCAGCTGCGCTACAAGGACTCCTTCGGCGAGGAGCAGGCCATCGAGTACCGCACCGAGCGCGTCGCCTGCCGTACGACCCGCTGATTCAGTCGGACGAGGCTGGAAACTTCAGGAGGAAGCGCGTCGGCCCTTCCTCCGAGCTCTGCGCACTGGCGGCGCCCAGGTGCAACTCCATGATCGAACGCACGATGGCCAGCCCCAGGCCCGTGCCGCCCTGCGCTCGCGAGCGGCCCTTGTCCACCCGGTAGAAACGCTCGAACAGGTGCGGCAGGTGCTGCGCGGCAATTCCGGCGCCGGGGTTCTCCACCTGTAATGTCACTGCATCCCCGTCGTCCTGAATCGTCACCTTGATGGGCTGGCACTCGGGCGTATGGCGGATGGCGTTGGACAGCAGGTTGGAAATGGCGCGCTGGATCATCAGGCGGTCGCCCACCACCAGCCCGTGACCTTCGATGACGATGCGCAGCGCCTTCTCTTCGGCGCTGAAATCGAACAGCTCGGCGACCTTCGCCGCTTCCTCCTCCAGGCGTACCGGCTCTTGTGGCAGCAGCGCGCGTGGGTGGCTGACCTGGGCGAGAAAGAGCATGTCGCTGACGATCCGGCCGACCCGTTCCAGCTCTTCGGTGCTCGCCGCCAGCACCGCTTCGTACTCTTCCTTTTCCCTTGGCCGTGACAGCGTTACCTGCGCCTTGCCCAGCAGGTTGCCGATGGGCGAGCGCAGTTCGTGGGCGATGTCGTCGGAGAACTGCGTGAGCTGCTGCACGCCGCCGTCCAGCCGGTGCAGCATCAGGTTCAGTGCCCGTGCCGCCTTGCCCAGTTCCCGTGGCAGGTCCTGCAGTGGAATGCGATGGCTGAGGTCCTGGGTGGTGACCAGCGAGGCCACATGGCCGAACTGCCGCAAGGGCAGCAGGCCGCGCTTGGCCACCAGGCGTGCGCCCAGGGCGATGAGCAAGAGTAGCGGCGGTACCGCCAGCCAGGCCGAACGCAGGAAGGCGCCGAGCAGTGCGTCGTCGTTGCGGCGATCCAGCGTCAGGAATACTCGCAGGGTATTGCCGTCGCGCAGGCGGATCAGGCTGCGCTCGGTGAGCAGTCGGCGGCCGTCCGGCGCGGTCCAGCCGAAGGCACGGCCGCTGCCGGCGAACTCATCGAGTATCGGCAGATCGGCATGCGGCCCGCTGCTGAACAGCGCCGGGCGCCCGCGCTGTTCATCGAGCAGCGCGGCGCTGAGATTATCGTGGCCCATCAACTGGTCCTGCAGGGCATGGCCGCGCAGGGGCAAGGCGGCGAGGCCGGGGTCGGCATCCAGCGCGTGGCGCAGTTGCCCGAGCTTGTCCTCCAGCTCGCGGTGGGCGCGCTGGTCCAGTTGGTGATCGAGGGCGAGATACGCGAGGGTCAGCAGCAGGAGCGTCAGCACCGAACCGAGCACGCCGACCCACAGCCCGATGCGCAGTGACAGGCTGGCCGGCTTCATGCGCGGGACTCCAGCACGTAGCCGACTCCGCGCAGGGTGTGGATCAGCTTGTCGGCGAAGGGGTCGTCGATCTTGGCGCGCAATCGGCGAACGGTGACTTCCACGACGTTGGTGTCGCAGTCGAAGTTCATGTCCCAGACCAGCGAGATGATCTGCGTGCGCGAGAGCACTTCGCCGCTGCGGCTCATCAGCAGGTGCAGCAGGGCGAACTCCTTGCTGGTCAGGTCGATGCGCCGGCTGTCGCGGTAGGCGCGGTGGCGGCCGGGGTCCAGTTCCAGCCCGCCGATTTCCAGCACCTGGGGCTGGTCGATGCGTTCGCTGCGGCGCATCAGCGAGCGCACGCGGGCCAGCAGTTCGGGGAACTCGAAGGGCTTGAGCAGGTAGTCGTCGGCGCCCAGGTCGAAGCCTTTCACACGCTCGGTGAGGCGGCCGCGGGCGGTGAGCATCATCACGCGGATGTCGCTGTGCTGGCGCAGGCTGGCGAGCACGTCCCAGCCATCCATCTGCGGCAGGTTCACATCGAGAATGACCAGGTCATAGGCGTACTGCCGGGCCAGGTGCAGGCCATCGACGCCGTTGTCGGCGCGGTCGACGACATAGCCGCTTTCGCTCAGCCCCTGTTGCAGATAGTCGGCCGTCTTGTGGTCGTCCTCGATGAGCAGGATTTTCATGGATAGTTACCCGGTAATTACGTGAAGAGTGGTGCCGCAGGCGCGGGAAAGTTCAGCGGCCTGCGAAAAACGCGCGCAGTCTAGAAGCTGTAGCGACTTCAGGGTCAATGCTGGTGATGTCGCATCCGGGGCCCCGTTAAAATATCGGGAAGTTACGTAGATGCTTGGTCTTAATGGGTTTTCAGATAATCAGAGGGTTCGCTTGGGTAGCGTTAATTGTTTCCTGAAGTTACCTGGAAGACGCGCGAGGCCTTTTTAAATACATACAACGGGAAACAGGCAATTGGCCAATTACATGTTTGTAATTATCCGGTCACCTTGTCGCTAGAGAGGCACTTCTAGATTCGCCGGTGGAAATGACGGGATGCCGTCGAAGTTGACTCCACCGTGCGAGGTTCGCCGTGCTTTCAAGACGTTCAGGTTTCGCCGCACCGGCAACGCTGCTGGCGCTGCTGCTCTGGCAATTCCCAAGCGGGGCGCAGGCCCGCGAGATCGGCATCGAGGATGCCCTGCAGGCCGCCGCCAGCGGCAACCCCGAACTGGCCGCCAGCAGTCGGGAAATCGGCATCGCCCAGGGCCTGCGTGAACAGGCGGGCCTCTTGCGCAACCCGACGCTGTCCTGGGAGCAGGAGGGCACCGAGTCGCGCAATCGCACCACCACGTTCGGTATCAGCCAGCCGCTGGAGCTGGGCGGCAAGCGCGCCGCACGGGTAGAGCTGGCCGAGCGCGGCCAGGACGTGGCGGCACTGAGCCTGGAAGCCCGGCGCAACCAGTTGCGCGGCGAGGTGATTGCGGTTTTCTACAGCGCCTTGCGCGCCCAGGAACGTGAGCGTCTGGCTCAACAGTCGGTCGAGCTGGCGCAACGGGGTGTAGTCGCAGCCGAGGGGCGCGTGCGCGCCGGCAAGGCTGCGCCACTGGAGGCCAACCGCGCACAGGTGCAACTGGCCGAGGTACGCCTGGAACAGGATCGGGCTAGCCGCGAGCGGGCCGACGCCAATCAGGCTCTGGCCACGCTGATGGGGCTGGCGTCAGCGGACTTCAGTGGCGTGCGTAGCGACAGCGCCAAGCCGTTGCCTGGGCTGCCCAGCCCCGATGAGCTGCTGAGCCGCCTCGGCGATAGTGCGGAAATGCGTCTGGCGCAGAGCCGCATCGAGGAAGGCGAAGCCGCCCTGCGACTGGCGAAAACCCAGCGCATTCCCGACCTCGACGTCAGCCTCGGCAGCCAGGAAGCCATCGAGGAGGGCAATCGCGACCGCATCGCGGTGATCGGTTTCAGCCTGCCGCTGCCGCTGTTCGATCGCAATCAGGGCAACATCCTCGCTGAGTCGCGCCGCGCCGATCAGGCCCGCGACCTGCGCAACGCCACCGAGCTGCGCCTGCGCCAGGAAACCCAGCAGGCGCTGCAGCAGTGGAGCACCGCCCAGGGCGAGGTGAATGCCTTCCGCCAGACCATCCTGCCAAGCGCCCAGACCGCCGTGGAAAGCGCCACGCGCGGCTTCGAGATGGGCAAGTTCGGCTTCCTCGAAGTGCTCGACGCCCAGCGCACCCTGATCACCGCGCGCGACCAGTACCTGCGGGCGTTGGCCCAGGTCAGCGACGCTTGGGGGCGGATCGAGCGGGTCTACGGCGATGTCGGCGCGACCCGCTAACCGCCGCCGCGCCTGGCTCGGCCTGCTGCTGGTGAGCCTGACGCCATCCGCCGCTGCGCCAACCGTGAGTCTGCCCGCGCACTGGTGCGTCCACGACCTCTTCAGCACCCTCCATCACCTTGCGCTGCCCACGCCACGGCGCGGCATCGCCGGATCTTCCCTGGAGCTTCCATGATCAAGAAAACCCCTCTCGCTGCCGCCGTGCTGCTGGCCTCAGCTCTAGGCGTCAGCGCCTACGCCTGGATGGGCAGCGAACAGGCTGGCGGCCGTCACCTCGACGACGCGACCCATGCCGACGGTGAGCATCACAATGGCGCTGCGCCGACGCGCCACGCCGAAGCCGCCAGCCATGCCGACAACGAACATCACGCCGCCACGGATGCGGAAGCCGAGGAGGCAGGCCTGCACCTGAGCCCTGCGCAGATCGAGGCCGCCGGCATCCGGCTGGCCACCGCCGGCCCGCAGGCGCTGGACGAAGCCTTCAGCCTGCCTGGCGAGATCGGCTTCGATCAGGACCGCACCGCGCACGTCGTGCCGCGCACGCCCGGCGTGGTGGAGTCAGTGGCGGTGGAACTCGGGCAGAGCGTGAAGAAGGGCCAGTTGTTGGCGGTGATCGCCAGCCAGCAGGTCTCCGAACTGCGCAGCGAGCTGGCCGCTGCCCAGCGCCGGGTGAGCCTGGCGAGCAAGACTTTCGAACGCGAGCGGGAGCTGTGGCAGGAGAAGATTTCCGCCGAAAAGGACTACCTGCAGGCGCGCCAGGACCTGGAGGAAGCGCGCATCGCCCTGGCCAACGCACAGCAGAAAACCAACGCGCTCAGCGGCGTGTCGGCCAGCGCTGGCGGCAATCGCTACGAGCTGCGCGCACCCTTCGACGGCGTGGTGGTGGAGAAGCACCTGGTACCCGGCGAGGTGGTCAGCGAGACCACGGCGGCCTTCACGCTGTCCGACCTGTCGCGGGTCTGGGCCAGTTTCAGCGTGGCGCCGCAGGACCTGGCGCGGGTGCAGGTGGGCAAGCCAGCGCGGGTGGAGGCGGCAGACCTCGGCATGCAGGTCGACGGCCGCGTCAGCTATGTCGGCAACCTGCTCGGCGAGCAGACCCGTAGTGCGGTGGCTCGCGTCACCCTGGCCAACCCCGATGGCGCCTGGCGCCCTGGTCTGTTCGTCAATGTGCGGGTGAGCAGCGCCTCTCGCCAGGTGGCCGTCGCGGTGCCGGAGCAGGCGATCCAGGAGGTGGAAGGCAAGCCCAGCGTCTTCGTGCGCAGCGCCGAAGGATTCGACCCGCGTCCAGTCGATCTCGGCGCGCGCAGCGCAGGTCAGGTCGAGGTGCTGGCGGGGCTCGCCGTCGGCGACCAGGTGGCGGCCGAAGGCAGCTTCGTCCTCAAGTCGGAGCTGGGCAAGAGCTCGGCGTCCCACGCGCACTGACGGAGCGAGAGCATGTTCGAACGCATCATTCGTTTCGCCATCGAGCAACGTTATCTCGTGTTGCTCGCCGTTCTCGGAATGGCCGGCCTGGGCATCGCCAGCTACCAGAAACTGCCCATCGACGCGGTGCCCGACATCACCAACGTGCAGGTACAGGTGAACACCTCGGCACCGGGCTTCACCCCGCTGGAGACCGAGCAGCGCATCACCTACCCGGTGGAGACCGCCATGGCAGGCTTGCCGGGCCTGCAGCAGACGCGCTCGATATCACGCTCGGGGCTGTCCCAGGTGACGGTGATCTTCAAGGATGGCACCGATCTGTTCTTCGCACGCCAACTGGTCAACGAACGCCTGCAGCAGGCCCGTGAGCAATTGCCTGAGGGCGTCGAGTCGGCCATGGGGCCGATTTCCACGGGGCTGGGAGAAATCTTCCTGTGGACCATCGAGGCCGAGCAGGGCGCGCGCAAGGAGGACGGCAGCGAATACACGCCGACCGACCTTCGGGTGATCCAGGACTGGGTGATCAAACCGCAGTTGCGCAACGTGCCCGGCGTGGCGGAGGTCAACACCATCGGCGGCTTCGCCAAGCAGTTCCAGGTGGCCCCGGACACCCGTCGTCTTGCGGCTTATCGGCTGACGCTGGCCGATGTGATCGCCGCGCTGGAGCGCAACAACGCCAACGTTGGCGCCGGTTACATCGAACGCAATGGCGAACAGTTGCTGGTGCGCGCGCCGGGGCAGGTGGGCAGCCTGGAGGACATCGCCAATATCGTCGTGGCCAACGTTGACGGCACGCCGATCCGCCTGCGCAACGTCGCTGAGGTCGATCTCGGTCGTGAGTTGCGCACCGGCGCCGCCACCGAGGATGGCCGTGAAGTGGTGCTCGGCACGGTGTTCATGCTGATCGGCGAGAACAGTCGCACCGTCGCCAAGGCCGCCGCCGAGAAGCTGGCGGAGATCAACCGCACGCTGCCGGCCGGGATCAAGGCGGTGACCGTCTACGACCGCACGCAGCTGGTGGACAAGGCCATCGCCACGGTCAAGCGCAACCTCACCGAGGGCGCGATCCTGGTGGTCGCGGTGCTCTTCCTGTTCCTGGGCAACATCCGCGCGGCGCTGATCACCGCCATGGTGATCCCGCTGGCGATGTTGTTCACCTTCACCGGCATGTTCAGCAACCGCATCAGCGCCAACCTGATGAGCCTCGGCGCGCTGGACTTCGGCATCATCGTCGACGGCGCCGTGGTGATCGTCGAGAACGCCATCCGCCGCCTGGCCCATGCGCAGCAGCACCACGGTCGCATGCTCACTCGCAGCGAACGCCTGCACGAAGTCTTCGCCGCCTCGAAGGAAGCGCGCCGCGCGCTGATCTACGGCCAACTGATCATCATGGTGGTGTACCTGCCGATCTTCGCCCTCACCGGCGTCGAGGGGAAAATGTTCCACCCCATGGCGTTCACCGTGGTGCTGGCGCTGCTGGGCGCGATGATCCTCTCGGTGACCTTCGTGCCGGCGGCCATTGCGTTGTTCATCACCGGCAAGGTCAAGGAAGAGGAAAACCTGCTGATGCGCAGTGCGCGCCGCGCCTACGAGCCGGTGCTGGATTGGGTGATGGCGCGCCGCGCGCTGTTGTTTGCCGGTGCTGCGGTGCTGGTAGTGCTTTCGGGGCTGCTTGCCAGGGGCATGGGCAGCGAGTTCGTGCCCAGCCTGGGTGAGGGCGATTTCGCCCTGCAATCGCTGCGCACGCCGGGGACCAGCCTGTCGCAATCGGTGGCCATGCAGGAGAGCCTCGAACGCCAGGTACTGGCGAAGGTGCCCGAGGTGCAGCGCATGTTCAGCCGCACCGGCACTGCGGAGATCGCCTCCGATCCGATGCCGCCGAATATTTCCGACGCCTACGTGATGCTCAAGCCCAAGGACCAGTGGCCCGACCCGAAGAAGAGCCGCGCGCAGCTGGAAGCGGAAATCCAGGAGGCCGCCAATGGCGTGCCGGGCAGCGCCTACGAGCTGTCGCAACCGATCCAGCTGCGCTTCAACGAGCTGATTTCCGGCGTACGCAGTGACGTGGCGGTGAAGGTCTTCGGCGATGACATGGAAGTCCTCAACCAGACTGCCGAGCAGATCGCCGGCGTGCTGCGCCAGGTGCAGGGCTCGTCCGAGGTGAAGGTCGAGCAGACCAGCGGCCTGCCGGTGCTCACCGTCAACATCGACCGCCAGCGCGCGGCGCGCTACGGGCTGAATGTCGGCGACATCCAGGACAACGTCGCCGTGGCCATCGGTGGCCGCGAGGCGGGCACGCTGTTCGAGGGTGACCGCCGCTTCGGCCTGATCGTGCGCCTGCCGGAAAACCTGCGCAGCGATATCGACGCCCTGTCGCGCATGCTGATCCCGGTGCCGGCCCCGGCCAATGCCACCGACTCGCGCATCGGCTTCATCACCCTGGGCGAGGTGGCGCGCCTGGAGCTGGTGCAGGGGCCGAACCAGGTCAGCCGCGAGAACGGCAAGCGCCTCGTCGTGGTCAGCGCCAACGTACGCGGACGGGATATCGGCTCGTTGGTCTCCGAAGCCAGCGGCAGCATCGAGCAGCAGGTGAAGCTGCAGGCCGGCTACTGGACCACCTGGGGCGGCCAGTTCGAGCAGTTGCAGTCGGCGGCCCAGCGTTTGCAGGTCGTGGTGCCGGTGGCGTTGCTGCTGGTGTTCACCCTGCTGCTGATGATGTTCAACAACGTCCGCGATGGGCTGGTGGTGTTCACCGGGATTCCCTTCGCCCTCACAGGCGGCGTTGTCGCGCTGTGGTTGCGCGACATCCCGTTGTCGATCTCCGCGGGCGTAGGGTTCATCGCGCTGTCGGGGGTGGCGGTGCTCAACGGCCTGGTGATGATCTCGTTCATCCGCAGCTTGCGGGAGGAGGGGCGTGGCCTCGACGAGGCGATCCGCGAGGGGGCGCTGACCCGCTTGCGTCCGGTACTGATGACCGCGCTGGTGGCCTCGCTGGGTTTCGTGCCCATGGCCCTGGCCACCGGCACCGGCGCGGAGGTGCAGCGGCCGCTGGCGACGGTGGTGATCGGCGGCATCCTCTCATCGACCACACTGACGCTGCTGGTGCTGCCGGCGTTGTATCGGTGGATACATCGGCGGGATGAGGAGGGGCAAGGCGCCTAGCTCTTGGGGGCGCTCCGGCGAGAGCACAACCCACAGAACCGATATGTAGGCGGATAACCCGGAACGGGTTATCCGCCGATTGCTTTGCGGCGGATAACGCTGGCGCGTTATACGCTCTACGAACGGGAAGTCTTCAAGAGTGGGGCCGGCCGAATGCTTTCGCAGGAGCAAGCTTGCTCGCGAATCGCCGGGCGCCGGTGCCTGCCCCGCAGGTGCGGACTACGTCCGCGATCAGAGCCGCGAGCCGCATTGAAACCATGCCATCTAACGGGTGTGCTCGTCGGGTAGGACGGTAGCGTTAGGTTCGCGAGCAAGCTCGCTCCTACAGTCTGGCTTGAAATCCCGCGTGCTTTTCGTAGGAGCGAGCTTGCTCGCGAATCGCCCGGCGCCGGTGCCTGCCCCGCAGGTGCGGACTACGTCCGCGATCAGAGCCGCGAGCCGCATTGAAACCAACTCATCTCAGAAGCGTGCTCGCCAGGTAGGGCGGTAGCGTGCGGTTCGCGAGCAAGCTCGCTCCTACAGTTCGGCTTGAAATCCCGCGTGCTTTTCGTAGGAGCAAGCTTGCTCGCGAATCGCCGGGCGCCGGTGCCT